>NZ_DASZWC010000019.1:0-262825 GCF_035546795.1 Amycolatopsis sp.
GGTGACCACCCCGGCCGGTACTCCCACGCCCTCGAAGGCCAGCCCGCCGCACCCACCCGAAGGCCGTGTTCAGGTTCACCCCGACGCCTCGCGACGCCACCGAGACGTTGCCACCTTCCCACCTTCCCGCTCCAGCGCCTCGAAGAACCTCCCTCGCAACTCCGGTAACACCACGATCCCCGCAACACCCTGCAATCCAGGATGTTGCGGGGATCGCTAGAACCCGCCGGTAGCGAGGGGGCTCTGCTGTGGGAGGGGGAGCCTCCGGCAGGCGCGCAGAACCGGTTTGGGAGCGGCGTACAAATTCTGAAACTCGACCGACTGCCCTATCTGCGGGAAACGTGTCAGAGCCCCTGACGGGGGCTATTCCGATCACACGCGTAGTTACCCATCCCCAGCCGTAGCTCGGCACGCAGCTTCCGCAGGATCTCCAGCTGACGGATCCGCCGCTTCGCTGCCACCAGATCCGCGTGCTCCTGCTGCTCAGACCAGCAGGTTCACCACGGTCAATTCGGTTCTGCCCGACCCGATTGTGCAAGCACGACTCACTGATCCCGCGCTCACGTGCGGCCTCCCGCACCGGCTTGGCCGCTTCCCGAGAGTCTGCTCCAGCACCCCCAAGTCGCGGGCCACCTCAGCGATCGAACGTGACCGCTCGACCACTTCCTTCGCAACCGCCTCCCGGAACTCCGCGAATACCGCGAACGTCTCTGTCCCACAACGACTCCCGTCAGTCGACCCCAATCCCAGGCCGGGGCCGCTGTCCGAGAACCCTCCGGCACCTCAGCTCTGCGGCTGGCTTTGATCGGGACTGTGCCAAGATCGGTGTTTCCGGCCCGACACGCTGGGCTGAGGTCCGGCGGGATGGGCACGGTGAGTGATGACATCGGAGCTTGTGGGGCCAGGCGAGCCTGAGTCGAAGCCGGCGCAGGAGATGTCGCCGGAGCAGGCCGCCGCGGCGGCGATGGTGGCCGAAGCCAAACATCTCGGACGCGACTCCTGTCCGGTGCGTATAGGAGCATTGCCCGACATTCCCGACTTCCCGATAACGTCCGCCCTGTCACACTTCTGGCGGCGATGCACGCCCTTGCTCACGCCATCGCGGTCCACGACGGTTCGATCTCCATCCGCACCTGGGCCGAACAGGCCCATCTCGCCCCGAAAAGTGTTCGCCGAGCACGCGACGCCGCGGTTCAGCTCGGTCTCATCCGTCGCCGTCATGCCTACCGTGAAGGCCGCCACGATTGTGACGCCTGGGAATTGACTGGAGAACTCACCGCCGAGGTGGGGACATCGAGAGGCCGTTCCCCCACTCCGTACACCCCCACGCGTGGCTCGGCTGATCGTGACCGACTGCACCCCAGCATGATCCTGCCGCCTGAACGCCCCCAAGCAGCGCCAACCTTCATGGTTCACGCCGCCTACTTCTCAACGCGGACCGGCGAGAAGTCCACACGCGATACTGGCGTCAGCCATTTTCCCGGGATACCGCGTCAAACACGAGCGGGCCACGATCCGGATACGGAGCCAGCGTCTGTCGCATCACTCCTACATCAGCTACGCGACTACTTACAGCACCATCATCGACCAGTGGCGCGCAACCAATGGCTGGGACGATACGAAAATCGACAGCTACCTCGAAACCACCATGGACGCAATGACGGACGACGACTGGTCCTTGCCGTACCGACTTGGCTTCGTCCTGCTGTTCCCAGTTCTCTTGAGGTCAGGTGAATCCCGACCCGGGCAGGCGGCCTACCCCTCGCGTCTGCGCATGCCCGACGACGCGAAGGGCATGGTCTGGCTTTTCGACATCCTCCGCTCGTCGCCACCCCGGACTACGTCGCGCGCGTCTTTCTACAGAACCAGTAGTTACTGACGATCGCTCGCGAGCATGGTGGCGTGCGGTATCCGATCGGCAGTCCGAACCGCGCCGATGTCGACTGGAGTACGCATTACGGCGAAGTCTGGCCGGCTGTTCGGCGAGCCCTTCGCAGATACGACCCGGGGGACATTCTCGCGCCGGGACAGAAGATCGGACGGCCCGCTTGCCCTGCGCGCAATTCCAACATGTCACGGACGCCGTCGGGGCTGACGGCTCCTCGCTGGGTCAGGAAGAGAGCGTCGAGATGCGCCCAGCGTGGTGAGCGGCGGACTCGCAGGTACCGGTCGAGCGCGCGTTCGGTGCGGGCACCGAAGTAGACCACACGCTGTTTGCCTCGCTTACCGGTCACCAAGGCGGAGCCGCTGTCCAGGTCGAGAGTGCCGGGAATCGTCGTGCCCTCAACCTCGCGGTCGATCGTGAGACCGCACGACTCGGACACTCGCACGCCGGCGTCGAGCAGAAACCGGATGATGGCCTCGTCACGGCGTTCCCGGAAACCGCGTCCCTGGGCGGCTTTCAGCAGCGCCTTGAGTTCGTCGTCGGACATCACGGGGACCGGTTTCTCCGGCGGATCAGGCTTGCGGATCTCTGCCATCGGGTTGGTGTCGAGCTCACCTCGGCGGTGAGCCAGCCGATGAACCGGCGCATCCCCGCGCGACGTATGCGGATGGTGCCGGGTTCCTGCCTGCGGCCGCGGAGGTGGTTGAACCAGCCGACGAGGTTGTCCTGGGTCAGGTGGTCGACTTCGGGCTCCTGGCCGTTGTCAACCAGCAATGCCGCGAAAATGCGGGGCGCTTGGGTGTGGAGCTGGACGGCGCGGTAGGCGCGCCCTTCGGCGCGCAAGTGCCGGGCAAACGCGTTTTGGTGCGGCCATGAATCCGAAGTTGTCCGGGGAGTGAGCGACGTGCGCACCACCGGATCGCCCCTCGGGACCGCGTTTCAGCTGGTCGGATCCACCGCGCGGCTGGGCTGTACCCGCTTCGGCTCCCCCGGCATCTTCGGGTAGTCGGGCGGATACGGCATCTCGCCGAGGCCGTGGTCGCGTTCGTCCCGTTCGTACCACTCCAGGGCGGTCTCCAGGCCGAACGCCTCGCCATCCATCCCGGCGTGCGCATCACCGTGCTCGGCCAGCCAGCCGGGCACGGTGAGCACGTCGAAATCATCCGGATGCACCTCGTCGAGCTGCGCCCAGGTCACCGGCGTGGACACGGTCGCCCGCGCGGTGGCGCGCACCGACCAACTCGACGCGACCGTCCGATCGCGGGCGGCTTGGTTGTAGTCAAGGAAAACCCGCCCGGCGCGTTCTTCCTTCCACCACGCGATGGTGGCCAGCTCGGGCATCCGCCGCTCGACCTCGCGGCCGATCGCGATCACCGCGTGCCGCACCTGGATGAAGTCCCATTCGGGCCGGATCCGGGCCAGTACGTGCACCCCGCGGCCGCCGGAGGTCTTCGGGTATCCGGTCAGCCCGGCCTCGGCGAGCACCTCGCGCACGGTCCGCGCCACGCGTACCGCGTCGCCGAATCCCGTGCTGTCCGAGGGATCCACGTCGACACGCAACTCGTCGGGATGGTCCACGTCAGGCCGCCGCACGGGCCACGGGTGGAAATCGAACGTACCGAGGTTGGCCGCCCACAGGATCACCGCCTGCTCGGTCGGGCACACCTCCTCGGCCGTGCGCCCGGACGGGAACGTGATCCGCACCGGCTGCACCCACGACGGCGCACCCTTGGGCACGCGTTTGGCGTAGAAGAATTCGCCGTCCACGCCGTCGGGAAAGCGTTTCAGCGTGGTCGGGCGCTCGCCGATCGCGCGCAGCAACGGCTCGGCCACCGCCAGGTAGTACTCGGCCACCTGCCGCTTGGTGATCCCGCGCTCGGGGAAGTACACCTTGTCCGGGCTGGACAGGCGGACACTCCGCCCGCCAACCTCGTATTCGATCGGCTCGCCGTTCTTGGGCACGATCCTCACCGTAGCCGGTATCCCGCGTGCAATACCGTGGAGACGTGCCCCGTCGTGTCAAACTCATCGCCGCCCTCGTGCTGCTCGCCGCCGTCGTGGCGGCGGCGCTGCTGCTGCCCGTGCCGAGCCCGGCGCAGCTGCGGGACTGGGCCGCCGGTGCTGGCCCGGCGACGGCTTTCCTTTTGCTGGGCGCATATTCGATACTCACGGTGGCCCCGTTGCCGCGCACGGTGTTCAACCTCGCCGCCGGGCTGTTGCTGGGCGACGTCGTGGGAATCGTCGTCGCGATCGTGGCCACCGCGATCTCCGGCGCGCTCGGTTTCGCGCTCGCCCGGCTGCTGGGCCGGGATCTCGTGGCACGGCACATGCACCGGAAATCCGTGCGCGCGGTGGACGAACGACTCGCCGGCGGCGGTGTTCTCGCGGTCACGTCGCTGCGGCTGATCCCGGTCGTTCCGTTCGCCCCGCTGGGTTACTGCTGCGGAATTCTCAACGTGCGCTGGTGGCCGTACCTCGCCGGTACCGTGCTGGGCAGCCTGCCCGGCACGATCGCGGTGGTGGTGCTCGGCGACGCGCTCACCGGCGGCACCCCGCCCGCGCTTTTTGTGTGTTACCTCGCATTCGCGCTGGTCGGGGCGCTCGGAATGATCAAGGTCGTTCGGGGGGCAGCTTACGACGGGCGCACGAAGCAGCCCGCTACACTCGACGCGATGCGCGAAGAGGGTGTGCGCGCTCGGTCAGGCCAAGAAATGCAGGTAGTTTCCGAGGAGTAGTCGCCATCGACACCGGTCAACTGATCGCAGGGCACTATCGCCTCGTTGAGCACATCGGCAGCGGCGCCATGGGCGTCGTCTGGCGCGCGGTCGACGAGCGGCTCGAACGCGCGGTGGCGGTGAAGCAGATTCTCGCCCAGCCGGGGCTTTCCGAGGCCGAGCGAAGCAGCATGCGGCAACGGGCGATGCGCGAGGCGAAGAACGCAGCGCGGTTCCAGCATCCGAACGCGATAGTCGTGTTCGACATCGCGGAGCAGGACGGCGACCCGTGCCTGGTCATGGAGTACCTGCCGTCGCAGAGCCTGTCCGCGGTGATCGCCGAGCACGGCACCCTGCCGCTGGGCCAGGTCGCCCGCATCGGCGAGCAGGTCGCCGCCGCGCTGGTCGCCGCGCACCGCGCCGGCATCGTGCACCGCGACATCAAGCCCGCGAACATCCTGATCGACGAGCACGGCACCGCGAAGATCACCGACTTCGGCATCTCCCGCGCCGCCGGTGACCTGACGCTGACCCAGACCGGGCTGATCGGCGGCACGCCGGCGTATCTGGCGCCCGAGCTGGCGCGCGGCTCGGATCCGTCACCGGCCTCGGACGTGTTCTCCCTCGGCGCCACGCTGTACCACGCGCTCGAAGGCCAGCCGCCGTACGGCAACTCGACCAACCAGCTCGCGCTGCTCTACACCGCGGCCAACGGCCAGGTGATCCCGCCCAAGCAGTCCGGCAAGGCCACCGCCCTGCTGATGCACCTGCTGCGCGTGGAGCCCGACGAGCGCCCGACCATGGCCGAGGCGCGGGACAGGCTGTCCATGCTGGTCGCGGACGAGCCACTGGACTCCAGCTCGGCTGCCACCAGGGTGTCGCCGCCGCTGTACAACGCCGGGCGCCAGCCCGCCGCCGTCGCCGCCGAGCCGCCGGCCGAACGCCCCCCGTGGGCGCGCAACCCCGGCAACGTCGCGGCCCCGCCGCCGCAGCGTTCACCGCGGCAGCCCACGGCGGCGTTCATCCCGCCCTCCCGCCCCGCCGCGCCGCAACAGAGCGGCGGCGCGACGGCCGTGAACAAGCGCAAGGGCATCATCATCGGCTCGGCCGCCGCCGTGGTGGTCGTCGTGGCGCTCGTGCTGTTTCTCACCCTCAGCTCCAATGGCGACGGCACGGGCAATACCGCCCAGGGCGTGCAGACAGGCAGCCAGCAGACGTCCGCGCCGCCGTCGAGCGCGTCCAGCTCGGCTTCGTCCGCCGCGCTCGGCCAGACCCAGAACGCGGCGGGCTCGATCGGGTACGCGGAGGCGGCGGTGCCCGTGGAGAGCTACATCAACAGCGTCGGCACCGACACGGCGTGGAACCTGCTCACCCCGGCCGCGCAGGCGGTCTTCGGCGACGAGGCGGCGTTCCAGGCGTACTGGGCCGCGCACAAGATCACCGCATACCGGACCATCACCGCGGACAAGGGCGCGAACGCGGACGGCTCGGTGGACATGTACGTGACGATCAACAACGGCGCCCGCCCGGGCTGGCGGGTGGTCGGCACTTCAGCCGGGCTCCGCATCGACGCGGACACGCGCATCGGCTGATGGCTTACCTTGGTCCTATGACCGAGAGTGAGCGCAACCCTCGTTTCGACGAGGAACTGCTCGGGCTGGATCCGGCGGATCCCGAGGCCCAGGCGTTCGCCGCGCACCTGGACCGGATGCAGCGCTGCGAACCGGGGTTCACGGTCGAGTCGTCGCTGAGCAGGGTGGCGGACTTCGCCGACTCCAGCAACCGCGCGGGCGGCCTGCGGTACTGGGTCGCGGCGCTGGTCGCGGCCCTGATCGTGTTCGGGGTCGTGGTGGCCTCGTGGGACATCATCGTCCGGGCTGTACAGTGGCTGGCTCGGTAAGCTGAAGACATGGAACCTGTCACCGGAACCGCGCCCAAGGTGGTCAAGTCGGATCAGGAGTGGCGGGAGCAGCTCGGGCCGGAGGAGTACGCGGTACTTCGCCAGGCGGCCACGGAGCGCCCGTTCACCGGCGAGTACACCGACACCAAGACCGAAGGCGTCTACGAGTGCCGCGCCTGCGGAGCCGAGCTGTTCTCGAGCGACACCAAGTTCGAAAGCCACTGCGGATGGCCGTCGTTCTTCGACCCGTCCGGCACCGACGCGGTCGTGATCCGCGAGGACCGCTCGCTGGGCATGGTGCGCAAGGAGGTGCTGTGCGCGACCTGCCACAGCCACCTCGGTCACGTCTTCGAGGGCGAGGGCTACGACACCCCGACCGACCAGCGCTACTGCATCAACTCGATCTCGCTGAAACTGATCCCGAAGTCCTGATCGGGTCGTTACCTCCACGCGGGCGAATCCGCGCCGGGCCGCGGCGAGCCGTGTGCCCAGCGCGGGTTCGAACCGGGCAGTGTGCCCGGCACCCGGACGTGGGTGAGCCGCCCGAAGGGGCTGTCGATCTCGTCGAGCAGGCCGGTGACGTCCAGCTCGGCGGACGTGTTCTCCTTACGTCCCAAGGAATCCAGCCACCGGCCGGTGCTCGCCAGCGCGAGCCGGGCACGGTGGCTGCCACCGTCGACGGCCCGCCGGCGCAGGCCGGTCATCGCGGCTGCCGCCGCGACCCAGCCCGTCCCGTGGTCCAGTGCCTGCGCGGGCAGCGGGCGTGGCTCGTCCACCGCCGTCTCCGCCGCGATTCCCGAGGCCATCTGCACCAGGCTGTCGAACCCGCGGCGCGCCGCCCACGGACCGTGCCAGCCGTAGGCGGCCAGCTCCACCAGCACGATCCCCGGCCGCGCCTCGGCGAGTTTTTCGGCCGTGAACCCGAGCTCCGCCAGCGCACCCGGCCGGTAGGACTGCAGCAGCACGTCCGCCTCGGTGATCAACCGCCACAGCAGGGCACGCCCGTCGTCGGTGCGCAGGTCGACGAAGGCGGACCGCTTGCCGAGCCCGGTGTCGATGTGCAGCGTCCGCAGCCTGGGCAGATGCTCAGCGCCGACGTGCAGCACGTCAGCCCCGTGCGCCGCCAGCACCCGGCCGGCGACCGGTCCGGCGATCACGTGCGTCAGCTCCAGCACCCGCACCCCGCCCAGCGGCCTGTCCGAAGTGGACAGTGCGCGGGCCGGAGCCGCGCCGATCGGCGTGAACTCCACGATCGGCGCCGGCGCCTGTCCCTGCGGATGCGCCCGCCACTCCGCTTTGGTGCGCATCGCCGCTGCCGCGCCACCGGCCGCGACGACGGCCTCTTGCACGTCCCACGCGGTGCGCTTCGCTACGGCGGCAACGGCCTCGTCGCGGCTGTCGGGGATGCCGAGCGCGCGCTGGACCGCCTCGTTGTGCTTGGGGTAATTGCAATGCAGCTTCACCCAGCCGTCGGCCGACCGATAGTCACCGGAAAGCCCGCCCCACACCCCGCTTGGCGCTTTGCCGTCCACGCGGAGGTACCGTTCGCTGCGGAACGCGGCCGCCGCGAGCCGGGTGTCCACCGCTACAGTGCCCGGCTCGATTCCCTTGAGGCGCAACAACTCCCCGGCCGCGAGCGTGGCCGCCGCGATACTCGCGGAGGCTGCCGCCGCGACCCGGAACGGGCCCGGCAGCACCGACTCCGCACCCTCGATCACCGCGGCGCCCGGCCGGAGCTCCTCCCCGGTCAGCGACCGCCACAGCTCGCCGAGCACTACGGCAGCGCCGCGATCAACTCGGCCGGGGCCAGCTTGGTCCCGGTGTAGAACGGGACCTCTTCACGCACGTGCCGCCGGGTTTCGCTGCCGCGCAGGTGCCGCATCAGGTCGACGATCCGGTGCAGCTCGTCGGCCTCGAAGGCCAGGATCCACTCGTAGTCGCCGAGCGCGAAGGACGCGACGGTGTTGGCCCGCACGTCCGGGTAGTCCCGCGCCATCTTGCCGTGCTCGGCGAGCATCTTGCGCCGCTCTTCGTCCGGCAGCAGGTACCACTCGTAGGAGCGGACGAACGGGTACACGCAGACGTACTTGCGGGCCTCCTCCCCGGCCAGGAACGCCGGGATGTGGCTCTTGTTGAACTCGGCCTCGCGATGCAGCGCGAACTGGCTCCACACCGGCGTCGACACGCGGCCCAGCGGGGTGCGCCGGAAGCCGGCGTAGGCGGCCTGCACCTGCTCGGCTTCCTCGGCGTGCCACCAGATCATGAAGTCGGCGTCCGCGCGCAGGCCGGCCACGTCGTACACGCCGCGCACGACGACTCCCTTGCCCTCCAGTGCTTCGAGGTACTCGGTGGTCTCGCTCGCGACGGCACCCCGGTCCTCGGGGAGCCTGCCCGGCTCGACCCGGAACACCGACCACGCGGTGTAGCGGATGGTGCTGTTCAGCTCGGCGTAGTTGAGGCGCGACATGCCCCCATCTTGGCACTCCTCAGCGCCGCGGCAGCCCCGAGGTGATGCGGCTCGCGGCCGCGGTCGCCGTCGCGATACAGGCCGGCACGCCCACACCGTGCAGCGCCGCCCCGGCGATGGCCAGGCCGGGCAGGTCCGCCACCGCGCGCTCGGCCTTCCCGACGGTGTCGAGGTGCCCGACGCCGTACTGCGGCAGCCCGCCGCCCCAGCGCTGGACATGCACGTCGATCGGCTCGGCGGTGATTCCGGTCAGCTCCGCCAGATCGCTCCGCACGAGCCGCACGAGTTCGTCGTCTTCCGCGCGCAGCGCACCGGGTTCGCCGAAGCGCCCGACGGAACCGCGCACGAGCACCGGGCCGTCCAGGTGCGCCCATTTCCTGCTGGAGAAGGTGAACGCCTTCGCGGCGAGCGGCCGGCCATCCGGATACCGCTCACTCGCGCCGATCAGCACTCCCGACGCGGCGGGCAGTTCGGTGCCGGGCGGCAGCGCGAGACCGACCACCGCCATCGAGGCCAGCTCGACCCCCGCCAGCGCGGCCGACGCCACCGGCGCGACGTGTTCCAGCAGACGCCGGGCGGCGGGCGCGGGCACCGCTAGCACCACCGCGTCGACCTCCAGCCCCCCGCCGGCCAGATCGAGGCTCCAGCCGGCAGCCGTGCGGCTCAGCCCGCGCACCAGCGTGTTCAGGCGGAGCTCCGGCTTGCCCAGCTCGACCAGCCGGTCGACGAGCGTGCCCAGTCCGTGGGACAGCGTGCCGAACACCGGCTTTTCGCTGGGTGTGGCGGGCAGCAGCGACGCGGCGGCCGACGTCAGCGAGGGTGCTCCGTCGTCGATGGCCTTGGCCAGCGCGGGCACCGTCGCACGCAACCCCAGCCCGTCCGGGCCACCCGCGTAAACGCCGCCCAGCAACGGATCCACCAGCCTGTCGACCAGTTCGTCGCCGAACCGGCCGCGCAGCAGCTCGCCCAGCGCGACATCTCCGTCCAGCCGCACCGCGGGCAGCTCGGCCTCGGCCGCGACGCGGCGGCGTCCGTCGTCGGACAGCACCTCGGCGACGGCGTCCGCCGAACCCGGGATCCCCATCATCGTTCCGCCGGGCAGGCCCACCCGACGGCCACCGGCCCGCACCGTGGACTTCGCGCCGGTCGGATGCGCCAGCTCGCCGCCGAGGCCGATTTCCTCGACCAGCGCGACCGCTTCCGGCCTGCGGGCAAGGAAAGCCTCGGCTCCGACGTCGTAACGGGTGCCGGCCAGCTCGACCGTCCGCAGCTTGCCGCCCAGCGAGCCGGACGACTCGAAGAGGACGATCTCCGCGTCGGCGCCGAGCGACTGCCGCAGCCGGTACGCCGCGGTCGCTCCGGAGATCCCGCCGCCGACGACGGCCACCTTCGTCACGGTTCGAGCTCGTGCACCAGCTCGACGACCCGGGTCAGTACCCCGGGATCGGTCCCCGGCGGCACCCCGTGCCCGAGGTTGAAAATGTGCCCAGCGGCGGCGCGGCCCTCGGCGACGATCCGCCGGACCTCGGCCTCGATCACCGGCCATGACGCGCCCAGCAGCGCCGGATCCAGGTTGCCCTGCACCGCGGGCGCCGGTTCGCCGTTCGCGGTGAGGCGGCGCACCGCCTCGTCCAGCGGGATCCGCCAGTCGATCCCGACCACGTCCGCGCCGGCTTCGCGGATCGCGGTGAGCAGCTCGCCCGTGCCGACGCCGAAGTGGATCCGCGGCACGTCGTACTCGGCCACCCCACCGAGCACCTTCGCCGAATGCGGCAGCACGAACTCGCGGTACTCGCGCAGCGAGAGCGCCCCGGCCCAGGAGTCGAACAGCTGCACCGCGTCGGCCCCCGCGTCCAGCTGCGCGCGAAGGAACGTGAGCGCCATGTCGGCGAGCTTGCCCGCCAGCTCGTGCCACAGCTCCGGCTCCGAGCGCATCAACGCCTTGGTGTGCTCGAAATTGCGGCTCGGGCCGCCCTCGATGAGATAGGAGGCGAGCGTGAACGGCGCCCCGGCGAAGCCGATCAACGGCGTCCGGTCCAGCCGCCCGACGAGCAGCCCGACGCCTCCGGCCACGGCCGCCACCTGCTCGGCGTGCAGCTCCGGCAACGCCCGCACGGCGGCGGCGTCGCGGATCGGCGCGGCCACGATGGGCCCGGTCCCGGGCACGATGTCGATGTCCACACCGGCCGCGTAAAGCGGCACCACGATGTCGCTGAACAGGACTGCCGCGTCCACGCCGTGCCGCCGGACCGGCTGCAGGGTGATCTCGGCGAGCATCTCCGGTTCGAAACAGGCCTTGAGCATCGGCACGCCCTCGCGCAGGGCGCGGTACTCGGGCAGCGAACGGCCGGCCTGGCGCATGAACCAGACCGGCAGCCGCGAGGGCCTGCCGCCGCGGGCGGCAACCAAGAGGGGTGCCTCCGAGAGGTCGCGCTGTGCCGCGGGACGGCGCGACGGAGCAGTAGTAGACATCGGTAAATATCGTGCCACGCGGCCGCGGGCGGCCGTTCCTCGGCGCGTCTACGCCTTCCCACCGGTGTTCGGATTTACAGTCGGCTGGTGACCGCGATGACGCAAGCACCAGAGATGTTCCGTGAAGCAGTCGCGGCCCTGCAAGCCGTCCGGCCCCGCCCGGAAATGACCCTGGAGAGCGTCCGCGCTCCGCAGCGCCTCGCTCCCTGGGCCTACGCGCTGAGCTGCGAGGTTACCGGCCCGGCCGACGTGCCTGCCACCGGAAGGCTGGTGCTGCTGCACGATCCCGAAGGCCCCGAAGCCTGGAACGGCGTGCTGCGGATGGTCATTTATGTGCGCGCGGAAATCGACCGCGAACTGGCCACCGACCCGTTTCTGCCCGCCGTCGGCTGGTCCTGGCTGACCGATGCGCTGGAGACTTCCGGCGCTTCGTGGACCGCATTGGGTGGAACTGTGACGGAGACCTCATCGGCCCGATTCGGTGACATCGCGGGCCCGGCCCGCACCGACGATCTGGAACTGCGGGCGTCCTGGACCCCGGCCGACGAGCACCTGAGGCCGCACGGCGACGCGTTCCTGCAGCTCATGTCGAGCGTCGCGGGCCTGCCGCCGGTCGGTGTCACACTCTTCGGGTCCCGGCAGGGTTCCTGAACCTCCGCAACCGGCGAAATTCGCACCGAACCTGGACGGGCGACGCGCGTCCTCTGATGGGCCACCTGGACGGGTGCTCCGCCCCGTTTGAACGCCGGGAAAACGGCCTACATCAATCTGATGAACAGACTCCCCCGAGCAGTGGTCGCGCGCTAGATTGGTGAACGAGCAGATGCACGCTCGGTATGCACGCGCATCCGGCGTCAACGCATCTAGCTCTATCGTGTTCGAAGCGCAAATCGTTAGCCACTGCGTGTGGATTAACCCGAATGTGCTACATGGACACCACTTAGTAACTACCCGATTGGGATAGATACCCGTTCGATCCCCCCGCTGACCCTCTCGGGCGGCTAGAGTGCCTTTTCGACGACACCACTTTCGGTCTAAAGCTGGCGCGGCTGATTGGCCGAAAGTCCCGGTGCCGGTCGGGGGGCACGACCGACTCCAGGGAGGTAGTGACGTGGCTGCCGTCGGCTTATCTCAGGCCGTCAGATCCACGCCAGCCGGTGCTTTGCCGGCGAGCATGGTTCCGCACCCGCGGGAAGAGCTGTTTTCCGTGCTGGTGGTCGATGACCACCCGTTACTGAGGGAGGCTATTGCCGCACGACTCGCTCAAATGGGAGCGGGCACCGTACACGAGGCTGCCACGGTAGCCGAGGCCAGAGCTCGGGCGACCGCAACCGGTCCCTGTGACCTGGCGATTCTCGATCTGGGGTTGCCCGATGGTTCGGGCATCGAGCTGGTTACGGAACTTCGCAACCATGGCTGGCCCCGGATCGTGGTGCTCGCGTCCTCGGACGACCCGTACGCCGTACGTTCGGCGTTCCAGGCGGGCGCCCAGGCATACCTGCTCAAGTCGGCCTCACCCATGGTGGTGACGGACGGCGTGCGCCGGGTGCTCGAGGGCGGCGTGTACGCGGACCCGAGTGTGGCGCCGGTGCTGGCCACCGGTACCAGGGTCCCCGGCACGGACAACACGCCGCGGGAGCTGTCCGCGCGCGAGGTGGAGGTTCTCCAGCTCGTGGCGGACGGTCAGTCCAACAAGGAGATCGGCGAGGAGCTCAGCCTCTCCGCGCTCACCGTCAAGTCGCACCTGTCTCGGATCGGGCGCAAGCTCGGCACCGGTGACCGGGCGCAGATGGTGGCGCTGGCGATGCGCGCGGGCGTCATCCGCTGACAGACGCAGAAGGCTCTGCGGGACGGGCTAACCAGGCGCGGTCCGCCCGTCCCGTAGGGTTGAAAGCTGTGGAAACCGCTGATCACGAGCCCGCCGAACCGATCCTGCTGAAGGAACCGGTCGACGGGACCCCACCAGTGGTCGCCGACCCCGAGGACCTGGCACGCGCGAGCGAGCGGCTCGCGGCGGGCACCGGGGCCATCGCGGTCGACACCGAACGAGCTTCGGGATACCGGTACTGGCCCAAGGCCTACCTGGTGCAACTCCGCCGGGAAGGCGCGGGCACCGTCCTGGTCGACCCCATCGCGCTCGACGGCGAACTCGAACCCCTACGCCAGGCCATCAACGGCGAAGAGTGGGTGCTGCACGCCGCCTCACAGGACCTGCCCTGCTTGTTCGAGCTGGGTCTTACTCCGGCCAGCCTGTTCGACACCGAGCTGGCCGGCCGCCTCGCCGGCTACGACCGTGTCGCACTCGGCACCCTGGTCGAAAAGCTGCTGGGCTACACCCTGGAGAAGGGACACAGCGCGGCAGACTGGTCGAAACGACCGCTGCCCGTGGACTGGCTCAACTACGCCGCCCTCGACGTCGAGCTGCTCGTGCAACTGCGCGAAAAGCTGGAGGCGGAACTCGCCGTCCAGGGCAAACTCGAATGGGCGCACCAGGAGTTCGAGGCGGTGCGCACCGCTCCGCCGCCCGCGCCCCGCGCCGAGCCGTGGCGCCGCACTTCGGGCATCCACAAGGTCCGCACAGCCCGCGGCCTCGCCGCCGTCCGCGCACTCTGGGAGGCACGCGACGAGCTGGCCCGCAAACGCGACCGCGCGCCGAGCCGGGTGCTGCCGGACAGCGCGATCGTCAACGCTGTGCTGGCGGAGCCGAAGACGGTGGCCGAATTGCAGGCGCTGCCGGTATTCGGCGGGCGGGTGCAGCGGCGCTATACGGCGAACTGGTTCCGGCATCTGCAGGCCGCACGGGCTTTGCCGCGCGAAGAACTGCCGAACCCGGCGCAGCACAACGACGGCCCGCCGCCGGCGAACCGCTGGGCGGACAAGGATCCCGACGCCGCCGCGCGTCTTGCCGCCGCCCGCGCGGCGCTGAACGCGATCGCCGAGCACCGTCGGCTGCCGCCGGAGAACCTGTTGCTGCCGGACCTGCTGCGCCGCACCTGCTGGCGCCCGCCGGAGGACAAGAGCGCCGAGAGCGTGGCCGAAGTGCTGCGCGCCGGTGGGGCGCGCCCGTGGCAGGTGGAGCTGACCGCCGAGCCGCTTTCGAAAGCCCTGACGGCGACGGCGCCGGACAAGGGCGCCCCAGGCGAGAAGGGTGCGGCGGCGGAGACAGATGCCGGCGCAGCCGATACGGATGTGGCGCCCGATGAAGGGGCAGCGGCGCAGTAGCCTTCGCTGGGGCCGGGTTACTTCGGGGGGCCGGGTTGCTTCGCGCGGCCGGGTTGCTTCGCGCGGCCGGGTTACGCCGCTGCTTCGCCAGGTCGAGTTGTGCCGCTGCTTCGCGGACCGAGTTGCTTTGCCGCCTTCGCGGGGCTGGGTTGCTTTGCCGCTGTTGGGGCTGGCGCCTCGCGTGCTTCGCGGCTTCGGGAGCCTGGCTGCTTCGCGAGGCTTCGTAGCGCCGGAGGGCTTCGCGGCGGGAACGCTTCGCTGGATAGGCGGTTTCGCTCGGGCCCCATGGCTTCGCGAGGCGCGCTGCTTCGAAGCTTCGCGGTGCCGGAACGGTTCGCGAGCCCAGGCTGCTTCGCGAGACTCCGCGCTTCGGGAGCCCTCCCACCTTCGCGGCCTCGCAAAGCCGGACCCCTTCGCGAAGCCCGGCCCGCTTCGCAAGTCTCGCCGCTCCACGGCTTCGCCCTGGCCGCTTCGCGCACCCTCCCAGCTTGGCGGCTTCGCGAGGCTGAGCGGCTTCGCAGAGCCGGGCCGCTCCGCCGCTTCGCGCGCCCCGCGCCGCTTCGCGCGCCAGCGCCGGCTTCGCCAGCCGCGCAGCTCCGCCACTCCGCGCGCCCCGCGCCGCACCCCTCCGGGGAACACAAGCGGCGCGGAACCACCGGGCGAGCCGGCCAAGCCGGCCGAGCCGGGGGTGACGCACTCGACAGGGGGAGCTGACTGGTTACCGACGGGTAACCAGGGCTATGGTGCGGGAGTACAACCCCGAATTTTCCCGTAAGGAGACACCGTGGCCGCAACACCCATGGCGGCGTCCACAGCGCGCGCGGTGCGCAACGTGGCCTTCGTCGAAGGGGTTCGCACTCCGTTCGGCAAGGCAGGCGAAAAGGGCATCTACGCCGGTACCCGGGCCGATGACCTGGTGGTCAAGGTGATCCGCGAGCTGATCCGCCGTCACCCCGAACTGCCGCCCGAGCGCGTGGACGACGTGGCGATCGCCGCCACCACCCAGATCGGCGACCAAGGACTCACGATCGGCCGCACCGCCGCGCTGCTGGCCGGCCTGCCCAAGTCCGTACCGGGCTTCGCGATCGACAGGATGTGTGCGGGCGCGATGACGGCGGTGACGTCGGTCGCGGGCGGCATCGGGTTCGGCGCGTACGACATCGCGATCGCGGGCGGCGTGGAGCATATGGGCCGCCATCCGATGGGCGAGGGCGTGGACCCGAACCCCCGCATCGTGGCCGACAAGCTCGTCGACCCGACGGCGCTGGTGATGGGCCAGACCGCCGAGAACGTGCACGACCGCTTCCCCGAGATCACCAAGCAGCGCACCGACGCCTATGCGGCGCAGAGCCAGGAACGCTTCGCCGACGCCGTCAAGGCGGGCAAGATCGGGCCCGAGCTGGTGCCGGTCGCCATCCGCAACGCGGAGCTCGGCTGGGGCCTGGCCACGGAGGACGAACCGCCGCGGCCGGGCACCACGGTCGAGCAGCTGGCGAAGCTCAAGACGCCGTTCCGCCCGCACGGCCGGGTCACCGCGGGCAACGCGGCCGGCCTGAACGACGGCGCGACGGGCGCGATTCTCGCCGACGAGGACACCGCACGCGAGCTGGGCCTGCCGGTCGGGATGCGGCTGGTCGGCTACTCCTTCGCCGGGGTCGAGCCCGAGGTGATGGGCATCGGACCGGTGCCTGCCACCGAGAAACTGCTCGCCCGCACCGGACTGTCCATTTCGGACATCGGGTTGTTCGAGATCAACGAGGCGTTCGCGGTGCAGGTGCTGGCGTTCCTCGACCACTTCGGCATCGACGCCGAGGACGAGCGGGTCAACCCGTGGGGCGGCGCGATCGCCTGCGGGCACCCGCTGGCCTCCTCGGGCGTGCGGCTGATGACCCAGCTCTCCCGCGAGTTCGCCGAACACCCCGAGGTCCGCTACGGCCTCACCACGATGTGCATCGGGATCGGCATGGGCGGCTCCGTGCTGTGGGAGAACCCGGCCTACGACGGGAGTGACAAGTGACTTTCACCGCCGAACAAGCGAAAGCCGCGTTCCCGGACGAGGTGGTGACCACCGCGGTCACCCGGCTCGTGCACGTACCCGGGCTGGACAAGCCGGTAGCGCTGATCACGCTGGACAACGGCCACGACCACACCCGGCCCTCCACCTTCGGGCCGCAGGGGCTGGTCAGCCTGAACGCCGCGATCGACGAGGCGTTCGCCGAGAAGCCCGCCGCGATCGCGGTCACCGGCAAGCCGTTCATCTTCGCCGTCGGCGCGGACCTCTCCGGTGTCGAAGCCGTGTCGGATCCGGCGCTGGCAAGGGAAATCGCCGAGACCGGGCACACGGTGTTCCGCCGGCTGACCGATTCGCAGATCCCGACCTTCGCGTTCGTCAACGGCGCGGTGATGGGCGGCGGGCTGGAGCTGGCGCTGTCCTGCCACTACCGCACGCTCTCGGAGAACACCGCGGCGATCGCGTTCCCCGAAGTCTTCCTCGGCCTGTTCCCGGGCTGGGGCGGCACGCAGCTGCTGCCGAACCTGATCGGGCCGGACGCGGCGGTGACCGTGATCATCGAGAACGCGTTGAACCAGAACAAGATGCTGAACGTGGCCAAGGCGGCCGAGCTCGGCATCGTGGACGAAGTGCTGGGCTCGGCGGATTACCTGGAGCAGTCGCTGCTGTGGCTGGCGAAGGTGGTCGGCGGCGAGGTCACCCCAGCCCGCCGCGAGATCGATCGCGGCGAGGCCTGGGACAACGCCATCGCCCGCGCGAAGTCCATTGTGGACGGTAAGACGCATGGCGCGTCGCCTGGTGCGACGAAGGCCGTGGAGCTGCTGGAACTCGCCCGCGCCAACGATCTCGACGCGGGTTACGCGGCCGAGACCGACGGCCTGGCCGAGCTGCTGATGAGCGACACGCTGCGCGCCGGGCTGTACTCGTTCAACCTGGTCAACAAGCGCGCGAAGCGGCCGGCCGGCGCGCCGGACAAGTCGTTGGCACGCAAGGTGAACAAGGTCGGCATCGTCGGCGCGGGCCTGATGGCCTCGCAGCTGGCGCTGCTGTTCGTGCGGCGGCTCAAGGTGCCGGTGGTGCTCACCGACGTGGACCAGGCGCGCATCGACAAGGGCGTGTCGTATGTGCACGGTGAGATCGACAAACTTCAAGCCAAGCTTCGTATCTCGCCGGACGAGGCCAACCGGCTGAAGGCGCTGGTCTCCGGCTCGCTGGACAAGGCGGCCTTCGGCGACGCGGACTTCGTGATCGAAGCCGTGTTCGAGGAGCTGGGTGTCAAGCAGCAGGTGTTCGGGGAGCTGGAGCAGTTCGTCTCCCCTGAGGCGATCCTGGCGACGAACACGTCCTCGCTGTCGGTCAGCGAGATGGCGGCGAAGCTGGAGCACCCCGAGCGTGTGGTCGGGTTCCACTTCTTCAACCCGGTCGCGGTGCTGCCGCTGCTGGAGATCGTGCGCGGCGAGCGGACCGACGACGCGTCGCTGGCGACGGCGTTCGCGGTGGGCAAGCAGCTGAAGAAGTCCAGCGTGCTGGTCAAGGACGCGCCGGCGTTCGTGGTGAACCGGCTGCTGCTGCGTTTCCTCGGCGAGGTGCTGACGGCGATCGACGAGGGCACGCCGTTCGACGTGGCCGATCACGCACTGGACCCGCTGGGGCTGCCGATGTCGCCGCTGGTGCTGACGCAGCTGGTGGGCCCGGCGATCGCGCTGCACGTCGGCGAGACGCTGCACGCCGCGTTCCCGGACCGGTTCCGGGTGAGCGAGAACCTGAAGCGGTTCGTCGACGCCGGCAAGACCGGCGTGTGGCAATGGGATTCGGCCGGGAACCAGCAGGTGGACCCCGACGTCGCGAAGCTGTGGCAGCAGGGTGACAAGGTCTCCACCGCCGAGGAGGTGCGCGAGCGCGCGCTGACGGCGATCGCCGAGGAGATCAAGCTCATGCTCGACGAGGGCGTGGTCGCCGAGGCGCAGGACATCGACCTGTGCCTGATCTTGGGTGCCGGCTGGCCGTTCTGGCTGGGCGGCATCACCCCGTACCTCGACCGCGAGGGCATCTCGACGAAGGTCACCGGTAAGCCTTTCCTGGCTCCCGGCGTCGCCTCCGTGCCCGCCTGACGCTCGTGGCCCCGCCCGCGCCTTGCGTGGGCGGGGCCGGCTAGTGGGCTTCCAGTGTCGCGATCGCGGCGATGTCCTGGGCGTCCAGCTCGAAGTCGAAGATGTCGATGTTCTCCTTGATCCGCTTGGGAGACACCGACTTCGGGATCGCGACCAGCCCCATCTCGAGATGCCAGCGCAGCACGACCTGCGCCGGGCTCTTGCCGTGCTTCCCGGCGATCGTGGTGATCATCTCGTGGGTGAGCTGCCTGCCGCGGGCCAGCGGGCTCCACGACTCGGTCACGATGCCGTGGTCGGTGTCGAACTTCCGCAGCACCGCCTGCTGTTTCGCCGGATGCAGCTCCACCTGGTTCACCGCCGGCACCACGTCCGACTCCTTGAGCAGCCGCTCCAGCTCCGCGGTGCCGAAGTTGGACACCCCGATGGCCCGCGCACGCCCGTCCGAGGCGATCTTTTCCAGCGCCCGCCACGTTTCCACGTACAGATCCTGATCGGGCTCGGGCCAGTGGATGAGATACATGTCCACGTAGTCCAGCCCGAGCAGGCGCAGGCTCTCGTCGAACGCCCGCAACGCCTTGTCGTATCCGTGCTCGGTGTTCCACAGCTTCGTGGTGACGAACAGCTCCTCGCGCGGCAACCCGCTCGAGCGCACGGCCGCGCCGACCCCGCGTTCGTTGCGGTACAACGTGGCGGTGTCGATACTGCGGTACCCGGCCTCGATCGCCGTGTGCACGACCCCTCCGACCTCGTCGTCCGGGATCTTGTACACCCCGAGACCGAGGCTGGGTATCTCCACGTCGTTGTTCAGGCGGATCGAAGGAACCATGTCCGAACGATAACCGCGATCTCAGCTCACGGCTTGTCTCCGAGCGGGTTGAGGTTCTCCACCTTCCCGTCCGCGGCCACCAGCAGCAGATCGGCCATGGTGAAGCTGCCTTCGCGCTCGCCCAGCGTCGGCCGCCATTCCGGCTCGCGCAGGATCGAGTAGGCACCAGCCTCCATGCAGCGGTGGAACACCTCGGCCACGATCCGCCCGCCGACTCCGTTCAGGTGACCGTCGTGCAGTTCGGCCTCGCGCAGCACGTAGAACCACAGCGGCGTGTCCGCGACCAGTTCCTCGACCAGCGCCTGGTCCAGCCCGGCGAGGCTGGCCCCGCCACTGCCGGTGATCAGCTCGTCGCGGGTGAGCGGGGTCGCGCCGAGCAGCTGCGCCATCTGCTGCCCGGTGGCCAGTTCGACCATGTTGGCGCGCTTGAGGTTTCGGTAGGCGAGGTTGCGCTGGACGTCGTCGAGCGCGAGCCCCTGTTCGGTGCCGCCGAAGGTGCCGGCGGGCAGGTCACCGAGCCCGTTCGCGAGCAGGGTGTCGATCCGGCGGGCCGGGTTGAGCCCGGGGCCGAACAGGTCCGGCCGTCCGGTGGGGCGGAAATCGTGCAGCCGCCGCCAGTCCACGATCCAGTTCGTCGGCAGCCGCAGGTTGCTGCCCGCGTTCGGGTTGTCCAGATCGGCGAGGTTGTTGGTGGCGGTCAGGATGCCCGCGGTGCCGGTGAAGGTGAACAGGAGGAACAACGTTGCCGGGGTGATCCCGCCCGGCTCGAAGATCCGGTTCCACGAATAGGAATCGCGCACCATGCTGTGCCCGATCCGATAGGCGGCGACCGAAAACTCGATCGGCATCGTCGCCGGGCCCTCGTGCACGTCGGGGTCGAAGTACTTGCGCCCGTTGGTGAACACGTCGGAGACGACGACCGGGTTGACGATCCGCGGCAGGAAGTCCTCGCGCAACATCCACTGGTAGTGCCGGACGACCTCGGCCCGCGCCCGTTCGAACAGCAGCGCGCTGGGCACGGATTCGGCGGCGAGCCGGTCCACGACTCGGTTGTGGAAGTTGAGGAAGGCCACGTGAGTCTGTGCCACGGCAAGGTTTTCGTCGTTGCGCGCGTCGGGGATCAGCGCCTGGCGCTCGGCGCGCTTGTTCGGCCCGATGCCCACGCGAGGCAGGTCGAACCCGGTGCGGTTGACGTTGGTGCCGGCGTCCCCGGCGATCGCGACCGTGGTGCCGATCTTGAGCTTGATCCCGTCCTGGGCATAGAACTTCTTGTCCACCGGGTGCGCCGGCCCGCGCCCGTAGACGGAGTCGAGGTCCAGTGACGGGGACCGGCCCTGGACCAGTTCCGCCACCGTGACGTCGTCCCCGAGCGCCACGGCCGTACGGTCCAGGGTCAGGTCGTGGTCGACGAACTGGCCGAGGTAGGTGAATCCGGCCGGTACCGCGCCGTCCGGCGAATCGTTGCGCGCGGTCATGGCCTTCGCCAGTTCCTGTAGCAGCGCGTTGGTGGCCTGCGGGCCCTTGTCGCCGAGGCGCGAGAACCGGAAACGCCGCGGCTCGGCGATGGCCGATGGCCACCAGTGCGCGGGTTTGCCGTCTTCGCCGAACCCCAGTTCCCCTTCGTTGACGACGTAGTAGGTCTCTTGGACGTGTCGCTTCATCGCTCCTCCTCCAGCGGATGCGCACGACAGTCCACCCGGGCGCAGCGCCCCGGACACCACCAAAAGAGCTATTTGCGTTGTCCTGAAAGGAAAGTGACCTAAGTCCCCACCGGCAGCAGCACCGTGACCGACAATCCCCCACCTACCACCGGTTCGGCCGTGACCACCCCGCCGTGCGCTTCCACCGCGGCGCGCACGATCGACAGGCCCAGCCCGGCACCGGTGCGCGCGGTGCGCGCGACCCCGGCCCGCCGGAATGGTTCGAACAACTCGGTGACCGTCACCGGATCCACCAGACCACCGGAGGAACGCACCCGCAAGGTCTGCCACCGCTCGCCGGTCTGCGTGACGACCTCGATCCAGCCGCGTTCCACGTTGTGCCGCACGGCGTTTTCCAGCAGGTTGCCAGCGATCCGTTCCAGCAGCGCGGGATCGCCGTGCACCGGCGCGGGCTCGGTGTGGAATGTCGCGTGGATGCCACGCTGATCGGCTTCGCCGCGCACGGCACGCCAGGCGCGGGAGACCAGCTCCATCAGGTCCGTCGGTTCCTTCACCACCAGCCCCGCGCCGTCGGTGCGCGCAAGCAGCAACAGCGAACCGACCAGCTGCCCGGCGCGTTCGGTCGCGTCGCGCACCACGTTGCCCATTCGCCGCAGCTCGGCGGCGTCGGCTTCGGGATCGGACAGCGTCACGTCGAGTTCGGTGCGGATGACCGAGAGCGGGGTGCGTAGCTCGTGGCTGGCGTTGGCGACGAAATGGCGTTGCGCCTCGAACGCTCCCTGCAGCCTGTCCAGCATCGCGTCGAAGGTGTGGGCCAGCTCGGCCAGCTCGCCCTTCGTATCGACCTCGCCGATGCGTTCGCCGAGGGATTCGATGGACAGCCGACGCGCCGTCCCGGTGATCTCCCGCAGCGGCCGGAGCACGCGGGAGGTGAACGTCCAGGCGAGGATCGCGGTGGCCGCGACCACGCAGAAGAACGCGATCGAGCCGAACACCAGCACCTTGTCGCGCGCGTGGTCACGCATGTGCGCGGCGAGCGCCGACGCGTCCACGTCGACGCCGTCCACGCGCACGAGCGTGCCCGGGGGCATCTGCGGCACGGCCGCCACCGCGTCGCCGACCAGCACCCACGCCAGCCACAGCAGCACCAAGCTCACGCCGGCGGCGAGGCCGGTCGAGAGCAGGGTGATTCGCGCGCGCAGACTGCTCGGACGCAGGCCGCCCGGCCTCACTCGCTACTGGTACCGGCGTCGCGTACCCGGTATCCCGATCCCACCACGGTCTCGATGATCCCAGGCTCGCCCAGCTTCTTGCGCAGGGTCATCACCGTGACCCGCACGGTGGTGGTGAATGGGTCCGCGTTCTCGTCCCAGACGCGCTCCAGCAGCTCCTCGCTGCTGACCACCGCGCCCTTGGCCGAGAGCAGCACCTCCAGCACGCCGAACTCCTTGCGGGTCAGCTCCACCGGCCCGCCGGCGCGGCGCACCGTGCGCCGGGCCGGGTCCAGCTCGACGTCACCGGCGGTGAGCAGCGGCGGGGCCGCGGGCGTCGCCCGGCGGCCCAGCGCCCGCACCCTGGCGACCAGTTCGGGGAAGGCGAACGGCTTGGACAGGTAGTCGTCGGCGCCGAGGGACAGCCCCTCCACGCGGTCGGACACCGTGCCGCTGGCGGTCAGCATCAGGACCCTGGTCAGCTCGCCGGAGGCGACGATCTCCTTGCACAGCTCGTCACCGGACATCCCGGGCAGGTCGCGGTCGAGCAGCACCACGTCGTACCGCGTGATGCTCGCCTTCTCGTGCCCGTCGTCACCGTTGAGCGCGATGTCCACGGCCATGCCCTCGCGGCGCAGCCCGCGCGCGATCGCGTCGGCCAGTGGCTCTTCGTCCTCGACTACCAGAATCCGCACGTCAACCACGGTGCCACAGTTTCCTGAGAAGCACCTATGACGCTCCTGGACGATCGTTCCCGCGATCGGCCAGCTGCCGCACCCGCGTGGCCTCCCGCGTGAGGTGGTCGCGCTCCGGCACGCTGGTGGCGGCGCGGGAAGCTTCGGCGTACAGCTCGGCGGCCCGCTCGAGATCACCGGCGCGTTCCCGCAGGTATGCCGTCACCGCCGCGTAGCGCGGCAGGTCGGGGCTCACGTCAGCCAGCGCCGCCAGGCCGGCCTGCGGACCATCCGCCTCCCCGACAGCCACCGCGCGGTTGAGGCGCACCACCGGGCTGTCGGTGAGGCGCAGCAGTTCGTCGTACCACTCCACGATCTGCACCCAGTCCGTCTCCGCGGTGCTCGGGGCGTCCGCGTGCAGGGCGGCGATCGCGGCCTGCGCCTGGTATTCGCCCAGGCGGTCGCGGGCCAGCGCGGCCTGCAGGATCGCCACCCCCTCGGTGATCAGGCCGGTGTCCCAGCGCGATCGGTCCTGCTCGGCCAGCGGGACCAAGCGACCTCCCTGGCCGGTGCGGGACGCACGGCGCGCGTGGTGCAGCAACATCAGCGCGAGCAACCCCACGACCTCGGGATCGTCGGTCAGGGCGACGAGCTGGCGGGCGAGCCGGATCGCCTCGGCCGCCAGGTCGACCTCCCCGCCGTAACCCTCGTTGAAAACGAGATACAGCACGCGCAGCACCGTGCCCAGATCGCCGGGCTGGTCCAGCGGCAGCCCCTGAAGCTGACGCTTGGCCCGGCTGATCCGTTGCGCCATGGTCGCCTCGGGGACGAGATACGCGGTCGCGATCTGCCGCGTGGTCAGGCCGCCGACCGCGCGCAGCGTCAACGCCACGGCCGAGCCCAGCGACAGCGTGGGGTGCGCGCACAGGAAGTAAAGCCGCAGCGTGTCATCCGTGGCGGGCGCCGGGCCGGCGAGGGGTTCGGCGTCCACGGCGAGTTCCCGCCCCCGCCGCGACGTCTCGGCACGGATGGCGTCGAGGAACTTGCGCCACGCGGCCGCGACGAGCCAGGCCTTCGGATCGCGCGGCGGATCGGCGGGCCAGGTTTCCAGCGCCCGGATCAGCGCCTCCTGCACGGCGTCCTCGGCCGAGGCGAAGTCCGCTCCGCGCCGGACGAGGACACCGATCACCGCGGGCACGAGCTCCCGCAGCGACGACTCGTTCACTCGGCCGTGCAGGATGCGGTGTAGAACGGCCGGACCTCGAGCCACTCACGGACCGGCACTCCGCCGGGGCCGGGCGCGCCGGAGAGCTCCCCGGCGAGCTCGACAGCACGATCCCAGGACTCCACGTCGATGATGTACCAGCCGGCGATGAGGTCCTTGGTCTCGGCGAACGGGCCGTCGGTCACCGGCGGGCGCCCTTTTCCGTCGTGCCGCACGAACGCGCCCTCGGGCGTCAGCGCCTGGGTGTCGACGAACTCGCCCGTCTCTTTCAAGCGCGCCGCGAAATCGCCCATGTACCGCATGTGCGCGTCGACCTCCTCGGGCGTCCACCGGTCCATCGGCGGATAGTCGACAGCCGGGGCCGGGCCACCGCGATAGTGCTTGAGCAGCAGGTACTTCATGGTGGTTCTCCTTCTTCGTCACGCGGCCCGCCGTGGCCGCTCGCCCCAGGGACGGAGCCGGCACCACATTCTCGACATCAGGCGGCCACGAGGGCCACCCGGCGCGGGAGGATCATGTCTACGCTTGTCCGAAGAGCCAGAAGGGACCACCAGTATGGCCATCGCCGATGACCTCGACCGCGCCACCGACTCGGCGTGGGACTGGGTCGCCGAGCAGACCCGGAAGTACCTGGCCTCGGGCGGAACCGAGGGGCACGAGTCGGACGGCGTTCACACGCTCGTGCTCGCCACGACCGGGCGCAGGACCGGCCAGCCGCGCCGCAACTGCCTGATCTACGGCACCTCGGGCGACGACTTCGTCGTCGTGGCCTCCAAGGGCGGCGCCGACGACGATCCGGCGTGGCTCAAGAACCTCCAGGCGGACCCGAGCGTCGGGGTGCAGGTAGGCAACCGCCGGTTCACCGCCCGCGCCCGCGTCGCGTCACCGGCCGAGCGCGAGGCCCTCTGGCCCCAGATGACACGCATCTTCCCGCTGTACGACGAGTACGCGCAGAAGACCAAGCGCGTGATCCCGATCGTCCTGCTCACGCCACAGCACTAGACCGGCACCGACACGTACTTCTCCCCGGCGAAGTTCTCCACTTCGACCGCCTGGACGTCGGCCGGGGCGATCAGCGCGGCGCCGTCGAGCTGGGTGCCGTTGCGCTCGCCTGCCTCCGACACGAGCCAGCTCCCGGCCTCCTCCCGGCTGCCGTCGTGTGCGACCACGAAGATCCGGCACTTCTCGCCCTTCGGGATGCCGGATACCGACGCGTCCACCCGCACCCAGCCCGCGGCAGGCTGCACGGACACTGTCATCTTCGCCCCGGTCGAAGCGTCCGTCGCGGACGCGGTCCTGGTGCCGGCCGGAACCTGTTGCTGCGCCACGGTTTCCGGCGCGGTGGTCCGGCCGACCACGACCCCGCCGCCGACGAACACGATCGCCACCGCCGCGGCGGCCACGCCGAGCACGGTCCGGCGCCGCCGCGTCCGGTCCCGGGTTTCCTGGCGGACCTGCCGCAGGGTCCGCTGCAACAGCAGGTCCCCGCCGTCCGGTGGCCCCTCCACCATCGCCTCCGGGGGCAGTTCGTCGAGTGCGGCGCGGGTCATCCGCAGTTCCGCCAGTTCGGCCTGGCAGCGCCGGCACGAAGCCAGGTGCTGCTCCATCGCACGCATCTCCTGCCGGTCCAGTGCTCCGAGCACGTAGGCGCCCAGTGACCCCGAATCATGGGGTGCGGTCATCCGGTCACCTCCGGTATCGCGATCTGCCGGCTCCCGCCGAAAGTCTGTCGCATCGCTCTGAGCGCGTAGTACGACCTGGATTTGACGGTTCCGGGCGGGACCCCGAGGGTCTGTGCCGCCTCCGCGACGCTGTGGCCGCGGAAGTAGATCTCGGTCAGCACGTCGCGGTGTTCCGGCGACAGCCGGTCCAGCGCGTCGAGCACGACCATGGAGTTGACGACCGTGTCGGCGTGATCGGCCTGTACCGCCGTGGTGACGGGGGTTTCGGCCACTTCGGCGGGCCGGGCGGCCTTCGCGCGATACCGGTCGGTGGCCAGGTTGCGGGTCACCGTGAGCAGCCAGCCACGCACCGATCCCTTGCCGTTGAGCAGCGCGTCCGGATGCCGCCAGGCGCGGACCAGGGTTTCCTGGACCACGTCCTCGGCGGCCGCCCGGTCGTTCGTCAGCCGGGTCGCGTAGGCGAGCAGCGCCCGCCCATGCTCCTCGTAGAGCGATCGGATCAGTGCCTCGTCGGCGACCGCCGTTCGTTTGCGGGCCCAGGGAGCCGGCATCCGGTCACTCCTTAATCGGTTGGTCAGTAGCCGCCGGTGCCGGCGGTGACGGGTTCCTTGCCCGCGGCGACCTTGCAGCCTGCGGGCTCCACCTCGAACCAGGTCTCGCCGACGGCGTGGCCGTTCGCCTGCCCCGGCGCGGTGTCCTTGCTGTAGCGGTACATCGGCCAGCCGCCGACGGTCACCTGCGCGCTGCCGTCGGAGCGGGTCACCTTGCCGACGAGCTTCGGGTCGACCCCGTTGATCTTGACCTCGCCGACGGCGAGCAGCGGCGGCCAGGTCGTGGCGCACGCACCGTCGCAAGTGGACTTCGAGGGTTTCTTGCTGTCCTTGGTGAACAGGTAGAGCGTCATCCCGTTCTGGTCGGTGAGCACCGTGTCCAGGCCGGGGATGTCGGTCGTGTTGATTTCGGTATCGATGACGGGGGCGGCCGCCTTGCCGCCGGCCGGGGTGACCGCGGCCCAGGTCCCGCCGACGCCCTGGCCGGTGGCCTGGCCCGCGGCGGTGTCCTTGGCGTAGCGGTAGATCGGCCAGCCGTTCACGGTGACCTGCTGGGTTCCGTCGGCGCGGGTCACCGTGCCGACGAGGCTCGCGTCGAGGCCCTGCACGTCCACCGAACCGGTGGCGATCACCGGCGGCCACGTCGTGGCGCAGGCCCCGTCGCAGTTCGACTTCGGCGGTCTGCTCGTGTCCTTGTCGAACCGGTACAGGGTCATCCCGTTGGCGTCGGTGAGGACCTGGCCGAGGTCGGCCACGCCCGCGGCGGTCAGTTTCACCGTGCCGGGCGAGGTCGCGGCCTGCTTCTGGATCGCGACCGGGGCCTGCGACGGGGTGGTCGCGGGGCTGCCGGCGCCCGAGGTGCAGGCACCGAGCAGGCCAAGACTGAGGACGGCGGCTGCCGACACGATGAGGCGCGCGGACATGGGTTTCTCCTTGTTCGGCTCGGCGGGCCGCCCGCCTTCCGGGTGACCCACCGAGCACACGTGTCCCGCTCTGCCCCGGTTCAGTCTTTTCCGGCCGATTTTCCCGGGCCTGGGACGGCCTGCGTCACTCCTTGCAGTTGCGGCCGCCGTTCACGCAGGTCACGAGGCGCCACATGATGCACTGCGACATGACGTTGGCGAAGTCGTCGTGGTCGGACAGCGGGTTGTGGTGTTCCTCCGGGAAGGAGTCCACTTTGTACTGTCCGGCGACCTGCACGTCGTGCGGGATGTCGTAGGTCAGTGTGACCCGCAACTGCGGTACCGCAACGAAACCGTTGCCGCACTTACCGTTCGCGTCGGGGAACACGATGTGTGTGCGGTGGTTGGCGCTGTCGGTGTTCTGCCCGTCCCAGCAGCTCGGGAAGTCGTGGATGCGCTCCACCTTGCTGCCCTCCGGGCAGATCGGGTACTTGTCGATCAGCCGGTCCTCGAACCCGGTGCAGGTCCACGCCGCGCGGGCGTTGGTCGGACCGTTGGCGCCTTCCTTGGCGTCGCCGGAGAGCACGCGCAGGAACTGTGGCATCGCACGAACCTTGGTCGCCGGGCTGCCGCGGAAGGTCAGCGAGACGGTGGCGGGTTGTTGGATTTCCCCGTCATTGCCCGCGACTTCGTTGTTTTCGTCCGGGCCCGGTAGTTCCGACGAGGTCGTGGTGGCCGCCGCCGAAGTCGACGAGTCGGTCGTCGTGGTGTCGGCAGTGGTCGTGGTGCCGGCTGCCGTCGTGGTGTCGGCAGTGGTGGTTGTGTCCGTTGTCGTCGTGGCCGCGGCGGTCGTGGTGGTGGTCTCCGCGGGCGGGGTGGTCGTCGCGGCGGCGCCGGACGAGGTCGCCGTGTTCTTCCCGCCACGCCCATGCCCGCGGCCCCGGTTCTTCACGCCGCAGCCGGACAGGTCCCGGCCCCGGCCGACCTGCTGCCTGGTGGCCCGGTTGATCCGCTCGATGCTCGCCCTTCGTTTGTCGCGCAACGGTTGCAGCACCTGGTTCTGCGCCGCTTCGTCCGTCGCGGCGGCCATCTGCTGGTTCGCCGCGTCCAGTTCCTGGTCCATGGCGTTGAGCTCGGTCTCCACGGTCGCGGCCGCGGCGTCGCTCATGTCGTCGATCTGGCTGGCCACGTCCGGGCAGTCCACCTGTGGCGTCTGCGCGTTGGCCTGCGCCTGCGCGCGTTCCGCGGTGACCTGGGTTTCCTCCGGCGACTGGGCCGCGTTGGTCTCTTCCTCGTCACCGCGGTCGATCCGCACGACGGGCCAGAAGTACGCGGACTGGTCACCGTTCTTGCACGTGGTCCCGCCCGCCAGCAGGCTTTCGTTGGTCGAGTCGGCGTTGGTGGTCAGGTTGCCCACGTAGTCGTGCAGGTGCTGGGCGCCGTTGCGGACCCCGGGCTGGGCGATGAAGTTGTCCGGGTTGAAGTGCCCGTTCTCGTTCTTGCCGCAGTTCACGGTGAACGTGCCGGTGGAGGCGCCGCGCGCGTTCTGCGGGGCTTTGACGTTCGGGGCCACCGTGGTGATGTCCACGAAAAACGCCTTGTCCACCGGATCCGCGTTGGCGTTGCCGGTGTCGGTCGTGGTGGTCGCGAACGCGACGCCACCGGCGGCGACCACGAGTCCGCTCAGCGCGGTGGCGATCTTCGTTCTCCGGGTGATGCGATGCCGGCCTTCGGTGCGGGCCATTACTCACCTCGTTGGGTTTTTGGCCCCACGGCGGGGAAAACGAGCAGCCGCGGGGACAACAGTGATGAATGGGTTTGTGACGGAGAAGGCCCCCGAGGCCCGTCACTGAGGAATACGGAGACCACGCCCAGGTAGTTCAAAACGCGACCTGGCTGTTATCTCGACGTTATAAAGCCAGTTCAGCGTGGGATGCTGGCGAGCACCGTGCCGGTGTTGTCCCGGATCTCGAAGCGCGAGATCTCGGCCGGCAGCAGACCGGCGCCGCCCGAGATGCGCAGCGGCAGCACGTCCGCGGTGGTTTCGGCGGGCACCGTCCAGCCCGCCACGGTCACCTCGGGACCGGCCCACGGCACGGCGACCAGCTGACACTGCTGCGGACCGGAAACGCCGTTGAGCACGAGCTGAACACTCGAACCCCACACCGTCTGCTGCACGATCACCTGCGCCTGTAAGCCCTTTCCGGACTCGCCGCCGTTGAACAGGCTCGTACCGGGCGTGGTGCTCACCGGAGCGGGCACGCTCGCGGCCACCGGGGCGGGCGCGGGGTAGGAATCGTTGCCGGACAACAGGGCGACGGTCACCAGCGGGCCGGCCACGATGAGCAACACCGCGGCAGCGGTGACGATCCGGGCGATGAGCTTGCGCCGGCGGCGCGCGAGGGCGACCTCGTCGAGCAGACCACCCAGGGCGCGCGGTTGCGGGATCGGCGGATCCGGCCAGTATTTACGAACTTCGGCCAGTATCTCGGGAAGTTCGTACATCTCCAGCAGATCGAGCTGGCAGTGCGGGCAGTCGAGCAGATGTGCCTCGAAGACCGCGTTCTCGGACTCGTCGAGGACGCCGAGAACATAGGCGGCGATATCGGTGTGCGCGGCCCCTCCCACCTCACGTCACCCCCGATCTCGTAAGGCCCGCCGTAGCGCGCGTACCGCGTGGTAAATGCGGGACTTGACGGTACCGGGAGGTATCCCGAGGGTGGCCGCGACCTCGTTCACGGTTCGGTCACGGATGTATGTCTGCAGGACGGCTTCTCGTTGCTCGGGCGAAAGATTGCCCAGTGCCTCGTAAACGACCATCGCCGCCAGGGTGCGGTCCGATTCGTCGGGCACTCCGACGGAGTCGGGCTCGGCCTCCTCGACCTCCTGCGGCCGCGCCTGGCGGCTGCGCCAGCCGTCGATGACGATCCGGCGCGCCACGGTGTAAAGCCAGGCGCGCAGCATTTCCGGTTCACGGTCGAGTTTGTCGGCGTTACGCCAGGCGCGGATGAGGGTCTCCTGGACCACGTCCTCGGCCCACAACCGGTCACCGGCGGTCAGCGTCAGCACGAACGCCAGCAGCGGCCGCCCGAACTCCTGGTAGAGCGCGGCGGCCAGATCATCATGGCCGTCGTCGGCCTCCGGCTCGACGACGGCTCGCAGCGTTCTGCTGTGGCGTCCCACGGCCGACATCCTGGCGGGGAACCGGTTGTGAGTCCAGTACCAAAAAAACCCGGAAAATCTTTGAACCGCGCGCAACCCGTTGTCGTATCCCCCGGCGAAGGCCCCGAATGAGCGTTGCCCCCCGACTTCGCTCCGCATCCACTATGGACAGTTTTGTCCACAGTGGACCTAATACGCCCTCTTGCAGGCAATACCGCTGCGATGGCACACGCCCTGGCCCCCGACAGGGAAGGATTTCCGATGCTTCGCAAACCCCGTTCCATGATCCCGTTGTGTGCGGCAGGAGTCACCCTGATCGCCTCCTGCACCGGCTGTGACATGGCGAGTTCTTATTCCTCTTCAACCGCGTCCGCCCCCGCCACGATGCCGATGGACCAGGTGCAGCCCGCGCTCAACGCGGTACGCGCCTTCGATCTCGGCCAGATCGTGGTGGACGGGCAGGGATACACCGTTTACCGCTACGACAAGGACGGCACGAACCCGCCGAAGGCCACCTGCACCGGCACCTGCGCGCAGATGTGGAAACCGGTCCCGGCCGCCGCCACCCAGCAGCTGGAAGGGATCGACAGGACCAAAGTCGGCTCGCTGACCAGGGAAGACGGCACCGACCAGGCCACGCTCGCGGGCTGGCCGCTCTACCGCTACGCCAAGGACGAGATGCCCGGCGAAACGGCTGGGCAGGGCGTCGGCGGAGTCTGGTATCCGATCACCCCCGCCGGCGGGAAAGTGCTGACGGTCGCCAATCCGGGAACCTCCGATGTGTTCGGGCTCTGACCGGAAAGCGGTCCGGATATTCCTGTTGACGATTTTGGTCGTGTTGAGCCAAATGGCCGCACCCGTATTGGCCTCGGCACAGACAGCGACGCTCAGCGCGTCGGACCAGGATCTGCTGATCCGGGTCCGCCAGGCCGGATTGTGGGAAATGCCGGCGGGCGACATGGCGCGCAGCCGGGCGGACAATCCGAATGTCCGCCAGGTCGGCATGACGCTGATGGTGGATCACGGCAGGCTCGACGTCGCGGTGCGGGAAATGGCCGCGAAATACAACGTCACGCTGCCCGATCAGCCGACCTCCGACCAGCAGAGCTGGCTCGCCGAAATGCGCGCGGCCACGAACTCGTCGGATTTCCAGCGGATCTTCGCCAACCGGCTGCGCGCGGCGCACGGTGTCGTCTTCGGCGTTATCGCGGCCGTGCGCGCCGACACCCGCAACGACGAGATACGGGCGTTCGCCGCGACCGCGAACCAGGTCGTGCTGCGGCACATCACGTTGCTGGAAAGCACCGGGCTCGTCGACTACACGAAGCTGCCCCAGCCGACGGTGAACAGCACCGCGGCCACGTCCGCCGCCTCGGCACTGGACATGTCCGCGACCGGCATCCTCACCACCGTCGTGCTCGGGGCGCTGTTGTGCGGAGCGACGCTGCTCCTGCTGTGGCTGATCCGCAATTCCGCGAGAAGAAGAACTCGATCAGGAGACCACGATGCCCTTACCCGCGACCCCGAGCCGGAGCAGGAACCGGCTCACTAGGGAGCGCCCGGCGAGCCTCGGGACGATTCCTCGGAAAGCGCTTTCCGGAAGGCGGCCGCGGCCATGACCGTTTCCGACAGCCTGTCCTGGGCGCTGATGCCGCTGGCGCAGCAGTCCTCGGACGCCGGACTGCGCAGCGCTGCGCAGTTGTCGGCCCGGATCTCGTACGTCTTCATGTGCCTCACGCTGTGCTGGGGCGTGCTCACCGCGACGGGCTGGGTCCGCAACATGACCGGCCGGAAAGCCCTGCGTGGCGGGCACATGGTGCTGGCGACGCTGACACTGGCGTTCGGCGTCGTGCACGCCGCATCGTTCTACTTCCTGTCGTTCGGCGCTTTCTCCGTCGCCAGGCTGACGGTGCCCTTCCTGCCCAGCGGCCTCGCCCGGCACAGCCTCGGCATCATCGGGCTGGAACTGATGATCGCCATCGCCGTCACGGCCGGGATGCACCGGTTCATCGCCTACCGGCGCTGGCTGTGGCTGCACCGGCTGGCCTACCTGGCCATCCCGCTGCTGGCGGTGCACTCGTTCTTCGGTGCGATCGCCAACGGGCATCTGGCCGTGCTGTGGCTGGCCGGGATCACGTTGCTGGTCCCGACGATCACCATGTCCGTGCTGCGTTTCCTCCCCTCCCGTGTGCTCGAACGAATCGGCCTTGTCGAGGAACTGGTATGAAAACTCTCAACCGTCTGCGAGGTCCGCGCATCAGCGTGGACAACGATCGCTGTGAGGTCTACGGCATCTGCGTGTGGGAAGCACCGCGACTGTTCCAGCTCGACCGGGACGGGCGGCTGCGCTACCGCCGCCAGCTGACCGAGCCGGATTTCGACCAGGCCGCCGCGGCGGCCCGCTCCTGCCCCATGCAGGCCATCGTGCTGCGGGGCATGGCGGAACAGGTGAGTGCCGATGAGTGACGGCGACAGAATCGTCATCGTCGGCGGCGGCGTCGCGGGCCTGCGCGCCGCCGAACGGTTGCGCGAGCTGAAGTTCGACGGCGAGATCATCATCGTCTGCGACGAGCGCCGCCGCCCGTACCACCGGCCGATGGTGTCCAAACAGCTGGTGACCGGCCAGATCCGGCCGCTCGACGTGGAACTGAAGTCCTACACCGAACTGGACGCGCACTGGCGGCTGGGTACCAGGGCCACCCACCTGGACACCGGCCAGCGCGTCGTGCACCTGCCCGGTAAGGAGGAACTCTGGTACGACGGGCTGATCATCGCCACCGGCGTGGTGCCGCGGCACCTGCCCGGCTCGCCGCGGCACGATCCGAGAGTGCGCACGCTGCGCACCATCGAGGACGCGGTCTCGCTGCGCCGCGCTCTGGTCAAGAGCAGCAAACCCGCCGTGGTCATCGGCAGCGGGCTGATCGGCTGTGAGTTCGCGGCGAGCATGCGCACCCTCGGCCGCGACGTCACCCTCGTCGGGCACGCGAAGGCGCCGCTGTACCGGTTCGGTCCGCGGGTGTCGGAGGCGGTGGCGGAGACGCACCGCAAACACCGGGCAGGCCTGGCGATGAACTCCGAGGTGCGGCACTGGATCAGCACCAAGGAAGCCTTCGGCCTGCACCTGACGAACAACAAGCTGGTAGTGGCCAGCTGCGTGGTGCTCGCCATCGGCAGCGTGCCGGCGGTGGACTGGCTGCGCGGATCCGGGCTGACGCTGGACGACGGCGTGCTGTGCGAGCCGACGTTGTTCGCCGTCGGCGGTGAGGACGTAGTCGTCGCCGGTGACGCGGCGCAATGGCCGAATCTGCGTTTCGACGACGTGCCACGGCGAGTGGAGCACTGGCTCAACGCCGTCGAGTCCGCACGCGCCGCCGCCGAGAACCTCATGGTCGGGCGACGGCTGGCGAAGCCGTTCACGCCGCTGCCGCGGGCCTGGTCGAGCATCTACGAGCACCGGCTGCAGATGGCCGGGATGCCCGCGCTCGGCGAGGACACCGTGTCGCTGGCCGACGGGGTCACCGGGTTCGTCCGCAACGGGCAGCTCGTCGGCGCCTGCGGCTGGGACCGGCCCCGCGCGATGCTGCACTGGACCGCTGAACTCGAACGCCGGCTGCCCGTGCCGGAGCCGGTGCCCGCGACCATGCGGACCGAGGCGCTGCCTTCGCTGGAGGACGCGGTGTTCTCCGAAGAGGAATGGCTGACCGTCGGTGGCTGACAGTCGCGTCAACGAGATCGAAAGGGGGTCCATCGAGGACCGGGATGCCCTCGCGCACGACGCGGGCACACTCGGCGGCCGCCTGCGGCAGACCATTCACTTCGACGACGGCGACATCGCGGTGGTCGAGTAACGCGGCGGGGGCCGGCCCAGGGTGACACTCCACCCCCCGAGGGTGTCACCCTGGGTTTCCCGCTGCCTGGGCACCGCGGCGGTCACGCCATGATCAGTTCCCCGGAGAGTCCGCCGCCTCGGCCTGAGGTTCACGAAGCAGGTTCGACGCCCACTCCGTCACCCGGCGCGCCACGTCCTGCGCGGTCAGGCCGACCCGGGCGAGCACCTCTTCCCGCGACCCGTGCTCGTGGAACTGTTGCGGCACAGCGAGATCACGCAACGGCACGTCGCACTCGGCGTCCCGCAGCAGGGCCGCGAGCGCGGAACCGAAACCGCCGTGGCGACCGCTGTCCTCCACCGTCACGACCAGCCGGTGCCGCTGCGCCAGCTCGACGAGCTGCTCGGGCACCGGCAGCACCCAGCGCGGATCCACCACTGTGACCGCGATTCCCTGGTCCGCCAACCGCTCCGCGGCCGCCAGCCCGAGCTGCGCGAACGCGCCCACCGCGACCAGCAGCACGTCCCCGTCCTCAGCAGGCTTGCGCAGCACATCGACCACACCGGTGCGCTCGACCGCGGGGATCGACTCCGGCACGCTGCCCTTGGAGAACCGCAGCACCGTCGGCCCGTCGGAAACCGAGACCGCTTCGCGCAGCTCCTCGCGCAGCGTCTCGGCGTCACGCGGGGCGGCGACCTTGATGCCCGGCACCATGCCCAGCAACGACAGATCCCACATTCCGTGGTGGCTCGGCCCGTCCGGGCCGGTGATCCCGGCACGGTCCAGCACCAGGGTGACCGGCTGGTGGTGCAGCGCCACGTCCATCAGCAGCTGGTCGAACGCGCGGTTGAGGAACGTGGAGTACACCGCGACCACCGGGTGCAGCCCGCCCATCGCGAGCCCGGCGGCGGAGGTGACCGCGTGCTGCTCGGCGATTCCGACGTCGTACCAGCGATTCGGGAAACGGTCGGCGAACTCGTGCAAACCGGTGGAGCGCAGCATCGCGGCGGTGATCGCCACGACGTCCTCGCGCCCGGCCCCGATCTCGGCCAGTTCGGCCCCGAACACCGAAGTCCAGCTGAGGCCCTTGGGTTTGGGCAGCCCGGTCTCCGGGTCGATCGGGTCGGTCTGGTGCATCTGGTCGGCCTCGTGATTGACCGCCGGCGGGTAGCCGTGGCCCTTCTCGGTGACCGCGTGCACGACCACCGGGCCGCCGAACGCCTTCGCGGCCTGCAGGGCCTTCTCCAGCGCCACCAGGTCGTGCCCGTCGACCGGGCCGAGGTATTTCAGGCCGAGGTCGGAGAACATCATCTGCGGGATCAGCGCGTCCCGGATGCCGGCCTTCGCGGCGTGCAGCGCGGCGTAGATCGGCTTGCCCACCACCGGGGTGTGCAGCAGGAACTCACGGCCACCGTCGAGCATCCGCTCGTACCCTGGCTGCAACCGCAGCGAGGCGAGGTGCTCGGCGAAACCGCCGATGGTCGGCGAGTAGGAGCGGCCGTTGTCGTTGACCACGATCACCACCGGGCGGCCGGGCTCGACGGCGATGTTGTTCAGCGCCTCCCAGCACATCCCGCCGGTCAGCGCCCCGTCGCCGACCACGGCCACGGTGTGCCTGCCGCCGCCGGCCAGTTCGAACGCCTTGGACAGACCGTCCACATAGGACAGTGCGGTGGAGGCGTGGCTGTTCTCCACGAAGTCGTGCTCGCTCTCGGCGCGGACCGGGTAGCCGCCGACCCCACCGGGCTGGCGCAGCAGGTCGAACCCCTCCTGCCGGCCGGTGAGGATCTTGTGGACGTAGCTCTGGTGCCCGACGTCGAACACGATCGCGTCCCGCGGGGAGTCGAAGACGCGGTGCAGCGCCATCGTCAGCTCGACCACGCCGAGGTTCGGGCCGAGGTGCCCGCCGGCGCGGCGCACCCGGTCGATCAGGAAGTCCCGGATCTCACCGGCCAGCTGCTCCAGTTGCCCTTGCCCCATCCGCTTGAGGTCGGCAGGCCCGTGCACAGACTCCAGTAAAGTCAACTCTCCACCTCACCCTGTAGATCCGCAGACCGTCCGGCCAGTCTACGGACGGCCGAAACCCCCGCGCCGCCCCACGCGGCCTTCCTCACGTGGCCCGGATGTCCGAACCTTCCCCCGCACGCGGTCCTCACGTGATCACGAATGGGAGCCAGGTGATCACGGTCGGTGGCTTGAGGCCCCGAACGTGGGCCAGTCACCAATCCGATCGAAAGTAGGCGGATACGGAATGCAGCCGACCCACCGGCCGGGAGGAACTCCCGCGTAGGATTCTCGACCGGTCAAAACTCGCCGGTAAAGGAGGCCTGGTGGCGGACTTTTTCCTCGACGGCGAGTGGGTGTCCGCGCGCCACGGTGGCCGGCGCGAGATCCGCTGTCCTGCCGACGGTTCCCTGGTCGGCGTGGTCGACGAGGCGACGGCCGACGACACCGGGGCGGCTATCGCGGCGGCTCGCGCGGCGTTCGACTCCGGCCCGTGGCCGTCCACCCCGGCGCCCGAACGCGGTGACCTGCTGCTGCGGGTGGCCGGGCTGATCGAGCGGGACAGGGACACCTATGCCCGCGCCGAATCGCTCGACACCGGCAAACGCCTGGTGGAAAGCGAATACGACATGGCCGACATCGCGGCCTGCTTCCGCTACTTCGGCAAGCTCGCCGGCCAGGACGCGGGCCGGGTCGTCGACACCGGCAGCCCGGACGCGATCAGCCGCATCGTGTACGAGCCCGTCGGCGTTTGCGGACTGATCACGCCGTGGAACTACCCGCTGCTGCAGGCCGCTTGGAAGGTCGCGCCCGCGCTGGCCGCGGGCAACACGTTCGTGCTCAAGCCCAGCGAGCTCACCCCGCACACCGCGATCCTGTTGATGCGCACCCTCACCGAGGCCGGGCTGCCCGCGGGCGTGGCGAATCTGGTGCTGGGCGCCGGGCCCGGCGCCGGCGCCCCGCTGTCCGAGCACCCGGACGTCGACCTGGTGTCGTTCACCGGCGGGCCGGCCACTGGCAAGCGGATAGCGGCGACCGCGGCGGCGACGGTGAAGAAGGTCGCGCTCGAACTGGGCGGCAAGAACCCCAACGTGGTGTTCGCCGACACCGACTTCGAGACGGCCGTGGACTACGTGCTCACCGCCGTGTTCCTGCACTCCGGCCAGGTCTGCTCGGCGGGCGCGCGGCTGATCGTGCAGGAGGAGATGCACGACGACCTGGTGGCCGAGGTGGTGCGCCGCGCGGAGCGGATCCGGCTCGGCGGCCCGTTCGACCCGGAAGCCGAAACCGGCCCGCTCGTTTCGGCGCAGCACCTGGCGAAGGTGGAGAAGTACGTCGAGACCGCGCTCGCCGAGGGCGCCGTGCTGCGCACCGGCGGCAGGCGTCCCGACGACGAACGCCTCGCGGGCGGGCACTACTACCTGCCGACCGTGCTGGACAACGTGAAGCAGGGCAGCTTCGCCGTGACGGAGGAGTCCTTCGGCCCCGTGCTCACCGTCGAGACCTTCACCGACGAGGACGACGCGGTGCGCATCGCCAACGACACGCACTACGGGCTGGCCGGCGGGGTGTTCACGTCGGACGCGTCGCGCGCGCAGCGGGTGGCGAACCGGCTTCGGCACGGGACGGTGTGGATCAACGACTTCCACCCGTACCTGCCGCAGGCCGAATGGGGCGGGTTCAAGCAGTCCGGCTTCGGCCGCGAGCTGGGGCCGACCGGGCTGGCGGAGTACCAGGAAGCCAAGCACATCTACCAGAACCTGCGGCCGGGCCCGTCGGGGTGGTTCCGCAAGTGAGCGAGTTCGCCCGGCGGCCGGTCTGTCCGATGTGGACGATCCGGCGGTGCTGGAGCTGGACCGTTGCGCGAAGGTGCCGGGCGGGTGTTCCTCGCACAGCTCGCGCACGCTTTCTGGGCCCCTGCCGGGATGCCGGCCGGCCCGCATGCCGACAGCAGCGCGACACCGCACGGGTTTCGCGGCAGCACCGAGCGGATCGTCACCGGGCCATCCGTGCTCGGCATTCGGTCCACTTTGGATGTTCGAACTGTCCGGGATCGGGCCGAGCATTTGCGCGAGGTGGGCGTGGACGTGCTTGTGGACTCCCCTGGCGTCGGCTCGAACCTGCAGGACCATCCTGAGGGGCTGGTCCAGTGGGTAGCTGCCCGGCCGATGGTGACCGAATCGACGCAATGGTGGGAGATCGGCATCTTCACCACCACCGAGCCCGGCCGGACCTGATGGTCGGTGCCGTTCGTTGCTGGGGGCGCCGCGGTGAGGTGCTGGTTGCGGTGCGACAGCAACGGACGCGCGCAGGGCGCCGTGTGCCCCACCCCCGCCCCGACCTTTGAGTGTTCACGCGGCTTGGGATGCGGGGGTGAGCTGGGCGTGCGATGCGTTGCCGGGTGTCCGTTTTGGCGCGAGGCCTGGGTGGCGCCTCCTTCTCCTTACCCTGTCAGGCGTCTGCGCTCGGGAGTCAGCTTCGCCTGGTCGGCGGCGGCGCGGCCGGCCTGCCAGCCGGCACCGTTGCTGACGGAGTGGGTGCGGCGGCCGACATCCGGGAACAGGCGGCCGAACAGCGCATCCACCTCCGCGGTCCGGCGCGCGAGCACCGGCAGCAGTCGCTCGTCGGACAGCTGTTCGCCACCGGCTTTGTCCGCCTCCGCGAGCCGCTCCCCGATGCGCACCGCGTACGACAGCAGGAACGCGTGCCGGAAAGACCGCGTGCGCGACTGGCCGCTCAGCGACACGTGCCGGCCGGCGGCGAGCATCGCCTCCGTCGCCTGCACCAGCAGCGAAGTGGCAAGCAGTTCGACGATGTCCAGATCCACCTCATGCCCGACCACGGCGAGGAAACCGAGCTTCTCGTACGACACCGCGCGGCACCGGTTCGCCGACGCCACCGCCGTGACGAGCGAGGATTTCGGTGCCACGTAAGGATCATCGAGCCAGAACCGCCGCGCGGAGCCTGCCACCCGGGAATCGACCAGCGCCTGTTCGAACGAGTAGCGGCTCATCAGCTCCTGCGCCTTCGCCGACAGGGCCTCCGCCTCCTCGGGGTACGGCGTGGACTCCGCCTTCGCCAGCAACGACCGCACCCGGGCGAGCATTTTCTCGTCCACGCCCTCCTCGGCCGGCAGCGGCAGATCGGGCAGCTGGGGCAACGTGGCCAGCGCCGCCAACGTCGTAACAGCACGGGAAAGCGCGTACTCGGCCGAACAATCCCGCCGCCGCGCCCATTGGCTCAGCCGGGGCTCGCCGGCCTGCCACCACACCGACGCCTCGATCCGCTCCAACTGCGACAGCCAGGCCTGTGGCACCGTCGCCGCCGGACTGCGATCCACCTCGGCCGCGACAGCGTCACCCGCCAGGGAGGCACCCTCGGAACCCGCCCGGCGCAGAGCGATCCGATGCACGTCGTAGGGCTGCCACCCGCGCCGCAACAGCCTCGCGGCCACCTCCAGCAGCACCAGATCGGCCCCGGTCGCCACCAGCCGCGCCCGGCCCGGACGCGCGCTCAGCTCACGCACCACCGGGTCACGCAAGCGCGTGTCCGCCGCCGCGCGCAACAGCAGCCCGGTGATCTCCTCCAGCTCCCGCATCCGGCCTACCCCGGCGCCCGGCCGAGCGCGCCGGCGGCACGGTCGAAATCAGTCAGTCGGTCCACGCGCGACATCATGCCCCGGCCCACCGACAGTTTCGGGCACGACGAGAGCCACGCACTCGACGTGATGGGTCATCGGGAAGGCGTCGAAGGCACGCAACCGCTCCAGCCGGTACCCGTGCGCGGAGAACGTCGACAGGTCGCGGGCCAGTGCCGCCGGGTCGCACGCCACGTAGACCACACGGGACGGCTCATGCTCCACAATGGACTCGACGACCGCCCGGCCGGCCCCGGACCTCGGCGGGTCCAGGACGACCACCGAAGGCCGCCCTGGCAGCTCCCGCACCACGTGCTCCACCCGCCCGGACCGCCAGCGCACCTGTGGCAGATCGCTGAGCGCCCGTTCCCCGTCCGACACCGCGCGGCGCCCGGACTCGACGGCCACCACCTCACCGCCCGGCCCGACCTGACCGGCCAGTACCGACGCGAACAGGCCGACCCCGGCGTAGAGATCCCAGACCAGACCGTCCCGTGGCGCGTCCGCCCATTCACCCGTGACCGCCGCGAACGTCTCCGCCGCCGCGGGATGCACCTGCCAGAAGCCGTGCGCGTCCAGTTTCCAGTCGCGACCGGCCGCGTGCTGTACCGCCAAGCCGCCCCGGATCTGCCGTGCCCGGCGCTTCCCGCGCACGAGGCCCAGCTCGCGTACATGTGTCTGCCCGTCGCCGTCGCTGGTGACCTCCAGCTCCGAGCCCGGCCGCCAGCGCCGCGACAGCACCGGCTCCAGCGCCCCCGGCACGGAGATCGGGCAGTCGTCGAGCGCGATCACCCGATGGCTGTGGTGCGCCCGCAGCCCGGCCCGCCCGTCCTTGCCCGCGACCAGCCGCACCCGGCTGCGCCAGTCCAGCGGACCACCCGGAAGTGCTTCCACCACAACGGAAAGCTCGATCCCGGCCAACCGCCGCAGCTGCTCTTCGACCACCCGGGCCTTGAGCTCACGCTGGAAATCCGGCTCGGCGTGCTGCCAGTCGCAGCCGCCACACAGACCCGGCCCGGCCAGCGGGCACGGCGGCGAAACCCGTTCCGGCGCCGCCTTGAGCACCTCCACGGCGTCGGCGCGGCAGAACGAACCGCCCTTGTCCTCGGTGACCTCGATGCGCACGACCTCACCCGGCAGCGCGTGCCGGACGAACACCACGCGGCCCTCGACGCGGGACACGCAGTGCCCACCGTGTGCGACCGGTCCGACCTCGGCCTCGAACGTGCGCCCCGCCCAGCTCGCCGTCGTCACCGCCCGCTTCCCTTGCCGGTGGTGTCGTACAGCCCGCGCCGCACGTCGCCGGCCGCGGGCCGGGCCCGCATCGCCCGGCGCACCGCCGCTTCGGAGGAAGCCAGCTGCCAGGGCACACTCGCCACGATCACGCCGGGCTGGAACAGCAGCCTGCCCTTGAGCCGCAACGCACTCTGGTTGTGCAGCAGCTGTTCCCACCAGCGCCCGACCACGTACTCGGGGATGAAAACCGTGACGACGTTGCGCGGATTGTCGCCGCGCACGCGCTTCACGTAGTCCACGACGGGTTTGGTGATCTCGCGATACGGCGACTCGAGCACCTTCAGCGGCACCTTGAACCCGTGCTTCTCCCATTCGGCGGTGAGCTGCCTGGTCTCGTCGTCGTCGACGTTGACCGTGACCGCCTCCAGCACGTCCGGCCGGAATGCCTTGGCGTAGGCCAGCGCCCGCAGCGTCGGCCGGTGCAGCTTGGAGACCAGCACGACCGCGTGGTTGCGCGACGGCAGCACGCTGGGCGCCTCACCGTCCACTTCGGCCAGTTCGGTCGCGACCCGGTCGTAGTGTCTGCGGATCGCCGTCATCAGCAGGAAGATCGCCACCATCGCGGCGATCGCGATCCACGCGCCCAGCAGGAACTTGGTGATCAGCACGATCACCAGCACGGTGCCGGTCATGGTCAGCCCGATCGCGTTGACCGTCTGCGACCGGCGCATCCGCCGCCGCACCGAGGGATCGGTTTCCCTTGCCAGCAACCGGTTCCAGTGCCGGATCATGCCGGCCTGGCTGACCGTGAACGACACGAACACGCCCACGATGTAGAGCTGGATCAGCCTGGTCACCTCGGCGTCGAAAGCGATGATCAGCACCAGCGCGAACGCGGCGAGGAACAGGATGCCGTTGGAGAACGCCAGCCGGTCGCCACGGGTGTGCAACTGCCGCGGCAGGAAGCGGTCCTGCGCCAGGATCGAGCCCAGCACCGGGAACCCGTTGAACGCGGTGTTGGCCGCCAGCAACAGGATGATGCCGGTCGCGAAGGAGACGTAGTAGAACCCCGGCGGGAAGTGCGCGAAGACCGCGTGCGCGATCTGGGTGACGATCGTCTTCTGCTCGTAGCCCGCGGGCGCGCCGGCGAGCTGCCGTGCCGGGTCCTCGGCGAACTTGACGTCGGTGATGATCGCCAGCGCGATGATCCCGATCAGCATGGTGACCGCGAGCACACCCATCAGCAGCAGTGTGGTGGCCGCGTTCTTGGACTTGGGCTTGCGGAACGCGGGCACACCGTTGCTGATCGCCTCGACCCCGGTCAGCGCCGCCGCGCCGGAGGAGAACGACCGCAGGATCAGGAAGACGAAGGCGAACCCGGCCAGCGAGTTTTCCTCGTGCAGCTGGAAACCCGCGCTCTCGGCGTGCAGCGGGGTGCCGCGCGCGGCCTCGAACAGCCCCCACGCCACCATGATCAGAATGCCCGCGATGAACCCGTATGTCGGGATTGCGAAGGCCTTGCCCGATTCGCGGACGCCGCGCAGGTTCAGCGCGGTCAGCACCGCCACGATGAGGACGGCGAAAATCACCTTGTGCTGGGCGACGAACGGGATCGCGGAACCGATGTTCGCCACGCCCGAGGACGTGGACACCGCGACGGTCAGCACATAGTCCACCAGCAGCGCGCTGGCCACGGTGAGCCCGAATCTGCCGCCGAGGTTGGTGGTGGCCACCTCGTAGTCCCCGCCGCCGCTGGGGTACGCGTGCACGTTCTGCCGATACGACGCGACGACCACCAGCATGACCAGCGCGACGGCGATGCCGATCCAGGGCGCCAGCGTGTACGCGGACAGGCCGGCGACGCTCAGCGTGAGGAAGATTTCCTCAGGCGCGTAAGCGACACTGGAGAGGGCGTCCGACGCGAAGATGGGCAGCGCGATGCGTTTGGGGAGCAGGGTGTGCGACAACCGGTCACTGCGGAACGGGGCGCCAAGCACAAGCCGCTTGGCGACAGTCGCGAACTTCGGCACCCCCGAAGAGTAACTGTGACGCGCAGCGCCTCCGTTCAGGGCGGTCGTGGTCGACGGTGACCGGACACATGCGTAACTGTGATGACGGGCAGGGTGTCACGTTCCGCCGGACAAGGTAGGTTCTGCGCTGGCGTAACGCGGGTAACCGCCATACGGGTGACTAACAGGAGGCAAGCGGGTGCACGTGGTGATCATGGGATGTGGCCGGGTAGGCGCGTCCCTGGCCGCGGCGCTGGAGCGCCTGGGTCATGAGGTCGCGGTGATCGACAAGGTGCAGGAAGCCTTCCGGCGCCTCGGCAGCGACTTCCAGGGCAGGCAGATCCTCGGCATCGGGTTCGACCGGCAGGTGCTCATCGACGCCGGGATCGAAAGAGCCGGCGCGTTCGCCGCCGTGTCCAGTGGCGACAACTCCAACATCATCTCCGCGAGGGTCGCCCGCGAGAACTTCGGCGTGGAGCACGTCGTGGCCCGCATCTACGACCCCAAGCGTGCCGCGGTCTACGAGCGGCTGGGGATCCCCACGGTGGCCACCGTGCCGTGGACCACCGACCGGTTCCTGCGCACCCTGCTGCCGGACGGCGTCGCATCGGCGTGGCGCGACCCGACGGGCAACATGGCGGTGCTGCAGCTGCCGTTCCACGAGGCCTGGGTGGGCCGCAACGTCCAGGACCTGCAGGAGGCCACCGGCGCGCGGGTGGCGTTCATCATGCGGTTCGGCACCCCGGTGCTGCCGGACTCGAAAACCGCGCTGCAGGCCGATGATCTGGTCTACGTGGCGGCGCGCTCCGGCACGGTCGGCGACGTGAGCAGCGTCGCGGCGAAAGCTCCCGAGGAGGAGAACTGATGCGGGTGGCGATCGCCGGTGCCGGCGCCGTCGGGCGTTCGATCGCGACGGAACTGATCGACGGCGGGCATCAGGTGATGCTCATCGAGCGGCAGTCCGCCCAGTTCGAGCCGGACACGGTGGAGCAGGCGGACTGGGTGCTCGGCGACGCCTGCGAGGTGTCCACGCTCGAAGAGTCCGGTGTGGAGCGTTGCGACGTGGTGATCGCCGCGACCGGGGACGACAAGGTCAACGTCGTGGTCTCGTTGCTGGCCAAGACGGAGTTCGCGGTGCGCCGCGTGGTGGCCAGGGTGAACAACCCGGCCAACGAGTGGCTGTTCACCGACGCCTGGGGCGTGGACGTCGCGGTGTCCACCCCGCGCATGCTCGCCGCGATGGTCGAGGAGGCCGTCAGCGTCGGCGATCTGGTGCGGCTGATGACCTTCCGGCAGGGGCAGGCCAACCTGGTCGAACTGACCCTGCCGCCGGAGACGCCGCTGGCGGGCCGCCCGGTCAGCGAGATCGCGCTGCCCCGGGACGCCGCGCTGGTGACGATCCTGCGTGGGGAGCGGGTGATCGTGCCGCAGCCGGAGGATCCGCTGGAGCCCGGTGACGAGCTGCTGTTCGTGGCTTCCTCGGAGGTCGAGGCCGACGTCCGGGCCGCGCTGGGCTACTGACGGAACCCGTGGGCGGCGAGCTCGTTGAAGCGCCGCCAGTCGCCGCTGCCGGTGCGGATCACCGCGGACAGGCCGCAGACGATGAGGTAGACGTCCGCGGTGGTGAGGTCTTCGCGTAGCGCGCCGGCTTGTTTGCCGCGCTCGATCAGCTCCGCCACGACCTCCTCCAGCACCGCGCGGGCGGCGCCGGTCGGCGGTGTGCCGGGCGCGTCGCGGACGGCTTGGATCGCGGCGGACAACCCGGGGTCGGCCGTGAGCACTTCCCCGACGTGCTGGAGGTATTTCTCCAGTCCGCGCACGGGAGAGCGCAGGCATTCGGCGCGGGCGTACTCGGCGATCTCCGCGAAGCGCTGATCGGCCGCGGCCTCGACGAGCGCCTGCTTCGTCGGGAAATGCCGGTAAACCGTGCCCACACCGACACCGGCGGCGCGCGCGATTTCGGGCAGTTGGACGTCCTCACCACGCTCGGCGAACAGCTCGCGCGCAGTGGCGAGCACCTTGCCGCGGTTGCGTTCGGCGTCGGCCCGGACCTTCTTCGGCGAGGTTGACAAACTCTCCCCATCTCGATTATCTGGAAACGGACTCCGATTCCGTTACGCTACCAGAGAGGCACCCGCCATGAGTGACCGTTTCCTGCTCCTGGAGGCCGGCGAAGCCCGGCCGAGCCGCGTTCCGCTGCCGCCCGCTTTCGCCGTCAAGGCGACGACCGAGGACACCGAAGGCAAGCTCTCACTGCTGGAGGTGACGCTGGGGCAGGACATCCCACGGCACGTGCACCACCACGCCGACGAGGCGATCTACGTGCTTTCCGGCGAGCTGGTCGTGGAGTACGACGACCGCACGCACAAGGCGGGCGCGGGGGCGTTCGTCCTGCTGCCGCACGGGATTCCGCACGCGCTACGCCGCGGCTCCACCCCGCCGCCGCGGGTGCTCCAGATCTCCGCGCCCGGCGGCTGGGAGCACTACGTGGAGGACCTTTTCGAAGCCGGGCCCACGGTGTTCACCGACGGCGCCCTGGACCCGGCGAAGATCAACCCGATCGCCGCCCGCCACGAAATCACCTACGAGGAGAGCTGAGGCGTCTTTTCAACGGGGCAGGAGCCGCTTGCCGTCACCTTGCACTCCGCTGCCGAATTCTGCGGCGGCTCCTGGCGAGGGCAGCGCCGACATGGTGAGGGCACTGTCGTCCGCCAGGGATGATGGCCGGGCCGGCGGGTGGGGATTCAGGCTGAGCCGATCCCGGAGTCAGGGGCCGACTTACGCTTCGTTCGGGCGATGGCTGTACTTGAGGCGGAGGGCGGCCTCGGTATCCGCTTCGGCGGCTTCCTTGGCCTCCTCCAGCTCCTTGAGGCGCTTGTCCGAGCGGCGCACCGCCCACACCACCACCAGCAGCGCCAGCGCGTACAGCGGGTACCCCATCGCGATCTTCGCGAAGGCCAGCCAGCCGGTGTGGTCGGAGTTGTACAGCCAGCGCTGTACCACGAACCGGGCGGCGAACACGGCGGCGAGCGCCAGTGTGGCGACGTCGTAGCCGAAGCGGGAGGGCTTGTCCTTGTGCCAGGCGGTGCCGGTGCCGTTGAGGAAGTTCCAGATCACCCCGGCCAGCGGCCAGCGCACCACCACCGACACCACGAACACCCCGCAGTAGACGAGGCTGGCCCAGATACCGAACAGGAAGAAGCCCTTCGCGGAGCCGGTGCGGTAGGCGATGAACGCCGCGATGGCCACCCCGAAGAACCCCGAGATGGCCGGCTGCAGCGGCTCCTTGCGCACCAGGCGCAGCACGGCGATCGCCACCGCGCTGCCCAGCGAGCTCCAGATCCCGGCCTGCAGCCCGAAGAAGGCGTTGGCCAGGACGAACACCACCACCGGCACCGACGAGTAGATCAGCCCGGACACGCCACCCATCTGTTCCAGGAGGGTGGCTTCCTTCTCGTCCTCGGCCTTGTGCTCGTCGGTGGGGGCGGGGTCAGTCACGTTTTCGATACCAACTCAGGATGTCGTCTGCAGCTCGTAGAACGGGTTGTACAGCACCTTCTGACCGTCGCGCTCGGCCATCCGGCCGCGCACCTTGATCGTCCGCCCAGGCTCGATCCCCGGGATCCGGCGCCGTCCGAGCCAGACTAGCGTCACGCCTTCGGTTCCGTCGAACAACTCAGCCTGCAGAGTGGCGGCCTCGTTCGTGGGACACAGGTTGACGCTGCGGAGTCTGCCGAGCACGGTCACTTCTTCACCCGACCGGCAGTCACAGGCGCGCTGCGCCCCGACCGCCTCGGATTTTTCCGATAGATCGTCGGCGTCGAGCTCGTCGACGTCGCTGGTCAGCTTCTTCACCAACCGGCTGAAGTAGCCGCCGTCTTTGGCGGACATAGGCGGTGCTCCTACTGCTCCGGGGCCCCCGACTTGAAATACGGCCCGTACCTGAACAACGGTAGCCTTGTGGCTTTCGTTCCAGGCAAGGGAAACGGGTTTGGCGCAAGATCGCAACGTGATGTCGGCTATGTCCGCCGGCCCCGCCGTGCTGATGCCGGGCACCGGGTCCGACGAGATCTTCGTCCGCAGTGTTTTCGCAGGTCCGCTGGCCGCGATCGGGGTGACGGCGGTTACCCCGGCGCCCGAGCCCGGTGATCGGCTCGCGGTGGGCTTCCTCACCCGGCTCGACGAGCTGGCCACCGCGCCGCTGCTGGTCGGCGGGATCTCCTTCGGCGCGCACCTCGCGGCCGAGTGGGCGGTCCGCAATCCGGACCGCTGCGCCGGCCTGCTGCTGGCCCTTCCCGCCTGGCACGGCGAGCCGCGGGACGCGCCAGCGTCACTGGCCGCGAAAGCCTCCGCCGAGCTGGTCGAACGCGAAGGCCTGGAGCGCGCGCTGAAGTTCTCCGTGGACGGCGTGGCCCCCTGGCTCGCGGCCGAGCTGAACCGCGCCTGGCGGCGGCACGGTGACGGGCTGGCGGCGAGCCTGCGGGTGGCAGCCGATCGTCCCGCGCCGACGCTGGAAGCGTTGGCGGAACTGGACATTCCGGTCGGAATCGCGGCCTGTTCGGACGATCCCGTGCACCCGGCGCGGGTCGCGCACGAGTGGGCCGCCGCGCTGAAGCACGGCACGGTCCGCGAGACGGCGCTGGCCGCGCTGGGCCAGGACCGTGAGTCGCTGGGCCGCGCCGCGGTGGCGGCCTGGCAGGTCAGTCGGCGGTAGCGACGAAGGCGCCGAGGCCGATCATCACCGCGCCGCCGGCCACGCGCTGCCGGATCCGCCAGCGCGGATGCGCCAGCAGCCGCTGCCCCAGCTGACCGGCGAACAGCGCCACCACCAGGTCCGCGAGCGACGCCAGCGCCATCGCGATCACCCCCAGCAGCAGGAACACCAGCGGCGCCGGCGCCTGCTCCGGGTGCACGAAATGCGGCAGCAGCGCCATGAAGTACAACGCCGTCTTCGGGTTCAGCAGCTCCGACAAGATCCCCTGCACCAGCGGCGAACGCGCCAGGTTCCCCGCCGCGCCGTCGTCACCCTCGTCGTGGCGCTGCCGGATCGCCTGCACCCCGAGGTAGAGCAGGTACGCCGCGCCCGCGTACTTGACCACGGTGAACGCGACGGTCGAGGCGGCCAGCACCGCGGACAACCCGAGCGCGGCCGCGACGACGTGCGTGGTGGCGCCGATGCTGTTGCCCACCACCGAGCGCAGTCCCTCGGACCGGCCGCCGCGCAGCGAACGGGCGAGCACGTACAACAGGCCCGGCCCCGGCGTGATCGCGAAGATCGTCGCCGTGACCAGGAAGATCAGCCATTCGTCGGCGGTGGGCACGGCTCAGGCCTGCTGTTCGGCGATGTGCTGGGCAACCGCGTGGGGCAGCGTGATGGGCAGCGGGGTGCGCACCGGCATCGGCGCGTCCCCGCGCACGACGATGGTGTCGCGCACGATGTCCCGCAGCACGCCCGGCGCCTCCGCGGCCTGTGACTGCGGGCCGGCGATGACCCCGCGCAGCATCCAGCGCGGCCCGTCGACACCCACGAACCGCAGCGCCACATCGCCGATCAGCGCGGACAGCTCCACATCCCACTTGCCGTCACCGGAGGTGATCTTGGCGCCGTCGGCGCGCAGCTGCTCGGTCAGCTCGGCGGCGACCTCCTGCCACAGCCCGCCCGACCGCGGCGCGGCGTAGGCGCTCACCGTGACCTGGCCCTGCGCGGTGACCACGTGCACCGCACGCACCCCGCCCGCCTCCGGGTCCATCTCGACCTGCACCTGGGCGCCCTCGGGCACCGGCACGCGCACGGAACCGAGGTCGATCCGCGGCACCCCGTCTTCCTCGGCGTCGGCCACGTCGAACGGGCCGTCGGTGACGACCGGCAGCGGCGCCTCGTACTCGTCGTCGTCCTCGATGTCCTCGACCGGATCCGGCGCGGCGTGTCTGCCGCGGCGTTCCTCGGTGACCGGGCGCCGCTTGCGTCCGAAAATGCCCACTAGCCCCTCGCTCCTTCTTCCCCAGACACGCCGTCAAGCCTGGCATGCCCGCCCGTGGATCCGTAACCGCCGTCCCCTCGCTCGGACGCTTCGAGCTCGGCGACCTCCACGAACTCCGCGGTCTCCACCCGTTGCACGACCAGCTGCGCGATCCGGTCACCACGGACCAGTTTCACCGGCTCGGTGAGATCGTGGTTGATCAGGCACACCTTGATCTCGCCGCGGTACCCCGCGTCGATCGTGCCCGGGGTGTTGACCACGGACAGCCCCGCCCGCGCCGCGAGTCCCGAGCGCGGATGCACGAAACCGGCGTAGCCCTCGGGCAGCGCGATCGCGATCCCGGTGCCGACCACCGCTCGCGCGCCGGGCGCGAGCACGACGTCTTCGGTGGTCACGAGATCGGCCCCGGCGTCGCCGGGGCGTGCGTAACGGGGAAGTGGCACACCCGGATCGAGCCGGGTGAGCAGGACCTGCACGGTGGACACGGGCGGCGAGACTACCCTGAAGGCGTGGGTGAGAGCGCAAGCGCGGCCGGAACGCCGGTGAGCACGGCAGCCAAACAGCATTCGGAACGGCTTTACGTCCCGTGGTGGGGCTGGCCGCTGCCGATCATCGCCGCCGGCCTGCTGGCCGCCGAGGTCGACATGGGGATCACCGGGCTGCCCCAATGGTTGCCCTTCGTCGTGCTGATCCCGCTGATGGCGGCGTGGCTGATCAGCCTCGGCCGGACCAGGATCGCGGTCACCGACGGCGAGCTGTGGGCGGGCAAGGCCCACCTTCCGCTGCGGTTCGTCGGCGAGGTCGAGGTGATCGACAAGAACCACAAGCGCAAGGCGCTGGGCCCCGAACTGGACCCGGCGGCGTTCGTCGCACACCGCGGCTGGGTCGGCCCGGTGCTGCGAGTGCACCTGACCGATCCGGCGGATCCCACGCCTTACTGGATTGTCAGTTCGCGCAGGCCGGAGGCGCTGGCCGAGCTACTGCGCCAGTAGCCCGACCCGGTGCCCCTCGCCCTACGCGCAGTCCCGGCAGATCATCTGGCCGCCCGATTCCTCGGCCAGCCGGCTGCGGTGGTGCACCAGGAAGCACACCGAACAAGTGAACTCGTCCGCCTGCTTCGGCACCACCTTGACCGTCAGATCCTCCCCGGAGAGCCCGGACAGATCGGCGCCCGGGAGCTCGAAGTTCTCCGCGGTCGCGTCCTCGTCCACGTCCACGACGCCGGACTGGTTTTCGTTACGCCTGGCCTTCAGCTCCTCCAACGAGTCTTCGGCCAGCTCGTCGGCTTCGCTGCGGCGCGGAGCGTCGTAGTCGGTCGCCATTGTCCCTCACCCCTGCGATCAGCTTCGGTATCACTTGTCGAAGAATTCGCGATGCGCTTCGCGTATCCTTCGTGCCGCTGGACAACGTTCCAGCGCCCCTGTTTGTGCCCGGCGGGCGTAGTGAGGCAGGTCTCTCTTCCACAACTGGTCAGGGGACCCGAACTACGGCCGGAGCCCGCAGAGGGTAGCTCACGGCATACCCGAACCCGCAACGGGTTAGTCGATGCCCTCCATACGTCACCCGCCAGGGGGAATGGCCGGTCACGCGACAACGGGGCCGACCCACCCGAATGGCGGCGTCGGCGCTGGTGCAGTGTAACGCTTAGGCTGACCGGGGACGACGGTCCAGATAGCTGTAACGAAGTGTCGGGATCGGGGAAGGGAACGGGCAGGTGGCGTCGGGGATCGGTTTCGGCAACCGCAGAAAACGGGGCTACCGCAAACGCCGGCCACTCCCCGCGTTGATCGTCATCGCGGTGCTCGGGCTCGTCGCGATGGCCGTGTGGGTGCGCGCCATCAGCAGCCGCTCGGACATCGACGAACTGCTGCGCTGCGATCCGGCGCCCACCCCGGCACAGGGCATGACATACACCTCACTGAGCCATTCGGCACTCGACGACACCGCGCCGATCCCGCCGGAGAAGATCGCGGTCAAGGTGCTCAACGCGAGCCAGGCCCGCGGCCAGGCCTCGATCACCACCGAGAGCCTGCGCGAACTCGGCTTCACCCAGATCGGCGCGCCGGAGAACGACCCGGCCTATCCCAACGGCGTCGAGGCCAAGTGCCACGGCCAGATCCGCTTCGGCGACAACGGGGTGTCCGCGGCGCGCACGCTGAGCCTGGTGCTGCCGTGCGTGGAGCTGGTCAAGGACACCCGGGCGGACGCCTCGGTGGATGTGTCCATCGGCAGCGGGTTCGGCGACGTACGGCCCACTCAGCAGGCGCGGGACGTGCTCCAGCAGCTGCAGGCCTGGTCGGCACAGCACCCGGGCGACGGCAACGAGCAGTCGGCCGGTTCGTCGGCGGTCATCGATCCCGCGCTGCTGTCCGCCGCCCGCAACGCGGCCTGCTGAGCGCGCTCACACGTCCTTGAACCCGCACTCGACGAGTGCGGCGTGCAGCGGCGCGGCGATACCGGGCGCGGCGGCGAAAGTCGCATCCGTACCGAGCGCCGTGTCCTCGCCCGGCAGCGAGACGACGGCACCGGCTTCGGCGGCGATCAGCGCGCCGGCCGCCCAGTCCCACCGATGCAGGCCGTGTTCGACGTACGCGTCCGTCCAGCCCGCCGCGACAGCGCACAGGTCGAGCGAAGCGGCGCCGGGGCGGCGGATGTCCCGGACGCGCCCGAGCAGCTCAGCGACAGCCCGCGCCTGGCGCGCACGGCGCTCGGCCGCGTACCCGAAGCCCGTCGCGACCAGAGTCAGATCCAGCCGCTGCGCTGCTGAGACGTGCAACCGCCGGCCGTCCAGCCACGCGCCCTCGCCCCGCGCGGCCGTCCACACCCGGCCGTCGACGGGCTCGACGACCGCGCCCGCGACCGAGACCCCGTCCACCTGCGCGGCCACCGAAACGACGAAAGCCGGTGCGCCGTAAAGGAAATTGACCGTGCCGTCGATCGGGTCGACCACCCAGGTCACCCCCTCGCCCGCGCTACCGCCCTCCTCCTCGCCGAGCACGTGCTCCCCCGGCCGCAGTTCGGCAAGCCGCTCCCGCACCAGCCGCTCGGACGCGCGGTCCACCGCGGTCACCACGTCGGTGTCGGTGGACTTGGTGTCGACCTGCACGGACTGGCCTGTCAACATGGCCTCACGGGCCTGGCGCACGAGGGTCGCGGCCGCACCGGCCACCTGGACAGCGACGTCTTTGAGTTCGGTCTCGAAGGCTCCCACGCATCCATGTGACCACATCCGGTGCCGTGCCGTTCTTTACCAGTCCGACTACAGCCACGGCGGAAACAGGTCTCTACGAGCACATTCGCCGCGGACGCGTATCCGCCTGCTTCCGGTCGGACTAGTAAAGTCTCGTGGATAGGCTTCTGAATCGAGTAGGAAGGGAAAACGCCAATGACGGCGACCCGCGGTTTCGGTATCGACATCGGCGGCAGTGGTATCAAGGGCGCCCTCGTCGACCTGGAAAAGGGCGAGCTCATTGGCGACCGCCTGCGGATCGACACGCCCCGCCCGTCGACACCCGAAGCGGTCGCCGACGTGGTGGCCAAGGTGGTCAAGCACTTCGGCTGGGACGGCCCGGTCGGCATCACGCTCCCCGCGGTCGTCAAAAAGGGTGTCGCGCACACCGCGGCCAACATCGATCCGGCGTGGATCGGCACCGACGCGGACGCGCTCTTCGCCGAGCGCATCGGCCGGGACGTCAAGGACGTCGCGATGCTGAACGACGCGGACGCGGCGGGCATGGCCGAGATCCGGTTCGGCGACCCCGCGGCCCGCACCGGCGTGGCCACCCTGCTCACCTTCGGCACCGGCATCGGCAGCGCCGTCTTCCACGACGGCAAGCTCGTGCCCAACACCGAGTTCGGCCACCTCGAAGTGGACGGGCACGACGCGGAGAAGAAGGCCGCCGCCTCGGTCAAGGACAATGAGGAACTGACCTACCACCAGTGGGCCAAGCGGGTTAACCGTTACCTGACCGTGCTGGAGGACCTGATCTGGCCGGATCTGTTCATCGTCGGCGGCGGGGTCAGCAAGAAGGCCGAGAAATGGGTCCCCCACCTCGAGATCCGGACCAAGATCATCGTGGCATCGTTGCAGAACAACGCCGGGATCGTGGGCGCGGCCGCGGCGGCCGTCGAGGGCATCGAGCACTGACCCGGCACGGGACGCGGGCCGGGTGCGGGCATGATCGCCCGCAACGCACCGGCGTATCGTCGTTACAATGGAACACGGCCCACGGTCGCGGAAGCAAAGCCGCAGGCCGCGGGACGTTCCCCGAATTTGAGGCAGCCGGGAGCCACCAGCCCGGTTCGCCCTGATCGACCGCTGCGAAAGGGCGTACGTGGCAGCCGCAAAAACCGCTACCCGAAGCGGCACGAAGACATCGAGCGCCGCCCAGGCTTCGTCGGCCGGCGCGAGCGCGGAACCCGACGCAGGCGCTGAGGACGCCGTCACCACGCGGACCGGCCAGGCCGAAAAGAAGCCGGCCAAGAAGGGCCCGGCCGCCAAGAAGGGCGCCCGCAAGCCCGGCACCAAGGGCAAGGGCGAGGACTCGGGTGAGCCCGACGGCCCCGGTGGCGAGGAGCTGGAGGACGTCGATCTCGACGCCGACCTGGCCGACCTCGAGGAAGAGGTCGAGGTCGACGTCGTCGACGCCACGGTGACCGAGGAGACCGACGACTCCGACGAGGAAGAGGAGCGTCCGGTCCCGCGGTCCGAGCGCGGCAGCGGCCGGAGCACCACCAGCCGCGACAGCAACGCCGGCAAGACCTCCAACGACCCGGACTTCGTCTGGGACGAGGAGGAGTCCGAGGCGCTGCGGCAGGCCCGCAAGGACGCCGAGCTGACCGCCTCCGCGGACTCGGTGCGCGCCTACCTCAAGCAGATCGGCAAGGTCGCGCTGCTCAACGCCGAGGAGGAGGTGGAGCTCGCCAAGCGCATCGAGGCCGGGCTCTACGCCGCCGAGCGCGTCCGCGTCGCCGAGGAGGAGGGCGAGAAGCTCGCCACCCAGATGCGGCGCGATCTCAAGTGGATCGTCCGTGACGGTGAGCGCGCCAAGAACCACCTGCTGGAGGCCAACCTCCGGCTGGTCGTCTCGCTCGCCAAGCGCTACACCGGCCGCGGCATGGCGTTCCTGGACCTGATCCAGGAGGGCAACCTCGGCCTGATCCGTGCGGTCGAGAAGTTCGACTACACCAAGGGCTACAAGTTCTCCACGTACGCGACGTGGTGGATCCGCCAGGCGATCACCCGCGCGATGGCCGACCAGGCGCGCACCATCCGGATCCCGGTGCACATGGTCGAGGTCATCAACAAGCTGGGCCGCATCCAGCGCGAGCTGCTCCAGGACCTCGGGCGCGAGCCCACCCCGGAGGAGCTGGCCAAGGAAATGGACATCTCGCCGGAGAAGGTGCTGGAGATCCAGCAGTACGCCCGCGAGCCCATTTCGCTGGACCAGACCATCGGCGACGAGGGCGACTCGCAGCTCGGTGACTTCATCGAGGACTCGGAAGCCGTGGTCGCGGTGGACGCGGTGTCGTTCACGCTGCTGCAGGACCAGCTGCAGTCGGTGCTGCAGACGTTGTCCGAGCGCGAGGCGGGTGTGGTGCGGCTGCGGTTCGGCCTCACCGACGGCCAGCCCCGCACGCTGGACGAGATCGGCCAGGTCTACGGGGTCACCCGGGAGCGGATCCGGCAGATCGAGTCGAAGACGATGTCGAAGCTGCGCCACCCGTCGCGATCGCAGGTCCTGCGCGACTACCTCGACTGACAGCGCTTTCTCCTGCGGAGGGCCGCCACGTTCCCACGTGGCGGCCCTCCGTCGTTTTCGTTACCCTGCGGCGCCGCCCGTGATCTTCTAACCTCGGCGGATGGGCATCACGCGCACGCTCGACGTGGACGAAATCCTTGCCAGAGGGGAATCCGGAACCCTCAAGCGCCGGTTACGCGGCCGGGACCTGGTCGGGTTCGGGGTCGGCATCATCATCGGTACCGGCATCTTCACCCTCGCCGGGGTGGAGGCGAAAACCCACGCGGGGCCGGCCGTGATCCTGTCGTTCGTGATCGGCGCGGTCGTCGCCGGGCTCGCGGCCCTGTGCTACGCCGAGCTCGCGTCGAGTGTGCCGACCGCGGGAAGCGCTTACACCTACGCGTTCGCGACGCTCGGTGAAGTGTTCGCGTGGATCATCGGCTGGGACCTGCTGCTGGAGTTCGCGCTCGGCGCGGCCGTGGTTTCCCGTGGCTGGTCGGGATATCTGGCGAACCTGCTCGGGCTGCCGTCGCGGTGGTTCGGCGAGGACGCGACGGTCAACGTCGGCGCGGTGGTGATCATCGCGATCCTGACCGCGGTGGCGGTGGCCGGGATCCGCGAGTCGGCGCTGATCACCAACGTGCTGGTGATCGTGAAGGTCGCGGTGTGCGTGCTGATCGTGGCTGTCGGGGTGTTCTTCGTCAAGGGCGCCAACCTTTCCCCGTTCATCCCGCCCGCCCAGCCGGCCTCCGGCGGAGGCAGCGTGCTCAAGCAGCCGGTGGTCGAAGCCGGTCTCGGGCTGGAGCCGTCGATCTACGGCTTCGCGGGCGTGGTGAGCGCGGCGGCGATCGTGTTCTTCGCCTATACCGGCTTCGAAGCGCTGGCGAACCTCGGCGAGGAAACCCGCAACCCGAGCAAGGACCTGCGCGTCGGGATCCTCGGCGCGCTGGGTGTGTGCGCGGTGCTCTACGTCGCGGTTTCGGTCGTGCTGACCGGGATGATCCCGTTCACCGACATCGACACCGGCGCGCCGCTGGCATCGGCCTTCGACTCGGTCGGCCTGCACTGGGTTGGCGCGCTGATCTCGATCGGCGCGGTCACCGGGCTGACGTCGGTGATGATGGTGGAGCTGGTGACGATCGGGCGGATCGGGTTCGCGATGGGCCGGGACGGGTTGCTGCCCAAGGCTTTGGGCACCGCGCACCCGCGCTGGGGCACCCCGCACCGGATGACGATCGGCGGCGCGGTGCTGATCGCCGTGCTCGCGGCGTTCGTGCCGATCACCGAGCTGTCCGACATGGTCAGCATCGGCGCGCTGTCCGCGATGATCATCGTCGCGATCGCGGTTCCGGTGCTGCGCAGGAAGCGCCCGGAGCTCAAGCGCCCGTTCCGGGTGCCCTTCTCCCCGGTGACCCCGATCCTGGCGGCGATCGCGTGTTTCTACCTGATGCTCAACCTGGACGTGCTCACCTGGATCCGGTTCGCGGCCTGGCTGGCCGTCGGCCTGATCATCTACTTCGGTTACGGCCGCACGCATTCGCGGCTGGCGGTCACCAGAGAACCGGTCGCAGACCACAGTTCCTGACCAGCTCGACGGCCTGCTGTTCGTGCTCGGGGCCGACCACGAACAGCAGGCCCCGGCCGCCGTCCAGAGCCAGGGCCAGCCGTTCGAGCATCTGGAAGTGCAAGCCCCGCTCGCCGAGCGAGGGATAGGTGTCCACTATGGACACCAGGGTGCCGCCGACGCCGGTGACGGTGCCCGCCAGCAGCACGAAGTGCCCCACTTTCCAGCGCGAAGTCCACAACGGCGGCAGCCCGCCTTCGAGGTAGTCCAGCAAGGCCCGCTCGGGTGTGTCGTGCGCGCCGAGCTCGGCAGTGTCCACATTGGCCAGAACCGTGACCCGGGGCAGCCCGGCCACCCCGTCGAGCAACGCGCGCAGTGCGTCGGGGCTCCATCGGCCGGAGGCCGGCACCACCCGGAGCCGCCCGCGCGACAGCTCCTGGACCGCTTCGGCGACACCGGCCGCCGAGGCACCCGCGTCGTCAGGATTTTCGGCCTGCGGCAAGGAAATCCGGTAGTCGTCGCGACCCTTCTCCCCTGGCGGCCAGGTCGGGGTGCCGTCCGGGTACAGCCGCACCCCGGCCGCCGCCGCGGCCTCGTCCTGATCCAGCACCGGGATTCCGTTGGCGCGCAACGCCACCAGCGTCACGAACCCGCCGCAGAGATCGTTCTTCTGCGGCATCTCGGCGCGGGCGACGGCGATCTGTTCCCGCGCTCCGGGGAACCAGCGCACTCCAGGCAGCACTCAGTACCGCCAAAGGTGTTCGGCGACGATCTCGTCGGTACCGCGTTCCGCCGCCCATTTCAGGTCGGACTCGCGCGCCGCCCGGAACGCACCCAGCAGATCATGGCCCAGCACGGCCGAAATCCGCGGCGAGGCGACGAGCGCCGCGTCCTGCTCGGCCGGGGTACTCGGCAGGCGCTGCACCCCGGCGGCGGCACGGCGTTCCTCCGTCCAGGTGCCCGGATCCTCCGCGATCGGTGCGGGCAGGGTCAGCTCGTCCGCCATGCCCGCGACCCCGGACGCGAGCACCGCGGCGAGCGCGAGATACGGATTCGCCGAGGCGTCGGACGGTTTCAGCTCGACGTTGGCGTGATCGGCACCGAGCAGCTCGGTGTCCGGCACGTAGCGCAGCGGCGCCTCGCGGTTCTCCACACCCCAGAACACGTAGGCGCTCGCGAAGTAGCCCGGCCGCAGCCGCATCGTGGACGGGACACTGGGCGCGGTGATCGCGGTCAACGCGGGCAGATCCCGCAACAGCCCCGCGAGGTACCCGGCGCCGGCGGAGCCGGGCAGCCCGGCGAGCAGGTTGCGCCCCTTGCGCCACAACGAGGTGTGCAGATGCCACCCGTTGCCGACGGCCTCGGCGCTGACGACGGGCGCGAAGCTGACTCGCAGCCCGTGCGTGCGGGCCGCCGCGTGGATGGTCTGGCGGGCCAGGAGCTGGTCGTCGGCCGCCGACACCGGATCGGTCGCCTGCAGGGACAGCTCGACCTGCGCGGGCCCGTATTCGGCGTGCAGCTGGTTGATCGCCAGGCCGTTCGCCTCGAAGTCGTGCAGCAGCGCCGCGACGAACTCGTCCAGCTCGATCAGCGCGTGCGGGCTGTACGCCGGTCCTCGATGCCCCGGGGCCGACGTGATGTCCGGGCTGCCGGCGGGCGCGACGGCGAACTCCAGCTCGTACCCGGCGCGCAGCTCGTAGCCCTGTTGCGCCGCTTCGGCCACCTGGCGTTCGAGCACGCTGCGCTGGCAGTACGGCCACGGAGAGCCATCCGGCGCGACCTGGCGCGCCGGCGCCCACGCCAGAGTCCGCTGCCCCGAGAGCCTGCGCAGGCGCTCCACGACCGGGATCAACCGGACATCGCCGGACGGCGTGGACAGGCCGGAGTGGCCGTAGGTGATCGCGTCGTGGGTGTCGAAGACCGCGAACAGCGACGTGACCCCGACGCCGTGGTTCGCGGCGGGCCCGAGCCCCTTGATCGGGACTATCCGGGAGCGCGGGATGCCGTTGTTGTCGGCCCAGGCGAGCTCGACCCCGGTCACGCCGGCGACCGCCAGGTCCTTGGCCGCCGCCGATGCCGCCTTCGTCATGAGTGAAGTGTCTCACGCGCCGGGGGCCGCGGACTGCCGTCCGAAGGGCCTTCCGGGGCCGATCGGGGTTTCGCCCTGAACGAACACCTTCCTGGCGGAACACACCCCCCGCGGCACTGCCGACGATCACTCACCGAGGCCGGAAAACACACCCTGACCACGGTGATCAGCAGGTTGGCGGTGTTGCGGCGAAGTTTCGCTGTCTTGAATGGCGGGATCGGTTCTACGGCATCCGGGGTAATTCGGCGTGACACAAGTCCCACACACGCGGGAACACTTGCGGCATGCTCAGCGTCTGCAAGAGTGGAAGCTACGAACACAGCGGAGCCGGCGGCGATCCCGTCCCGGCGTCAGTGCCGAAGTGATCGTGCTGGATCGATGGCCCCGGGCAACCGGTGCCGGGACGGAGGGAGACTCCCATGACATCACCCACGCTCACCCGCCCCGAATTGACCGCACTCGACCGTTGTGACAGGTGCGGTGCCGCAGCACAGGTACGAGCGATTCTCTCCACCGGGGGAGAACTGCTGTTCTGCAACCACCACGCCCGGGAGTACGAGCCCAAGCTCAAGGAGATGGCGGCGGAGATCCAGCGCTAAGGGACTTACGCCAGCGGGCGGGGACTCCTCACGGAGGTCCCCGCCCGTTTCGTTGTCTGGGGCGCGTTGGCCTGCCGGTCCGGCCCGAACGCTGCCCGGCAGCGGGGTGGCAGGCGCCAGTGGCGAGCGGAGCGGCCGGGGGCGGTAGGCGGTCACTCACCAGGAGCGCAGGGTGACGATCCGCTCTTCGAGCTGTTCGACCGTCGCCATCGCCGTGGGCGGCCCGCCGCAGACACGGCGTAGGTCGTTGTGAATGGCTCCGTGCGGCTTGTTCGTGCGATGGTGGTACATCCCGACCAGCGTGTTCAGTTCCTTCCGCAGCGACGCGATGCGCTCCTGCGTCGAACGCGGGCGGGCGGGGGCCGGCGCCTCTTCCTTCTGCGGCTTGCGGCGCTTGCCGTCGGCCAGCTGCTCCTCCTGCCGCTTCCGCAGCAGCGCGCGCACCTGGTCCGGCTCCAGCAGACCGGGCAGGCCGAGGTACTCCTGCTCCTCCTCGCTGCCGGAGAACACCGCGGTGCCGAAGGAGTTCCCGTCGTAGATGACCTGGTCCAGCTCGGCCGAGGCGCCCAGCGACGTGAACGCCTTCTCCTCCTCGCCGGGCTCGTCCTCGGTGCGGTTGGCCTGGGCGAGCAGCTCGTCGTCCCAGCCTTCCTTCTCCCGGTGCGGCTTCCCGAGCACGTGGTCCCGCTGGGCCTCCAGCTCGGCGGCCAGCTCCAGCAACACCGGCACGCTGGGCAGGAAAACGCTCGCTGTCTCACCCTTGCGCCGCGCCCGCACGAAACGCCCGATGGCCTGGGCGAAGAAGAGCGGTGTGGAGGCACTGGTCGCATACACGCCCACGGCGAGGCGTGGCACGTCGACGCCTTCGGACACCATCCGGACCGCGACCAGCCACCTGTCGTCGGTGTCGGAGAACTCGCCGATCTTCTTGGTGGCCTTGGGATCGTCGGACAACACGACCACCGGCTCGGTGCCGGTGATCCGGTACAGCAGCTTCGCGTAGGCCCGTGCGGACTCCTGGTCGGTCGCGATCACCAGCCCACCCGCGTCGGGGATGCCGCCGCCGCGCAACTGCTGCAACCGGGTGTCGGCGGCCTGCAGGACCGCGGGCATCCACTCCCCGCCCGGATCCAGCGCTGTGCGCCACGCCCGGGCCGTCTGCTCCGACGTCAGCGGCTCGCCGAGGCGGGCCGTGAACTCCTCGCCCGCGTTGGTGCGCCACGACGCTTCACCCGAGTACGCGAGGAAGACCACCGGCCGGACGACGCCGTCGGCGAGGGCATCGGCATAGCCGTAGGAGTGGTCCGGCTTGCTGCGCATGGCGCCGTCGCCGTCGGGCTCGTAGGAGATGAACGGGATCGGCGAATCGTCGCTGCGGAACGGGGTCCCGGTCAGCGACACGCGCCGTACCGCCGGGGTGAACGCCTCGCGGATCGCGTCGCCCCAGGACTTCGCGTCACCGCCGTGGTGGATCTCGTCGAGGATCACCAGCGTCTTGCGGTTCTCGGTGCGGACGCGGTGCAGCGTGGGGTGCGCGGCCACCTGCGCGTAGGTGAGCGCGACGCCCTGGTAGTCGGCGGAAGTCGCACCTTGGCCGTTGCGGTAGTTCGAATCGATCGCGATACCGGCGGCCGCCGCGGAGATCGCCCACTGGTGCTTGAGATGCTCGGTCGGGGTCACGATGGTGATCGACTCGACCGTACGGTCCGAGAGCAGCTCCGCCGCGATGCGCAGGCCGAACACGGTCTTCCCGGCGCCCGGCGTCGCCACCGCGAGGAAGTCCTTCGGCTTGCTGGTCAGGTACTTCGTCAGCGCGCGGCGCTGCCACGCGCGCAGCGGCCGTGCGGTGGAGTCGTGCTGCGGCTCGGGCGCGGCGAATCCGGATTCCCCCCGATTACGCTGTGCGGTGTCCGACAAGGATCTTCCCCCTCCTCTCGCCGACAGGAACGCCACATGCGAAAACCCCCACGAAACCGTCCGGCGGCAACGCCGGTCGCGGGTGAGGGCGCTGGATGGAGACTACCGGTCCGCAGCGGCGCGGGGCGCGAACGGCACGGCCGAGTGGAACACACCACACGCGCGGCGAGCCAAAATCCCCTTGATGGACCATGCTGGACGTCGAGATGAGTGACGAGATCGAGCCCCGGCCGCCCCGCAAGGGCGTGCGGCGTCTCATCGGCCGCACGTTCGGCAAAGCGTGGGAAGGCAACATCTTCTCCGAGTCCGCGGAAGCCGCTTTCTGGCAGACGCTGTCCCTGCCGCCGCTGCTGCTGGGACTGCTCGGCAGCCTCGGGTTCATGGGCGACTGGTTCGGCCCGGGTTTCGTCACCACGGTGCACGACAAGATCATCACGTTCTGCGAGCGCGTCTTCACCGGCAACGTGGTGCACCAGATCATCGAGCCGACGGTCGACGACATCCTCACCATCGGCAAGGGCGAGATCGTCTCCGTCGGCTTCCTGATCTCGCTGTGGGCCGGCTCCTCGGCGATGTCCTCGTTCGTCGACGCGATCACGGTGGCGCACGACCAGTACGGCGTGCGCAACGAGGTGTGGCAACGGATCTTCGCGCTGCTGCTTTACCTGTGCGGGCTGGTCCTGCTGGTGATCGGGCTGCCGGTGATCGCCGTGGGGCCGAACATCCTGACCGACTTCTTCCCCGATTCCTGGCGTCCGACGGTGTCCACGTGGATCGGCATCGGCTACTACCCGGTGCTGGCGGTGGGCCTGATCATCGCGCTCGCGACGCTGTACAAGCTCGCGCTGCCGCGGCGGCTGCCGTGGCACCGGGGGCTGCCGGGCGCGACGCTGGCGATGGTGATCTTCCTGCTGGCCAGTATCGGCCTGCGGATCTACCTGACGTGGATCACCAGCACCGGTTACACCTACGGCGCGCTCGCCACGCCGATCGCGTTCCTGCTGTTCACGTATTTCATCGGGATGGCCGTGGTCGGCGGCGCCTACTTCAACAGCGCCATCCAGGAACTCTGGCCGGCGAAGATGACCAGGCGGCAGCGCCGCCGGTGGCGCCGCCTGGAAATGGAGAAGGCCAGCGAGAAGATGCGCTCCGAGCAACAGGGCAAGGGCCTGTGGGAGCGCACCACCACGCCGTTGCGCAAACCGCGCGCGAAGGAATCCGGCGAAGCCGCAGGCGACCTCACCGACGCGGATCAGGCTTCGGGGCCGGGGCGCAGTCCTTCGTAGATCTCCTTGCACGCCGGGCAGACCGGCGAGCCGGGCTTGGGCGATTTGGTCACCGGGAAGACCTCGCCGCAGAGCGCCACCACGTGCGTGCCCATGACCGCGCTTTCGGCGATCTTGTTCTTGCGCACGTAGTGGAACATCTTCGGGGTGTCGTCGTCGGTGCTGTCAGTGGTTTCCGGCCGGGTGTCGGCCTCAGGCAGCGTCGTCGTGCTCATGTCTCCATGATGCCGCAGGCGCCCTGTGCCGCGAAGCACACACCTTGTCACTGTACCTACTAGTATGTACAGTGACCTCATGCCTCTCGTACGAATCGACGCCCCGCCCACGCACGACGACGCGACGCTGACCGCGCTCGGCGACGCGGTGCACCAGGCGATGACCGAAACCATCGACGTGCCCGCCGACGACTTCTTCCAGATCATCACCCGGCACGAAGCCGGCCAGGTCCGCTACGACCCCGGTTACCTCGGGATCACCCGCGACGACGGGATCGTGTTCATCAGCCTCACCCTGCGCGTCGGCAGGCTCAACTCGCAGAAGAAGGCGCTCTACGCGCGGATCGGCGAACTGGCGAAGGAAAGCGCCGGGATCGAGCCGCGCAACGTCTTCGTCAACCTCACCGAAAACAGCGAATCGGACTGGTCCTTCGGGGAGGGAGTGGCGCAGTATCTGAACTGAAGGGGGTGAGCCCGATGCCGGAGCCACGCGCCACCCGCCCGCACATGCCGGGCTACGGCACCCTGCCACCGGACGAGGGTTCGGGTCTGCTGCCGTGGTCGTGGGCGGTGCGGCGGCTGCAGGATTCCCATGACTACTGGGTCTCCACCGTGTGGCCGGACGGGCGCCCGCATCTGATGCCGGTGTGGGCGGTCTGGCACGACGAGGCGCTGTGGTTCTCCTCGGCCCTGCACGCCCGCAAGATCCGCAACCTGCGGGCCAACCCGGCGGTGTCGGCCGCGACGGACGATCCGCTCAACCCCGTGGTGCTGGAGGGCACGGCCAAGGTGGTGGCCGACACCGTGTCCCTGCGCGGATTCCTGAGCCAGATCAACGCCAAGTACGGCACGGACTACGGCGGGGAACTCATCGATCCGGTCAGCCACGCGACCGTGCGGGTGCGGCCGAAATGGGTGTTCGGCCTCGACGAGGCCGACTTCCCCGGCTCGCCCACCCGCTGGAAGTTCGGCTGAACCGGTCGGTGAAGATGACCTTCATGACCCCGATTTCCCTTTCCGGCGAGGTTTCCGAGGCCGTCAACAGCGGCAGGCCCCTCGTCGCGCTCGAGTCCACCATCCTGTCGCACGGGCTGCCGCCCGGCCGGAACCTCGACGTGGCACACCGTCTGGAGGAGACGGTGCGGGCGGCGGGCGCGGTACCGGCGACGATCGCGGTACTGGACGGCACGCCGGTCGCCGGTCTGTCGGCCGCGGAACTGGAACGGGTGTGCGCGCCGGACGCGGGTCTGGACAAGCTTTCGCTGCGCGACCTCGGCCCGGCGATCGGGCTGGGGCGTTCGGGTGCGACCACGGTGGCGAGCACCTCGGCGCTCGCGCACCAGGCCGGGATCGGGGTGTTCGCCACCGGCGGCCTCGGCGGGGTGCACCTCGGCGCGGCCGAGTCGTGGGACGTGTCGGCGGATCTCGGCGTGCTGGGCCGGATCCCGACGCTCGTGGTGTGTTCCGGGGTCAAGTCGGTGCTCGACATCGCGGCCACGCTGGAGGTGCTGGAGACCTCCTCGGTGCCGGTGCTGGGTTACCGGACCGACGAGTTCCCGGCGTTCTACCTGCGCTCGCGCGGGTTCGCGGTGCCGTGGCGGGTGGACGACCCGAAACAGGCGGCCGCGGTCGTCGCCGCGCACCGGCAGTACGCGGATTCCGGGGTACTGCTGGCGAATCCCATCCCCGCCGAGTCCGAAATGGACGGAGAGCTGCACGAACGGCTGCTGCGCGACGGGCTGGAGCTGGTGCGGGCCAAGGGAGTCCACGGCAAGGACGTGACGCCGGTGTTGCTGGAGCACTTCCACACCGCCAGCAACGGGGTGAGCCTGGACGCCAACGAGGCGCTCGTGCTGTCCAACGCGAAACTCGCGGCCGAGATCGCCGTGGAACTCGCGTGAAGGTGGTCGTGGTCGGCGATGCCGGCCTGGACGTGGTCGCCCGGCACGAGCACGCGATCGTGCGAGGCGGGGATTCGCGCGCACAGGTCCGGCTGACCGGCGGCGGCGCGGGAGCGAACACCGCGCTGTGGCTGGCTTCCGCCGGTGTGGAGACAACGCTCATCGCCCGGGTCGGCGATGACGCGGGCGGCCGGTTGATCCGGTCGGAACTGGAGGCGGCCGGGGTGCGGTGCGCGTTCGCGGTGGACGAGGTGGCCGCGACGTGCTGTGTGGTGGTGCTGGTGGACGGCCACGGCCAGCGCAGCATGCTCCCCGACCGCGGTGCCAACGCCCGTTTTTCGCCGGCCGATGTCGCCGCCGAGGCACTGGCGGGGGCAACGCATCTGCATTTGTCCGGTTATATCCTGCTCGACCCGTCGTCGCGGCCGGGCGGCTTGGCCGCGCTGGCGGCGGCACGGCGGGCGGGCCTGACCACGTCGGTGGACCCGCAGGCGGCGGCGTTGCTGACGGACCCGGCGGGCTTCCTCGACGACGTGCGCGGGGTGGATTTGCTCCTGCCGAACGCCGACGAACTGCGGGCCCTGACCGGTTCACACGGGCCGGAAACCTTGCTGGAGGCCGTGGGCGCGGTGGCTGTGACCGCGGGCATCGACGGCGCCGGCTGGGTGGACAGGAACGGCACCGTGAGCGTGCCCGCCGAGCCCGCGGAATGCGTGGACTCGACCGGCGCCGGTGACGCCTTCGACGCCGGCGTGCTTTCGGCGTGGCTGCACGGACAGTCCACTGTGGACGCCCTGCGCGCCGGAGTTACGTTGGGCGCCAAGGCGGTAGCACAGGTGGGGGCTCAGCCCTGACCGTCGATGACCCGGTGTTCGCGGTGCTCGATCTGCTTCGCCTCGCGCTGGTAGCGGCTGACGTTTTCCGCCTTGCGCGGCGGGCGGTCGTTGGCGACAAGCACGGCGATCCACGGCAGCGGAATGGACAGCACGACGAAGAACAGCGCCAGCCACCACGTGTGATAGAAGATGCCGGCCAGGATCAGGCAGGGGAAACGCATCCCCATCATGAGCATGTACTTGCGCTTACGCGCGGCGTGCTCTTCCTCGTAGGAGGGGGCGGCCTCGGTGATGAGAACCGGGTCGGCCTCTTCCCCGGCACTGCGGGGAGTCCTGTGCACTATGACCACCTCCGGCACCCATCGTCCCACTCGGCGCCGGTCGGCAACACCCGGGGAGGGTCACAACCCGCACCAATCCCGGCAGATCAGGGAGAAGATCTCCGCGGATTCGGCCAGCCGGCTCAGCGCGCACCACTCGTCGGTCACATGCGCCTGCGACGCCTCGCCAGGGCCGCAGATGAGCGTCGGTACCGAACCCAGCGCGGGCGTGAGGACCGAGGCGTCGGTGAAATAGGTCGCCGCGCGAGGTTCGCCCGATTCGCCGGTCACCGAACGCACGATCTCGGTGACCGAGGCGGCCCATTCGTCGCCCGGGTCGGTCCACACCGGCGGCAGATCGACGATCGGCCGCAGTTCCAGCCCTGCCACGCGCGAAAGTGCTCCGGCGACCAGCGCGTGGTCCTGCCCGGCGATCGTGCGCACGTCGACGGTGGCCACGGCGCGGTCCGGCACCGAGTTCGTGTTCAGGCCGCCGGAAATCGTGCCCACGTTCAGCGTCGGTGAGCCGAGGACCGGGTGCGGGCCGGCCTCGAACCGGTAGCCGGCGAGCGCGGTGACCGCGCTGGCGAGTTTGTAGATCGCGTTCTCCCCCAGCTCGGGCATCGAGCCGTGCGCGGTGACGCCGGTGGCCAGCGCCTCCAGCCACAGCGCGCCTTTGTGCCCGTGCACCACGGCGTTCGACGTCGGCTCCGCGATCACCAGCGGGCCGCTCGGCGCGTCGAGCACCGAATCCGCGACGTACCGGGCGCCCTGCGAACCCGTCTCCTCCGCGGCTGTCAGCACGAGACGCAGCCCGGCCCGCTTCGGCGTCTTCCCGGCGAGCGCGGTGGCCGCGGTGACGATGGCCGCGATGCCGCCCTTCATGTCACTGGTGCCGCGGCCGTACAGCCGGTCGCCGTCGACCTCCCCGAACGGCGCGTGCTGCCAGGCCGCGGCGCCGAGTGGGACGGTGTCGACATGCCCGGACAGGCACAGCGGCGGCACGCCGAGGCCGGTGTGCCAGTCCGCGACCAGCGTGCCGCGGCCGGGTTCGTGTTCGGTGATCGCGACGACGAACCCGGACTCCTCCAGCAGCGGCGCGAGTGTCCTGAGTGCGGCGGTCTCGTCCTTGCCCACCGTGTCCATGCCGACCAGTTTCCTGGTCAGCGCGACGACCTCGGTCATACGTGATTTCCCTTGCGTGCCAATCGGATCAGGCCCGGCCGTCGAGGTAGCGCAGCGCGCCGACGACGAGCGTCTCCACCCCGGTCCGCAGCGTGGGGTGCAGGATCGGGGCGAACTTCGACGAGTGGTTCGACGGGATGTCCTGTTCGAACCGGCCCTCGGTGATGGCCGTCAGCACCCGCTGCGGTTCGAGGCCACCGACCAGCCAGAACACCGACTGCGCGCCGGCCGCGCGGGCGAACTCGCTGAAGTCCTCGCTGCCGGTGACCAGCGGCGCCTCCATCCAGTGGTCCGGCCCGAAATGCGCCTGGAACGCCTCGGTGACCTGCGCGTTCGCGCCGTCGTCGTTGCGGGTGACGGGGAAGCTCGCGATGGTGGTGATCTCGGGCTCCTCCGGCGAACCGGCGACGACGGCCTCGCCACGCACGATGCGCTCGATCGCCGCCAGCACCTTGCGGCGCACCACGTCGTCGAAGGTGCGGATGTTGATCTCCAGCTCGGCGTGATCGGCGATCACGTTGTGCGCCGTGCCCACGTGCATCGAGCCCACGGTCACCACGGCCGAGTCGGTGGCCGAGATCTCCCGTGACACCACCGTTTGCAGCCTCATCACCACCGACGCCGCCAGCACCGCCGGATCCACCGTGGTCTCCGGGCGAGATCCGTGCCCACCGCGCCCGTGCAGCACCACCTTCAGCGCGTCGGTGGCGGCCATGATCACTCCGGGCCTGGTCAGCACCCAGCCCGCGGGCCCGGGCACCACGTGCTGGCCGAGGCACACATTGGGCTTGCCCACCAGGTCGAACAGCCCGTCTTGGACCATGCGCTCCGCACCCGAACCCTGCTCCTCCCCCGGCTGGAAGACCACCAGCAGCGTGCCCTGCCAGCTCTGCTTCGCCCGCGCGAGCAACTCGGCCGCGCCGGTGAGCCAGGCGGCGTGCATGTCGTGCCCGCACGCGTGCATCACGCCGTGCTCTTCGCTGGCGTACTCCAGGCCCGTGTGCTCCTCGACCGGCAGCGCGTCGATGTCCGCGCGCAGCAGCACCACCGGGCCGGACCCGTTGTGCAGCACCCCGGCGACCCCGGTTTTCCCGATGCCGGTGTGCACCTCGTAACCGGATTCGCGCAGCCGCCGCGCCAGCTCGCCCGCGGTGCGGTGCTCGGCGAAGGACAACTCCGGGTGCCGGTGCAGGTCCACATACAGCTCTTCCAGCGCCGGAAGAAGCCCGTCGAGTGGCGCCAGAGTCGCCGCGATGCTCATCCCGCCATCTCAGCACACCCATGGAAGGATCACCCGTTGTGAATCCCGAGTTTTCCGACGAGTTCTGCGCCCGCCTGCGAGACGCGTTCCGGCGCACCGGTTACGACACCGATGGAGTGGTCGGGGCGCTGGGCCTCGCGGCACACGCCGCGCTCGGCCGCGGTGAGCCGGAGGCAGCGTTCCGGGCGAGCCGTGACGCCGGGGAGCTCGGCACGCTCATCCGGCTGTTCCTGTTGGGCAGCAAGGAATCCGAAGCCGACGTGCGGGCCGCGCTCGCACCGGTTCCGCTCGAAGACGCCTTCACGACCGGGTTGCTGCGCGGCAAGGGCGACGAAGTGCAGGCGGGCCTGGACGTGCGCCCGCACGGTGACGAGCAGGGTTCCTGGTGGGTGGTCTCGGATCTGGACTCCGACGCGCTCGGCACGGAGGTGCCCACCGATCACGTGCTGGGCGTGGGACACGCGTCGCTGAGCCTGATCCGCGCGACGATCCGCCGCCCCGTGGGTTCGCTGCTCGACGTCGGCACCGGCAACGGGGTGCAGGCGCTGCACGCGTCGCGCCACGCCGAGCGCCTGACGGCGACGGACCTTTCGCCGCGCGCGCTCGCGTTGGCAAGCGTCACGTTCCGGCTCAACGAGATCGACGCGGAACTGCTGCGCGGCGAATGGTTCGCGCCCGTGGCGCGCCGCCGGTTCGACCAGATCGTGTGCAACCCGCCGTTCGTCGTCGGGCCCGCGAGGGTCGACTACACCTATCGCGACTCGGGGCTGGCCGGGGACGACGGTTCCGCGCTCGTGGTGCGCCAGCTGCCGGCCTTCCTCAACGAGGGCGGAGTGGGGCAGCTGCTCGCGTCGTGGCTGCACATCGAGGGCGAGGACTGGGGCGACCGCGTGGCGCGCTGGCTGCCGCCGGGCACCGACGCGTGGTTCGTCCAACGCGATATCGCCGATCCCGGGCTGTATGTCGGAACCTGGCTGCGCGACGCGGGAATCGACCCGCGCTCGCCGGAGGGCCGGGCCAAGGCCGGTGCGTGGCTCGATTGGTTCAACGAGGCGAAGGTGCAAGGCATCGGCTTCGGGTTCGTCACGCTGCGCCGCGCGGAGGTCGCCGACCCGACGATCGTGTGCGAAGACCTCCGGCAGGCCTACGACGACCCGCTCGGCCCCGAGGCCGGCGCGTGGCTGGATCGCGTGGCGTGGTTGCGCGAACACGGAAACGAGTTGCTCGACACCCGCTTCCGCGTGCCGCCGACGGTGTTGCTGGAACGAGTGGACTCTCCCGGCGACGAAGGCTGGGAGACCACTGTCCGCCGGCTGCACCGCAGCGACGGGCCCGGCTGGCAGCACGAGGTGGACGAGTTGGCCGAGGCGCTGCTGGCCGGCTGCCGCGGCGCGCTCCCGCTGGCCGACCTGCTGGAGCTGCTGGCGTTCGCGCACGGCGGAACTGCCGGGGAACTGGCCGAAACGGCCGTGCCGATGTTCCGGGAACTGGTGCGGCACGGGATGGTCGAGCCAGGGTGAGGACTGCTTGCAGGTCCGAACAATCAAGCAGCACGCCGGCCGACGCGAAGACACAGCCGCGGCTCGCCGCGTCCGGCAAGGAGGCAGCGTGAGGGCGGTGGTCGCGCGAGTGACCGAGGCGAGCGTCGTGGTGGGCGGGGAGACCGTCGGCGCGATCGACGAGCCCGGATTGCTGGTGCTACTCGGGGTGCACGTCGATGACACGGCGGACAAGGCGCCGGTGATGGCGCGCAAATTGCACGAGCTGCGTGTCCTCGACGGCGAGCAATCCTGCGCCGGTACCGGTGCGCCATTGCTCGTGGTGAGCCAGTTCACGCTGTACGGCGACACCCGCAAGGGGCGCCGTCCATCGTGGAGCGCGGCCGCCCGGCCGGAGCGGGCGGCGGAGATTTTCGCCACCGTCATCGGTGAACTTTCCGGCCGCGGCGCCCGTGTGAGCACCGGCGTATTCGGCGCGAAGATGGCTGTACACAGCGTGAACGACGGGCCCTTCACCGTACTCGTCGAGGTCTAGACCTCTGCCTCTCAGGAAAACCTCAGGCTTGGTCGAGCAACCGGATTGGCTGACGCCCCGTCCATTCCTCGGGAGCGCGGGAACGAAATCAGGGCTGACCGCGTTGACCCAAGTGTTCAGCCAACAAGCTGGATTCGCGTACCGGGTTCCACAGGCCCGGGCCGCGACGCACAGCCGGTGTGACGCACCAAAGTGTCAGCCCGTGACCGGGGAGGCAAACATGTCAGTACAGACTCTAGAGCGGAAGCCTCGGCGGCCCCGCGAGCGGAAGCTCCCGGAACCGGCTGTCGACACCAGCGTACCTGCTCCGGCGATGACGGACGCCGACCTCGACGCACAGAGCCCCGCCGCCGATCTCGTGCGCGTCTACCTCAACGGCATCGGCAAGACCTCGCTGCTCACCGCCGCCGACGAGGTCGAGCTGGCCAAGCGGATCGAAGCCGGGGTGTTCGCCCAGCACATGCTGGAGACCGCGCCGAAGCTCTCCGACCAGCGCCGCACCGAGCTCAAGGCCCTGATCAGGGACGGCCACCAGGCCAAGAACCACCTGCTGGAGGCCAACCTCCGGCTGGTCGTGTCCCTGGCCAAGCGGTACACGGGCCGGGGGATGCCACTGCTCGACCTGATCCAGGAGGGGAACCTGGGTCTGATCCGCGCGGTGGAGAAGTTCGACTACTCCAAGGGGTTCAAGTTCTCGACGTATGCGACCTGGTGGATCCGGCAGGCGATCACCCGGGGCATGGCGGATCAGGGGCGCACCATCCGGCTGCCGGTGCACCTGGTGGAGCAGGTCAACAAGCTCGCCAGGATCAAGCGGGACCTGCACCAGCAGCTCGGCCGCGAGGCCACCAACGAGGAGCTGGCCGCGGAGTCCGGGATAGCCGCCGAGAAGGTCGCCGACCTGCTCGACCACGCGCGCGACCCGGTGAGTCTGGACATGCCGGTGGGCACCGAGGAGGACGCTCCGCTGGGTGATTTCATCGAGGACTCCGAGGCGACCGACGCCGAGAGCGCGGTGATCTCCGGTCTGCTGCAGGACGATCTGCGCCGGGTGCTGGCCACCCTCGACGAGCGCGAGCAGTCGGTGATCCGGCTGCGCTACGGCCTGGACGACGGGCAGCCCCGCACACTGGACCAGATCGGCAAGCATTTCGGGCTGTCGCGGGAGCGGGTGCGTCAGATCGAGCGCGAGGTCATGTCGAAGCTGCGTCAGGGTGAGCGGGCCGAGCGGCTCCGCGCATATGCGAGCTGAGGGTAACTGGCGCATTACCCAAACGGCCCGTTGACATATGACGTACGTCACGAGACGGTCGAAGCAACGTCCGGAGGACGAACACGTCTTCCGGACGTGAGCTTCGCGACCGGTTCTGCCGGTCGCTTGCCCCGGAAGGTCGGGTCCGTCGGGGTGGGCCCGGCCTTCCGACTTTCCGGGACCCTTTTCGTTTCCCGGCAACTTGCGCAGAGCCGGACCGCGATCTTCATCATCCGGTTCCCGAATAGTTCTTGCCCACACCGCACAGTCGGTACGGGGATGCACGCGGTAACGTCGATGACCACCCGAACCGCGTGCAAGGGAGCCGTGCGTGACCGCCACCACCACCTCGTTCCAGTACACCGACGTGCTGCCACTCGCCCCTGACACTGAGACCGAGTACCGGCTCGTCACGCCCGAAGGCGTGCGCGTCGTCGAGGCCGGCGGGCGCAAGTTCCTGGAAGTGGCACCGGAGGCGCTGACGAACCTGGCGCGCACCGCGATCACCGACATCCAGCACCTGCTGCGTTCCTCGCACCTGGCCCAGCTGCGCGCCATCGTGGACGACCCGGAGGCCAGCGGTAACGACCGGTTCGTCGCGATGGACCTGTTGCGCAACGCCGCGATCTCCGCGGGCGGGGTGCTGCCGATGTGCCAGGACACCGGCACCGCGATCGTGATCGGCAAGCGCAGCGAGGGTGTGCTCACCGGTGGCACCGACGAGGAAGCGTTGGCGCGCGGCGTTTTCGACGCCTACCAGGAACTGAACCTGCGCTACTCGCAGATGGCCCCGGTGAACTTCTGGGAGGAGAAGAACACCGGCACCAACCTCCCGGCGCAGATCGAGCTTTACCACAAGGACGGCGCCAAGGACCCGGTCTACGAGTTCCTGTTCATGGCCAAGGGCGGCGGCAGCGCCAACAAGACCTTCCTCTACCAGGAGACCAAGGCGGTGCTGAACCCCAAGCGCCTGGCCAGGTTCCTGGACGAGAAGCTGCGCAGCCTCGGCACCGCGGCCTGCCCGCCGTACCACCTCGCGATCGTCGTCGGCGGCACCTCGGCCGAGTTCAACCTCAAGGTCGCCAAGCTCGCCTCCGCGCGCTACCTGGACAACCTGCCGCAGGAGGGTTCCCCGCTGGGGCACGGGTTCCGCGACAAGGACCTCGAGCAGCAGGTGCTGGAGATGACCCGGCAGTTCGGCATCGGCGCGCAGTTCGGTGGCAAGTACTTCTGCCACGATGTGCGCGTGATCCGGCTCCCCCGGCACGGCGCCTCCTGCCCGGTGGGCATCGCGGTGTCCTGCTCCGCCGACCGCCAGGCGAAGGCGAAGATCACCGCCGACGGGGTGTTCATCGAGCAGCTGGAGCGCGACCCGGCACGGTTCCTGCCCGAGGTCACCGAGGACGACCTGTCCGACGAGGTCGTGAGCGTGGACCTGAACCGGCCGATGGCCGAGATCCGCGCGCAGCTCACGCAGCTGCCGGTGAAGACGCGGCTGTCGCTGAGCGGGCCACTGGTGGTGGCGCGCGACATCGCGCACGCCAAGATCGCCGAGCGGCTCGAAGCCGGCGAGGAGATGCCGCAGTACCTGAAGGACCACCCGGTTTACTACGCCGGCCCGGCCAAGACGCCGGAGGGCTACGCCTCGGGTTCGTTCGGCCCGACCACCGCCGGCCGCATGGACTCCTATGTGGCCCAGTTCCAGGCGGCCGGCGGATCACTGGTGATGCTGGCGAAGGGCAACCGGTCCAAGCAGGTCACCGCGGCCTGCCGGGAACACGGCGGCTTCTACCTCGGCTCGATCGGCGGCCCGGCCGCGCGGCTGGCCCAGGACTGCATCAAGCAGGTCGACGTCCTGGAGTACCCGGAGCTGGGCATGGAAGCCGTGTGGAAGATCGAGGTCGAGGACTTCCCGGCGTTCATCGTGGTCGACGACAAGGGCAACGACTTCTTCTCCGAGACCTCGGAACCGGTGCTGCAGATCAGCTTCCGTTCGTGAGCCTTTCCTACAACCCGAGCGCGATCCTCTCGTGACCTTCGTCGTACGCAGGCGTCACGCCGACGCGCTCGACGAATTCCTGGGCGCACAAGAAATCAAGCTGACCGACGCGGTCCGGGTTCCCGGCATGTCGCGCTCAGTGGACGCGATTCACGTCGCCAGTGCCGAGCAACTCGGCTCCGAACTGACCGCGCTCGTGACCTACGACAGCCGGATGGCCGAGGCGGCCCGCAAAGCAGGACTGCCGGTCGCCGAGTAGGTCACCGCGCCTGGACCGGGTACATCCCGGCGAGCCGGTCGAGGGTCTTTTCGATGCCCTGCTTGTTCTTCCTCGGGAAGAAACTGATCCCGATCAGGAACGGCACGCGCGCGGTGGACCAGTCGAAGGTCTCGGTGACCTTCGTGCCGCCCTCGACCGGCTCGAGCTGCCAGCGCCACCGGTGGCCGTTGAAGTGCCGCCACGCGATGAGCCGGTTCTCCTCGTACTCGACCACGGTGTTGAGGATCTTGTACGACGCGCCCATCCGCATGTCCATCCCGAACTTCGAACCCAGTTCGAGCTTCTCCGGGCCACCGGCCTGCGCGGCCTTGACCGTGCCCGACCCGTCGAGCACCGGGTGCTTCGACGGGTCGGTCAGCAGGGCGAAGATCTCTTCCGGTGTGGTCGCGACCGTGCGCGTGCCGGAGACTTGACGTTTGGCCATGCCCGACACGCTAGGACATCAGCCGCCGCGCTTCTCGCTGGAGAGCACGAGTTTCCGCTGCCCGAGCGGCTCGCTCAGCGGCACCGAGACCACCGGGTAACGGATGTCCATCGTGCACATCTGGCCCTTGATGCTGGACTTGGTCTCGATCAGATTGAGCGCGACCTGCGAAGAGGTCTCTTCGCGGACTTCCACGGTCGCCTTCCCGCAGCCGCCTTCCTCGGCCCGGAGGTAGACCGTCTTCCCGTCCGCTGTGACGAAGACCTCGCGCGGATAGTCCGAAGCCAGCGCGCTCGTGTCGAGCTGGCCCGGCGGCACGACGAGCAGGCCGGCCGGGAAGGTCTGCGGGTTCCCTGGTCTGGTCGGCGCCGCCGCGCTGCTGCTGGTGGGGGTCGTGGCGCCTCCCCCGGCGGCCGGGACGCTCTCCGGCCGCTGACCGCACGCGGTCACGGTGAGAAGCACGATTCCTGTCGCGGCGAGCATTCCTTTCCACCTCATGTCACCAAGACGGAACAGGCGCGCCGAGGGGTTGCATCGGGTTCAATGTGGGCGTGAACGAACGGCTGACGCGGCGGCTGGGGACCACCGACGCGGTGGTGATCGGGCTGGGTTCGATGATCGGCGCGGGGGTGTTCGCCGCGTTCGCACCGGCGGCGCGCGCTGCGGGGGCGGGTTTACTGGTGGGGCTGGTGCTCGCCGGGCTCGTCGCGTACTGCAACGCGAGTTCGTCCGCGCGGCTCGCGGCGATGTACCCGTCCTCGGGTGGAACGTATGTGTACGGCAGGGAACGGCTCGGCGAATTCTGGGGTTATCTGGCCGGCTGGGGGTTCGTGGTCGGCAAGACCGCGAGCTGCGCCGCGATGGCGTTGACCGTCGCGGCCTATGTGGCGCCGCCCGGGTGGCAGCCGGTGGTCGCGGCCGGTGCGGTACTTGCCCTGACCGCGTTGAACTACTTCGGTGTGCAGCGTTCGGCCTGGCTGGCGCGAGTGCTCGTCGCGGTGACACTCGTGGTGCTCGCCGCCTCGGCCACCGCGATGTCCACCCAGCCGTTCGCGAGTGGAATCTCCTTTGACGGCAAGGGAATCCTCCAGTCCGCCGGTCTGCTGTTCTTCGCTTTCGCGGGATACGCGCGGATCGCGACCCTCGGCGAGGAGGTCCGCGACCCGGCCCGCACGATTCCCCGGGCGATCCCGATCGCGCTGGGCATCACGTTCGTCGTGTACGCGGCTGTCGGAGTACTGCTGGTCTTACGGCTCGGCCCGGCGCTGGCGTCCACTTCGGACCCGATCGCGCAGGCCGTGCCCGGCTGGATGGCGCCGGTGGTCCGGGCCGGTGCGGCGCTCGCGGCGCTGGGTTCCTTGCTGGCGTTGATTCTCGGCGTTTCCCGGACGACGTTCGCGATGGCGCGGGACGGCCGGCTGCCGCGTGCGCTCGCCGCCGTGCACCCGAGGTTCAAGGTGCCCCACCACGCCGAGCTCGCGGTCGGCGTGGTGGTGGCGATCCTCGTGACGACGACGGATCTCCGTGGTGCGATCGGGTTTTCGTCGTTCGCCGTGCTGACCTACTACGCGATCGCGAACGCCTCGGCGTTCACCTTGGGCGCCCGGGTGATCCCGGTGGCCGGGTTGGTGGGATGCGTGCTGCTGGCGTTCAGCCTGCCGCTGCCGTCGGTGATCGCCGGCTGCGTGGTGCTCGCGCTCGGCGCAGTGGCTTACTGGGTCAGCGGAAATCGGCGGCGTGGTGCGCCACCCAGCTCGCGTACGTGAACGGCGGGCGGCCGGTCACGCGCTCGACGTCGGGCAGGACCGGCGCGGTGGTGCCCACGAGTCCTTCGAACGTACTGAGCAGTGTGTCGACGATCGGCTCCGGCATGTAGGTCACCATCTGGCGCCGGGCTTCGGCCGGATCCTGTTCCTCGAACCGGACTTCCTGCCCCAGCACGTCGCCGATGATGCGCACCCGCTGCGCCACGGTCAGCGACTCCGGCCCGCTCAGCCGGTAGATCTGCCCCGCGTGCGCCTCGTCGAGCAATGCCTGCGCCACGACGGCCGCGATGTCGCGCTCGTCGACCGACGCCTGGGCTGCCGCACCGAACGGCGCCCGCACCACCCCGGCCTTGACCCCGGGCACCCACGCGAGGTCGTTGGTCATGAACCCGCCCGGCCGTACGAATGTCCACTTGAGACCGGAAGCCGCCAGCGCCCGCTCGTGGGCGAGATGCATGAGTCCGATCGAGTTCTCCTCCTCGTCGTCCACCGAGATCGAGGACAGCAGCACGACCTGCCGAAGGTCCTTGCCCTGCGCCAGAAATCCTTCCGTCGCCCCGGGGACCGGGAACAGGAAGGCACGCTCCACACCGGCGAGCGCGGCCGGGAGCGACTCCGGTTCGGTCAGATCCGCGCGCAGCACCTCGACTTCCGGCGGGAAGCTCAGACGTTCGGGATTGCGGGCGATCGCCCGCACCTTCTCTCCTGCTTCGAGCAACTGGGTGACGACGTTGTGGCCGACGTTGCCCGTCGCCCCGCTCACCAGGATCATGCTTTCCCCTTCAACTGTGCGGCCAGCCTTTCGTGCCAGCCGATCTCCCCTTCGAGCCGGCTTTGCGCGTGCTCGAATATCAAGGGCTCCAAGCCCTCGAGGAAGGGTGCCGCCTTCGCGCTCGTGGACTGCCAGGACGCCAGCTCGCGCCTGAGCGCGCAGAGCCGTTCCTCGATCATCTCCCGCAGCTCGGCGCAGTCGTCGCTGTAGACCAGGGCCAGATCGAGCGGATCCGGCCGGAGGCGGGTGTCAGCGATGATGCGCGCCCGCAGTTCGGCGAGCGCGCGACGGCCCTGATCGGTGATGCGGTACACGGTGCGCTCGGGCAGGTTGCCCTCCTGCTGCGTGCACGCGACCTCGATCAGCCCGTCGCCGGCCATCCGGGCGAGCGCACCGTAGAGCGAACCCGGCTTGATGTCGGTCCACAGTTCGGTGCGGTCGGTCTGGGCCTGCCGTCTGATGCCGTGCCCGTGCATGGGCCCCCACCTGGCGAGGGCACCGAGCACGAACAACCGGGTCACGCTCACCCGGCCTACTCAAACACGAGTACTCGTATGCGTCAACCCCGGGTCTTGTCCAGCCTCGCCAGCGCCTGCTCGTAGCCCTCGACCAGTTCGGTCATGATGTCGGCGACCGGGCGGATCTCCTTGATGCGCCCGATGATCTGGCCCGCGGGCATGGACACCAGCTGCGGGTCGTTCGCCTCGTGCAACCGGTTGTGCGCGTGCGACACGAGGATGTTCTGCAGCGGCATCGGGAGCGGCTTCGGTGCTTCCGGGATCTCCCACGCCTCGGTCCACCTGGTCTTGAGCAGCCGCGCGGGTTTGCCGGTGTAGATCCGGGTGCGCACGGTGTCCGAGGACGTCGCGTCGATCAGCGCGGACTGCATCGCCGCCGAACTCGGCATGGTTTCCAGGTACTCGCGGGTGGCCAGCCAGGTCGAGCCCATCCACACGCCGGAGGCGCCCAGCGCGAGCGCGGCCGCGGCCTGCCTGCCCGAGCCGATCCCGCCCGCGGCCAGCACCGGCGCGTCGATCGCGTCGACGATCTCCGGCAGCAGCACCATCGAACCGATCTCGCCGGTGTGCCCACCGGCCTCATATCCTTGCGCCACAATGAAATCCACGCCGTTGGCGACGTGCCGCGCGGCGTGCTCCGCCTTGCCGGCCAGCGCCGCGACGGGCACCCCGTGCGAATGTGCCTGCTCGATCACGTCCACCGGCGGCGAGCCCAGCGCGTTGGCGATGAGCTTGATCGGATGCTTGAGCGCGACCTCCACGTGCGAGCGCGCCACCGAGTGCAGCCAGCCCAGTACGCCCGCGCGTTCCTCGACGTTCCGCGGCAGCTCCGGCACACCCAGCTCACGCAGGGTTCGTTCGACGAACGCCTTGTGCTCCTCGGGAATCAGCTTCTCGATGTCGACCTGGGTGCCCTCGGTGGGGATTTTCGCCGGCATCACGATGTCCACCCCGTAGGGCCGCCCGCCGGTGTTGGCGTCCATCCAGTCCAGCACCGCGTCCAGTTCGGCCGCGTCGTTGAACCGGACGCAGCCCAGCACCCCGAGCCCGCCCGCCTTGCTGATCGCGGCCGCGACGTGTTCGGACGGGGTGAAACCGACGATCGGATACTCGATACCGAGCGTCTCGCACAACTCGGTGCGCATGAAGCCTCCTGGCGACTGGTCTAACGGGCGGGCTGGTTTTCGGCGGCGTGGCGCTGGGCCCACGGGTAGTCGGGCTTGCCGCTGGGCAGCCTGCCGACCTGGTCGACGACCCAGACGGTGCGCGGCACCTTGTACCCGGCGATCTCGGTCCGCACGTGCGCCTCGATCGCGTCCAGATCCGGGGTTTTCCCTTCCCTGGTCTCGATGATCGCGGCGACCCGCTGCCCGAGCCGTTCGTCCGGGACCCCGATGACGAGCGCGTCGAACACGTCCGGATGCGATTTCAGCGCGCCCTCGACCTCTTCCGGGAACACCTTCTCGCCGCCGGTGTTGACGCACTGCGAACCACGGCCCAGCAGGGTGACCGTGCCGTCGTCCTCGTAGCGCGCGTAGTCGCCGGGGATGACATAGCGGACGCCGTCGACCTCGATGAAGATCTGGTCGGTCTTGGTCTTGTCCTTGTAGTAGCCCACCGGCACGTGGCCGCGGCGCGCGATCCGCCCGGTGGCGCCGGGTTTCGGTTCCACCACACGGTTTTCGTCGTCCAGCAGGATCGCGTCCTTGCCGAAGTTCACCCGTGGTCCCGCCGAGTGGTCGGCGTCCTTGGCCACCATGCCCATCCCGGTGAACCCGCTCTCGGTGGAGCCGATCGCATCGGTGAGCACGATGTTCGGGAAGGTCGCCAGGTACTCCTGCTTGACCGAATGCGAGAACAGCGCGGCGTGACTGGACACGGCGACCAGCGACGACGCGTCGTAACCGCCGCGCTTGTAGGCGTCCAGCAGCGGCCGGGCCATCGCGTCGCCGACGATGGTGAGCACGTTGACCTTGTGCTCGGCCACCTGGCGCCAGATGTCGTCGGCGTCGAACTGCGGCACGAACACCACCGTCCCGCCGCCGAACAGCGCGCCGAACGCGGCCCACTGCGCGGCGCCGTGGATCAGTGGCGCCGCGGGCAGCCGCACCATCGCGCCCTGCTTGCCCTGTTCGGCGAGGGTCCATTCGTCGGGGATGTACTCGCCGGTGAGGAAGTCGATACCGCCGCCGAGCGCACGCCACACGTCCTCGTGCCGCCAGACGACGCCCTTCGGGTAGCCGGTCGTACCGCCGGTGTAGAGCATGTAGATGTCGTCCGCGCTGCGCTCACCGAAGTCGCGTTCCGGCGAATTGTCCGCCAGCGCTTCCTCGTAGGCGGCGCCTTCGAAGTGTTCGGAACTGCCGTCTTCGACGACTACAACGTGTTTCAATTTCGGGGCGTCCGGGAGCACCGCGGCGACCTTGTCCGCGTACTGGCGTTCGTGCACCAGCGCCACCAGATCGGCGTTGGTGAACAGGTACCTGAGCTCGCCCTCCACGTACCGGTAGTTGACGTTGATCGCGATGGCGCGGAGCTTGAACGCCGCGAACATCGCCTCGATCATCTCTATGGAGTTCCGGGAGTAAACGCCGATGTGATCGCCCTTGCCGACACCCTGCGCGGCAAGGTGGTGGGCGAGCCGGTTGGCCCGCCGCTCCAACTGACCGTAGGTGACCGCACGGCCGCCGCAGACGACCGCGGTCCGATCCGGCACGGCGTCGACGGCGTGCTCGAGGAGATCCGCGATGTTGTAAGCCACTCAGTCAAAGTAGAACATGTTATTGTTTTGGGCAATGGCCCCGGTGGAGGTAGTCGATGGCTGAGCCGCACGCTCTCGTTGAACAACGCGGACACACGCTCGTGGTGACGATGAATCGCCCGGAAGCACGCAACGCGATCTCGGGCGAAATGATGGAGATCATGGTCGGCGCCTGGAACCGCGTCGACGACGATCCGGAGATCAGGTCCTGCATCCTGACCGGCGCCGGCGGCGCGTTCTGCGCGGGCGCGGACCTCAAGTCGATGTCGCGCCACTCGCCGGCGGACTCCTACAAGGAGGGCACGTTCGACCCCGGCAAGATCGAGGGTCTGCTCAAGGGCCGCCGGCTGACCAAACCGCTGATCGCCGCCGTGGAGGGCGCCGCGATCGCGGGCGGGACGGAGATCCTGCAGGGCACGGACATCCGGGTCGCCGGGGAGAGCGCGAAGTTCGGCGTTTCCGAGGCGCGCTGGGGGTTGTTCCCGATGGGCGGTTCGGCCGTGCGGTTGCCGCGCCAGATCCCGTACACCGTCGCGGCGGAGATCCTGTTGACGGGCAAGCACATCACGGCCGCGGAGGCGAAGGAGATCGGCCTGATCGGGCAGGTCGTCCCCGACGGCACGGCACTGGAGCGCGCGCTGGAGATCGCCGGCAAGATCGCGGACAACGGCCCGCTCGCCGTGCAGGCGATCCTGCGCACGATCCGCGACACGGAGGGCATGCACGAGGAGGAAGCGTTCAAGCTGGAAGCCCAGTACGGGCTGAAGGTGTTCCAGTCCTCCGACGCACGTGAAGGGCCGAAGGCGTTCTCGGAGAAGCGCAAGCCCCGGTTCGAGGGGAAGTAGGGGCAGCCAGGACGAACCGCCCGGCCTCGGGAGCCGGGCGGTTTTTGCATTCCGGTGCCCGACCGGCTTGGCCGGCCACCCCCGACCCGAACGGAAACGATCAGTTGTCCATCCTGGTTCTAGAACTTGTTCCATGCGTGGCCAACTGCGTCTTGCCGTCATTTCGAGAACGTGTTTCACTCCAGGGGTGACTACACCGCTGTCTGCTCCGCTCGATGTCGGTTTCGACTACACGCGCTCGCTCGGGCCGGTGCTCGGGCGGTTCGTCAACGGCCTGCGCGAACGCCGCATCGAAGGCGTGCGTGGTTCGGACGGCCGGGTGCACGTGCCCCCGGTCGAATACGACCCGGTGACCGCGCAGCCGCTGACCGAATTCGTCCCGGTGACCGCCGAAGGAACTGTGCTGTCGTGGTCGTGGCAGCCCAATCCCCTTGACGCGCAACCACTTACCCGCCCGTTCGCCTGGGCGCTGATCAAGCTCGACGGCGCCGACACCCCGATGTTGCACGCCGTCGACGCGGGCAGTCCGGACGGAATCCACACCGGACTGCGCGTTCGCGTGCGCTGGGCGGACGAACTGGTCGGGCACATCCGCGATATCGCGTACTTCGTGCCGATCGGCGCCGAGGACGGTGCGGCGCCCCCGCCTCCCCCGGTGGCGAAACGGGAGGAAGGCGCGCCGGTCAGCATCATCATGACACCGGTGCACCTGCATTACGAACACTCGGCCTCGCCGGAGGAAAGCCGCTACCTGCAAGGGCTTGCCGAGGGCAAGCTCATCGGCCAGCGCTGCCCCGCGTGCCGGCAGGTCTACATCCCGCCACGTGGCTCGTGCCCCACCGACGGGGTGCCGACGGCCGAAGAGGTGGAACTGCCCGACACCGGGATCGTCACCACGTTCTGCATCGTGAACGTCCCGTTCCTCGGCCAGCGCATCAAACCGCCGTATGTGGCCGCATACATCCTGCTCGACGGCGCGGACATCGCGTTCCTGCACCTGGTCCTCGGCTGCGACGCCTCGGAGGTGCGGATGGGCATGCGCGTGCGGGCGGCGTGGAAGCCGCGCGAGGAGTGGTGGACGAGCCTGGAGAACATCGACCACTTCGAGCCGACCGGCGAGGAAGACGCGCCGTACGAATCGTTCGCCCACCATCTGTGAAAGGTGTAGTCATGCCAGAGGTCGCAGTGGTCGGCTTCGCGGAGGCGCCGCACGTCCGGCGCACGGAAGGCACCACCAACGGCGTGGAAATGCTGGTGCCGATCTTCGCCGAGGTGTACGCGCAGACCGGCTTGTCCAAAAAGGACATCGGATTCTGGTGCTCGGGTTCCTCGGACTATCTCGCGGGGCGGGCGTTCTCGTTCATCTCCGCGATCGACGCGATCGGCGCCTTCCCGCCCATCCACGAATCGCACGTCGAGATGGACGCCGCGTGGGCGCTTTACGAGGCGTGGCTGAAGATCCGGATGGGCGAAGTGGACACCGCGTTGGTGTACGGCTTCGGCAAATCCTCGGCGGGGCAGTTACGCCGGGTACTGTCGCTGCAGCTCGACCCTTACACGGTCGCGCCGCTGTGGCCGGACTCGATCAGCATCGCGGGCATCCAGGCCAGGATGGGCCTGGACACCGGGCTGTGGAGCGAGAAGGACCTGGCCGAGGTGGCCGCCCGCAGCCGGGGAGTCGACATCACCGGCCTGCTCGATGCGCCGTATGTCGCGGATCCGTTGCGGGCGCACGACATCGCGCCGATCACCGACGGTGCGGCCGTGATCATCCTGGCTTCCGCCGAGAAGGCCAAGGATCTCGCCGAGCGGCCCGCGTTGATCACCGGCATCGAGCACCGGGTCGACACTCCGGTGCTGGGCGCCCGTGACCTCACGCGCGCGCCATCGGCCGAGGCCGCGGCGAAGGCGATCGGCGTGTCCGGTGTGGAGGTCGCCGAGCTGCACGCGCCGTTCTCCCACCAGGAGCTCATCCTCCGCGCGGCGCTCGGGCTCAAGGACGACGTGCGGGTCAACCCGTCCGGCGGGGCGCTGGCCGGGAACCCGATGTTCGCCGCCGGGCTGGCGCGGATCGGCCAGGCGGCCAAGGAGATCTTCGCCGGGCGCGCCGGGAAGGTGCTCGCACACGCGACCAGCGGGCCGGCACTGCAGCAGAACCTTGTCGCGGTCATGGAAGGACTCGACTAGATGGGCAAGCAACTGGCCGCGGTGCTCGGCACCGGGCAGACCCACCACCGCGCCAGGCGGACCGACGTGTCGATGCCGGGCCTGCTGCGCGAGGCGATCGACCGGGCGATGGCCGACGCACAGGTCGACTGGCCCGACATCGACGCGGTCGTGATCGGCAAGGCGCCGGACCTGTTCGAGGGCGTCATGATGCCCGAACTGTTCCTCGCCGACTCGATCGGCGCGACCGGGAAGCCGTTGCTGCGCGTGCACACCGCGGGTTCGGTCGGCGGATCCACGGCACTGGTCGCGGCTTCCCTCGTGCAGGCCGGGGTGCATCGCCGGGTGCTGACGGTGGCGTTCGAGAAGCAGTCCGAGTCGAACGCGATGTGGGCGCTGTCGATCATGCCGCCGTTCACGATGCCGGTGGGCGCCGGCGCGGGCGGGTACTTCGCGCCGCACGTGCGCTCGTACATCCGCCGCTCCGGCGCGCCCGAGCACATCGGGTCGATTGTGGCGGCGAAGGACCGGCGCAACGGGGCGCTGAACCCGTACGCGCACCTACGACAGTCCGACATCACGGTGGAGTCGGTGCAGGCTTCGCAGATGCTGTGGGACCCGATCCGTTACGACGAGACCTGCCCGTCCTCCGACGGTGCCTGCGCGATGGTCATCGGCGACGAAGCGGCGGGGGACGCCGTTTCCGGTGGTGCGGCGTGGATCCGCGCGACGGCGATGCGCACGGAGCCCACGACGTTCGCCGGCCGGGACCAGGTGAGCCCGCAGGCGGGCCGGGACGCGGCCGCGGCGCTGTGGGCGGAGGCCGGGATCACCGATCCACTGTCCGAAGTGGACACGGCGGAGATCTACGTGCCGTTCTCCTGGTTCGAGCCGATGTGGCTGGAGAACCTGGGCTTCATGCCCGAGGGTGAAGGCTGGAAGCTCACCGAGGCCGGGGACACCGCGATCGGCGGTCGCCTGCCGGTGAACCCCTCCGGCGGGGTGCTGTCGTCGAACCCCATCGGCGCGTCGGGCATGCTGCGGTTCTCCGAAGCGGCGAAGCAGGTCATGGGCCGCGCCGGGGACTACCAGGTGGACGGCGCGCGGACCGCGCTCGGCCACGCCTACGGCGGCGGGTCGCAGTACTTCTCGATGTGGGTCGTCTCAGGCGAGAAACCCTGAGCGGGAACCGCTGAGCACCACAGGACCGGCCGTCCCATCGGGGCGGCCGGTCTCTTGGTGCGTGCGCCGTCTTTCCCGCGCATGACTGTGGGGCGGCACCTTCCGGCACCGCCCCACGTCGTCTTGTCTGCGGCCTAGGAGTACGCGACCTGGTAGTGCTTGATGCCGTTGAGCCAGCCCGAGCGCAGCCGTTCCGGCTCGGCGATCTGGCGGATGTTCGGCATCTCGTCGGCGATCGCGTTGAAGATCAGGTCGATCTCCAGCCGGGCCAGGTTCGCGCCGATGCAGTAGTGCGAGCCGGTGCCACCGAAGCCCACGTGCGGGTTGTCGGCGCGCAGCACGTCGAACTTCTCCGGGTGGTCGAACACCTCCGGGTCGAAGTTCGCCGAGCTGTAGAACATGCCGACCCGGTCCCCGCGTTTGATCTGCTGCCCACCGAGTTCCGTGTCGGCCGTCGCGGTGCGCTGGAACGCGACGACGGGGGTGGCCCACCGGACGATCTCGTCCGCGGCGGTCTTCGGCCGCTGCTGCTTGTACAGCTCCCACTGGTCCGGGTGGTCGAGGAACGCCTTCATCCCGTGCGTGATCGCGTTGCGGGTGGTTTCGTTGCCCGCCACGGAAAGCAGGATGACGAAGAACCCGAACTCCTCGGAGGCCAGCGACTCGCCGTCGACGTCGGCGTGCACGAGTTTGGTGACGATGTCGTCCATCGGGCAGCCGCGCCGCTGCTCCGCCATGTTCCAGGCGTAGCCGACCAGCTCCGCCGATGCCGCGATCGGCTCGACCTGGTACTCCGGGTCGTCGTAGCCGATCATCTGGTTCGACCAGTCGAAGATCTTGCCGCGGTCCTCCTGCGGGATCCCGATCAGCTCGGCGATCGCCTGCAGCGGCAGCTCACACGCGACGTCCTGGACGAAGTCCCCGGAGCCGTTCTTCTTGGCCTCGTGCACGATCCGCGCCGCGCGGTCGCGCAGGGTGTCCTCCAGCTTCGCGATCGCCCGCGGGGTGAAACCCTTGGACACGATCCGGCGCAGCTTCGTGTGCTGCGGCGCGTCCATGTTCAGCAGGACGAGCCTGTTGGCGTTGAGGTTCTCTTCGGTCATCGACTCGTCGAACCGGATGATCGCGAGCTTCTCCTGCGAGGAGAACAGCTCGCTGTCCCGTGACACCGTCTTGACGTCTTCGAGCCGGGTCACCACCCAATAGCCGTCGTCGCCGTACCCGGCGAGGTTGTGCGGCTGCTCATTCCACCAGACCGGCGCCGTACGACGGAGTTCCGCGAACTCCTCCAGCGGCAACCGCCGCGCGTACAGATCAGGATCGGTGAAGTCGAAACCGGCGGGGATCATCGGTGTTGCCACGGCTACCTCCCGGGATGCCACAACGTCGTGGAACACGTTCTATAGCCGATTGAAGCATACGGTGTTAACTAAAGAAAGAGGTCGAGTGATACCCGTTTACTTTTTCTTCGACGATCTTGAAACTCCTGGTAGAACAGGTGACTGCGGGAGGTAGCCAAATAGCGGTTGACCTGCGTCACAGTCTTCAAATACTGTAACTTGTTCTAGTTTTGACCCGGACAAAGGAGAGCAACGTGGGCGAAGCAGTCATCGTCGAGGCCGTGCGCACCCCGATCGGCAAACGGCGCGGCCTGCTGTCCGGCCTGCATGCCGCCGAGCTGCTCGGCGCGGCGCAGTCGGCGCTGCTGGAACGGGCCGGACTGGACCCGTCGCTCGTCGAGCAGGTGATCGGCGGCTGCGTCACGCAGGCCGGCGAGCAGGCGGGCAACGTCACCCGTACCGCGTGGCTGCACGCGGGCCTGCCGGAAGCGACCGGATCGACCACGATCGACGCCCAGTGCGGTTCGGCCCAGCAGGCCGCGCACCTGATCGCCGGCCTCATCGCGACGGACGCCATCGACGTCGGCATCGCCTGCGGCGTCGAGGCGATGAGCCGGATCCCGCTCGGCGCGAACCGGGGCGTGGACGCCGGGCAGCCCAAACCGGACGCGTGGTCCATCGACCTGCCCAACCAGTACGGCGCGGCCGAGCGGATCGCCGTACGGCGTGGACTCACCCGCGAGGACGTGGACCGTTTCGGCGTCGCCTCACAGGCCAAGGCCGCACAGGCCTGGGCAGAGGGCAGGTTCGACCGCGAGGTCACCCCTGTCAAAGCCCCCGTACTCGACGAGCAGGGCGCACCGACCGGCGAAACCCGGCTGGTCAGCCGCGACCAGGGCCTGCGCGACACCACCCTCGAAGGACTGGCCCGGCTCAAGCCCGTCATCGAAGACGGCGTGCACACCGCGGGTACGTCCTCGCAGATCTCCGACGGGGCCTCCGCCGTGCTCATCATGAGCGCCGCCAAGGCGCGCGAGCTGGGCCTGCGGCCGCGAGCGCGGATCCGTTCGCAGGCGCTCATCGGTGCCGAGCCCTACTACCACCTGGACGGGCCCGTGCAGGCGACCGAGCGCGTGCTGAGCCGGAGCGGGATGAAGATCGGCGACCTCGACCTCTTCGAGGTCAACGAGGCCTTCGCCTCCGTTGTGCTGTCCTGGCAGCAGGTGCACCAGCCCGACCCGGACAAGGTGAACGTCAACGGTGGCGCGATCGCGCTCGGCCATCCGGTCGGCAGCACGGGCGCCCGGTTGCTCACCACGGCGCTGCACGAACTGGAACGGCGGGACTCGAACACGGCGCTGATCACCATGTGCGCGGGCGGGGCCATGTCGACCGCGTCGATCCTGGAGCGTTGTTGAGTTGTGGGTCAGTGTTCGATACGCACCACCGGCCCGTTCTCCGGACGCTCGAACCTGATCGCGCCCCGGTCGGCGCGCCAGGACTCCACCACCAGCGTGCTGCCCTCCACCGTGGTCAGCACCACCTCGCGGAGATCGAGCCGGAACAGGTTGCAGGGCACGGAATCGCCCTGAACCGCCTCGATCTCCGCCGGGTCGGTGATCTCGACCGCCACCCCGGAGACCTTCGCGTCCCCGTTCGGGCCGGGATGGGCGTGCAAGGCGAACCGCCCGTCGCGCAACAGATCCCGCGCCTTGCGCGCGTCGAGCATCGAACCCGCTGTCAGCTCCGCACCGGCGAAATCGACCTCGATGCCGCTGACCCGCGGGGAACCATCCCGGCGCAGGGTGGCCAGGACATGGGTTTCGTGCGCGTCGAACCGGGCCCGGACCTCCCTCGCGAGGTCCGGTGCCCGAGTGCTGAACTCACGCCAATTCACCATGGACGCAGTCTCGCACGAGGCACCGACAAAACCGGGACTCAACGGATCCGGTAGCTACGCTCCGGGCCCCGACCGTTGGCACGTAAGCGAATCACGAGCCGATCCCAGCCCTGCGGCCACGACCCGGACGTCGGGCGCGCCGACGGTCAGGCTACCTCCGGTCGGATCAGCGACCCGGGACAGTCCACAACGGACGAAAGCCAAGCCGTCCGGGTCGAGCAGTGGGTCAGACCGCGCGGGCGGCCTTCGCCTCGTCGTAGCGGGCCCTGGCCTCGCCGACCTCCGGCAGCCGGGACTCCACGAACTCGATCAGGTCAAGCAGTTTGGCCGCGACCGCCTCCCCGGCGGGCGTCAGGCTGTACTCGACCCGCGGCGGGATCGTCGGCTCCGCCTCGCGGTGCACGAAACCGTCCCGCTCCAGTGCCTGCAACGTCTGCGCCAGCATCTTCTCGCTGACGCCGTCGACCTTGCGGCGCAGCGCGTTGAACCGGAACGGGCCCTCGCTCAGCGCGGCCAGCGCCAGCGTGCCCCAGCGACCGGTGATGTGTTCCAGCACGCCGCGCGAGTCACAGGCGCGGGCGAATACATCGGCCACAAGCTGGGCATGCTCGAGCTCGGACTCGTCGGACGCACAACCGGACATAGGACCAAGATACCGGGCTTTCCGAAAAAGCCCTTGTGACGATACTAACTTCTGGTTGGTACTTTCCAGAAGTTAGTACAAACTCTCGGTCGGTAGCACGAGTGAGGAGTCGACACATGATCGTTGTCACGGGCGCGACCGGGCAGCTGGGCCGCCACGTCATCGAAGGACTGAAGGAGAAGCTGCCCGCGGAGCAGATCGTTGCCGCGGTGCGCAATCCGGAGAAGGCCGCGGACCTCGGCGTCACCGTGAGGAAGGCGGACTACGACGATCCCGCCGCCGTGGCCGCCGCCCTCGAAGGCGCCGAGAAGGTGCTGCTGATCTCCGGCAGCGAGGTCGGGCGGCGAGTGCCGCAGCACCGCGCTGTCGTCGACGCCGCGAAACGAGCCGGGGTACGTCTGCTCGCCTACACCAGCGCTCCGCAGGCGGACTCGTCCCCGCTCATCCTGGCGCCCGAGCACAAGGCCACCGAGGAGCTCATCCGCGAATCCGGTCTGCCGTATACGTTCCTGCGCAACGGTTGGTACAACGAGAACTACGAGCAGACGATCAAGCAGGCCGCCGAAACCGGTGCCTTCGCCGGTAGCTCCGGCCAGGGCAAGGTGTCCAGCGCGGCGCGCGCCGACTACGCCGCGGCCGCCGTCGCGGTGCTCACCGGTGAGGGCCACGAGAACAAGATCTACGAACTGTCCGGGGACACGGCCTGGACGAATGACGAACTGGCCGACGAGATCGCCAAGGCGACCGGCAAGTCCATCACGTACACCGATCTGACGCCGGAACAGCACAAAGCCGCACTGCTGGAAGCAGGTCTGCCGGAAGGCACAGCGGAGTTCGTCGTGGCCCTGGACGGCAACCGCAAGGACGGCCTGCTCGGCGCGGTCACCGGCGAGCTGCGCGAGCTCATCGGCCGCCCGACGACGCCGATCGCAGACACCATCGCGACACTGGTGTAAGCGCTGCCCGGCCGCCCGCGCGGCGGCCGGGTCAGCTCGCGCCGTATACCGGTTCGGGCTCGGGCGAGTCGGCGATCAGCCGGTCCACCACCGGGCCGAGTTCCGCGGGCTCCCACCGGGCGCCCTTGTCCGCGGTGACCCCGTGCCGCCAGTTCTGCGCGAGCGAGACCTTGCCGCCCTCCACCTCGAACACCCGGCCGGTCACGTCCTTCGATTCGGCGCTGCCGAGCCAGACCACCAGCGGGGACACGTTTTCCGGTGCCATCGCGTCGAAACCCTGCTCCGGGGCGGCCATGTCGAAGGTCTGCTCGGTCATCCTGGTGCGCGCCGAAGGGGCGATCGCGTTCACGGTGATTCCGTAGCGCCCGAACTCCGCGGCCGCCACCACGGTGAGCCCGGCGATACCGGCCTTGGCCGCCGAATAGTTTCCTTGCCCGACGCTGCCCAGCAGGCCGGCACCGGAACTGGTGTTGATCACCCGCGCGTCCGGGGTGCGGCCCGCCTTTGCTTCCGCGCGCCAGTACGCGGCAGCGTGCCGCATCGGCGCGAAATGGCCCTTCAGGTGCACGCGGATCACCGCGTCCCACCCGTCCTCGCCGAGGTTGACCAGCATCCGGTCGCGCAGGAACCCCGCGTTGTTGACCAGGACATCGAGCCGGCCGAACCGTTCCAGCGCGGTCGCGACGAGCCGTTCGGCACCGGCCCAGTCCGCGATGTCGTCGGTGTTGGCGACCGCTTTGCCGCCCAGCGCCTCGATTTCCTCGACCACCTGCTGCGCAGGTCCGGTCGAGTTGCCACTGCCGTCCAGCCCGACGCCGACGTCGTTGACCACGACGCTCGCGCCCTCGCGCGCGAAAGCGAGCGCGTGCGCGCGACCGAGCCCCCGCCCCGCACCGGTGACGATCACGACCCGGCCGTCGACGATTCCGCTCACTTCTCCTCCTTCGCATACATCACGGGTGGCCGTTCGCCCCCGCCGTGTACCTGCAACGTCGCCCCGCTCACGTAGGAGGCCAGCGGCGAAGCCAGGAACGCGACGCAGGCACCGACCTCCTCCGGCTCGGCCAACCGTCCTAACGGGACTGTCCGGGCCACCGCCGAGTCATCCGGATAGTGCGTCGCCGCGAACTCGGTGCGGACCATCCCCACCGTGAGCGCGTTGACCCGGACCTTCGGCGCCCATTCCACGGCGAGCGTGGCCGTGAGGTTGTCCAGCCCCGCCTTCGCCGCCCCGTACGAAGCCGTTCCGGGCGATGGGCGGGTGCCGCTGACACTGCTGATGTTGACGATCGAACCGCCGGATTCCTGGTGCTGCATCACCGAATTCGCCTGCCGTGCCAGATACAGCGGGGCCAGCAGATTGAGACTCACGATCTTTTCGTGCAGGCGCGGCGAAGATGCCGCCACTTCGGCATACGGCGCGCCGCCCGCGTTGTTGACCAGCACGTCGAGCGAGCCGAACCGCGCCACGATGCGGTCCACCAGCTGCTCGACCTGCTCCGGATCCCGGACGTCACAAGGCAGGAACTCCGCCTCGGGATCGTCCGGTTCGGTGCGGCCGCAGGTGACGACTCTCGCCCCGGCGCGTTTCAGCGTGCGCGTTATTCCGGCGCCGACCCCGCGGGTGCCGCCGGTGATCAGCGCGACGGAGCCTTCGAGCCGCAGATCCAGGCTCACCGGCGAACCTCCTAGCACTATGCGCCCGCCAGGCGCCCTGTTAACCTACCAAGCAAGTGCTAGGTTTGGAAGAAGGCGCCGATGCCCATCAGCACCAACCGTCCGGAGCCCGGCATAGCCGTGGTCACCATGGACTCTCCCCCGGTCAACGCGCTGACCGTGCGCGGCTGGACAGAGCTGGCCGACGAAATCACCGCGGCGGGGCGGGATCCGGCGACGCACGTGGTCGTCCTGCGAGCCGAAGGCCGCGGGTTCAACGCGGGCGTGGACATCAAGGAGATGCAGCGCGAGCAAGGTTTCGACGCGCTCATCGGAGCGAACCACGGCTGCGCGGCGGCGTTCTCCGCGGTGTACGACTGTGCCGTGCCGGTGATCGCCGCGGTGCAGGGATTCTGCCTCGGCGGCGGGATCGGTCTCGTCGGCAACGCGGATGTCGTTGTGGCGTCCGAAGACGCGACGTTCGGTCTGCCCGAAGTGGACCGTGGCGCGCTCGGTGCGGCGACCCATCTCGCCCGGCTCGTCCCCCAGCATCTGATGCGCGCGCTGTACTACACGGCGAGCACGATCGACGCGCATCAGTTGCACCACCATGGTTCCGTGTACGCCGTGGTGCCGCGCGAAGGGCTCGACGAGAAGGCGCTCGAGGTCGCGCGGCAGATCGCGGCGAAGGACACCCGGGTGATCCGGGCGGCGAAACAGGCCATCAACGGAATCGACGTGCAGCCCGTGCACCGCAGCTATCGCTACGAGCAGGGCTTCACCTTCGAACTCAACCTCGCCGGGGTATCCGACCAGGCGAGGCAGGCATTTCTGGACAAGGGAGCGTGATGGACAAACGCATGACGGCGGAGGACGTCGTCGCGCAGCTCTGGGACGGGATGACGCTCGGCATCGGCGGCTGGGGTTCACGGCGCAAGCCGATGGCGCTGGTGCGGGCGATCCTGCGGTCGGGGTTGAAAGACCTCACCGTCGTCTCCTACGGCGGCCCGGACGTCGGCCTGCTCGCCTCGGCCGGCAAGATCCGGCGGCTCGTGTTCGGCTTCGTCACCCTCGACACGGTCCCGTTCGACCCGTGGTTCAACCGGGTCCGCGAGGCAGGCGACATCGAGGTGACCGAGTACGACGAGGGCGTGTTCGGCACCGGCCTTTCCGCTGCGGCACAACGGCTTCCGTTCCTGCCGACGCGCGCGGGCCTCGGCTCCGACGTGCTTCGGTTCAACCCCGGGCTGCGCACAGTGCAGTCGCCCTACACCGATGAGGAGCTGCTGGCGGTGCCGGCGTTGAAACTCGACGCGTCGCTCGTGCACCTCAACCGCGCGGACGCCCGCGGCAACGCGCAGTACCTCGGCCCGGACCCGTACTTCGACGAGCTGTTCGCGCTGGCCGCCGACAAGTGTTACGTGTCGACGGAACGGATCGTGGACACCGACGAACTGGCGTCGGGTGGTCCGGTGCAGAGCCTGCTGCTCAGCCGTGCGCAGGTGCACGGCGTCGTGGAAACCCCGCACGGCGCGCATTTCACCACCGCCGCCCCCGACTACGGGCGCGACGAAGCCTTCCAGCGGCATTACGCGGCGGCCGCGAAGGACCTCGACCAGTGGCCGGGGTTCGTCGACCGGTTCCTCTCCGGTGACGAGGCGACCTACCAGGCCGCGGTTGCGGAGTTCGCATGAGTGACGTGACAAGGGCCGAAGTGGCCGTGGTGGCCTGTGCCGAGCTGTTCCGCGGCGACGGCGAGATCGTGGTCAGCCCGATGGGGTTGATCCCTTCGCTCGGTGCGCGGCTGGCGCGGGCCACGTTCGAACCCGATCTGCTGCTCACCAACGGTGAGGCGTATCTGGTGTCCGACGGGGTCGTGGAAGGCTGGCTGCCGTTCCGCAAGATGCTGGACACCGTGGTGCCACACGGAAAACGGCACGTGGTGATGGGCGCGAACCAGATCGACCGGCACGGCAACCAGAACATCTCCGCCATCGGCGACCACGAACGGCCGAAGAAGCAGCTGCTCGGCATGCGCGGCAGCCCGGGCAACACGGTCAACCACCGCACGAGCTACTGGGTGCCGCGGCACAGCCGCCGAGTGTTCGTCAACGAGGTGGACGTGGTGGCGGGTATCGGATTCGAGCGTGCCCGCCAAGCCGGTGTGCAGCGCTTCCACGACCTGCACCGGGTGGTGACGAACCTGGGAGTGCTGGAGCTGCGCCCGGAGGGGATCCGGCTGCTGTCGGTGCACCCCGGGGTTTCGGTGGACGAGGTCGTGGAGAACACCACGTTCGAACTGGACACCTCGTCGGCCGTCGAAAGCCGGCTGCCGAGCCCGGAGGAGCTGCACCTGCTGCGTACCGTGATCGACCCGAAAGCCACCCGCGACAAGGAGTTCTGATGCGCACCGCGCTCACCGAGCTGACCGGGATCGCGCATCCGGTCGTGCAGACGGGGATGGGCTGGGTCGCCGGGCCGCGGCTGGTTTCGGCGACCGCCGAGGCCGGTGGGCTCGGCATACTCGCCTCGGCCACGATGACCTACGACGAACTGGAGGCCGCGGTCAAGGAGACCCGGTCCCGCACCGCGAAGCCGTTCGGCGTCAACCTGCGCGCCGATGCCGACGACGCGGAACGCCGGGTCGGCCTGTTGATCCGCGAGAGCGTCAAGGTCGCCTCGTTCGCGCTGGCGCCGCGCAAGGAGATGATCGCGCGGCTCAAGGACGCCGGCGTCGTGGTGATCCCGTCGATCGGTGCGGCGCGGCATGCGGAGAAGGTCGCGAGCTGGGGCGCGGACGCGGTGATCGTGCAGGGCGGCGAAGGCGGCGGCCACACCGGCGGGGTGGCGACCACGTTGCTGCTGCCGTCGGTGCTCGACGCCGTGGACATCCCGGTGATCGCGGCCGGCGGGTTCTTCGACGGGCGCGGGCTCGCGGCGGCACTCGCCTACGGCGCGGCGGGCATCGCGATGGGCACCCGCTTCCTGCTCACCCGCGAAAGCACGGTGCCGGACGCGGTGAAGGAGGCCTATCTCGGCCGCGGCCTGAACGACACCGTGGTGACCAGGAAGGTCGACGGGATGCCGCACCGGGTGCTGCGCACGGAACTGGTGGACGGGCTGGAACGTTCGGGCGCGTTGACCGGGTTCGTCCGGGCCGCGCGCAACGCGCGACGGTTCCAGCGGATCACCGGGCTGTCGTGGCGGTCGATGCTGCGCGAAGGCCTGGCGATGAAACAGGAACGGACGTGGTCACAGGTGATCATGGCCGCGAACACCCCGATGCTGCTGCGCGCCGGCCTCGTCGAAGGTGACACCGGGGCGGGCGTCCTGGCGTCCGGGCAGGTGGTGGGGCTGCTGGCCGATCTGCCGACCGTCGCGGAGCTGATCGAAGGCATTGTGGCGGACGCTTCGGGTATCTGTGCTCGGCTGGGCACGCTGTGATGGCGGCACCACGCTGTGCTTGACTGCCGCCATGAGTTCCGCGTGCCCGGTCGAGGACGGCGAACTGCATGTCCAGCGCCTCGGCGATGGCCCACCGCTGCTGCTGATCGCGGGCGGTATCGGCGCCGCCGAGGGCTACCGCGGGCTGGCGAAGAGACTCGCGGAGTCCTACACCGTGCTCAGCTACGACCGGCGCGGGCATTTTCTCAGCAAGGACAACACCGAGGGCCCGATCGCAGTCGAACGGCACGCCGACGACGCGCGCGCCGTGATCGAGTTCTTCGGCTACGGCAAGGCGCTGGCCTTCGGCAGCAGCGCCGGCGCGCAGATCGGGCTCGCGCTGGCCACCCGGCATCCCGAAGCCGTGGACGGGCTCGTGGCGCACGAACCACCGGCAGTACGTCTGCTGCCGGATGCCGAGGAGTGGCTGGGCTTCGCCGCGGAACAGGTCGCCTGCACCGAGGCCGGGGACCTGATGGCCGCGTTCGGGGGATTTCTGGGGTCCATCGCGGGCGCGGGCCTGCCGGAGCTGAAGACGATCCGGCTGCCCAACGAGACCGAATGGCGGACATTGTTCACCCGTGAGCTGACCGGGTTCTACGACTATCTGCCCGACGTGGACGCACTGCGGCGTTCGCGCGTGCCGATTGTGCTCGCCGGCGGTGAGGGCAGCCGCGGCTACTACCACTACCGGCCCGCGCGGACCCTGGCGCTGGAACTCGGCCTGCCGTTCGTGGAGATGCCGGGCGCGCATCTCGCGCCGCAACGCAACCCGGCGGTCTTCGCGGCCGCCCTGGCGGAAATCCTGACCGATCTGGTGCTGTGAGCCCGGTAAAGGTCGCCGTTCGCGATGCGCACCGATTGCCTCGGACTAGCTGTACGCTGAGAGATGGCGGTCGACGTCATCCTCCCCAGTTTCGCGTCGGCCGCGCTCCGGCGCACAACTCCCCCTCGGGTGCCGGGGCCAACGGCCTCCGGGCGGCGCCCTCCTCCCCCAGTTCGGCACCGCCCGGGGGTCCTCAAGTCCTTTGTAGACTTTCGATGATCGTGACGTTGGCCGTACCGCCGCCTTCGCACATCGTCTGCAGCCCGTACCGGCCGCCACGGCGCTCCAGCTCGTGCAGCAGGGTGGCCAGCAGCTTGGTGCCGGTGGCGCCGATCGGATGCCCGAGCGCGATACCGCCACCGTTCACGTTGACCCGCTCCGGATCGGCGCCGGTCTCGTCCAGCCACGCCAGCACCACGCTGGCGAATGCCTCGTTCACCTCGAACAGATCGATGTCGTGCACGCCGAGCCCGGTCTTCTGCAGGGCGCGCGCGGTGGCCGGGATCGGCCCGGTCAGCATCCACACCGGGTCGGCCGCGCGCACCGACACATGGTGAATCCGTGCCCGAGGGGTGATTCCGTGCTCACGTACGAAATCCTCGGAAGCGATCAGCGCGGCGCTCGCGCCGTCGGAGATCTGGCTCGACACGGCGGCAGTGAGCCTGCCGCCTTCGGAAAGCGGTTTCAGCCCGGCCATCCGCTCCAGGCTGGTGTCCCGCCGCGGCCCCTCGTCGTGACGGAACCCGTCGACGGGAACGATTTCGGCATCGAACCGGCCTTCGTCGACGGCCGAGATCGCGCGTTGATGGCTGCGGTAGGCGAACTCCTCCATGGCTTCACGCGAGAGATCCCAGTGCTCGGCGATCATCTCCGCGCTGCGGAACTGGGAGACCTCGGTGCTGCCGTAGCGTTCCTGCCAGCCCTTGGAACCGGAGAACGGGTCGTCGAACCCGTATTCGCGGCCTGCCAGCATCGCCGCGCTGATCGGGATCTGGCTCATGTTCTGCACACCGCCGGCCAGCACCAGGTCCATCGTGCCGGACAGCACGGCCTGCGCGGCGAACGTCACGGCCTGCTGCGACGAGCCGCACTGCCGGTCGATGGTCACGCCCGGCACGTGGTCCGGCAGCCCGGCGGCGAGCCAGGCCGTACGGGCGATGTTGCCCGCCTGTGAGCCGAGCGTGTCGGTGCAGCCGAAGATGACGTCGTCGACGAGCGCCGGGTCGATCCCGTTGCGCCGCACCGCCTCCTTGATCACGTGCGCGCCGAGATCGGCCGAGTGCAGGGCGCTGAGCGCGCCGCCACGGCGGCCGATCGGGGTACGGAGGGCATCGAGCAGGTAGGCCTCAGCCATCTGTTCTCCTCTTCGCGGGGCGCCGCCGGGTGGCGATACCGTCCAGCACGATCGACAGGTACTGCTGGGCGATCTCCGCCACCGGCAGCGAACCCTTCGGGTTGTACCAGTGCACCGCCACCCACACGGTGTCCCGGATGAACCGGTACACCACGTCGACGTCGAGGTCGGGGCGGAACGCCCCTTCGGCGACGCCCGCGGTGAGCAGGTCGGTCCAGAGAGCGCGGAACTCGGTGTTGCGGCGGTCGAGGTAGCCGAACCGGCCGAGCTTGGCGAGGTGTTTGGCCTCGTTCTGGTAGATCGCGACCTCGGCCGGATGCGAGTCGATCGCCTCGAAGGACGCGATCACGATGGCTTCCAGGGTTTTCCGCGGCCCGAGCCCCATCGCGACGATCTCGCTGTAGCGGCCGAACAGCCCGTCGAGGAAGCCGCCGAGGATCTCGTCGGCCATCGACTCCTTGGAGTCGAAATGGTGGTACAGGCTGCCGGAGAGAATGCCGGCGGCGTCCGCGATGTCCCGGACCGTGGTCGACTTGTAGCCGTGCTCGGCGAAGAGCCGGGCGGCCAGGTTCAGTAGTTCGGCGCGACGGCCGGAGTTCACCTCAGGCATGCTGGCTGCTCACGGAGATCACCTCACCGGTCAGGTACGACGCGTAGTCGCTGGCGAGGAATACCATCACATTCGCCACTTCCCACGGTTGAGCCGCCCTCCCCGATGCCTCGCGCGAGGTCAGTTCCGCCAGGAGTTCCTCGGTGGTCACCTTGGCCAGGAACGGATGCATCGCGAGGCTCGGTGCGACGGCGTTGACGCGGATCCCGTGCTCGGCGACGTCCACCGCGGCGCACCGGGTCAGCGCCATCACCCCGGCCTTCGCGGCGGCGTAGTGGGCCTGCTCAGCCTGGGCACGCCAGCCGATGACGGAAGCGTTGTTGACGATCGCGCCCCCGTTGCCCTGTGCGATGAAGGTGCGCAACGCGGCCCGGGTGGCGCGGAACGTACCGTTGAGGGTCACATCGAGGACGCGTGTCCACTCCTCGTCGGTCATGTCCACAATGGACTTGCTGCCACCCAGTCCGGCGTTGTTGATCAGCACGTCGATCCGGCCGAACTGCGCGGCCGCGCCGTCGACGAGCGCCTGCACCTGGCTCTCGTCGGTGACGTCGCACGGGATCGCGTGCACCTCGCCGAGGCCGGAGAGCTCGTCGAGCTTCTCTCCGAGCCTGCGCTCGTGCCAGTCGCTGAGCACGACCTTCGCGCCTTCTTCGAGGCTGCGCTGCGCGACGGCGGAGCCGATACCGGTCCCGGCCGCCGCCGTGACCACGACCACCTTGTCCCGCAACAGGTTCGCGCCTTCGGGGTACTTCGGGACCGGGATCATGGGCGCACCTCTCGGGGCAGGCCGAGCACCCGCTCGGCGATGATGTTGCGCTGGATCTCGTTGGAGCCGCCGTAGATGGTGTCCGCACGGCTGAACAGGTACAGCCGCCGCCAGGCGTCCTCCTCGACCAGGGAGGCCGCTCCTCGTACCGTCATCGCAAGCTCACCGAGTTCGCGATGCCAGTTCGCCCAGACCAGTTTGGACACTTCGGCGACGCCCGGCGCCTGCGAGCCGAGCGTGCGCGCGGCGTGTGCGCGCATGACCTCCAGGCCCATCCAGGACCGGGCGAGCCGCTCGGCGATCACCGGATCCTTGGCGGCGCCGTTCTCCTCGGCGAGCTTGGTCAGCGCGACGAGCTCGCGCCGGAACCCGACCTGCTGGCCGAGCGTCGCGACGCCCCGCTCGAAAGCGAGAGTGCCCATCGCGACGCGCCAGCCGTCGCCGGGCGCCCCGACGACAAGAGCTTCATCGGTGCGGGCGTCGTCGAAGAAGACCTCGTTGAACTCGCTGGTCCCGGTGAGCTGCCGGATCGGCCGCACCTCGATGCCCGGCTGGCGCATCGGCACCAGCAGGTAGGACAGGCCGTGGTGCCGTTTCGACCCGGGTTCGGTGCGGGCCAGCACGAAACACCAGTCCGCGACGTGGGCGAGCGAGGTCCAGATCTTCTGGCCGCGGATCACCCATTCGCCGTTTTCGAGCCGGGCGCTGGTGGAGACCGCGGCGAGGTCGGAGCCCGCGCCGGGTTCGGAATATCCCTGGCACCACAGTTCGTCCACCGACACGATCTTCGGCAGGAAACGGCGCTGCTGTTCAGAAGTACCGAACGCGATCAGCGTCGGGCCGAGCAGTTCCTGGCCGAGGTGGCTGACCTTGGCCGGCGCCTCCGCCCGCGCGTACTCCTCGTGGAAGATGACCTGTTCTTCGAGCGTCGCCCCGGCCCCGCCGTGCTCGGCCGGCCAGCCAAGGCAGTTCCAGCCCGCGCTCGCGAGATGCCGTTCCCACGCGACGCGTTCGGCGAATGCCTCGTCCTCACGGCCAGGCCCGCCAAGACCACGCAGGCCCGCGAACTCCCCGGCGAGGTTCTCCGCCAGCCAGGTTCGCGCCCTATCCCGGAACTCGGACACCGCACCTCCTCTGTTCAAAACGAGGCCTCCTGCGTAGGCTACCCTACCAAGCACTTGCTAGGGAGCAGCGTCATGGAAACCATCCCGGCCGCGGTCGTCCGGGCAGCGGAACGGTTCGGCGATCGTGAAGCGGTGGTCGACGGTCCGGTGCGCCTGACCTACGCGGAACTGTACGAGCGGATTCGCCGGTGCGCGGGGCTATTCCTGGAAGAGGGAATCCAGCCGGGCGACCGGATCGCGATCTGTTCCCCCAATACGTATCACTGGGTGATCGCGGCATTGGGCGCACTGCACACGGGCGCGTCGCTGGTGCCGATCAGCACCCGGTTCACCGGACCCGAGATGCGCGACGTCATCGAGCGCACGGACGCGCGGGCGCTCGTGGTCGCCGGCCCCTTCCTCGGCGTCGACCGGTTCGAGCAGATCGTGGAGGCGGGCACCCGGATTCCCGGGACGGTGCTTCGGATTCCGGTGGACGGCGAGGTGGATTGGAGCGGCGATACCAGCGGCGTCGATGCCCGGGCGGCCGCCGTGCGCCCCGACGACGTCAGCGACATCCTGTTCACCTCGGGTACGACCGGCCGCAGCAAGGGCGCGATGAGCGCGCACCGGCAGGCGCTCGGTGTCGCGCACGGCTGGGCCGAGCGCGGCCGGCTGTCTGCCGAGGATCGCTACCTGGTGATCAATCCGTTCTTCCACACCTTCGGCTACAAGGCGGGGATTCTCGCCGCGATCTCCCGCGGGGCGACGATGCTGCCGGAGACCACCTTTGACGTGGACCGCACCCTGCGCACGATCGAGCAGGAGCGGATCACCGTTCTTCCTGGCGCGCCGACGATCTACCAGATGTTGCTGAACTCGCCCGACCGCGCGAAGCGCGATCTGTCCAGCCTTCGCCTCGCGGTGACCGGCGCCGCGACGGTGCCGGTCGCGCTCGTCGAACGGATGCAGTCGGAGCTGAGTTTCGACACGGTGCTCACGGCGTACGGCCTCACCGAAGCCGTCGTCGCGACCATGTGCCGCCCGGAGGACGACGCGAAGACCGTCGCCCGCACCTGCGGCCGCGCCGCCGACGGCATCGAGGTGCGCACGGACCCCGAGACAAGCGAGATCCTGTTGCGGGGGCCGAACGTGATGCTCGGCTATCTCGACGATGCCGAGGCCACCGCGAAAGCCATCGACCCCGGCGGCTGGCTGCACACCGGCGACGTCGGTGTCCTGGACGAGCAGGGCTACCTCACGATCACCGACCGCATCAAGGACATGTACATCTGCGGCGGGTTCAACGTCTATCCCGCCGAGGTGGAACAGGCCCTCGCCCGGCTGAGCGGGGTGAGCGAATCCGCCGTGATCGGCGTGCCCGACCCGCGCCTCGGCGAGGTGGGCAAGGCCTTCGTCGTCCTCGTCCCCGGGCAGCGACTGTCCACCGAGGACGTGATCACGTACTGCAAACAGAACCTGGCCAACTACAAGGTGCCCCGCCAGGTGGAGTTCCGCGAGCAACTGCCGCGGAACGCCTCCGGCAAGGTGCTGAAACGAGTCCTGAGGGAGGCCCCGTGAGTGACGATGTCGTCCGCTACGAACGGCGCGGTCCGGTCGCACTGGTGACAATGAACCGCCCCGAGTACCGCAACGCCCAGAACTCGGCCATGACCTACGCGCTGGACGAGGCGTTCACGCGCGCCGTCGACGACGCCGGGGTGAAGGTGATCGTGCTGGCCGGCGCGGGCAAGCATTTCTCCGCGGGGCATGACATCGGGACCCCCGGCCGTGACGTCGACAAATCGTTCGAGAACAAGGCCGTGCTGTGGTGGGACCACGTCGACAAGGCCGGCGGCGATCAGCGTTTCGCCCGCGAGTCCGAGGTGTATCTGGGGATGTGCCGCCGCTGGCGGGAAATCCCCAAGCCGACGCTCGCGAGCGTGCAAGGCGCCTGCATCGCGGGCGCGCTGATGCTCGCCTGGGTGTGCGACATGATCATCGCCTCCGACGACGCGTTTTTCGCCGACCCTGTGGTGCGCATGGGCATTCCCGGCGTCGAGTATTTCGCGCATCCCTGGGTGCTCGGCCCGCGCGCGGCCAAGGAGGTGCTGTTCACCGGCGAACGGTTCAGCGCCCAGCAGGCGAAGGAATGGGGCATGCTCAACCGCATCGTGCCTCGCGCCGATCTCGAAGCCGAAACCCTGGCCCTGGCCGAAAAGATCGCCGAAATGCCACCGTTCGGCCTTGCGCTGACCAAGAAGGCGGTGAATCAGGCCGAGGACCTGATGGGCATGCGCTCCGGCATGGACTCGGCCTTCGGCCTGCACCATCTCGCACACGCGCACAACGCCGAGGTCGGCGGCGACTCCCTCGCCGGACAGGACGCCCGTTCCATGCGTGACGCGAACAAGGCCTCCTGACCGTGGACCTCGATCTCGACGACCACACCCTGGCCTTCCGCGACCAGGCACGGACCTGGCTGGCCGACAACGTACCCGCCGAGCCCTTGGCCTCCTTCGACACTGCTGAAGGCTTCGAGCAGCATCGCGCCTGGGAAGCCAAGCTCGCCGACGCACGCTGGTCGGTCGTTTCCTGGCCGGAGGAGTTCGGCGGCCGGGACGCGAGCCTCCTCGAATGGGTCGTGTTCGAGGAGGAGTACTACGCGTCCGGCGCACCGGGCCGGGTCAGCCAGAACGGTATCTTCATGCTGGCACCGACCCTGTTCTCCCACGGCACCGACGAACAGCGCACACGGATCCTGCCCGGCATGGCCCGAGGCGACCAGATCTGGGCCCAGGCCTGGTCCGAACCCGAGGCCGGCAGCGACATCGCCGCCCTGCGCAGTAGCGCGGTCCGCACCGACGGCGGCTGGCTCCTGTCCGGACAGAAGACGTGGAGCTCGCGCGCCGCCTACGCCGACCGTGCGTTCGGCCTGTTCCGCAGCGATCCGGAAAGCGTGCGGCACAAGGGTTTGACCTACTTCATGTTCGACCTCCGTTCTCCTGGCGTGCAGGTGCGCCCGATCCGTCAACTCGACGGCGAGCCCGGTTTCGCCGAGATCTTCCTCGACGAGGTGTTCGTGCCCGATGCCGATGTGATCGGCGAACCGGGCGCCGGCTGGCGCGTGGCGATGACCACCGCCAACAACGAGCGTGGGCTGTCCCTTCGCAGCCCGGGCAGATTTCTCGCGGCCGCGGACCGGCTCATCGGCCTGTGGCGCGAGGTCGGCGGCTCGCGTGAGACCGCCGACCGGGTGGTGGACGCCTGGATCGGCGCCCGGGCTTACCAGCTCTACACGTTCGGCACCGTCACCAGGCTCACCGAAGGCGGCGAGCTCGGCCCGGAGTCGAGCGTGAACAAGCTGCACTGGTCGCACCTGGACGTCGCCCTGCACGAGACGGCGCTCGACCTGCTCGGCCCGGAGGCCGAACTGCGCGGCGACTGGCTGGACGGCTGGCTGTTCTCCCTGGCAGGCCCGATCTACGGTGGCACCGACCAGATCCAGCGCAACACCGTCGCCGAACGCCTGCTCGGACTGCCCAGGGGTGATCGATGAGATTCGCGCTTTCCCAGGAACAACAGGACTTCTCCGCCACACTGGACGCTTATCTGTCCAGTGTGGACACAGCTGCGGCCGCCCGATCCTGGGCCTCCGGCGAGCACGAGCCGGGGCTCAAGATCTGGCGCGGGCTGGCCGAGGTCGGCGTCACCGCTTTGACTGTGCCCGAACGGTTCGACGGCATCGGCGCCGATGCCGTCGAACTCGTGCTGGCGTTCGAGCGCCTCGGGTACCACGTCGTACCCGGACCGTGGGTGGACACGGCCGCGGTGCTGCCCGCCCTGCTCGAGGACGAGCTGCTCGCCGACGTGGCCGCGGGCGAGACCCTGGCCTCGATCGTCGCACCGCCCGAGGTGCCGTATGCCCTGGACGCCGACGTCGCCGGACTCCGGGTGCGCGTTCAGGACTCCGGTCTGTCCGTCTTCACCCCCGGCCGCGCACTGTCCTCGGTGGACGGCGCACGACGGCTGTTCACCGCCGAACCCGGCGACCCCATCGGCACCGCGGCCGACCCCGGCCGCGCCTTCGACCTCGGTGCGCTCGCGACCGCCGCCCAGCTGCTCGGCGCTGGGCAGTGGCTGCTCGACTCGACCGTCGCCTACGCCCGGCAACGCAAGCAGTACGGTCGCGAGATCGGCCAGTACCAGGCAGTGAAACACCTGCTCGCCGACGTGGCCACCAAACTGGAACTGGCCCGCCCGCTGCTGTACGGCGCAGCAATCGCCGAAGGGACGCCGACGCGGCCACGTGACGTCTCCGCCGCCAAGGTCGCCGCCGCCGACGCCGCCCATCTCGCCGCCCGCACCGGCCTGCAGGTGCACGGCGCGATCGGCTACACCGACGAGCACACCCTCGGCCTGCGCCTCACCAAGGTGCGCGCCTTGGTGAGCGCCTGGGGCACGCAGGCCTTCCACCGCTCCCGTGTGCTGGAGGCGCTGGTATGACGGCCACCTCGGCCCATGTCACGGGGACCGTCCCAACCTTCACGTCCAGGCAGGCGAAGGGAACGGTATGACCTTCACCCCCGAGCAAGATGCCCTGCGCGAGACTGTCTGTGCGGTGCTGGAACGGCACTCCGATCCATGGAAGGTGCTGTGCGAGCAGGTCGGCGTCGCCGGGCTGGCGATCCCCGAGGCCTATGGCGGGCTGGGCTGTGGGCTGCGTGAGGCGCAAGTGGTCGCCGAGGAACTCGGCCGGGCGCTGAGCTCCGCGCCCTTCCTCGGATCGGCCGTGCTCGCGGCTCACGCAGTCCTCGAAGCCGCCGACGAGACCGCGGCACGGCGGCTGCTGCCGGCCATTGCCCACGGCGCGATCGCGACGCTTGCCTGGACATCGGCCGACGGCGCCTGGAGCCCGGACCGGGCCGCCGTGACCGCGAAAGACTCCACTTTGGACGGTAGCGCGCACTACGTCCTCGACGGAGACCTCGCCGACATTCTTCTGGTGATCGCGGAGACCGACGGTGAACTAGGCCTGTTCGAGGTCGACCCGAGGCAGGTCCGTCGCATCCACTCGACCACGATGGACGAGACCCGCGGACTGGCCGTCATCGAACTCACCGGTACGACCGGCACCCGGATCGGCACCGGCGACTTCCGTCCCGCGCTCCACCGCGTCCGGGACATCGCCTGTGCCGCTCTCGCCGCCGAGCAGGCAGGCGCGGCCGCTCGAGCGTTGGACATCACCGTCGCCTACACCAAGCAGCGAGAGCAGTTCGGCCGCCCCATCGGCGGTTTCCAGGCGCTGAAGCACCGGATGGCCGACCTGTACGTGCTGGTCGAAACCGCACGGTCGGCCGCTTACGCGGCCACGCAACCGGACGTGGACCGCGCGCGCCTGGCCGCGGTCGCGAAAGCCTATTGCACAGAGGCTTTCTCAACCGTTGCCGCGGAGATGATCCAGCTCCACGGCGGAATCGCGATCACCTGGGAGCACGAGGCGCACCGCTTTTTCAAGCGGGCACACAGCGCCACCCAGCTGTTCGGTCAACCACACCACCACCTTTCGCGTGTCGTGCCGGACTTGGGCTGAAGATCACCTTCGCCCGGCGGTTCATTCCCGCGCCGTGCCAGGCCACGGCCAGCAGGTCGGACAGCGGACGCGCCCCGAGGTGGGCGCGACCGGGACACAGGCCGCGCCGCATTCGGCGAGACCGAAGACCCTACCTTGCGCACGCAAACGGGAAGCGTTGCAGCGCTTGACTTTGTGCACGAGGTGCGCGGAGAAAGCACCGGGCCATGCGTAGTCGGATTCAGGCCTGCTGCCCGTTTCCGGCCGCATGACACGACTCACCGGGCGGGCCCGCGCCCTCCCGCACTCCGGCTCTCTTCGTCCACATGGCACGGCTCCCGCGCCACGGAACGTGAAAACTCTTGCAGGTCAACGATTTGTCAGTGTGTTCGAGTCGGCTTTCGCTCATACCGACGACTCTAAACGAACAGCGGGCTCCCGCGCATCTGCCAAAGTATGTATTTTCAAACCGGACGTCGCTGCGCTAACTTGCCTCCATGACCACCGCGCAGCCAACGACGGCCGCACGTCTCGACCGCCTTCCGGTCACTCGGTTCCACCGGTACCTGATCGCCGTCGTCGGCGTGGCGACCTTTTTCGACCTGTACGACCTGTTCCTGGCCAGCACCGTGAGCACGGTGCTGGGCAAGGAGTTCGGCGTGTCCAGCGCAGAACTCAAGCCGCTGCTCGCGTCCGCCTTCGTCGGCGCGTTCGTCGGCGCGGTCGCGCTCGGCAGGCTCGCCGACTGGGTCGGCCGCCGCCGCGCACTCCTGCTGACGCTCGCCATCTATTCGGTGTTCACGCTGCTCGGCGCGTTCAGCACCGACGTGTGGATGCTGGTCGTCTGCCGGTTCGTCGCGGGCATCGGAATCGGTGCAGAATTACCACTCGCGGACGCGTATTTGGCAGATCTGTTGCCGGCGCACGCTCGCGGGAGGGCCACGGCATGGGCGTACACCGTGGGCTTCTGCGGGGTACCCGCGGCCGGTTTCCTCGCGCAGGCGCTGGTCGGGCACAGCCCACTCGGTTTCGACGGCTGGCGCTGGCTGTTCGTGATCGGCGCGCTGGGTTCCGCGATCGTCTGGGTGCTGCGGGCCGGGTTGCCGGAGTCACCCCGCTGGCTCATCTCCCGTGGCAGAGCCGAAGAAGCGGACCAGGTCATCCGACGGCTGGAGAACTCGGCCGATAGTCCGTTGCCCGAGCCGGAAGTCCGCGAACATCCGGTCGAGCCGGAGCCACAGCGCAGCTCGGCGCTGTTCCGGCCGCCCTGGCGCCGGCGGACGGTGATGCTCTACGTCTTCCAGGTGCTGCAGGCGTTCGGCTACTACGGATTCGGTTCCCTGGTGCCGATCGTCCTGGCGGCCAAGGGATTCGACCTCACCCATTCGCTGCTGTTCAGTGCTCTGACGTTCCTCGGCTACCCGATCGGCTCGGCGCTGTCGATCCCGGTGATGGAGCGGGTGCAGCGGAAGTGGCTGATCGTCGCCAGTGCGCTGGGCATGGCGATGTTCGGTCTCGCTTTCGGTTACTCCACAACAGGTGTGGCGATCGCGATCCTCGGGTTCTGCTACACCGCCATCAGCAACGTCTTCTCGAACGCGTTCCACACGTACCAGGCCGAGTTGTTCCCGACCTCGCTGCGCGCGACGGCGGCGGGATCGGCCTACTCACTGTCCCGGCTGGCGACCGCCGCCATGCCGTTCATCCTGCTGCCGGTGCTCCAGCACCAGGGCGCGGGCGGGATGTTCGCGATAGTCGCGATCGCGATGGCGATCCTGGTCGTGGATGTCGCGGTACTCGGCCCGCGCACCACCGGCCGGTCGGTGGAGGCGATATCGAGCGCTGACTGAACCCGGTTCACAGCCAGTCGTCGGGAGCGGCCCAGGCCAGCATCGGTGCCAGATCGTTGCGCAGGGGCTCCGCCCCGGTGTACTGGCCGCGGTAGAACAACAGCGGCTTCCCACCGGAGGGGTCACCCAGGGCCGTCACCCGGCCGACCGCCACATAGTGGTCGCCGGCCTCGTGCACCATGTCCAGCTCGCAGTCGACCCAGGTCAGGGCACCGGCGAGAACCGGCGAACCCGACGGAGCCCGGGTCCATTCGACCGCGCCGAACTTGTCCGCCCCGCGTGAACCGAAGACGGAACTGACGTCACGTTGTTCCTCCGCCAGTACGCTGACCGCGAACCGGCCGGTCCCCTCGATGACCGGCCACGTCCGGGAAGTCCTGCTGGGGCAGAACAACACCAGCGGAGGGTCCAGGGACAACGCGGCGAAGGACTGGCAGGCGAACCCGACCGGCTCCTCGCCGCTGTGGGCCGCGACCACGGTGATCCCGGTACAGAAGTGACCCAGCGCCTGACGGAAGCGCGCCGAGTCCACTTCGGACACACCGGAACCGGAGATCACTGCTGCATCCCGACGCTGAAGTCGTGGCCCCACAGGCTGACCGCCGTACTCTCACGGGCGATCCAGTCGTCGTCGTCGACCTGACGCCCCTCGCACCCGAACTCCACGTCGAACCCACCGGGGGTCTTCATGTAGAAGGACAACATCAGATCGTTCACGTGCCTGCCGAGCGTCGCCGACATCGGGACCTTGCGCCGTTTCGCCCTGTCCAGGCAGAGGCCGACGTCGTCGGTGTTCTCGACCTCGACCATGAGGTGCACGATCCCGCTGGGGGTCGGCATCGGCAGGAACGCGAGACTGTGGTGCCGGGGATTGCAGCCGAAGAAGCGCAGCCAGGCCGGCTCACCGTCCGCGGGCCTGCCCACCATCTGCGGCGGCATCCGCATCGAGTCACGCAGCCGGAAACCGAGCACGTCCCGGTAGAACCGGAGCGCGGCCTCGTCGTCGTGCGTCGAAAGCACGACGTGCCCGAGCCCTTGTTCCTCCGTCACGAACCGGTGCCCGTACGGGCTCACAACGCGGCGATGTTCCAGCGCGACACCGTGGAAGACCTCCAGGGTGTTGCCCGAGGGATCGTCGAACGTGATCATCTCCGTAACCCGTCGATCGGCAAGCTGCTCCGCGGTGGCTTCCTTGTACGGCACGCCGTTCGACTCCAGCCTGCCCCGTACCTCGTCCAGTTCCGCGGCGGTGGCGACCTCCCAGCCGGCCTGCGCGAGACGGTCCGCCTCGCCGGGGAAAATCACCAGCCGGGCGGGAAAATCGTCCATGCGCAGGTACAGCGCGTCGGGATTGGTGCCCTTGCCCTCGATCATGCCGAGCACCTTGAGCCCGTACTCGCGCCACTTCGCCATGTCCGTGGCCTCGATGCGCAGGTACCCCAGTGAGCGAATGCCCATCACGAACCCCCAAGGAAATCCAGGGAAAGCCGGTTGAACTCGTCGAACTTCTCCAGTTGAGCCCAGTGCCCGCAGCGGCCGAACACGTGTAGCTGCGCGCGCGGGATCATCTTCAGCGCCACCAGTGCGCCGTCGAGCGGGTTGACGCGGTCCTCACGGCCCCAGATCAGCAGCACCCGCTGCCGGAGCCGATGGGCCTCCCGCCACAACAGGCCCTGCTCGTAGGAATCCGGCCGCATGAAGGACTCCCCCATCGCGCGCATCGCGGCGAGCGACTCGGGAGTGCTGGCCGCGGCGAAGCGTTCCTCCAGCAGTTCATCGGTGATCAGCGACTGGTCGTAGACCATCACCCGCAGGAATGCTTCGAGCTTTTCCTTGGTGGGCCCGGGAGGCGCGGCGAACCGGCCGAGGTTCTTCACGCCTTCGGTGGGGTCGGGCGCGAACACGTTCACGCTCAGCCCGCCCGGGCCCATCAGCACGAGCCGGCCCGCCCGGTCCGGGTGGTCCAGCGCCAGCCGCACCGCAGCTCCACCGCCGAGCGAATTCCCTACCAGATGGGCCTTTTCTACGCCGAGCTCATCGAGAAGGGCGACGACCGCGTCCGCGCTGTGCTTGAAGTACTGCGGATGGTCGACCGGTTTGCCGGAACGGCCGAAGCCGGGCTGATCGACCGCGATCGTGCGGAAGGATTTGGCGAACACCGGGATATTGCGGGAAAAGTTACTCCACGCCGAGGCGCCGGGGCCGCCGCCGTGCAGCAGTACCACCGTATTCGGATGCTCCGCGCCGGCCTCGTGATAGTGCAGCCGCAGACCGTCCCGTACCTGCACGTACTTACCTTCGGCCATAATTCACACCATCGCGTTCTCGACGGGCAGACCGAACTCTCCGGTGCCGAACATCGTGTAGGCTCGCTCTGGGTCGTTAGCCGCATGTACTCGGCCTGCGTGCGCGTCCCGCCAGAAGCGCTGAATGGGGGTTCCCATTTTCAGCGCGCGTCCTCCGGAATTCTCGAAAAGCCTGTCCACGGCGCCGATCGCGCGTTCTGTTCCGCGCACCTGATCCCGCCGCACCCGCAGGCGTGTAGCGAAAGGAAGTTTCTCACCACGACAGGCCAGTTGGTACAGCTCATCGATGTTGTGTGTCAGTTGCAGCCACGAAGCATCGATTTCGCTTGCCGCCTCGGCAATCCGCACCTTGGCGAAAGGATCCTCTTTGGACTGTTCTCCCGCGTAGGCGGCGCGCACGCGCTGGCGCTGGTGCTCGACGTGCGCGTCGTAAGCACCCTGGGCCATCCCGATGATGGGCGCGGTGATCGTCGACGGATGCACTGAGCCGTAAGGCAATCGGTACAACGGGCCGGGGTTGACCTCCTGTCCCGGCGTCTTGCACTTGGACGTCAGCATGAAGCTGAGCGCCCGGTGCTTGGGCACGAAAACGTCCTCGACCACGATGTCGTTGCTGCCGGTTCCGCGGAGTCCCACCGTGTCCCAGACGTCCACAATGCTGTAGTCGGCGATCGGCACCAGGTAGGTGCAGAAGTCGACCGGTTTACCGTCGGCGAAGGCCGGGCCGCCGAGCAGCACCCACGTGGCGTGGTCGCAGCCGGACGAGAAGCTCCACCGGCCCGAAAGCCGGTAGCCACCGTCGACCACGGTCGCCTTGCCCATCGGCGCGTACGACGACGAGATGAGCGTGTCGACGTTGTCGCTCCACACATCCGCCTGCGCCTGCGCTTCGAACAGCGCCAGGTGCCACGGGTGCACGCCCAGGATCGAAGCCACCCACCCGGTCGAACCGCACGCGCTCGCGATCTTCTTGACCGCGGTGTAGAAGCTCACCGGATCGGCTTCGTAACCACCGTAGGTTTTCGGCTGGAGAAGCTTGAAGAAACCGCATTCCTGCAAGGACTTGATCGACTCGTCCGGAATCCGTCGGGCGTCCTCGGTCTCCTGGGCCCGTTCCCGCAGGACGGGCAGGAGTTCGTCGACCCCCGCGATAACTGCCTGCGTGTCCTGCTCGCTCATTCGCGCTGCCCCGTCCTCGTCAGACCTGAACTCACATTCGCAAGACTAGAACACGTTCTCGTTTTTGTCATCACTCGCCGCCTTGAGCTGCCGAGATTCCCGCTCGACGTCCGGAAAACACGCAGTCAGCGAGCGACAGCCCGCTGACGTAGGACCTGGAACAGATTCCCACCGCGGATCGGCCGGCCGCGTACAGGCCGGGGATGCCGGCGCCGTTCTCGGCGCGGACCTGTCCGGTTTCCTCGTCCACGACCAGCCCGCCGAGGGTCAGCATCGGGCAGGGGAAACCGAGGCTGGGCCTGATCGACACATCGAGCAAAGAGAAAGGAGGAGTGCGTAACGGCTGCACATAATCGGCGGGCTTGCCCATGGGGTCGTCCACACCCGTTGCCGCGGCGGCATTGTAGGCCTCGACGGTCGCTTCGAGGCCGGCCGGATCCACGTCGGCACGGCGGGCCACGTCGGCCGGGGAGCCACCCTGCACGCGTTCGCGCCGCAACATGTAGTGCACCTGGAGCCATTGGAACCATTGGGCTTCCTTGCGCGCGCTGCGTTTCGCGGCGGTGACGATCTCCTGGTCGACGAGCAACCAGCCCTTGCCGTCGTGCTGCGAGATCATCGCTTCTCCGACCGCGGCGCCGTACCGCGATTCGTCGATGATCCGCTTGCCCGAGGCGTCGACGATCAGGCCGCGGATGAACGCGCTCGGTGGGGTGACGAAACGCCAGGCTGTGACGCTGCCCATTTCGCCGGTCGCCCCGCCCGCCGTGACACCGAGTCCGATGCCACTGCCGTCGTCGGCGGAGGTGCCGAGCGCGAGGCCGCCACGATAGGCGGGCGCGTGCTCACGCACCATCGCGCGGTTGGCGATGAACCCGCCTGCGGCGATGATCACGTTGCGGCAAGGGATTTCCTCCTCGCGCGCGTAGCGGCGCTCGATGCGCGCCGCGCGGCGGTGCAATGCCTTGCGCAGCGAGGGCAGGTAAATCCCCGGCTTGGCGGAGTAGCGCGACCAGAACCGGTGCGCGCGGCGTGCCCGGGCGGGCGCGTCGCGGAGCGTGCGTACGCGCACGCCGGTGACCGCGCCCGCAGCGTCGGTGAGCAGTTCCGTCGCCTGGGTGCCGGACATCACCTGCACCCCGCGGCGGCGCACGGCCTCGGCGAGCTTCTTGAAGAGGAGCTTGCCGGAGGTGCCGGAGCCCTTCGTGCGATGGCCGCGCGGAGCCGGTTTCGCGACGTCGCGGAACCCGCCTGAGGACTCGCTGCCCGAGTAGTACAGGTAGTAGTCGTCGTTGGGATACGACGTCTTGTACGGGCACAGGCTGCCCTCGAAAGGCACGCCCTGGTCCTGTAGCCAGCCGATCATGTCGACACTCTGGTCACAGAACCTGCGCAACGTCTTCTCCGACACCACGTCGCCCACTTCCAGGCGCAGGTAGTCGTACATCGCGTCGGCGGAATCATCCACGCCGGCGGCACGCTGCTGCTCCGTGCCACCGCCCGCATAGACGATCCCCCCGCTCAACGCGCTCGCGCCGCCGCCGCTGAACCGGTCCAGCACGAGCACCTCGGCGCCCGCGTCCGCGGCTTCGATCGCCGCACAGGCTCCGGCCGCGCCGAAGCCGATCACCACGACATCCACTGGTCGACCCACGTCGCCTACCCTAGAACTGAAACACGTTCTCGTCTATGGTGGCCGCAGAGGCTACGAGCAGGCAGGCGTTCTACTGGAACGCGTTCCACCGGAGGTCGCATGGCGGAGCAGTTCGACGTCGTTGTCGCGGGCAGCGGCGCCGCCGGGATGACGGCCGCTCTCGTCGCCGCACATCAGGGTCTGAGTGTGGTGGTGATCGAGAAGGCCGCCAAGTTCGGCGGGTCCACCGCCCGGTCGGGCGGCGGGGTCTGGATACCCAACAACGAGGTTCTTCAGGCCGCCGGGATCGAGGACACTCCCGAGAAGGCCCGCGAGTACCTCGAAGCGATCGTGGGGGATGTCGTTCCCGCCGCGGCGCGCGAGGCGTTCCTCGACAACGGCCCCGAGGTCGTGTCGTTCGTGCAGCGGGTGACCCCGTTGCGGCTCCAGTGGGTGCCGGGCTACTCGGACTACCACCCGGAGGCGCCGGGCGGACGTCCCGGCGGGCGCTCGGTGGAGCCGCGGCCGTTCAACGTCAAGTTGCTCGGCGACGAACTCGAAAACCTCGAACCGCCGTACAGCGCGCCGCCGCTGGGCGTGCCGATCACCCAGGCCGACTACCGCTGGCTCAGCCTTATCGCCCGACACCCGAAGGGTGTGCTGCGGATGCTGCGGCTGGGGCTTCGGCTGCTGTCCGGCAAGCGCCAGCTCTCGATGGGGCAGGCGCTTGCCGCCGGGCTGCGGGCAGGGCTGGTCAAGGCGAACGTCCCGGTGTGGCTGGACACCCCGCTCACCGACCTGGTCACCCAGGACGACCGCGTCACCGGCGTGGTCACCGGGGACGGGCGTGAGGTGCACGCGCGGCTCGGCGTGATCCTCGCGGCCGGCGGGTTCGAGCACAACGAAGAGATGCGCGCCAAGTACCAGCGCCAGCCCATCGGCACCGGATGGACGGTCGGCGCGAAGGCCAATACCGGCGACGCGATCACCGCCGGGCTCAAGCTCGGCGCCGCTGTCGACCTGATGGACGACGCGTGGTGGGGCCCTTCGATCCCGCTCACCGGCGGCCCGTGGTTCGCACTCGCGGAACGGTCGCGGCCTGGTTGCCTGATGGTCGACGCGAAGGGCGAACGGTTCGTCAACGAATCGGCGCCCTACGTCGAGGCCGTGCACGCCATGTACGGGCCTGGCGACGGGCCCGGGGAGCACATCCCCACCTGGCTCGTCTTCGACCAGCGCTACCGCAACCGCTACATGTTCACCGGGATCGGGCCGCGCCAGAAGCTGCCTGGCCGCTGGTACAAGGCCGGCGTCGCGGCGAAGGCGGGCACGCTCGCCGAGCTGGCGACGCGCATCGACGTCCCGGCCGAGTCGTTGGTCGCCACCGTGAACCGCTTCAACGGCTTTGCGCGCGAAGGCGTGGACGAGGACTTCGGGCGCGGGAAGAGCGCTTACGACCACTACTACGGCGACCCGCGCAACCGGCCTAACCCGAGCCTCGGCCCGCTCGACGTCGCACCGTTCTACGCGGTCAAGATCGTGCCGGGGGACCTGGGCACGAAGGGCGGGCTGCGGACGGACGTGCACGCACGCGTGCTGCGTGAAGACGGCTCGGTGATCACCGGGCTGTACGCGGCGGGAAACACCAGTTCGGCCGTCATGGGGCACACCTACGCCGGCCCGGGCGCCACCATCGGGCCCGCGATGGTCTTCGGCTACCTTGCCGCGCTGCACCTGGCTGGCCAGAATCGCACTGGAGGTCAACGATGACGGAAATCCGCACGATCGACGCGGGAGCTCCGCCGGAGCGGTTCGCGCGCGGCTGGCACTGCCTGGGCCTCGCCGACACGTTCAAGGACGGCAAACCCCACGCCATCAACGCTTTCGGCACCAAACTCGCGGTGTTCCAGGGCGCCGACGGCAAGCTCAGCGTGCTGGACGGGTACTGCAGGCACATGGGCGGTGACCTGACCCAGGGCAGCGTGAAGGGCACCGAGATCGCCTGCCCGTTCCACGACTGGCGCTGGGGCGGCAACGGGAAATGCGTCTCGATCCCTTACGCCAAAAGGGTTCCGCTGCGGGCGCGGACCCGCGCCTGGCGCACCCTCGAGGAGAACAAGCAGCTGTTCGTCTGGCACGACCCGCAGGGCAACCCGCCGCCCGAGGACGTGGTGATCCCCCGCATCGACGGGATCTTCAGCGGCGAGTGGAGCAACTGGACCTGGGACTCGGTGCTGATCGAGGGCGCGAACTGCCGCGAGATCATCGACAACATGGTCGACATGGCGCACTTCTTCTACATCCACTACGCCTTCCCGACCTACTTCAAGAACGTCTTCGAGGGGCACATCGCCACCCAGTACCTCAACACCAAGGGCCGCCCGGACATGGGCATGGCCTCCAACTACGGCGGCGAGGACAACCTGCTGCGGTCGGAGGCCTCGTACTTCGGACCCTCGTACATGATCAACAAACTGCTCAACACGTTCAAGGGCCTCGAAATCGAGAACGTGCTGATCAACTGCCATTACCCCGTCTCGCCGAACTCGTTCATGCTGCAGTGGGGCGTGAGCGTGAAGAAGCTGCCCGGGGTGTCCGACGAGCAGGCCGACAAGATCGCCGCCAAGTTCGCCAAGGGCATCAGCGTGGGTTTCCTGCAGGACGTGGAGATCTGGCGCAACAAGAGCAAGATCGACAACCCGCTGCTGTGCGAGGAGGACGGTCCCGTCTACCAGCTGCGCCGGTGGTACGACCAGTTCTACGTGGATGTCGAGGACGTCTCCGAGGACATGACGCGCCGCTTCGAGTTCGAGGTGGACACCACCAAGGCGAACGAGGCCTGGTCGCAGGAGGTCGCCGAGAACCTGGCCCGCCAGCAGGAAGAAGCGGGAGTCTGAGGATGCGGCGCCATGCGAGCGGGACGCGGCGGACGTGCGTGCCGGGTATGCGGCGGGAGGCCGGAGGATGACGACCGCCGAGCAGACGGAGTTCCTGTCCGGGGGGCTGCGCCCGCATACGTGCTCGGACTGCGGGACAAGGGTGCTGGTCAAGAAGAACAGCCACAAGCACACCAGCATCCAGTGGACGACCGACGCCGCCGCGAGCTGCCCGGTGTTCGCCGAGGCGGTGGCCGCCGGGGAGAACACCGCGCTGCTGGACACGTGTGACCGGTTGGGCGTCAGCATCGCGAAGGCGGTGCGGAACGGGGAGTTCGGGGAACTGGATGAGTGACGTGCACACGCTCACCGTGGCCGAGGTGATCGCCGAGACCGCCGACGCCAGGTCCGTCGTGTTCGAGATCGCGCCGGACCAGGAGGAGGCCTTCCGCTACCGCCCCGGCCAGTTCCTCACCCTGCGGGTCGGCACCGCGGCACGGTGCTACTCGCTGTCCAGCGCACCGCACGAGGGAACCCGGCTCAAGGTCACGGTCAAGCGCACCGACGGCGGCTACGGCTCGAACTGGATCTGCGACAACCTCGCGGCCGGCGCCACTGTCGAAGTGCTCCCGCCCGCCGGGATCTTCACCCCCGCCGACTTCGACGAGGACCTGTTGCTCTTCGCCGGGGGCAGCGGGATCACCCCGGTCATGTCGATCCTGAAAACCGCGCTGCGCCAGGGCAACGGCCGGATCGTGCTGGTCTACGCCAACCGGGACGAGAAGTCGGTGATCTTCGGCGACGAGCTTTCCGCGCTCGCCCGGGAGCATCCGGACCGCCTCGTGGTGCAGCACTGGCTGGAGAGCGTGCAGGGCCTGCCGACCGTCGAGCAGCTCCAGGCGCTGGCACGGCCGTTCACCGGGTTCGAGGCCTTCCTGTGCGGGCCGGCCCCGTTCATGGCCGCCACCAAACAGGCCCTGAAGGATCTCGGGTTCGAGCGCAAACGCGTGCACCTGGAGAAATTCGTCTCGCTCGGCGGGAATCCCTTCGACACCGGCCCCGCCGGGACCGAGGCCACCACCGAGGAAGAGACCACCGAACTGCGCGTCGATCTCGACGGCAAGCAGCACGAGCTCACCTGGCCGCGGCAACAGAAGCTGCTCGACCACCTGCTGGACAGGGGTTTGGACGCGCCCTACTCCTGCCGCGCCGGGCAGTGCAGTGCCTGTGCTTGCCGGATCGTCTCCGGTGAGGTGAAGATGCTGAACAACGAGATCCTGGACTCCGAGGACATCGCCGAGGGCATCGTGCTGGCCTGCCAGTCGCTGCCGCTGACGGACGAGGTTTCGGTCACCTACGAGTAGGAGCGCCCCCGTGCCCATCGATCCCGGCCTCGCGATCGGCGCCGAGCTCGGCGACGTGAACTTCAGCTGGTCCTCCTCCGACGTGCTGCTCTACCACCTCGCGCTGGGCGCGGGCGCGAAGCCGACGGACGAGCGGGAGCTGCGTTACGCCTCCGAGCGCGACCTGCGCGTGCTGCCGACCTTCGCGACCGTCGCGGCGAATCTGCACGCGGTCGCCCCGCCCGCGGTCTCCTACCCCGGCATCGAGATCAACCTGGCCGATGTCGTGCACGGCACACAGGCGGTGACCGTGCACCGGCCGATCCCGGTGGCGGGCAAGGCCGTCGGGCGCACCCGGATCGTCGACGTGCTGGACAAGGGCAAGGCGGCCGTCATCATCAACGAGACCACGGTGACCGAGCACGACGGCAGTCCACTATGGACGGAACGGTCAAGCATCTTCGCGCGCGGGGAAGGCGGGTTCGGCGGCAGACGGGGCAGCTCGGACAAGGTGGAGCTGCCCGACCGCGAGCCGGACATGGTGATCGAGACGCCCACCCTCCCCCAGCAGGCCCTGCTGTACCGGCTGTGCGGCGACCGCAACCCGCTGCACTCCGATCCCGAGTTCGCCCGCGCGGCGGGCTTCGAGGTGCCGATCCTGCATGGCCTGTGCACTTACGGCGTGGTGGCGAAGGCCGTGACGGACGCTTTACTCGACGCCGACGTCACCCGGGTGGAGTCGTTCTCCGCGCGGTTCGCCGGGATCGTGCTGCCCGGGGAAACCCTGCGCACCGCCGTGTGGCGGGACGGGAAGCGCCTGCTCGTCTCGACGGTCTCGAAGGACCGCGACGCCCCCGTGCTGTCGGACGCCGTGCTCGTCAGTAAGTAGCTACAACGCGGCGACAAGCAGGTACGCCATCCCGGCGCCCATGGCAGCGCGGTAGATGGGCCGTGCCGTCAGCGCCTCTCGCACGGGCGCGCCGCGCACCATGCGTACGGCGTTGAAGCCGGAGCGGGCCACATCGAACGCGAAGTACGCGACGCCGGCCACCGCGAGCGCGGGCCATGCGAGCCTGCCCGGCATCTCGACCATGTTCAGCCACGGGCCGTGACTCATCCCGTTCTGCGGCATCGCCGTGATCATGTACAGCATCACGACCGCCGAGATCAGGTGGTGCATCGCGCAGCACCGCCTGCCGCGCAGCGCCGCGACGAAGAACCAGCCCGCCATCAGCGCGAAGATCGCCTGCCAGCCCGCCGCCGGGATCGGGCCGCCCAGCGGGGACACCATCGCGACCATGGCGACGACCATCAGCAGTTCGGCGACGTCCATCTGCCGGATGTCGGGATCCATGCCTGGCCCCGCGAGCCGGACGAGCCGGTACACGCTCGGCACCGCCAGCAACGCGAACACCGCGGTCAGGCTCCATGCGACCGATGCCGGGATGTTCATGCGGTCAACGGTTGCGGATGCCGGCCCGCGAGGCTAGAGGTCATGCAGGTGAATGACCCATTTACTGATCCGACCAAAAGTAGCCGACCGTGATCAACTGGAAGCCGGTCTGCATAAGCCAGATAGCCGTGACTGTGGTCGGATCAGTAACGATCGGCACAGTACATCCTCACCGCGCGTCGCGGGCCAGCACCAGCCCACTGGTCGGCACGCCGGTCCCGGCGGTGACGAGCACGTTGTCCACCTGCGCCACCTGGTTCACCGCGGTGCCCCGCACCTGCCGCACGCCTTCGGCGATGCCGTTCATCCCGTGCACATAGGCCTCGCCGAGCTGGCCCCCGTGCGGGTTGAGCGGCAGTTTTCCGTCCAGCTCCAGCGTGTCGCCCGCAATGAAGTCCTTCGCCTCGCCACGGCCGCAGAAGCCCAGTTCCTCCAGCTGCATCAGCACATACGGGGTGAAGTGGTCATAGAGCACGGCCACATCCACATCGGACGGGCCGATGCCCGACTGGCCCCACAGCTGCCGCCCCACCACGCCCATTTCGGGCAGCGCGGCGAGATCGTCGCGGTAGTAGCTGGTCATGATGTACTGGTCCGGCCCGCTCCCCTGCGCCGCGGCGGTGATCACCGCGGGCGGCCGGGGCAGGTCGCGGGCGCGTGCCACGCTCGTGATCACCAACGCGACGCCGCCGTCGGTCTCCTGGCAGCAATCCAGCAGCCGCAACGGTTCCGCGATCCACCGCGAGGACTGGTGGTCCGCCAGGGTGATCGGCTTGCCGTGGAACCACGCATTCGGGTTCGTCGCGGCGTGTTTGCGGTCCACGACAGCGACGCGGCCGAAGTCCTCGGTGGTCGCGCCGTACTCGTGCAGGTACCGCTGGGCCACCATCGCGACCGTGGCCGCCGGAGTGGCCAGGCCCATCGGATAGTGGAAGCTGTTGTCGATACCCGAGGTGTTCACCTGTGTGGCGGCCGCGCTGGAGACCTGGCCGAAGCGGTGCCCGGACCGTTCGTTGAAGGCGCGGTAGGCCACCACGACCTCGGCGACGCCGGTGGCCACGGCCATCGCGGCCTGTTGCACGGTGGCCGCCGCCGCGCCGCCGCCGTAGTGGATGCGGCTGAAGAACGTCAGCTCCGGGATGCCCAGTTCGCGCGCCACCGAGGTTTCGTTGTTGCCGTCCATCGTGAACGAAACCAGTCCGTCCACATCGGACGGTTTCAGCCCCGCGTCGGTCAACGCCGACAGCACCGCCTCCGAGGCCAGCCGCAGCTCGCTTCGCCCGGAGTCCTTGGAGAACTCCGTGGCGCCGACGCCGACGATGGCCGCCTTGCCGGACAGGCTCATGCCACACCTCCGACCACGACGGTGCCGCCGACGTGCTCGCCGAGGCTGCACGTGCCCGAGACCTTGACGGTCACCTGATCCGCCTCCTGCTCGACGACCTCACCGGAGAAGACCAGCGTGTCGTAGGCGTAACAGGGCACGCCGAGCTTGATCTTGATCGAGCGCACCAGCGCCTCCGGGCCCGCCCAGTCGGTCACGAACCGCTGCACCAGGCCGGTGTCGGTGAGGATGTTGAGGAAGATGTCCTTGGAGCCACGCGTGATCGCCGCGTCCCGGTCGTGGTGCACGTCCTGGAAATCGCGGGTGGCCAGCGCGGAGCTGATCACGAAGGTGGGTGTGACCTCGATGCTCAGCGGCGGCAGCTGCGTGCCGATCATGACACCACCTGCCACACCGGCAGCGTCAGATCCTCGTCGATCTTCACGAACGCCGCCCGCACTTCCTGTCCGATGTGGACACTGGACACGTCGGCGACCTCGCCGAGCATCCGCACCCCCTCCTCCAGCTCCACCAGCGCGATGACGAACGGCAATCGCTTGCCGGGCACCGCGGGCCGGTGATGCACGATGTAGCTGTAGACCTTGCCGCGGCCGCCGGCCACGATGTAGCCGGGCTTGGCGTCGGTGTCCAGGTCCGGCGGCATCGGGCCCGGTGGATGCCGGAGCTTCCCGTCCCAGCTCTGGATCCGCAGCTCGCCGGCCTTGGTGCCCTCCCAGAAGAACTCGGTGTCCCGGCTGATCACCGGGCGCAGCGTGCCCTCGGTCGACGGTTTGGGCGCGGGCTTGAACTTGAGCACCCGGAACAACATGTCGGCGACCACTTCGTCGCCGACGCGCCAGGTGGTCTTCGTGGTGATGAACCAGCCCTCGCCGAGCGCCGTCCTTTTCGGACCGACGACGTCCTCGAGTTTCGTGGTGGCGGAGAAGTGTTCGCCGTATTCGACGTAGCGGTAGTAGTTCTGCTCGGAGTTCGTCGCGACGACCGAGGTGAACCCGGCCTCGTCCATGATGGCCATCATCGCGCCGAGCGGGTCGTCCTCCGCGCGCTCGTAGTGCAGCCCGCCCATGGTCCACACCTGGGCCATCGCCGGCGGCGCCTCGCCCCGCTCCACGTACCGCGGATTGGTGTCGCCGAGCGCTTCCAGCCAGTTGTTGACCATCGCCGGGTTCACCGGGTCGCGCGCCAGGCGCCGGGAGGATTCCCCTTTCGCGGCAACACGTTCGACTTGCTCTTGGATGCTCATCGCGGCACCCTCGGCAGGTTCAGGCCGAACATCGCGATCAGTTCCCGTTGCACCTCGTTCACCCCACCGCCGAAGGTCAGTACCAGATTCCGCCGGGCCAGCACGTCCAGCCATTCGGCCAGTTCCGCCGTGTCCGGGTCGGCGAGGTCGCCGTGCCGCGCCACCAGATCCTCCAGCAGCCTGCTGATCCGCTGGATCCGCTCGGAGCCGAAGATCTTCGTCGCCGACGCGTCCGCGATGTCCACCGGCGAACCCGGCGGCGCCGACGCGACCTGCCAGTTGAGCAGCTCGTTGATCCGCACCGTCGCGTCGGTCTCCCGCAACGCGGCGCGCACGTCGGGCAGGTCGAGGAGCTTGTGGGCCTCGGCCCAGGCGTGCACGCGGTCGTACAGCCCGCCGATGCGGCCCGCCGGGCCGAGCATCACGCGCTCGTGGTTGAGCTGCGTGGTGATCAGCTTCCAGCCCTCGTTCTCCTTGCCCACCACCATGTCCGCGGGCACCCGCACGTCGGAGTAGTACGTGGCGTTGACGTGGTGCGCGCCGTCGCAGGTGATGATCGGCGTCCAGGAATAGCCGGGGTCACGGGTGTCGACGATGAGAATCGAGATGCCCTTGTGCTTGGGCGCGTCCGGATCGGTGCGCACCGCGAGCCAGATGTAGTCCGCGTCGTGCCCGCCGGTGGTGAAGATCTTCTGCCCGTTGACGACGTAGGAATCCCCGTCGCGCACCGCCGTCGTGCGCAGCGACGCGAGATCCGTGCCCGCCTCCGGTTCGGTGTACCCGATGGCGAAATGCAGTTCCCCGGCCAGGATTTTCGGCAGGAAGAAGTTTTTCTGCTTGTCGGTGCCGAAGGCCTGCAGGGTGGGACCGACGGTCTGCAGCGTGACCGAGGGCAGCTGCACGTCGGCACGAGCGGCCTCGTCGACGAAAATGTGTTGCTCGATGTCACCGAACCCGTGGCCGCCGTACTCCTTCGGCCAGCCGACCCCGAGCTTGCCGTCCGAGCCCATCCGCCGCACGATCCGCCGGTACACCTCGCCGTGCCGCTCGCGCAGCAGCGCGTGGCGCTCCTCGGCCGTCACCAGGCCGGAGAAGTACTGCCGTAGCTCCGCGCGCAGTTCGTGTTGCGCCGGCGTCAGTTCGATATCCATGCGCTCAGCTCCTTGATCAGCGCGTAGTACCGGTGCAGCGGATAGGTGACGTCCACGCCGAGGCCCCCGTGCAGGTGGTGGCAGGTGCCCAGCGCGCGCGGCGCCTCGGCGGCGAACCAGTACGCCGCGATGTCCAGGTCCGGCTGCGGGTCCAGGCCCGTGGCCAGCCGCCACACGGCCGAAAGCGCAGCGAGATGCACGGTGCGCGAAGCGATGTAGACGTCGGCGATCTGCTGCGCCACCGCCTGGAACGCCGCCAGCGGACGACCGAACTGCTCACGCTGCCCGATGTGCTTCGTGGTCAGCTCCAGCGCCCCGGTCAGCGCCCCGTCGCCGAGCGCGACCGCGCCCGCGACGGCGAACCGGTGCAGCGCGGCGAGCGCGTCGGCGCCCTGCAATTGGTCGGCTTCGGTGACAGCCACCCCGTCCAGGCGCATCGACGTGCCCGTGACCTTGACGCCCTTGGCGTTCGGGTCCACCAGGAACACGCCCGCGCCGCCGGGCATCGACGCCGGGACGAGCACCCTCGTCGCCGCGCTCGCCCAGGGCACCTGGGTCTTGACCCCGTTGAGCAGCCAGGAGCCGTTCTCGGCCACGGCCTGGGTCTCGGGCTTCGTGGTCAGCGGTGCCGACGGCTCGTTCAGCGCGGCCGTGACCAGCGCGTCGCCGGCCGCGATTTCGGGCAGCAGCCAGGCTCGCTGATCCGGCGTGCCGAGCCGGTCCAGCGGCAACAGGCCGAGCGCGAGCGTCAGCGCCGGCACGGGCGCGGCGGCGCGGCCCAGCTCGGTGAGCAAGGTCGCGACCTCGCCGACACCGAGCCCGTCACCGCCCAGCTCCTCGGGCAACGCGAGCGAGAGCAAACCGGCTTTGCCCAGCGCGCGCCAGACCTGCTCGTCGTAACCGCGCTCACCGGCCGGGCGTTCGAAATCGACCTCCCGGCTGAGCAGGCCTGACGTCAGGCCGGCGATGTCCTGCCGGGTCTCGTCGAGGGTGAAGTCCACACGGGCTCCTCAGGCTAAGACTGAAACCTGTTCTAGTCTTAGTCGAGTGAGCAGCGTCAGGCAAGCCCGTCGGCCACCTGGAGAAGCTCCCGCATCTCCACGGGGAGGGCGTCCGCGAGCGGCCAGACTTCTGGAACGAGTTCTCGCGCCCCCAGCAGACCGACGTCGACCCGGCCCGCGGTGGAGATGACCGTGATGTTCAGCCCGGCGCCATGGAAGACCGGGCCCAGCGGGTACAGCCCGGTGATCCGCGAGCCCAGCAGGTACAACGGCATCGGCGGGCCCGGCACGTTGGAGATCACCAGGTTGTGCACCACCGGGTGCTTCTCCGCCAGCCGCAGCCCCGAGTACGCCCGCACCGCCAGCCCGAACACCCGCGGCGCGGCGAACTGCGCCCAGTCCCGCAGCATGTCCGGCTTCAGGGTGAAATGGTGTTCCTTGGCCAGCCGGTTGCTCTCCGCGATCGCGTAGACCCTCGCCGCGGGGTCGGCCAGCTGAGTGGGCAGAGAGGCGAAGAACGCCGAGACCTGGTTGCTGCCGTCGTCGTTCCGCGTGCGGTCCTGCGTCGACACCGGCACCGTGGCCACCAGTGGCTCGCCCGGCAACTCGCCGCGTTGTTCGAGGTAGCGGCGCAACGCACCCGCGCACAGCGCCAGCACCACGTCGTTGACCGTGACCCCGAAGGCGTTCTTGACCCGCTTGATCTCGTCGAGGTCCAGGCTGACGAACCCGACCGTGCGCAGGCCCGTGATGGTGCGGTTGAACGAGGTGCGCGGCGCGGTGAACGGCACCGGCATCCCGGTGCGCTTGAGCGCCCGCCCGACCCACGTCGGCGCCATGCTCACCAGGTCCGGCAGCAGTTTCGCCACCTCCACCGGGCGCTTGGCCAGGGACGAGACGCTCTTGCGCAGCAGGTCCAGGTGGCTCGGCGGCTGCGGGTTCTGCTCCGCGTCGGGCAGCGGCAGCAACGAGTCCGGCTCCAGCCCGCAGAGGTACGCGATCAGGTTCGCGCCCGCGACGCCGTCGGCGGTGGCGTGGTGCATCTTCAGCAGCACCGCGACCCCGTCGTCCGGCAGGCCCTCGATGACGTACATCTCCCACAGCGGGCGCGCCCTGTCCAGCGGTTGCCCGGCGAAATGCCCGCACAGCTCGGCCAGCTCCTCGCGCCCGCCGGGGCTGGGCACGGCGACCCGGTGCAGATGCCGGTCCAGGTCGAACTCGTCGTCCTCGACCCACATCGGATGCAGCAGGTTCAGTGGGGAATTGTGCAGTTTCCGGCGGAATTCCGGAATCTCCGCTATCCGGTCGCGCAGCTTGCGGCGGAACTCGGCGAAGCTGTACCCGCCGGGCATCGTCGAACCGTCCAACGTGAGCAGTCCGCAGATGTGCAGAACCTGGGAAGGTGTTTCCAGGTAGAGAAAACTCGCATCGAGGCCACTGAGCGGTTGCACCTGTCCAGCCTAAGCCAGATCGTTACGATCAGTCGTATGCGACCGCGTTTCCTCACCCGTCGGGCGATCCAACTGGCACTGACCGCGAACGCGCTGCGCCCTCCGCGCGGCGAACGGGCCGCGATACCCGCGTTCTTCGCCGGCTGGCTCACCGGGGAGCTGGCGCCGCACCTGCTCGCGCTGACCGCCGCCGACACCGCCGCGCATCTCGCGCGCCACGGCGCACGCAGCCGGTCGGACCGGGTCGCGCTCGGGCTGTCCGCGCTTTCCGCCGCCGGCCTCGGCGCGCTCGTCGTCAACTCGCAGCGGGCGCGCGGAAAGGTCGAGCAGGCGCTGGCCGAGGCGCTCGGGCCGCGCTACATCGAAGACCTCTCCCGCCCGCCGGACCCGAACGACCTGGCCACCCCGTGGGGGCAGCTGGTCTTCCCCTTCCGGATGCACAGCCCCGACGTCCGCCGCGACCGCAACGTCGCGTACGCGCCCGGCGGCAAACGGTTCCTGATGGACATCTACCGCCCGAAGGAACCCGTCGAGGGCAGGCCGGTGCTGCTGCAGATCCACGGCGGCGCCTGGATGATCGACAGCAAGGACCACCAGGGCATCCCGCTGATGCAGCACATGGCCCAGCGCGGCTGGGTGTGCGTGGCGATCAACTACCCGCTCTCGCCGAAGGCGCGCTGGCCCGAGCACATCGTCGCGATCAAGCGCGCGGTCGCCTGGATCCGGGACAACATCGCCGGGTACGGTGGCGATCCGACGTTCCTCGCCGCCACCGGCGGTTCCGCGGGCGGACACCTCGCCGCGCTGCTCGCGCTGACCGCCAACGACGCCTCGCTGCAGCCCGGGTTCGCCGAAGCCGACACCACGATCCAGGCCTGCGCACCGCATTACGGGGTCTACGACTTCGCCGCCACCAGCGGTTCACCCGCCAGCGAGTACCGCCTCAAGACGTTGCTGGCCCGTTACGTGGTCGGCAAGGACCCGGTGGAACACCTCGACGAATACATCGCGGCCTCCCCGTTGGACCGCGTCAACGAAAAGGCGCCGCCGTTCTTCGTGATCCACGGCGAGAACGACACGATGGTCCCGGTGCCCGAAGCCCGCGAATTCGTCCGGCGGTTACGGGAGACCTCGCCGAATCCGGTCGCGTACGCGGAATTGCCGGGGGCACAGCACGCGTTCGACGTCTTCCCGTCCATTCGAAGCGCACACGTCGTGCGCGGGGTGGAACGATTCCTGGAATGGGCCTACCTCCGTTCGCTGGCCGAATAACCCATTCTCCGGGAAATCTCGCCCGCCGTACGGCGGAGCGAACTCTCCAGCCTGCGCACGATCGAATCCATCGACGCGTGCCAGATCGACAAATGCACCGCGATGTTCACGGCCGCGACCACATCGCCGAAACCGTCCCGCACCGGGACGGCCAGCGAGCGCAGCCCTGGCGCGAGTTCCTCGTCGTTGACCGCGAGGCCGGTCTGGCGCACCCGGTTCAGCGCCGCCAGTAACGCTTCCCGCGCGGTCAGCGTGTTCGGGCCGCGGCGCGCGAGATCGATCCGGTCCAGTAGCGCGCGCAGTTCGTCGGGCTCCTGGAAAGCCAGCAGCACCTTGCCCATCGCCGTGCAGTACACCGGCAGCCGCGATCCCACGTGCAGGTTGAGGTCTATGCCGAAACGGCCTTCGCGCGCGCTGCGGCAGCGCTGGATGTAGAGGATCTCGATGCCGTCGAGCAAGGCGAGACTCACCGCGTAGCCGGTCTCGTCCGACAGCGCTTGCAGATGGGGCGCGGCGACCCGGGTGATCTCCATCGAGTTGATCGCCGCGAAGCCGAGATCGACCACCCTGGGCCCGAGCCGGTACTTCCGGGTGCACGGATCCTGTTGCAGGTAACCGAGATTCGTCAGCGTCGACAGGTACCGGTGAGTGGTGCTCTTGTTCAGCCCGACCGCGCGGGCCAGATCGACCGCGCCGAGCACCGGGCGTGCTTCGCCGAACGAGGCGAGGATGGCGAGGCCGCGTTCGAGCGACTGGGACTGACCGCGGGGATTCGGTTCCGTGGTGGGCATCGACGACCCCAATCGGGATTCGAGCGCGGCTCGGGTTCCGCATACTCGAACCGAAGTATTGACAGTCCGGCCCCCTGGCGCAATGCTGCACGCCCTCGAAGCCACCTGCGACGACGGAGGTGCCGCCGTGCCGATGCAACCTGCCTCCAGACGGACGTTCCTACGGCAGACCGGCGCGGGCGTCGCCGGTCTGATGCTCGCCGGATGCTCTTCGGGGCTGGGGAATTCCTCCGGTGGCGACAAGATCACGATCGGTTTCGTCAGCCCGCGCACCGGATCCACCGCCGGCTTCGGCGAGCCCGACGGGTACGTGCTGGACCTGGCGCGCAAGGCGTTCGCGAACGGGTTGCCACTCGGCGGAAAAACCTACGCCGTCGAGATCGTGGACAAGGACAGCCAGTCGAATCCGCAGCGCAGCGCGCAGGTGACCAACGACCTGATCAACTCTGCCGGTGTCGATCTCGTACTCGCCACCTCCACGCCGGAAACGGTGAACCCCGCCTCCGACGCCTGCGAAGCGGCGGGCGTGCCCTGTATTTCGACCAATACCCCTTGGGAGGCCTGGTATTTCGGCCGGGGCGCGAAGGAGGGCCAGCCCTCGCCGTTCAAGTACACCTACCACTTCTCGTTCGGCGTCGAGCAGTTCCACAAGACCTACGCGACGCTGTGGCCGCAGGTGCCGACGAACCGGAAGGTCGGCGTGATGTGGCCGAACGACGCCGACGGCAACGCCATCCGCCAGTCGCTTGGACCACTGCTCACCCAATCCGGCTACACGATCGTCGACCCCGGCGCGTACACCGACGGCACGAACGACTACTCATCGCAGATCGCCCGCTTCAAGGCCGAAAACTGCGAAATCTTCAACACCTTCCCGATCCCGCCCGACTTCGCGACGTTCTGGCAGCAGGCCGCGCAACAGGGCTACAAACCGAAAATCGCGCAGATCGCCAAGACCGGCCTGTTCGCCTCCCAGGTGGAAGCGCTAGGGCCGTTGGGAATCAACGTCGCCGGCGGTACCTACTGGGCGCCGACGTGGCCGTACAAGTCCGCGGTCACCGGGCTTACCGCGCAACAGCTCGGTGACGGATACACCGCGGCGACCGGCAAGCAGTGGAACCAGCAGCTCGGGCCCAGTATGGCGTTGTTCGACGTTGGCGTGGCCGCGTTGCGGGCGAGCGCGAACCCGAAGGACAAGGCGGGCCTGGCGAAAACGGTGAGCACGCTGAAGACCGACAGCTCGATCGGCCCGGTCGCGTGGGGCGGCGGGCCGGTGCCGAACGTGGTCGCGACGCCGATCGTCGGCGGGCAGTGGATCAAATCCGCGGGCGGGCGGTTCCCGCTGGAGTTCGTCATCTGCGAGAACTCGACCGATCCGGACGTGCCGATCGCGGCGAAGCTCATCCCCTACTCCTGACGGAGGTATCCGGTGGCCACTGTTTCCCGAAGAACCCTGCTCCAGGCCGGGGCGGGGCTCGCGATGGCAGGCCCGCTCGCGGCGTGTTCCTCCGGGCTGGGCGGTTCCGCCGGCGGTGACAAGATCACGATCGGCTTCGTCAGCCCGCGCACCGGATCCACCGCCGGCTTCGGCGAACCCGACGGCTATGTGCTCGACCAGGCGCGGAAGGCGCTGGCGAACGGCCTGCAGCTGGCCGGGAAGAGCTACCGCGTCGAGATCGTGGACAAGGACAGCCAGTCCAACCCACAGCGCAGCGCGCAGGTGACCAACGACCTGATCAACTCCAGTGGCGTCGATCTCGTGCTGACCACCTCGACGCCGGAAACCGTGAACCCCGCCTCCGACGCCTGCGAGGCGGCCGGGGTGCCGTGCATTTCCACGATCGTCCCTTGGGAGGCCTGGTATTTCGGGCGGGGTGCCAAGGAAGGGGAACCCTCGCCGTTCAAGTACACCTACCACTTCTCCTTCGGCGTGGAGCAGTTCCACAAGCAGTACACCTCGTTGTGGTCACAGGTCCCGACGAACAAGAAGGTCGGCGTCATGTGGCCCAACGACGCCGACGGCAACGCCATCCGCAAATCACTCGGCCCGCTGCTGAGCCAGTCCGGTTACACGATCGTCGACCCCGGCGCGTATACCGACGGCACGAACGATTTCTCGTCGCAGATCGCCCGGTTCAAGGCGGAGAACTGCGAAGTGTTCAACACCTTCCCGCTGCCACCGGACTTCGCCACGTTCTGGCAGCAGGCCGCACAACAGGGCTACAAACCGAAAATCGCGCAGATCGCCAAGACCGGGCTGTTCGTTTCGCAGGTGGAGGCCCTGGGCCCGTCCGCGGTCGGGCTCGCGGGCGGCACCTACTGGTCGCCGACTTTCCCTTACCGCGCAACGCTGACCGGTGTCACGTCACAACAGCTGGGCGACGGGTACACCGCGGCCACCGGCAAGCAGTGGAACCAGCAGCTCGGGCCGAGTACCGCGTTGTTCGACGTCGCCGTCGCCGCGCTGAAGGCCACCGCGAACCCGAAGGACAAGGCGGGGCTGGCGAAAACGATCAGCACCGTCTCGGCGGACACTACGCTCGGCAAGATCGCCTTCGGCACCGGTCCGGTGCCGAACGTGGTACCGATCGGGGTGCACGGCGGGCAGTGGCGCAAGGCGACCGGCGGCCCGTTCCAGCTGGAGTTCCTCATCTGCGAGAACTCCAACGACCCGAACGTGCCGACAGCGACGAAACTGCGGCCCTATGCCTGAGCCCGTCATCGAAGCCCTGGGCGCGAGCAGGAGATTCGGCGAGCTGGCCGCTCTGTCCGAAGTGGACTTCGCGGTCGACGCCGGCGAAGCTGTCGGCGTGGTCGGGCCCAACGGCGCGGGAAAGACCACGCTTTTGTCGGTGCTCGCGGGTACACTCAAACCCAACGACGGCGAGGTGCGGTTCCGGGGCGAGGACGTCACCCGGTTGCGTGCGGATCGCCGTTGTCGCAGAGGAATCGCGCGGGCGTATCAGATACCGCGGCCCTTCGGTGGGATGACGGTCCTGGAGAACGTCATCGTCGGCGCCACCCACGGGGCGGGACTACGAGGACAGGTGGCGCATCGGCGCGCCATCGAAACGCTCGAACAGTGCGCGCTGACCGAGCTGGCGAACAGGCGCGCCGAGAGCCTGGGATTACTGCATCGCAAACGGATGGAGCTGGCACGCGCCCTGGCAACCGGGCCGGCGGTGTTGTTGCTGGACGAGATCGGCGGCGGGCTGACCGACGCCGAAGCCGAGGAACTGGTGGCCACGATCCGGCAGCTGCACGCGGGCGGCGTCGCGATCGTGTGGATCGAGCACATCGTGCACGTGCTGGTGCAGGTGGTGAGCCGGCTGATGTGCATGAACGCGGGCCGGATCATCGCCGACGGCCCGCCCGGCGAGGTGCTCAAGGACGCTTCGGTGATCGACGCCTATCTGGGTCGGAGGGCGGCATGAGCGCGCTGCTTTCCGTGACGGAGCTCGACGTGCACCACGGTTTGCTGCACGCCGTCCGGTCCGTCTCGCTCACCGTGGCCGAGGGCGAACGGCTGGCGCTGGTCGGTGCCAATGGTGCCGGGAAGACGACACTGCTGCGGTCCATCGCCGGCGCGAAACAGGCAACACACGGAACGATTCGACTGGAAGAGGAGGTGATCACGGCACAGCCGGCACACAAACGCGTCCGGCTGGGGATAGCGCTGGTACCCGAGGGCCGCAAACTGTTCCCGGACCTGACGGTGGAGGAGAACCTGCTGGTCGCCACCCGGCACCGTCGCGCCGGGCCGTGGACGGTCGACGGGGTGCTCGACGTTTTCCCCATGCTGCGCAAGCTGCGCTCACGTCGAGCGTCCACTTTGTCCGGTGGTGAACAGCAGGCGACCGCGATCGGCCGCGCGCTGATGACGAACCCGAGGTTGCTGCTGCTGGACGAGGTCTCGCTCGGCCTGGCGCCACAGGCTGTCGACGCCGTGTACGAGTGCCTGGCGACGTTGCTCGCCGAGGGTGCCACGGTCGTGCTCGTGGAGCAGGATCTGGCGCGGGCGCTGAAGGTCGCGGACCGCGTGGTGTGCCTGTTGGAGGGCCGGGTGGTACTCGACGAACCCGCCGCCGACGTCAGCCGCGAACAGGTGACAGAGGCGTACTTCGGCCTGCGCGGGAGGTCGGCATGACGTGGGTCAATGCCGTCATCCAGGGCATCGCGCTCGGCGGGCTGTACGCGTTGCTCGCCTGTGGCCTGTCCCTGATGTTCGGGGTCATGCGCATCATCAACCTGGCGCACGGTGACATCGCGGTGCTCAGCGCGTTCATCGTGTGGGTGGTCGCCAACCAGTGGCACGTCTCGCCGTTCGTCGCGGTGCTGCCCGTGCTGCCGGTGATGCTGGTCCTCGGCTACCTCCTGCAACTGACGCTGCTCGGCCGGAGCCTGCGCGCCGGTATGCTGGTGCCGCTGCTGACCACGTTCGGGCTGGCGATCGTCATCCAGAACGCGCTGCTGCAGATCTTCTCGCCGGACGTGCGCTCGCTCGGCCCGATGGCGGGCGGCATCGTGACGGCGAGCTGGCGGATCAGCGGCAGTCTCGCGATCCCGGTGCTCGGGATCGTGGTGCTGGCGGTCGCGGTCGTGGTGCTCGGCGGGCTCCAGCTGTTCCTGCGGCGGACGCCGCTCGGCCGCGAGATGCGGGCCACGGCGCAGGACCAGGACACGGCACAACTGGTCGGGGTCAACGCGAAAGCGGTGTACGCCAGGGCGACCGCGATCGCGGTCGCGACGGCCGCACTCGCCGGCGTGTTCTACGCGATCCGGACGACCTTCGACCCGTCCAGCGGGCCGACGCAGCTGATCTTCGCGTTCGAAGCGGTCGTGATCGGCGGTTTCGGGTCCCTGTGGGGAACCCTGCTCGGCGGGATAGCGCTCGGGATCGCACAGGCGATCGGTGCGGCGATCGACCCGCAGTACGCGATCCTGGCCGGGCACATCGTGTTCCTGGCGGTGCTGGCTTCCCCGCGTGGCGGGCTGCTCGCGGCGAAGGAGACGGCGCAATGACCACGTACGCGGTGCGCCGGTGGACAGGCGTCTCCCGGATCTCCTCGGTGCTGTTGCTGGTGCTGGTACTCGTGCTCGTCGCGGTGCCGTACGGGATGTCGGGTTACGTGGTGCAGCAGCTGACCTCGCTGTTCATCCTGGTGATCCTGGCGGCGATGTGGAACACCCTCGCCGGGTACGGCGGGCTGGTTTCGGTCGGGCAGCAGGCGTATATCGGCATCGGCGCCTACGCGACGGTGTTGCTCACCCGCGAGCAGATCACGCCGTACCTGGCGATGGTGCTGGCGGCGGTGATCGCCGCGGTCATCGCGCTGCCCACGTCCCTGCTCGTGCTGCGGTTGCATGGCGGGCAGTTCGCGATCGGTACCTGGGTCGTGGCGGAGACGTTCGCGTTGCTGGTGACGCTGAACCAGACCCTGGGCGGCGGCACCGGGACGTCGTTGCTGGGGCTGAACCAGTACGACCCCGACTACCGGCGCGCGTACACCTATTGGCTGGCGCTGGCCTTCACGGTGCTGATGCTGGGCATCGTGTTCGTGCTGCTGCGCAGCCGGACAGGCCCGGCGCTGCAGGCGATCCGGGACGACGAGGAAGCGGCGGGCTCGCTCGGCGTACGCGTGCTGCCCGCGAAGCGCCTGTTGTTCGTCATCGCCGCGTTCGGCTGCGGGGCGGCGGGCGCGCTGACGGTGGCGAACTCGCTGTACATCCAGCCACAGTCGATCTTCGGCGTGCAGTGGACCGCGTACATGATCTTCATGGTGCTGGTCGGCGGGATCGGCACGTTCGAGGGCCCGCTGATCGGCGCGATCGTGTTCTTCGTGGTGCAGAACCTGTTCGCCGACTACGGCGCCTGGTACCTGATCGGGCTGGGCGCGGTGGCGATCCTGTTCGCGCTGGTGCTGCCGCGCGGGCTGTGGGGCATCGCGCGGGTGCAGCTGCTGCCGCTCGGGCATCGGCTGGTCCGGAAGTGACCGCACTGCGGCAGTTCATCGGCGGGCGCTGGCTGGAATCCAGTGGCGGGCGCACGTTCGAGGATCTGGATCCGTGGACCGGCAACGTGATCGCCCGCGTACCGGCGGGCGACGCGCACGACGCGCGGCTGGCGGTCGAAGCCGCGCACGCCGCGTTCGCGAACTGGACCCGCACCAGCCCCGGCACGCGGCAGGAGATCTTTCTCCGCGCCGCGGATGTGCTGCGTCGCCGTCGAGAGGAGATCATGGACCTGCTCGCCGCGGAGACGGGCTGCGGGCACGCGTTCGGCTCGATCCAGCTGGACTTCGTGCTTTCCTTGCTGCGTCAGGCATCCGGCGCGGGATACGCGGCGGTCGGGCAGGTAATCCCCTCGGACGAGCCGGATGCGTTCGCGATGGCGGTGCGGCATCCGGTAGGCGTGGTGGCGGCGATCGCACCGTGGAACGCCGCGCTGGTGCTGTCGTGCCGGGCGATCGCGGCGCCGTTGGTGTTGGGGAACACGGTGGTGCTCAAGCCTTCCGAAGAATCACCGTGGGTCGGTGGCCTGCTGTGGGCGGAGATCTTCGAGGAGGCCGGGCTCCCGCCGGGAGTGCTCAACGTGGTGACGCACGCGCGCGGCGAGGCCGGGGCGATCGGGCAGGAGCTGATCGCGCATCCGTGGGTGCGGCGGATCAACTTCACCGGCTCGACGGTGACCGGCAGGCGGCTCGCGGAGGCGGCGGGCCGGCACCTGAAGCGGATGGTGCTGGAGCTGGGCGGGCAGAACCCGCTGATCATCCTCGCCGACGCGGACGTGACGTACGCGGTGGACGCGGCGGCCTACGGTTCGTTCCTGCACCAGGGGCAGATCTGCATGTGCGCGCGGCGGATCTTCGTGGAACGCCCGCTGGCGGCGGAGTTCCTCGACAGGTTCGCCGTCAAGACCGCCGCTTTGCCTTACGGGGACCCGAAAGACCGGCGCACGGTGATCGGCCCGCTGATCAACGACCACGCGCTGCGGACGGTGGCCCGCCGGGTGGACGAGGCGGTGGCGAGCGGGGCGCGGGTGCTCGCGGGCGGAACGGCGACAGGACCGTGTTACCCGGCGACGCTGATCGTGGACGTGCCACCGGAAACGGAGCTGGCGCGGCACGAGACGTTCGGGCCGGTGGTGATCGCGGACGTGGTGGACAGCGCCGAGGAAGCGCTTTCCCACGCCAACGATTCGCGCTACGGGCTCACCGCGGGCGTGCTCACCGGCGATCCGGAACGCGGGCTGGCGCTGGCGAACAGGCTGGAGGCCGGCATCGTGCACGTCAACGACCAGCCCATCCACGACGAGCCGCAGATGCCGTTCGGCGGGGTGAAGGACAGCGGCTGGGGCCGGTTCGGGGTGACGTTCGCGATGGAGGAGTTCACCGAGATGCGCTGGGTGACCCTCGCCGGTGGCCCCCGCTCCTTCCCGTTCTAACGCAGGATCGCGTTCAGCAGCCCGGGAAAAGCCTCGTCGATCTCGTCCTCCCGGAGCACGTTGAGCGCCTGGCCGCCGTCGCGATGGGTGGCGATGATGCCTGCCTCGCGGAGGATCTTGAAGTGGTGGCTGAGCGTGTTCTTGGCCACCGTGGTGTCGAACCGGCCGCACGCGATCGCCGTGCCGGAGCGGCTGAGCTGGCGGACGAGGTCCAGGCGCACGGGATCCGCGAGCGCGCGCAGCACGCTCGTCACCTCGAGCCGGGCCGGGGCCTGTGGCGGGGACGACATCATCGGCACCTCATGGATCTCAGTTTAGACCTGTTCGATGGTCATCGAAACCCTTAGAGTTGTTCCATGACTATCGAACACCGTCGCGGTGTCGTGGCGCTCGCGCTGGTCGCCGCCTTCATGGTCTTCGTCGACGGCACGATCGTGAACCTCGCACTGGCCCAACTGGCCTCGCACCTGCACGCTTCGCGCCCGGAGCTGGAATGGGCCGTCAACGCCTACACGCTGACCTTCGCCGCGGTGATGCTCGGCGCCGGCGCGTTGGCGGACACTCTCGGCGCGAAGCGGGCCTTCGTCACCGGCCTTGTCGTGTTCACCGCCTCGTCTGCGGTCTGCGCGGTGGCCGGTTCGATGCTCGTGCTGAACCTCGCCCGGCTGGCGCAGGGGGTGGGCTCCGCGCTGCTGCTGCCCAGCGCGCTGATTCTGGCCACCGCGGCCGCGAGCGACGAGCAGTCGCGGCATCGGCTGGTCGGCTGGTGGGCCGCGGCCGGAGGCGTCGGCATGGCGGCCGGACCGTTGCTCGGCGGCGCGCTCGTCGCCCTCGCGGACTGGCGCGCGGTCTTCGCGGTCAACGTGGTGATCGGGATTCCGGCCATCGTCTGGAGCCTCCGCTCGATGCCTGCCGTGCCACGCCGGGACCGCCGCCTCGACCTCGCCGGCATGAGCACCGCGACCGTGGTGATCGGCGGCCTGGTGTTCGCGCTGATCGAAGCCCCGGCCCAGGGCTGGCACAGCCCCGCGGTCCTCATCGCGGGCGCACTGGTGGTCGCCGGGGGCATCGGTTTCGTACTGGCCGAACGAACGGCGAAGGCGCCGCTGCTTCCGGTGCGCGTCTATGCCGATCGCAGGTTCTCCGGGACCGCCGCGCAAGGGGCGCTGTTCAATTTCGCGTTCTACGGCCTGTTGTTCGCGATGGGCCTGCTGTTCCAGCAGAGCCGCGGACTCGGCCCGTTGGCCAGCGGGCTGCTGTTCCTGCCGCTGACCGGGCTGATCTCGGCCGGCACCCTGTCCGCGGCGCCGCTCGCACAACGCCTCGGCCGCCGGACCGTTCTCGGGATCGGCCAGACGGCGCTGGCGCTCACCCTGCTCGGGGTGGCCTGGGCGAGCACCTCGTCCTCGCTCTGGCCACTGGTTTTCGCTTTGATACCAGCCGGATTCAGCTCCGGCCTGCTGGTCTCGACGATGACTTCACAATCCATCTCCACCGTCGAGCCCACCCTGCACGGTGCGGCGTCCGCCGTCTTCAACACCTCCCGGCAGGTCGGTGCCGCCATCGGCGTCGCCACCTTCGGCCCGCTGCTCGGGGCGGGCGGCGGGTTCGTCACCTGCCTGATCGTGGGCGCCGCCGCGACCGCGGCCGCACTCGCGATCACGTTCCTGATGCGCCAGGCCACCGTGGCGAAGGCCCAGCCGGTCCCGGATTTTCCTTGCCACGCAAGGGGATGAGCAAGATCGTTTAAGCTCTGCCCCCGTGACGACCCTGTTGATCTACGCCGGACCCGGCGACGCGGCCGGGGACGGCACCAGGACCGGCGGACTGCCGCTGGTGCCTTCGGGTTTCACCTGGCCCCACTGCGGTTCCTGCGACGCTCCGCTGCAGTTCACCGCACAGGTGCGGGTCGGACCGGTCATCGCGGTGTTCCACTGCCGGCACGAAAGCCGCGCGTTCCGCTTCGCCGCGGACCGGTTGAGCGGACCGGCCGCGGCGCCGGGCGCGGTGCTGTCGGACGTCTCCGCGGTGCGCTTCGTGGAGGCGCCAGGGAACTACGCCCAGGCTCGCGACGCGTGGCCCCGCCGGCGGGATGTGCTGGGACAGCTGGGCGGTTCGCCCGTGTGGCTGCGGGGCGAACAAATTCCGGACTGCCCCGCCTGCGGCACGGCGATGGCATTCGTCGCGCAACTCGAAGTGGACGGCGGCTGCGCGTACGTCTTCACCTGCCGGCCCTGCGCGGAGGCCGCCTGCTGCTACCAGTGCTGACCGGAGGAAAGCGCGTCCAGCGGACGCGGGTAACCGGGCCCGGCGGGAAGCCAGCCGTCGGACGTGGGAGTGAACAGATACCAGCGTTCATCCCGGCCGATCCGGAGCTGGAGATCGCCACGGGTGACCCTGTTGCGCCAGACCTTCGTCTCCCCGGGCGATTCGTCGAGCGCGGCGCGCGCCTCGGCCAGCGCGATACCCGGCGGCTGCCACGACTCGCGCAACACCGCGAGGCCACCACGGCCCGCCACCGCCCAGGCGGACGCCCACCGACGCAGCTCGGCGGCCGGCATCCCCGCCGCCGCGGCAAGATTCGCGACCTCGCCACGGGCCGCCCGACGGGCCAGATCTTCTTGCGGGGAAAGGGAAAACTCGTCCTCCCCGGTCAGCAGCCCACACGCCAGGGCCGCCGCGGCCGACGCCAGCTCCGACAACGCCTCGACCCGCAGCCCCGAACCGGACGGCGGCTCCGTCAGCACGGCAGAAGGGCCTGGAGCCGACGGCGCCGCCGGCAACGACGGAACCGGCGAAGGCTTGCGCGCGAAGGCATCCCGGGGCGCCAAACCCTCCACCACCGGCACGTCCCGCACCGGGGCGGACGTCCGGCGCCGCGCCCGCAGCTCCTGCAACAACGGCTCCCGCGCACGGCCCCGCAACAGGAAAAGCACGAACGGATCGGCATCCACCTCGTCCGCCACGAGGTAACAGACCGCGGCGGAATGTTTGCACGGATCGGCCGAGTCCGGGCAGGAACACCGTGGCCGCAGGTCGCCAGGCCCCGGCAGCAGCTCCCCGGCCAGCTCCTCCGGCAACTCCCCGTCCAGCAGCGCGGCCGCGTGCCCGAGCCGGCCCACGATCTCGTCGAGCAGACTCTCCCATTGTGCCTCGGAAAACAGCTGCACCCGGATGGTGACCCGGTACGGCACCGACCGGCTGCCCCGCACCCATGCCCGCACCTCGCCCGCCGTCACGTCGAGCGCGCTCACCCGCCCCTTGCGCGCGTACGTCCGCCCGCGCGGCAACCGGTTCGGGTCCAGTTTCGCGCGGCCTTCGAGCGCCTCCGCCCAAGCCCGGCCCCACCAGGTCAGGCCGAAGTTCCGGCGCGGCGTCACGACTGCCCCAGCCGCACCAGATCGGCCAGCGCGTCGTCGGACAGCTCGGTGATCCAGTCCTCACCCGCGCCGACCACGGCTTCAGTGAGCCCGCGCTTGCTTTCCAGCACGGCCGCGATCCGCTCTTCGAGGGTGCCCTCGGCGATCAGCCGGTGCACCTGCACCGGACGGTCCTGGCCGATCCGGTACGCCCGGTCGGTGGCCTGGTCCTCGACCGCCGGGTTCCACCACCGGTCGTAGTGGATCACGTGGGTGGCCCGGGTGAGGTTCAGCCCGACCCCGCCTGCCTTGAGGGACAACAGGAACACCGGCACGTCCCCGCACTGGAACCGCTCGACCAGCTCCTCGCGGCGGCGCGGCGACGTGGCCCCGGACAGCAGCTCCACCGGCAGCCCGCGCTCGCCGAGCCGCGCGGCCAGCAGCTTGCACAGCTGCACGTACTGGCTGAACACGAGCACGCTCTCGCCTTCGTCGAGGATCACGTCCAGCAGCTCCTCGAAGGCCGCGAGCTTGCCCGAACGGCCTGGCAGCGGCCCGTCCTGTTTCAGGTACTGCGCCGGGTGGTTGCAGATCTGCTTCAACTCGGTCAGCAGCTTCAGCACCTGCCCACGGCGCTGCACCCCCTTCGCCTCGCGGATCACCGCCAGGTTCTCCCGCACTACCGCCTCGTACAGCGTGGCCTGCTCGGTGGTGAGCGGGACGAACCTGTCCGTCTCCGTCTTGCCGGGCAGCTCCGGCGCGATGTCCGGGTCGCTTTTCCGGCGGCGCAACAAGAACGGGCGCACGGTGGCCGCGAGCCGCTCGGTGCCGGCCCGGTCCCGGTCACGTTCCACCGGCCGCGCGACCGTGCGCCGGAAATGCTCCAGCGTGCCGAGCAGACCCGGCGTCGTCCAGTCCAAAATGGACCACAACTCGGTGAGCCTGTTCTCCATCGGGGTGCCGGTGAGCGCGACCCGCGCCCGCGACGGGATCTTCCGGAGTTCCTTCGCCGTCGCCGAAAGCGGGTTCTTCACGTGCTGCGCCTCGTCCGCCGCGAGCAGCCCCCAGCCGACCTCCGCCAGCGCCTCCCTGTCCCGGCGCAGCACCCCGTACGTCGCGAGCACCACCTCGTCCGGCGCGACCTCGTCGAGATGCCGCGAACCGCCGTGGAACCGCCGCACCGGCACGCCCGGCGCGAACTTCGTGAACTCGCGTTCCCAGTTGCCCAGCAACGAAGTGGGGCACAGCACGAGCGTCGGCCCGGTGCCCAGCCGGTGCAGATGCAGCGCGATCAGCTGGATCGTCTTGCCCAGCCCCATGTCGTCGGCCAGGATCCCGCCGAGGCCCAGCTCGGTCATCTTCGCCAGCCAGCCGAGCCCGGTCCGCTGGTACGGCCGCAGCGTGGCCTGCAGCCGCGGCGACGGCACCACTTCCGTCGCGTCCGCCGCCTGCACCCGCTCCAGCAAACCGGTCAACGCCGGCGGCGGCGCGAATTCCAGCTGCTCCCCGTCGACCTCCAGCGTGCCGGTCGACGCCGCCGCCAGCGCCTCCGCCGCTGTCATGGAACGGCCCCGGTGGCGCAGCTTGGCCAGCATGCCCGGATCGACCCGCACCCACTGACCGCGCAACCGGACCATCGGCCGCTTCGCCTCCGCGAGCGCCGTGACCTCCTCCTCGGTCAGGTCCTGCCCGCCGATGCTGAGCTGCCAGCGGAACTTCAGCAGATCGGTCAGCCGGAAAACTTCGCCGCCCTCGCTGCCGGGCGACGGGGTGGCCCCCGCCTTCACCCGCACGTCGTCGGCGAACATTCCCTTGGGCCACAACACTTCCACGCCCGAACGGCGCAGCGAACCGCCGAGCAGCTCGACCACTTCGTCGTCACTGAACGCCAGCTCGCTCGGCGTGGCCGCCTCAAGGGCGCGCTTCAACGGCGGCCACGCCTTCGCACCGCGCCGCAGGCCCAGCAACAGCTGCGCCCCGACCTGCTCACCGAGGCGGGACAACACCGCGTCCGGCGCGTCCCACAGCGTTGCCGCGTCGATCACCAGGCTCGGGTCGGACACGCTGCGCAGCGCGAGCACGCCGGCGAACGTCTCGTCCTCGCGGATCTCCATCCGCAGCATCAGCTGCGCCCCGGCGGGCTGCTGCGCGTCAAGCCACTCGATGTCCGCCGCGTCCAGCAGGGTGGGCTCGGGGGCGGCGAAGGCCGTGCCCCCGGCGGCCATCCGCGCGGCCGGCGTGCGCACCAGCACGTCCGCGGTGCCGTCCCACAGCGCGCGGATCAGCGTCTCCGGGGAGTGCAGCCGGATCTTCTTCAAACCCGACAACGGCAGCGCGTGCGCCTCCGGCGGCAACGCGGCCGCGAGATCACGCAACAACGCCTCGTCCGCTGTCTCCAGCGGGCCGACCCGCCACGCGTCCAGCCCGCCCGGCGTGGCCGCGGGCAGCACCCGGCCGCGCGCGATCAGGTTCAGCGCCGCCCGCACCGCGGCCGAGAACGCGGCGATCGCCGGGCTCGCCTCGCCGACCGCGAGCAATCCCGGAATGGCCTCGGACAGCGGCAGCACCCGAGCGTCCACTTTGCTGCGACGGAAGGCTTTTCCCCTGGGCAGCACGAGTTCGATCGGACTGTCCCCCGGCACGTCGTCGCCCCACAGCGCGAGCACACCGGCGCGCGGCGGGTCCGAAGGCACGAAGATCGCCCGGGTGTCGGGGGTCAGTTCCACAGGGCCACGATACGAGCCCCCACCGACAACTAGCGCGGCAGACCGAGCAGCCGTTCCGCCACCACGTTGCGCAGGATCTGGGTGCTGCCGCCGGCGATGCTCAGGCACCTCGTCAGCAGGAACTCGTGCTGGGCCTGGGCGTCGACCACCCCGGACGGGCCACACAGGTCGAGCGCCGCCTCCGCCACGGCCTGCCGGTGCGCGACGCCGAGCAGCTTGCGGACACTGGATTCCGGCCCCGGATCCTGCCCCGCGAGCCGCTTCTCGGTGGCCCGCAGGTCCAGCAGCGCACACGCCGAACCCTCGGTGACCAGCGCACCGAGCCGCTCCAGCTCCACCGGCTCCGGCTCCAGCCCGTCGAGCAGCTTCTCCACGCCTTCGCCGACCGACGAGCCGCTGCCCATCGCCACCCGCTCGTTGGCCAGCGTGGTGATGGCCAGCCGCCAGCCGCGGTCGACCTCGCCGACCACCAGTTCGTCGGGCACGAACACGTTCTCCAGGAACACCTCGTTGAACACCGCGTCACCGGTGATCTCCCGCAGCGGCCGGATCTCGATCCCCGCCGAGCGCATGTCGACGAGGAAGTACGTGATCCCCTTGTGTTTCGGCGCGTCCGGGTCGGTGCGGGCGAGACAGATCCCCCAGTCGGCGTCCCTGGCCAGTGACGTCCACACCTTCTGCCCGGACAACGACCAGCCACCGTCCACTTTGGTCGCTCTGGTGCGCAGCGAGGCGAGGTCCGAGCCCGCGCCCGGCTCGCTGAACAGCTGGCACCACACGATGTCGCCACGCAGGGTCGCGCCGACGAAACGCTCGCGCTGTGCTTCCGTGCCGTGTTCCAGGATCGTCGGTGCGGCCCACGCGCCGATCACGAGATCGGGCCGCTGCACCCCGGCACGCTGGAGTTCCGCGTCGATCACGAGCTGCTGCGCAGCGTCGGCGTCGAGCCCGTACGGACGCGGCCAATGCGGCATGAGGTACCCGGTTTCGGCAAGTTTCGCGCGCTGCTCGTCCGGCGGCAGCGCGGCGATTTCGGTTGCCGTGGCACGGATTTCCGGGTCTTCGGCGATCTCGATGTCGAGCCTGCGCCGCACCCCGGAGATCGCGAGTTCCGCCGCGCGCCGCCGCCAGTGCCCCGAACCGCCGAGCAGCTGCCGCAGCGAAACCGCGCGCCGGAGGTACAAATGCGCGTCGTGCTCCCAGGTGTAGCCGATGCCGCCCAGCACCTGAATACAGTCCTTCGCGTTGTCCACCGCGGCATCGAGCGCTCCAGCCGCGGCAACGGCGGCGGCCAGCGGATGCCCTGGCGCCCGCGCCGCGTCCCACGCCAGCGCCGACGCCTTTTCCGCGCGGCACAGCATTTCCGCGCAGATGTGTTTGATGGCCTGGAAAGAACCGATGGGCGCGCCGAACTGCTCGCGCACCTTCGCGTACTCGCTCGCGGTGCGCACGCACCAGTCCGCGATGCCCGACGCCTCCGCGGCGGCCAGCGTGGCGGCGAGTTCCCGCACCGGCGGGTCGTCCAGCACGAACTCGGCGGGCACCTCGGCCCCATCGAGATCGAGGAACCCGATCCCACGGGAGAAATCCAGCGGCGAAGCCTCTTCGACCGGGCGCGGTGGCAACAGGAACCACACTGCCCGCCCATCGAGGTCCGCCGCCAGCAGAAGGTACGTCGAGTCGTCCGCCTCCAGCACCGGCCCGGTGCGCCCGGTCAGCGAGAGCCCGTTCGGCGTGCGGGTGGCCTTCACCTCGCCCGGCCCGAACGCGACCGCCACCTGCGCCCGCCCTTCGGCCAGTGCGGGCCCGAGTTCGGTGGCCGGCGCCGATTCCGGTTGCCTGGCCAGCACCAGCCCGGCGAGCGCCGTGCCGAACACCGGCCCCGGCGCCAGCGCGACGGCCGCTTCTTCCAGTCCCGCCGCGAGATCGACGACGGTGCCGCCGACGCCGCCGAGTTCCTCGGGCAGGGCGACCGCGAACAGGCCGAGCCCGGCCAGTTCGCCTCGCCGGCCGCCTGCCCAGGACCGGATCGAATCCGCCAGCGCCCGCTGCTCCGGAGTAACCGCGATGACCATGCACACCACTATAGAACGTGTTTCAGTTTTTCCGAAGGAAGGCCGTTAGGTAAGGTACGCGTAGACAGTGGAACAAGTTTCGGGCAGGGGTCCAATGGCCGGTAAGGCGAAGGCATCAACGCAGAGCAAGAACGGCGTGGCCGGGGACGAGCTGGGCTCCGCCGCGCAGCGGGACCGGCGGCGCCGCATCATCGACGCCACCCTGGCACTGGCCTCGAAGGGCGGGTACGACGCGGTGCAGATGCGCGCCGTGGCCGAGAAGGCCGACGTCGCGCTGGGCACCCTCTACCGCTACTTCCCATCCAAGATCCACCTGCTGGTCTCCGGTCTGGCCAGGGAGTTCGAGCGCGCCAAGGAGAAGATCGAGCGTAGCGCCATCCCCGGCGAGACCCCGGTGGAACGGCTGATCTTCGTGCTCACCCGCAACACCAGGATGATGCAGCGGGACCCACATCTGACCGAGGCGATGGTGCGCGCGTTCATGTTCGCCGACACCACCGCGGCGGCCGAGGTGGAGCAGGTCGGGCAGCTGATGGAGGAGATGTTCGGCAAGGCGATGCGGATCGAGAAGCCGACGCCGCACGACCGCGCGGTCTTCCACCTCATCGCCGACGTGTGGATGGCCAACCTCGTGGCCTGGGTCACTCGGCGCGCCTCGGCGGCGGACGTGGCCGAGCGCCTGGAGCTGTCCGTGCACCTCCTGCTCGACAGCCCCGCTGCGGAATGACACCTGTGCATCACCGTTGGTGATCCTGGCTGTGGATTCCCTGTCAACGACCTGAGGGTTGTCTGTAGATCGGGAAAAACCGCAACAACGGCGGAGGTTGCGAGCGTTTATGGATCATGAAGCGCTCCGCGGCCGCGAATGCCGTACTCGGTGCCGTGGCCATGGGCGCGGCGATAATGCTGGTCGTTTCGGTCAGCCGGGACTCCGGTGCGGTGACCACCGCCAGCGTCGCCGTCGCGGCACCGGCGCCGTCGACCGCCTCACCGAGCACGACACTCGCCACGCAGTCCACCCACACGCCCACCCCGTCCCCCACGCCCGCGATCTCCGCCGAGCAGGGCCGGGCGATCGCCGAAGCGGTGCAGGCGGCGGCCCGTAAGACGGTGTCCAGCGCCAAGGTGGGCCTGGAGGTGTACGACAGGCAGACCGATGCCGTGGTCACCAGCGCCAACACCGAGACCCAGTTCTCCAGCATGTCGGTGGTGAAGCTGCTGATCGCGATCGACATCCTGGCGCGCGACGACTGGGCGCTGCCCTCGGAGTCCACCCAGCAGCGGATCACCAGAATGCTGAGCATGTCCGACGACGCGATAGCCAGCTCGTTCTGGGTTTCCGACGGTGGGCAGTCGATCATCACCAGGGACGTCAAGCTGATGGGCCTCACCGACACCACCGCCCCACGCACCGCCGGCGAGTGGGGCGACACGAAGATCACCGCCGCGGACATGGTGACCGTGTACCGCTACCTCGAGGACAAGGTGCCCCAGCCCGCGCACGACCTGCTGTACAACGCGATGTTCCACGCGTCCTCCACCGGGGCGGACGGCACCAACCAGTACTTCGGCATCCCGAATGGCCTGCCCGGCACCACGTGGGCCATCAAGCAGGGCTGGGGCAGCAGCGGCTCCACGGCGTACTACAACACCACCGGTCTCGTCGGGAAGGACGCGCGCTACGTGGTGATCGTGCTGTCGTCCGGCTCGCTCGGCAGCTACAGCTCGATGCCGAAGGCACTGACCAACGCCACCGCACAGCTGGCCCCGATCTTCGCCGCATAAGCCGCACAACCCCAACGAAAAAGAGCGCCCGCACCCACACGGATGCGAACGCCCTTCCCGAAAAACTCACCCATGCAGCTTCGGCAGCACCTCGCTGCCGAACACCTGCAGGAACTCCTTTTGGTTCCGCCCCACGTTGTGGATGTAGATCCGGTTGAACCCGGCGTCCACGTAGCGCTGCAGCGAAGCCCGGTGCACGTCGGGGTCGGACGAGATGACCATCCGGCCCTCGAAGTCCTCGGCGCGCACGAGCTTGGCCATCTGCGCGAAGTCGAACGGCGAGCGGACATCGGCCTTCGGGAACTTCATCCCGCCGTTGGGCCACTGGTCCATCGCGTTGGCCAGCGCCTCCTCCTCGGTCGGCGCCCACGACAGGTGCACCTGCAGCAGCTTCGGCATCGAGTCCGGGTCCTTGCCGGCCTTCTTCGCGCCCTGGCTGAAGTTGTCGACGATGCCCTGCAGCTTCTCGATCGCCGCGCCCGGCGTGATCAGGCCGTCGGCCAGTTCGCCGGTTTTGCGCGAGGTGTACGGGCCCGCCGAGGCGATATACACCGGCGGCGGGGTGTCCGGCAGGGTCCACAGCCGCGTGGTGTGCAACTTGAAGAACTCGCCGGAATGCTTGACATCCTTGCCGGTGAACAGTTTCCGGATGATCTCCAGCGCCTCGAACATGCGCCGCACCCGCTCGGGCGCCTCCGGCCAGTACCCGCCGATGATGTGCTCGTTGAGCGCCTCACCGGAACCGATGCCCAGCCACGTCCGCCCGGGGTAGGTCGCCTCCAGCGTGGCCGCCGCCTGCGCGACCATCGCCGGGTGCAGCCGGAAGGACGGGCACGTCACCCCCGGGCCCAGGTCACCGGTGGTGTTCTCGGCCAGCGAAGCCAGCACGCTCCACACGAACGAAGCCTCGCCCTGCTGCGGTACCCACGGCTGGAAATGGTCCGCCGCCATCTGCCCGGAGAATCCGTGCTGTTCACCCAGCGCGGCCAGCTCGATGGATTCGCGCGGGGAGAACTGCTCCAGCGCCGCCGCCAATCCGATCTGAACGTCACTCACGACCTCATCAACCTTTCTGAAGTGCGATATCTGCAACCTACCGGTAAGCCTCGACGAGTGCCGCGAACTCGTCGAGGCGCCGCAGCGTCCTCTCGGCGGGTTCCGGCGGGATGGCCAGCGTCACCCGCTCCGCGCCGGCCTCGGCATACGCCGCCAAGACCCGCGGATCCGGCCTTGCCGACGTCGCGGTGACCGGCAGCCCGGAACCGCCCAGCTGCGCGAACTGCGCGGGAACCGCGGCCGGGTCGGGCAGCGCGTTCGGCAGCCAGCCGTCCCCCAGCCGGTTCGCCCGCGCCGCGGCCACGTCGCTGTTGCCACCGATATAGATCGGCAGCACGCCGTACGGCTTGGGCCACGCGAAGATCGGATCGAAGTCGACGTACTTGCCGTGGAACTCCGCCTGCTCCTTCGTCCAGATCTCGCGCAGCGCCCGGATCTGCTCGTCCATCAGCGCTCCCCGGGTGCGCGGGTCGGTGCCGTGGTTGCGCATCTCCTCGCGGTTCCAGCCCACCCCGACGCCGTAGATCACCCGGCCACCGGAGATGAGGCTGAGGCTCGCCACGGAGTTCGCCGTGTGGATCACATCCCGCTGGATCAGCAGGCTGATCCCGGTGCCCAGGGTCAGCGTCGAGGTCACCGACGCCGCGGCCGCCAGCGCCACGAACGGATCCGCCGCCCGGTAGTAGGGCCGGCCCAGCTCGCCCCCGGCCGGATACGGCGTCTCCCTGTTGACCGGGATGTGCGAGTGCTCGGCGAGGAACAGGGACTCGAAGCCGCGCTCCTCCAGCGCTTTCGCCAGCGCGGCCGGCGCCATGCCCTCGTCGGTGACGAACGTGGTGATCCCGAGTTTCACAGGCCCCTCGCCAGTTCGGTGAGCTCGTCCAGTGCGGTGAGCGTCTCGGACTCCGGGCGGGTGGGCAGCATGAAGGTCACCCGGTCGACCCCGGCCTCCGCGTACTGCTCCAGCCGCGCGCGGTCCCGGCCGGCACCGAAGATGGTGAACGGCACGTCGGGACGACCGTTTTCGGCGAGCCACGAACGGACCCGGCGCAGCTCGGCCACGTCGGTGCCTTCGCGCGGCAGCCAGCCGTCGCAGTGCTTGAGCAGCCTGTCGAGCGCCGCCGGACTCTCGCCACCCACGTAGATCGGCGGATGCGGCCGCTGCACCGGTTTCGGCCACGCGAAGATCGGGTCGAAGTCGATGTGCTTACCGTGGAACTCGGCCTCGTCCTGGGTCCAGATCGCCTTCAGCGCCTCGATCTGCTCGTTGATCAGCGCGCCCCGGGTGCGCGGATCGGTGCCGTGGTTGCGCATCTCCTCGCGGTTCCAGCCGACGCCGACGCCGAAGATCACCCGGCCGTTCGAGATCATGTCCAGGCTGGCGACCTCGTTCGCGGTGTGGATGACATCGCGCTGCACCAGCAGCGCCACCCCGGTGGCCAGCAGCAGGTGGTCGGTCACCGACGCGGCGGCGGCGAGCGTCACGAACGGGTCGAGCGTGCGGTAGTACTTCCGCGGCAGGTCAGTGCCGCCCGGATACGGGCTCTCCCGGCTCGCCGGGATGTGCGAATGCTCGGCGAGGAACAGCGAGTCGAAACCCCGCTCCTCCAGCGCCCTGCCCAGGGCAGCGGGCCTGATGCCGTCGTCGGTCACGAACGTGGATATTCCGAACTTCATATGACCGCGCAACTCCCCTGGCGGACCGCGTATTCCCCGCGAAGGCGCTACCCTCGCTGGGTGAGCGCACCTGACCTCGATTTCGACCAGGTTTACCGCGAGTCACCGGTCATCCCCTGGGTGATCGGCGAACCCCAGCCACTGCTGGTCGCTCTGGAAGCCGCCGGCGAGTTCCGCGGCGACGTGCTCGACGTCGGCTGCGGCCCCGGCGACAACGCGATTTTCCTTGCCGGCCGCGGCTATCACGTCACCGGCGTCGACGGCTCGCCCACCGCGATCGAACGCGCCAAGGCGAAAACGGACGAAGTGGAATTCGTGATCGCGGACGCCACCCGCCTCGACGGTTTCGAGGACAGCTTCGACACGGTGCTCGACAGCGCGCTGTACCACTGCCTGGACGACGACGAGCAGCGCGCGTACGTGGCGGCGCTGCACCGCGCCTGCCGCTCCGGCGCCACGGTGCACGTGTTCTGCCAGGCCGAACAGCTCGCCGGCATGCCTGGCCCGCGGGTGATCTCGGCGGAGAACCTGCGCTCGACCTTCGCCGATGGCTGGCGGATCACCCGGCTGCAGCGGGCGTCCTACACCACGTCGATGACCGAGCAGCTGCTCGCGCAGATCCACCCGGACGCCGTGGGGAAGGTGCCCTTGGACGAGCGCGGGCGGTTCCTGATGCCGGTTTGGCAGCTGACCGCGGTCCGGGACTAGTCCGGCCGGACTAGATGTTGCGCCGATACTGGCCACCCACCTCGAAGAACGCGTCGGTGATCTGACCCAGCGAGCACACCCGTGCCGCGTCCATCAGGACTCCGAACAGGTTCTCGTCCCGGGTGGCCGCCTCGCGCAGTGCCTTGAGCGCCTGCTGTGCCTCGGCCTGGTTGCGCTGCTGGAAGTCCGCGAGGCGCTCCAGCTGGGACTGCTTCTCGCCCTCCGTGGCGCGCGCCAGCTCGACCTCGATCTCGTCGTCCTCCGGGTGCGGGTTGCGGAAGGTGTTCACGCCCACGATCGGCAGCGTGCCCTCGTGCTTGAGCCGTTCGTAGAGCATCGACTCGTCCTGGATCTTGCCGCGCTGGTAACCGGTCTCCATCGCGCCCAGCACCCCGCCGCGCTCGGCGATCCGGTCGAACTCGGTGAGCACGGCCTCCTCGACCAGATCGGTCAGCTCGTCGATGATGAACGAGCCCTGCAGCGGGTTCTCGTTGCCGGACAGGCCCCATTCCTTGTTGATGATCATCTGGATGGCCATCGCGCGGCGCACCGAGTTCTCGCTCGGCGTGGTGATCGCCTCGTCGAACGCGTTGGTGTGCAAGGAGTTCGCGTTGTCATACAGCGCGCACAGGGCCTGCAGGGTGGTCCGGATGTCGTTGAAGCTCATCTCCTGCGCATGCAGCGAACGACCGGAGGTCTGCACGTGGTACTTGAGCTTCTGCGAGCGTTCGTTCGCCCCGTAGCGCTCCTTCATCGCGGTGGCCCAGATCCGCCGCGCGACCCGGCCGAGCACCGAGTACTCCGCGTCCATTCCGTTGGAGAAGAAGAACGACAGGTTCGGCGCGAACTCGTCGATGTCCATCCCCCGCGCGAGATACGACTCGACGTAGGTGAAGCCGTTGGCGAGGGTGAACGCCAGCTGCGAAATCGGGTTCGCCCCGGCTTCGGCGATGTGGTAGCCGGAAATCGAGACCGAGTAGAAGTTCCGCACCCCGTGCTCGATGAACCATTCCTGGATGTCGGCCATCATCCGCAGGCTGAACTCGGTGGAGAAGATGCAGGTGTTCTGCCCCTGGTCCTCCTTGAGGATGTCCGCCTGCACCGTGCCGCGCACGTTGCGCAGCGTCCACTCGCGCAGCTCCGCGGCCTCCTCCGGCGAGGGCTCCCGACCGTGTTCTTCCTTGAAGGCGGCCATTTTCTGCTCGATCGCGGTGTTCAGGAAGAACGCCAGGATCGTCGGCGCCGGACCGTTGATCGTCATCGACACCGAGGTGTTCGGCGCGGTCAGGTCGAACCCGTCGTAGAGGACCTGCATGTCCTCCAGCGTCGCGATCGAGACCCCGGAGGTGCCCACCTTGCCGTAGATGTCGGGCCGGGTGCCCGGGTCACGCCCGTACAGCGTCACCGAGTCGAACGCGGTGGACAGGCGCTTGGCCTCGGAATCCGCGGACAGGTACTTGAACCGCCGGTTGGTGCGGAACGCGTCGCCCTCGCCCGCGAACATCCGGGCCGGGTCCTCGCCCTCCCGCTTGAACGGGAAAACCCCGGCGGTGTAAGGGAAATACCCGGGCAGGTGCTCGCGGCGGAGGAACGAAACGAGCTCGCCGCTGTCGGTGTAGCGCGGCAGGGCGACGCGCGGGATCTTGTTGCCCGACAACGTATCCCGCCACAGCTTGGTGCGCAGTTCCTTGTCCCGCACCTTGAAGACGAGCTCCTCGCCGCGGTAGGACTCGGAAAGCTCCGCCCAGTGCGCCAGCAGCTGCCGTGTCCCTTCGTCCACCCGCGACTCGGCCTCGGCGAGCAGCTCGCCGATCGCCTCGGTGTCCGCGTTCACCTTCTCCAGCGCGCGCTTCGCCGCCGCCAGCTGGTCGCGCTCGCGGACAGCTTCGGCCTGCTCACGCGTGTGCTCGTGGTAGCCGCGCACGGTGTCGGAGATGTCGGCGAGGTAGCGGGTGCGGGAGCTCGGGATGATCGTGCCCGCACCGGTGGACACCTTGCCCTCGATCTGCGGCAGCGTGCCCGCCGACACCGAAAGACCGCGCTGCGCAAGGGAATCCCGCAGATACTGGTACAGCGCGGTGACCCCGTCATCGTTGAACTTGGCGGCGCTCGTACCGAACACCGGCATGTCGTCGGGAGAAGCGCCGAACTCCTCACGGTTGCGCACCAGCTGCCGGGCGACGTCGCGGCGCGCGTCCTCGGCGCCACGGCGCTCGAACTTGTTGATGGCCACCACGTCGGCGAAGTCGAGCATGTCGATCTTCTCCAGCTGCGACGCGGCGCCGAACTCCGGCGTCATCACGTACAGCGAGGTGTCGACGTAGTCCACGATGCCCGCGTCACCCTGGCCGATGCCGGGCGTCTCCACGATCACCAGGTCATAGCCCGCCGCCTTACAGGCCAGGATCGACTCCTGCAGCCCCGTCGGGATCTCGCCGCTCTTCGTGCGCGTCGCCAGCGAACGGAAGTACACCGGCGAGCCTTCGAGGCTGTTCATCCTGATCCGGTCACCCAGCAACGCGCCCCCGCCGCGGCGGCGCGTCGGGTCCACCGCCAGTACCGCGATCCGCACCTTGTCCTGCTGGTCGAGCCGGAACCGGCGGACCAGTTCGTCGGTGAGTGAGGATTTGCCCGATCCGCCGGTGCCGGTGATGCCCAGCACCGGAACGGTCCGCTTGCCCGCGGTCTCGGTGATCGCGTCCAGCCAGTCCTGCGGCAGCTGCCCGGCCTGCAGCCGCGTGATCGTGCGGGCCAGCGCCGGCACGTCCCCCGAGAGCAGCTGGTCGACCGAACCCGCCTGCTCCGCCGCGAGATCGGTGTCGCAGGCTTCGATCATCAGGTTGATCATCCCGGGCAGGCCGAGCTCCATCCCGTCCTCCGGGGAGAAGATCCGCGCCACGCCACGGGAATGCAGCAGGTCGATCTCCTCGCGGACGATGACCCCGCCGCCACCGCCGAAAACCTTGATGTGCCCGGCCCCGCGCTCGCGCAACAGCTCCACCAGGTAGCTGAAGTACTCGACGTGGCCGCCCTGATAGGCGCTGATCGCGACGCCCTGGACGTCCTCGGCGATCGCGGCCGTGGCGACCTCGTCCACGGAACGGTTGTGCCCCAGGTGCACGACCTCCGCACCCTGCGCCTGCAGGATGCGGCGCATGATGTTGATGGAGGCGTCGTGCCCGTCGAACAGACTCGACGCCGTCACGAACCGGACCGGGTGGACGGCCTTGTGCAGTGGAGCGTTCATAGCTCCAAAATACTCGGACTTCCTACTATTTTAAACCCGAGCATCCACGTGACCGCAGTCACCAGCGGATCACCGCTGGTTGGCCGCCCGCAACGAGATCCACTGCCGCATCGCGTACTCGACCAGCGTGATCAACGTCTGCTTGGTCGACTCCCGGTCCCGCGCGTCGCAGCGCACGATCGGCACGGCCGGGTCGATGGCCAGCGCTTCCCGCACATCGCTGATCTCGTGGTGCATCACCCCGTCGAAGGTGTTGACCCCGATGATGTAGGGCAAGCCACGATCCTCGAAAAAGTCGACCGGGGCGAAGGAGTCGGCGAGGCGACGCGTGTCCGCGAGCACCACCGCCCCGATCGCGCCCCGCACCAGGTCGTCCCACATGAACCAGAACCGCTGCTGGCCCGGCGTGCCGAACAGGTACAGGATGAGGTCGGTGTCCAGCGACACGCGCCCGAAGTCCATCGCCACGGTGGTGGTGGACTTGTTGGGCGTCGAGTCGAGGTTGTCGATGCCCCGGCTGGCATCGGTCATCATCGCCTCGGTGGTGAGCGGCACGATTTCCGAGACCGACCCGACGAAGGTCGTCTTGCCCGCACCGAACCCACCGGCGACCACGATCTTGGCCGAGGTCATGGTCTGCGGCGCGGCCGGCCGCGGTGCCTTAAAGCCGACGGAGTCCACTCAACACCCTTTCCATCAACATGAGATGCGCCTCGGCGTTGTCATTGCCGGACACGGTCTTGTGCACGGTGACCAGACCGGCATCGGCCGCGTCACTGATGAGCACCCTCGCCACGCCGATGGGGATCCGCAGGAGCGCTGCGACCTCCGCGACGGAGCGAGGTGTCCGACATTCTTCCACGATCGAGTGATGCTCGATCGACACTGCCGCACCCGAGTGCATCCGGGCGTCGGCACCTTCCTGCACGGAGATCAACGTCTCCAGTTCCAGCAGGTAGCTGGCTTTCGTCCGGCCGCCGGTGAGGGCATACGGCCGGACGACCGCGGTCTCGTCCTCCCCGAACCCGGGCTCGGGCCGGAGCGGACCGCTGTTGGACACCGCGGGCTCGAACAGCCCGGAGCCTTGCCCCGGTTCGAACAGACCCGTGTTCGGCTCGAACTCCGGCCGTGCCGGCGGCGGTGGCGGAGGTTCGGGTACGCGCGGCTGCGGGGACGGGGCCGCCTCGGCGGCATCGTCCTGCTTTGGTGCCGGGGCCGCGGTTTCGGCCTCCGTTTCCCGGGCCTTCTTCCGCTTCCGGCGGCTGCGCCCCGAATCCAGGGTGAAGCCGTTGAGGACGTCCGCGAAAGTCGCGTCGCCGTCCTCGGGGGGAGAGGATCCGCTCCCGGGTCCCGTGGTCATCGCGGCATCATCCCACCGGTTCGCCGATCAGGGCACTACCAGAGCCCTGCAGCTGTGCCCGCATTTCCGGCGTGAGGATCTGGCCGACCCGGTCCACGAGCATCGTCATCTCGTAGGCGACCTGACCGATGTCGCAGTTGGGCGCGGCGAGGATCGCGAGGCACGAGCCGTCGCTGATGGACATCAGCACCATGATGCCGAGCTCCATCTCCACCACGGTCTCGTTCACCGCACCGGCCTCGAAGCAGCGCGCGGCCCCCTGCGTCAGGCTCACCAGGCCGGACGCCACCGCGGCGAGCTGGTCGGCACGGTCGAGCGGCAGCCGGTTCGACGCGGTCAGCAGCAGCCCGTCGGCGGACACGACCACCGCGTGCGCCACGCCGGGCACACGTTCGGCAAAGTCGTTGACCAGCCATCCGAACTGGTTCTGTTGTGGCTGCGGCGAGGTCATTCACCCTCCATCGTTTCGTGTTCCGAGTCGACAGGCTGACCCGTGCGGTGCCGTCCACGCCGGACACCCGCCTGGAAACTGCTCAGCCTGCCGCGCACGTCCTGTGGGTCCCGCTGGGTCCTTGGCCCGGAAGCCCCCACGGTGGACGCACTGCCCGGCATCAGTTGTTCCCCCCGACGTCGGCGCGGCAGTCCCGCCGCCGTGTAACCCGACGGCGTCGACTGCGAAACGGCCTGGACCGTCCGCCAGCTTTCGTCCGTCTCGAACGACCAGGCCGACTCCTCCACGGACGCCGGCCGGCTGTACTGCGTGGCCTCCTGCGGCTGGGTACCGCCGGAGAACAGTTCCTCGCCCCCCGGCGAGTCCTCTGACTGCTGCCACCGGAACGCACCCGTCGCCTCCGCGGCAGCGGGTTCAGACCGGGGCCGGCGGCGTGGCAACGGGGCCGAGGCCCCCGGCTGCTCCGGAGCCTCGGGCTGCCGCTGCGGCAGCGCCGTTTCCGCCTGCTCGGCGGCCGGGCGGCGTTGCGGCAGCTGTGTCTCAGCCGCGTCGGCGGCCGAAACCGGTTGCGGCTGCTGGGTTTCCGCCGGTTCCGCGGCGGGACGCCGTTGCGGGAGCGCCGTTTCCGGCGGCTGTTGCTCCGCCAACGGACGCCGCTGCGGCAAGGGATTCTCACGACGGGGCACCGGCGACGGCGTGCTCTCGGCCGCTTCCGTCTGCTCCTGCTGCGGCCAGGCCTGCCGCTGGGGCAGGCCGGAGGACGGCCGGCGCTGCGGCAGCACCTGCGCCCCTTCGGCCGGCGATTCCTGTTGCGGCTGCTGGGTTTCCGCCGGGGCGGCGGTGGCCTCGGCGGGCTGGTCGCCCGCCGCGTGCCGGGCCCGGTTGAGGCCCTGCTGGAAGCTGCTGAGCCTGCCACGGACGTCGGCCGGGTCGCGGACCGGCAACGGCGGCGCCGCGTCGGCCTTCGCGGGCTGCGCCGCCTCCGGCGTGGCGCTGCCGGGCATGAGCTGCTCGCCCCGGCGCCGCCGCGGCAGGCCCGCGTCCGTGTAACTGCTCGGTTCGCTCTGCGAAACCGCTTGCACGGTACGGAAACGCTCGTCCGCGGCGAAGTCCCAGCCGGTGCTGGCCTTCTCCTCGGAAACACTTTCCGGGCCGGCCTCCGGTCCGGCTTCGGGCTCCTCGTCGGTCGCCGTCTTCGGCTTCGGCGCCGGCTCTTCGCTGCGGAACCACGCCGAGAGCGTCTCGTCGAAAATCGGCGTGGTCTCGCGGGTGGGCGGCGGCTCGGGCTTCGGCTCGGCCGCGGCCGCGCTCCACCATTCCGTCAGCGCGCCCGCGCTCGTGTTCGCCGCGAACAGCGCCGCGCCGCTGGGCAGCTCGTCGTCGGGCACCGCATCCGGCTCGGCCGGGGGCTCCCCGGCGTCCTCGGGCTGGATCGGGTTGAACAGCGCCGTCCCGGACACCTCGACGTCCGACGGCGGACGCGGCGGCAGCACCCCGGAGTGCCCGTTCTGGTTCCACGGCCCCGGGGTCGCGGCACCGTCGCCGAGCGTGCCGGAGGTGGTGCCCGCGAGACTGGTCAGTGCCCCGGCCCGGCCGGCGCCGTTGACCGCGCGCCGGCGCGGCAGCGCACCGGTCTGTTGGGTGGTCTCGGCGGGGGCCTGCGCGGGCACGACCGCCTCGGGCAGGTCCATCACCAGTTCGGCCGGGACGGTCACGGTGGCCCGGACGCCCACGATGTCCTTGCCGCCGTGGAGAGTCACGCCGATGTGGTGGCGGCCGGCGAGGCGCCCGACCACGAACAGGCCCATCCGGCGCGAAGTGGCCAGGTCGACCGTGGCGGCTTCGGTGAGCCGGGCGTTCGCCTCGGCCACCTCGGCCTCGTTCATCCCGATGCCCTTGTCCATGATGTCGATCAGCAGGCCACCGCCGTCCGACACCCGGGTCGACACCGTCACCTGCGTCTCCGGCGCGGAGAACGCGGTGGCGTTGTCCAGCAGCTCGGCGACCAGGCGCATCAGGTCACTGGCCCCGTAGCCGACGATCCGCGCCGTCGGCGGCGTCTGCACCTGAACCCGTTGGTACTGCTCGATTTCCGACACCGCGGCGCGCAGCACGTCGGCGGTGGACACCGGCTGGCCGGAGCGGCGGCCCGGCTCGGCGCCGGAGAGCACCATCAGGTTCTCGTTGTTGCGCCGCATCCGGGTGGCGAGGTGGTCGAGCTGGAACAGGGTGGCCAGCTGGTCCGCGTCCTCCTCGTCCCGCTCCAGCCGCTCGATCAGCTGCAGCTGCCGCTGCACGAGGCTCTGGCTGCGGCGGGAGAGGTTGATGAACACGCTGGAGTAGCCGGTCCGCATCGCGGCCTGCTCGATCGCGAGGCGCAGCGCCTGGCTGTGCACCGCGTCGAAGGCCTTGGCGACCTCACCGACCTCGTCCTCGGTGCCGACGAGGACGGGACTGACCTCGGCGCTCTGTTCGCGCCCTTCCTGGATGTTCTGCACCGCCGCCGGCAGCTGCCGGTCCGCGACGTCCAGCGCGCTGGTGCGCAGCAGGCGCAGCGACCGCAGGAGCTGACGGGTGATCAGGAAGACCACCGCGGCGGTGATCACCAGCGCGGCGAACAGCAGCACGGCGAGCAGGCCGGCGTCGGTGCCGGAGGTTTCCACCAGATCGGTCGAGGTGGCGCTGACCTGGTCGCCCAGCCTGCCGCTCACCTGGCGCAGCGAGTTGACGACGTTGTTGGAGACGGTGCCCCACTGCTCGGCGGAGATACCGTCCAGCGCGTCGCCCGCCGTCACGCCCTGCGCGGCCAGCACGCTGGAGACCAGCCTGCTGCGCGTGTCGAAGTCCGGCCCGGTGACGGTGCGGTCGAAGTCCTGACCCTGGCCGCCGGTGGCGGCGGCGCGGAAGTCCTCGAGCCGGTCGGCGAGGCGCACCTCGGCGGTGCGCAGCTGGTTGAGCTGGGTCGGGGTGAGGTTGCCGCGGACGATCCCGTAGCCGACCAGGACCTGGGAGGTCGACACCTCCTCCTTGGCCACCTGCAGGTCGTGCAGCGCGTTCGCGGTACCGCTGATCGACGCGTCGCCCATGCCCGCCACCAGCGAGGTGTCCAGGGTCAGCAAAGCGGTCGTCATCGCGGAGTACGCGTCCAGCGCCTGCACCGAGTCCAGCTGACCGGCGGCGACCTGCTGCCGCACCTCGCCGAGCCGCGCGAGCGCGTTGTTCGCGGCGGTGCCCGGCGCGTCGATCGCGTTGTCGAGCTGCGTCACGCGCTGGGTGTCGGAGCTGATCGGCCGCAGCGCCTTGTCCGAGGCGGCCCGCGCGGCGTCCAGCTCCGGCGAGCTGCCGACCGTGCCCTGGGTGAGCAGGTTCGCGGTCTGGGTGCGCTCCTGCTGCAACGCGTCGGTGAGCCCGCGGACGTCGTTGGAGAGCACGACCAGCCGGTCGATGCGCTCGTAGTCGTTGTTGCGGCTGACCTGGTTGCTGATGGTGATACCGCCGAGCACCAGGGCGATCACGATCGGCACCAGCGTCACCGCGGCGAGCTTGACCGACAGCCGCCAGTCCCGCCAGCGCGCGGCGGCACGCCATTTGGAAGGCCGTTTCGGCTGCTGGCCCAGCAGTTGTCCGACGGGCACCTGGCCCTGTCCTGCTTCAGTCACGAAAGTGACTCCCTGTCCGGCATTTCTGGTGCGCGTCCGTGGCCCGCGGGCATCCGCGATCCGGGGCGGGCCCGGCGCCACGGGGACGGCAGCGCGCAGCCCGGCTGTGTCACTCTCCGCCTCAACCGCATGGTTCTCCTCGCCACGGATGGAACGACCGCGTTGTCTGTGTGTGCGTGCCCGGTCCCCACCGGCCGCACCTTGCCCGCCCTCACCGGCCCGGTCTCCCGTGCATGATGCGATGTGCAGGATGGCTGGGACAAGATCGGTTACCTTCGATCACGGTGAGTCAACTTGGCCGTGAAAGCGTACACCAATCGAGGCCCCTTCGAACCAGCCGAAGAAAGAGCCTTCGACCTGGGGAAATACCGGGTGTAACAAGGGGTTGACGCCGGGGTCGCCGACTCGGTCACAGTCCCACCCGGATCCGGTGACGACACTGTCCGGACCACTACGGACCACTGTCACCCACACAGCGCAGGGATCGCCTGCGCCCCAGCGGAAACAGATACTGACCGTACCGTCCCACCGTGGGCAAGCAGAGAATAACGCCCGATCTCGTGTCTTTTTGGCGCCGGGCCAATCGTGACCGATTTCCAGGGAAATGTCGGTACCGGTGACCTATTTCCAATGCGTATCAATCGCTTCCCGGGCGCTTGAACGATGTGCAAAATGAGCCATTCCCGCTAGATAATTACAAAGAGTGACCGAATTTGCAAAAGCACTAGACCAATGTCGCCCGATCGGCCCAAGAACTGCCGCCAGTGGCCTTGGTTGTGTTCAGCGCGTGAACCCGGCCTGGCGTGACATCCGTGTTTCGCCGGTAGTTAGAGTGTGCGCCTCCAAGGTTCGCCAGCTCGCCGGGAGGCAGCCATGCAGAACGTGGTTCCGAGTTCCACGACCAGAAACGCCGCCGAAGAAACCGGCCAGATGCCGGTCCTGTTCGACACGCCGGACGACGAGGTCCAGCAAGCGAGAAAGCGCATTCAGCACGACTACGTGGCCATCCAGCGCGGCCCCGAGTTCGGCGCGCTGCGCAGCCGCTTTCGCCGGTTCGTCTTCCCGATGAGCGTGCTGTTCGTGGTTTGGTACCTCGTCTACGTCCTGCTCGCGGCGTACGCGCACGACTTCATGAGCATCCAGGTCTTCGGCCAGATCAACGTCGGCATGATCATGGGCGTGCTCCAGTTCGTTTCCACCGCCTTGATCACCTTCGCCTATCTGCGTTTCGCGAAACGCAGGCTGGACCCCGAGGTGGACAAAGTCCGGCAGCAGGCAGGAGTTTGAACATGATCATCAATCTTGCCGCGGACGGCGACACGGCCACCAGCAACCCGGTTCTGAACACGGTCGTGTTCGCATTGTTCGTGGCGATCACGCTGTTCGTGGTGTACCGGGTCAGCAGCCGGCGCAACTCGCGTTCCGACTATTACGCCGCGGGCAGTGTGTTCACCGGACGGCAGAACGGGATCGCGCTCTCCGGTGACTTCCTTTCCGCCGCCTCGTTCCTCGGGATCGCCGGCGCCATCGCGGTGCACGGCTACGACGGTTTCCTCTACTCGATCGGCTTCCTCGTCGCCTGGCTGGTGGACCTGCTGCTGATCGCGGAACTGCTGCGCAACACCGGCCGCTTCACCATGGGCGACGTGCTCAGCTTCCGGATGAGGCAGCGCCCGGTGCGCGCCGCGGCTGCCACCTCGACCCTGGTGATCTCGCTGTTCTACATGCTCGCGCAGATGGCGGGCGCCGGCGGCCTGATCGCGCTGCTGCTCAACATCCACGGTGGTTTCGGGCAGGCCCTGATCATCGGCGTCGTCGGCCTGGTGATGGTGGTCTACGTGCTCGTCGGCGGGATGAAGGGCACCACCTGGGTGCAGATCATCAAGGCCAGCATCCTGATCGTGACCGTCGTGCTGATGACGGTGTTCCTGTTCGGCAAGTTCGGGTTCAGCCTGTCGAACCTGCTCTCCTCGGCCGCCTACAACAGCCCGATGGGCAACAAGCTGCTCGAACCGGGCGGCTCGTATGGCGCCAACGGCACCACCAAACTCGACTTCGTCTCGCTCGCCGTCGCGCTGATCCTCGGCGCGGCCGCGCTGCCACACGTGCTGATGCGCTTCTACACGGTGCCGAACTCGCACGAGGCGCGCCGGTCGGTGGTGTGGGCGACGGCCTGCATGTTCGTGTTCTACCTGTGCACCCTGGTGATCGGCTTCGGCGCCGCCGCGCTGGTCGGCACCAAGGAGATCAAGGCGGCGCCGGGTGGCGAGAACTCCGCGGCCCCGCTGCTGGCCCTGCACATCGGCGGCACGTTGCTGCTGGGCATCGTCGCCGCGGTCGCCTTCGCGACGATCCTCGCCGTGGTCGCCGGGCTGACCATCACCGCGTCCGCGTCCTTCGCGCACGACGTCTACGCGAACGTGTTCAAGCACGGCAACGCCGACCCGGTGGACGAGGTGCGCGTCGCGCGGATGACGGCGGTGGGCATCGGCGTGCTGGCGATCATCGGCGGCATCCTGGCCAACGGACAGAACATCGCGTTCCTGGTGGCGCTGGCCTTCGCGGTCGCCGCCTCGGCGAACCTGTCCACCCTGCTGTACTCGCTGTTCTGGAAGCGGTTCAACACCACGGGCACGCTGTGGGGCATCTACGGCGGGCTGATCGCCTGCCTGGTGCTGGTGGTCTTCTCCCCGGTGCTCTCCGGTGCCTCCGATTCGATCATCAAGGGCGTCGACTTCCACTGGTTCCCGCTGAAGAACCCGGGCCTGGTGTCGATCCCGTTCTCGTTCCTGTGCGGGTTCGTCGGCACCCTGGTCGGCAAGAACAAGGCCGACCCGGAAAAGTACGCCGAGATGGAGGTGCGTTCGCTCACCGGCATCGGGTCGTGAGAATGGAGCGGTGAGCCACGAACGGATCCACCGCTTCCTCGACGAGCAGCGGCCACCCACGCCCTGTCTGGTCGTCGACACCCGGGTAGTCACCGCGCGCGTGCGGGAGTTCGCCGAAGGACTCCCGCACGCGCGTTTGTGTTACGCGGTCAAGGCGAACCCGGAGCCGGCGGTGCTGCGCGCGGTGCTCGCCGCCGGGGGCGGGTTCGACGTGGCAAGTCCGGGCGAGATCACGGCCTGCCTCGCCGAGGGCGCGCGGCCGGAGGCACTGTCCTATGGCAACACGATCAAGAAACCCGCCGACATCGCGTTCGCTCATGCCTGCGGGGTAAGGGAGTTCACGACCGACGCCGAGTCCGATGTGGAGCGTCTGGCGCGGCACGCCCCCGGCGCGTCCGTCTCGGTGCGGGTGCTCGTGGACGCCCCGCGGTCGGCGACCCCGTTCGGCCGGAAGTTCGGTTGCCGCCCAGCCGAGGCGGTGGCGTTGCTGGCCAGGGCCGCGGCGCTCGGACTCGACCCCGCCGGGCTCGCGTTCCACGTCGGCTCCCAGCAACCCGACGTGTCGGCCTGGGAGCACGGAATCGCCATGGCCGCCAAGGTTTTCGCGGAGCTGGCCGGCCTCGGTATCCGGCTACGGCGGCTCGACATCGGTGGTGGATTCGGGATCTCCTACCAGGAAACAGTGCCGCCGCTGAGCGACTACCTGACGGCCGTCCGGCGCGCGCTGGACGCGTACTTTCCCGGCGGCGCACCGGAACTCGTGCTTGAACCGGGCCGCGCGATCGTCGCCGAAGCCGGGCTGATCCGCACCGAGGTGGTCCTGGTGGCCCAGCGCGGGCCGCACCGCTGGGTCTATGTGGACATCGGGCGGTACAACGGGCTGGCCGAGACGGAGAACGAAGCGATCAAGTACCGCTTCGGCGGCCCGCCCGGCGATCGGGGGCCGGTCGTCCTCGCCGGGCCGACGTGCGATGGTGACGACGTGCTCTACCAACACACGCCCTGCGAACTGCCGCTCGCGCTGGCTCCGGGCGACCAGCTCGACATCCTCGACGCCGGTGCGTACACGGCGAGCTACTCTTCGGTGTCATTCAACGGGATCGAGCCGTTGCGGACGTACTGCCTTGAGTGACGTGGGCGCCTTCGCCGGCCGCCACGTGCTGGCCGAACTGGACGGGATCGAGCCGGACCTGCTGGACGACCCGGAGTTCCTGCGCCGAGCGCTGACCAGCGCGGTGAGTGAGGCGGGAGCCACGGTGTGTGAAGTGGTGGCGCACCGCTTCGCGCCGCACGGAGTCACGGTGCTCGCGCTGCTCGCGGAGTCGCACGCCTCGATCCACACCTACCCGGAGATCGGTTCGGCCTTCGCGGACGTCTTCACCTGCGGGGAAAAGGCCGATCCCGAGAAAGCGGTCGAGCTGCTGGCCACGGCGCTGGGCACCGAATCCGTCCAGATGTCCGTTGTCGAACGCGGAAAGGCACGCGGCTGATGCGAATCGTGGAACCACTCGGCGCCGGGCTCACCCGGCACTGGGAAATCGAACAGGTGCTGTGCGAAACCGACACGGATTTCCAGCACCTGGTGATCGGCCGGACCGCGCAGGGCATCTCGCTGTTCTGCGATTCGGAACGCCAGAGCACCGAAGCCACCCAGCTCACCTATCACGAGGCGCTGATGGTGCCTCCGATGCTGCTCGCCGACCGGGTGCGGCGGGTGCTGATCATCGGCTCCAGCGAAGGCGTGGCCGGCCAACTGGCCGTGGCCGCGGGCGCGGAGATCGTCGACCACGTGGACATCGACAGCGCGGCCGTGCGGGCCTGCGCCGAGCACCTGCCGTATGGCTACACGCTTGCCGAGCTGGCCGCGGCCGAGCGCGGCGACGGGCCGGTGCGGATCCACTACCGCGACGGCTGGGAGTTCCTGGCCACCGCCGAGCCGGGTTACGACGTGGTGGTCGTCGACCTGCCGGACGAGAACGACGACCCGCAGGCACAGCACAACCGCTTGTACGGCAAGGAGTTCCTGCTCCGGTGCGCCGCGCTGCTCGCGCCCGGCGGGGTGGTCGGCAGCCAGGCGGGCTGCCCGACGATGTGGCGCAACGAGACGCTGATCAACGCCTGGCGCCGGTTCACCTCGGCCTTCGGGACGGTCGTCTACTACGGCTCGGACGAGCACGAATGGGCTTTCCTGTGCGGCCGGATGGACCGGAAAGCCCCGGACCTGGTGGCGAAACTGGCGAGCTCGCCCTACCGGCCCGAGACGATCGACGCGATGGCGCTGCGGGGCAACACCGTGCCGCCGCTGTCGGTCAGAGCTTCCGCCCCGCCTCCACCCGGCGCGTGACGGCGCGCTCGGCCACGAACGACAGGAACGGGATGGTCCCGGCGAGCAGGACGAGCACGGTGCCCTTGATCGACCACCGGGCCTTGAGCGCCAGGTCCACCGCCACCACCAGGTACACCATGTAGAACAGGCCGTGGGTGACCCCGGCCCAGCTCATCATGCCCGGGGAGTCGGCGGCGTACTTGAGGATGAACGCGGCGGTCAGGCACAGCAGGGCGACACCGGTGGCGTACGCCAGCACCCGGTAGCGCACCAACGGACCCCGAAGCGGCGCCGCGACCTTCGCCGGGGCACCCTCGCGCTCTTCCGTGCTCACCATTCAGGCCTTCTCTCTAGCGGTCTTGTTGGTCTCGTGCGTGCAGCTCGGCGAGATAGCGGTTGTACGCGGCAAGCTCGTCGTCGCCCTCCTCGATCCGTAGGACCGGCCTGGGCGCGCGCTGCTGCTTCGGCAGCTCGGGTGCCGGCTCCGGCGCGGCTTCGTCCTGCTCCGCGGCCTCCCGGCGGAGCTTGCGGATGCGCAGCACCATGAACGCCGGGAACAGCCCGAACAGCGGCCACTGCAGGACATAGCCGAGGTTCTGGAAGGTGCCGGTGGCCGATTCGAACCGATCCCACTGCCACCACGCCAGCCCGCAGCACACGAGCAGGCTGATCAGGCACAGCACGCCGATCGAGAGACGGCGTGGCGTGAAGAACCCGGCTGGCACGGCTTCGACGCTAGCACTTCCGGGTCAGGAGACCTTGACTACCTGCGCCGCCTTGGCGTAGGAGTCGGCCAGCCCGAACACCTTCTGCGCGTATTCGACCGAATTGTTGTAGGACAGGATCCCGTTCCACCAGCCCTGCGCGCTGGACATGTCACGGCCGCCGGCGCAGAGGTACTTCGCCGCGGCCAGTGCCGCCGCGTCGATCTGCTGCGGGTCGTAGCCGCCACCCCATTTCGCCCAGGTGCTCGGGATGAACTGCATCGGCCCGACCGCGCGGTCGTAGTTGGGATCCCCGTCGAAGCGGCCGCCGTCGGTGTCGGGAATCGCCTGCACGCCGGCCGAACCGTCCAGCGGGACGCCCACGATGGCCTTCGTCGGGTACCCGTTGGACTGGAGCACGGCGCCGCCGTACTGGCCGTGGTTGGACTCGATACGCCCGATGCCCGCGAGCGTCGCCCACGAGATCTTGCACGAGGGCTGGCTGTCGCGGAGCGCGAGTTCGGCGTTGCCGTAGCCGACGAGCGCCCTGGCCGGGATCCCGGTGACGGCGGAGACCTGGCCGGCCCACTTGGAGAGCAGGTCCTTGCCCGACTGCTTCTGTTGTTGCGGCTGCTGGACCTGCGGCTGCTGAGTCGCCGCGACGGGCGCGCCGCTGATGGTGGCGTTCACCGGGGCCGTCGACCCCGGCTGCACGTCGGCCGCCGCCACCTGCAACGCCGGGATGTCCGTGGTCGTCGGGCCCGCCTCGGGCGTGCTGGCCCTGGTGGTCACCCAGACCCCGGTTGCCGCGAGCGCCAGCACGGCGGCCACGATCCCGAGCCTGCCGAGTGCGGCCACCCCCGCGGGCCTCGCCTTGCGGGTCTTGCGGGGGGAGTCGCCTTCCGCCTCTTCTTCCTCGGCCGTGGGCACGTCGGCAACGTCCTGCTCAGTGTCCTCGGTGCCCAAAATCCAGCCCTTCCGGCGACGGCGTCTAGCGGATCAACGACCGCACAGCCGGTCAAGTTACGGCAAACGAGTCAGCTGGCCTTCTGCTGACGGGCGAGACGCGCGACACACCAGGCGGGAGCGCTGCCCCGGCGCAGGTGCTGCAGCACGGTCATCGGGCCGAGCCTGCGGCTGAGGTCGCCCGGGGTCAGCCCGGCCGCCCGGTAGTCCAGCGCGCGCTGGTCCAGCGGGCTGATCCCGGCGTCCCACCACTGCTCGGCCTCGGCCACGTCGCCGATCATCTGCCACCAGCCCGCGGCGGCGACGAGCAGATCGTGCGGGACCTCCGGCAGCCGCCGGCTCATGGCGTCCAGGTAGTCGGGGTCGGCCGAGGTGACCGGGGCCCAAGTCCTGGCGCCGCCACGGGCGCGCTGGCCGGGAATCCCTGGTGGCTGCTGCGGTGCGTCGGCGAGCCAGGCGGACGTGATGCGGTCGATCTCCCGCTCTTCGGCCGTCTTCTCGTTTTCGGCCGCCCACTGCCGAATAACCGCATCAACTCCGGGATCTCCGGTCATCCCTGCCTCCTTGTGCCCCAACTGACAAGTTCCGACATAGAACCGCGATGATCGAGTGATCGAGCGCCCCGGCCGGCTCGTTCACCCAGAACCGGCTGGTCACGCAATGTGAGCACCGTAGGGGCATTTCCCGCTGGGACGCCAGAGGTTCAAGCGGACGAATTCGGCGACCTGGTCTTTAATCGCGCACATCCACCCGGATGGTCGAATCAAGGACTTCACTTTCTGGGATTCGTGACTATCCGTAGTGAAGTTCCGTGGGCATACGAATATCCGGCACCACGCCTCGGCGGTGCCGGAACGACGTCAGGCCGGGGTCAGGAGAACAGTGCCCGCACGAAGGTCACGATCGCTTCCGCGCCGTCCCGCAGCCAGCCGAGCACGTTGTGCACCACGTCGGCGGACTGGTTGGGCTTGGTGATGAGGAAGAACAACACGAGCGCGACGACGGCGACGATGACGATCTTCTTGGCGTTCGCCGACATACGCTCCATCCGTTCCGGTTCCGCAGCCGGGATCCACCGTTCTGCACTGGAATACGCGTCATCCTGCCCGGCAAGAGCACTTTCCACCACGTGTTCACCCTGATGGCGGCACCCGGTGACAGTCCGTGCCCAAACCGGACGCTGACAGCCTAGGATAAAGGCGAGCTTCTCCCTCTCCCGACACGCGAAACGCACGCGCTGTGATGGGCACCCATGAGAGTGCCCACCACACCGATCAGGCGATCACGTCCCCGTCGCGGAGTCCCGCCAAGGCGTCGGCGTCGTAGCCGAGTTCGGCGAGCACGTCGGCGGTGTCGGCGCCAGGCTCACGCGGCGCCTCCGGGGTCTCCGGTGGCGTGCGGTCGAACCGTGGGGCGGGCGCGGGCTGGACCACCCCGCCGATGTCGACGAACGTGCCACGGGCGGCGTTGTGCGGATGTCCGGCCGCCTCCCACGGGCTCAGCACCGGCGTCAGGCACGCGTCCGTGCCCTCGGCGCGCGCGACCAGCTCGTCCCGCGTGTGCTTCCCGATGGCGTCGGCGAGGATCTTGCGCAGCCGCGGCCACTCGTCGGCGTTGACGTGCACGGGCAAGTCCTCGTCTTCGAGGCCGAGCACCTTGACCAGATCGCCCCAGAACCGCATCTCGATCGCGCCGACGGCCACGTATTTGCCGTCGGCGGTCTCGTAGGTGTCGTAGAACGGGGCGCCGCCGTCGAGCAGGTTGGTGCCGCGCGGGCCCGGCCACACGCCTGCCGCGCGCATCCCGTGCAGCTGCGTGGTGAGCAGCGCGGCGCCGTCGACCATCGCCGCGTCCACGACCTGCCCCTTGCCCGAGGACGTGCGCTCGTAGAGCGCGGACACGATGCCCATGGCCAGCAGCATCCCGCCGCCGGCGAAATCCGCGACCAGGTTCAGCGGCGGCACCGGCCGCTCCCCGGCACGCCCGATGGGTTCGAGCGCGCCGGCGATCCCGGCGTAGTTGATGTCGTGCCCGGCCGCCGTGGCCAGCGGACCGTCCTGGCCCCAGCCGGTGACCCGGCCGTAGACGAGCCGAGGGTTGCGGGCGTGTACCTGCTCGGGGCCAAGGCCCATCCGTTCGGCCACGCCAGGCCGGAACCCCTCGATCAGCACGTCGGATTTCCCGGCGAGGCGCAGTACGACCTCGACGCCCTCGGGTTTCTTGGTGTCCACGCCCACCGTGCGCCGGCCGCGGGCCAGCGGGTCGCCGGGGATGGCGAGCACGTCCGCGCCCGGCCGGGCCCGGTCGACCCGGATCACGTCGGCGCCGAGATCGGCGAGCATGGTGGCGGCGAACGGCGCCGGGGCCAGCCCGGCGAGTTCGACGACTTTCAGGCCGCTGAGCGGACCCTGCTTCATCGACGAGCTCCTCACAGCGTCCGGGAGATGATTTCCTTCATGATTTCGCTGGTGCCACCGAAAATCCGCGAGATGCGCAGATCGGTCCAGGCCCTGGCGATCGGGTATTCGTTCATGTAGCCGTAGCCGCCGAAGAGCTGCAGGCAGTCGTCCACGACCTTGTTGACCCGCTCGGTCGCCCACAGCTTCGCCATCGCGGCGCCCTGCACGTCCAGCTCGCCCTTCAGGTGCCGCTCGATGCACTGGTCGAGGAAGGCGCGCGAGACCGCGGCCTCGGTGGCCGCCTCGGCGAGCTTGAACTTGGTGTTCTGGAAGTTGAAGACCGGGCGGCCGAAAGCGGTGCGGTCCTTGGTGTAGGCGATCGTCAGGTCGACCGCGGCCTCCAGTGCCCCGACCGCGGTCACCGCGATGATCAGCCGTTCCTGCGGCAGCTGCATCATCATCTGGATGAAGCCCTGCCCCTCCTGCTCGCCGAGCAGGTTCGCGGCGGGCACGCGCACGTCGTCGAAGAACAGTTCGGCGGTGTCCTGGCCCTTGAGCCCGACCTTGTCCAGCACGCGGCCGCGGCGGAAGCCCGGGGTGTCGGTCGGTACGCCGATGAGCGAAACACCCTGCGCGCCGGCGTCCGGGTCGGTCTTGACCGCGAGCACGACGAGATCCGCGAGCGCCCCGTTGGTGATGAAGGTCTTGGCGCCGTTGATGACGTAGTAGTCGCCGTCGCGGACGGCGCGGGTCTTGATGTTCTGCAGATCCGAACCGGTGCCGGGTTCGGTCATCCCGATGGCGCCGACCATCTCGCCGCTGGCGAACTTCGGCAGCCACTCCTTCTTCTTCTCTTCGGAGGCGTAGTGCAGCAAGTAGTGCGCCACGATCCCGTTGTGCACCGACACGCCCCACGCGCCGTCACCGGCACGCGCCTGCTCCTCGTAGAGCACGGCTTCGTGGGCGAAGGTGCCGCCACCGCCGCCGTATTCCTCGGGAATCGACAGCGCGAGCAGACCGACCTCGCCCGCCTTGTTCCACAGCTCGCGGTCGACCTGCTTCTGCTTGCTCCAGCGATCCGCGTTCGGGGCCAGCTCCTTCTGGGCGAAATTCCTGGCCAGCTCCCGGAAATCGTCGAGCTCCGCGGCCCAGCCGCTCTTCGGCAGTTGCAGTGGCACTACGCCGCCTCCTAGAAAACATTACGCACGGAAGGTAAGTTCTACCCGGAATGTACATGCCAACTGGCTTGCCGGTACTGTGCCGTCCATTACCAATCCGATTACAGCCACGGCGGAAAGGGTCGCGACGAGCAAGTCGGCTGCGGACCGCGTCCGCCTACTTTCGGTCGGATTGGCAACGGCCAGCCAGGAGACGACGTGACGCAGCCCCGCGGCCACCGCACCCAGGCGCAACGTCGCGAGCAGACCAGGAACGCGCTGCTCGACGCCACGATCGACTGCCTGATCGAGCTCGGTTACGCACGAACGTCGATGCAGGAGATCTGCGCCCGCGCGGGTGTCTCGAAAGGCGCGGCACAGCACCATTTCGCGGACAAGGCGGAGCTGATGGCCGCGGCCGTCGAGCATCTGACGAACAAGCGGATGGCCGAGCTGTCCGAGTCGCTGGGCAGCCTCCCGCACGGGGTGGACGCCATCCCCGCCGCGATCGACAGGTTGTGGGCCGGATATTCGGGCGCGCTGGCCACCGCCTCGACCGAGCTGTGGGTGGCCGCCCGCACCGATCCCGCGCTGCGGGCGGCGATCCGCCCGGTCGACCGCGCCCTGGGCCGGGCCACGCTGGCGCAGATCCGCGGGCTCACCGCCGATCTCCCGCCGGAGCGCACGGAGCTGCTGTTCTGGCTCACCGTGAACCTCACCCGCGGCCTGGCGCTGGACGCCGAACTCGGCGGCGCGCCGGCGAGGCGCAAGCAGCTCCTCGAGGAGTGGAAGCGCGTCGCGGCCGCGCAGGCGAACGGAGAGTGAGCGGGCGGGCCGACCCGGCCCTCACACGGGTCGGCCCTGGCCACTCGATGAGACGGGCACAGCTGCGTTCTGTGACGGCTGTACACCAAACGATCTCACTCTTGCGGGGGAGGGAACGCGCGCAGCATGCTTCTCGTCCTAGCGCGTGAAGGCGAAGGAGTCCCTGATGACGACAGGATCGTTTCCCCAGCCGCAGTTCGCCAGGCAGGCCCCGCCCACCAAGAGCACAACGCGCGCGACCGTGATCGTGGGCGCCGCGCTCGCCATCGTGTCCGCCGCGCTGATCGTCGTCGGCACCTTCCTGCCGCTCACGAAGACGCATTCGCAAGCCGAGGAAATGACCATCACCTCCTGGAAGCGGACGTTCGATCCGCCGCCGGAGGGCACCATCGCGGCGATCTACGCGAAAAGTCACACCCCGTTGTTCGGCATTCCGTTGTCCGCCATCGCCCTGGTGCTGTTGATCGGCGGTGTCCTGGCGTTGCTGAACGCGCGGCGGCCCGGCGGCGCGGCCCGGGCGGTCCTGTTCGCCGGTGCCGGGGCGGCGCTGGCCGCAGCGCTGGTGCTGGCGGCGGAGGTCGACTCGGCACTGAGCTACAACGGCGCCGAGCCCGACGGCTCGAAGTACGAAATCGGCCTCGGCGGGTGGCTCGTCGCGGGCGGCGCGGTGCTGGCGGTGATCGCGGCGATTCTGGTGGCACTGCGCGGAAAACCGGCCACCCCGAATGGCGACGCGACGCCACCGCAGGGCTTCCCCGCACCGTCGGCCGCGCAGTACCCGCAGCGCGCGCAATATCCGCAGTACGCGCAGCAGTACCCGCCGAACCAGCAATACCCGCCGCAATACCCGCAGCGCCAGGCGCCGCAGCAGTACCCGCCCCGACAGGCGTACGACGAAGCGGCCGGGCCGGCTCATCCGCCCGCACCGGAGCCGGGCCAGGACCGGCCGGAACCCCCACAGGGGTGAGCGCGACCCGCCCTTCCCGTACCGGCGGTATGGTTTACTCGTCGGTAACCTAGCGCCATCGGGAGGGGTCCATGACGAGCACAGCCGCGACCACCGGGCAGGAATCGAGCCGTCCGACCACCGTCGGCGGCGTCGTCGGGGCGCCTTCGGCCGCGAGGGCCGCACAGCTCGTCCGCCGCGCCGCCGGTGGGCAGGATTCAGCGCCGGCCGAGGTCACCGCGCCCTTCACCGGGCTGGCCACGGCCACCCTCCCGCAGGCGACCGACAGCGAAGTGCGCCAGGTATTCGGCGAAGCGCGAGAAGCGCAGCGGGCCTGGGCCGCGCTCCCGGTAAACGAACGCCAGCACGTGCTCACCCGGTTGCACGGCCTGATCCTGCAACGCCAGGACGAAATCCTGGACCTGGTGCAACTCGAAGCGGGCAAAGCCAGGATGGACGCCTTCGACGAGGTGAGCGCGACAGCGCTCGTCGCCGGGTACTACGGCAAGCACAGCGCCCGGTTCCTCGCGCCGAAGCGGGTCGCGGGCGTGATCCCGGCCCTCACCAGGGCCGGTCAGGTCCGCCATCCCAAGGGTGTCGTCGGCGTGATCTCGCCGTGGAACTACCCGCTCGCGCTGACCGCGATGGACGTGTTCCCGGCGCTGGCCGCGGGCAACGCCGTGGTACAGAAGCCGGACAACCAGACCGCGCTCTCGGCGCTCTGGCTGCACGAACTCGCCGAGGAGGCGGGGCTGCCCGCCGGGTTGTGGCGGATCGTGCTGGGCCGGGGCTCGCAGATCGGCGACGCGCTCGTCGAGGAGTCGGACTACCTGTGCTTCACCGGTTCCACGCCGACCGGCAAGGACCTGGCCGCGAAGGTGGCGCGCCGGCTGACCGGCTACTCACTGGAACTCGGCGGAAAGAACCCGATGATCGTGCTGCCGGACGCGCCGGTGGCCAAGGCCGCGGCCGGCGCGGTCACCGCGTGCTTCTCCTCGGCCGGACAGCTTTGTGTTTCCGTGGAACGGATCTACGTGCACGAGAGCATCCGGGAGGAGTTCACGAAGGCGTTCGTCGCGAAGACGGAGGCGATGCGCCTCGGCGGTGAACTGGGCTACGGCGCCGACATGGGTTCGCTGACTTCGGAAAGCCAGTTGCGTGGCGTGTCCGCGCACGTGGAGGACGCCAGGGCGAAGGGCGCCACGGTGCTGACCGGCGGCAGGGCTCGGCCGGACCTGGGCCCGCTGTTCTACGAGCCCACCGTGCTGTCCGGTGTGACGCCGGATGTGCGGCTCTACGCCGAGGAAACCTTCGGCCCGGTCGTCTCGATCTACGGCTACACCGACGTCGAGGACGCGATCGCGCTGGCCAACGAGACGGACTTCGGCCTGAACGCGAGCGTCTTCACCAAAAACGCGGCGGCAGGCTGGGCCGTGGCAGCGCGTCTCAAGGCGGGCACGGTGAACATCAACGAGGGCTACGCCGCCACGTTCGGCACCGTCGCCCTGCCGATGGGCGGGATGAAGGAATCCGGCTTCGGCCGCCGCAACGGCTCCGAAGGACTGTTGAAATACACCGAGGTGCAGGCCATCGCCCAGCAGCGCGGCCTGCGGCTGCGCCCGCCGCGGATCGTTCCGCCGAAGCTGTGGGCTCGCGGCATGACCAGCGGACTGCGCTTCCTGCGCCGCATCCGCTGAGGCCCGCCGGGGAAAGCGCCGCGGCACCGATCCTCAACCTGATGGGCCTCGAAATTTCCGGACAGTGATTCGGGATGGTTTTATTCGACCCGGAAATTGTTCAGGTACCCGCCCCCCCGCAAGGCTCGGACGCAAAAAAGTTCACCAAATAGAGTGAACGGAATGCGCTACAGGTAACAACGATCGCGCTGCAAAACGATTCTGCCCTTGTCAGCATCGACTCCAGCGGCAATAAAGACCGGCTCGCAAGGTCGACTTCACGAGCAGGATCCGGAGGAAACGTCATGTCAAAAAAGAAGGGCGAGCCACCTACGGCAAGATGGCTGCAGGATGCCGCTACCAGTCCATGTCCTTCCTGGTGCTCGATAAACCACGGAAACAAGGATCATCCAGCGGACCGCACACACCTCTCCGATTGGGAATGGACCTTCCACCCAATACTTATGGAACCTGAAATCTTCGAACCACGCGGCGACGGATCCGGCCTATTTGATCACTACAAGTGGGAACTCAGCGTCTTCGTAAAACAGGGCTGGCTGGATCGGGAGCCGACTGTAGCAATTGCACCCGACCTGACGAAAGGGCCACTTGGCCACGGGTTGGAACTGACACTCAGCGAAACCAAGAAGCTGCAAAAAGCACTGTACAGGGCACTCGAGATCGCCTCTGGGAACGATATCGCCAATCGGCGGCAGCAGCTTGAAATCGCCGACAGAGCTTCGTGACACTGAGCCTTTGAGGAGAGTGGAATCGGGTTCGGCCGCAGAATGACCACACGATGAGCACAAGATGCTCGCGGACCTGCGTAGCGGAATACGGCTCACGAGTCCCGCGAGCATCCATCCACGCATCCGCTGAGGCCTAGACCCGTAGCGTCGACGGGCTGGCCGGACGCGTGAGCAGCCCCCTGTCGTAAGCGATGGCCACGGCCTCCGCGCGCCGGGTGGCACCCAGCTTGGCCATTACCCGGGACAGGTGGACGCTCACGGTCTTCTCGCTGATGTACAGCTCCTCGCCCACCTGCCGGTTGGTGCGGCCCAGCGCGACGCGCTCCAGCACCGAGCGCTCCCGTTCGGTGAGCGGGTCGACGACGTCGCGCTGGGCGCTCGCCGCGCTTTCGACCCCGGGCAGCTCGATCCGCGCGCGGCGCGCCAGCTCGCGGATCGCGTCGCGCAACGGCAGCGCGCGCAGCCTGTCCGCCACCTCGTGCGCCTTCGTCAGTTCGTTCGCCGCGCGCTCCGGCTCGGACACCCCGAGCAAAGCCTCGGCGTACTGCCACCGGCAGATCGCCTGCTCGTACACCGCGCCGTAGCCGAACGCCTCGACCGCAGCCGCCCACCGGTCCGGATCCGGGTTGCCACCGAGCCCGCTCGCCACCGCCTCCGCGCGAGCCAGCCAGGCAGCGCCCTCCGGCCCGAGCCGGCCGGCCCGCGGACGACCGTGCTCGGCCGCGTACCGGACCCGGGCAAGCTCCTTTTCCCCGATCGACAACGCGTCCGCGACCGCCGCGTCATCACCCTTGATGCGCGCCGCGGCGGCCTGCGCGACCGCGGAGGTGAGCGCGAGCGCGCCCAGCCTGACCCCGCTCAGCAGGTAGCCCTCGTCCAGCGCCGTGACGAACGCCGCCGCCTCCTGCGCCCGTCTGATCGCCTTCACGTGATCGCCCTGCCAGTACGCCATTTCCGCGCCGGCGCCGCCGGACGCCAGTGCTGTCAACGGCTCGACCCGCCAATGCGGGCGCAGCTCGGCCAGTAGCTTGCCCGCCGCGGCGAACCGGCCGCGGGCCACCACGATCGGCAGCCAGGAAGCCGACATCCGCGCGGCGAGCGTGCTGGACACCCCACGCGCGGGCGAGCCGGTGGCGGCCTCCGTCGGCCAGTCACCGCTCATGTAGCGCAACAGCAGATGCCGCGCCCGCAGCTCCAAGCCATACGCGCTCCAGATCAGCCCGGCCTGCTCGGCGCGTTCGATGCCGCGCTGGTACACCTCGATGGCCTCGGCGATCTCGCCCTGGTCCTCGTAGCTGAACCCGAGGAAACACACCGCCCGCAGCTCGACGTTCAGCGCGTCGGCCTCACGCGACTTCTCCTCGGCCTCCACCAGCCGGGCCCGCGCTTCCTCGAAATCCGCCGAGTTGTCCGCGAGCGCGCCGAGCGTGATCAGCGCCGAAGCTTCGGCCCCCGCCGCGCCGACCTCCCGCGCGTCCGCCACCGCCGTGCGGGCGCTCCAGTACGAATCCTCCCGGCGGTCGACGCTGCGCATGATCGCCGCCCTGGTGGCCAGCACCCACGCCCTCGTCCGGCTCACCTCGGCGTCGGCGACCAGATCCCAGGCCTTGCCGATCGCCTCCACCGCCTGGTCGATCGCCCCCTCGACATTCATCAGGGCTTCGGCCAGCCGGCGCCACGTCTTGACCGCGCGCTCGGGATCGATGTCCGGCCCCAGCGCCTGCACCGCCGAGCGCGCATACGCCACCGCCCGCTCAGGCTCGCCGGACGTGCCCGCGAAGTACGAGGCCTCGTGCAGCAGACGCAGCTCGTCCACGTCGGCGGGCCGCGCCGAATCGGCCACCACGTCCCAGATTTCCAGCGCCTGCTCGACATGCCGCAGCGCCGCGCCCGGCGCGCCGAGCCGCTCGGCCTCGTCCGCGGCTCGCAACAACGCGGGCAACGCCGTTGTGACGTCTCTGCTCTGCAGGCTGTGGTACGCCAGCTTCGCGTCGTGCCCCCGGCCCTGCGGCGTGCGATTGATGCGCACCGCATACGCCGCGTGCATTCTCGTGCGCTCCCCCGGGAGCAGATCCCCATACACCGCTTCGGAAAGCAGCGCGTGCCGGAAGGTGTACGCGCCCTTCTCCACCACCAGAACGTGGTGCTGCACCGCTTCGCGCAGCGCCTCGTCGAGCTCGTCCTCACCAAGACCGGAGACCTCGGCCAGCGCCGCGTGCGACACCGACTCGCCGGCCACCGAGATGACCCGCAGCACGCGGCGCGCGTCCGCGGAAAGCCTTTCCAGCCTGGCCAGCAGCACCTCGGCCAGCCCGGCGGGCATGTTCTCGGTCTCGGCGCAGGAAGCCAGCAGCTCCTCGGCGAAGAACGGGTTGCCCTCCGAACGCTCCACCACGTCGGCCAGCACATCGGCCGAAAGCGGGCCCTCGGCCAGCGCCTCCACGAAAGCCCGCGCGTCGGCCTGTTTCAGCGGATGCAGCTCGACCTGGGTGACCGTGGGCAGCCGGACCAGCTCGACCAGCATGCCGCGCAGCGGATGCCTGCGGTAGACGTCCTCCTCGCGGTAGCTCGCCACCACGAACAGCCGCTGTGCCCGCATCCGGGAAACCAGAAACGACAACAGGTTCCGGGTGGAACCGTCCGCCCAGTGCAGATCCTCCAGCACGAGCAGCACCGGCCGGTGCTCGGCGATCTCGGTGAGCACCCCGAGCACGGCGTCGAACAGCTGCAGCTGGCCGAGATCCTGCTCCGAGCGCGCCCGGTGCGGCACGTCGTGCTCGGAGCTGACCGGCACGAACTCCGAACTCGACAACGGGCCCGCCTGCGCCAGCGGCAGCAGCCTGCCCAGCGCGGGCCGGATCCGCACGGCCTCGGTGACCGCCGAATCCTCGGCCGTGGCCAGCGGCCCCAGCGCCTCGGCGAACGGGAGATAGGGCAGGCCGCCCTCCCGCACATCGAGACAGCGCCCGGTGAGCACGAGCGCGCCACGGCCCGTCGCGAACTCGGCCAGCTCGGCGAGCAGCCTGGTCTTGCCGACCCCCGCGTCCCCGGCAAGGAGCGCCGCGCCGGCCTCCCCGCGCTCGGCGCGGGTGAAGCCGGAACGGAGCCTGCGCATCTCCTCGACACGCGCGACCAACGGGATACCGGAACCTAGACGGGGCACGAGACGCATTCTCTCCTACCCCACCGACAATTCCGCAGTCGTTTTCGTCCTGCCCTGAGCGAACCGTGCGCGAGCACACGCACACGGTCCGCCCGGCCGGCCCGCCATGACGTCCCTTACCTCGCCCGGACCCCGGTAAGGGCACTCTCTTCGTGATCCGGGCGCCGCTGTTCGGGGACTGTCACCTCCGGGACCCTCCTGCCCAGTAGCCAGCGGCGACGCGGCTTGCTGGGCCGCCCCGCCCGGTAGTTCTCCTCGGTCCGGTACGCCACCTCGGCCTGCACCGCGTCGAAGATCCAGTCGTTTCGCATGGGATTTCCCTCGTCTCTGCGTGGTTCGCTCTGCTGCGAACCTCAGATTCGTCCTGAGGGGGTCGTCCCGGCATCGGAAGATCAGGCAGTACCTGGACGCAAAACGACCCCTTACCCCGCTTTGCCCCTGCTCAGCGGTGTAAGGGGTCGATGCCGGTACTCAGTTGCGGCCGACGGCGCCCAGCAGGCCGGTCCAGCCACGCCGCGACACGCTCAGCGCGCCCGCGTCCGGGTTCTTCGAGTCGCGCACGCCGACGTGCTCGGCGAACATCGCCACCTCGACACAGTCGTTCCCACCACCACTGTGGCTGCTCTTGCGCCAGACCGGCGCGGGAGACTCCGCTTCCACCATTCTCCCCACTCCTTCACTCTGCGTCTTTGATTGTTTTCGATATGGGCTCGGGCATCCCGCCTCAGGCGGAATACCGTTCCGCGGCCTCGGCGATCAGGGCTACCGAGTCGTCCGGTTTCAGGGCCGCTGCACGCAGATGATCGAACATGAGCGAATAACGGCGCACATCGGGGGGCGCTTCCAGGAAGAAACCTCCGGAAGTGCTGTCGACGTACACCACGTCGGGATCCGCCTGCTCGGGAAAACCGAGGATCAGGAAGGGTCCTTCCATGCCGGGATGCGCACCCGCCGTGAACGGCACCACCTGGATCGTCACGTGCGGCAGTTGCGCAAGTTCGAGCAACCGCGCCGCCTGTTTCGCCATCACTTCGGGCCCGCCGACCACGCGGTGCAGCACCGCCTCGTCGATCACCGCCCAGTATTCGGGCGGGCTCGGATCCGAAAGCAATTGCTGGCGGGCGGTACGCGCGGCGACCCGTTTCTGAATGTCGGATTCGTCCGCATCGGGCCGCATCGCGCGGATCACGGCACGCGCATACGTCTCCGTTTGCAGCAATCCCGGCACGAGCAGCGCCTGGAACGCGCGCAGCGAACTGGCATCGGCCTCGAGTCCGACGAACGTTCCGGTGAAGACCTCTTTGTAGGCGTGCCACCAGCCGGGCTTGCGCGCTTCGCGGGCGAGCTGGACCAGCGCCTCGCGCTCGTCACCGGTGAGGCCGTACAACTCGAGCATGTCCCTGGCGTCACGGGGAGTGACCCCGACGTGGCCGGTCTCGATCCGGCTCACCTTGGACGCGGAACATTCGAGCTTCTCGCCGACCTCGTCGATCGTCAGGTCGGCGGCTTCCCGGAGCCGGCGCAGTTCGCTTGCCAGCCGCCGCCTTCGAATGGTGGGACCCTGACCCCGTTTCACTCCACTACCTCCAAGGTCGCGCCATTCCCCCCAGGACCGATTGTTCGGCGACGGCCTCCATCTAACCAGCCGTTTCGTATTTCAGTACGTGCCTGACCCACCCCTATGGGTTACTTTCCCCGGATCGGGCCACTGCAAATTGCACAATGCGGATGTACGCTGGCATCCTGCGCGAGTCTGGGACGCGCATTCCGATCACCAGAACGTGCCTATCGCGAGGAGGCGGCGTGCTCGACAGCGAGGCCATCGCCGGACCGTTGCAGACGTCGGTGCACCACCGGCTGGACGAGCTGGCCCGCACCGCCGGACTGGCCGACGACGACCATGCCACCGAACTCGCCCGCCGGGAGATTCCCCTTCTGGTGCAAGCATTACGCGCCGTGCTCGCCGCGCATGAGCCGGACGCGCGCGGCCGTTGCCGGGCCTGCCGCGGGCAGGCCACCCGCAAGCTGTTCCGCCGCGGCAACCGGATGCCCTGCCGCGCCTACCTCGCCGTGCAACTCCGGCTGGGCACCATCGAGGCGGCGCTCCCGCACCACCGCCACAACCGCACGCGCCATCATCGCCGGACCACTACCCATCTGCACTCCGTGGGTTGACCGGCGGTCGCTTCAGCGGTCCTGGGGGACGCGGAGCAGACCCTCCTGGACCACGGTCGCGATCTGCGTGCCGTCGGCGGCGAAGAACCGGCCGGTGGCCAAGGCGCGAGCGCCCGAGGCGCTCGGCGAAGCCGTGTCGTAAAGGAACCATTCATCGGCGCGGAAGGGGCGGTGGAACCACAGCGCGTGGTCCAGGCTCGCGCCCACCACGTTGTCCAGCTCCCAGTACACGTTGTGCCGCGCCAGCGGTGAATCCAGCAGCGTCATGTCGGACGCGTAGGTCAGCACGCACACTTGCAGCAGGTCGTCGTCGGGCAGGGTCCCGTCGGCGCGCATCCAGACCTGGTTGCGGGCACTGGGGTCCTCGCTGCCCCGGGTGACCCACGGCGGGTCGTTCACGTACCGGATGTCGATCGGCCTCGGCATTTCACGGCTGCCGCCGAGCCCCGGGTAGCCCGCGATCCGCTCGGCGAACGTCGGCAGCGTCTCCGGCGCCGGCACCTCCGGCATCGTCTCCTGGTGTTCGATGCCCGGTTCCCGGATCTGGAACGACGCCGACAACGCGAAGATCGCCTTGCCGTGCTGCACCCCGACCACCCGCCTGGTGGTGAACGAACGCCCGTCGCGGATCCGGTCCACCTCGTAGACGATCGGCACGCTCGGGTCTCCGCCGCGGATGAAATACGCGTGCAGCGAGTGCACCTTCCGCTCGCTCGGCACCGTCCGCCCGGCGGCGACCAGTGCCTGCCCGGCGACCTGGCCACCGAAAACGCGCACCGGCGAATGCGCCGGGCTCACGCCGCGGTAGATGTTCTCGTCGATCTGCTCCAGGTCGAGCAGGGCGACGAGCCGGTCGAGCACGGGTTGCCCGACCAGGTCGGTCGCCACGTCCAGATCCGCCGCGGCGCCCCGGGCCACCTCAGTCATAGCGCGACTCTAAGCGAAGGCTCAGGCGTGGTCGTCTTCGCCGAGGCGGTGCACGCGGATGAGGTTCGTGGTACCGACGGTGCCGGGCGGCGAGCCCGCCACGATGACCACCAGATCGCCGGGCTGGTAGCGGTCCATCTCCAGCATCGCGTGGTCGACCTGCAGGATCATCTGGTCGGTCGAGTCCACCTTCGGCACGATCTGCGCGTTGGTGCCCCAGGTCATCGTGAGCTGGCTGCGGACGCTCTCCTCCGGGGTGAACGCGAGCAGCGGCAGGCGGGTGTGCAGCCGGGCCAGCCGGCGCACGGTGTCGCCGGACTGCGTGAAGGCGACGAGGGCCTTGGCGTTCAGCCGCTCGCCGATGTCCTTTGCCGCGTACGAGATGACGCCGCGCTTGGTCCGCGGCACGTGCGACAGCGGCGGCACGGCGAGCGAATCCGCCTCGACGGCCTCCACGATGCGGCCCATCGTCTGCACGGTCTCGACCGGGTAGCGGCCGACGCTCGTCTCACCGGAGAGCATCACCGCGTCGGCGCCGTCGAGCACCGCGTTCGCCACGTCGGAGGTTTCGGCGCGGGTCGGCCGGGAGTTGTTGATCATCGAGTCGAGCATCTGGGTGGCGACGATGACCGGCTTGGCGTTCTCCCGCGCGATCTGGATCGCGCGCTTCTGCACCAGCGGCACCTGCTCGAGCGGCAGTTCCACGCCGAGGTCGCCGCGGGCGACCATCACCCCGTCGAAGGCCAGCACGATCGCCTCGAGGTTGTAGACGGCCTCGGGCTTCTCCAGCTTGGCCACGACCGGCAGCCTGCCCTTGCCGACCCGGTCCATCACCTGGTGCACCAGGTCGATATCGGCCGGCGAGCGGACGAACGACAGCGCGATGAAGTCCACGCCCAGTTCGAGCGCGAACTCGAGGTCCTCGATGTCCTTCTCCGACATCGCGGGCACCGAGACGTCCATGCCCGGCAGCGAGACGCCCTTGTTGTTGCTGACCGGCCCGCCCTCGGTGACCTCGCAGACCACGTCCGGGCCCTCGACGCCCTTGACCACGAGGCCGACCTTGCCGTCGTCGACCAGCAGCCGGTCACCGGGCTTCGCGTCCTTGGCCAGCCCCTTGTACGTGGTGGAGACCCTGTCGTGGGTGCCGGCGACGTCCTCGACGGTGATCCGGACGACGTCACCGGTGCGCCACTCCACGGGCCCGCCTGCGAACGTGCCCAGCCGGATCTTGGGGCCCTGCAGGTCGGCCAGGATGCCGACGGCCCGCCCCGTCTCCGCGGCGGCGTGCCGGAGCAGGTCGTAAACCTGTTTGTGGTCGCCGTGGCTGCCGTGGCTGAAGTTCATCCTCGCGACATCCATCCCGGCGTCGACAAGGGCTCGTACCTTCTCCGCCGTGGCAGTCGCAGGACCAAGCGTACAAACGATCTTCGCGCGTCGGCTCACGTTCATAAAGCGTAGACCCTCCGGCCCGATCCGTCTGTACCGATCCCGAGATCGAGTCAGTCGTGTGGGTTAACGCCGCGGCTTCTCGCTGACGCCGACGTGGTCGCGCGCCCACTCGTTGAAGGCCCTGACCTGCCGCCAGGCCTTGCGAACCCGGTCCAGGCAGGCACGTTCGTGGAGTGTGTCGTCCGGCTCCCACACGCGCACGGCGTAGAGCGAACGATGTCGGAGCAGGTCGATGCGGGGGTGATCCTCGGGGTATCCGCGCGGTTTCGTCCGCAGCCGGTCACCGGCGATCTGCCAGCCCGCCTTGCGCAGTTGGGCAAGAATTCGCGCGAGCGCGTCGCCGTGCACGTCGGTGTCGACCGCTTGGCGGAACTTCGCGAGCTGGTCGGACTGCAGGTGGAAGCAGCCGCCACCGACGCGCAGCCCGGCCGAGGACAGCTCGACGTAGTACGCACCGCCGCCACGACCCGGTTCGATCACCCCGCCGCAGTGCGTCTTGTACGGCGTCTTGTCCTTCGCGAAGCGTACGTCGCGATACGGCCGGAAGACCTTGCTCTCCCCGAAGTCGGGGCCGAACTCGGGCGTCAGCTCGGCGAGCAGCGCCTCCATCGGGCCGCGCACGTCTTCTTTGTAGGTCTTGAGGTTGTCCTCCCAGTAGGGCTTGGAATTGTCGGCGCCGAGCCCGTCGTAGAACTCGACCGCGTACTCCCCGAAACCCGTGAACTTCACGAGCAGACGATATCGCTGGGGTCACTAATACGGGGGACCGGCGGTTTGCCACCCCGCGGGCGCCGGGTACCGCAGGGGCATCCGATTGAAGGGAGTCGCGGATGAACCTGTTCGACAAGGCCAAGGAAGCCCTCAGCCAGCACCCGGACCAGGCGGACAAGGGAATCGACAAGGCCGCGGAGGCCGCCAAGGGCAAGTTCGGCGGCCACGACGAGCAGATCGACCAGGCCGCGGAGAAGGCGAGGGGGTTCGCCCGCGGGCAGAACGACCAGCAGGATCCGCCTCCGCCGCCCCCGGCGTGAGGCGCTGAGAAAAGCCGGTTTCCCTTGCGTCAGGGGAAACCGGCTTTTCTCGCGCTCAGCCGTTCATCGCGGTGATCAACTGGCCGTCAGCGGTGTCCCCGGACAGTTCCCAGGCGAACGCGCCGCCGAGGCCTTGTGTCCGGGCATAGCCCATCTTGCCGGCGATGGTGCTCGGCGTGTCATAGCTCCACCACTCGTTCCCGCAGTAGGCGTACGCGGTGCCCGCGACCGTTCCCGTTGCGGGACAACGGGGCTGGAGCACCTTGTAGTCCTCGATCCCGGCCTCGTACTTGCCGGGGGCCGCGCCGGTCGCCGCGCCACCCGGCGCCGCCTGTGTCACGCCTGTCCAGCCGCGGCCGTAGAAACCTATGCCCAGCAACATCTTGCTCGCCGGGACACCCGTCGACCTGAGTTTCCGGACCGCCGCGTCGGCGTAGAAGCCGGCCGTCGGGATCCCGCTGTAGGAGTTCAGTGGAGAGTGCGGAGCCGTCGGCCCGCTGGTGGCCCACGCACCGAAGTAGTCGTAGGTCATCACGTTGTACCAGTCGACGTACTGCGAAGCGCCGCCGTAGTCGGCCGCGTCGATCTTGCCGCCCGACGTGCCGTCGGCGGTGATCGCCGCGGTGACGAGCTCGCCACCGAACCGCGACCGCAGTGCCGACATCAGGCTGGCGAACGCGGCGGATCCACTGGTGTCACAGGAAAGCCCGCAAGCGTTGGGATACTCCCAGTCGATGTCGATGCCGTCGAACACGCCGTTCCAGCGTGGATCGTGCAGCAGGTTGTAGCAGGAGTCGGCGAACGCGGCCGGGTTCCGCGCGGCCTGGGTGAACCCCGACGACCACGTCCAGCCGCCGAACGAGTAGATCACCTTGAGCCCGGGGTGCATCGCCTTGAGCCGCTTGAGCTGGCCGAAGTTGCCACGCAGCGCGCCGGCGTCCCAGGTGTCGGACACACCGTCCACGCTGCTCGCGGCGTCGTAGTACTTGTCATAGGCGGCGTACGAATCGCCGATCGCGCACTGGCCGTTCGTCACGTTGCCGAACGCGTAGTTGAGATCTGTCAGTTTTCCCGCCGAGCCGCTCGTCTCGACGTTCTTGACCTGGTAGTCGCGGTCGTAGACGCCCCATTCGGTGAAGTAGCCCAGCACCTTGCCGACGGGGGCCGACGAAGCGGGTGGCGCGTACGAGAGTGTCATCAGCATGGCCGCGAAAACTCCCGCGGCGCCCAGCAGTTTCCGGCGGATGGACATGCTTTCCTCCCGGATCCGGTTAAGGAGGGGGACAAAGGCACTCTATTTGGACTAGACCACCTGTTCAATGGTCTAGTCCACTTTCCCTACGAAGGTAGGTCCGCGAACTCGACGCCGGTGGCCGCCGCGCGCTGCTCGCCCCATTCGTAGAGCAGCTGCAGCGCGGGACCGAGCGACTTGCCCTGCGCGGTCAGCCGGTACTCCACCCGGGGCGGGTTCTCGTCGAACGCATGGCGCGAGACCAGGCCGTCGGCCTCCAGCTCCCGCAGCTGCTGGGTGAGCATCTTCTCGCTGATGGCGGGCAGGTGCGCGCGCAGCTGCCCGTACCGGTGCACGCCTTCCTTGAGGTGCGCCAGGATCACCGGCTTCCACCGGCCGCCGATCACGTCGATGGTCAGCTCCACCGGGCAGTAGTAGACCCGCGCCATGCCGATGCCCCTTACCGGAAAGTGCGTACTTGGCAACACCGCGCGCCCGGTGTTGCCTTGACTGGTGAACGATGACAGCACCGTGCCCACGTTGTACGAATGGGCGGGCGGCGCCCCGGCGCTGCACCGGCTTTTCGAGGTGTTCTACCGGAAGGTACTCGCCGACGAGCTGCTCGAACCCGTCTTCCGCGGCATGGATCCGCACCACCCCGCACACGTGGCCCTCTGGCTGGGCGAGGTGTTCGGCGGGCCCGCGGAGTACAGCACCGAGCGCGGCGGGCACGCGCACATGATCGGCAGGCACCTGGGCCGCGCGATCACCGAGGAGCAGCGGCGGCGCTGGGTCTCGCTGCTGATGGACGCGGCCGACGAGGCGGAACTGCCCGCGGATCCGGAGTTCCGCGCCGCCTTCGCCGGATACATCGAGTGGGGCAGCAGGCTCGCCGTCGTCTTCTCGCACCCCGGCGCGAACCCGGCCCACGACGAGCCGATGCCACGGTGGGACTGGACCGTCCCACCGTGGCAGCCGGCGGCTCAGCCGAAGAAGACCTCGGCCTCTTCGTAACGCTCCGCCGGCACCGTCTTGAGCTCGGCGGTAGCCTCGGCCAGCTTCACGCGCACGATGTCCGTGCCGCGCAGCGCCACCATCGTGCCGAAGTCGCCGTCGGTCACCGCGTCCACGGCGTGCAGCCCGAACCGGGTGGCCAGCACCCTGTCGTACGCCGTGGGCGTGCCGCCGCGCTGCACGTGGCCGAGCACCACGGCGCGGGATTCCTTGCCGGTACGCACGGCGATCTCGTCGGCGAGCCAGGTGCCGACCCCGCCGAGCCGGACGTGCCCGAACGCGTCCTTCTCGCCGGTCTTGAGCACCTCGGCGCCGCCCTCGGGCAGCGCGCCCTCGGCGACCACGATGATCGGCGCGTACATCCGCTCGAACCGGCGCTCGACCCATTCGGTGACCTGGTCGACCGAGAACGGCCGCTCCGGCACCAGGATCACGTTCGCGCCGCCTGCCAGCCCGGCGTGCAACGCGATCCAGCCCGCGTGCCTGCCCATCACCTCCACCACGAGCGCGCGGAAATGCGACTCGGCGGTGGTGCGCAGCCGGTCGATGGCCTCGGTCGCGATGTGCACCGCGGTGTCGAAACCGAAGGTGTAGTCGGTGGCGGCGAGGTCGTTGTCGATCGTCTTGGGCACGCCGACGACACCGATCCCGTCGTCGGTCAGCTTCTTGGCCACACCGAGGGTGTCCTCGCCGCCGATCGCGATCAGCGCGTCGATCTTCTGCTCGGCCAGCACCGACTTGATCTTGTCGACGCCGCCCTCCTCGTTGTACGGGTTGGTCCGCGAGGAGCCCAGGATGGTGCCGCCCCTGGTGAGGATCTCCTCCACGTCACCGAGCCCGAGCGGCCTGCTCTCCCCCGTCATCGGCCCGCGCCAGCCGCTGCGGAAGCCGACCACGTCCCAGCCGTGCACCTCGATGCCCTTGCGGACGACCGCACGGATCACCGCGTTGAGCCCGGGGCAGTCACCACCGCCGGTCAGCAAGCCCACTCGCATCGGATCAGCCCTTTCGAAAGTTGTCTCAGGTCACACTTCTCCCCGCCAGCGTAGCCGTGATCACCCTTGATCGGTAAAGGGGTGGTGGCCTTTGGTACTGTCGGCGCCATGCAGCGGTATTTCTGGTTTAGCGGGCCGGCCCTGGGTGGGCCAGCCGGCGAGATCGCCGCGCGCTGAACCTTCCACCCTGGAGCCGGATGCAAGACCGGCTCGGGTGGCAGACCGCGGGCCGGTCGGGAAAGGACCACCCGCAATGTCGATCACCGCAGCCCCCGCCGCCGCACTGGACAACCAGCGCACGGCCGGGATCAGCCCGCTGATCCCGCCTTCGCTGCTGCGCCAGGAACACCCGATGGACGTCACCGTCGCCAAGACCGTGGCCGAAGGCCGCGCGGCGACCGTCGACATCCTCGACGGCACCGACGACCGGCTGCTCGTCGTGGTCGGGCCGTGCTCGGTGCACGACCCGGAAGCCGCCGTGGACTACGCGATCCGGCTGGCCGAAAAGGCCGAGCAGCTGCGCGACAAGCTGCATGTGGTGATGCGCGTGTACTTCGAGAAGCCGCGCACCACACTGGGCTGGAAGGGCCTGATCAACGACCCAGGGCTGGACGGGTCCTACGCGGTCAACCAGGGCCTGCGGATGGCGCGCAAACTGCTGCTGGACATCTCCGCGCTCGGGTTGCCGGTGGGCTGCGAGTTCCTCGACCCGATCACCCCGCAGTTCATCGCCGACATCGTCAGCTGGGGTTCGATCGGCGCGCGCACCGCGGCCAGCCAGGTGCACCGGCAGCTGTGCAGTGCGCTGTCGATGCCGGTCGGGATCAAGAACGGCACCGACGGCGACGTGCAGGTCGCGGTGGACGCGACCAGGGCCGCGGCGGCCGGCCACGTGTTCCCCGGGATCAACGCCGACGGGCTCGCGGCGCTGATCACCACCTCCGGCAACCCGGACTGCCACGTGATCCTGCGCGGCGGCTCCGGCGGGCCGAACTACGACGCGGAAACGGTGGCGGACACGCTGGCGCGGCTGCGCAAGGCCGGGTTGCCGGAGCGGGTCATCATCGACGCGTCGCACGGCAACAGCGGCAAGGACCACGTGCGCCAGGGCGTCGTGGTGGAGGAGATCGCCGGGCGGATCGGCGCGGGCGAGCGCATCACCGGCGTGATGCTGGAGAGCTTCCTCGAAGCGGGGCGCCAGGATTTGGTGCTGGGCAAGGCTTCCGAGCTGACCTACGGGCAGTCGATCACCGACGCCTGCCTGGACTGGCCCACCACGGCCGCGCTGCTGGACACGCTCGCCGCCGCTGTCCGGTGAAGCAGCGGCTCAGCGACGGACCGCTTCGATGGCGTGCCAGCGCTCCAAGTTGTGCTTGGCGTCGGCCAGCGCGTCGTGCGCGTCGCGCGGGGGCGAGGGCAGCTTCGGCTTGCCCGCGTCCTCCCAGCGCTGGCGCAGGTCGCGGGTGAAGCGGGGCAGCTGGCGCGGCAGCGCGGGCATCGCGCCCCACAGCTGTGCCAGCGCCACATGGTCGTAGGCGGCGTACCAGGCCCACAGCTCGATCCCGCCCGGCGGCTTGCCGAAGAACTCCAGCAGGTCGGCGCGGATCTGCTCGCGGCTGCGCCACGCCTTGTCGGCCGGGGACGGCAGCTTCGGCAGGACGTTGTCGCGCACCCACTGGCCTGCCTTGGCGGGGTCGAAGTCCGTGGAGACCGCGTAGAACTCCCGGCCCCGCTCGTCCACGACACCGATCGACACAAGATCGATCGTCACGCCGTCCTCGATGAATTCGGTGTCGTAGAAAAATCGCACCGAAGCACCTTAGGGCTTGGGCTATCCGGCCTTCGTCTCCGGTACCCGGTCGGCGTCCGTGGCCGACGTCTGGGCCGGGACCTGCGGGCGTACACCGGCCGCCTCCGCGGCGAGCAACTCCTTGGCGCGGGCCGCGTAGATGTCGACGTACTCCTGACCCGAAAGCTCCATCAGGGCGTACATGATCTCGTCGGTGATCGACCGCTCGACGAACCTGTCCCCGGACAGCCCCTCGTACCGGGAGAAGTCCAGCGGGGCGCCGAAGCGGATCTCCAGCCGGCGCGGCCACCACATCTTCGAGCCGATCGGGTTGACCTTGTCGGTGCCGATCATGGCGACCGGGACGACCGGCACGCCCGCCTCCAGCGCGATCCGCGCGACGCCGGTCTTGCCCTTGTGCAGCCTGCCGTCCGGGGAGCGGGTGCCCTCGGGGTAGATGCCGAGGAGGCTGCCCTCGCGCAGCAGCCGGATCGCGGTGTCGAGCGCGGCCTGCGCGGCGGTGCCGCCGGAGCGGTCGATCGGGATCTGGCCGACGCCGGTGAAGAACCACTTCTTCAGGCGGCCCTTGACACCCTTTTCGGTGAAATACTCCGATTTCGCGGGGAACGTGACCCGCCGGGGAACCCGCACGGGCATGAAGAACGAGTCCGCCACCGCGAGGTGGTTGCTCGCCAGGATGGCGCCACCGGCGGCCGGAATATGCTCACGACCGGTGACCTTCGTCGGCCACAGCAACTTGAGCAACGGACCGATGAGCACGTACTTCAGCAACCGGTACAGCACTGTGACATGCCCTCCTGCCTGCCCGGACCGCTCGGCTGCCCCAGGGTACGAACCGTGACCGGCCGAGCACAACGCCCCCTCGGGCGGTGCGCGGGATCTCACAGCACCGGCAGGCATGTGAGATCCACCGCCCACGTGGGACCATGGGCAGGGTCGGGACGAGGAAAAGGCGGTCACCATGCCCGTACTCGCCGGTGCGGAACCCTTCACACACACCGGAACCGGTCAGACCGGGGTGCTGCTTTGCCCATGTCCCAGCACCGGCAATCCCCAGCACCACACAGCACCAGCAGGCATGTGAGATCCACCGCCCACGTGGGACCATGGGCACGGTCGGGACGAGGAAAAGGCGGTCACCATGCCCGTACTCGCCGGTGCGGAACCCTTCACACACACCGGAACCGGTCAGACCGGGGTGCTGCTTTGCCACGGGTTCACCGGGAGTCCGCAGAGTATGCGGCCCTGGGGTGAGTACCTCGCCGGGCTGGGCCACAGTGTGCGCTGCCCGCGGCTGCCAGGGCACGGCACGAGCTGGCCGGAACTGAACAGGACGACCTGGCAGGACTGGTACGGCTGTGTCCGCGCCGAGTTGCTCGACCTGCGGGAGAGCTGCCCGACGGTGTTCGTGTTCGGCCTGTCCATGGGCGGCACGCTGAGCCTGCGGCTGGCGCAGGAGTTCGGCGAGCAGATCGCCGGGCTGGTGCTGGTCAACCCCTCGGTCACCACGTTGCGCCGGGACGCGAAGCTGCTGCCCGTGCTGGGCCGGGTGCTGCCTTCGGTGCCCGCGATCTCGAACGACATCGCCAAGGCGGACGCCAAGGAGCTGGCCTACGACCGCACGCCGGTGCGCGCCGCGGCGAGCCTCGCGCAGCTGTGGCGCTTGGTGCGGGCCGACCTGGCGAAGGTGACTCAGCCGCTGCTGTTGTTCCGGTCGAGGGTCGACCATGTCGTGGAACCGGTGAACGCGCGTATCGTGCTGGACGGGGTACGCAGCGTCGAGACCGCGGAAGTGCTGCTGGAGCACAGTTTCCACGTTGCGACGCTGGACAATGACGCACCGCTGATCTTCCGGCGCAGTGGTGAGTTCGTAGCAGAGCAGGTGGGGTCCCGATGAGCGCGCACGGCACTGATCCCGACGACGTGGACGCCACGTTCGCCGCGATCGTCGCGGATCTGCGGGCCGAAGGGGTCGGGGTTTTCGCCGACGAATCGCTTGAGCAGTCCGCCGAGGGTGAGCCGCGTCCGGAGAAGCCGCCATCACCCCCGCCACCGGCGCCCGAGCCCGAGACGTCCTGGCGCACCGGCGGCCCCGGCTGGGAGGACACGCTCCTTGGCGAAGACGTGGCCGACGACAACGAGCACTACGAGCCGCCGGAGCCGCCGCCGCTGCCCCGTCCCGGCAAGGGCGCGTTCATCGTGCTGCTGTTCTTCCTGATCGGACTGTTCCTGCTGATCGCGCCGGGCCTGATCGGAATCAGCTCCTCGCTGGGCACCCCGCTCGGCATCCTGTCGCTGGCCACTGCGATCGCGTTGTTGCTGCTGCGGGTGAAGCAGGGCCCGCCCGACGGCGCCGATCCGAGCAACGGCGCGCAGGTCTGAATGCACCTGGACTTCCAGCCCTCACGCCGGTCGACGGTGGGAGCCGAATGGGAGCTGGCGCTGGTCGACCGCCGCAGCGGTGAGCTCAGATCGGTGGCGGAACGGATCCTCGAGGCGGTGCGCCCGGACGGGCTCGGCGAGCATCCCAAGATCAAGCAGGAGCTGCTGCTCAACACCATCGAGATCATCACCGGGGTGTGCGACACCGTCGGTGAGGTCACCGCGGATCTGGCCGCTTCGCTCGACGAGGTGCACGCCGTCGCGGACCCGCTCGGGGTGGAGCTGTTCTGCGCGGGCACGCACCCGTTTTCGTCCTGGTACCAGCAAAAGGTCACCGACAAGGCCCGGTACGCGAAGCTGATCGACCGCACCCAGTGGTGGGGCAGGCAGATGCTGATCTACGGGGTGCACGTGCACGTCGGGCTCGACCACCGGGACAAGGTGCTGCCGGTGCTCGACGCGCTGCTCAAGTACGCGCCGCACCTGCAGGCGCTGTCCGCGTCCTCGCCGTACTGGGGCGCCGAGGACACCGGCTACGCGTCGAACCGGGCGCTGATGTTCCAGCAGCTGCCCACCGCCGGGCTGCCGTTCCAGTTCCGCGAGTGGTCGGAGCTGGAGGGCTATGTGGACGACATGTTCAAGACAGGCGTGATCGACCATTTTTCCGAGATCCGCTGGGACATCCGGCCCGCCCCGCATTTCGGCACGATCGAGATGCGGGTGTGCGACGGGCTGCCCACGCTGGAGGAGGTCGGCGCGATCGCCGCGCTCACCCAGTGCCTGGTGGACGATTTCAGCGAGCGGCTGGACAACGGCGAGAGGCTGCCGTCGCTGCCGCCGTGGCACGTGCAGGAGAACAAGTGGCGCGCCGCCCGGTACGGACTGGACGCGATCATCATCCTGAACGCGGCGGGGGACGAAGGGCTGGTCACCGAGGATCTGGCGGATCTGCTGGAGCGGCTGGAGCCGGTCGCTCGCCGGCTGGACTGTGTCGAGCAGCTGCGCGGGGTGGAGACGATCCTCAAGTACGGGGCGAGCTATCAGCGTCAGCGGGCGGTGGCGCGACAGTACAACGGGAGCCTGAAGGCCGTCGTCGCTTCGCTCATCGCGGAGATGCGGGACGGTATCGCGCAGGATCAGTAGGCTGCCTGCTCATGCCTAGGGTCGTCATCGCTCCGGACAAGTTCAAGGGCTCGCTGCCGGCGAAGCAGGTCGCGGACGCGATCGCCGCCGGGCTGCGGCGGGCCGTGCCCGGGGTGCAGACGCTGGAATGCCCGATCGCCGACGGTGGCGATGGGACGGTGGCGGCGGCGCTGGCGGCGGGTTACGAGTTCGTGCCCGCGCGCGCGACCGGGCCGACGGGTGAGCCCGTCGATACGGGCTACGCGCGGCTGGACGGCACGGCGGTGGTCGAGCTCGCGTCGGTTTCCGGCTTGAGCCGGTTGCCGGGCGGGGTCGTGGCACCGTTGACGTCGAGCACGTTCGGTGTCGGTGAGCTGATCGCCCGGGCGCTCGCGGACGGTTGCCGGAAAATCGTGATCGGCCTGGGCGGCAGCGCGAGCACCGACGGTGGCGCGGGCATGGTGCGTGCTCTCGGCGCCCGGCTGCTCAACGCCGAAGGCGCGGAGATTCCCCTTGGCGGACAAGCACTTCTGGACCTGGACCAGGTCGATCTGAGCGGCCTGGACCTGCGCGGCGCGGAGTTCGTGGTGGCCAGCGACGTGGACAATCCCCTGCTCGGCAAGCACGGCGCGGCCGCGATCTACGGTCCGCAGAAGGGCGCGTCGCCGGAGGATGTGGCGCTGCTGGATTCGGCCTTGCGGCATTTCGCGGAACTGGTCGATCCGGCTTTCCTGGCCGCGCCCGGCGCCGGTGCGGCGGGCGGCACGGGTTACGCGTGCCTGGCGATCCTCGGCGCGAAGTTCCGGGCCGGGATCGAGGTGGTGCTGGAGATGACGGGGTTCGCGGAGAAGCTCGCCGGCGCGGATCTCGTGATCACCGGCGAGGGCTCCTTCGACGAACAGACCCTGCACGGCAAGGGGCCCGCCGGGATCGCCGCACAGGCAACGGGAATTCCCGTCGTGGCGATGGCCGGGCACACCACCTTGCCACCGGAAGTGTTGCGGGAGAACGGTTTCGCGGCGGCTTACGGGTTGACGGACATCGAGCCGGACGTGACGCGCTGTATGACGGACACGGCGGAACTGCTGACCCGGCTGGCGGCCCGGGTCGCGGCGGATTGGCTCTAGAAACGGCTTACCTGGTGGCGGGCGCCCGTCCGGTCGGACGCTCGGCGATGATTTCCCGGCTGCCCTGGCCGCTGATCAGCAGGGCGGTCGGCACCAGGTCCCCGCTCGTGTCGGGCGAGGTGCGCACCCAGTCCTTGATCTCCTGGGCCCAGCCCGAACTCGCGCCGGCGGCGTAGAGGTGGTCCGGGCTGATCAGCCCCACCATCACCTTCTCCTCGCCCACGTGGGCGGAAACCTGCTCATGGAAGTCGTCCAGCACGATCGCAGACCCGGCGCACAGGTTGTTGTCGCCGCGTTCGAGTTCGATCAGAAGCCCCTTCTCGTCATCCGCGAAAGCCTTGAAGGCGAGTCCGCGGGTGAGGTTGTCGATCGCTTCGCCGCCCACTGCCTGGAGTTCGTCCTCGCTCATCTCCGCGACCCTGCCCCGCAGCAGATGGGACATCTGGATCCTGCCTTCGGGCGAGATCGTCGTCTTGGCGAATCCGAGGTGCATCCGGTCGTCCACCAGCGGCAGGGAGAAGTAGAGCTTCAACGGGCCGTCGTAGGTGTGCAGGATGGGCAGCCATTCGCCGTCGGCTTCGGCCTTGAGATACGTCTCGGCGCTGCGTTCCAGCACGGCACCGGCCATGGCCTTTTCCGCGAACGCGAAGGCCTCGGTCCAGTCGTTTCCCTCGGGACGCTCGAACTGATGGGTGCACTCGACGCCCGGGAACGTCCCGGCCAGGAAGACCCGGTCCATCCGCGAGGGCTGCCAGATGCTGGCGATCCCGGTCACGTCGGCGGCCTGAATGCCATGCTCTTCCCGCACCTGCCGCCACGCCTGCCGGACGGCGTCCTGGGCCTTGGCCGGAGCCGCTGCCTGGCGCAGGTCGTCATCCCTGCCGTTCACCTGGAAAAGGACGACGTTCATGGTTATCGAGTTGTCCACAGCCTGGCGATCTTACGCAAGGCCGCTGACCTTTCCCCCGCACCCGGAACACCGCTGACATGCCGTTCGACCGCTCCGGTACGGACCGGCTACGGGTGTCCTCAGCCGAACATCATCCGCCACTCGTCCAGATTCCGTGGCCGGTAGACGAAGTTGCTCTCCCGCACCGAAGACAACGCGGCCGACGGCTCGGCCGAATACTGATGCCCGGGGAACACGACCGGATCCCCCGGCAACTCCGCCAGCGCCCGCAGGCTGTGGTACATCGCCTCGGCGTCACCGCCCGGGAAATCCGTGCGGCCACAGCCTTCCAGGAACAGGGTGTCCCCCGCGATGATCCGGTCGTCCAGCAGAAAGCACTGGCTGCCCGGCGTGTGCCCGGGGGTGTGCAGCAGGCGGATCGGGATCTCGCCGACCTGGATGACGTCGTCGTGGTCGTGTGCGGTGAGGTCGGTGGCGGACAGGCCGGTGGTCTGCCGCACCCACTCGCTCTCGGCGCGGTTCACGTGCACCGGCACGGGTTCGCGCGCGAGCAGCTCCGCGAGGCCGGGCAGGGTGAAACCCATCATGCTGCCGCCCACGTGATCGGGATGGTGGTGGGTGGCGAGCACACCGGTGAGCCGCATGTCGTCGGCAGCGAGGACGTCCAGCAGTTCGCCGACGGCATACGCGGGGTCGACGAGCACTGCCTCCCTCGTCTCCCGGTCGCCGATCAGGTAGGCGAAGTTGACCATCTGGGTGGCGATCGGGTCGCCGACGGCGAAGTCACGGCCGGAGAGCAGCTGGCGGAAGTACAGGCGATCGTCGGACATACCCCGAGGGTAAGGCGTCAGCTGAACGGGGTTTTCGGCCGCTCCTGCCGCACGCCGTCGACGAAGATGTCCACCTTTTCGTTGTAGAAGCAGACCAGGCCCTGCACCTTCTGGCTTTCCGGCACCGGTGAGCGGTAGTACCAGGCGATGTCCTCGTGCAGGCGCTCGCCGGCGCGCACCGAGTAGTACCGCGCGTCGCCCTTGTACGGGCAGCGGGTGATGGTCTCGCTCGGTTCGACCAGATCCAGCCGCACGTCCGTCTTCGGCAGGTAGTACCGGGTGGGCAGGCTCGTCTCGAACAACAGCCGCGGGCTGCTCGATTCCGCGACCGTGACACCGTCGATCTCGACCCGCACATGCCGCGAGCTCGACAGGATGTCGATGCGTTTGTACGGGTCGCGCGGGTGGACGAAGATCTCCTCGTCCTCCTCGAACCAGCCGTCCATCGCCTCGAAGTCGAAGCGCACGTGCTCACGCAGGGCTTCCACCGGCGACCCGCGGTACTCGGCCGCCGCACCCGGGGCCTCGCGGTCGCCGACCTTCACCGTGGACAGGACCGCGTCGCCGCGGCTCGGCGAATGCCTGGTCTCACTCGTCTCGACCAGCACGTCCGCGACATCCGCGCGGGGCACGTAGTAGGCCGGGTAGTACGGAACTTCCCAGACCAGCAGCGGCCGCGTCGTGTCGGCGATGAACTGCCCGCCGAAAAGCACCCGGACCCGCTTCGGCCCCTGTTCGACTCGCACCCGAGGTTTCTCCGACATCCGACTCCCTTTCAAGGGGTGTACCGGGCGATGAGGTCACGGGCCATCGCCTTGGCCCGGAGGGCGGCGTCGGCATCGCCTTCCGCCGCGGAGACGATGGAACCCTTCATCAGAATGTGCCACGACCGCGCGAACTCGCCCGGCTCGCTCAGCCCGGCTTCCTCGGCCAGCGTCCGCACGATCTTCCGGATGTTGCTCAGATAGCCGATGCACGCCTGGCCCAGCGGATGCGCCGCGCCCATCTCCAGCAGCACGTTGATGAACGAGCAGGCGTCGAACTCCTCCGGACGGCGGAACCATTCGTCGAAGACGTCGAAAATGCCCAGCAGGTGCTCCTGGGCCGTGGCGCCGCGCTGCCGCGCCCGCGTCTCGACGAAGCCGAGGGTCCACAGCTGTTCCCGCCGGTCGAGGAAGGCCAGGACCAGCTCGTCCTTCGACGGGAAATGCCGGTACAGGGTGGCCTTGGCGACCCCGGAGCGGGCGATGACCTCGTCGATCCCGACGTCCCGGACGCCACGCCGGGCGAACAGCTGGTAACTCGCGGTCAGGATCCGCTCGCGCGGCCCGAGCCCGCTGTCCACCGTGGTGCCGTCCGTCGTCATCGTCCCTTCATAGTAGCCCTGCCTCCGGGAACCGTCAGTCTATTGTGGACTCGGCGGCGTCGACCGTCTGTGCCAGCAGCACGGCGATGGTGGTCGGCCCGACCCCGCCGGGCACCGGGGTGATCAGGCCCGCCGGGCCGGACGCCTCCTCGAAGGCCACATCCCCGACGTTGCCAGGGTTGTAGCCCGCGTCGATCACGACGGCGCCGGGTTTGAGCCAGGAGCCACGCACGAACTCCGGCCGCCCGACCGCGGCGATCACGAGGTCGGCCGACCGCACGATCGAAGGCAGGTCCGTGGTTCGGGAATGACACACCGTCACCGTGGCGTTCCGGGCCAGCAACAACGCCGCCACCGGCTTGCCGAGGATCGGGCTGCGGCCGATCACCACCGCGTGCTTGCCTTCGATCCCCACGTCGTAGGCGTCCAGCAGCCGCATGATCCCGCCCGGAGTACAGGACACGAAACCCGGCAGCCCGAACGACATCGCGGCGAAGGAACTCATCGTCACCCCGTCGACGTCCTTGCCGGGCGCGATCGCCTCGAACGCCGCCCGCTCGTCGATGCCTTCGGGCACGGGGTGCTGCAACAGGATTCCGTCCACACCCGGATCGGCGGAGAGGTTTTCGATCACCTCGACCAGCCCGGCCGTCGTGGTGGTGGCGGGCAACGGGACGTGCCGCGAGTCGATTCCCGCCTTGCGGCAACGGTTCTGCTTCATCCGCACGTACGTCACCGAGGCCGGGTCCTCGCCGACGAGCACGGTGGCAAGGCACGGTTTACGGCCTGCGCGAGTTTCGAACCCGGCTGCGCGCCGTGCGGCGTCGGCGACTATTTCGGCGGCAAGGTCTGTACCGGACATCAGGGCCACTGGGGCGCTCCTCGAACTCGTCGGCTCACCCAGGCGCGCGGCTCCAGTAGCGGACCGCTCCCCGGTGGTGTCCCACCCGAACGCCAGTCACGGCCCACGGCCAGCTTAGCGCGAAGGCACCGCGCGCAGGTCCGCCACCAAGTCGGCGTAGGCACTGTCGCGGTCCGGCGCGCGCAATACGGACGACGGATGCACCGTGGGCAGCACCTGCCCGGGATGCCCGTCGAGTTCTTCGGGTGCGGGCAGCAGTTCGCCCCGGTGCTGAGTGACCTTGAACGACGGGCCCAGCAGTGCCTGTGCCGCCGTCGCGCCCAGCAGTACCACCAATTCCGGGTGCAGCGCCCCGAACTCGGCCAGCAGCCATGGCCGGCAGGCGACCACCTCGACACGCGACGGTTTCTTGTGGATGCGCTGTTTTCCGTTCGCGGCACGGGTGAACTTGAAATGCTTGACCGCGTTGGTCACGTACACCTCGTCGCGGTCGATGCCCGCTTCGACGAGCGCGCGGTCGAGCAGTCTGCCTGCCGGGCCCACGAACGGCTCGCCCTCGCGGTCTTCCTTGTCCCCGGGCTGTTCCCCGAGCAACACGATGCGGGCTCCCGCCGGGCCGGCGCCGAACACCGTCTGCGTCGCGTCCCGGTAGAGCCCGCACCCCTTGCAGGAACGGGACGCCTCCCGCAGCCGCGCCGGATCGGTACTGTCCGGCACGAACCCGGAGGCGTCCCCTCGCGTGGCCACGATCAGCCCGGCGGCCGTTCGACTTCACCCCGCCAGGCGCCGCTCTCCCGGCCGTGGTGCTCGATGAACTCCTTGAAGCGCTTGAGATCGCCGCTGACCCGGCGGTCGAGCACGCCCAGCTTGTCGGCGGCGTTCTCGGCGAAACCCTCGGGGTCGATGTCCATCTGCGCGGTCACCCGCGTGGTGCCCTCGCCGAGGCGGTGGAAGGTGATCACGCCACCGTGGTCGGGCCCGTTTTCCGAGCGCCATGCGACCCGCTCGTCGGGGTGCTGCTCGGTGATCGTCGCGTCGAACTCCCGTTGCACGCCACCTATCCTGGTCACCCAGTGCAGATGCGTGGCGTCGAGCTGGCGGATCTCCTGCACGCCCTCCATGAAACTCGGGAAGGACTCGAACTGCGTCCACTGGTTGTAAGCGGTGCGCACGGGGACAGCCACGTCGACCGTCTCGGTGATGGTGCTCATCTTCTGCGTCACTCCCTTCGTCGTCTCCCGACCGGGGTACCTCGACGCGAGGGAGCTACACGTCCTCCTTTGGTTTCGCGAGCCGCGCCAGCACCGATTCCAGGTACTCGCGGGTGCGGTCCGGCTGCACGGCCGGGTTCTGCACCGCCGCGACCAGCCGGTCGGCCAGCTCCCGGAGTTTGACATTGCCCCGCTGCGACGCGGTGATCAACATCTCGAACGCGGCCGCCGAGTCGCAGCCGTAGCCGAGCATGATCATCCCTTTGGCCTGCTCGATGCCGGCCCGCGACGCCATCGCCCGCTGCAGCCCGGCGGCCTCCCCGGCCAGCTCCGAGAGCTGCTCGGCCTCGCGCAGCCGGGCGCTGGTCAGATCGACGTAGTAACCGTGGATCTTGGTGGTGCCTGCCTCGTCCTGGTCGACGTCACCGACCACCACCACGGCACGGGTGACCTCGTCGGCGGCGGCGATGCGCAGCTGGCAGCTGAACGGCTCGCCGGTGCGCCGGGCCCGCTCGAACACATCGGTGAGCCGCGGCCGGTCGCCGGGATGCCCGTGTTTGGCCAGCAACTCCGTCGACGGTGAGACCGAACCCGGCCGGTAGCCGTACATGGAGTAGATCTCCGACGACCAGGACCAGGTCCCGGTCCGGACATCCCAGTGGTACATGCCGACTTGGTCGGCACGCTGGCCCGAGGGCAGCGCGGAGAGTGGATCCGGCTTCGTGGACATGCGTGTACGGCTCCTGTGCAAAAGCGCAATCAACACGGGTGCCACGCTGCTGGACAATCCCAGGGAGCCAGATCATAGCCGGAAGATCGTCAGGCCCCGCGCGCCGATAGCCGGATATCCGTGCGCCCCGGCCCGGCACCGCCGAAGGCCGACTCAGCCGTCATGCGCCCCAGCCCGACACCGCCGAAAGCCGACTCAGCCGTCACGCGCCCCAGCCCGGCACCACCGAAAGCCGACTCAACCGCCACGCGCCCCGGCCCGGCACCACCGAAGGCCGACTCAACCGACAAGCCAGCCGTGGCCGACACCGCCGACAGCCGACTCAACCGTCACGCGCCCCAGCCCGACACCGCCGAAGGCCGACTCAACCGTCACGCGCCCCAGCCCGGCACCACCGAAAGCCGACTCAGCCCTCGAGCCAGCCGTGGTCGGCCGCGAGGTCGAGCACCGTGCGGCGTACGCGCAGCAGTTGCTCGGCCGTCAGCGTGGGCACGCCGGCGAGCAGCGCCTCGGTCAGCTCCTCGCGGAACTCCAGGCCGGAGGCCGGGTAGTCGGCGGGCTCGCCGGACCGCCCGCCGCGCACGATGCGCACATTGGACGCCTTGGGCCCGCGCTCGCCATCCTCCACAGTGAACTCGACGATCGTGCCGGGCGCGATCAGCCGTTTGTCCACATCGAGGTCGTTGACGTGCACGAAAACGTCTTCACCGCCGCCCTCCGGCGCCACGAACCCATACCCGCGAATCTCGTCGAAGCGGACGACTTTTCCCGTGACCACAATGAATCCCGCAATCGAATCCGGCCGGAGACCCCCGGCGCAACATCGCGCTAAGGTACCGCCTCGTCCGGATACGCACAATCGACCGGTGCCAATCGGCCGAACCTGGGTACCCGGGGAACATGAAACTCCTCTACAAGCCGCTCAGCCTCGTGATCAGCGCCCTCGGCGGGGTGCTCGCGGGAGCCGTGTTCAAGAAGTCCTGGCAGGCCATCTCCGGTGACGACGAGGCGCCGAAGGCCACCGCGACCGAGCACCGGATCCGGGAAGTACTGCTGGCCGCCGCGCTGCAGGGCGCCATCTTCGGCGTGGTGAAGGCGGCGCTCGACCGCGGTGGCGCCGAGGCGTTCGAGCGGACCACGGGGAAGAAGCTGGAGGACTAGGGTCACAGCGCGGCGGCGTCGGGGAACATGGTGAGGGCGCGCAACGCCGTGCCGAGTTCCGCGACGTCCGCCGGGTTGCTGAGCGAGCGGTCGAGCTGGTCGGTGATCCGCTTGAGCCGGTGCCGGACCGTGTTCGGGTGGCAGAAGATCTGCTCGGCCACCAGCTTCGTCGAACCCTGGCAGTCGAACCAGGCGCGCAGCGTCAGCAGCAGCACGTCCCGGTCGTCCAAGGCCAGCAACGGATCCAGCACCTGGTGCGCGAGCTGCACGGAGGCCGCCGGGTCACTGGCCACCAACCCGGCCAGCGGCGACTCGGCGAACTGCGCGATCCCCGACTGCCCCGGCACCAGCCCGGCGAGCGCGACCCGCGCCAGGTGCAGGGCGCGGGCGGTGTTGCCCAGCCCGGTGAACTCGGGGCTCACCCCGATCCGGCCTGCCACGTTTTCCTTGAGCAGCACCATGATCAGGTCCGTCGCGCCCGGTGCCTGCACCGACACCACGCCCATCTGCAGGTCCGGGGTGAGCCGCCAGGCCGAGGCGAGATGCCGTTCGCGCAGCGTGTTTTCGATGCCCGGTAAGGCTTCCTGGCCCAAGCCCGGGGTTTCCGCCGCCACCACCAGGAAAGTCCCGTCCAACGACATCTCCAGCAGCCGGGCGATGTCCCACAGGGTGGCCTCGGTCGAGATGCCACCGGCGAACAGCGCCTCGACCAGCGCCAGCCGCTTCTCGTAGCGGGAACGCAGCAGTTCGGCGACCGAATCGCGGTAGGCGATGGTGAGCGCCTCGGTGTAGTCGTCCATCAGCGCCCAGATCGCGGTGGTGGCGGCCACCAGTGCCGGCTGGTCCCGGCCGGTCAGTTCCACGAACCGTTGCCACACCTCGATGAACCCGATCCGGAAGGCGCGCAGCAGCTCCGGCAGCGGCGCGCCCTGACGGGCCCGCTGGTGCCCGGTCTCGGCCGCTCTCGACAGGTCCGGACTGTCCGGTTCGGAGAGTGCGCGCAGCAGGAAGTCCAGATTCTCCAGGCAGGACACGTGCAGGTCCTCATGGGACACGAACTGTTCCTCGCGGTAAACCGCCATCTCGGCCACGATCCGGTTGAACGTGCGCCGGGCCAGCTGCGCCAGCCCCGGCCACGCCGCGGCCGCGAGTTCGGCCACGGCGGGTTCGGCTCCCGTGTACCGCATCGCCGTTTCCCCACCTGTCAGTGCGCGGACCTCATCGTCGAGGCACCGGAGCGTCATTGAACCCCAGTCGGCACGGCGACAGCAAAAGGTCCCGCATCTGCGGAGAGATGCGGGACCTTTCACCGAATCCGCGGTTACATCTTCGACTCCGCGCTCTTGATCGCCTCGCGGATGCGGAAGTAGGTGCCGCACCGGCAGATGTTGCGAATCTCGTCGAAGTCCGAATCGCCGAGTTCGCGGCCTTCGGCCTTGGCGGCCTTCACCTTGGCCACCGCGGCCATGATCTGCCCCGGCTGACAGTAGCCGCACTGCGCGACGTCGTGTTCCAGCCACGCCTCCTGCATCGGGTGCAGGGTTTCGCCGTCGGAGAGCCCTTCGATGGTGGTGACCTCGTCGGTCGCCTTGATGTCGGACACCGGCACCGAGCACGGGTTGAACGCCTTGCCGTTGATGTGCGAAGTGCACGCCTTGCAGACGTTGAGCCCGCAGCCGTACTTCGGGCCGGTGACCCCGAGCAGGTCACGCAGCACCCACAGCAGGCGCACGTTGTCCTCGGTGTCGACGGTGACCTGCTTGCCGTTGAGCACGAAACTGTGTTGGGACACGGGAATCCTTAGGAGACGTAGGAAAGACCGTCGGTGGGCGAGTCCGGAATGGACGGAACGCGCGGCAGTGGCTCGAAGCCGAGCGTGCCGTGGTTGATCGGGAAGCTGGTCGGCATCTTCCCCACCGCCCTGGCGTAGGCGCAGGCCACCGCGGCGAACGAGCTGGCGACACCGAGCTCACCCGCGCCACCGGGCTCGCCGTTGGCCGGCATCACGTGGATCTCCACCTCGGGCGGGGTGTTCCACTGCCGCGTGTAGAAGAAGTTGTCCCAGCTGCCTTCCAGCGGCAGGCCCTTGTCGATGTGCAGACTTGCGGTGAGCGCGAGCCCGATCCCGTCGTTGATGCAGCCCATCATCTGCGCTTCCAGGCCGCGCGGGTTGATCGGCAGCCCGGCGTCCACGGCCATGATCGCCTTGGTGACCCGCGGCCCGGTGACCCCGTCGCGCACCTTGCGGTTGACGGTCTCCGGCCGGCAGTCGATCTCCACCAGCACCGCGCTGCAGCTCTTGTACTCGGCGTGGAACCCGATGCCCTGCGCCATGCCGGCCGGCAGCTGCCTGCCCCACTGACCGGCCTGCGCGACCTTGTCCAGCACCGCCCGGAACCGGTCGTCCTTGAAGAAGGAACGCCGGAACGCCAGCGGGTCCTGGCCCATCTTCGCGGCCAGCTGGTCGACGATCAGCTCGCGGGCGCACACCACGTTGGGCGAGTAGACGTTGCGCATACTGCCGGTGTTGAACTTCAGCGGCACCTCGTTGAGCAGCTGCGTGGTGACCCCGAAGTTGTACGGCATCGACTGGGACAGCTCGAAGACCGTCTCCGAGAACCCGAGGCCGCCGACCGGGAGCTTCGCCGCGACCGCGGTGAGCAGTTCGCCGAGCCCGTGCCCGAAGTCGGTGCTGGCGCTGGTGTGCCGTTGCTCGTAGCTGACCACGTTGCCCAGCGCGTAGTTGACCCGTACCCGGGACAGCGACATCGGGTGCGCGCGGCCGTGCCGGAAGTCGTCGGTGCGGTGCCACATCAGCTTGACCGGCTTGCCGATCTTCTTCGAGAACTCCGCGGCCTCCATCGCCGCGTCGCCGAACAGCTTGCGGCCGAAGGAGCCGCCGCCCTGCATGACGTGCACCTTCACCGCGGTCACCGGCAGGCCGAGCATCGTCGCGATCTGTTCCTGGGTGGTGATCGGCGACTTCAGCCCGGACCAGATCTCCGCGCTGTCCGGCCGCACGTCGGCGACCGCGCAGTTGGTCTCCAGCGCACTGTTGCTGGCGAAGGCGAACACGAAATCCGCCTCGATGGAGCTGGTCAGCACCGGCGGCACGGCCAGCGGCAGGGTGGCCGCCTTCAGCTTGTCCAGCACGGTCTGGTCGGACTCGCCGTCCACCGTGCCCGGGCCCCAGTTCACCTGCAACGCGCGCACGGCGTCAATGCAATGGGTGATCGTCTTCCCGCGCACGGCGACGCCGCTGGAGATCACGGCGACGTCGGTGATCCCGGGCATCGCCTTGACCGCGGCCAGGTTCGCGACGGATTTCACGGTGCCGCCGATCGTCGGCGGGCGGCACACCATGGCCGGCAGCGCGTTCGGGATCTGCAGGTCCATCGTGAACTGCTTCTTGCCGGTGACCGCGTCGTGCGCGTCGATCCGGGTCTGCGGGGTGCCGACGAGCTTGAACTTCGCCGCGTCCTTGGGCTGCGCGGACACCTGTTCGGTGCGGCCGCTCGCGGCGGCTTCGGCGAGGGAGCCGAACGTGGCGCTGCGGCCCGAGCCGCTGATCACTCCATTTTGGACGGTCAGGGTGGACACCGGCACGCCCCACTGGCTCGCGGCCGTGGACAGCAGCCGGGCCCGCGCGATCGCGGCCGCCGCGCGGACCGGGTTGTACAGCGCGCGCACCGAGTTCGAACCACCGGTGAGCTGGTTGAACATCAGTTCCGGGCGGGCGTCGGCGAGCGTCACGCGCAGCTTGTCCAGCGGCACGTCCATTTCCTCGGCGATCAGCATCGCGACGGTGGTGGTGATCCCCTGGCCGACTTCGGCGCGCGGCACCGCGAAGGACACGGTGTCGTCGCGGTTCACCTGGATGGCGATCAGGCCCGAAGTGGGCAGCGCGGCGAGGGTCAGCGCGTCGCCGAGGTCGAGGAGATCGGAGGGCTCGGGCGGGGACGGGATCGCGGCCGAGGCCGCGGGCGGGTCGAGGGTGTCGGCCCCGAGGCGGGCTGCGACGGCGAGGGTGGGGGCGGCCAGCAGGTAACCGAGGAACCGGCGGCGCTGCAGGCCCTCGGCCCCGGCTGGCGATCGGCGCTGATCGACCATCACGGTCCTTCCAGGCGAGAGGGAATTTCTCGCGAAGATTAGGAAGGATGGCGGATTGCGGTCAACGCTGGGTAGCCGATTGCCCCGATCTCTGTGACGAGACGACAGAGAACTGCCACAAAACTGTGACGCCCCCACAGCTGAACGTTGTACAAACGCTCGGGCCGTGGGGGCGCCCGGGGACCGGGGCGGTCAGTTCACGCTGTGCATCAGCACGCCGCGGATGTTCTTACCGTCGCGGAGGTCCTGGTAGCCCTCGTTGACCTGGTCGAGGGTGTAGCGGCGGGTGACCAGCTCGTCGAGCTTGATCGCGCCGGCCTGGTAAAGCCGCAGGATGCGCACGATGTCGTACTGCGGGTTCGCCGAGCCGAACAGCGAGCCCTTGATCGTCTTCTCGAACAACGTCATCACGCCGCCGGAGACGTGCACGGTCAGCTTCTCCGGGTTGGCCAGCCCGGTGATGACCACCGTGCCGCCCTTGCCGACCGCGTTGAAGGCCTGTGTGACCACGTCCTCGTCGACGGTGCCGACCGTGATCAGCGCCTGGTCGGCCATCTGGCCCCAGGTCAGCTCGGCGATCTTGGCCAGCGCCTCGTCGGCGGAGGCGAACGCGTGGGTGGCACCCAGCTTCAGCGCCGTCTCCCGCTTGAACGCCACCGGGTCCACCACGACCACGTTCAGCGCGCCGGCGTGCGCGGCGCCCTGCACGGCGTTGATCCCGATCCCGCCGATGCCGTAGACGACCACGGTGTCCCCGGCCTTGACCCCGCCCGAGTAGTTCGCGGTGCCCCAGCCGGTCGGCACTCCGCAGCCGACGAGCACGGCTGTCTCCAGCGGGAGCCAGTCGTCCACCTTCACCAGCGAATGCTGCGAAATGGTGGCCCGCTCGGCGAACGTGCCGAGCATGCACATGGCTCCGTAGTCGGTGCCGCCGCGGTGGAAGCGGAAACTGCCGTCCGGCATGTGCCCGTCGAGGATCGTGGCGCCCATGTCGCACAGGTTCGAGCGGCCGGTGGCGCAGTAGCGGCAGGTCCCGCAGTTGGGGATGAAACTGCACACCACGTGGTCACCGGGCTTGACCTTGGTGACGCCCGGGCCGACCTCCTCGATGATGCCGGCGCCCTCGTGCCCGCCGACGATCGGAAACCGGGGCACCAGGTCGTTGTCGATCAGGTGCAGATCGGAATGGCACAGTCCGGCGGCGGTGTATTTGATGAGCACTTCGCCCTCGCGCGGGCCGTCGAGCTCGAGCTCCTCGATCTCGAAGGGCTTGTGCGGATCGTGCAGGACAGCGGCTTTCGTCTTCACGACGCTTCACCTCTTTGTGACGTGGGTCGCAGGCACGGACCGCTACATCATGGCATCCGACGCAACCGCCTCGACAGCTTCAAGTAGAGCATTGCCCCAGTTGAGGAGTATCCGTTCGCCTTCTTCGGCAGTCGCGCCCACCGGATTCCCGAGCACTCCGCTGGGACTCACGGCGGCCACGCCACCTTCGCGCAGTTGGTGAATCAGTTGCGGTAACGGTGTTGTGTTCCCGGGTTCGAGCCGGTCGAGCCGGACCGCGGACGGTCGCAGCGCGAGCATCACGGACGTCTCGGTGCGACCGGCATGGGTGTCGTCGGGTGACCCGCCCGGGCCCCAGGCGCGGACGTTGCGGCCCTCGTACCGAAGCGTGGCAAGGGCCCGGCGCAACGGCTCGGCGTTTCCACCGTGCCCGCACACGAGAATGACCCCGGCGTACGAATCGGCCGAGCGGACCAGCTCGACCAGTACCGCCTCGGTGGCGTCCTGCCCGATCGAGAGCGTGCCGGGAAAACCGGCGTGCTCGCCGCTGGACCCGAACGGCAACGCGGGCGCCAAGACGACGTCTTTCCGTTGCGCCGCAACACGTTCGCACAGCGCCACGGCGACCTCGGTGTCGACGGTGTAGGGCAGGTGCGGGCCGTGCTGCTCCACCGCGCCGAGCGGAACGGCGAGAATCCGGCGGCCCAGCTCGGGCCACGCGACATCGGCCAGGTGCGTCATTTACCCGGCCAGTCGGACAGATCCGGAACCAACGGCGCGACCGTGCGCTCGGTGACGCAACCACGCCAGACCCCGGCGCCGTAGCTGAGGTCGTCGGCCGCGCGGGCCGCGATCCACGTGCCGAGATCCACCTCCGGTTTGACCTCGGCCCACTCGCGGACATGCCGGGACAGCGCGAGCGCGAGCGTCCACCGGCCCCGTCTTGTCGCTGCCAGCAAGGGGATCGCGACCGGTCCCCAGGTGCGCGTCAGCAGGTCGGCGACGTACCGACCGGCGCCGAGATGTCCGCGCAAGGCGAGCTTGAGCGACTCACCGTCCGGTACACCCATCGGCCGGAGCTTGCGCGGGAGGAGCCCGGCAGTGACCAGCGCGACCATGAGCCCGAGCTTCGGCTTTCCCAGCGCCACCAACGACCACGCCAGCGCCGTCCAGCCGGAGATTCGCAGCGGCGCCAAGGCTTTTCGGCCGTGCCGACGGGACAGCGGTGCCGCGGAGGTGCCGTAGTCGAACCGCTGCTTCGCCCACGCACGCCAGCTGCTTCGGGGCTCGTGCACGACTTCCGCGGCGGGTTCGTAGCGCACCCGCCCACCCGCGTCGACAAGCCGCCACACGAGATCCACGTCCTCACCGAAGCGGAGGTCTTCGTCGAACCCGCCGATCTCACGCAGAGCTTCGACGCGCACGACGAGCGCCGCCGTCGGCACATACGTGACACGACCGCCGCGCCCCACCTGCGCGGGCTTGTCACCGAGATCGAGCGAGGAGCGGGCCCGTTCGTACCGCGCGAGTTTCGTCGAGCCTTTCGCGCTACGCACGCGGGGCGCGACGGCGACGACGGCGGGATCTTCGAACTGCGGGAGGAGGTTTTCGAGCCAGCCCGGCGCGGGCCGGGTGTCGGCGTCGAGGAACGCGACGAGCCGGGTGTCGGCCAGCCACCAGCCGGTGTTACGCGCCGCGGCGGGACCTCTGGCCACCTGATGTCGTTGTGCCGCATGGGGAATCGGCTCGACCGAACCGTCGTCCACGACCAGCGCGCCAACCGGCAGCGGGCCGGCGGGATCACGCGCAGGCACGACGATGGTCACGTCGGCCGGGGTCAGCGTGCCCCGCTCGTACACCGGATGCGCGATGCCGGCGGCGATGATTTTGTCCGCGAGTTGCCCTCCACTGTGGACCTCGTCACCGTTTTCCCATTGCCGGAAGAGCCGCGCCCCGGCTTCGGAAAGCCGGAGCACTCGCAGCGGTGCACCACCGATCAGGGTCCGCCCGAGCATTCGGGTTCCCGGATCGATCCGCAGCCTCATGCCGTGAAGCCTCCGTCGGCGTGCACGACCGTGCCCGTGATCGCGGAAGCCTGTTCCCCGCACAGCCAGCACACGGCGGCGGCCACCTCCTCGGGCGCCAACAGCCTTTCGGCGAGCTGGTGCTGGGAGAACTCCTGGACGTCTTCGAGGTCGTAGAGCGCGGCCGTGGCGTCGAGCATCGCCGTCCGGGTCGAGCCCGGTGACACGGCCGTCGCGGTGACGCCGGTGCCGCGCAGATCCGTTGCCAGGCCGCGGATCAGGCCCACCACGGCGTGCTTCGCCGCGTTGTACCCGGCCAGGTGCCACAGGCCTTTGTGCCCCGCCGCGGACGCCAAAGCGACAAAGCGCCCCGAACGCGGTTCCGGCCTGCGCAACAACGCCGGCACAGCCGCGCGAGCGAGGTTGAACACGCCACGCACGCCGGTGTCGAACAACGCGTCCCAGTCACCGTCTTCGGTTTTCCACAAGGGTTTCCCGCCGGCCATGACCGCGGCGGCGGCCACCGCGGCGTCCACCCCGCCGAACTCCCGCTCCGCCAGCGCGACCGCTTCCTGCAGCGCGTCCGGGTCACGCACATCGGCGACGAAATCCCGGACCTGCGGCCACTTCGCGGCCAGCGCGGCGAGATCTTCCCTGCGCGCCAAGGGATACTTCACCCCGGGCAGGTCGGCGCAGATGTCGACGGCGACGACCGACCAGCCCTCACCGGCGAGCTGGTTCACCACCGCGGCGCCGATCCCCCGGCCCGCTCCGGTGACCACGGCGGTTCTCATTCCGCGTACCCGTGCTCACGCAGGTAATCGAGCAAGGCCTGCGCCGCTTCGGCGGGACTACCCGGCCGGAGCACCTTCGGCGGTGTACGCTCCACCAGCGCTCCGGTCAAGGCCAGCACGCGCTGGTGCGGCTCCGCCCCTTCCGGGCTCGGCAACGCGCGGGGCCTCGGCCGGTACGGCCGGACCACGCCCGCCTTCACATGCAGCTCCTCGCCGTGCGCCACGGGAATCTCGGCGGCGCGGGCGGCGAGCGTGGCAGGCAGCGACGCGCGGCGCGGCACCGTGTCCGCCGGTTCCACCGAACAGACCGCCGGAGTACCGAAGGTGAGCCGCTCCCGGCGCCCCCCGTCCAGCCGCCGTAATGCGCGCAGCTTCCCTTCCACCACACCGAGTTCGATCAACCCGAGCGCCTGGCAGGCGCCGAGCCGGTGCGCCAGGAACGCGGGTGTACTGCCCGTGCCACGATCGGCGGAATGATCCCCGCAGACCACGATGTCCGGCCGCTCCGGCAACGCGGCCAGCAGCAGGCGCGCGGTCTCGCTGCCGTCCTCGGTGACGGTTTCGGCCGGATCCGGGCCCGCCACCCGCAACACCTCGTCCGCGCCCAGCGCCAGCGCCTCGCGCAGCATCTCGTCCGCCTCGGCGGGCCCGACCGTGACGGCCAGGCAACGGCCACCGAGGGTTTCCTTGAGCCGCAAGGCGTGTTCGAGCGCGGCCCGGTCCGCGGCGCTCGGCCCGCTCACCCGCGCGTCGGGGTGTACCTCACCGGTCAGCGCATCCACCGGGGCACGCTGGTCCACCCAGCGCAACGCGGCCACGACCAACATCGTCTACCCCTTTTTGAACACGACGCCGTAGCCCCCGTCGGGGTAGCTCCAGCTGATCGCGTTTTCGCCGTTGCAGATCTGGTAGCAGGTGCCGCACTCGAAGCACTGCTCGTAGTTGAACAGGATCCCGCCCTCACTGGTGGGCACGAACAGATCCGCCGGACAGGCGTGCACGCACGCCTTCGTCGTGCAGGACCGGCAGATCTCGGTGTCCACCACGATATGCGGCCGCTCCGCGACGCGGAACTCCACAGTGGACATCACGTCGTCGAAGGCCTGCTCCTGGTAACGCCGTTCGGTCATCGCAGTCCCCGCATCCCGGTCCACCCGTCACGCGCCAGGTCACGCAGGCGGACCCCGTTGTTCTTGGCGCTGCGCAGCAACAGCTTGCGCAGCCCCGGTTTCGGCGCGGGATTGTCCACCTGGAACAGTCCCTGCACCAGATCGCAGACCAGGCCGGGATACCGCTGCTGCATCCGTTCGGAGAGCACCAGCCCGGGAAAGTCGCGCAGCTTCCGGTGATCGGCGAGCACGAACGAGTTCTCCAGCAGCTTGCGGTACTCGCCGAGCCCGGCGCGGGAAACGTCACCGGCCTTGAGCGCCCGCGCCGCCGCCCGCCCGGCGAGCATCCCGGCGCCGAGCGCGAAGTTCACGCCCTCCAGCCAGAGCCCCGCGGCCAGGCACATCGCCGCCGCGTCACCGGCGATCAGGATCCCGTCCCCGGCCAGCTCCGGCATCGACCGGTAGCCGCCCTCGGGAATCAGGTGCGCCGAGTACTCGATCTGCTCGCCGCCCCTGACCAGCGGGGCGATCGCGGGATGCCGTTTCAGGTCGGCGACCAGGTCCTCCGGCCTCGTCTTGCCGTCCCGCACACCCGGCAGGCCGAGCACCACGCCGATGCTGATCGACTCGTAGTTGGTGTAGAGGAAACCGCCGCCGGGAATACCGCGCGTACAGCCGAGCATCTCGATGTCGACCCCGTCGCGGCCGGTCACCGCGAACCGTTCCTCGATCGTCTCGCGCGGCAGCGCCAGCGTCTGCTTGACGCCGAGCGTGAGGTGTTCGGCCTCGTGCTCGGTGTCGTACATCCCGGCTTCCTTGGCCAGGAACGAGTTCACCCCGTCGCACGCGATCACCACCCCACCGGTGAGATCCCCGTCCGGCCGGTCCGTGCGCACCCCGACCACCGCGCCGGCGCGATCCCGCAGCAGCCCGGTGACCACAGTGGACGGTACGAGCACCGCGCCCGCTTCCACGGCCAGCTCGGCGAGCCAGGAGTCGAGGTCCGCGCGGTGCGCAGTCGCCCCGTTGTACGGCGGCTTGCCCCAGTCCTCGGTGCGGAAGTCCACGGTGAGCGCCTGGTGCTCGGTCATGATCATGGTCTGCCGCCGGGTGACCCAGCGCTGCACCGGCATCCGCTCCCACCACCGCGGCACCAGCTCGTCCAGGATCCGGCCGTAGACCACCCCGCCATAGACGTTCTTGGAGCCGGGGAACGGCCCCCGCTCCACGAGCGCGACGGAGTACCCGGCGCGCGCCACCTCCAGCGCGGCCGCGGACCCGGCAGGCCCGGCGCCGACGACGATCACGTCGAAGGTCCGGGTGGTGGCCTCGACCACCGCGGACTGCGAGCTCGGTCCCGCGTGAGTCATCGGCGCACCTCCAGGATCCGGGCGAGTTCGGCGAGCGTGGCCTGCGCGTCGGCGACGATCCCGAGATCGGCCATCGCGGTCATCGGCGAGGACGGGTCGGTGTTCACGCTGACCACGTGCTCCGGCGTGCCGAGCCCGCCGATATGTTGTGCCGCACCGGAAATCCCGAAGGCGACGTAAAGTTCCGGGTTCACCACGACCCCGGTGGTACCGATCTGGCGCTGATAACCGGTCCACCCCGCGTCGGTCACCACGCGCGTGGCGCCGAGCGACGCGCCCAGCGCCGAAGCAACCCGGCCGAGCAGCTCCACGACGGCCGGGCCGTCCAGTTCGCCGTGACCGAGCCCGGCTCCGGCGCCGAAGATCCGCGCGGCCTCGGCGAGATCGACCGTGCCCGGCTCGGGGTCGAGCACTTCCGTCACGGTCACGTCCGGCACCGCCTCCACCTCGGGCAGCGCCAGGTCGTGCAGCGTCGGCGACACTCCCGCGGGCTGCCCGCCGCGCACGCCCGGAAGCAGCGTGGCGACGAACGGCCCGTCCGCGGTGAGGTCGACGCTGACCCGCCCGCCCCAGCGAAGAACCTCCGCGCCGCCGGCCCGGACGCGGAACGCGCCGGGCAGCAGCGGACGTCCGAGCTCGGCGGCCAACCGAGGCGCCAGGTCCCGGCCGTCGGGTGACGCGGGCAGCAGGATCTGTTCGTCCTCAAGGACTTTCGCGAGCTGGCGGGCCCAGCGACCCGGCGCGAACACGCCGTTCTCGGCGAGCTGACCACTGTGCAGCGACGGCAGCTCGGCCGCCGCTTCCTTCACCCCGGTGCCCACGAGCACCGCGGTGCCGCCGGCTTCGGCCACTGCCTCGTCCGCGCCCAGCGGCAGCACTCCGTCACGCACCACCAGTACGGCGATCACAACGCCACCCCCGCGCGGTGCCCCTCGATCACGGCCGAATGCGCGCGGCGCGGGGTCACGCAGTCGCCCGCCCGGTACACCTCGAACGGCGCGCCTTTCAGCTCGTGCCACAACGCGTCCTCGGGCGCCTGGTGGGTCGCGCAGACCACCCAGTCGCAGCGGACCTCGTTGGTCACGCCCGTGGTGTGCGTCAGTACCTGCAGCACGATCCGTCCGTCCTCTTCGGACGCTCCCAGCACCACCTCGTCGGTGTGCTGGGCGATCCCCTTCGCGTGCGCCCGCACGTTGAAGGTCTCCATGTCGAGCGTGATGCCCAGATCCTGGCCGACGACCATACCGGAGGTGGAAAGCCTTACCCGGCAACCACGATCGGCCAGCAACTCGGCGACCGAGGTGGCCTGGTGGAAGCCGAGGTCGTCCAGCACGAACACCTCACCGGACGGCGTCGCGCGGCCGTCCAGCACGTCGCGCACGTCGACCACCCGCTCCAGCCCGCCCGCCCAGTACGGCGCCTGCGGTTTCGCACCGGTCGCGAGCACGACGGCGTCCGGCGACTCGCCGCGCAGCAACTCGGCCGAAGCCTCCGCGCCGGTCTTGACGTCCACCCCGTAACGCTGGCATTCGGCGAGCAGATTCCTGACCACGTCGAGGAATTCGGCCCGGCTCGGGATGCTCGCGGCGAGCGCCACCTGACCACCGGTGTGCTCCCCACGCTCGAACAACGTGACGTGGTGCCCGCGCTGCGCGGCCGTCGAGGCGGCCTGCAGCCCGGCGGGCCCCCCGCCGACGACGAGTACCCGCTTCGGGCGCGGGCCCGGCATCGGCAGCGGCACGGATTCCTTGCCGGTGCGCGGGTTCTCGATGCAGCCCAGCCACCGGTTGAGCCCCATCCGGCCGACGCACTCCTGGTTGCAGGACAGACAGGTGCGGATCTCCGTGGCGTGCCCGGCACGGGCCTTCGCCACGAAATCGGCGTCCGCGATCTGCCCGCGCACCACACCGATGAGGTCGGCATGCCCTTCGGCCAGCGCGCGTTCCGCCTGCACCGGATCCTTGATCCGGCCGACCCCGATCACCGGGATCCGCACCGCCTCGCGGATCGCGTTGGAGATGAACAGGGCGTACCCCGGCGGGATCGCCATCGAGGCTTCGATCATGAACAGCGTCGAGGTGGCCACGCCGATCGAGGTGTTGATGTAGTCGACCTTCCCGGTCGCCTCCACCAGTTTCGCGACCTCGACGGCCTCGTCGATGGTCGTGCCACCTTCGATCAGCTCGTCCCCGCACAGCCGGACGCCCAGCGCACGGTTGGGGCCGATCGCCTCGCGCACGGCGCCGATGATCTCCAGCAGGATCCGCGCCCGGTTCGCCAGCGAGCCGCCGTAGGCGTCGGTGCGCTTGTTCGTTGCGGGGGAAAGGAATCCGCGCACGATCGAGGAGTGCGAGCACTGCAGCTCGATCCCGTCGAACCCGCCTTCGGCGCAATGCCCGGCGACCGTCCCGTACCCGGCGACCACCTCGGCGATCTCGTGCACATCGATGCCCTTGGGCACCTCACGGAACATCGGGTCCGGCACCGGCGACGGCGCCCACACCGGCAGCCGCGAGTACATCGACGAGGCCTGCCCGCCGTTGTGGTTGAGCTGCGCGAAGATCGGCGTGCCGTGGGCGTGCACCGCGTCGGTGATCCGTTTGTAGCCGGGGATCACCGAGCGGTGGAAGCCGTGGATGAGCTTCTCGTACGGCCAGTCGGTGACGTGGGTGGAATGCTCCTCGGTGATGATCAGCCCGGCGCCACCGGCCGCGCGCGCGGCGTAGTACTCGGCGTGCTGCTCGCTGGGCAGCCCGTCCTGGGCGTAGTTCGTCAGGTGCGCGGAGAACACGATCCTGTTGCGCACCACCACCGGCCCCACCTGCAAGGGGGAGAACAGGTACTTGTACCGGCCGCCGCTCATGCGCCCTCCTCGACGGACACGGCAAGCCGCGGCAACAACAACACGTCGGCAGACATGGCGTCCATGATTCGCTCGCAAGCGTCGCTCATACCTTCGCACCTTCTGCCGAAAGGACCATCGCCGCGCGACGCCCTTCGAGGATCGCTTCGTGCACCGTCCGCGGCGCGACGCAGTCACCGGCCCGCACGGGCCCGGCCAGCGTCTCGTCCGGCAGCCGGTGTCCACAGTGGATCAACACGGCGCAGGGCAGCTCGCGGCGTTCGGCGGTGAAGGAATCCTCCAGTACCACGTGATCGGCGTGCACCTCGCGCAGCAACGAGCACTTCGCCAGCGTCACACCTGCCTGCTGCAGCCGGGTGTTCGCGTCGGCGAGGTCGCCGGTGAGTGCGAGCTGGGTGCCGATCACCTGGTCCTGGCTGATGATCGCGGTCTGCCTGCCCTGGCTCGCCAGCAGTTCCGCCACCCCGACGCCGACGAAATCGCCGACCGGATCGGCCACCACCACCGGGCCGTCGGGCAGCTCCGCACCGGCCAGCAGGTCCACCACGTCGACAATCGTTCCATTGTGGATCGTGTAGTTCCTCGGCCCGGCAAGGGAACCGGTGGCCACGATCGACGGCCGGTCCAGCTCGGTCACCTCGACCCCGGTGCTGATCCGCACCCCGAGCCGCCGCACTTCGCTCTCCAGCCAGTCGGCGAGCTTGCCGAACCGCGAACGCCCGCCGACCTTCGCGGCGACGCGCAGCATCCCGCCCAGACTGTCGGAGCGCTCCGCCAGCTCGACCTGGTGCCCGCGCATCGCCAGCACCCGGGCGGCTTCCAGCCCAGCCGGGCCGCCGCCGACGACCAGCACGTCCCGAGGCGAATCGCTGCCCTCGGGCGCGGGGTCCCCGGTCTCGTGCCCGCTGCGCGGTTCGCTGATGCAGCTGACGATCGGGTTGCGGTTGTCCCGCACCCGGCACTTCTGGTTGGACAGCACGCACGGCCGGACCGCCGCGCCGGCACGCACCTTGACCACCAGATCCGGGTCGGCGATCTGGGCGCGCGTCATCTCGACGAGCCCCGCGACCCCGTCGTCCAGCGCTTGTTGCGCCTGCTCGGGCTCGACGACACTGCCCTGCAACACCGTCACCGTGCGGCCTTCGACGGCCTCGGTGATCTGGCGGCACAGCTCGCGGTTGAAGCCCGGCTCGACGTGCAGGTCGGGTTTGGTCGCCGAACCGCTCATCGCCGAACCCCGCACCGGCACCAGGTAGTCCACCAGGCCGGCCAGGTCACGCGCCAGCACCGCGGCCTGTTCCGGGGTGAGCCCGGCCCACGGCGCCAGCTCGTCACAGGAGAGCCGGAGCCCGACGATCCCGCCGGATTCCCTTACCGCGCCGAGCACTTCCCGCAGCAGCCTCGACTTGTCGGTGCCGTACTCGTCACCCCGCTGGTTCGTCAGCCCGGAGGAGAACTGCCGCAGCAGCGAGTACTGCCCGGCGTCGATCTCCACACCGTCCATTCCGGACTCGACGGCCAACGCGGCAGCCTCGGAGAACCCGGCGACGAGCGCCTTGATCTCGGTGTCTTCCATCTCCATCGGCAGCTCGCGGCTGGCCACGTCCGGCACCCGCGACGGCGCCCACAGCGCGGACTGGTTGAACGCCGTGGAGCCCTGCGACCCGGAATGCCCGAGCCCGGCGAGCACAATCGTGCCGTGTGGCCGGCAGGCGTCCACAGTGGACCGCCAGCCGGGACCGCAGAGCGCGGCCAGCGGCGCCCGCTCGTACGGCCAGTCAGAGTCGTGCACGCTGGCGGTCTCGGTGACAACAATGCCCGCGCCACCGGCCGCACGCCGCGCGTAGTAGGCGACGTGCCGGTCGGAAAACACCCTGCCACGCGCCAGATTCGTCTCATGGGGACCGAACAGCACACGGCTGGTCAGTGCCCGCCCGGCCAGTTCTGCCGGACCGGTCAGTGCGCTCATCGGCCCGGGGTGAACCCGGCCAGCGGCGAGGTGTCACAGGCGCGGTCCGGCCGGTCGGTGCCCTCGGGCGGGCCGAAACCGATCGACACCGGCACCTTGCGGCTCTTGCGCGTGGTGCGGTGGGAATGGTCCACATCGGACCGTGGCGCCGGGGCGCCGACGCCCTGCAGCGCGAGTTCCCCGTGTCCCTTCACGCATTCCGGGTCCGGCCCGTCCAGCGGCAGGCCGGTGAAGAACTTGGCCGCCATGCAGCCGCCCTGGCAGGCGTCATACGCCGAGCAGGAGGTGCAGGCGCCGCCGGTCTGCGGGCCGCGCAGGTTGTTGAACAGCTCGGATTCGCGCCACACCTTGCCGAAGCCGCCGTCGCGCACGTTGCCGGCCATGAACTCCTGGTGGATGGCGAACGGACAGGCGTAGACGTCGCCCACCGGGTCGATCAGGCACACCACCCGGCCGGCGCCACACAGGTTCAGGCCCGGCAGCGGGTCCGAGCCGAGTGCGTTGAGATGGAAGAAGGAGTCCCCGGTGAGCACCTTCTCGCCGTTGCCGACCAGCCAGTCATACAGCGTGAGCTGCTGCTCGGCCGTCGGGTGCAGCTCGTCCCACACGTCGGCGCCGCGGCCGGACGGACGCAGCCGGGTGATCCGCAGCTGCGCGCCGTAGGTGTCGGCGATTTCGGCGAACTGGTCGAGCTGGTCGACGTTCTGCCGCGTCATCACCACCGACAGCTTGAAATCCTTGAACCCGGCGTCGCGCAGGTTCGTCATCGCGCGGATCGCGGTGTCGTAGGAACCCGGGCCGCGAACGAAGTCGTTGACCTCGGCGGTGGCGCCGTCCAGCGAAATCTGCACGTCCACGTAGTCGGTGGCGGCGAGCCAGCGGGCGCGCTCGGGGGTGAGCTTGACGCCGTTGGTGGAGAACTTCACACCGACCTGGTGGGCGACCGCGTACTCGACCAGCTCCCAGAAGTCGGACCGGACGGTGGGCTCACCGCCGCCGATGTTCACGTAGAACACCTGCATCCGCTGCAGCTCGTCGATGACCGCCTTGCACTCCTCGGTGCTCAGCTCCCGCGGGTCACGGCGGCCCGACGAGGAAAGGCAGTGCACACACGAGAGATTGCACGCGTAGGTCAGTTCCCAGGTCAGACAGATGGGCGAGTTGAGCCCCTCTTTGAAATGCTCGACGAGCTTCATCGCGCGCCTTTCACGTGGTGGGATCAGCGGGGTTCGATGGTCCCGTTGCCCGCGAGACCCTCGAGTGCCTTCAGATAGCTGGGACGCTCCGGCTCGGGCACCCCGGCCGCGTCGAGGGTGGTGTGCACGTCGGGCTGCTCCTCCAGCGCGCGCACCACCTCGACCAGCAACTTCGTCTTCAGAAACGACAGCCTCCGCGTGCCGAAGTCATACGCGAGCGCGCCGAAGGGCTCCGGCCGCAACGCGACCCTCGGCGAACACCGGTAGGCCTGCCCTGGATCGAACATGCTGCTCAGTAGACGCCGCACATGCCGTCGATGGAGACCTCTTCGACGAGCAGGTCGGCCTCGACCAACGGCTCTTCGTGCGACTCGGTGCCCTGCTGGACCTCGGACATGGGATGCTCCCTTCGCCTGGCCGCCCCGATGCGGCCTCCGATACCGAACAATAATGGCACCGAGTGCCGAATGGAAGAGCCGATGCCTGATCCGGTGACAACCCGATCCGGACGCCGTCCGATCACGTCACGCTCCGAAGTGGAACACGCGGCGTTCGAACTGTTCGCGCGCCAGGGGTTCGAGCGTACGACCGTGGACGACATCGCACAGGCCGCCGGGATCGGCCGCCGCACCTTCTTCCGCTACTTCCCGTCCAAAAACGACGTCGCCTGGGGCGACTTCGAGGGCCAGCTGACCCTGATGCGGACCCGCCTCGCCGAGGCGCCCGGGGACAAACCACTCCTGCAGGTGATCAGCGACGCCCTGGTCGACTTCAACCGGATCGACCCGGCCGAGGCGCCGTGGCACCGGCGCCGGATGGAACTGATCCTGACCACCCCGGCCCTGCAGGCACACTCCACCCTCCGCTACGCCGAGTGGCGGCAGGTACTGGCGGAGTTCGTCGCCGCACGCGTCGGCGCGAGCCCGGATTCCCTTGCCCCGCAAGCGATTGCATACGCGACCCTGGGCGTGGCACTGGCCGCCTACGAACAGTGGCTGCGCACCGCCGACGCCGAACTGGGCGAACTGATGCGCGCCGGGATGCGGGGCCTGTCGACCGCACTGGCCTGAGCCGGTTGTCCTACCATGCCGGTGTGCTGCTGCCGCGTGGTTCCGAGGCCATCAGCCCGACCGGCCACTACACGGGCTACGTCTGGGTGCGCAACGGGCTCGCGCCGCAGGCTCTGGCCACCACCGAAGGGCGGCTGTTCTACCACGCGCTCGAACCCGCGATGGCCGTCAGCAGGCGGCTCGGCCAGCCCACCTTCGAAGGGATGCTCGTCGCCCGGCACCGCATCCTCGACGCGCTACTCGCCGGCGCCGTCGAACGCGGCGAGATCGGGCAGGTGATCGAGATCGCGGCCGGGCTGTCCGCCCGCGGCTGGCGGTTCACGCGCCGCTACGACGTGCGCTACGTCGAAGCCGATCTGCCCCGGATGGCCGCCCGCAAGCAACGTCTTCTGCAGCGCCTCGACGGGCCGTCGCCCCGGGTGGTCACGCTCGACGCGCTGGCGGAGGACGGCCCGGAAAGCCTCGGCGCACTCGCCGATTCGCTCGACCCGGAACTCGGCACGGCGATCATCACCGAAGGCCTGCTGAACTACTTCGACCTCGACGCGGTCACCGGCATGTGGCGCCGCTTCGCCGACGTGCTCCGCCGCTTCCCCACCGGCGCGTACTTCGCCGACGTGGTGCTCGGTGACTCGCCGGTCCAGCGCCTCGGCGTCGGCCTGCTCTCCACCATCGTGCGCGGCCGCGTGCACCTGCACTTCGCCGACGACACCGAAGCGGCCGCGGCGCTGGGCGACTGCGGCTTCCCCGCCGCCGACGTCACGCCCGCCGACACGGAAGACCCGTCAGCGCGGCTGGTGCACGTGATCGACGCGTGGACCTGACGTCAGTCCAGCTCGTCGAGCAGCCGTAACAGCGCGGAAGGGGCCAGCACACGCGCGCCCTCGGCGGTGACCCTGTCCCGCAGCTCGCGATCGGCGGTGACCACCAGCACGTGGTCCTCGGGCCGCAAAGCGCGGACGGTATCGACGATCGCCGAGTCGCCGTCGCGGGGTGCGGCGATCACCTCGACCTCCCCCACCGGCTCTGTGCCGCGCGCCTGGCCTTCGACGACCAGCAGCACCCTCGGCCACCACCGCCAGTCCGGCAGGCCGACGTCATCGCCCGGGATACCCGCCAGCCCGGCGAGGCGATCCCGCAGGCGAACGGCGGCGCCGGCCCTGTCCCGCCACCACCCGTCCGGCCTGCTGCCGACGACGTTCGCCCCGTCCACCACGAGCACCAGCTCCCGGCCGAGCTGATCCTTGAGCGCCGGCCAAGCCTGCGCGAAATCCTTGTGCAGCGGGAAGTTCTCGACTTCCTCAGGCGCCACCCAGCGCAGCTCGTCGCTCTCGGCGTTCATCACCCGCTCGGAGAACGTCCCGGCGACAGTGGCGAGCACGGTCGTGTAGCTCCACCCGCCGTGATCGACGAGCGACGACGACGCGAGCCGCAGTGCTTCCGCGGGGATCGCGGCCTCCTCTTCGGCTTCGCGGGCCGCCGCCTGCGCCGGTGTTTCGTGGCTGTTCAGCGCGCCGCCAGGCAGCGCCCAGGTACTGCCGTGATGCGTCCACCAGGCCCGGCGCTGCAACAGCACGCCGCGTGCCGGGTCGGCAAGGAGCAGCCCCGCCGCGCCGAACCGGCCCCAGTGCCGATGCCCGCGCAGACACACCACGAACCCGTCGCCGTCTTCACGAGTCAACACACCTCTACTTTGACACACGATCATCCAGCCCAGCGGCCACAACCTGGGCCGTCCCCAGGGTCAGGCGGCATCCAGGGCCAGTGCGGCCGCGCCGACCATGGCGGCGTCGTCGCCGAGGTGCGCGGTGCGGATGCGGGCCAGCGGACGGTGCTTCGCGCCGGTGACGGCCGCGGTGTAGTGCTCGCGGGCCTCGTCGAGGAACAGCGGCGCCGAACCGGACACGCCGCCCGCGATCACCACGATCTCCGGGTCGAACACGTCCGCGACCAGTGCCAGCCCTTCGCCGAGCCACTTCGCCAGCTCGGCCATCGCACGCTGCGCGATGGGGTCGCCGTCGCGCGCCGCCCCGGCCACCCGGCGACCGGTGATCGAGCCAGGGTCACCGGACATCTCCCGCGCCAGCAACGTGGACTGCCCCGGGCAGCGGGCCATCAGCTCGACCGCAGTCGCGGCGAGCGCCGTCCCGCTGCAGTACCGCTCGAAGCACCCGTACTTCCCGCACGGGCAGGCCCGCCCGCCGGGCAGCACCGTCAGATGCCCCAGCTCCGGCGCCACCCCGAACCCGCCGCGGTAGATCTTCCCGTCCAGCAACAGTCCCGCACCGATCCCGGTGCCGATCGCCACCAGCGCCGCCACCCGCGCGCCCCGCGCCGCACCGAACCGGTGCTCGCCGAGCGCGGCTGCGTTCGCGTCGTGCTCCAGCGTCACGGGCAGGCCGATGCGTTTGGCCATCCGGTCCGCCACCGGGGCGGCCCGCCAGGCCAGATGCGGCGCGAACATCACCGTGCGCCGGTCGCTGGCCACGAACCCGGCGACCGCGAGCCCGACCGCGCCGACCTCGTCGTGCCGGTTGCGCAGCTCGTCGACGACGCCGGAAATGGCGTCCTCCAAAGCGCTTTCGTCGCTGGGTGTGCCCACCCGCGCGGTGTCCAGAATGGACCCCTGCCCATCCACTACGGCGGCACGCACACTCGTCCCGCCGACATCGAGGCCGACCGCGAGCACTTACCCCTCCTCGCCCCGCCACTGCACGGGGATCCGCTGCACCCGCGACGACGACGGCTCGGGCTTCGCCGCGGGTTTGAAGCCTGGCATGTGGAAACCGGCCTCGGGCTCCCACCGGTCGGCCAGTACCGCCCGCAACAATGCCACCAGCTGCGCCAGCTGCTCGACCAGGCGCGCCGCGAACTCCGGTTTCTCCCCGCGAACCAGTGCGACGACCGCACACAATGGACACCAGCCGCAGTCCGTGCTCTCCCGCTCGGCGGCGGAACCGTGCCCGGCGGCGACAACGCCATCGAGCCACGGGGCCGCGCGGTCCACGACCATCTCCACCAGCAGCCGGATCTCCTCGGCGAGGCTCGCCCCGTCGGCCTCGGTCATCAGCGCCTCCCGGCGTCGCTCAGGGAAACCAGCAGCCCGCGCGAATCCGACGCGGCACCGGTGATTTCACACGGCCGCAGCGCCTCCGGCAGCGCAACGAGCCGCCGGTGCCCGTCCACGGTGATCGCGAGATCATCGTCCACTCTGGCCAGTTCCACCGCCGCGTCGCGGGCCAGCGGCAGCATCACGCGCAGCTCGAACCCGCCGTCCACTTCGGACATCTGAAGCAGCGGCGCCAACTCGGAACCGTTTCCCAGCAACGGATCCGACTGTCCATAAAGCTCTGTCGAGATCTCCCGCAACGCCTCGGCGCCGACCGGCTCCACCGCCCGGTGCTCGACCCGCGAGAACTCCCCCAGCCCGGAACCCGCCAGCTCCGCGAGCACCTCGTCCTGCTGCCTGCGGCGCGTCCGCATCCACGACGCCGCCGGGCCGCGCCACACCCGGGGCGCGGGCATCAGCCGGTTCACGATCACCCCGTCGACCCGGATTCCGCGCAGCGCGAGCGAACTCAGCGTGCGCCGGGCCTCCGCGACGACCACCCGCTCCGGCGTCAGTACCAGCCGCACGCTGGTCACCGCCGGATCGGTGAGCAGACCGCGCAACGACTCCAGGTGCTCGGCCAGCCGGCGCACCGACTCGACCGTGCCGCGCGGACCCGCGAGCTTCACCTGCCACATCTTGCCGAGATACCCGGAAATCGCCTCGGGAAGCGCGAGCAGCCGCAATGTTTCGGCGGTCGGCCCGCAGTCGACGACGATCGTGTGCCAGCGGCCGGACTCCGCCAGCCGCTGCACTTCCGTCAGCGCCAGCAGTTCGTCCACCCCGGGCAGGACGGTGAGTTCCTCGGCGTCCAGCGCGTCGATGCCTGCACCCGCGAGCGCGGCGGTGAGTTTCCCGCGCAACTCCTGCCAGATCCCGTCGGCCAGCCCGCGCGAGTCGATCTGGGCGCCGTGCAGGCAATGCTCGACCTCGGCCGGTTCCGCGGTCAGGGTGCGGGAGAACGCGTCACCGAGGGAATGCGCGGGGTCGGTGGAGACCACCAGCGTCTTGTGGCCCTTCGCGGCGAGCCCGGCCGCCGTCGCCGCGGCGAGGGTCGTCTTGCCGACGCCCCCTTTTCCGGTGAACAGCAGCAACCGCATGTTCAGGAAAGATCCTCGACCCGGCGCTTGAGCTCCTTGAGCGCGGTGTCCATCACCATCTTCTCCGCCTTGCGCCGCAGCAACCCGATCATCGGCAGCACCAGCTCGACCGACAAGGTGTACGTCACCTTCGTGCGGCCGTCGAGGTCCGCCAGCTCGTAGCGGCCGTTCTGCGCCTTCTGCATCTGGCCCTTGATCAGGTGCCAGCTGACCGACCGGCCGTCGGCGGCCCAGTCGTACTCGAGGGTGTAGACGTCCTTGATCGGCCCGGCGTCCAGGGTGAGCCGGACCTGCTTGGCGCGCCCGTCGTCGCCGGTGGCCAGCACCTCGGTCTCGCGGACCTGCTTGGCCCATTGCGGGTACGACCCGAAGTCCGCGATCACCGCCATGACCTGCTCGGGGGGTGCTTCGACCTCGATGGACTGCGTGGAGGACTCCTCGGCCATGGGCCAGAGGTTACAGGGCGAAGCCCGGTCACCACCGCAGGACGTAGGGCCGTTCGGTGACCTTGAAGTGACCGACGTTACGACATTCCGTCCGCCCGGCCCGCAGCCGTGGCGAGAGGGGCTGGTGCACGTGCCCGAACACCGACCACCGCGGCTGTTGCGCGGTGATCAGCTCGCGCAGCGCCGTGGAGCCCAGCTCGTGCTTGCGGGCGATGACGTCGTAGGTCAGTTCGGGGAACGCGGGCGGCACGTGCGTGCACAACACCTGCACGTCCGAGAGCTTGCCGACCGCCTCGTCGAACTCCTCCCGCCGGCGCAGGTACGCGCGCCAGACCGGGTTCTTGCGGGGCAGCGGGGTTCCCGTCGGCAGCACCACCCCGCCGACGAACCCGAACCGCAGCCCGCCGATCTCGACGACCTCGCCGTCGACGATGGTGACCCCGTTCCCGGCGAACTCGGGCCACAGATGCGGGGAGTCCACGTTGCCCGGCGTGGCGTAGGTGGGCGCGCTCATGGCCCCGAACAGCTCGGCGTACTGGGTGCGGATGGCGTCGTCGACGGCGGACGCCGGGTCTTCGAGGGTGGCCCACAAGGAGCGCGAGAACGCCAGCGATTCCTCACGGCTGCCCTCGCGGCGCAGCCGGGCGAAGGTCGAGACCTTTTCCGGGCCGAACAGCGTGCCGAGGATCCCGCGGTCGTGCTGGTGGTAGTCGACGAAGTCGAGCAGGTCACCGAGCACGATCAGCGCGTCCGCGCCGTCACCTGCCCGGGCCAGTGCCTCGGCGTTGCCGTGCACGTCGGACACCACATGAACCCGCATAACCGGCAACATTACTGCGGCGTACTCAGGCACGACCGGGTGCGGTGGCGGGGCTCACCGGGCGGGCGGCACTCCCGGCTCGCGGCCGTCTTCCAGGATCTCCTTGAGCTCCAGCGCGATCGCCTTCGCCGCGCGCGCCCGCTTGTCGAACTCGCGGCGCAGCTCGCGCGGGTTCAGCGGCCCGGCGGCGGTGGCGCGCAGGAAGTAGTGCAGCAGGGTGCCGTCGAGCTTGGGCTCCAGCCACACCTCCATCGTGCCGGTCAGCGCTCCCTTGACCGTCCAGCGCAGACCTTCGTCCCCGCGGTCGGTGTACACCTCCAACAGCAGGTCGGGCCAGTAGCGGCGCCACGCGGCCGGTTCGGCGAAGGCCGCCGCGACCGTGCCGGGGGGCACGGCGAGGAAGGTCTCGTCCACGACGTCGATGGCGGGCGGTGCACCGTTCAGCGTGCTCACAGGTGTCAGAATGGCATGAGGTACGCCAGTTGGTCGTAAGGTGGTGCTGCCGCTAAGTTGACTGGCGAGTAACACCGGAGAACGCGGAGGTCACCCGTGCGCGAGTACAGCGCCCCGGCAGCGAAGCCGGTTGCCGATGACGAGAACCTGGGCGACATCCTGTGGGCGAACGCCGAACGGTTCGGCGACGCGATCAGTTTCCGTCGCCAGGACGGCGGCTCCTGGCTGGACGTGACCGCCCGCGAGTTCGCGGCGCAGGTGCTGGCCGTGGCGAAGGGCCTGATCGAGGCCGGGATCGAACGCGGCGACCGGATCGGGCTGATGTCCAAGACCCGGTACGAGTGGACCTTGATCGACTTCGCGATCTGGGCCGCCGGCGGGGTGACGGTGCCGATCTACGACACGTCCTCCGCGGAGCAGGTGCACTGGATCCTGTCGGACTCCGGCGCCAAGGGCGTGTTCGTCGAGACCGACCAGCACCACGGCGAGGTCGACGCGGTGCGCGACCGGCTCGGCGCGCTGAAGTACACCTGGCAGATCGAGGGCACGCACGCCAACCCCGCGGTCGAGGAGCTGACCGCGCTGGGCGCGAAGGTGGCCGACGACGTGGTGCACGAGCGGCGCCGCACCGTTTCGGCGAACGACCTGGCAACGATCGTGTACACGTCGGGCACCACCGGCAGGCCCAAGGGCGTAGAGCTGACGCACCGCAACCTGCTGGCCGAAATCCGCGCCGACATCGACGCCTTCCCGCAGCTGATGGAGCAGGGCAACTCGCTACTGTGCTTCCTGCCGCTCGCGCACGTGCTGGCCCGCGCGATCGCCCTGACCGCGATCACCGCGCGCGTGACGCTCGGGCACACCCCGGACGTCAAGAACCTGGTGGCCGACCTCGGCACCTTCCGGCCCACTTTCGTGGTGGCCGTGCCGCGCGTGTTCGAGAAGGTCTACAACACCGCGAAGCAGAAGGCGCACAGCGAAGGCAAGGGCGCGATCTTCGACAAGGCCGAGGCCGTCGCGGTCGCCTACAGCGAAGCGAAGGACAAGGGCAACGCGCGGCTCGGGCTCAAGGCGCAGCACTTCCTGTTCGACAAGCTCGTGTACACGAAGCTGCGCGCCGCACTGGGCGGACGTTGTATCGCGGCGGTGTCCGGCGGGGCGCCGCTGGGTGGCCGGCTCGCGCATTTCTTCCGTGGCATCGGCGTTCCGGTGTTCGAGGGGTATGGCCTGACCGAGACCTCCGCCGCGGCCAACGTGAACACCGAGACGGCCTTCCGCGTCGGCACCGTCGGCCGGCCCGTGGCGGGCACTTCGGTGCGCATCGCCGAGGACGGCGAGATCCTGTTGAAGGGCGACGTGGTCTTCGACGCGTACTTCAACAACGAGCAGGCGACGAAGGAATCCCTCGAGGACGGCTGGTTCCACACCGGCGACCTCGGCGAGCTCGACCGTGACGGTTTCCTGAAGATCACCGGGCGCAAGAAGGAAATCATCGTCACCGCCGGCGGGAAGAACGTGGCCCCGTCGGGGCTGGAGGACACCCTGCGCGCGAACCCGGTGATCAGCCAGGCCATGGTGGTGGGCGACCGGCGCCCGTTCATCGGGGTGCTGGTGACCATCGACGAGGAGTTCTTCCCCACCTGGAAGGCGCAACACGGCAAGCCCGAAAGCGCGACCGTCGCCGACCTGGCCGACGACGCCGACCTGCGAGCCGACGTGCAGGCGGCGGTGGACGAGGCGAACAAGCAGGTCTCACACGCCGAGGCGATCAAGAAGTTCGTCATCCTGGCCAACGACTTCACCGAGGCCTCGGGCGAGATCACGCCGAGCCTGAAGCTCAAGCGCAACGTGGTGACCAAGAACTACGCGACGGCGATCGAGAACCTGTACCAGAAGTAGGTGGCTAGCCGGGCTCACGGCCCGGCCCGGCTCCCGCCTCGGGAGTGGGGCCGGACAGTTCGAAGGTGACCTCATCCGCATCACCGAAGACGGTGAGACGGCGCGCCTCACGAGGCGGGGCAGGCCGGAACATGACCCACCCGGTGGCCCATTCACCGGTGCTCGAACTCGAACCGGCGCCCGGGCCCGAGTACCGGCCGCCGAGGTCATCCCTGGCGGCCCAATCCAGATCGCGGATGAACGGCCCGCGATAGGTGAAGTGGTGAAGTGCAAGCGCAGCAAGGTGGTCCACAGCTCCCAGCTCAGGAACTCGACGGTCACCGCACCGACCCGGACCCGGCGGCCCAGCACGGGCAGCACCGACACCGGATCGGGAACCGGCTCCTCGCGCGCACGACAACCGGCTCAGCTTCCCGCCGCCGCACCGCGGAAACCGAACCCCAAGCCGACCCCGAACCCGAGACCTGCCGAACCTGGATCCTCCCGAAGCTCCGCGAGAATCCGCTGCGCCTCATCCTGTGTGAGAACACCCGCCGCGACCAGAGCGTTCGCAGCCCCACGCGGCCCGGACAGCTCGGCAGCGCGTGCGGTCAGCTCCCCCAGATAAGCCTTCCCGTCCACCAGTCCATACTGGCCCTCACAACGCCGTCATGCTCGCGATTTTCCAGGTCCCGTCGACCTTCTTCGCGACAACGGACAACGACGCCGTGGTCGAGGACTGCTGGTTCGAGGTCGTGTTCAGGGTCTGCTGGTCCAGAAAGAGCAGCAACCGGGCGTCCGAGCCCTGCAACTCCTGCACGCCGATCGAGCCGATTGTCGTGGTGCGCACCAGTTTCTGCGCCTCCGCCTGTTGCCTCGCCGCCGTGAAACTCGCCTGGTACTGGCCGACCGCGGCATCGACGAGCACGCTCGACGCCGCTCGCGAAGTGCGGTCCAGGTTGTCGTAGTCGTACGAGAAAATGGACTTCACCGCGGCAGTCACCTGGTCCGCCACCTCGGTCGTCGCCGCCGTGTCCGCGACCGCCGCGTTGTCGTCGCGCGCGGAGTTCAGCCCCGCGTACACCGAAAACCCGGCCGCCAGCACGATCACCACCACCAGCACCGGCAGCCACGTCACCCGCCTCGGAAACCTCATGACGCCGCCTGCACAGAGTTGACCTTCCAGCCCTGTGGAGTCCGCGTCAGCGCCGCGTTCAGCCGGGCGCGGGAGTCCTTCGGCGCGGCGTCGTTGGTACTCAGGTGCACGTCGAGCACCGCTATCACCCTGGCGGTGCCCGCGTTCTGGTCCAGCGCCGTCACCGCCGCCTGGTCCAGCGAAGCCCACGCCACGGTCTTGCTCGACGTGGCCCGCTCCAGCTGCGTCTGCTTGTCCCCGGACATCGAACTGCCCAGCTCCCCCGTGGTGACCGAAATCCACCGATCCACCGCGGGCTCCGGGTTGTGGTAGTCGACGGTGTTCAACGCGATCAACGCGTCCGTGGCCGCGCTCAGCACGGTATCCCGGTCCAGCGCCCGGTTCTGCACGTCGTCGTGCGCGGTGCTCCACCAGCCCCAGCCGAACCAGCCTGCCACCACCACCGCGACCACGGCCAGCGCGCTCAGCCAGGGCAGTAACCGGCCTTTCATCCCGGCAACCCCAGCAGCTGCCCGATTCCCTGCTGCACGCCCGAAGTCGCCATGTTCAGCAAGCCCGGCAGCTGCGCCGTCTGCGCGCCCGTCGTGGACTGGGCGGGTGTGGACCGCGTCGGCGCCGTCGTGGCCGGGTTGGCGGGTGCGCCCGCGTACGGGGCGTTCTGCGCGCCGCGCACGCCCGTCGCGCTGCCGGGCGCTTCGGCGCAATACGCCTGCATGTTCGGCGGCGCCTCACTGGTGTCGCTGGCCGGGCGCTCCTTCGTGGTCTCGTAGCCCTTCGTACACGAGTGCGGGTCGAAGAAGTTCAGCACCAGCCCCAGATGCCCCTCGCCATTCGACGACACCGAGCGCGAGAACGCCGAAATCACCGGGAAGGCGACGAGTTCCTCTTCGATCGCGTCCGTGCGCACCGAGGTGATCTGGAACGTGGTGAGCAGGTTCGCGATCAGCACGCCCATGTCGGTGCCCGACGTGGCGAGGATGCTGTCGACGTTGTCCGCCAGCACCGGTGCCTGGTCGACGATCTTGCGCAGATCGGGGTCGGAAGCCTTCAGCTGCCCCGCGATCTTGTTCAGCCCGGTCGCGATGTCGGCGATGTTCTGCCCCTGCTTTTCCTGCGTCCGCAGCACCGTCCGCCCATCGGAGAGCAGTTTCGTGGTCTGCGGCAGGTTCTGGGTGGCGGTGCCGGTGAACGAGTTCGCGGTGTCCAGCAGCTGCTGCAGATCCGGGCCGGTGCCGGCGAACGCGTTGTAGGTCTCGTCCACCACCGTCTGCAGGTCGGCCGGATTCACGCTGGACACCAGACTGTCCAAATTGGCCAGTACGGTGTCCGGGGACAGCGGGAGCGCCGTCTTCGACCGCTCGATCACCGAACCGTCGTGCAGGTACGGCCCGTCTTGGTGGGTGGGCCGCAGATCGACGTACTGCTCGCCGACCGCCGACCGGTTCGCCACCACCGCGTTGGTGTCCGCGGGCACCTGCGTGCCCGAGTCCAGATCGAGGTCGAGGTTCACGCCCTGCGGGTCGAGGTGCATCCCGGTCACCTTGCCCACGGCCACCCCCCGGTACGTCACCTCCGAGTTGACGAAGATCCCGCCGGAGTCGGTGAGCTGCGCGGTGACGACGAAACCCCGTGCGCCGAACAACCTGTCCAGGCCCGCGTACTTCGCCCCGGCGTAGCCGACGGACAGCACCGCCACCAGCCCGAAGATCAGCAGTTTCGCCCAGTGCGTCCTGGTGAACATCAGTGGCCACCCCCCAGCAGGCTGCCTAGCAGCCCACCGTACTGCTGACTGTCCGAAGTGGACGGGAGAACCTGTTGCGGCAGCGGCAAGGGCGGCGCGGACGCGGCCGGCGTGGACGTGCTCGGGGTGGTCGTCGTGGCGGGTTTCGTGCCCGGCGGCCACTGGGCGTTCTGGATGTTCTGCAGGATCTCCGAAAAGTCCAGATCCAGCCGGGCGGATACGTTCGCGTAGTCGCCCTTCACCACGTCACCGGCGACATCGGGCAGTGGGTACGTGGGCAGGATCTTCAACGCCGTCGGCAGGTTCTGCCCGGCCTCGGCCAGTTTCGTCAGGGTCGGGGTGAGCGCCCTGAGGTTGTCGATCAGCTGGTCCTTGCTCTTGTTCACGGTGTCCACCGCGACCCCGGACAGCTGGTCCAGCGACTGCAGCATGCCGACCAGCTGATCGCGCTGCTCGTTGACCACCTGCAGCCCCGGGGCGAGATTGTCCAGCGCGTTGCTCAGGTTCGCCGTCTGCGAGACCAGCGTGCCGGACAACCGGTTCAGCCCGTCGATGGCGCGGATGATGTCGCTCTTCTGCCCGTCCAGCTCCGTCGCCAGATCGTCCACTCTGGACAGCAGGGACCGGATGTCCGCCTCGTTGCCGGTGAGCGCCTTGTTGAGCTCCCTGGTGATGTCCGCCAGCTGGTTCACGCCGCCGCCGTTGAGCAGCAGGGACAACGCGCCGAGAACCTCTTCGACCTCCGGGTTGCGGTTGGTGTGCGCCAGCGGGATCGTCGCCCCGTTGGTGAGCGTGCCGGTGGCGTCCTGCCCGGTCGGGTCCCGCAGCTCCACGTACTTCTCGCCGAGCAGGCTCGACTGGCGCAGGTCGGCGTAGGCGTTGCCGGGCAGGTGCACGTCCCCGTTGACCCGCATGGTCACCATCGCCGAACGGGTGTCGGGCGCCAGGTCGATCTTGTCCACCCGGCCGACCGGGACGTCGTTGACCTTCACGCTCGCCTGCGGCACGAGATCCAGCACGTCGGCGAACTGCGCCACCACCTGGTACGGGTGGTCGCCGAGATCGGCGCCGCCGGGCAGCGGCGTGCTGTAGAGGCCGTTGAACCCGCCGGAGCCGCAGGCCGCGACCAGCAACAACACCCCCGCCAGCAGCACGACACGTTTCATGAGATCCCCTGCTCCGGAACCGAGACCAGCGGCGTGATCGGCAACGGCGGCAGCTTCCCGCTCTGGATGTCGGCGATCAGCTGGGAGAGCGACGGCGCGTTGGTGACGCCGTCCACCACCGACGCGAGATCCGAGCAGAGCGTGCCGACGACATCGGGCAGTCCGGTCGGGGTGCCGGCCTTGATGAGCCGGCACAGCGTCGTGAACAGCGGGTTGGTGAATTCGTTGGCGTTGTAGCGGATCGCGATACTGCCGGAGGCGGCGTCGTAGGAGTTGATGAAGTTGGTCATCCCGGTGGGCGCGGTGTCGATCACCTCGGCCAGCGCCGAACGCTCGTCCACCAGCACCTTGCTCACGCTCGCCAGTTTGTCCACATTGGACGTCAGCCCGTCCTTGTTCTCCTCGACGAACTGCTGCACGTCACCCAGCGAGTTGCCCAGTGACGACAACGCCTTGCCGACGTCCTCGGAATCCCCGGCCAGGAAGCCCGTCACGTCCGAGAGCCGCGAGTAGAACTGGTTGAGCTGGTTGTCGCTGTCGGCCAGCGTCGTGGTGAACGACTGCAGATTGCGCACCGTGGAGAACAGGTCGTCCTTCGAGTTGTCCAGCGTGCGCGAGAGATCCGCCAGCTCGGTGACCGTGTCGTTGAGGTTCTTGCCGTTGCCGTCGAGGTTCTTGGCCGCGGTGTCCAGCAGGTTCGACAACGCGCCATTCGCGTTCGCGCCGTTCGGGCCGAGGCTGGTGGACAGCTTGTCCAGGCTGCTGTAGAGGTCGTCCAGCTCCATCGGGGTGGCCGTGTGGTCCTGCGCGATCAGCGTGCCCGTAGCCATTTCCGGGCCGCTGTCATACGCCGGGGTCAGCTGCACGTACCGGTCGCTGACCAGGCTCGGCGCGACCACCACGGCGCCCGCGTTCGCCGGGATCTGCACCCCGGGGTCGACCTGCATGTCCACCCGCACCGCCGCGCCCTGCGGGGTCACGTCGGTGACATGGCCGACCTGCACACCCAGCACCCGCACCGAGGAACCCGAGTACAGCCCGACGGTCTTGTCGAACATCGCGGAGATCTTCGTGCCGCCGGAATCGCGGAAAGCCAGCCACAGCCCCGCCGTCAGCAGCAACGCGAGCACGCAGGCGGTGGCCACCCAGCGGTACACGCTGCGGCCGGCCCTCGTTTCGACCGTCACTGGCCGCTCACCCCCTGGTCGGGCGCGGAGAGCGGCGGGGTACAGCCGTTCGGGTTGATCTGCACCGCGCCCGCGTTGATCACCGGCGGGAACAGGCCGCAGATGTAGCCCTCGAACCAGCGCCCGTTGCCGGTGGCGTTGGTGCCGACCCGGGTGAACGGCGCGAGCAGCGCGAGGCTGCGGCCGAGATTGTCCTGGTTGCGCTGCAGGATGTCGGTGACGTCGCCGAGCTTCTGCAGGGTCGGCGCCAGTTGGGCACGGTTGTCCGCGACCAGCCCCTCCAGCTGCGTCGAGAGGTCCTGGGTGCCCTTGAGCAGCGCGCTGATCGCGTCCCGGCGCTGCTGCAGTTCGGTGAGCAACAGGTTGCCGTCGTTGATCACCTGCTGCAGCTGGGCGTCCCGGTCGGACAGCGTTTTGGTGACCTGGCTGGTGTTCGCCAGCAGTGTCGCCAGCTCCTGGTCCCGCGAAGAGACCGTTTTGGACAGTGCGGACAGCCCGTTCAGCGTGTCCTTCAACGGCTGCGGGGTGTCCTTCAACGCGTCCGACACCGCGTCGAAACTCTGCGCCAGCTGCTGGGTGTTGATGTCGCCGACCGTGTTCGACAGCTGCCCGAACGCGTCCTGCAGTTCGAACGGGGTGGTGGTGCGCTCGACCGGGATCGGCTGGTCCGGGCTCTGCGTACCGGTGCCTTTCGGTTGCAGCGCAAGGTATTTCTCGCCGAGCAGGGTTTTGATCTCGATCGAGGCGGTGGTCTGGTCGCCGACGCGGGTGTCGGAGACCTTGAACTTCACCAGCACCTTCTTGCCCGCCAGCGTGACCGAGCTGACCTGCCCCACCTTCACCCCGGCCACCTGCACCTCGTTGTCCGGGGAGAGGCCGGCCGACTCGGCGAAGTACGCCTGGTAGGTGGTTCCGTTGCCCAGCAACGGAAGGTCGTCGGAGAAGTACGACACCATGCTGACCAGCACGATGAGGATGAGGGTCACCGCGCCGACGGCGGCCTGGTTGCGGTCGCGCAGTGCTTTCACGACTGGCACCTTTCCGGCTCCTGGGTGGCGGGCAGGGGCAGCAGCGGCAGCGTGATGTTCAGCGAGGAGATGCCGATCGTGCCGGACAGGTTGCAGAGGAAGTAGTTGTACCAGCTGCCGTAGCTCAGGGTGCGGGTGAACTTCTCCAGGTTGCCCGGCAGCTTCTGCAGCAGCTCGTCCAGCAGCTGTCCCGAATCCGACAGGTTCTGCGACAACAGGCCGAGGCTGGAGATGTCGTCTTTCAGCGAAGGCCGCGCGTCCTGCACCAGCCCGGCCGTCACCTGCGTCAGGTTCGACAACGCGGTGACCGCGTCGCCGATCGGCTGCCGCTGCTGGGATAGCCCGGTGACCAGCTGCTGGGTCTGGTCGATCAGGTTGGCCAGCTGCGGGCCGCGGGAGTTGACGGTGGCGAGCACGTTGTTGAGGTTGTCGATGACCTGGCCGATCACCTTGTCCTTGTCCGCGATCGCGGTGGTGACCGAGGCGGTGTGCGTGAGCAGGCTGTCGATCGTGCCGCCCTCACCCTGGAACACCTGGATGATCTCGTAGGAGAGCTGGTTGACCTGCTGCGGATCCAGGGCCTGGAACAACGGCTTGAACCCGTTGAACAGTACGGTGAGGTTCAGCGCCGGCTGAGTGCGCTCGGGCGGGATCGTGCCGCCGGCCGGCAGCCGGCCGTCACCGTCCACAGTGGTCCCGAGTGCGAGGTAGCGCTGGCCGACGAGGTTGCGATACTTGACCGTGGCGGTGACCGCGGAGGGCAGCTGGTACGCCTGGGAAACGGTGAAGTGCACGTCGGCGAGGTTGCGGTCGCCCTCCTGCGCCACGGTGATCTTGTCCACCTGGCCCACCTTGACCCCGACGATCCGCACGTCGTCACCTTCGTGCAGGCCCGAAGCATCGGTGAACCGCGCGACGTAGGTGGAGCTGACCCCGAAGTTCGTGTTGGCGATCGTGGCGCCGAGAATCCCGGTCAGCAGCACCGTGACCGCGGCGAAGATCAGCGTTTTGATCAACGGGCCGACGGTGTCTCTGCGGGACACCCGCACCCGATCGGTCCTCGCGCGCCGCGCTCCTTTGTCGCGCTTGCTTGTGCGGTCCTCGGTGTTCCTCAACCGACGTCCACCTCCGCTCCCCGATAGACCGGCCCGACGAGCAGTCCCGCCCAGCCGGGCACCGCGTCCGGCGGGGTGTCCAGCGTCGGCGCGACGAGCACGTCGATCAACTGCTGCTCGGCGGTGGAGTTGGCCACCGAGCCGGTGGTGCCGGAACCGCCGTCGATGATGCCGTCACTGGGCAACGGGGTGTTCTCCCCCGGCGGCACCGCCGGGTGGCTCGACCCGTCCTGCACCGGGCCGTCCGGCGGGTACTGCGGCCACCTGCCCGGCGGCACCACCTGCGGGTAACAGCGCGGGCCGCGCTTGTCGGTGTAATTCGGCTCGTCCACGCCCGGCAGGTACTTGGTGCGGTCGGCGATGAACCGGATCGTCACGTGGTTGCGCTGGTCCGTGCCCGCACCGAAGGCGGCGTACGCGCGCGGCACGGAATCCGCCAGCTGCTGCAGCAGGCACGGGTACTCCGGCGCGTACTTGGCCAGTACGTCCAAAGTGGACTGTGACGTGGTGGTCAGGGCGATGAGGTTGTTCTCGTTGACCTTCAGGAAACTGCCGAGGTCCACCGACACGTTGGTCACCGAGGAATACAGCTGGGAGAGCTGCTGTCGCTTGTCCACCAGTGTTTTGCTCGTGGTGGTCAGGTCTGACAGCGCGTTGAGGAAGTCCGGCGCCGCCTGGTTGTAGATGTCACTCACGTTGGCGAAGCTGGAGATGTCGGCCTTGATGTCCGGCAGCGACGGGTTCAGTCTGCCAAGGTAGTCCGACAGGTTCACCAGCGTCTGCCCGAGCTGTTCGCCGCGGCCCTGCAGGGCCGTGGACACCGCGCTGAGCGTGGCCGAGAGCTTCTCCGGCTGCACGGCCTGCAGCAGCGGCATCACGTCGTCGAGCACCTTCTCCAGCTCGATCGCGGAACTGCTGCGATCCTGGGTGATCACGTCGCCGGCCTGGATGTGCCGCGCCGAAGGCCCCTGCGGGATCTGCAGCGCCACATAGCGTTCGCCGAACAGGGTTTTCGGCAGCAGCCGCGCCGAGACGTTCGACGGGATCTCGCCGATCTTGTCCGGGTCCAGCGCCAGCTCCAGCGCCGCATGGTCGCCGAGGCCCTGCACACTGCGCACCTCGCCGACCACCACCCCGCGGACCTTCACGTCCGAGCCCTCGCCCAGCTGGTTGCCGACCGTGTCGGTTTCCAGCCGCACCATCGAAACCGGCGTGAACTCCTTCTTGTAGATCGCCACCGTGGTGACGAAGAACAGCGCACACACCACCAGGAACACCAGCCCGAGCAGCTGGTGCCACAGCCTGCGGCGCAGCGCCTGGCGGCTCATCCGGATATCCTCACCGTCGTCGTGGCGCCCCAGATCGCCAGGCTGAGGAAGAAGTCCAGCAGCGAGATCAGCACGATCGAGGTCCGCACCGCGCGGCCCACGGCCATGCCGACACCGGCCGGACCGCCGGACGCGGTGTAGCCGTAGTAACAGTGCGACAGGATGACGAGCGCACTGAAGATCATCACCTTCAGGAACGACCAGAGCACGTCTTCCGGTGGCAGGAACAGGTTGAAGTAATGGTCGTAGGTGCCCGCCGACTGCCCGTACAACCAGACGGTGACCTGCCGGGACGCCAGGTACGACGAAAGCAGGCCGACGGCGTAGAGCGGGATCACCGCGAACACCCCGGCCAGCACCCGGGTGGTCACGAGGTACGGCATGCTCGGGATGCCCATCACCTCGAGTGCGTCGATCTCCTCGGAGATCCGCATCGCGCCCAGTTGCGCGGTGAAACCACAGCCGACGGTCGCCGAGAGCGCCAGCCCTGCCGCCAGCGGAGCGACTTCACGGGTGTTGAAGTAAGCGGAGATGAAGCCGGTCAGCGCCGCGGTGCCGAGCTGGTTCAGCGCCGCATATCCCTGCAGGCCGACGATCAGACCGGTGAACATGGTCATCCCGATCATCACGCCGAGCGTGCCGCCGATGACCGCGAGCCCACCGGTACCGAAGCAGACCTCGGTCAGCAGACGCAGGGTTTCCTTGAGGTAGCGGCGAAGCACGCGAGGCGACCACGCCAGCGCGCGCACGTAGAAGGACAGCTGAGTGCCCATGCCCTCGAAGATCGCCCCGGGGCGGGCGATCGCCTCCAGGACCTTGTCCGGGCGCTCCTCGGTGTCGACGGTTGTCGTCATCACAACGCCTTCGGCGGCACGATCCGCAGGTAGATCGCCGTCAGCACGACGTTGATGAGGAACAGCAGCAGGAACGTGATCACCACGGCCTGGTTCACCGCGTCCCCGACACCCTTGGGCCCGCCGGCCGGGTGCAGCCCGCGGTAGGCGGCGACCACCCCGGCGACGAACCCGTACAACAGGGCCTTGATCTCACTGATGTAGAGGTCGGGCAGCTGGGCGAGCGCGTTGAAACTCGCCAGGTACGCGCCGGGCGTACCGCCCTGCATGACCACGTTGAAGAAGTAGCCACCGAGTACGCCGACCACGCTCACCAGGCCGTTGAGCAGGGTGGACACCACCATTGCGGCGAGCACCCTCGGCACGATCAGGCGCTGCACGGGGTTGACCCCGAGGACCTCCATCGCGTCGATCTCTTCGCGGATCTTGCGCGCCCCGATGTCCGCGCAGACCGCGCTGCCGCCCGCGCCGGCGACCAGCAGGGCGGTGATCAGCGGAGAGGCCTGCTGGACGATCGCGAGCGCGCTGGCCGCGCCGGTGAAGGACTGCGCGCCGATCTGCTCGGTCAGCGATCCGAGCTGCAACGCGATCACCGCGCCGAACGGAATCGCCACCAATGCGGTCGGCAGGATGGTCACGCTCGCGAAGAACCAGCACTGCTGGATCCATTCGCGGAACTGGAAGGGGCGCCTGGGTATCGCGCGCAGTACTTCCCAGCCGAGCGTGCTCAGCCTGCCGACCTGGGTGAGCGCGGCGGTACCCGGAACCGAGATCGTTCCACTGCGCGTGCCCATCAGACCTCCGCCGACCCTAGCTTCGTTGCCCTGAGTCTTACTCACCATGTGAAGCCGATTTTTGTTAGCGGTGTTCACATGATCGAACCGCAGGCCTCCCGGGTGTTTTTGATCACTGGACTTTCAAGGCATGGGTGGCCGTCGCGCCGCCGTCGGCGACGAACTCCCCGCCCGTGCAGTAGGAACTCTCGTCACTGGCGAGGAAAAGCGCGACGTTCGCGATCTCCTCCGGCTGCCCGACCCGGCCCAGCGCGACCTTCTTCCCCACCCAGGACAGGTCCACTTCGGCCCCGCCCGCGGCGTCGGAAACCATCTTCGTGTCGATCATCCCCGGGTGCACGGAGTTGACCCGGATACCCTTGGCACCCAGTTCGAGGGCGGCCACCTTCGTCATCCCGCGAATCGCGAACTTGCTCGCGGTGTACGCGACCAGGAAAGGCATTCCGGCCAATCCCTCCACAGAGGACACGTTGACGATCGAGCCTGCGCCGGCTTCCGACATGGGTTCAACGACCGAGCGCATCCCGAGAAACGCGCCGATCTGGTTCACCCTTATCACGCGTTCGTAGTCGGCGAGGGTGGTTTTGCCCAGTTCGGAAAAATGCAGAATCCCGGCATTGTTCATCAGGACGGTGACCGGCCCGAACTCGTCACCGGCGCGCGCGATCGCGGCCGCCCAGTCCTCTTCACGCGTCACGTCGAGATGCTGGTACACCGCACCGATCTCGTCCGCCAGCGCCTTCCCGTCGTCGTCGAGCACGTCGGCAATGAGCACCTTCGCGCCTTCTTCGGCGAACCGGCGTGCGGCCGCGGCGCCCTGGCCGCGGGCCGCGCCGGTGATCACGGCGACTTTGCCGTCCAGCCTGCCCATGTCACATCATCTCGTCGGTCAGCGGCATGTACACCGACTTGAGCTCGGTGTAGGCCTCGATGGAGGACTCGCCGCCTTCGCGGCCGAGCCCGGACTGCTTGAACCCGCCGAAAGGCAGATGCGGTTCGATCTGGAACCCGTTGACGCCGATCGTGCCGGCGCGCAGTTTGCGGGAGACCCGGAAGGCGCGCTGCGCGTCCGCGCTGAACACGCTCGCGCCGAGACCGTACTCGGTGTCGTTGGCCAGCCGGACGGCTTCTTCTTCGGTGTCGAAGGGGACGACGGAGAGCACCGGCCCGAAGATCTCCTCCTGCGCGATGGTGGCGGAGTTCGCCACATCGGCGAAGATCGTGGGCGTCACGAAGTTGCCGTCCGCGAGATCGCCGCCGGGGCGTTCGCCACCGTAGACCAGCCGCGCTTCCTGCTTGCCCTGCTCGATGTAGCCGAGCACACGCTCCAGCTGCCGCTCGTTGATCAGCGGGCAGGACATCACGCCGGGGTCGAAAGGGTCACCGTAGGTGACGGCCGCGGCCATTCCCTGTGCGGCAGCGAGGAATTCGTCGTAGACCTCGCGCTGCACGAGCGCCCGCGTGTTGGCGACACACGCCTGGCCGGACAGTCCCATCGTCACGGCGCCGATGGTGGTCGCCGCGGCGAGCCCGACGTTGGGCGCGTCGGCGAAGATCAGCGCGGGGCTCTTCCCGCCCAGCTCCAGGGAAACCCGCTTGAGCGTGCCGGCCGAGGCCTCCACGATCCGCCTGCCGACCCCGCGGCTGCCGGTGAAGCTGACCTTGTCGACGTCCCGATGCGTGATCAGCGCTTCGCCGACCGGATCGCCGGGGCCGGTGACTACGTTGAGCGTGCCTGCGGGCAGCCCGGCCTCGATGAGCAGCTCGACCATCCGCAACACCGTGAACGTGCAGTACTCCGAAGGCTTGAGCACCACGGTGCAGCCCGCCGCGAGCGCCGGCGCGATCTTCTGCGCGTACAACAGGAAAGGCGCGTTCCACGGCAGGATCGCCGCGACCACGCCGATCGGCTCGCGGAAGGTCATCGCCAGGTGGTCGCCGCCCTGGTACGGCGGCAGGGTCTGCCCGCCGAGCTTGTCCACCCAGCCCGCGTGATGGTCGAACACGTCCGCGGCCGCCTCCACCGAGGTGGCGTAGATGTTGCTGCTGAAGGAAATCGGCACGGAGTTGTCCAGCGCCTGGAACGCGCGCAGCTCTTCGGCGTGTTCGCGCAGCAGTTCGGCATAACGGTGCAACAGCTTGATCCGCACACCCGCACGGGCGTTGGACCACGTGCCCGAATCGAAAGCCTTGCGCGCGGAGGCCACCGCGGCGTCGACGTCGCCCGCCGTGGCGATGGCGAACTCGCCGACCGCCTCACCGGTGGCCGGGTGCGTGTGCGTCCAGGTGTCGCCGCCACCGCCGGGGACCCACTGCCCGTCGAGGTAGAGCTGGCCGGTCTTGAGACCGACCGATTCGCGATGCGGTTGCACGGTAAGCGTCATAGCAACTCCTCACTGGCGAACATCTGGTCGCGGCCGGCGAAATGGCCCGGGAGCCCGGCAAGCTCGGCGAGGTTCCACGTCCGTTCCACCGTGGGCGGCGCGACGAGCGCGACGTTCCCGCCGTGCACCACGAAGACCTGGCCGTTGACAGTGTCGGCCTCAGGCGAGGCGAGGAACGCGACGAACGGGGCCACGTGCTCGACCGACAACGGGTCCACGCCTTCGGCGGGCGCGTCCCCGAAGACCGCTTCGGTCATCGCTGTGCGGGCGCGCGGGCAAATCGCGTTGGCGCGCACGCCATAGCGAGCGCAACCGCGCGCCGTCGCCACCGTGAGCGCCGCGATCCCGGCCTTGGCGGCGGAGTAGTTGGGCTGCCCGGGCGCGCCGAAGAGAAACGCCTCGGACGCGGTGTTGACCACCCGCGCGTACACCGGTCTGCCCTCCACTTTGGACTGTCGCCGCCAGTACGCGGTTGCGTTGCGGGACAACAGGAAGTGCCCGCGCAGGTGCACCCTGATCACGGTGTCCCACTCCTCGTCGGACATCGAGAAGATCATCCGGTCACGCAGCACCCCGGCGTTGTTCACCAGCACGTGCAGCCCACCGAAGTGATCCACCGCGGCCGAGAGCAGCACGTCGGCGGTCGCCCGCTCGGACACGTCACCGGCGACGAACAGCGCCTTGCCGCCGGCTTCTTCGATTTCGGCGACGACCCCGGTATCGCTGAGGTCGTTCACGACCACGGAGTGGCCGTCCTTGGCGAGCGCGAGCGCCTCCGCACGGCCGAGGCCCGCTCCCGCGCCGGTGACGATGGCTGTCCGGCCGCTCATCCGATCACCACCCGGGATCCGGCCCTGACCCGGCCGGTGGCATCATCCGCGTTCCATGCGGCGGCTCTCACCGTGGCAGCCTCCTCGCAGGCGCGGCGAGCCGTCCCTGGCTCGCCTCTCACGGCACACACTAGAATCTGTTCTCGCGATCGGCAAGCCTCAATTATTCCCGGGTGAACAGGGCATTTCGCGGACAGCTGGCCACCGCTTGAGTAACACGTTCTATTTCTCCCTCGGGCACCTCCTCGTGCTTGACGACGAGTTCGTCCTCGTCATCCAGCTCGAACACCCCGGGCGCGAACGCGGCACACACCTCGTTGGCCTCGCACAGGTCACGGTCGACACCGACCCGCATGGTTTCCTCCCGTCCGGCAGGTTTGCTAGAACTAGAACCTGTTCTAGACTAGCGCCGCGGCCGGTTCGCTACCAGAACGAGCGGGGCACGGTGGAGGTGACGGGATGCGGATCAGCTACACGCCCGAACAGGAATCGCTGCGCGCGCAGCTGCGTGAGTACTTCGCGGAGCTGATGACGCCCGAGCGCAGGGCGGATCTCGACGCGGACGGCGGCGAGTACGGAAGCGGCTTGGCATACAAGGAAATCGTCCGCCAGCTGGGCAAGGACGGCTGGCTCGCGATCGGCTGGCCGAAGGAGTTCGGCGGGCAGGACCGGTCGATGATGGACCAGCTCATCTTCACCGACGAAGCGGCCGTCGCCGGGGTGCCGGTGCCGTTCCTGACGGTGAACACGATCGGCCCGACGATCATGCGCTACGGCACGCCGGACCAGAAGGCGTTCTACCTGCCGCGCATCGCCGCCGGCGAGTTGCATTTCTCCATCGGCTACTCCGAGCCCGAGGCCGGCACGGACCTCGCCTCACTACGCACCAAAGCGGTCCGTGACGGCGACGAGTACGTGGTCAACGGGCAGAAAATGTGGACTTCGCTGATCGAATACGCCGACTACATCTGGCTGGCCTGCCGCACCGATCCGGAAGCGCGCAAGCACAAGGGCCTGAGCATGCTGATCGTGCCGACCTCCGCGCCCGGGTTCTCCTGGACGAAGGTGCACACCGTCGCCGGGCCCGGCACCAGCGCCACGTACTACGACGACGTGCGCGTGCCGGTGTCCTCGCGGGTGGCGGAGGAGAACGCCGGCTGGCCGCTGATCACCAACCAGCTCAACCACGAGCGCGTCGCGCTGACGTCGGCCGCGCCGGTCCTCGACGCGCTGCGCGAGGTGCGGCAATGGGCGCAGGAGACCAAACAGGCCGACGGCAGCCGGGTGATCGACGCCGAATGGGTGCGGACGCATCTGGCCCGCGTGCACGCGCACGGCGAATACCTCAAACTGCGCAACTGGCGCATCGCGACCACGCCCGACCTGAGCCCCGCGGAGGCGTCGGCCACCAAGGTGTACGGCACCGAGCTGGCGATCGAGGCGTACCGGCTGCTGATGGAAATCGTCGGCGCCGCCGCCGTGGTCCGCACCGGCTCCCCCGGCGCGGTGCTGCGCGGCCGGCTCGAGCGCGCGCACCGGTCCGCCCTGATCCTCACCTTCGGCGGCGGTACCAACGAGATCCAGCGCGACCTCATCGCGGCCACCGCCCTCTCGCTGCCAGTGACCCGCTAAGGAGCGCAACCGTGGATTTCTTGCCGAGCGACGAAGAGACCGAGCTGGCCGGGCTGGTCCGGCGGATCTGCGGCGACCTGGTCACCAAGGAGGTGCTGGGGAGCCACGGCGAAGGCGGCTTCGACCGCGGCGTGTGGGACGCCCTGCTGGCGGCGGGCGTGCTGGAGGCCGGCTGGCTGGCGCAGTGCGCCGCGCTGGTCGAGGTCGGGCGCACCCTCGCGCCTGTTCCGTACGTGACAGCGGTGGCGTCCGGGCGCGGCGACAAGGTGTACGCCCTCGCGCTGCCGGACGCGGGCCTGCCGTCGGGATTCGCGGTGCACGACGGGTTGCTGTCCGGCTCGCAGACCGCAGTCATGTTCGGCGCGTTCGCGGACGCGTTCCTGATTCCCGCGGATGGCAAGGTCTTCCTCGTCGAACAGGCCGACGTGCGGGCACAGCGGACCGTCGACCACGCCGACGCCGCCTTGGTGGAACTGGAGGACGCGCCGGGCGAACCGCTCGATCTCGACCCCGAGCTGTTGCGGCAGCGGATGACGGTCGCCTTGTGCGCGGTCCAGCTCGGCGTCCTGGAAAGCGCCCTGCACCGCACGGCCGGATACGCCAGGACACGCAAGCAGTTCGACCATCCGATCGGGAGTTTCCAGGCTGTCCGGCAACGCCTCGCCGACGCCTACATCGACGTCGAGGCCGTCCGGCTGACGCTGTGGCAAGCGGCCTGGCGGCTGTCGGAGGAACTGCCGGCGGCCGAGGAGGTGGCCACCGCGAAGTACTGGGCCGCCGAAGCCGGGCACCGTGTCGCGCACACCGCTGTCCACGTGCACGGCGGCGTCGGGATCGACGTGGACCACGAGCTGCACCGGTATTTCGCGGCGGCGAAACGGATCGAGTTCGCCCTCGGCGGGGCGACCGCGCAGCTGCGCGCACTGGGCGGGCTGCTGGCCGCCGAGCCGGCATGACGGTCACCGAGCTGCTGCTCGCCCGCGCGGCCGACCCGCGTCCGGGCCTGCTGTTCGAGAACGAAACCCGGACGTGGGCCGAGCACGTCCAGGAATGCGCGGACCTCGCGGCCCTGCTGCCCCGGCTGCTGCGCACGGACGCGCCGCCGCATATCGGGGTTCTGGCGGACAACCAGCCGCGGTTCTCGGCGCTGCTCGGCGCCTGCGCGTTCTCGGGCTCGGTGCTGGTCGGCCTGAACCCGACGCGCCGGGGCGAAGCTCTGGCGCGGGATGTGCGAGCTTCGGACTGCCAGCTCGTGCTGACCGAGCCGAAGTACGCGCCTCTGTTGGCGGGCCTCGATGTTCCGGTGTCCTCTTTGGACGATCTTGCGCCGGAGCACGCGCCGCTGGCACCGGTCGCCGCCGGCCCCGAAGACCTGATGATGCTGATCTTCACGTCCGGCACCAGCGGGGAGCCCAAGGCGGTGCGGGTCACGCACGAGAAGATCACCGTCCCCGGTGAGATGCTCGCCGACCGGTTCGGACTGTCCGGTTCGGACACCGTCTACGTCGCGATGCCGATGTTCCATTCCAACGCGATCATGGCAGGCTGGGCGGTCGGCCTCGCCGCGGGCGCGACGATCGCCCTGCGCCGCAAGTTCTCCGCGTCCGGATTCCTGCCCGATGTGCGCAAGTTCGGCGCCACCTACGCGAACTACGTCGGGAAGCCACTGTCGTACGTGGTCGCGACCCCGCCGCGACCAGACGATGCGGACAATCCGCTGCGCCTGGTGTACGGCAACGAGGGTGCGGAAGCCGATCTGGCCGAGTTCGGCCGCCGGTTCGGCTGCCACGTGGTGGACGCGTTCGGGTCCACCGAAGGCGGGATCGGGTTCGCCCGCACGCCGGACTCGCCGCCGGGTTCGCTGGGTAAGCCGGCCGCGGAGGTGGCGATCCTGCACCCCGGAACGGGGAAACCCTGTCCCCCGGCGAAGTTCGACGCCGACGGGCAGCTGATCAACGCGAACGAAGCCGTCGGCGAACTGGTCAACACGGCCGGCGCCGGCGCGTTCGCGGGCTACTACCGAAGCCCGGAGGCCGACGCCGAACGCCTGCGCGGCGGCCAATACCACACCGGCGACCTGGCGTACGCCGACGCCGACGGTTTCTACTACTTCGCCGGCAGGCTCGGCGACTGGCTCCGCGTCGACGGCGAAAACCTTGGTACTGCGCCGATCGAACGAGTGCTGGTGCGCCATCCGGCCGTCGCCGAGGCGGCCGTCTACCCGATTCCGGACCCGGTGACCGGGGACCAGGTGATGGCCGCGCTGGTGCTGCGCTCACCGGTCGAGCCGGTCGAGTTGGGCGAGTTCCTCGCCGCGCAACCGGATCTGGGCCCGAAACAAGTGCCACAGTACGTGCGAATTGTCAACGAACTGGAGAAGACATCGACGTACAAGATCGTCAAACGGAGGCTGTCCGCGGAGGGCACCCACTGCTCCGATCCGGTCTGGATGCGCACGAAAGGGAAAACTTCTTACGAACTGCTTCTCCGGTGAAGTGATCGCGGCTAGCTTGCTGTACTGCTCATTACCAATCCGACGGCAGTCACGGCGGACACGGGTGTCCATGAGCAGATCGGCCGCGGACCGTCTCCGCCTGCTTTCGGTCGGATTGGTCATCAAATGCGCAGGTCGCTCGCGGCAGTGTTCGCCGCCATCGCCATGGTCACGCTGTCCGCCGCCCCGGCACAGGCGGCCCCGACGAAGCTCACCGCGAGCGATTTCCGGTTGCAGGAAAGCGCTTACAACCCGGTGATCGCCCAGCTCGACAGCGTACTCGGGGTCAAGTCCGTCTCCGCCGTGCTGGACAGCGCCAACCGCGCCGCCACCGCGTGCGACCCCGGCGCGAGCAACCAGGTGGCCGCGTTCTGCTGGAACTCCGGCGACAACGACACCACCGACTGGTACCCGCAGGGCATCAGCACCACGGCCGACGCCTACGACGCCGGCACGTACGAGGGCCGGACGGCGCTGTTCGCGAGCTGGTACTACAACGGCTCGGGCACGAACAAGGGCGTCCGGGTGTCCTTTGTGGACTATTCGAGCCCGAGCGCGCCCGAGTACCGGCACGTACTGCTCGTCGAGCCGTACACGAACTCCGCGGGGCAGCCGGACTTCAAACCGGTCCCCATCCACGCCGGCGGCATCTTCACCTACGGCTACTACCTGTACGTCGCCGACACCTCCGGCGGCTTCCGCGCGTTCGACCTGCGGCACATCTGGCCGGCGAAGACCGGGGACAGCACGAAGATCGGCCGCCAGCCCGACGGCAGCTACCAGGCCTTCGACTACGCCTACGTGCTGCCGCAGGCGCAGACCTTCGCCGACTCGACGACCAACAGCGTCACGCAGCTGCGTTTCTCGGCCGCTTCGCTGGACCGCACGAGCACCCCGGACAGCGTGATCGTGCCCGAGTACAACGCCGACGGCACCGGCACCCGCGTGGTCCGCTTCCCGATCGACTACACCGACCGGAAGTTCGCCGAGTCGTCCGACGGGTACACCCACGCCACCGAGGCGTATCAGGTGAACATCCCGAGCATGCAGGGCGCGACCGCGATCAACGGGAAGTTCTACGTCTCCGCGAGCGCCGGTTCGAGCACCAAAGGCTCGCTGTGGACCTTCACGTCGAGCAGCGGCCCCACCAAACACGCCACGGTTTTCCCGATAGGCAACGAAGACCTCTCCTATCGCGGCCCGAACACGCAACTGTGGACGCTGTCGGAATACCCGGGTAACCGCAGCGTGGTCGCGATCAACCCGGGCGCCTACTAGGGAGCAACGGGAAAGTACGGATGCCCAGCGATTTTGCCGTGAGGCCATGAACGCCGTCCATCGCGGAATCCTCAAGCATCCGGCATGGTTCCTCAACCCCGCGTGGCGAGCGCGGACGAACGGAGCCGGCTCTGGCCGGAGATCACGGCCAGGTACCGGAACTACGCCGATTACCAGACCAAGACCGAGCGTGAGATCCCGTTGGCGCTCCTCGAAGAACGCCCCTAGTCAGGCGCATTGATCCCCCACAACCAGCGCGAACTGAGCACCACACAATCGGCCGCCCACCACCCACCACCACACTCAATTCTGCGCATCGATCGCCCGCAGCCGGCACGAACTGAGCACCACACAATCGGGCGGCGCAGGCCGCCGCCCACCACCCGTCACCACACTCAATCCGGCGCGTTGATCGCCCGCAGCCGGCGCGGGCCCGTATCCGGGCGCGCCGGGGGCGGGCCCAGCACGATCCGCGCGTTGGCCACGAAAGCGCCCTCGGGTGAGGCCATCACCGGGTCCAGGCTCAGCGCCCGCACCTCCGGGTTGTCCTCCGCCAGCGCCGCCACCCGCAGGATCGTGTCCTGCAGCGCGGCCAGATCCGCGGGCTCGTCCCCACGGTAGCCGGTCAGCAGCGGCGCGCTCTTCGGCTCGCGCACCAGCGTCGCGGCGTCCACGTCTGTCAGCGGCACGGCCCGGAACGCCCGGTCCCCGAGCAGCGTGCTGACCAGACCGGACAGCCCGAAGGACACCAGCGTGCCGAACGAAGGATCGTCCTGGAGCCCGATGAAGCAGGAAATCCCCTTGGGCGCCATCTTCTGCACGTACATCTCGTCCTCGCCGGACACCTCGCGCAGATCGCGGTAGCTGCGCCGGATCTCGTCCGCCGACGCCAGATCCAGGCGCACCCCGGCGAGATCCGGACGGCCACGCAACCTGTCGTCGACCGCCTTCACCGTCACCGGATAGCCGATCTCCGCCGCCGCGGCCACCGCTTCGTCCTCGCTCGCGACCACCTGGAACGGCACCACGTCCACGCCGTAACACTTCAGCAGCCGGACGATGTCCTGGTCCTCCAGCACCACGTTGTTTTCCCCGGCGTCTTCGAGGAGTTCGCGCACGATCTGTTGCGCCGCTTCGGTGTGCAGCTCCGCCGGGCGCACGAGATGACCCTGCGGCCGCTGCCGCCACGCGGCGTACCGGACAGCCTTCGCCAGCGCGTAGACCGCGCGCTCCGGGCTGGGGAACGACGGGATCGAGCCCGGGCCCGGCGAACCGTCCTCGCCGGGCACCGCCAGTTCGGCCGGAACCCCTTCCGCGGCAAGGAAAGTCGAGACGATCGGCTTGTTCTGGTCCAGTTCCTGCACAGCTTCGCGCAGCGCCCTCGCGTACGCCGTGCCGGGCATCGCGATCGGCGGCACGAACACCGCCACCAACGCGTCGGTCTCGGGCGAGTTCAACGCTTCGCGCACCGCCGCGGCGAACTCCTCGGGCCCGGCCTGCGGCCCGACATCCACCGGCTCGAACGCCAGCCGTAGCCCCTGCGCCCGCGCCGTGTCCGCGGCCAGCATCCCGATCGCGCTGGAGTTGCCGACAATGCCGACTCGCGGCCCGGCGGGCAACGGCTGATGTGCGAACACCAGCGCCGTGTCGAACAACTGCGCCAGCGTCTCCACCCGGACGACACCGGCCTGCTCGAACAGCGCCTGCACGCTGGCCTCGTCCACTTCCGTGGAGGTGGCGGCCAACTGCGGGCGCACCGCGTGCCGCCCGGATTTCACCGCCACCACCGGCTTCGTGCGGGCGAGCCGCCGCGCCAGCCGGGCGAACTTGCGGGGGTTGCCGAAGGACTCCAGGTACAGCAGCACCAGGTCCGTCGCCGGGTCGGTTTCCCAGTATTGCAGCAGATCGTTGCCGGAGACGTCGGCCCGGTTACCGGCCGAGACGAACGTGGACAGGCCCAGCCCGCGCGACTCGGCGTCGGCGAGGATCGCCGTGCCGAGCGCACCGGACTGGCAGAAGAACCCGGCGCGGCCACGCTTGGGCAGCCGCGGCGCGAGCGTCGCGTTGAGCCGCACCGACGTGCTGGTGTTGAGCACACCGAGCGCGTTCGGCCCCACCACACGCATCCCGTGCGCCCGTGCCTCACCGACCAGCCGCAGCTCGGCGTGCAGCCCGTGCGGCCCGGCCTCGGCGAACCCGGCCGTCACGATCAGCAGCGTCTTCACGCCCTTGGCCAGCGCCCCGTCGAGCACCGACTCGACCTGGTCCGCCGGCACCGCGACCACCGCGAGATCCACCGGGTCGGGGATCTCCAGCACCGACTTGTAGGCCCGCACCCCGCGCACCGAGCGGTGCTCCGGGTTGACCGGGTAGACGGTGCCCGCGAAGTCCGCGGCCAGCAGGTTCGACAGCACCACATACCCGACCTTCGTCGGGTCGGCCGAAGCGCCGATCACCGCCACCGACGTCGGGTGCAGCAGGTTGTGCACGCTGCGCGCCTCGGCCGCCTGTTCCCTCGCGCGCGCCACCGCGAGCGACTCCTCGGTGGGGTCGATGTCGAACTCCAGGTGCAGCACGCCTTCTTCGATCGCGCGGCTGACCTGGTAACCGGCGTCGCGGAACACGCGCACCATCGCCGAGTTCTCCGCCAGCACCTCGGCGACGAACCGGCGCAGCCCGGATTCGGACGCGGCGGCGGCCAGGTGCTCCAGCAGGATCGAACCGAGACCGCGGCCCTGATGCCCGTCATCCACCACGAAGGCGACCTCGGCCGACGTCCCGCCACCGAGCCGTTCGTAGCGCCCGACGGCCACGATGTCGTCGCCGAGCAGCGCGACGAACGCCACGCGATCGTGGTGGTCCACGGTGGTGAACCGCTCCAGGTCGCGTTGCGGGATCCGCGGGTACGCGCCGAAGTAGCGCAGATACCGGGTGCGCTCGGAAAGCTTGCCGTGGAACGCCACCAGCGCATCGGCGTCGCTCGGCACAATCGGTCGCAAGTGGACAGTGCCGCCGTCGGAGAGCACCACGTCGGCCTCCCACCGGCGCGGGTAGTCGTAGGGGTCGCGGGGGCCGTTGCGCTTGCCGTCGGCGCTGTTCATGCTGGTCAGTCTCTCGGGTCGTCCGGGTCCAGGCCGTGCAGCGGGAAGACCGCCCGCCGGGTGTCCCGGATCGCGATGTCCACCGGATCGTCCTCGCCGTCGCCCCACGGGCGGTAGGCCGTTTCCGCGCCGTCGGTCATTTTGGTGGGCAGCTCGGCGTTCGGCGCGGCCTTGCGCACCAGGTCGGTCCAGCCCGGAGGGATCGGCGTCTCGGGCTTCACGTCGCGGTCCAGCGCCATTGCGAGCAGGTGGGTCCACGACCTCGGCACGACACGGATCAGCTGGTAACCACCACCGCCGACAGCCAGCCATTTCCCGTCGGCGTACCGGTCCGCGAGTTCACGCAGGGTCGAGTAGATCGTGCGGTGCCCGTCCACCGACAGCGACAGGTCCGCCAGCGGGTCCTCTTCGTGGGAGTCCACTCCGCATTGCGTGACCAGCAGCTGCGGCCGGAACTCGGCCAGCAGCGAGGGCACGATGGCGTGAAAGGCGCGGAGCCAGCCGGGGTCGCGGGTGTGCGGTGGCAGCGGGATGTTCACCGCCGTGCCCTCACCCGCGCCCGCCCCGGCCTCGCCGGAGTAGCCGGTGCCCGGCCACAGCGTGAAGGGGTGCTGATGCAGGGAGACCGTGAGCACGCGCGGGTCGTCGTAGAACGCGGCCTGCACCCCGTCGCCGTGGTGCACGTCGGTGTCGACGTACGCGATCCTGTCGAACCCGTGGTCGAGCAGCCAGGAGATGGCGACCGCGCAGTCGTTGTACACGCAGAAGCCAGCGGCGTGGTCACGCATCGCGTGGTGCAGGCCCCCGGCGATGTTCACCGCGCGCCGCACCTGCCCCTCGGCGATTTTGCGGGCCGCCAGCAGGGTGGAGCCCACCACCAGCGCCGAGGAGTCGTGCATGTCGCTGAACACCGGATTGTCCGCCGTGCCCAGTCCGTGCCCGACGTCCCAGCCCGCCATCGGCGCCTGCCGGACCGCCTCCAGGTAGTCGGGGGCGTGGATGCGCAGCAGCTCGTCGTCGCCCGCGGGCGCCGGCACCAGCAGCGGGACACCGTCGAGGATGCCCAGCTCGGTGGCCAGGCTGATGGTCAGCTGCAGGCGGACGGGGTTGAACGGATGGTCACCGCCGAGGTCATAGCCGAGCAGTGCGGGATCCCAGACGACGGCCGGCTGCATGGCCACCGATGGTAGCCGCCACGCGCCGCCTTTTGCCTCCCCGATCACCCCGGCTGACTGTCGGTGCCAGCGACTACCATGGATTCCTGCGGACGAAGGGGACATCGTGAACGATCTCATCGACACCACAGAGATGTACTTGAAGACCATCTTCGAGCTCGAAGAGGAAGGTGTCGTACCGCTGCGCGCCCGCATCGCGGAGCGGTTGGCGCAGAGCGGGCCCACGGTGAGCCAGACCGTGGCCCGGATGGAGCGCGATGGCCTCGTGCGCGTGGCCGACGACCGCCATCTGCAGCTCACCGACCACGGCCGCGAGCTCGCCACCGCCGTGATGCGCAAGCACCGGCTCGCGGAGCGTCTCCTGCTGGATGTGATCGGCCTGGAGTGGGAGCAGGTGCACACCGAGGCCTGTCACTGGGAACACGTGATGAGCGAGGCGGTGGAGCGCAAGCTGGTCAAGCTGCTCGACCACCCGACGACCTCGCCCTACGGCAACCCGATCCCGGGCCTGGACAAGCTCGACCACGGCGGCCTGCCCGCCCCGCCCGCCGAAGCGGACCTCATCCGCTTGGACGAGTTCGCCCGCGCCGGGGGCGGAAAGGTCGAGGTGCGGCGGATAGCGGAGCACGTGCAGCTGGACGAGAAGCTGATGGTCGACCTGAAGTCGGCCGGGGTGGTGCCCGGCCGCACGATCACGGTCGGCCGGGCCGCCGGCGGTGGCACGGTCGAGGTCTCCGGCGAGGCGGCCACTCTGCAGGTGCCCATGTCGGCGCTGCACGCCGTGCTCGCGCAGGCCAGGTGAGCGGTATCCGGCCGGATATCCGGGTCGGCGCGGTGTGGGGTGGGCGCGCGGGCCAGGTCGGCGCGGTGCGGGGTGGTCGCGCGGGCCGGGTTGGCCGAGCTTACTCGGACGCCCAGGTCGACCGGGTGTGGGATGGTTGCGCGGGCCGGGTCCGCGGGGCCGGCTCAGGTGCCCACGCTGGCGCGGCGCCCGGTGGTCGCGCGGGCCGGGTCGGCCAGGCTTACTCGGACGCCCAGGTCGACGGGGTATGGGGTGGTCGCGCGGGCCCGGTCCGCGGGGCCGGCTCAGGTGCCCACGCTGGCGCGGCACCCGGTGTTCGCACGGGTCCGGGTGGCGGTGCCTGCCCGGACGCCCAAGTCGGCGCGGTGCTGGGTTCTCACGTGAGCCGGGTCAAGCCATTCTGTCCCGGGGCGTGGGCTGGCGCGACCCATGATCCCCGCGCGGCGCATGATCTCCGCGCGGGGCAGGCGAACGGGGTGCGGCCGCGCTGAAGCGCGGCCGCGAGTGAACGGGCGTCCGATGGCGGGCGCGTACTGATTGGGTGAGTGTTGGACGAGAGGCAGAGCCTGGCCGGCGCGGAGGGTTCCGCCCCGTTCCAGGCGCATGAGGCCGCCGCGGAGGCGTTCCGTTCGGTGCACGGCGGACCCCCCGCCGGGGTGTGGTCGGCACCGGGCCGGGTCAACCTGGTCGGCGAGCACACCGACTACAACGACGGCTTCGTGCTGCCCTTCGCCCTGCCGCACCGGCTGGCCGCGGCCGCGTCACCCAGGGACGACCAGACCCTGACCGTCGCCACGCTCGGCTCCGACGGCCGTATCCAGCAAGCCGCGCCGCTGCGGATCGCGGACCTGCGACCGGGCGCGATCGACGGCTGGGCCGCGTACCCCGCCGGCGTGGCGTGGGTCCTGCGGGACCAGGGCATCACCGGCGGCGCCGATGTCGTGCTGGCCGGCGACGTGCCGACCGGGGCCGGCCTGTCGTCCTCGCACGCGCTGGAATGCGCGGTGTCGCTCGCGCTGCTCGGACTGGCCGGGCAGGAGCTCGACCAGGCGGGTTCGCCGACACGCCCGGAAATCGCCCGCTGGGTGCAGCGCGCGGAGAACGACTTCGTCGGCGCCCCCACCGGCCTGCTGGACCAGACCGCGTCCCTGTGCTGCACCGAATCGCACGTACTGTTCCTCGACGTGCGCTCCGGCGAGTCCGAGCAGGTTCCATTCGACACGGCAGCCTTCGACCTGCGCATCCTCGTGATCGACACGCGCACCAAACACTCGCACGCCGACGGAGGTTACGGCGAGCGCCGTCGCGGCACCGCGCGCGCGGCCGACCTGCTGGGCATCAAGGCGTTGCGCGACGTGCCTTTTGACGCGCTGGACACCACGCTCGGCCGCCTGCCGGACGAGCTCGCGCCGCTGGTGCGGCACGTCGTGACCGAAAACCAGCGTGTGCTGGACGTGGTCGGCCTGCTCCGCGCCGGGCGCCTGCCGGAAATCGGCCCGTTCCTGGACGCCTCCCACGTGAGCATGCGCGACGACTACCGCATTTCGACCCCGGAACTCGACACTGCGGTGGACGCCGCCCGCTCCGCCGGAGCGCTTGGCGCCCGCATGACCGGTGGCGGGTTCGGTGGCTCCGCCATCGCACTCGTTTCGGCGGCAGCGGTGCCCGAGGTCGAAGCCGCCGTCACGGCGGCCTACGAACGCGAAGGCTGGCGGGTGCCGCGCACCTTCGTCGCGATCCCGTCGGCCGGCGCCAGCCGGGACAGCTGAGCCACTCGGTCACCCCGTGTCGGGAAGTCCACAGGCCCAGCCCACAAAGGCACCGCACGGCGTACGGGTTCGGGCGGGCAGACTGCGGGGAGCCTGTGTGCCGCTCACAGCTTGATGGTCCACACTGGGCGCCATCACCTCCTTTCGTCCTGTAGCAGAAAGGGCCCTGACTACCTATGGCCACCGCTAGCGACCGCAAGGCCCTCAAACTGATCGTCACCGGCGGTGCCGGGTATGTCGGCAGCGTCTGCGCGGCCCGGCTGCTGGAAGCCGGGCACGAGGTCGTCGTGGTGGACGATCTCTCCACCGGGCACGCCGACGCTGTGCCCGACGGCGCGCGCTTCGTCGAGGGTGACGCGGCCGACGCGACCGCTTCGCTGCTCGGCGAAGGCTTCGACGGGGTACTGCACTTCGCGGCCAAGTCGCTGGTCGGCGAATCGATGCAGGACCCCGGGAAGTACTGGCGCGGCAACGTGTTCACCGCTATCCGGCTCCTCGACGCGATGCGCGACCACGGCACGTCGAGGCTGGTGTTCTCCTCCACCGCCGCCACCTATGGCGAGCCCGAGAACTCGCCCATCCCCGAGACCGCACCGACCCGCCCGACCAACACCTACGGCGCCTCGAAGCTCGCGATCGACAACGCCATCACCAGTTACGCCCGTGCGCACGGGCTGGCCGCGGTGAGCCTGCGGTACTTCAACGTGGCCGGCGCGTACGGCCGCTACGGCGAGCGGCACACCACCGAGACGCACCTGATCCCGTTGATCCTGCAGGTGGCCACCGGTGACCGCGAGCAAGTGCAGATCTTCGGCGACGACTACCCCACCGACGACGGCACCGCGGTGCGGGACTACATCCACGTGGTGGACCTCGCCGACGCCCACCTGCTGGCACTGACCCACGCCGCCGAGGGCGAACACCGGATCTACAACCTCGGCAACGGCACCGGTTTCTCGGTACGCCAGGTGATCGACACCTGCCGCCAGGTGACCGGGCACGCGATCCCCGCCGCGCAGGCGCCGCGCCGCGCCGGAGACCCCGCGACTCTGGTTGCCGCCAGCGACCGCGCACGCGAGGAACTCGGCTGGAAACCCGAGCGGGCCGACCTGTACGGCATCGTGAGCGACGCATGGCGATTCACCCAGGAACGCCGCTGAATTCAGGACGGCGACGAGGCACCGGCGGGGTGCCGGGGAGATGGGCCCGGCACCCCACTGTCCTGTTCGGACAGTGTCGGTGTGCACGAAACGGCTGAGTTCGGTTCGAAATCTCACCTCCTTTTCGGTGACACGGGAAGCGTTGGCGGACAGGGGATCGGCGGGATGCTCAGCCCCGGAAGGTGATCACCGGCCGGCCGGCGGGAGCAGCCGGTCCAGGTGTTCGTTGCTGCCGAGCTCCCGCAGCTTTTCGGGCGGGATTCCCCTTTCCAGGCAGCGGACCAGCAGGCGCGAGAGCATATGCCCCGGATCGGCGTCCAAGGCGTTTTCCAGCGCCACGCGGGCAAACGCCCCGTCCCCACGAAGGTAAGCCGCGTAACCGAGCACGCTCGCGGCCTCCGCTCGCTCCGGCGGCGGGGTGCGCCGGATCAGCTCCAGCCACAACCCTTCGGCTTGGGTCGGACGACCGGCGACAGACCCGTGGGCCGTTGCCAGGCACGTGTCTCGTACCCGGGAGTTGCTCAGCGCCTCGGCCAGGCGCACGACCTGGTCGTCACCGAAGGCGAGATCTCCGTTACGTACCAGCAAAAGCGCGCGCCGTACCTCCGCCAACCCCGCAGCGAAGGTCATCGGTTCACGCGACTGTTCCCGCAGCAGGGCAGCCCGCCGGGCGATGGCGGCCGGATCATCGGGCGCGAGCCGTCCGGCCATCTCCTCGCGGCTGTCGTAAGTGACCTGCCCCTGGCTGACACAGATCGCGGCCAGCTCCGTGCTTCGCTGATCCGGCAGTTCGCCTTCACGATCTCCTTCGTAACTGCGCCATCGGGCGCCGCCGCGCACTTCCGGTGTCCACAGTGTATTCAGCAGCGGCCTGCCCAGCTCCTCGAACGCCGCGCTCAGGCGCGCTATCAGCCGGGCATGCGGCAACTCACCGGGCGCCCGGCCCGGATGCGCGCCGACGACGATCGCGATCACCGCCCCGCACGGGTTGTGCGCGAATGCCGGCATCACGGCCGCGACGGCCTCCTCCTCGTGCTCGGGCGGCGGGAGAGCAAGGCGCAGCACCGGGCCGAGGCGGCCCCCGCTACTTCCGCCAAGACCCGCCACCACCAAGGAATTCTCGGGGCGGAAGCCGAAGAGGTACGGAATCGAGGCGATCAGCTGGCCGGGGTCGCTGACATTGATCTTGGGCCTGCCGTCGGGCATTGTGCTTGTGGTCATGACTCCACCTTGCCGGGAACGGGCGAGCGTGCGAAGAGGGAATTTGGCGGGCTGGGGATAACTGGGGTGGTGTGGACAACTCAACCCTGGGGTGGAGCCGCGAATCAACCCGGATGCCACCCGGGCACCGACGCGCGCAGCACCGTGAAACCGGGACGCTGAGGCTGTCGCGGAAGATGCTCGGTGATCGGAAACCCGGGCATAGCAAAGAAATCGCCGTGAAGCCGAGGAGAAAACACCGATGAATCCGACCCAGATCCTGCTCTACGTGGTGATCGCCGCGCTGGTCGTGTGGCGGGTGATCGTGCGGCAGTTGCTCGGTAGTGCTGTCACCCTGCAGGGCCTGGCGCTCATCCCCGCCATCCTGCTGGTGCTCGGCATCGTCGACTGCGCCAAGGCTCTGCCCGGCGCCTCCGGCACCGAAATCGCGCTGCTGGCGGCGGATCTGGCGATCCTGCTCGTGCTCGGCCTCGCTCGGGCAGCCACCGTCCGGCTGTCCCTGCGCGACGGCAACGCCTATCAGAAAGGCAGCGCGCTCACCCTGGTGCTGTGGCTGGTGACCATCGCGATCCGCATCGGGTTCGCCGTACTGGGGGCGCGCGCGGGAACGACGAGCGGGCTGGCCGGGGCGTCGATCGCGCTCTCGATGGGGTTGAGCATCGGTGTGCAGAACGTGCTGATCTACAGCAGGGCGCGCCGCCGCGAGCTGCCGATCGCCGCCAGGCGTTCCGAGGTCGCGACACGGCGCGGGTGAGGCATCCTGAACAGTATGAACGGGCTTTCGCGGGTCCTCGAGTCGCTGCGCTGGCTGCTGATCGCGCTGCCGCTCGCGAGCGAGGTGCCGCACCTGCGCGGCTGGGAATGGCCGCTCGCCGCGCTCGTGCTGCTTTCGTCCATCCCGATGCTGTGGCTGCCGTCCCGCCCCGAATGGCTGCTCGGCTCCAGCCTGCTCCTGCTCAGCGCCTCCAGTTGCCTGCTCTGGGTGCTGCATCCGACCGGCCTGCTGTCGGTGATCGTGTTCACCACGATCTTCTACGCCGTCCGGTTCGGAACGCTCGGAGCCGCGGTGCCGGTCGGCCTCATCACGTTCGGCGCCTTCGTCGCCGCCTGGGTGCATTACGGCATCAACCTGCGCGCGGGCCTGTTCGACGTGGCCCTGCTGGCGGTGGTCGTGTTGCTCGGCCTGAACCGTCGCGGCCGCACCGCCCGGCTGGAACAGACCGAGCTGGCCCTCGCCCGCGCACAGACAGCAGCCGAGGAACACGCCCGCGCGGCCACTCTCGCCGAGCGCGCCCGTATCGCCCGTGAACTGCATGACGTGCTGGCGCACTCCTTGTCCGGCCTCGCGCTCAATCTCCAGGGCGCGCGGCTGATGTTGCGGCGCGACGGCGCGAGCGACGAAGCGGTGGCGCAGATCGAGCGCGCTCAGCAGCTCGCCGTGGAGGGACTTTCCGAAGCGCGCATGGCGGTGGCTGCGCTTCGTGAGGACCCGGTGTCGCTGCCGGGCGCCATAGAGGACCTGCTGGCGGAGTACCAGCTCGACAGCAGCGCAGACGCCGAGCTGATCGTGCGTGGTGAGCCCAGGACAGTGGAAGCCGCGACAGCGGCCACAGTCGTGAGAGCCGTGCAGGAAGCGCTGTCCAACACCCGCAAACACGCCCCCGGCTCCCCCGTCCGGGCCGAGCTGACCTTCGCCGCCGGGGAGATCGCGGTGACCGTGTCGGATCATCAAGGCAGGAAACCGGCCACGATCCCCGGGGCGGGTTACGGTTTGCGTGGCATGCGGGAACGTGCGGAACTGCTCGGCGGGCGGCTTTCCACCGGCCCGGAGGAGGACGGATGGCGGGTACACCTGGCGGTCCCGGCGTGACGCCGCTGCGTGTGGTGCTCGCCGACGACCAGGCCGTGGTCCGGGAGGGCCTGGTGACACTGCTCGGTCTGCTGCCCGATGTGGAGGTGGTGGGCGCCGCCGCGGACGGCGAAGAGGCGCTGGAGCTGGTCGCCCGGCACCGGCCGGATGTGCTGCTGGTGGACCTGCGGATGCCGCGCCGCGACGGCGTGCAGACCACCGAGCAGGTCCGCGCCGAGTATCCCGCCACTGCCGTCGTCGTCCTCACGACGTACTCCGACGACGAGTCACTGCTGTCCGCGCTACGCGCCGGCGCTCGGGGCTTTCTCACGAAGGACGCCGACGCCGAGTCCATCGTGCGTGCGCTACGTTCGGCCGCCAACGGTATGTCCACTGTGGATGCCGAACTGCAGGGCAGGCTCGTCGAGGCGGCCACTCGCGGTCAGGCGCCCCGCCCCGAGGAGACGGAGGGCCTGACCGGACGGGAACTCGAAGTGCTCCGGCTCATCGCGGGCGGACTGTCCAATGCGGAGATCGCACGCGCGCTGGTGATCAGTGAGGCAACCGTCAAAACCCACATCAACCACCTGTTCGCCAAGGCCGGGCTGCGAGACAGGGCGCAGGCCGTCGCATTCGCCTACCGAACAGGCCTCGTGCGGCATTAACCCAGGGTTTACCGGTTTCGGCTGCAGCCACAACGAAACGGCGCATTATTGGCTCGATGTTGTGGCGTATCGGCCTTTCGCTCTGCGCGACCGCCCTCACGGGTGTCCTGCTCGCCTGCTCGGTCCGGGTGCCCGATCAGCCACCAGCCGCCGCCACGCCCGCGGCGATCACGGCGACCACCACCACGACAACGAAGACCTCCACCATCGAGCATCCCAACCTGGCCAAGGAAGTGACCGACGCGGTCACTTCCGTCGTACCCGGGACTTCCGTCAGTTTCGTGCTCTACGACAAGGAAACCGGGCAAACCCCGGTGTCGGTGAACGCCGGCACGCAGCGCTACACCGCGTCCGTGGTCAAGCTCCTCATCGCGATGGACGCGCTGCACACCGGCGGCTGGCACGCGCCGTCGAACGGCCGGATAGCCGAGATGCTGTCGCTGAGCGACGACGGAGTCGCCGATTCCCTGTGGGCCGCCGACGGACAGGGCACGATCGTCACCCGGATGGCTCGCCTGATCGGGCTGAAGCACACCACCGGCCCGCGTATCGCCGATCAGTGGGAAATGACCAGCACGACTGCCGACGACCTGGCCGCGATCTACCGGTATCTCACCGACGAGGTGCCGGCAGTGGCCGCGGACCCGTTGCTGGACGCGCTGGCAGCGGCGAAGAACCCGGCCGCGGACGGCTTCCAGCAGTACTTCGGCATCCCCGACGGCCTGCCCGGCAGACAGTGGGCGGTCAAGCAGGGCTGGATGGAGATCCAGCGTTCGGTCGTGCTGAACACCACCGGCATCGTGGACGACCGGTACATCGTGGTACTGCTCGCGGAGCTGCCGGCCGGGACGAGCTTCGCCCGCGGCAGGCCCGCGCTCACGGCGGGTATCAGCGCTATCGCGCCCGCGCTGCCGGGATAGACTCCCCGGCACCATGTCGGATCGTGCCAAACTGCGCCGGCGGGTGACCGAAGTCGCGGAAACCACGCTGGGGAAACAGAAGTACGTCGCGCCCGTCGATGTCCTCGTGGGCTTGGGCTGGCTCGCGCCACCGACCGTCGAGAACTGGCGCCGCGGCCGGGTGAGCCCGTTGGCGCGTCTGCTGCCCGTGGACGCCGAGAGGGTCGTCACCGCCTTCGAGCACCTGCGGGACTGGGCCCGGGAGCGCGGGCTGCAGCCGAGCGAGGCCTCGTACCTCGCGGGGACGCGCGACCAGCGTCCACTGGTGTTCGCCGAGGACGAGGCGCTGCAACGGATCTTCCGGGTGCATTGGCTCTCGCCGGAACTGTCGGAGAAACAGCGTGAACGGATCGCGGCACGCCAGAACAAGGCGCCCGACCTTGCGGTCACGGTGTCGGAAAAGCCTTGGGAATGCGACGGTTGCCGAACGCCGGCCGCCGCGGGTGAGTTCCTGTTCATGGAGGACGGGCGGCCGCTTTGCCTCTCGTGCGCGGATTTCGACCACCTGGTCTTCCTCCGTTCGGGCAACGCGGCGCTGTCGCGGCGCGCCAAGCAGGAAAGCGCGCTCTCGGTGCTGGTCACCCGGTTCAACCGGCGCCGGAAACGCCATGAGCGGCAAGGGATCCTCGTCGACGAGGCCGCGCTGGAACGCGCCGAACAGCAATGCCTGGCGGACGAGGACGTGCGCGCCCGCCGCCGGGAACGCGATGCGGTGCGCCGAGCCGCGCAGGACGTGAATTTCCAGGCCGCGATGGCGGCCGAGATCCGGCGGATGTTCCCCGGGTGCGCGGCTGAGCGGGCGCAGGCCATCGCCGAGCACGCAGGCACGCGCGGCAGCGGCCGCGTTGGCCGCTCCGCGGCGGGCCGGGCGCTGGACGAGGAGGCCGTGCGCCTCGCCGTGATCGCTTCGGTCCGGCACCTCGACACCGACTACGACGCGCTGTTGATGGCCGGGGTGCCCCGTGCCGAGGCCCGCGACCGCATCCGCGGGACCATCGACAAGGTGCTGGCGGGCTGGGAGCGTCAGCCGTGGGCGATGTAAGCCTGGAGCTGCTGCTGGCTGGTCTCCAGCTCCTCCATCCGAGTCTTCACGACGTCACCGATGCTGATGATCCCGGCGAGCCTGCCGTCGTCGAGCACCGGCACGTGCCGGACCCGGCGCTGGGTCATCAGCACGCTCAGATCGTCCACCGAATCCCGTGGCGTGCAGGTGGCGACGACGGTCGTCATGATCTCCGCGACGGGCTGGCCGAGCAGCGCCGCGCCGCGTTCGTGCAGCCTGCGCACCACGTCACGTTCCGACACGATGCCCGCCACCCCGTCCGGGCCGAGCACCACCATCGCACCGATGTTGTGCTCGGACAGCCCTGCCAGCAGCTCTGCCACAGTGGTCTGCGGCGTCACCGTGGCCACTGCGCTGCCCTTGCTCCGTATCAGGTCCGCGATCCGCATCCGGCGCCTCCCGGGTAGTGAGCTGGGTCATACCAGGGTAGGGCCCAGCAGCGGGGCGCGAAAGTCGCGAAGCGGGCGAACGTCGCGTCCGTTTTCCGCCAGCGGCACACCCGGAGTGAGCGGGAGCATGGAACCATGCTCATCCGGCACCGTGACCACACACCGGAAGTCCACCCGGATGCTTACGTCGCCCCGAACGCGACGCTCGTCGGCGACGTGCGTGTCGGACCGCATGCCCGCGTCATGTACGGCGCGGTGCTCGACGCGGAGGGATCCCGGATCGAGGTCGGCGCCACGGCGATCGTGGCCGAGCACGCCGTCCTCCGGGCCACCGCCGTGACCGGCACCGACCGGCCCGTCCTGCTCGGCGATCACACGTTCGTCGGTCCACATGCGACCGTGCTCGGCGCGGAGGTCGGCCGGTGTTGTTATCTGGCCGCGCAAACCACCGTCCTGCACGGCACCGTTCTCGGCCCCGGTGCTTCCGTTGCCGTCGGCGCGCTCGTGCACGCCGGAACGGAGCTGCCGGGCGAGTTCTTCGTGCCACCGCACACGACGGCGATCAGCTCACCGGTGCGCGTGCTCACTCCGGACCAGCGCGACGAAGTGCCCGAAGCCATCCGCGCCACGCGCTTCTCCGCGCAGGCCTTCGGGGTGGAGAACGATTGGCAGGACCGCGCGCGCCGCTACGCCGAGGCCACCGAGGTGCGTTCAGCCGAGTTCGCCGAACATCGTCACGACATCGTCAAATGACCTCCCGCAGCCGCTTGAGCCCCGGCGCGATGCACTCGAGTGACACCGAGCCGAAGCCGAAAACCAGCCCTTGCAAGGAATCCCTGCGTTCGGTGAAATCCCCCAGCGCGTAGAGCCGCACCCCGACGCCACGCGCCGCACGGACGATCCGGCGCGCGTCGACGGAGCTGTACGCGCTCAGATGCAGCCCCGCCACCGAGGGCAGGGGCTCCAGCACATCGGCGAAATCCGCCGCCAGTATCCGCCGCACCTCGTTGTGCCGCGCCTGGTACTCGCGACGCATTTTCCTTACGTGGCGGGCGAAACCGCCTTCGGCGAGGAACTTGGCGAGCGCCGCCTGCTGGACGCTCGGGGAATGCCAGTCGGTGAGGTACTTCGCCTTGCCCAGCGCATCCCGCAGGGACGGCGGCGCGATCATGAAACCCAGGCGCAGCCCCGGAAGCAGCACTTTGGAGTAGGTGCCGACATAGAGCACGCGACCCGCGGTGTCGAGACTGTGCAACGGCTCCAGCGGCCGGCCGGTGTAGCGGAACTCCGTGTCGTAGTCGTCCTCCAGAATCGCCGCGTCGTTCCGTCTCGCCCACTCGACGAGCGCCAGCCGGCGGGCCGGCGACATCGACGTGCCGAGCGGGAACTGGTGCGACGGCGTCACATAGACCAGCCGGCAGCCCACGGGAATCCGGTCGACCACGATGCCCTCGCTGTCGACCGGCACCGCCGCCACCCGCGCTCCGAAGGTGGCGAACAACTGCCGTGGCGGCGGATATCCGGGATCTTCCACCGCCACCTGGTCTCCCGGCCGGAGCAGCACCCTGGCCGCGAGATCGAGCGCCTGCTGCGAGCCGTTGGTGACCAGCACGTCATCGGGGCGGGTCCGCACGTCGCGAGAAAGCCCAAGGTGGCGCGCTATCTCGGCGCGCAGCCCCGGGTGGCCTCGCGGATCGCCGTATGTCAGCACCTCCGGCCGCGACCCGCGCAACTGCTCGGTGACCAGCCTGCGCCACGTGTCGAAGGGAAACATCCGGACATCCGGGGCGCCGGTCCGGAAATCGAACTCCGCCTCGACCTCGAACCGGTGCGGCGCGGCAGGCACGTCGGCCCACACCGGCGCGGGCTCGAGCGCGGACGCATCGGCGACCGGCCGCGGACGGCCGCGGGTGCCGCGGCGAACGAATGTGCCCGCGCCCGCCTTGGTCTCGACAAACCCTTCCGCCGTCAGCAGTTCGTACGCGGCTGTGACCGTGTTGCGCGAGACGGCCAGCCGCTGGGCAAGCTCGCGGCTCGGTGGCAGCGCGTCTCCCTCGCGCAGCCGTCCGTCGAGGATCGCCGCCCTGATCTGCCGCTGGATCTCCTCCCGCAGACCACGACCGGCCTCGACATCGATGTGCAACTCCACATTCCGGAGCCTAGATTGGCCCACCGACATTTCCCGGTTTTTGGCTCTCCCGCGGGCGCCCGTAGTTCCTACTGTGGACGCTATGGAAGATCCACGTGAACTCGACCGCCGGGCGCTGATCGTGCTCGACAAGCTCGTCAGCACCGTCACCCCGGCCGATCTGGAGCGGCGAACTCCTTGCGAGGGCTGGACTCTCGCCGATCTGCTGCGCCATCAGGTGAGCGAGAACCGGGGCTTCGGCGCCGCGCTGCTCGACGGTTCTGCGCCGGACTGGGATTCCGGCGAGCTGGGCGCGGACCCGTACGGCAGTTACGCCGATTCGGTCGATCTGGTGCTCGCCACGCTGGACGACGACGCGGTACTGGACCGGCAAGTGACGGTGCGCGAGTTCGGCACGTTCCCCGGCATCGTGGCGGTCTCCATGCACCTGGTGGACACCGTCGCGCACGGCTGGGACATCGCCGGCGCGCTCGGCCTGCCCTACGCGCAGGACGCCGACATCGTGCACACCGCGCTCAAGATCGCCGAGCAGATCCCGGCCGATCCGGAGTTCCGCTCGGAACGGGGCAGTTTCAAACCGGTCGTGCCGACCGAAAGCGCGTCCGAATTGCACCGTTTTCTCGGTTTGCTGGGCCGTTCCCCGGACTGGGCCTGAAAATGGTTGCCAACCTGGCAGACTGGGCGCATGGCTGATGAAGACCCGTTCCGGTGGCTCGAGGACGTGACCGGAGAGGCGGCGCTCGACTGGGTGCGGGCGCGCAACACCGAGACGCTCGATGAGCTGGCCGGCGGTGAGCGCTTCGAACGGCTGCGGACGGAGATCCGCGAGGTGCTCGACGCCGACGACAGGATCCCTTATATCCGGCGCCGCGGCGACTATTTTTACAACTTCTGGCAGGACGCCACGCATCCTCGCGGGTTGTGGCGGCGCACCACGCTGGAGCAGTACCGCACCGATCACCCCGAGTGGGAGGTCCTGCTCGACGTGGACGCGCTCGCCGAAGCCGAAGGCGAGAACTGGGTCTGGCAGGGTGCCGCCGTGCTGCGCCCGGACTACCGGCTCGCGCTCGTCGAACTGTCCCGCGGCGGCGCGGACGCCACCGTGGTGCGTGAGTTCGACGTCGACCGGCACGAGTTCGTCGCCGACGGGTTCCGGTTGCCGGAGGCCAAGAGCAGGGTCAGCTGGATCGATGAGAACCTCATCTACGTCGGCACCGACTTCGGCGAAGGCTCGCTGACCACCTCCGGCTACCCGCGGGTGATCAAGGAATGGCGCCGCGGCACCCCGCTCACGGCCGCGGTCACCGTGTACGAAGGCAAGCCGGACGACGTCTCGGCCTTCGCCTACCACGACCCGACCCCGGGCTACGAGCGCGACTTCGTCGGCCGCTCCCCGGATTTCTACCGCACCGAGAAATACCTGCGCACGGGCGAAAAACTGACCCGGATCGAAGTCCCGGACGACGCGGAGACTTCGGTCGAACGGGAGTGGCTGCTGATCCGGCTCCGCTCGCCATGGACGGTCGGCGGCCGCGACTACCTCGCCGGCACGCTGCTCGCCGCCCCGTTCGACGCGTACCTGGCCGGCACGGCGGAGCTGACGGTGCTGTTCGAGCCGGACGAGCGCACCTCGCTGGAAGCCTACGACTGGACCCGCAACCACCTGCTGCTCACCACGCTGTCCGACGTCCGCACCGAGCTCTACGTGCTGACCCCTGCCGAAGGCTGGCGCCGCGAGCCGCTGACCGGCGGGCCGGAGCTGGGCATCGCCGAGATCCTGGACACCGATCCGGACAACAGCGACGAGTACCTGCTGAGCACGAGCGGTTTCACCGAGCCGCCCACCCTTTCCTACGGCCACGTCCACCGCGAGGTCGAGGTGCTCAAGCAGTCCCCGGCGCGGTTCGACGCCGAGGGAATGACGGTCGACCAGTACTTCGCCACCTCTCGTGACGGCACCCGCATCCCCTACTTCGTGGTGCGCCCCGGCGCCGAAGGCGGTCCGACGATGCTCACCGGGTACGGCGGGTTCGAGGTCTCGCGGCTGCCGGGGTACAGCGGGGTCACCGGCCGGGGCTGGCTGGCCCGCGGCGGCACGTACGTGGTGGCCAACATCCGCGGCGGCGGCGAGTACGGGCCGGGCTGGCACACCCAGGCGATGAAGGCGAACCGCTACCTCGTGTACGAGGATTTCGCTGCGGTGGCAACGGATCTGGTCGAACGTGGCATCACCACCCCGGAGCGGCTCGGCATCCACGGCGGCAGCAACGGCGGGCTGCTGATGGGCGTCATGCTCACCCGCTGCCCCGAGCTGTTCGGCGCGATCGTCTGCCAGGTGCCGTTGCTCGACATGCGGCGGTACCACCTGCTGCTGGCGGGCGCATCGTGGATGGCGGAGTACGGGGACCCGGACGATCCGGCCGAGTGGGAGTACATCGCCAAGTACTCGCCGTACCAGAACATCCGCACCGGGCAACCGTACCCGCCCACGCTGTTCATGACGTCCACAAGGGACGATCGGGTGCATCCCGGGCACGCTCGCAAGATGGTGGCGAAGCTGCTCGACGTCGGTTACGACGTGCGCTACCACGAGAACATCGAAGGCGGGCACGGCGCGGCGGCGGACAACGAGCAGCTGGCGCAGAAGTGGGCGCTGCTGTTCGAGTACCTGTGGCGGAACCTCAGGTCGTAGCCAGCGCCACTCCGGCCACCGCGCACACCGCGGCGGCCACCACGAACGCCGGGCCGAAGGCGCCGGTGGCCACGATCGCGCCCATCGCGGCGACGCCGACGGTCGCGCCGACCTGGCGGACGGCGTTGAGCAGGCCACCGGCCGTGCCCGCGTACCCGTCGGGCGCGGCCACGACCACGCCGGTCACCAGCGCGGGCAGCGAGAACGAGACACCGAAGCCGGTGAGCAGCAGGCCGAGAGCCAGCAGCGGGTAGGGGCCGCCCACGGTCACGGCCAGCACGACCGAACCCGCCGTGAGCAGAGCGAGTCCACAAAGGACAGGGAGTCTGGGGCCGCGGGCGGCCACGATGCGGCTCGTCACGAGCGGGTTGAACGCGGTCGGCAGGGTGAGCGGCAGGAAGGCCAGCCCGGTCTGGATCGGCGTGAGATTCCGTTGCAGCGCAAGAGTGACGGTGAACAGTGCGCCGGACAGGGCGAAGTTCACCGCGGCCCCGGCGAACAGGTTCGCGGCAACGCCGCGGGCGCGCACCAGCACCCGCGGCACGGCCGGCGCGCTGCTGCGCCGTTCCCACAGCACGAAAACCATCAGCACGACGAGCGCCGCGACACCGGACACGATGTGTTCGCCGACGATCGCGTCGGTGAGCAGAGCGAGGAAAGCGGCCGCGGCGAGTTGCGTGCGCCAGTCGATGGAGCGCGGGTTCCTCGTGGACGGGATGCCCCGTGCGAGCACGAGAGCGAGCGCGGCCAGCGGCACGTTCACCAGGAACACCGCACGCCAGCCGGCGAGGTCCACGAGCACCCCGCCGACAACCGGGCCGGCGGCCAGCGCCACGCCGGTGATCGCCGCCCACGCCCCGAGTGCCTTCGCGCGACGCCTCGGGTCCGGATAGAGCGCGCCGATCAGTGCCAGCGAGCTCGGCAGGCACGCGGCGCCGGCCGCTCCGAGCAGTACGCGCAGCACCACGAGCACCCACAGCTGAGGTGCTGCGGCGCAAGCGAGCGACAGAACGCCGAAACTGGCTACGCCCCAACGAAAAACGCGCAATGGGCCGTGGCGGTCGGCCAGTGCGCCACCGCCGAGCAGGAAAGCCGCGAACGCGAGCGTGTAGCCGTTGACCACCCATTGGCGCATCGCGACGGAACCGCCGAGAGCCGGTAGGGCGACGGTGAGCACCGTCGTGTCGAGCAGAACGAGGAAGTAGGCGAGCGAGACGCCGAGCAAGCGATGCACAACCGCGACTTTGCGGGTCGCGACGTGGCCCGCTCAACGGGCGTTCCCGGATGCCGCGTTCGGTTTTTCCGAATGCCCTCGGACTAGACTGATCTTATGGAACTCCGGCAGCTTCGCGGTTTCGTCGCGGTCGCCGCGTCCGGCACGGTGACCGGGGCCGCCGACCGGCTGGAGCTGTCCCCGGCCACAGTGTCCGAGCAGGTCAGGACGTTGGAGTCAGGGCTCGGTGTCACCTTGTTCGACCGCAGCCCGAAGGGCATGGTGCTCACCGAACACGGCCGGCTGTTGTTGCCCGAGGCCAAACGCCTGCTCGAACACGCGGACGCGATCCACCGGCTGATGACCGACGCGCGGCAGCGGATCACCGTGGGCGCGCTGGAAACCCTGGTCGCCACCCGGTTGCCGGCGATCTTCGGCCGCCTCGCCGACCGGCGCCCGGATCTGGACCTGGCCGTGCGTTCCCTGATGCGCCGCCAGCTGCTCACCGCCGTGGCACGCGGCGAGCTCGATGCCGGCCTGCTGCTGGACACCGGGGAAAGCCTGGGGGAACTGGGCTTCGAGACACCCGAACTGTCGTTTGTGGACGTCGACACGGTGCGGCTGTTCCTCGTCTCCCGGCCGGGTGGGGCGTCGGCGGGCACGCTGCTGATCACGCCGGAAGGCTGCTCGTTCCGGATGGCCGCCGAGCGGATGCTGCCCACCTACGAGCGGCGGATCGAGTTCGACAGCGTGTCCACCATCCGCTCGTGGATCACGCAGGGGCTGGGTGTCGCGTTGCTTCCGGAGTTCGCGGTGGCGGGTGATCTCGCGGACGGCACGCTGGTCGCGCTCGACACCCCGCCCGCCGAGCTGGCGCTCCGCGTGGTCTGGCGCGAGGACGATTCACGGGATCTCCGCGAGGTCCTCTACGCGATGGCCGCTTGAGCCCGCGACAAGATCCGGCACGAGCGTCACAGCGGCGACCGCAACCCGAAGGCCGGGATGACCAGCCCGCCGACCAGGCAACCGATGCTGCGCCCCTGCGGCCGGTTCTCGAAGTCACCATCGACGATCAGCTTCAGCAACAACCGAATCCGTTGTCGCGGGGGCATTTCCACGCCCGCCGGAACCGGGTGCCGGCGGGTGGTCATACCGCAAAACGCGCGTCAGCCCGCGACCGGCCCGGTCAGCTGTGCCCGCGCGTATTTGCTGAACGCCGCGACAAGCCGGCTACGGTCATCGGCCCTCGTGGCCAGTACGACGTGGCATGGCTCGATGCCCTCCAGCGCAACGGTGGTGAGATCGGGCCGCAGCGCGAGCCAGGAACCGCCGGGGATGATGATCACGGCCTGACCACTGGCGACGACCTCGAACTTGTCCCCCATCTCGCGGATGAGCGGACCGTCCGGCGCCCGGCTGCCATCGGGGCGTGGGTCGATCCGCCAGAAGGCGTCCAGCTCGGGCACGTCGCCCCACGGCATCGGCTCGTCCGCGATGTCGTCCAGGGTCACGGATTCCTTGCCCGCCAGGCGATGATCGAGCGGGAGGAGCAACTCCCGCGGCTCGTCGAAGAGCACTGTCACGTGCAGCCCGTCGGTGGGGAACGGCAACCGCATCACCGCCGCGTCCACCCGGTGTTCAAGCAAGGCCTTGTACCCATCGCGCCAGTCCAGGTACATCGTCTTGACCTCGGCATCCGGATGCCGACGGCGCAGTTCGCGCACCGCGGGGGTGACGATCAGGTTGCCGGTGTGGCCGACGGTAATGTGGCTCGGCTGGGCAGCCGCCCTGGCGCGCGCCACAGCCTGCGCCGACGAAGCCAGCGCGGCAGTGGCGAGCGGGAGGAACACCTCGCCGGCTTCGGTGAGCCGGGTACCCTGCGGCGTTCGATCCAGCAGGCGCGCGCCGACTTGCTGTTCCAGCCGGACGATCTGCCTGCTCAGCGACGACTGTGTGAGATGCAGCGTTTCGGCGGCACGACCGAAGTGCCGGTGTTCGGCGACGACGGCGAACGAGCGCACGAGTCGCAGATCGAGGTCCACCGGCAGCGAGTCGGGCATCCCCCCACAGTAGCGCGCTCGCCGCACCACCTCGCGGCGCTGAACTGCGGTGATGCATGAATCGGGATGCGCGGTGCGGAACATTCATTGGCTTTTCGCGCTCCAGCCTCGGCAAGGTGGAGACAGCAGTTCAAGGAGGAGTCCATGGGGAAGATCGAAGACGCCCGCCGGGCGCTCGGACCGGTGGGTGTGGCCCTTCCGGTCTCGTTCACCACCACGCCGTCGATCGACGAGCAGCGGGCCGCGGTCGTCCGGCTGGAGCGGGCCGGCTACCGCGCGGTCTGGTCCAACGAGGTCATCGGCGGCAAGGACACGTTGGTACAACTGGCTTTGCTGCTCGACGCCACCGAACGGACGGTGTTCGGCACCTGCATCGCCAACATCTGGGCCAGGGAGCCGGAAACCGCGCACGCCGCCGCGGCCATGCTCGCCCAGGCGCATCCCGGGCGGCTCGTACTCGGGCTGGGTGTCGGCTATCCGGCGCAGGCGGAAAGCGTCGGCCGCGAGTTCGGCAGCCCGCTCACCCGGATGCGGGACTACGTGGCCCGGATGGACGGCGACACCTGGCCGCCCGCGGCCGACGCCGAGTACCCGCGGATCCTCGCCGCGAACGGGCCGAAAATGCTTGCGCTGGCAGGGGAAATCGCCGACGGCGCGCTGCCCGCCATCGTCCCGCCGGAGCAAACCGCACTGGCCCGGCAGACGCTCGGGCCGGCCAAACTGGTGGTCGTCGGGGTTTCCGTGATCATCGATCCCGATCCCGGACAAGCGAAAGCGACGGCACGGCAAAGGGTCACCGACATGCTCGGCAACCCGTCCTACGCGGCGACTGTGAGCCGGCTGGGCTACGCGGCCGAGGCGGACGACCGGCTGGTGGACGCGCTCTTTGCCCACAGCGGGCCGGAGTCGGTGGTGGCGAAGGTGCGCGAGCATCTCGCCGC
>NZ_DASZWC010000020.1:0-177468 GCF_035546795.1 Amycolatopsis sp.
AGCGCCGTCTCCCGCGAGTCGGTCAGCCGGCGCTCGATGCCCGGCCGGCGGACCAGCCGGTCCACCACGACCTCGATCGTGTGCTGCTCGTAGCGGGCCAGCCGGGGCCGGGCCGCCTCCACCCCGGTCAGCTCGAGCACCTCGCCGTCGACCCGGGCCCGGGTGTAGCCCTGCCGGCCGAGGTCGGCGAGCAGGGACTCGTACTCCCCCTTGCGGCCTCGGACCACCGGGGCCAGGACCTGGAACCGGGTGCCCTCGGGCAGCTCCAGCACCCGGTCGACGATCTGCTGGGGCGTCTGGCGGGTGATCGGCTCACCGCACTGCGGGCAGTGGGGGACGCCGATGCGGGCGAAGAGCAGCCGCAGGTAGTCGTAGACCTCGGTGATCGTCCCCACCGTCGAACGGGGGTTGCGCGACGCCGACTTCTGGTCGATCGAGATGGCCGGGGACAGACCCTCGATGAAGTCGACGTCGGGCTTGTCCATCTGGCCGAGGAACTGCCGGGCGTACGCGGACAGCGATTCGACGTAGCGGCGCTGCCCCTCGGCGAAGATCGTGTCGAAGGCCAGGCTCGACTTCCCGGAACCGGACAGACCGGTGAACACGATCATGCTGTCCCGGGGCAGGTCGAGATCGACGCCACGGAGATTGTGCTCGCGGGCGCCGCGAACAACGAGGCGATCAGCCACGCCAGGGTCCCTTCGCTGGAAAGTCTCGGGCCGGGAGACCGGCCGCATCCATGCTAGGACGACCCACCGACAGAAACGGGAGCCGGACCGTTCCCGCTGGTCCGCGAGCCGTCCGGGACAAGATCGTCCGGTGGGGTCCGTGGCTTCGGGGCGGGGCGCCGGGGCTGGGTGAGCCACCGGTGGGCCGGCCGTTCGACGAGCACGGTGAGCAGCCAGCCACCGAGAATAGCCGCCGCCAGCAGCACGGGCAGCCTCGCCCAGCCGTTCAGCCCGTTGTCCTGCAACACCCGGGCGAGTACGTAGCCGAGTTCCTGGTGCAGCAGGTAAACCCCGTACGAGATGCCGGCGAGCCAGGTGATCGGGCGCGCGAAGGGGCGCAGGAACGTCCAGTCCGGGCCTTTCGCGGCGGCGCAGATCGCGACGAGCATCACGGCGAAGCCGATGTCGGAGGGCATCCGCGCGGGGTCGGTGGGCAGCGGCACACCGTCCGGGTAGAGGTGCAGATCCTGCGCCCACACGGCGGCGATCAGCATGAAGGTCAGATGGCGGGCCGACAGCCTGCCGCGGCTCCACAGCCAGATCGCGATCCCCGCGGCGAACACGTGCATCCGGTGCATCCCGAAGCCGAACACCACGCCGTAGGCCCAGGGCGAGGGATTGGTCACCCCGATCACCCAGAACCGTACGAACAGCGGGACGAGGATCAGGCCCCACACCAGCAACCGGATACTGCGGTCGGAGCGGAACCACGGGGTGCCGGCCCACAGCGCCGCCGCCGCGGCGAACACCATGAGCTGCACCGGAAGCGTCCAGTAGGAGCCGTCGAGCCAGATGAATGACTGGTCCCAGCCCTGCACCATGAACAGGTTGATCAGCAGGTCCTGCCCGACCGGGACGTACCAGGACGAGGCCCACGCCACGCCGTCGGAGGTCGGGCCGAAGAGCGTGTCGAACCAGCCACTGTCGAAACTCTGGTGGTTGAACGCCGCGCTGGCGAAGCGCATCACCAGGTACGTGATCACCACCGCGATCAGGTAAGGCGGCAGCAGCCGGGAGATCTTCTTCCACAGCCAGCGCCCCGAGTGGCCGCGCCGCACCGTCTGGCAGACGAAGAACCCGGAGATCACCATCAGCGCGGCCGCGCCGAACTGGCCGGTGACCTTGAACGGGTAGTTGTCGAGTTCGGTGTGCGCGAGCGGGCCCTGGTGGGTGATGTGTCCCAGCAGCACGGAAACCACGGAGATCACGCGGATGGCGTCCCAGCTGATCTTTCGGGACGTGGATTTCGCAGAACCGGACACAGTCTTCCTGAAGATCGATTTCGCCAAGCGGGCCTGAGGTTACGTTACGAATCTGAGACAAACCTGAACGGGTGGAGCAGTTCGTGGCCGGGCGGCTACCGTGTGCCAGGTGAACGTCGTGGAGGAATACACCGGGCACGTCGAACCGGGCGGCGATGCCGCGCGGCGCACGCTCGGCGCGCTGACCATCACCAAGCTGTCCGTCGGGCCGATGGACAACAACACCTATCTGCTGGTGTGCCGCGCGCAGAACGAGGGCCTGCTGATCGACGCGGCCGCCGACCCGGAGCGCATCTCGGACCTCATCGGGCACGGCCCGGACCGGCCCGCGCTGCGCACCGTCGTGACGACGCACCAGCACCCGGACCACTGGCAGGCGCTGGGCGCCGTGGCGGGCGCGAACGGCGCGAACACCGCCGCGCACCCGCTGGACGCCGAGCCGCTGCCGGTGCCGCCGGACTTCCTTGTGGAGCACGGGGACACGCTGACCGTCGGCGACTGCGTGCTGGAGGTCATCCACCTGCGCGGCCACACCCCGGGATCGATCGCGCTGTTGTACCGGGACCCGTCCGGCCCGGCGCACCTGTTCACCGGCGACTCGCTCTTCCCGGGCGGCGTCGGCAACACGCAGCAGGACCCGGAACGCTTCGCGTCGCTGATCGACGACGTGGAACACCGGGTGTTCGACGTGCTGCCGGATGACACGTGGTTCTACCCCGGGCATGGGGATGACTCGACGCTGGGAGCCGAGCGGCCGAAGGTCGCGGAGTGGCGTGCGCGGGGTTGGTGAGCAGGGCCGGGAAGCCTTGTCCTAGGCGGCTTCCCCGAGCTGCCAGGCCCAGCCGTCGGCCTCGATGATGCCGCCGGTGGGGACCAGCACGACGTGGCCGTGGATGACCGGCGAGTCGAGAACGATGGTGCCGGTGTACTTCCGTCCCGGGGCCAGGGCCACGACCGGGAACTGTCTGGTGTGCGAGAGACAGCCGAAGGTCCGGTCGGTGGCGAGCGCGTGGCCCGTCGTGGTGATCCCGTCGGGGCCGACCACGGCGAAGTCCAGCGGGTTCATCAGGCCGGTCGCGAAGACACTGCTCATCGTCGGCGCGGTCTCGGCGGAGATCTCGACGAACACGTAGTGCCCGTTCCCGGCCTTTTCGGAGAACTGCTCGGTGCACCGGCCGTCGACGGTGATCTTGGTGACCGCGAACTCGACGTCCGGGCCCGCGGTGGTGTCCGGGCTGGTGAACCGGGCCTTCTCCCCGACCTTGGTCTCGACGATGCGGGGCGCCCCCTTCTTCGTCGACGGTGCCGGCGGGTTGGCGGGCGGCGCCACCGGGCTCACCGTCAGCGCGAGCGTCGGTTCGGAAACCCGGTGATGGTGCGTCGCGGCGACGGTGAAAGCGACGACGGCACTCAACAGTGCCGGCGCGATCCGGATCACCAGGATCGGAAGCCAACGGCGCGGCGGAGGTGGCGGCGGCGGCCAGGGAGAGGGCGGCGGGTAGGTCACGACTGCCTTTCCCGGTTGTTGATCACTCGTCCGGTGAAGTCGTGACCGGGGCGGCGGTCGTTACGTCCGGCGTTGCTATCTTCCGAAGATGGGGGAGACTCTCGTCGAGATCTACACCGATGGCGCGTGCAGCGGCAATCCCGGCCCGGGCGGCTGGGGCGCGGTGCTGCGCTACGGCGGGCACGAACGCGAGCTGCACGGCGGCGATCCGGGACCCACGACCAACAACCGCATGGAGTTGATGGCGGCGATCCAGGCGCTGGAGACGCTGACCCGGCCGTCGACGGTGCAGCTGTACACCGACAGCACGTATGTCCGCAACGGCGTGCTGTCGTGGATGCCGCGCTGGAAACGCAACGGCTGGCGGACCGCGGCGAAGGAGCCGGTGAAGAACGCCGACCTGTGGCGCAGGCTTGACGCGGCGCTGAGCCGGCACGAGGTCGACTGGCATTGGGTCAAGGGACACGCCGGGCATCCGGAAAACGAGCGCGCCGACAAGCTGGCGGTGCTCGGGGTCAAGGAGGCGGCGGAGCTACCGCCCGCACCGGTCGTCGCGGTGGACCTGCTCGAAGGCGAGCAAGCGATGCTTCCCGTCGCCGGGGAGGCACCGCGAGCCGCCGATGAGGACGACGGTGCGTGCATCTGATGACCGCGCGCTGGTGTGCCCTGCGCAAGCCGCGCCCGGCCGGAGTCCTCGCGCGTGGCTACCGGACTCGCGGCCGGCGGGCTTATCACAACGATCCCCACTGTGAGCGGCTCGACAAGGGCCGGCGTTTCGCTGAATACAAGGGTTTCTCACGGCACGAGCGTGAGTCCGTCGCGTGGGCCGAGATCGATCCGGGGCAGGTCGAACCCTGCTGCACCGAACGATGGGTCCCGGCGCATCAACGCTGAAAGCCCTGCCGCGTAAGGGTTTCACGCACGGCCTGTCATCTCGTCGCACCATCTCCCTCACACCGCCACCCTGCTCACCGACAGCGGCACCGAGGACAGGCCGGGGAAACGGTTCCGGCGCAGCTCCGGTTCGGTGTAGCGGACGCACCGGCGGTGCCATTCAAGGATTCCCGACATCCAGTCCTCGAGTTCCGCGGCGTGCCGGCGCAGGCCCTCGCGGGCGGCGGCGTCCAGGGAGAGGTCGTCGCAGAGTTTGGGGAGGTCGTTGGCCAGCACGTGCTCGAACTGCTCCAGCCGGGCATGCATCAGGTCGGCGACGAGGCCGGCGGCGGTTTCCCGGCCGACGTCGAGGAAGTTCTCCACCACCAGTACCAGGTTGTGCACCTCTCCCTCGTATTCGATCTCCTTCTGGTACGAGTAGAGGTCGTTGGCGAAGGCGGCGTAGTCCTGCGCCGAAGTGTCCAGCTCTCGCAGCACACGGGTCTGGAAGACCTCCGGCGGCACGACAGCGGAGACCTCGAGCCGGCCGAGACTCATGGTCAGGTCGGAGCCGAACGTCTTGCGGCGCATCTCCGCGTAGTCGATCGGGTCGGGGATCCGGTGCTGCGCCTGGTTCAGCAGCTCCCACAACCAGCTCTGCGTCATGTCCTCGACCGCGGCACGGAGCTGCGCCCGCGCCGGTTCCGCCATCGGGCCGGCCGTCCGGCGCCACAGATCGGCCAGACCCCGTTCGACCGGGTTCGTCGGGGGCGGCGTCTCGCCCGCGTCCAGCGGCATGAACGCGGGCAGCCGGTCGGTGAGCTGTTTCGCGGCGGCGAGATTCCGGCTGCCGCCGAACGCCAGCGGGTAATAGTCGTCCCCGTAGGTGCCCCAGGAAAGCCAGTCCGTGGACAGGTACAGCTGTTCCCGGCCGGCGTCGGCGTGGATCATCGAAGCGCAGTGCGCCAGATCGATCCCGACGAACCGGCGTTCGTCCCAGACCCCGCCCGCCTCGACGCCGGGCAGGGAGTCGAAGAAACCCATCTCCCGAGCCCAGCCGACCGAGTACTCCCGCGCCGCATCGAGGAGCCGGCTGGTGCGGACCGGGAACGGCATGTACAGCTCGGGCACCGGAAGCGGGCCGACCGGCTGGAAGGGACGGTGCGCATGCTGACGGGCTTTCGTTCGCAGGCCGGGAGAAAACGACAACCGGCCGGCCGAGGTGCCGAGCCCGTTGGGTCCACCGAGGACACCAGTGCCGGCCGCTCCCTCGTTCATGTACCGGCTGGACCGCGCGTGCCATTCGTGCCCGCCCGCTTGCCAGTCCTGCAGACCTTTGACATACGCGCCGACGCCGAACTGCTCGTGCGGCGGCACGGCGCTTTCGGCCAGCAGGGCCGGAACTTCGATCAGCGCGGTGTTCTCGAACTGCTGCAGCCGGGACGTGAGCAGATCGTTGACGAGCTCGGCCGCCTGCTGCGTCGGACAGTCCAGGAAACGCTCGAAAACGAGGACGGCGTTGGAGTTCTCCCCCTCCTCCTGCACTTCACGCTGGTAGGAGAACAGATCGTTGCGCAGGTGCACGGCGTCCGAGAAGGTGTCGGTGAGCACCTGGATCGGGCGCGTTTCCGCCAGCTGATCCGGAATCTCCGCGCCGACCGCGTACTCGACGAGGTTGGCCGACCACGGCGCGCCGCCGACCTTCCGGCGCATCTGGACGTACTCGATGGGGTTGGCTATCCGGCCGCGGTCGATGTTGTCCAGCTCCCACATCGACTCGACCATGAGGTTGTGCGTGCTGGCGATGAACCGCCGCCGCCAGCCCCGCGACATCGCCGGAACCGTGCGCTCCCACAGGTCCTTGAGCCCGGCCTCGGCCGGATTTTCCGGCTCCGGCGGGATTTCCTCGTCCATGGTCATGAACAGCCCGAGCCGGTCCAGGTACGCCTTCGCGCCGCCGAGATCACGGGAGTACTTGAACTGCTCGAGAAAATGGTCGTCGAAGAAGAACACCCAGACGTACCAGTCGGTGATCAGGTCGAGCGCGGGGCCGTCGCAGTCGGGGTGGGTGTAGGCGCACATCAGCGCATAGTCCATTTTGGACAGTGCGGCCGCGTCCCAGACCACTCCCCCGCCCGGTTTCGGCGCATCCAGCATGCCCATCCGCTCCGCCCACGCGGCACTGTGCGCGCGGGCGCGTTCCAGCTGCGGGTTGATCCTCGCCGGATAGGGCAGATAGAAATCCGGCAGTGTGAAGGCCTGCATGACCGTGGTGCTCCCCTTGCGCCGAAGTGCGTTCGCCCCACGAGATTCCCAGCCACACACCGGCCGCGACGAGGCCCATCCAGGCGGTCCCGGCTCCCTGTCCGGATGAACCGGCGGACCACGCAAAGTAGACGGTCCGCCGCCGGACCCCGCCCGCACACAGGTGGACGGCGGGGTGGCGGCAGCCGGCCGCAGTGTCCGGCGCCGGGCTTCGCACGCGCCCGGCCTGCGGAACTCACGGACGGTGAAGGCGCTTTCAATCCCGTCGGGCGCGGGCGGTGCACCTGAACGGCCCAACGAAACTCAGCCGAGGAAGGACCGGACCATCGGCAGCACCAGTTCGGTGCGGCGCGTCAGCTCGTTGTGCGTGGTACCGGGCAGCACGCCCAGACGGGAATGCGGGATGAGCCCGGCCATCTCCACGGCGTGCTCCAGGCGGACGAAATCGTTGTCGCCGAACAAAAGCAGCGTCTCCGCCGGGATCGCGCGCAGCTGCTCGGCGGACCAGCCGGGGATATCCGGCACGGTGCGGGACAGCTTCGCGGTCATCTGCTCGAAATGCCCGGGCTCGGGCGCCAGCCGTTCGTAGGTCTCCCGCATCTCGCGGACGTCCGCCTCGGTCGGCATCCGGGTGGAGGTCGCGAACTGCGCCGGGTCGAGGATCTCCTCGTGGTAGCCGTCCGTGCGGTAGTGCGTCGAGGCGAGGATCAGCCTGTCCACCCGCTCCAGGGCGGCCGTGGCCAGCTCCAGCGCGACGAGCCCGCCCAAGCCGAACCCGAACAGGTCCGCCCGCTCCAGGCCCAGGTGCTCCAGCAACGCGACCACGTCCGCGGCCAGCTCCGGCAGCGTCATCTCGCGGTCGATGTCCGCGGTGCGGCCGTGCCCCTGCAGCTCGACGGCGATCACCTGCCGGTCGCGCGCCAGCTCCGGCAGCAGATCGCCGAAGCTGAGGCCGATGGTCAGCACGCCGCCGTGCAGCAGCACGACCGGGCGGCCGGTGCCGTGCACCTCGTAGTACATCTCGAGCCCGCGCACCGGCGCGTAGTCACCGATGGTCATAGCCGATCCGACCACCGCGCCGGGCGAAAGTCACCGGCGTTTGAGGATCCCTCGCAGAAACGCCGCCTGACCGGCGTGCTGCAGATCGTCGGAGAGCACGCTGACCAGTCGCACGCCGAGCGTCACCGGCGGGTCCCACGCCTCGTCGACGATGCGGTCCAGCTCCGATTCCTTCAGGTTTCCCAGCCAGGCGACGGTCTGGTCGTGCACGGCGTCGTGGTAGCCGGTCAGCAGGCTCGCGGAGGCGCGGACCGACGCCACCTGCTCCGGGCTGTGCCCGTAGCCGGTGTCGGCCTCGTCGAGCGGCAGGCCGAAGCGCTCGTGCCAGCCCTGCTCCGTCCACACCTGCGGGGCGTCCTCCAGATCGGCGAGGTGATCGTCCTGCACCCGGGTCAGATGCCAGACCAGCCAGGCGATCGAGTTCGTCCCGTCGTCCAGCCGCTCCGCCAGCTGGTCCGCGGTCAGGCTCTTGACCGCCCCGTGCACTATCTGCCGGATCCGGCCGAAACCGTCGATCATCAGATCGGCAACAGTCATACCGCCAACCTAGTCCCTCACGATCAGCCCTGCCGCGACGAACTGGACGACCAGCAGAACCGCGATCGACTCGGCGGCGAGCAGCCCGATCAGCACCAGCACCTGCGTCACCCCGGCCTGGACCGGGCTCGCGCCGCCGAGCAGCACACCGACATACGCACCGGGCAGGGTGACCAAGCCGACCGTGCGGGTCTGGTCCAGCGCCGGGATCAGCGCCTGGCCCGCGGACGGGCGGCAGATCTCCAGCGCCGCGGCCCGGCGCAGAAAACCCAGTGCCAGCGCGGCTTCGTACTCACCGTGGCGCGTCTTCAGCTCGTCGAGCGCGCGACGCGCGGCCTGCGAAGTCGCCGACATCGCGCCGCCGATCACGATGCCGGCGACGGGCACGACCGCGATCGGTTTCGGTGGCAGCACACCGGATCCGAGCACGAGCGCGAGCACCGGCGCGACGCCGGCGCCGATCGCGGTCGCGATCCAGGCGAGCTGCCGCGGCACTCCGACACGACGGGCCGACGTGACCGCCGCGACGGCGAACATCAGCAGCACGAAGAGACCGGTGAGCCAGCCGGAGCGGAGTACAGCGGTGATCACGAACGAAACGGCGGCCAGCTGAACGACCGCGCGCACCGCGGCTATCACCACTGCGCGCCCTTGGCCGATCTCGCCTCGCCACACGACAACCGCGCCGAGCGCCACCAGCGCGGTCAGCACGATCGCGAGGACGGGGCCGAGCACGATCGAACCTGTCACGCCTCGATCATGCCAGCCGGTTTTGTCGGTACCCGCTGCTGACTTCGCGTTCGTGCCAGAACTGGGGATGCACCAAGACGACGGTCACCGGCGGAGGTTCGCCACCGCGGTGGCGCTAATCGACCGACTTCGAGCAGCGCACCATGCCGTGCGGGTCCGCTGCCGCGCCTTCGCTGACCGTGGCGCCGTCCACGACGATCCGGCAGGTCAGCGGGCCTTTCCCGGAGTTCTGCGCGGAAAGGCTGTAGTACTGGCTCTCGCCCGCCGTGCCGTGCCGCTGCACGACCGCCGACCACGGCGTGGCGGCCTCGGCCACCTGCGCGATGGCCGCGCCGTCCGCGACGTAGGTGATGTTCAGCGCGTCCGGCCCGCCGTCGAGCTGGTACTGCACGGTGTGCGCGACGATCCGCGCGGGCGCCGGGGCGACCGCGACCTCGGTGCCGCCCAGCATGTTCGACGAGGAAGGCGCGCCCGAGTGCTGGCCGGCGACGAGCACGGTGATCAGCCCGACGGCCACGACCACCGCGAGCCCGGCCATCAGCGCGGCCGGACCGGAACCGGTCCGGCGCCGCCGTTTTCCGGGGGCCGGCAGAACGGGGACAACACCCATGAGGGCTTCTCTCGACTCACCGCGCTTCCGCCGAGCGCGTCAACTTGTACTCGAAAGCCGAGCGCGAATCGTTACCCCGGCGGAACCGTTGTGCCCTGTTTCACTCGCTTGGGGGGTGTCACACCACTCTCAGTCGATGTGGCCGGCGGTTTTGAGCAGACCGAGAACCCGTTCGCCCGCGGGCGGGCACAGTCCCGCGTCGGCCGCGCCGAGCCAGCGGGCCTCGGCGATCTCGTTTCGCGGGTGGAGCGGCCCGGTGTGCGTGGCGGTGTAGCAGGTCATGTGCACGCGGCGGCCGTCGGTGAACCCGTCGGCCTCCTCGTCGAGCACCGCGAACAACGAGAACGTCATCGGGTCGAGTTCGGTGCCCAGTTCCTCGCGGATCTCCCGGCACAGCGCCGTCACGTCGCTCTCGCCCGGCTCGCGTTTGCCGCCTGGCAGGTAGAACTTCGCCTTGCCCTGGGTACGGACGGACAACAGTCTGCGGTCGCGGATCAGGATCCAGGCGAGGCTGTCGATCACGGCCCGACCCTACTGCGCCGTTCGCCGCTACTCGCTGGTGTCGTCGATGTCCCCGGTCTCCACCTCCACCACACCCGGCTGTTCGGCCAGCGTGGTGAGCAGGTTGTTGACCGAGCGCGGGCCCAGCAGCCGGATCCGAAGGTCGATCAGCCCCCTGGCGTGCGTCAGTACCCTGCCGTGCTCGTCCTCCTCTTCGCGGTCGAGCTCCTGACGTTCGGTCACCGCGTGCTGCACCGCATAGCCGGAGCGCGTGACCAGCTCCAGGACAGTGCGCAGCACGCCTTCCCCGTCGCGGTAGGTCACGCGGACCGCCGTGGTCGCGGGACGGCTTCGGGTGGCGAGCCGGATCAACGGCGGGTAGCCGTAGACGATGAGGAAGTGCGCGGCTGTCACCACGACGGCCAGCAGCGGCAGCCCGGCGGCGCACGCGCAGCCGACGGCCACGCTCATCCACACCACAGCGGCCGTGGTCAGCCCGCGGACGACATCGCGGCGCACGAAGATCAGGCCACCGCCGATGAACCCGATACCGGACACGATCTGCGCCGCGACCCGGGACGGGTCCAGCACGATCCGCCCTTCGGCGAGCACGTCGGTGAACCCGTATTTGCTGACCAGCAGGAACAACGCGGCCCCGACGCCGACGAGGGTGTGCGTGCGCAGTCCGGCGCTCTTCTGCTTGAGCTCGCGCTCGATCCCGATCGCCGAGCACAGCACCAGCGCCAGCAGCAGTTCCCAGATCTGGGTCCAGCTCTGGCCCGTGGGCTCGCCGATGCCGAAGGCCAGCATCCCGTGACCACCTCCACTTCCGGTCACGGGCATTTCATCATGTCCGGCGCTCGTCGGCAGCCTTCTGCTCGGCGGCGAGGAAATGCGCTATGTCCACTGTGGACGGATACAACCGCCGGTAACGGGTGTAGTACTCGTCGTAGACCGCCGTGCGGGCCGGTTCCGGGCGCACCACGGTCTCCACCGGATTCCATTGCCGCACATCGGGTTCGGCCCCGGTCGCCACCGCCGCGAGTACCGCGTCGCCCAGTGCGGCGCCGATCGTCTCGGCCGGCACCTGCTGTTCGGCACCGGTCACATCGGTGACGATCTGTGTCCACAGCCCGCCCTGGGTGCCGCCGCCGACGGCGACCAGCCGGCGCGCCTTGCCGCCGGACTCCGCCATCACCTCCAGGTTGTGGCGAACCCCGTACGCGATGCCCTCCAGGGCTGCCCGGTACAGCTCGCCGAGGCCGTGGCCGGTGGTGAGCCCGGCGATGATCCCGCGCGCGTCCGGGTCGAACAGCGGCGTGCGCTCGCCCGCGAAGTACGGCAGCAGCAGCAAACCCCGGCTGCCGGCCGGCACTTCCGCCGCGCGCCGGACGAGGTCGCCGAAGTCACCGGTGCCGAGTTTGCGCAGCCAGTCGGTGATCGCGCCCGAGGTGGCCATCCCGGCGGCGAGCGAGCGCGTGCCGGGGAAGGCGCCCTGTGTCGTCCACAGCGCGGGATGCGGCCGCGGGTCGGCCAGCACCTGGATCAGGAACATGGTGGTGCCGTACATGACCATCGTGTCGCCGGGGTCGGAGACACCGACGCTGGCCGCCTCGGCCCAGGCGTCCACCGTGCCGCCGGTGACCGGGAGCCCTTGCGGCAGACCGGTTTCCGCCGCCGCGGCCGCGGTGACCGTGCCCGCCACCTCGGTCGGCCAGACCAGCCGCGGCAGCTCGATGCCGGGCGCTGTCAGCGACGCCCAGTCGCGCGCCCAGTCTCCGGCGCGCAGGTCGTACATCGGGTCGCACTGGCTCGCGGAATGGTGGTCCAGCACGTATTCGCCGGTGAGCCGGTGCACGAGGTACGAGCTGGCCATGAGGAACAACCGGGTGCGCTCGAAAACATCAGGCTCGTGCCGGGCCAGCCACCGCCATTTCGGGCCGACAGCCTGTGCGGACAGCGCTGTTCCGGCGCGGGCGAGAATCGCGTCCGCGCCGAGTTCTTCGGTCAGTTCGGCGATTTCGCGGCCGGCCCTGGTGTCGACCCCGTACAGGATCGCCGGCCGGAGCGGGCGCCCGTCGGAGTCCGCGGGCAACAGCACCGGGCCGATACCGCTGACGGCGAGGCCGGCGAGCGGGCGCCCGTCCGCGGCGGTGACCAGTTCCCGGCTCAGCGCCAGGAAGTCCTGCCACCACACGGTTTCCGCGTCGTGCTCGACCCAGCCGGGGTGCGGGTACGACGTCTCGTGCGCCCGCGAAGCGCGGGCCAGGATCTCGCCGCGCGGGGTGACCAGCACCCCTTTGGAACTCGAGGTTCCGATGTCGATCCCGAGCAGCAGGCTCTCAACCACGTGTCCACTCGTCCAGTCGCACGTCCAGCAGTTTCGCGGCCGAGCGTAGTTCCGCGCGGACATCGCCGGGCACGGCGTGGATGTGGTTCGCGCCGAAGTTGCGCAGGAACACCTCGCCGGGCGCGTCGAGCCGGGCGAACGCGTGCGGCCATTCCGGGGTGGACTGGCGGATCAGGGCCTCGTTGGTCTCGTCGTCGTAGCTCTCGAACTCGCCGAGCATCAGCTGCAGCCGGTACTCGCCCGCCTGCCTGGTCAGCCGGGCCAGCGTCATCCGGCCCGGCGCGGCGATGTGCTGGACGGAGGCGCCGCCGGCGGGGAAGAAGAACACCTCCGGGTAGAAGTTGACCTTGGCCAGGTTCTCCGCCGGATCGTCGCTGCGCGCGGCGAACCAGGTGGCGTGCTGGCCGGAGTTGCACAGGTCCCAGATGTCGCGGTCGGCGTGGTAGTGCCGGACGTCGGCGAACAGCACCGGCGTGCCGGTGATCTTGTGGCACAGCTGCATGGTGAGCGCGCCGTCCATGTCCGCCTCCGTGGCGGTGACGTGCACGTCCTTCGGGCCGTTCCAGTCGTAGGGATCGTTGAGGAACGCTTCGGTCACGTCCATCGTGGCGAAATGCTCGGTCAGCTCCGGCTGGCCCTTGATGCCGGAGAAGTCGAGGTCGCGTTCGGCGATGATGTCGCGGATCGCCAGATACGAGCGGATCTGCCGCTCCAGCAGTTCGGGGGTCAGCTTCTTGCCGTCGTAGTGCACCCCCGCGGCGTGCGCCTCGATCCAGCCTCGCGCCTTCGCCGCTTCGCCCGGGTCGGCCTTTTCCGCACGCAGCACGAGTTCGTACTGGTCGATCTCCTCGACGTCGATCCCGAACTGGCGCATCCACTGGTCGGTGTTGGCGACGGCGGTGTTCATGCCCATCGGGCGTCCGCCGAAACGGCCGAAGGTGGACCCGCGCAGCGACGCGACCGCGGCGGCCGCGCGCGCCTCGACGCCGACGCTCTCGGCGAGCGCGGTGTCGTCCGGCGCGCCCCACAGCCTGGTGTGCGTGCGGCCGACCTGGTCCAGCGCGCCGCCCGCGGCAAGCATGCCGACGAGGCCGGGCTCCGTGGGATCGGTGCTGGCGACGAGGATCAGCGGGCTCGACGTGGCGTCGGCGGCCAGCATCGTGAAATGCGGGAAGCTCCACACCGCGTAGTAGAAGATCGTGACGTCCACGCCCGCCGCGGCGACCGCGCGGGCCACGGACGTGGCGAGGGTGTTGGTGGCGACCAGCGCGGCACCGGTCACCACCTCGTGCCCGGCAGCGGTGAGTGACCGGACCAACGCGTCCTGTTTGGACTGGATGAACCCGGCGTTGCGCGCGTGCACATGGTCACGGCCATCGGAAATACTGATGACGCCGATGCGGGCCACGGTGCCTCCCTCATCCGGGTAATCGATTACTCGGGACGCTATTCTGGCCGGGCGTGTGGTGTCAATACGCCGAGGGAAGGAGTCGCCGTGGCGACCATCAGTGACGTGGCCAGGAAGGCCGGCGTCTCCACGGCGACCGTGTCCAGAGCGCTGAACGGGAAGTCCACAGTGGACCCCGCGCTGGTGTCCAAGGTGCGCGAGGCGGCCGAGGAGCTGGGCTACCACCCGAACGGACTGGCCCGGAACCTGCGCCGGCAGGAGACGGCCGTGCTCGCGCTGATCATCTCCGACGTGGAGAACCCGTTCTTCACCTCGATCGCCCGTGGGGTCGAGGACGTGGCGCAGACGGCCGGTTACTCGGTGGTGCTGTGCAACTCCGACGAGAACGCGGACAAGGAACGCCGCTACATCGACGTGGCGCTGCAGGAACGGGTCGCCGGGGTCATCCTGTCGCCGACCGACGTGTCCTCCAGTATCGAGCGGCTGCGCCGGCGCGGCACGCCCGTGGTCGCGGTGGACCGGCCGCTCGCGGAGTCCATCAGCGACCAGGTGCTCGTCGACACCAGGCTGGCCGCGCGCGAGGCGACCGAGCACCTGATCGCCGCGGGGTACGAACGCATCGGCTGTGTGACCGGCCCGGCCGGCGTGCGCACCGCCGACGACCGGCTGGCCGGTTACCGCGAGGCATTGGCAGCGGCCGGGCGCGCGCTGCGCCTGGAAAGCCGCGCCGAGTACCGGGCTTCCGGCGGCAGCCAGGCGACGCGGGAACTGCTCGCCGAATCGCCGGACGCGTTGCTGGTGGCCAACAGCGCGATGGCGATCGGCACGCTGGAAGCGCTGCGCGCGGCCGGGCTCCAGCCCGGGCGCGATGTCGGCGTGGTGGCGTTCGACGACGTCCCGTGGGCAACGCTGATCGACCCGCCGCTCTCCGTCGTCGCGCAGCCGGCGTACGAGATCGGCTCCGAAGCGGCGAAACTGTTGCTGGCGCGGATAGCCGACCCGGACCTGCCGCCCGCGGCGACGACGCTCGGCGCACGCCTCATCGAGCGGGGAAGCACCCGGCGCGGGTAGGCCGCGCCGGGTTCAGCGGGACAGGCGGGGATCTCCGCCGGTCAGCGATACCGGGGAGGCTGCGTCGTTTATCCCCCTCCGTTGAGCTTCGCGTAGACCTGTACCGCGTTGTCCTTCGTGACCAGTTGCGTGGACAACGTCTGTGTTTTGGGCACCTGCTTGCAGTCGACGAGAATCTGCCTCGCCGCGTCGATCGCTTCCTTGCCACCGGTCGGGTACACGAACGTCGCGGACAGCCTCCCCGCCTGCACCGCCTTGATCCCGCCCGACTCGATCGGCAGCCCGTCGATCCCGGTGATCGGCAGATCCGCGCGCCCGGCGTTCGTCGCCGCGATCCGCGCGCCTTCGGCCATCGGGTCGTTCTGCGAGTAGATCGCCTGGATGTCCGGGTTCGCCTTGAGGATCGCGTCGGCCTGCTGCTGTCCCTTGTCGCGCAGCCAATCCCCGTCCTGGGTCGCGACGATCTGGATGTTGTGCCCCTGGATGCCCTGCTCGAAGCCGTCCCCGCGCTCCTTGGCCGGGGTGGAACCGGCCAGCCCGCGGATCTCGGCGATCTTCCCGCCGCCAGGCAGCAGCACGTTCGCGAAGTACTGCCCCGCCTGGCGGCCGATGTCGACATTGTCCGCGCCGATGAACTCGGTGTAGGCGTCGCCGTCGACCTTGCGGTCCAGCACCAGCACTGGGATTCCCTTGTCGAAGGCCCGTTTCACCGGCGCGGTGAGCGGGGTGGCCTCGTTCGGGCTGATGATCAGCAGGTCGATCCGCTGGGTGAGGAAGTTGTCCACCTGCTCGACCTGTTTGGAGTTGTCCTGGGCCGCGTCGGCGAAGTTCACCGTGAACTGCGGGACCGCCGCGGCGGCCGCGCGGATGTCGTCGTCCATCCGCTGCCGGTAGGGCTCCGCGACGTTGGCCTGGCTCATGCCGATGGTGTACTTCCCGTCGGCGCCGCATTTCGCCGGTGCCTGCTGACCGCCACTGCTCGCGCCCGTGTTCTCGTGCGTGGTGCCGCAGGCGGCCAGCACGAGGCAGGCGCCGAGCACCAGGAAAGACTTCCTTGTCATCTCCCGCGAACCCCTTTTCGTTGTCAGGAAACCGATGCCGGGCGCAACCGCTGCAGCCCGGCGGCGAGCACGATGACCAAGCCGATGATCAACAGCTGGACGTTGGTGTCGACGTTGTCGAGCGCGAGGATGTTGCGCAGCACGCCGACCAGCAGCGCACCGGCGACGGTGCCCACCACCGAACCGCGCCCGCCGGTGAGGTCGGTCCCGCCGATGACCACGGCGGCGATCGCGTCCAGCTCGTACATCGCACCGTCGTTGGGGCCACCGAAGTCGAGCTGGCCGGCGTGCACGATCCCGGCGAGCGCCGCGAGCACCCCGCACAACCCGAACACGATGATCTTCACCCTCGTCACCGGCACTCCGGACAACCGCGCGGCCTTTTCGTTGCCCCCGATGGCATACACGTGCCGGGAGAACGAGCTGACCCGCAACAGCACCACCGCCAGCGCGGCGACCACGACGAAGATGAGCGCCGGAATCGGGACCAGACCGTCGAAAGTCCGCTCCCCCAGCAGCGAGAACGCCGTCGGCGCCTGGCCGGGCGCGTCGCCGTAGGTGATCGTGATGCCCTGCCCGCCGGACCAGATCCTCGCCAGGCCGCGGGCGATCTGCATCCCGGCGAGGGTGACGATGAACGCCTGGATCCCGAACCGGGCGATGGTGACTCCTTGCAGCAGCCCGAATCCGAGCCCGATGGCGAGCACGGCGAGCACCGCCGGGACCAGCCCCAGGTCGTTGTTCACCAGCAGTACCGCGGAACCGACGCTGGCCAGCCCGAGCACCGACCCCACCGACAGGTCGATCCCGCCGATGAGGATCACCAGCGTCATCCCGACGGCGAGGATGCCGATTTCCGAAATGGACCGAACGACATTGAACAGGTTGCCGGAATCGAGGAACAGCAGCTCCCCGTTCTTGCTCGGCGAGTACAGCACCGCGGCGATGAACACCAGCACGAGCCCGAACAGGCTCTGGAACTTGAACAGCGTCGAGAGCAGATCCCGGCGCCGGGGCAGGGTTTCGGCGAGTTCGGCGGTCATCCGGTTCCTCCCGCGACTTGCTCGGGCGCGCCGAGCGGCTCCTCCAGCACGGCCTCTCCCATCGCGGCCGCGAGCAGATCGGCCTCGGAGACGGCCGCGGTGTCCAGCTCGCGCACGCTGCGCCCGTTGTGCAGCACCACAACGCGATCGCACACGCCCATCAGCTCCGCCGGTTCCGACGACGCGAGCAGCACACCCAGCCCACCGGCAGCTGCTTCGCCGAGCAGCCGGTAGATCTCGGCCTTCGCGCCGACATCCACGCCGCGGGTGGGTTCGTCGAGCAACAGCAGCGCCGGTTCGGTGAGCAGGTTGCGGCCCAGCACCACCTTTTGCTGGTTGCCGCCGGACAACGCGCCCACCGGCGCCCGCAACGACGCGAGCTTCACCCCCAGTCGATCCGTGGAAGCCCGTGCCGCCCGGCGTTCGGCTCGGCGCGGCACCCAGCCGAGCCGTGCGATCCTGTCCACAATGGACAGAACGGTGTTCGCCAGTACGGAGTGTTCCAGCGCGAGCCCGGCCACCCGGCGGTCCTCGGGCACGAAGGCGATGCCGGCCCGCAGCGCCCGCCTCGGCCCGCGCGGCCGGATGCTCTTGCCGTGCAACAGAACGCGGCCGGACCACGCCCCCTTGCCACCGATCCCGTACAGCGTCTCCAGCAGTTCGGTCCGCCCCGAACCGAGCAGTCCGGCCAGCCCGACGATCTCTCCTTCGGCCACGGCGAGGCTGACCCCGGCCGGGTCCCTCCTGCCCGGCCGGGGCCGCCGTGGCCGCACCGCCAGGTCTTCGACCCGCAGCAACTCCTCCCCCCGCGTCGCCGCGGATCCGCCCGTGGTGCGGAACATGAGGTGCACCGGACGGCCGACCATCGCTTCCGACGCCTGCGCGGCGGTCAGCTCCCGTGCGGCGAACCCGGCCACCACTTCGCCGTTGCGCAGCACCGTCGCCCGGTCCGCGATCCGGCCGATCTCCGCCATCCGGTGCGAGATGTAGACGATCCCGGCACCGGCCCGGCGCAGCTCGGCGATCACCCCGAACAGGCGCTCCACCTCGGGCGCGGACAGCGCGGACGTGGGCTCGTCCATGATCAGGATCCGGGCGTCGAGCGCGAGTGCCTTGACGATCACCACGAGCTGCTGCTCGCCGGTGCGCAACTCCCCGACCTGGCGGCGCGGGTCGAACGAGACCCCGGCCCGCCCCAGCAGGGCCGCCGTCTCGCGGACCATGCGCCGCCGGTCGAGGGTGCCGAACCGGGTTTTCGGCTCACGGCCGAGGAAGACGTTCTCCGCGACCGAAAGGGCCGGTACCAGGTCCAGTTCCTGGTGGATCATCGCGATGCCGGCCCGCTGCGCGTCGGCGGGACCGGCGAACCGCACCGGGTCGCCGTCGATGGCGATCTCCCCGTTGTCGGCACCGACTTCTCCGGACAGCACCTTCATCAGCGTCGACTTGCCGGCGCCGTTCTCTCCGAGCAGCGCATGCACCTCACCCGCGCGCACCGAAAACGCCACGTCGTGCAGGGCGCGCACGCCGCCGAAGGACTTGCTGACGCCGTGCATCGCGACCAGCGGAGCGACGTCGCTGTCCATTCCGCACCCCCGCGCCGGTCGCGAGAAATCGATTACTTGGCGAAGCTAGAGTGACGCAAGCCACGTGTCAAGCACATGTGGCCCGCCGGAGACTCTGGACAGAGCGCGGACACCTTGCCACACTGAGCCACATCCGCCTACAGGCAGTGTTTGAATACGTGCTCTCAGTGTTTGAATGTGATGAGTACGCGGGAAAAGCGCACGAACCCGCACACCTGCGCTATTCTGGGCGTATGACGCTTGCGCTGGAGAACGTGCTCGCCAAAGCGGGGCTCCGGGTCGACGCCGCCGAATTCCTCACTCTCGTCGAGGACGCGGCGCGCCGCCTTTCCCCGCAGAACCCCGATCCGGCGCAATACTTCTCCGCCGAACAGCGCTCCGCGCTCGCCGACGCGGGCCTCGATCTCTCACCCCGGCAGGAGGGCGAGCCGGACTACCGGGCCCGCACTGTCGCCGCGCACGCCGTGCTGGCCGACTCCTCGCTCACCGTCGCCGAAGCCGCGCAGACGCTCGGCGTGGACCCGAGCCGCATCCGGCACCGCCTGGCCGCGCGGCGGCTCGCGGGCTGGAAGGACCAATACGGCTGGCGCCTGCCGGCCTGGCAGTTCGCCGGGAACGACGTGCTGCCCGGGCTCGACGCGGTGCTCGCGGCCGTACCCGGGGATCAACCCGCGCTCGTGGTGGCCGCCTTCATGACCACCCCGCAGGACGATCTGGAGATCAACGGCAAGTCCGCCACCCCGCGCGAGTGGTTGCTGGCGGGCGGCGATCCTGAGCCCGCGGCCCGCCTCGCGAGCACACTGGGCACGGCGTTCTGAACGCGCACGAAGGACGGTAACCGCAGCAAATGGCACGGCTCCCCCTGCCGCCGGCGCGCGCTGTCCTGGTCGACGAGCTGCACCCTGAGGACATCGTCGCGGTGCACCCCGCCACCAGGCTGGTCCGGATCTTCACCGCGCACGGGAATCATCCTCAGCGCTGGGATTCCTTCCGCTACACCGGCCCGCTCCCGCACGGCCGGTTCGACCCGCAGCGCCCCGGCAAAGGGGGAGCGCCGGCGACCGACAGCGGCAATGGCGTGGTGTACTTCGGGCTCTCGGTGCGCACCAGCGTGGCCGAGGTGTTCCAGACTTCGTCCATTGTGGACCGGCAGACCCGCGGCCCGCGGCTGGTCGTGGTCCGCCCGACGCGCACGCTACGGCTGCTGGACCTGTCCGGGCTGTGGCCGACGAGGGTCGGGGCGTCGCAGGAGATCTCCAGCGGTCCCAAGAAGATCACGCAGGCATGGGCGCGCGCCATCCGCTCGGCCTTCGGCGACCTGGACGGGCTTTGGTACCGGTCCTCTATGGACGGTGGAGATCCCGCGCTGTGCCTGTGGGATCCCCCCGCCGGCACGGCACTGCCCGCCGAGCCGGACGTACTGCTGCCGCTGGACCACCCGGGGCTGGACATCCCGCTCGGGCGGGTCTGCGAGGAACTGAACTACGTCCTGCTGAACTGAAGCGGGCGCGAACAACGGATCTCCCCGGCGCCGCCGATGCCGACCGGCTTCGTCACCCTCGTCGCCGGACCAGCCGCGCGTCGTAAAAGCGGCGGGCGCGATCGTTGGCATCAGCACCCACGGTACCGCGTGTCGGAACCCTTGTGCCGCAAGGTGTTCCATCCCGGCCTGAGACACGGCGAAACCGGCGCCGGTGCCCAGCCGGCCGGGATCGGCGTAGATCGCGAGCAGTTCACCGGTCGGCCGCGACGGATTTCCGTCCGCCACGTCGCGCAGGGTGTGCACGAGCGAGCAGGCGCGGATCTCGCCTTTGTCGTCCAGGGCAAGGAACATCGCGCCCGGATCGGTTCGCTCGCGCAGGATCCGGGCCCAGCGGTCGGTGTACACGTCGTACCGCAGCTCATCCAGGAACGCGTCCGGGATGAGGCCGCGATACGCCGCCTCCCAGCCGTCGATGTCGATCTCCGCGACCCGGGCCGCGTCGGCCTCCCCGGCCCTCCGTACCTGCCAGCCCATACCGCGATGATGGCACGGCGGGGCAAGGGAAATTCGGCTACAGGTGGCGTTGCCACCAGTCGAGCACGGCCTCGAAGCGCTGGATCCGGTGCCGTGGCCTGCCCGAGCGGCTCAGCTCGTGGCCCTCGCCGGGGAACAGCAGCATCTCCGCCTCCACCCCGTTGCGCTTGAGCGCGACGTACAGCCGCTGCCCCTGCTCCAGCGGGCAGCGCCAATCCTGCTCGGAATGCATGACCAGGAACGGAATCCGGATCTTGTCCGCGTACGTCAGCGGGCTCCGCCTGAGCTGCTCCTCCAGGTCACCGCCGACATACGCGTCCACGAAGGACCAGCCGATGTCGGAGCTGCCCTGCATCGAATCCCACGCGTTGACCGCGCGCTCGCTCCACGCGGCGCGGAACCGTTCACCGTGGTGCGCGGCCAGCCAGGTGGTCATGAACCCGCCGTAGGACCCGCCCATCACGCCGACCCGCGAGGAATCGAGCCCGGGCTGTTCGAGCGCGGAATCCAGCAGCGCCAGCACATCGTCGACGTCGACCGTGCCCAGCGCGCGCGAGATCGCCTTGCCGTGGCTCTGCCCGTAGCCCGCCGAGCCGCGCGGGTTCGGCAGCACCACGGCGTATCCCGCCGCCGCGTACACCTGCGCCTCGTCGAACAGGCCCCAGTCGTAGGCCGCGAACGGCCCGCCGTGCACCACGAGCAGCACCGGATGCGGGCCTTCGCCCTCCGGGCGGACGAGCCAGCCGTGCACCGGGTACCCGTCCGGCGCGGTGGCCGTCAGCTCTTCGGCCTCGCGGATTCCCTTGTCCCGCAACGGCTTCGACCAGTCGGTCAGTACCTGCTCGGTGCGACCGGAGAGCAGGACGACCTCGCCGCTGCCGCGCTGGTCCGCGATCACCGCCGCGACCCTGTCACCGTCCACAGTGAAGGATCGAACCGCCGCGCGCTGCCCCGCCACCAGCGGAAGCTCCTCCAGCGAAGCGGACTTCGCGTCACGCGGCACCGTCCGCAGCTCGACCGCGCCGCGGTTCAGCACCGCGACGAGGATGCCGTCGCCGAACGGCGCGGGCTCCCCGGCGCCGGCCAGGCAGTACACGGTCTCGTCGTCGGTCAGCCGGGCCGGCGGCGAGCCGCCGTCCAGCGGCGCCGACCACAGGCCGGGGTTGCACGCTTCACTGCGCGGCCATTCGAACTCGCTGCCGATGAACCAGATCGTGCCGTCGGAGACCGAAAGGTTGTCGACGCTGCCGGCCGAGCGCACGGCCAGCACCGGCGCGCCACCGGCGGCCGGCACCGAGTAGATGTCGAACTCCTTCGTCCCCGAGGCACCCCAGTCCCGCGGCGCCACGAACAGCAGCGTCTCGCCGTCCGGGGTCCAGGCCGGGGCCGAGACGTCGACCTCGCCGTCGGTCAGCGGGACCGGCTCGTCCACGGGATCCGCGCTGTCCACCACGAAAAGCCGCTCACGGCGGTCGCCGAGGAATCCGATGGCGTCGAGGCGGTAGTCGAACCTGGTGATCCGCCGCGGCGCCTCCGCCACCGGCTCCACCGGCTCCCCGTCCGGCCCCGGTGCGCCGTACCGGCCGGGCTCGGGAATCCGTGCGGTGAAAGCGATCCGCCGCGAATCGGGGGCCCACACCGGCACTCCGGCGCCGAGCGGCAGGTCGGTGAGCGCGCGTGCCTCACCACCGCCGGTGGGCATGACGTGCAACTGTGGCCGCGCTTTCGGACCCTCCGCGCGCAGGAAGGCGACCTGGGCGCCGTCGGGCGAGATGACCGGCGAGCTGTCGTAGTCGTGGTGGGTCCACCGGTCCTGACCGGTGGACCCGACGCGCCAGAGCGCGCCGTGGTAGGTGTTTTCGCCCGGGTGCGGGCTCGACACCGCGGCCAGCAGCAGGTCCCCGTGCAGGGCCGGCCTGCCGGGAACGGCGAGGAATTCGATGTCCGAGGGACGCATGAAAGTTGAACCTACTCGTGCGTTCACTCGGTCAGGAACGGGCCGCCGCCGTGTCCCGCTTCGATTTCGCCAGGCTCGCCAGCGTGGTCACGGTCAGCACCACGACGATGACGCCGAGCGAGATCCAGTTGTTGATGTCCAGCCAGTCCGGCGCCACGTGGTACTCGTGCAGCGCGTGCAGCACCAGCTTCGCGCCGATGAAGCCGAGGATCACCGCCAGCCCGTAGGACAGGTACACCAGCTTGTTCACCAGGCCGCCCAGCAGGAAGAACAGCTGCCGCAGGCCCATCAGGGCGAACGCGTTGGCGGCGAACACCAGGAAGGCCTCCTGGGTGATGCCGAAGATCGCCGGGATCGAGTCGACCGCGAAGAGCAGGTCGGCGCTGCCGATCGCCACGATCACCAGGAACATCGGGGTCATATGGCGGCGGCCCTCGCGCTTGACGAACATCTTGTGCCCGTCGTAGGCGTCGGAGACCGGGTAGATCTTGCGCATCCAGCGGGTCACCGCGTTCTCGTGGTACTCCTCGTCTTCGTCGTTGCCGCGCAACATGTTGATCGCGGTCCACACCAGCACCGCGCCGAAGACGAAGAACACCCAGACGAACTGCGCGATCAGCGCCGCGCCCACCGCGATGAACACGCTGCGCATCGCCAGCGCCAGCAGTATCCCGATCAGCAGCACCCGGTGCTGGTGGATCAGCGGCACCTTGAACGAGGCCATGATGACCATGAAGATGAACAGGTTGTCCACCGAGAGCGAGTACTCGGTGATGTAGCCGGTGAAGAACTCGACACCGGGCTCGTGCCCGGCGAAGAACCACACTCCCGCGCCGAAGAGCACGGCACAGGACACGTAGAACGCGACCCATTTGGCCGCTTCCTTCGTGGTCACCTCATGCGGCTTGCGATCGACGATCACGAGATCGATCGCGATGAGGACGAGCAGGCCGGCGATCGTCGCGACCCACAGCCACACGGGGACGTTCATTTACGCAATACCTCCGGTTAGCGCGCACAGCAGCTAGCCGGAGGTCTCTTCCGCCGGTTCGCACCGGCCGACGGTGCCGGGGATCCCGCAGGATCACCGTGCTGACGACACCGCCGCGAAGGAATACTCCCCTCCACGTCGTCATTCATCATCGCGGATAAACGGACGAAGCGCCAGCTTAGGTTACCCTTATCACCGGTGAGCAGGGGGACGACGATCGGTTCTCAGGAAACTTCACCTACGGTCATGGGGTGCCCCGAATCCCGTTTCCGCACACCCGCCGAAGCCGCTGGCTGACCGCGGGGCTCGTCGTGGTCATCCTGGCCGCGGCGGCCGTCGTCTGGGCCCGCTCCGGCGACGACGCCACCCCGGTCGCGCACCGCGACCAGACACTCTCCGTGCCCGCCGCGCCCGGCTCCGCCGAGCAGGTCCAGCTGGACACGACCGTGTACTTCCCCGCGGCCACCCCGGCCCCGGCCGTCCTGCTGCCCCACGGGTTCGGCGGCACCAAGGACAGCGTCTCCAGCCAGGCGCAGGAGCTGGCGCGGCGCGGGTTCGTCGTGCTGGCCTGGTCCGCGCGCGGGTTCGGGCACAGCACCGGCCAGATCGGGCTCAACGATCCCGATCACGAAGTGGCCGACGCGTCGCATCTCGTCGACTATCTCGCCACGCTGCCGCAGGTCTCGAAGGACGGGCCGGACGACCCGCGCGTCGCGGTCGCGGGCGCGTCCTACGGCGGCGCGCTGGCGCTTCTGCTTGCGGGACAAGACAAACGAGTCGACGCGATCTCACCCGCGATCACCTACAACGACCTCGCGCAGGGCCTCGTCCCGAACGCCGCGAGCACGACACCGGTCACCGCGGCGACCCCGGCCGCCGGCGCGTTCAGCCCGGACGGGGTGTTCAAACGGTCCTGGGCGGGGATCCTGTTCTCCGCCGGGTCCGGCACGTCCTCGGGCGGGCTGAGCACGGATGCCCCCGAACCGGGGCAGCAGAGCGACGACAGCGGCTCCGGCGGCACCGGCCAGGGCGGCTCGTCGTCCACCGCGGGCGCGGTGGCGCAGCAGCCGCCGTCCACCGGCAGCGTGTGCGGCCGGTTCACCGCCGAGATCTGCCAGGCCTATACCGAACTCGCCACCACGGGGAAGGCGAGCCCACAGACGGTCGCGCTGCTGGAGCGGGTCTCCCCCGCCTCCGTGACGAACAAGATCACCGTGCCGACCCTGCTCGTGCAGGGCGAGAACGACACGCTGTTCGGGCTCGACCAGTCCGATGCGAACGCCCGCCAGATCACCGCGGCGGGCGGCAAGGTGCAGCAGATCTGGTATGCGGGCGGCCACGACGGCGGGCAGCCGGGGCCGAGCCTGCGGGCGAAGATCGCCGACTGGCTGTGGTTCCAGCTCACCGGCGAAGGCCGCAACCCGGTCACCGGTTTCTCCTACGACGTCCAGGGTTCGCTGCGCGCTTCGGGCTCGCCGTCGGTGCGGATCCAGAACGCCCCGGCCTATCCCGGCGTCGAAGGCGGCCAGACCCAGCGCGACATATTCGCGCTCACCGGCAAGGAGCAGACGGTCGTCAACCCGCCCGGCGGGGTGCCGGCCGCGGTCAGCGGAATCCCCGGGCTGAACGGGCTGGCCGGGTCTTCGCGGGTGACGGGGCTGTTCGGGATCGACCCGCCGGGCCAGTCGGCGAGCTTCACCTCGCGGCCGGTGGACTCGCAGCTGCTCGTCGCGGGCTCGTCCACCGTGCGGCTGCGAGTTTCGGGCACAGCGCCGGAGGCGGTGCTGTTCGTCAAGCTGTACGACCTCAACCCGGACGGCACCCGCACCCTGCCCGCGAACAACGTCTCGCCGATCCGGGTCGCGCTGACCGGCGGCACGGCCGAGGTGTCGGTGACACTGCCCGGCGTGGTGCGGCCGATCGAGTCCGGGCATGCGCTGCAGCTCGTCGTGACCACCACCGACCAGTCCTTCGCAACGCCGGTTTCCCCTGCGGCGTACGAGATTTCGCTCGCGAGCGACCTGGCCGTGCCGGTCGTCCCCGGGACCGCGGTCGGGGCGGGCTGGCCTATCGGCAACCTCCTCGGCATCGCCGGGATCCTGGTGGCGGCGCTGCTGGTCGCCGTCGTCGCCGCGCTGCGGAGGCGCCGCGCGCATCGCGCCGATCCGGACCTGGCCACGGTCCCGCTCGTGATCGAAGGGCTCACCAAGTCCTACCCCGGCGGGCTGACCGCGGTGCGCAACCTGTCCTTCCGCGTCGAACCGGGACAGGTGCTCGGCCTGCTCGGCCCGAACGGCGCGGGCAAAACGACCACACTGCGGATGCTGATGGGCCTGATCACGCCGACCGAGGGCGAGATCAAGGTGTTCGGGCACCGGGTTTCCGCCGGGGCGCCGGTGCTTTCCCGGATCGGGTCCTTTGTGGAGGGTTCCGGCTTCCTGCCGCATCTGTCCGGCGAGTCGAACCTGCGGCTGTACTGGGACGCCACCGGACGGCCGGCCGGGAAGGCGCATTTCACCGAGGCGCTGGAGATCGCCGGGCTCGGCGACGCGGTACACCGCAAGGTGCGCACGTACAGCCAGGGGATGCGGCAGCGGCTGGCGATCGCGCAGGCGATGCTCGGCCTGCCGGAGCTGCTCGTGCTCGACGAACCCACCAACGGGCTCGACCCGCCCCAGATCCACCAGATGCGCGAGGTGCTGCAGCGTTACGCCGCGACCGGCCGGACAGTGGTGGTGTCGAGCCATTTGCTGGCCGAGGTCGAGCAGACCTGTTCGCACGTCGTGGTGATGCACCGGGGCGCGCTGGTGGCGTCGGGCCTGGTGGCCGACATCGCCGCGGCCGGTGGCGAGGCGACGTTCCGGGTGGACGACGCCGAGGCGGCCGCCGACGCGCTGCGCTCGTTCGACGGAGTGTCCACTGTGGACGTCGAAGGCGATCTGGTGCACGCCGACCTCGACGGGATGCCCCGCGCCGAGGCCGTCGCGGCGCTGGTGCGCGCGGGGGTGGCCGTGGAGCAGGCCGGGCCCCGGCGCCGGCTGGAAGACGCGTTCCTGCGCTTGGTGGGTGAGGACGGATGAGCGAAGCGGACCACAGGGCCGTCGACGCCGGGGTGCACACCGACCCGGCGGCGCTGGACGAACTGACCGAAGTGGCCGGACGCGAGCACGCCGAGGTGGGGACGGACGGCGCCGTCGCGGGCTACCGCGCGGGCCGGACGCTGCGGCTGAGCGTGGAGCTGCGCCGTCAGCTGCGGCGCCGGCGCACCCAGCTGGTGCTCGGGTTCGTCGTGCTGCTGCCGTTCATCCTGGTGGTGGCGTTCGAGATCGGGCAGTCCAGCCCGAACCGGCGCTCCGGCGGATTCGTCGACCTGGCCACCGCGAGCGCGCCGAACTTCGTGGTGCTCGCGCTGTTCGTGGCCGGCGGGTTCCTGCTGCCCACGATCGTCGCGCTGTTCTTCGGTGACACCATCGCCAGCGAAGCGTCGTGGTCGAGCCTGAAATACCTGCTCGCGATCCCGGTGCCCCGGCACCGGGTGCTGCGGCAGAAGGCCATTGCCTCCGGGCTGCTGTCGATACTCGCGCTGGTGCTGCTGCCGCTGATCTCGCTGGTGGTGGGCCTCATCTGGTACGGCGCCGGGGACGCGATCAGCCCGACCGGCGACGCGATCCCGTTCGGCCGCAGCCTGATCGTGATCGCGCTGTCCATCGTGTACATCGTGCTGCAGCTGGCGTGGGTGGCCGGGCTGGCGCTGCTGCTGAGCGTGTCCACCGACGCCCCGCTGGGCGCCGTCGGCGGGACCGTGCTGGCCGCGATCCTGTCGCAGATCCTCGACCAGATCACCGCGCTCGGCGGGCTGCGTGACTACCTGCCGACGCACTACGCCTACGCGTGGATGGACCTCATCGCCAACGACATCGACTGGACGAACATGGCCGCGGGGGTGCTCTCCTCGGTCGCCTACGCCACCGTGCTCACGCTGCTCGCCGCTCGCCGGTTTTCGACCAAGGACATCACCAGCTGAAATAGAATCCGGGCGTGACTTCGATCCGGATCGAGAAGACGGGGCCCGTCGCCGTGCTGCACCTGGAGCACGGCAAGGCCAACGCGCTGGACACCGAACTGTGCCGCGAGCTGACGGCCAAGGTGGACGAAGCCGCGCTCGCCGGGCAGCGCGCGCTGGTGCTGACGGGGCGGGACGGGGTGTTCTCGGCCGGGGTGGACCTGCGGCGGATCCGCGACGGCGGGGCGGCGTACGTCCGTAGGTTCCTGCCCGCGCTGTCGGACGCTTTCCTTGCGGTGTTCGGGTTTCCGGGCCCGACGGTGGCCGCGGTCAGCGGGCACGCGATCGCGGGCGGCGCGGTGCTGGCGGCGGCGTGCGACAGGCGGGTGATGGCGTCGGGCGCCGGCCGGTTCGGGCTGACCGAGCTGGCGGTCGGGGTGCCGTTCCCGCTCGTGGCGATCGAGGTGCTGCGCTGCGCCTACGGGAATCCGCTGCTCTCGGAGCTGACGCTCTCGGCTCGCACGTACGCGGCCCCGGACGCGCTTTCGAAGGGCCTCGTGCACGAGCTGGCCGCGCCGGACGCCGTGGTGTCCCGGGGCACCGAACTGGCGCTGGAGCTCGCGGCGGCACCGGAGGAAGCGTTCGCACACACGAAGGCCCAGCTGCACCGGCCGTTCGACGAGCGCATCGGCGAACAGCGCGCGGCCGGCGACGGTCCGGTGGAACAGATGTGGAGCTCACCGGAAACGCTCGCGTCGATCTCCGAATACGTGCGGCGGGTGCTCGAACGCCGCTGAACCGGGCCGGACGGCGTAGGATTCGGCAGATCTTCGTCCCCCCGCGCCCCAGGAGGCGCCGATGCCTCGCCCGGTCCACTTCGAGATCCACGCGACCGAACCCGAGCGCGCGATCACCTTCTACACCACCGTTTTCGACTGGTCCTTCGAACGGTGGGGCGAGAATCCGTACTGGCTGATCAGCACCGGGGACGGCCCCGGGATCGACGGCGGACTGGTGCCCCGGCAAGGGCCACCGCCGGTGGACGACGCGCCGGTGAACGCCTTCCCGATCACCGTCGAAGTCAGCGACCTCGACAGGCTGACCCGCCGGGTGCAGCAGGCCGGCGGCGCGGTGGTGGTGCCGAAGACGTCGATCCCGCGCATCGGCTGGCTCGCCTACTGCAAGGACACCGAGGGCAACATCTTCGGGCTCATGGAGAACACCGGCTGATTCCCGCCAGCACCGGGCCCGCGCGCTGGGCAAGGTGGGGTGCATGACCAGGGAAACCCTTACGCACACCGCTATCGAGCCCGGAATCCTGTACTTCGGCACGCCGGTGGTCCTGGTGTCGACCCGGAACGAGGACGGCACCGCGAACCTGGCGCCGATCTCGTCGGTGTTCTGGCTCGGCTGGCGGGCGGTGCTCGGCATCGGGCGTTCCTCGCAGACGACGCGGAACCTGTTGCGCACCGGCGAAGCCGTGCTGAACCTGCCGTCGGACGCACTCGCGCCCGAAGTGGACCGGCTCGCCCTCACCACCGGCACCGATCCCGTGCCGCCGCGAAAGCGGGAACGCGGGTACTTCCACGTCGCGGACAAGTTCGACCGCGCGGGACTGACCCCGGTGGACTCGGAAACCGTCGCGGCACCGCGGGTCGCGGAATGCCCGGTGGCGATGGAAGTGGTGCTCGAACAGACGCTCCCGGTGGGGGCGACGGTGCGGGCGGCCGGGGTGGGCTCCGGCCCGTCGAGCAGCATCCTGGCCATCGAGACCCGGGTGCAGCGCGTGTTCGTGCACGAGGAGATCCGCTTGGCGGGCAAGGAAAACCACGTGGACCCGGATGCCTGGCGGCCGCTGATCATGAGCTTCCAGCAGCTGTACGGCCTCGGACCGCGGGTGCGGGAGTCCACGCTCGCGCGCATCCCCGAGGAGCGCTACCGGGGCCCGGACATCGACCTCGCGCGCGAGACCCCGCCCAGGGACGGCACCTCGGCCGCGTGACTCGCCCAGTGCGTGGGCCGCTACTTCACGCCGGCCGCGTCCATTCCGCGCAGTTCCTTCTTCAGGTCCGCGATCTCGTCCCGCAGCCGGGCCGCCAGCTCGAACTGCAGATCACGCGCGGCCTGCATCATCTGGTCCGTCATGGACTGGATGAGGTCCGCCAGCTCGGCCCGCGGCATGGTGGAGACGTTGCGGTCCACCAGCACCCCGGAACTACGGCCACCGCCGCCCTGCTCGGGCTTCTTGCCGCGCGAGGAGTTGCGGCCCGAACCGCCGACCTCGACCTCCCGTTCGGAGTCCTCGGCCTCGGTGTAGACCCGGTCGAGGATGTCGGCGATCTTCTTGCGCAGCGGCTGCGGGTCGAGCCCGCGCTCCTCGTTGTAGGCGACCTGCTTGGCGCGCCTGCGGTTGGTCTCGTCGATGGCGTACTGCATCGAGTCGGTGATCTTGTCCGCGTACATGTGGACCTCACCGGAGACGTTCCGCGCCGCACGCCCGATCGTCTGGATCAGCGAGGTACCGCTGCGCAGGAAGCCCTCCTTGTCCGCGTCGAGGATCGCGACCAGCGAAACCTCGGGCAGGTCCAGGCCCTCGCGCAGCAGGTTGATGCCGACCAGCACGTCGAAATCGCCGGAACGCAGCTGCCGCAGCAGCTCCACCCGCCGCAGCGTGTCCACTTCGGAGTGCAGGTAGCGGACCCGGATCCCCAGCTCCAGCAGGTAGTCCGTGAGGTCCTCGGCCATCTTCTTGGTCAGCGTGGTGACCAGCACCCGCTCGTCCTTGTCGGCCCGCTCGCGGATCTCGTGCACCAGGTCGTCGATCTGGCCCTCCGTCGGCTTCACGACCACCTGCGGGTCGACCAGGCCCGTCGGCCGGATGACCTGTTCGACGAACTCGCCGCCGGCCTGCCCCATCTCGTACGGGCCGGGCGTGGCCGAGAGGTACACCGTCTGCCCGATCCGCTCCGAGAACTCCTCCCAGGTCAGCGGCCGGTTGTCCGTCGCGCTCGGCAGCCGGAACCCGTATTCGACCAGGTTCCGCTTGCGGGACATGTCGCCCTCGTACATCCCGCCGATCTGCGGCACCGTCTGGTGCGACTCGTCGATCACCAGCAGGAAGTCGTCCGGGAAGTAATCGATCAGGGTGGCGGGCGCGGAGCCGGCCGGGCGGCCGTCGATGTGGCGTGAGTAGTTCTCGATGCCGGAGCAGAAGCCGACCTGGCGCATCATCTCGATGTCGTAGGCGGTGCGCATGCGCAGCCGCTGCGCCTCCAGCAGCTTGCCCTGCTTCTCCAGGTCCGCGAGCCGCTCCTCGAGCTCGGCCTCGATGCCGCGGATCGCCTTCTCCATCCGCTCCGGCCCGGCGACGTAGTGGGTGGCCGGGAAGATCCGCACTTCGTCGACCTCGCGGACGATGTCGCCGGTCAGCGGGTGCAGGTAGTACAGCTTGTCGATCTCGTCGCCGAAGAACTCGACCCGGATCGCCAGCTCCTCGTACGCCGGGATGATCTCCACCGTGTCCCCCCGGACGCGGAAGGTGCCGCGGGCGAAGGCGATGTCGTTGCGCGTGTACTGCACGTCGACCAGCGCGCGCAGGAACACGTCCCGGTCGACCTGGCCGCCGATCTCGAGCTTCGTCGACCTGTCGAGGTAGGACTGCGGGGTGCCCAGGCCGTAGATGCAGGACACCGACGCCACCACGATCACGTCACGGCGGGAGAGCAGGTTCATCGTGGCGGAGTGCCGCAGCCGCTCGACGTCGTCGTTGATCGACGAGTCCTTCTCGATGTAGGTGTCGGTCTGCGCGATGTACGCCTCGGGCTGGTAATAATCGTAATAGCTGACGAAGTACTCGACCGCGTTGTGCGGGAACAGTTCGCGCAGCTCGTTGGCCAGCTGGGCGGCCAGGGTCTTGTTCGGCGCCATCACCAGCGTCGGCCGCTGGACCCGCTCGATCAGCCAGGCCGTGGTGGCCGATTTACCGGTGCCGGTGGCGCCCAGCAGTACGACGTCCTTCTCGCCGGCGTTGATCCGGCGCTCCAGCTCGTCGATGGCCGCGGGCTGGTCACCGGCGGGTTTGTACTCGCTGACGACCTCGAACCGGCCGCCGCTGCGAGGGATGTCGGAGACCGGGCGGAACTCGGACTGGGCGAGCACGGGGTGTTCGGTTGCGAAAGCCACGACTCCAGGGTACGAGTACCCACCGACAATTTTTGATGCGGCGCTGCTCGGTTCGCGGGAGTTCAGTGCAGCCGGCGGTGCGCGCGACGCGCCGAGCGGGTGAGGCAGGCCTCGCAGGGCATCCCGCAGATCCGGTCCAGCACCTCGGCGTCACCGGGGATGATGAGTTCGCCGCAGAACGCGGTCAGGTACTCGGGGATGGGGCCGCTGTCCGGGATCGGCACGAGGTGCGAGACCCGTTTGCACTCGCCCGCCACACCGCGACGCAGGCGGACGACCGCGACCACTTCGGTCGGCTCGGCGTGGATGACGTTCCCCATGCCCGGAAGCCTAAACCGGAATAATCGCGAACGCTTCGTGCCAATGGCCCAATGATCACTCGACCGACTGGTGCGAAAGACCGAAAAACGCTCCTGACCGGGGTCTCTGGCCCCCTAAATCCAGCACAGCGCGAAAATCGGGAAACCCCGGATCCACCGAACGGGTTAATGCGCCGCGACTAATCGCGGCGCAGCGCGACCCCGGCTGATGCGGTCACTCCCCCACCAACACCGCCGAACCCAAACGCCGACACAACTTCAACGCCAACTCCACATCCAACCGATGCTCACCCACCGGCCGCCCCAACGCCTCCTCCGCCCTACGCACCCGATACTGCACCGAATTCTTGTGCATCACCAGGCGCGCGGCGGCTGCTGTGTAGCTGCCGCCGGTCTCCAGGAACACCCGCAGCGTCTCGCGCATGCGCTGGTGCTGCTCGTCGTCGGCGGCCAGGGCGCCGAGCGTGTCCACGACCCAGCTGCGGGCGGCGGCCATGTCGGAGGTCATCAGCGACAGCGCGCCCACGTCGCGGAAGGTCAGCACGCGGTCGCAGTCCTCCCCCGCCGCCGTGGCCAGCCCGTGTACCCGCACGGCCTGCCGGTGGCTGCGGCGGAACCCTTCGATGCCCTCCCCCGGATCACCCACGACCAGCCGGACCTTGGGGTCGGTGTGGCCGAGCACCTTGCGCAGGTGGTCCTCTTCCGGCAGCACGGGCCGCTCCAGCGGGAACCAGACCCAGGCGCACAGCGCGTCGTAGGGCACGACGAGCGGCGGACCCGTGGTGGGCAGGGTCTCGCCGATCTCCGTCGCCACCGTTTCCAGTGCGCCCAGCGTGTTGCCCTGCTCGGGTTCGGCGGAGAACCACACGATCGCGGCGAGCTGGCTGCCGCGCAGCCGGTGGCCCAGCGCCTGTTCGGAGGCGTCGACCTCGGTGCTACCGCCGGACAGCAGCGCGCGCACCCTCGCGGCGCGCACCGCGCTGCGGTTCAGCAGCCAGCGGTCGCGCTCCTCCTGGTAGGCGGACACGACCTGCTGGGTGACCCGGTCGATGAATTCGAACGTGACGGTCAGCGCGCGGCTCATCATCGCGCCGAGCAGTTCGCGGTCGTAGGCCTGCAGGGTGGCCTCGTGCAGCGCGTGGTTGAGGATCGCGGTCTGGCCGAGGTAGTAGGCACGGATGAGGTCGATGACCGGGGTGCCGCGCTGCGCCAGCCGCCGCGCGTACTCCATCGCGGCCGCGGGCGCCTCGACACGCGCCGGATCGATGCCGTGCTGGAAAATCCGCAGCGCGGTGTCGATGTTCTGGTACAGGCTGGCCGAAAGCAGGCTCACGACGCTCTCGTCGTCGTGCACCAGGTGCGGCAGCTCGCGCGCGTAGAGGGCGACGAGATCAGCGGTCAGTTCGTCGATCTGCCCGCTGAGCCCCGTGGCAAGGCGGGCGACCTGCTCACCGACGACCGCTTCCTCCAGCACCTGATCACCATATCGCCGTGACACTCGTATTGGTCCTGTAAACCCGCGAAGATGGCGTGTATGGCAGATCACGCGGAGAGGATCCACCCGCCGAAAATCGAGATTTTCGACGTGGCGAACCGGACGAACGTCGATCCCAAGGGTGTCGTCCGCGAGGTCGAAGAGTACCGGGTCGAACCGTTCGGCCTCTACCTCGCGCGTCCCACCCCCGGCAGGCCGAACTTCCACTACCTCGAATCCTGGCTGCTGCCCGGGCTCGGCCTGCGGCTGAGCGACTTCTGGTTCACCCCGGGCAACGAGCGCGACCAGGACTTCTACCTCGACGTGGTGGACGTCGAGGTGGACGGCGACCGCTGGCGCTCCACCGATCTCTACCTCGACCTCGTGGTCCGGGAGGGCCGCGGGGTGGAGGTGCTCGACACCGACGAGCTGCTGGCCGCACAGTCGGCCGGGCTGCTCAGCCCCGCCGACGCCCGCCGGGCGCTGGAAATCACCTACCGCACCGTGGACGGACTGGCCGCGCACGGGCACAAGGTGCACGACTGGCTGTCCACAATGGACATCGAGCTGTCCTGGCGGCGGCACTGACACCGGCCGTCCGGGGTTTGCTCTAACGTCGGGACATGCCGATCTACACGCACGGGCACCACGAGGCGGTGCTTCGCTCGCACAGTGTCCGGACCGCGGAGAACTCCGCCGCATACCTGGTGCCGCAGCTGAAAACGGGCCAGTCGCTGCTGGACGTGGGGTGCGGCCCGGGCACGATCACCGCGGACCTGGCGGAGCTGGTGGCGCCCGGCGAGGTGACGGCGGTCGAGCCGGAGGCATCGGCACTGGCGCTGGCCGATCGCACCGCGAACGAGCGGAACATCCGGAACATCCGGTTCGAGACGGCCGATGTGCACGCGCTGGAGTTCCCCGCCGACCGCTTCGACGTGGTCCACGCGCACCAGGTGCTGCAGCATGTGCACGACCCGGTGCAGGCGCTGCGCGAGATGCGGCGGGTGGGCAAACCAGACGGTGTGGTCGCCGCCCGCGACGCCGACTACGCGGCGATGACCTGGTACCCCGAGGTTCCCGCGCTCGACGAGTGGCTCGCGTTGTACCGGCGTATCGCCCGGCACAACGGCGGCGAACCGGACGCCGGGCGGCGCCTGTTGTCGTGGGCCCGGCAGGCGGGGTTCAGCGAGGTCGTCCCGAACGCCTCGGTGTGGTGCTACGCGACGCCCGCCGAGCGCGAATGGTGGGGCGGGATGTGGGCCGACCGCATCCTGGACTCGGCGATCGCCGGACAGGCGGTTTCGTACGGCTACGCGACACGCGCGGACCTGGAGCGGATCTCGGCCGGCTGGCGGGAATGGGCCTCGGCCCGGGACGGCTGGTTCACTGTCCTGCACGGCGAGATCCTCTGCCGCCTGTAGCTGGGTTTCAACAGGGGAAGGCCTCGACCTTGGCGCTGTTCGCGAGCGCCGGGGGCAGGGTGGCGAGCACCCGCTGCGCCGCGGCGGTGTCCACGACGGTGACCCGGATTTCCTGGGGATCCGAAGTCGGGACCGTGATCGTGAGCACCCCCTCGAGCCGGCGCACGCCGTCCAAGCCCACCGGGGGTACCCCTCGCACGGTGATCACGGCGTCACCACGGCACGCTCGCCCCGAAACGGTCCGGGTGAACAGGTTTCCCACGCCCGCCACCACGAAGAACACGGCCACCACCGCGACACCGAGCAACACCCAACCACGCCGGGACGACATGCCCGCGAGCATGCCACCTCACCACGCCCGGCGGGAACCCGGCGACCGCTTCCGGCCAACGCGCCTACGGGGTCCAGGAAGTCGCGGCGGCCCAGGCTTCCGCACGTGCGAACGCGGCGTCGACCCAGGCTTGTTTCCTGGTCGCGTACGCGTCGATGGTGGGGTCTCCGTCGAGCTCCTTCGCCAGTGCGCGCTTGACCTCCGCGTAGGCCGCCAGCTCCGCGGGGTTCTGCCGCAGCCAGTCCCGGAACAACAGTGCGAGCCGCCAGGCCGGGGTCTCCCGCGAGCGCACGTGCAGGTTCACCGGGCGGCCCGGGTCGGCGCCGTAGTGGAAGCGTTTGGGCCAGTTTTCCCCGCCGTCCTGCGGGAAATCCCACCAATCGCCCGAAGCGCGGACGAACCCGGCGTCGGACAGTTCCCCGGCGAACGCGTCCGCATCCTCCAAAGTGGACACTGTCACCTGCAGGTCGAGAATGTCCTTGGCCGGCAACCCCACGACGGCGGTGGAGCCGATGTGGTCGGCCCGCTCGGCGCGCTCTTCCACCACCTGGCGGATCCGGGCGAGCGCGCGTTCGGCCTGCGCCGGCCAGGTTTCGTCGTACGGCGAGATCACCGGGCCTGCCGGCGGACGCGGGCGGCGCAACCGGATGTTGGCCTCGAAGGGCACCAGCCGGTCGGCCCACAGACGGTCCACTTCGGCCAGCACGATGTCCTCGGTACCGCCGTTGTCGAGCCAGATGTCGGCGGCGGCGCGGCGCTGTTCCTCGGTGGCCTGGGTGGCGATGCGGGCGCGGGCGTCCTGTTCGGTCATTCCGCGCAGTTCGATCAGCCGCTTCACCCGCGTTTCCTCGGGCGCGTGCACCACGACGACCACGTGGTAGTTGGCCGTGTAGCCGGCCTCGACCAGCAGCGGGACGTCGTGCACGAGGATCCCGTCGGCGGGCACCTGCGCGACGAGTTCGGCCGTGCGCGCGCCGATCCGCGGGTGGGTGATGCTGTTGAGCAACTGCCGGGACTCCTCGTCGCGGAAGGCCTTCGCGGCGAGCGCGGGCCGGTCCAGCGAACCGTCCTCGGCGAGGATTTCCCCGCCGAACGCCTCGACCAGCGCGGCCAGGCCCTCGGTGCCCGGCTCCACGACCTCGCGGGCCAGCCGGTCCGAATCGACCACCACGGCCCCGTGCTCGGCCAGCCGCCTGGCGACCGTCGACTTACCCGCCCCGATACCTCCGGTGAGCCCCACGCGCAGCATGCCCGCATTCAATCAGGTGCCCGTGACTGCCGGACACGGAACGGGGTCTTCGCTGGTCGTGATCGAACCACTGTGCCGTTCGTTACCAACCCGACCACAGTCACGGCGGAAACGGGTTGCTACCAGCATGTCGGCTGCGGACCGTATCCGCCTGCTTTTGGTCGGATCGGTAATACGGGTGACACGCCGGGCCCGTTGCTTCGTATCGCGTCCCCCATTGCGTAGCGTGCGCGGCGGAAAGTCGCCCACACGGAGGAACGATGTCAGCGAGCAAGCCCGGGAGGCACCGTCTCGGCACACCGGGGCTGGTGCATTGCGTCCTGCATCGCCCGGTGGCACTCGCGCTGGAGGAGTACCGGCGCACCTGGCTGACCGCGCTGCTCGTGCCCGCGAAACACAGCTTCGCCGGCCTCCGCCGCCGCGCCCGCGCGGCCGCGCTCGAGCGCGTGTGGGTGCCCGCGACAGCGTGAAAAGCATGAAACAGGGCACTCCCGCGCCGGAGTGCCCTGTTCAGCGTGCGTCCGGTCAGCCGGTGACCAGCGACAGGCCGTAGGCCGAGAGGATCTCGTTGACCGGCTGGAAGAAGGTCTCCCCGCCGCTGGTGCAGTCACCGGAGCCACCCGAGGTGACGCCCTGTGCCTGGCTGCCGCTGACCCACGAGCCGCCCGAGTCGCCCGGCTCCGCGCAGGCGTTCGTCTGGGTCAGCCCGGAGACGGTGCCCTCCGAGTAGTTGACGGTCTGGTTGGTCGCCTCGATGGTGCCGCAGTGCCAGCCCGAGGTGGACCCGGAGCGGCAGACCGACGCGCCGACGCCCGCCGCGGTGGAGCCGGTGACCGTCACGTCACCGTTGCCGTAACCGTCCACAGTGGACGTCGGGGTCCAGCTGGAGTTGGTCTTGACGTAGGAATAGTCGTTGCCCGGGAAGGAAGACGCCTGGAACGTGCCCATCGCCGAGTCGTCCGCACCGGTGACCGTGTCGCCGGCGCTGCCGCAGTGCCCGGCCGAGACGAACCCGCCGCTGACCGAGAATCCGACCGAACAGCGGGCGGCGTCGTTGATGTAGTAGGCGTCACCGCCGATGATGTTCCCGGCGTAGAGGCGCGGCGCGGTGGTGACCGAGTCGACCCGCACCGGGCCCGCCGCCTTGGCGAAGTCGAGGAACTTCTGCACGTTCGCGTCCGCGGCACCCTGCTTGACGGTGACGACGACGGAGTTGGCCTTCTCGTCGACATACCAGCCGGTGACGTCCTCGGGCGCGGCCTGCCCGGCGTAGTTGTCGATGGCCGACTTCGCCGCGTCGAGCGCGGCCTGCGTGTGCGCCACGTTGACGACGTCGGCGCCGGTGGCCTGCACGGCCGCGGTGCGCGCGGCGTCGGTGACCGCGACGACCAGCTTGCCCGTCGCGGCGTCGTACCAGGCGCCACCGAAACCGGCACCGGCCGCGGATTGGGCGGCGGGTGCCACCGAGGTCGCGGCGCTCTCCTGCGCCAGCCGGGTCCGCACCTGCTGGGCGGTGAGCCCGAAGTCTCGCTGCATCGCGTTCAGTACCGGCTGGGACGCCAGCGGCGCCGCGGCGGCAGAGGGCGTCAAGCAGACCGCCATCGCGGCACCGGCGGCCAGTCCGGCCACCCCGATGGACTTCACCAGGTTCGTTCGCTTCATTCGATCGCTCACTTCGTTCGAGTGCAGGGACCAGGTCGCGCGACCACGGTCCGAGTGTCACTCGCGGGAGCCCGGTACCGAAACCCGGCAAAAGTAGGTTGGTGAATATCCGCCGTCAGTTGACGCAGCCGCTGAGGTCCGTGCTCGCGGCACTGGGCACGATCGAGGCCGACGTGGCCGGCGGCGCACCGCTCGTCGCCGCCGCGGCCGCGACCGACGGCGCCGCCGAACTCGTGCTCGCCGGGGCTTCGCCGAGCAGGCCCTGGATGAACGTGCGGACCTGCCCCGGGTCGACCTTCACCGCGTCCCCGTCGTACGGGGTCGGCAGGCTCAGCGACTGGACCGGGATCGTGGCGAACGTCAGCCCGTCGGAGCTGAGCCCGCGCATCTGCTGCGCGAACCCGAGCACGTCCCAGCCCTGGTCCAGCGTCACCGACTGCTGCACGGCCTCGATCAGCTTCTCCAGTTTCACCGGGTTCGCCAGTGTGCCCGCGCCGAGCACGACCTTCGCCGCGCTGGCGAGGAACGCCTGCTGCCGGGCGATGCGGTCGAGGTCCCCGTTGGGCAGGCCGTGCCGCTGCCGGACGAACTCCAGCGCCTGCGTGCCGGAAACGGTCTGCTCGCCCGCCGGGAAGTCGGCGCCGGAATAGCTGTCGTGCACCGGGTTCTTGAGGCAGACCGGCACCCCGCCGACGGCGAGGCTCAACGAGTAGAACCCGACCAGGTTGACCGCCGCGTAGTGGTTGATGGTCAGGCCGGTGAACTGTTCGACGGTCTGGATCGCCGTGCGCGCCCCGGCCTGTGCGGCCTGCTTTTCCAGTGCCGCGCCGGTGACGCCCTGCGCGCTGAGTTTGTTGTACGCCTCCTGGCGGCCGTAGGAGTACGCCGCGTTGATCTTGTGCTTTCCGTAGCCGCCGGCGAGCTGAACGTAGGAGTCACGCGGGATGGAGATGGCCGTGGCCTCGCCGCCGCCCTCGGGGATGTGCAGCACGATCATCGTGTCGGTGGTGTCGCCGCCGTCACTGGAGTCACCGGCGTGCAACTGGTCGAGCACGTTCTGTGGCAACGGATTGCCCTGCGCGTCGGTCCGGGAGTCGAGGCCGACGAGGAGGATGTTCTGTTCCGGGACATAGGTGGAGCCGGCCGTGCTGGGCAACTGTGCCGCGGGCTCGATGACGTCGGCGCTGGCCAGACCCTGCAGCCGGCTCACCTGGCTCCACGCGTAGCCGGTGATTCCGAGTACCAGAAGTGAGGCCAGGCCCAGCACGCCGTATGCGAGCGGCTTCAAGCGCACGCAGGCCTCCCCCGATTTTTCACCCGATCTTGCTACGCCATCATCCCGCTCTTTTCTGACAGTTTCCTGTGAATTCCGCGGCGCCCGGATGTGAACTTCGTGTCACGGGGTGGAATGAGCGCGGCGGGCACGCCGTCACGGGCAGGCTGGGCGCACGCCCGCCGCGCTCGACCGGACGGCTCCCGAGGGGGAGGACGGTAGCCGGCCGGCTGACTTCGGGTATGCGACAAGGGTGCGCCGCCCGTAGCCGTCGCGGGACGGGAGAGCTACCGATCCCGGTACGTACTTCACTTGCCAGAGCGTAATTTTCACCGACCGGAACGCTCACACCCCGGCGGCGCGGTGCTCCGCCAGCCAAGCGGCTATCTGCGCCCGCGACGTGAATCCCAGCTTCGCCAGGATGTTCTCCACATGGGTCTCCGCGGTGCGCTGGGCGATGACCAGCCTGGCCGCGATCGCCCGGTTGCTCAGGCCGTCGGCGACCAGCTCCGCGATCTCCCGTTCACGCCGGGTCAGCCCGCCGGGACGGCCGTGCTGCCCACCGGCCGCGGGCCGCGGTTTGCCCGGTTTCTGCGCCAGCGCAACGGAAATCGCCTCTTCCGCGGTGATCCCGGCGGTCGCGTCGAATGCCCTGGCGAACGCGCGGGTACCCAGCGCCTGCCTGGCCTGCGCCGCGCACAGCTCGTCGAACGCCTGGTACGGACTGGTTTCGGCGACCCGCGGTCCGCTGACCCGCCAGACCGCGTGCGCCGCGCCGAGCAGTCCGGCCGCACGCTGATGTTTCCCGGCCGATCCGGCGCACCACGCCAGCGCGCCGATCGTGAACGCCAGCTGACTCCGGTCGGCGGGGCGGCTCGCGATCGCGTCCTGCAACAGGACGGCGGCCCGGCGATGCGCGCCGCGCCGCCACTCGTGGATCGCGACCGCCCACAGTGCGTACGTTTTCGACCAGCCCGCCCGATGTGTCTCGCACAGCCCGAGCGCGTCCTCGGCCATGGCCAGTCCCGCGTCGTCCTCCTGCAGGAACGTCACGGCCGCGAGCAGTACCAGCGTGTTCACCACCTGTTGCAGGTCACCGGCCGCGCGGAAACCCCCGAGCGCTTCCTCCAGCAACACCCGTCCCGTCACCAGATCCCCGGCGAAGAACGACGCCATCCCCGAATCCTGTGCGCAGCCGGCCCGCAACTGGTCGTCGTCGAACTCCTCGGCCAGCGTGCGCAATTCACAGAGCATGTCGCCCGCCGCTTCCGGTTCCCCGGTCTGCAACGCCATGAACGCGCCCGCCGCCAGCGCCCTGCCACGGGCCGGGGTGCGCGCCGTGTCCAGCGCCAGCGCGGAAGTCAGCCAATGCCTGCCCTCCAGCACGAAACCGCCCGCGTACCAGAAGTTCCACAACGAGGCGGCGATCTCTGTCGCGTCAACGACGTGCGCGGGGACGGTGACGCAGTACTCCAGCGCCTCACGGACGCTCGCGTGCTCGCGACGGAGCCGTTCGACCCACTCGAGCTGGTGCGGGCCGAAGGATTCGGCGCGGAACCGCCGCGCCAGCGCGACCCAGTACGCGACGTGGCGCGCGCGGACTTCGTGCTCCCGTCCCGATTCGGCGAGCTTCAGCTGCCCGTACTCGCGAACGGTCTCCAGCATCCGGTAACCCGCCATCCGGCCGTAGGGTCCGTTGCGGCGCAGCAGAATCGACTTGTCCACCATGCCGGCGACCAGATCCAGCACGTCGGTGACGGTTATCCCGCCGCCCGCGCACACCGCCTCCGCCGCGTCCAGGCCGAACCCGCCCGCCAGCACCGAAACCTCCGCCCACACCGTCCGCTCGGCCGGGGTGCACAGCTCGAAGCTCCAGTCGAACGTGGCCCGCAGGGTCTGCTGCCTCGGCGCGGCGGTGCGGTTTCCGTTGGTGAGCAAGTGAAAACGATCGTCGAGCCGCTGCAGGATCTGCTCCGGGGACAACACCCGCAGCCGCGCCGCGGCCAGCTCGATGGCCAGCGGGATCCCGTCCAGCCCACGGCAGATCCGCGCCACCGTCTCCCGGTTCTCGTCGTCCAGGCTGAAACCGGGCAGCACCGCGGCGGCCCGGTCGGAGAACAGCGCCACCGACTCGCTGTGCGCACGCCGCTCACCACCGGGCACCGAAAGCGGCGGCACCGTCAGCACCTGCTCGCCGTCCGCGCGCAGGAGCTGCCTGCCGGTGGCCAGGATCCGCACCCCGTGGGTGGCCGAGAGAAGTTTCGCCGCCAGCGTCGCGGTGGCGGCCACGACGTGCTCGCAGTTGTCGAGCAGCAGCAGCAACCGCTTGTCCGCCAGGTACTCCGCGAGCTCCGCGACGTGCCCGCTCAGCCCGTCCGGCAAGCCCAGTTCGGTGGCGATGGTGTGCGGCAGCAACTCCGGGTCCGTCAGCTCGGCCAGCCGCACGAACCACACCCCGTCGGGGAAGGCGCGCCGCAGCCCGGAAGCCGCGCGCAGCGCCAGCCGCGTTTTGCCGACCCCGCCCATTCCGGTGAGGGTGACCAGCCGGGACACGCCGAGCAGGCGTTTGGTCTCGGCCAGTTCGCGGCGGCGGCCGACGAAACTGGTCAACTCGGCCGGCAGCCTGCCACCCTGGCCGAATGGTTCGGGCACGGCAAAAGTGTAGGCCGGAATGGGCGCTCCCGGGCGGCGGCTCAGGCCGAACGCAATCGCGCGAAATCACCACCGAGCGCACGTAGTTGGGCATTGACTTTCCCCGGGTGTTCCAGTGGAAACGCATGACCGGCGGACGGCAGCACCACCAGCCGCGCGGACGGTACCGTTTCGGCGATTGTTTCGCTTTCACGCCAAGGAGTCACGGTATCGTCCGCACCCGCCATCACGAGGCAGCCGACGTTTCCGAGCGCACCCAGCGCGGCCCTTTTGTCGTGTTCACGAAAACTCGGCAGGAAATCGGCGAGCACCTCCAGCGGGACGGATTCGATCATTTCCACCACGAAATCGGCGAGCCCAGGACGTGCCTGCGCGGAGAACGCATACCGGGAAATGAGCGAATGCGCCAGTTCCCGGACCGGCGCCGCGCGGAGCACGCCCGGGATCCTGCGCAACCCGGCCAGCGCCGGCGGGCCGAGCCGGTGCGCCAGCGCCAGCCACGGATCACTGGCGACCGGACCGGCGCTGGTGCCGAGCAGCGCGACGGCGGTGACCGGATCGCCGAACAGGTCCGGCCGCCGGCCTGCGAGCGCCATGATTCCCATACCGCCCATGGAATGCCCCACCAGCACCACCGGGCCGGCCGTGCGCGTCTGCTCGAGAACGGCGAGCAGATCGCGGCCGAGCTGGTCGATGGTGGCGTGCGCGGCAGGCCCGCGCCGGGAGCGGCCGTGCCCGCGCTGATCCCAGGTGACGACCCGGGCGTTCGCGGCCAGCGCGGCGCGCTGATAACACCAGCAGGCGCTGGTGAGCGCGTAGCCGTGGCAGAGCACGTAGGTGACCGGCGCGGCCGGATCCCCGGAAATCTCGGCATACAGCTCTGTACCGTCGTCGGCAAGGACCAGGCACGACCGGGACGGACCGGCGGCGGGGACGAGCGGCGTGACACGGCCACGGCCACCGACAAGACCCCAGGTGGCGGCCCGCACCAGCGAGGCGCCCAGAGGCGGAGCGAACTTCACGATTCTCCCTGCTGAAAACCGGAACAGCTGTTTCGCGGAGAGAATCGCAGCCGGGTCCCCGCTCCGGGGACCGGGAAACTACGTAGGAGGTTACTGAACCCCGTAGACCGCGGCGGCGCGGCCCCGCACGCCCGGCCGGTACCGGAACAGGGCGCCGGCCTCGGGCTGCTCGCCTTCGGATACACCCTGGCGTGACGTGGTGATGTACAGCTCGTCCAACTGCCTGCCACCGAACGTACAGGCCGTGACCTGACTGACGGGCAACTCCACGTGCTCCTCCAGTACACCGTCCGGGCGGTAGCAGCGCACGGCGGAGCCACCCCAGAGCGCGACCCACAGCCTGCCCTCGGCGTCGACCGTCATGCCGTCGGGCGAGCCGTCCTGCTCGGGGATGGTGAGCAGCGGGCGCCGGTTGTGCAGGCCTGCCTCCGTGGAGTAGTCGAACACGTCGACACGGTGGGTCGGGGTGTCGATGTAGTAAGCGCTTTCCCCGGCCGGGCTCCACGCCAGGCCGTTGGAGATGGTGACGTCCGACAGCACTGTCGTCACCTCTCCGCCCGGGTCGAGCCGGTAGAGGGCGCCCGCGCCCGGCCTCTCCGCGTACGACATCGTGCCGCAGTAGAACCGGCCGTCGGGGTCGCAGCCGCCGTCGTTCATCCGGATCGCCGGGTCGGACCACAGCTCGCCGAGCGGGCGGACGTCCTCCAGCGACGCGTCGGCGAGGGCGAACCCGCGCTCCAGCGCCAGCACCGCTCCCCCGTCGGCGGTGGGCCGCAGCGCCGCCGCGACCTTGCCGACGTGCTTCCGCCGCACCTGCCCGGAATCCGCGAGCTCCAGCACGTCCCCGGCGAGCATGTCGACCCAGCGCAAGCCAGGCCAACCGGGATGGAAAACCGGACCTTCACCATGCGCCGCAACGGGTTCGGTCACCTGATCCACAGTGGACATTCAGCTGACCATCTGCCGGACCGCTTCCGCGGTGGTGTCGATAAGGCGCTTCATGGCCCGCCCGGCCGCGACCGGACGACGGCCTCGCGCGGCGACGAGCACGGCCTGGTGCAGCGGCAACGTGGCGGCAACCCCGCCCGGCGCGTGCGAACTGGCCTCCAAACCGTGGTACAGACTCGTTTCCAGCAACCGGCCGAGCTGCTCGATGAGCTGGTTCCCGCTGGCCCGCAACAGGGTCAGATGGAAGGCGAGGTCGGCGTCCACGAACGCCTCCTCCTGTTCGGGCAGGTTCGGCGCGTGCTGTTCCATCCGCGCGTACGCGTCCTCCAGCGTGGCCAGCTGTTCGTCCGTGGCGCGCTCGGCTGCCAGCTGCGCGGCGCCGGGCTCCACCATCAGGCGCAGCTCCAGCAGGTCCTTCAGGAAGTCGGCCTTGGCCAGCTGACCGTGCCAGTTGATGACCTCGCGGTCCATCAGGTTCCATTGCTCACGCGGCAGCACCCGGGTGCCCAGCCGCGGCCGCGGCTCCACCAAACCCTTGGCGGCCAAGGCTTTCACCGCTTCGCGCACGCCACCGCGGCTCACGTTGAGCTGCGCGGCCAGCTCGGCCTCATTGGGCAGCCTGCTGCCGTCGGGGAGCTCACCGGACACGATCCGGCGGCCGATCCACTCGACCACGCGGCCGTGGATCGTGCGGTGCCTGCCGAGCGGCCCCTCCCTGGTCATACTCACGGAGTAATCATTGAATCATTCAAAGATAAAGTCAAATCAGGCCGTCTTGTCCCAATCGTTACCCGGCCCGCTGGTTCACCGCGAGCCGAGCCTTGACTGTATCGACGAATCATCCAATGATTCAGGCACGCTTGACCCCGTGCCCGAGTTCCCCGCCGAAGTGGATGGGTGGTTTACATGAGCGACGACAAGGCCGCGACCTCTCGAAGGGCCGCACTGAAATTCATGGGAGCAGGTGGCGGGGCGGTCGCCGCCAGCGCGTTGCTCGCCGCATGCAACGGCGTGCAGGGCAACCAGAGTTCCGGCGGCGTTGGCGCGTTCCCGAGCACCCCGGGCTACCGGTTCACCTTCATCAACCACGTCACCACGAACTCCTTCTTCGTGCCCACGAAGTCCGGGATGACCGACGCGGCCAAGCTGCTCGGCCTGCCCGACCCGCAGTGGACCGGCTCCACCGAAGGCAACGTCTCGGAGATGGCCAACGCCTTCTCCACCGCGGTAAACGGAGGCGTCGACGGCATCGCCATCGCGCTGACCGACAACAACGCCTTCGTCGAGCCGACGAAGGCCGCGCTGGCCAAGGGTATCCCGGTGATCGCCTACAACGCCACCGCGCCGGGGAACTACCCGCTGACCTACGTCGGCCAGGACCTGTACCAGTCCGGTTTCCTGATGGGACAACGGATCGCCAAGGACGTCACGTCCGGGCTGATCCTGGTCGGCATCTCCCAGCCGGGCGGCAACAACGTGCAGCCACGGCTCGACGGCATCACCGACGCGCTCAAACAGGCCGCGCCCGGAGTGACCGTACAGTCCGTCAACACCGGCGCCGAGCAGGCCAACGAACTGAACGCGATCACCGCCGCCTACGACGGGCACACCGACGCCAAGGGCCTGTACGCCGTGGACGCCGGCAGCACCGCTTCGATCGCGCAGCTGCTGTCCACCCGCGGTCTGCAGGGCAAGATCCACGCCGGTGGGTACGACACGCTGTCCGACACGCTCAAGGGCGTGCAGTCCGGTGCGCTGGACTTCACCATCGACCAGTCCGCGTATCTGCAGGGTTTCCTGCCGGTGCTGTACATGTACCTGTTCCGGCTCTCGGGCACGCTCCTCTCGCCGCCGGTCACCGACACCGGCCTCACCTTCGTCACCAAGGAGAACGTAGGCCCGTACGTCTCGGCCAACAGCAAGTTCGAGGGCGGGCCGAAGACCGATCTGGTGCCGATGCCCAGTTCCATTCCCCTGCCCGCGGCGACCACCCTGACCCGCTGACACGAGGTGCCGTAAGACATGACAGACGCGCTCACCGGCAAACAGACCGGCCGCACCGGCGGCACCGAGGGCGGGCCGCCGCCGCGCCGCGGGTTCCTGCTGGGACTGATCCGGATCAAGGAACTGAGCATCCTGCTGGTCACGATCGCGGCCGCGATCTACTTCGTGGCCACCAGCGGGCCCGGGTTCGTCACCTCGCAGAACTACCACACCATCGCGCAGTACGTGGCCCCGTGGGCGATCGTCGGCGCCGGTGAGGTGATGGTGCTGATCTGCGGGCAGATCGACCTGTCCGCCGGGTTCGTGTTCACCCTGTCACCGTTCGTGCTGATGTTGTTCTACAACAACGGGTTCCCGTTGTTCCTGGCACTGGTGGCCTCGGTCGCGGTGAGCGCGGCGATCGGGATGGTGAACGGGCTGATCCACACGATCTTCGGGCTGTCGGCGTTCATCACCACGCTGGGGATGGCCTTCCTGCTGTGGGGCCTGTCGCTGATCATCTCCGGGGGTTCGCCGGTGAGCGCGCCGGCGGACAACTGGGTGGCCTCGGTGTTCGGGCAGTGGGGCTGGTCGGAGTTCCTCTGGGCGCTGCTGATCGTCGCGGTGATGCAGGTGCTGCTGTCCACCACCCGGTTCGGCATCGCCACCCAGGCCACCGGCGGCAACCCGCTGGGCGCGGCGGAGTCGGGCATCCGCACCAACCGGATCAAGGTGATCTGCTTCTCGATCACCGGCGGGCTCGCCGGGTTCGCCGGCATCCTGCAGGGCACCAGGGTCGGCTCCTACGACCCGACCAACGGCGGGTTCAACACGATGTTCTACGCGGTGGCCGCCGCCGTCATCGGTGGCACCGCGTTGCTGGGCGGCTCGGGCACCGTGATCGGCGCGTTCCTCGGTGCGCTGTTGCTGGGCCTGGTCTACGACGGGTTCAACCTGACCGGCATCAGCGCCAACGGGTTCTACGTACTGCTGGGCATCGCCATCCTGGTCGCCGCCCTGCTCAACGTCTATTTGGCTTCACTACGCAAGAAACTGGGTTCCCGGAGGTTGTCATGAGTGAGACCAACGGGGTGCCCGAGGTGATGCGGGCCGAGCACGTCAGCAAGCGGTTCGGGCCGGTGCACGCGCTCGACGACATCAACCTTTCGGTGCGGCGCGGGGAGATCCTCGGGCTGATCGGCGACAACGGCGCCGGGAAGTCCACGCTGATCAAGATCCTGACCGGGTTCCACCAGCCCGACGGCGGCACCCTGTCGTTCGAAGGCCGGCCGGTGCAGCTGAAATCGGTGACGCACGCGCGGTCGCTGGGCATCGAGACGGTGTTCCAGGACCTCGCGATGGTCAACGACCTGCCGGTGTACCTGAACCTGCACCTGAACAAGGAACTGGTGCACAAGCCACTGCCTTTCTTGCGGCGCAAGGAAATGAAGCGCCGGGCGCGGGAGGCGCTGGACGCCATCGGGATCAACATCCCGACGGTGACCGCGGAAGTAGGGCAGCTCTCGGGCGGGCAGCGGCAGGCGATCGCCGTAGCCCGCTCGGTGTACTCGCAGGACACGAAACTGCTCCTGCTCGACGAACCGCTGGCCGCGATGGGCGCGAAGGAGGGCGGCCTGATCCTGCGGCTGCTGGCCCAGCTCAAGGCACGCGGGGACATCGCGATCATCCTCATCGCCCACAACTACAGCCAGGTGGTCGACGTCTGCGACCGGGTGAACCTGTTGCAGCACGGGGAAATCACCTTCGACAAGTCCTCGAAGGAGACGTCGGTCGCCGAACTGCTCGAACTCGTGCACGCCGAATACCGCTTGAACACCACCGGCGAATAGCGCCGCTGTTCGCCTGACCCAACAAAGGGAGGGTGTATTTGTCATGCGCGGAAGAATCGCGCTCGCGGTGAGCGCAATGAGCATCGCGGCTCTGGGGTTGAGCGGGGTGTCGGCCGCCGCGCCACAGGCGGCCGGGCATTCCCCGACGATCAGCAAGGAATACTTCGGCCAGGCCGACGGCACGGCCGTCTATCGCTACACCCTGACCAACTCGCACGGCATGAAGGTGCGGATCCTCTCCTACGGCGGGATCATCCAGACCCTGGAGGTGCCGGACGCCCACGGGCACAGTGCCAACGTCGTCCTCGGCTTCCCGACACTGGCCGACTACGTCGCCAAGAACAGCCCCGAAGCGGGCGGCGGCGTGTACTTCGGCGCGCTGATCGGCCGCTACGCCAACCGGATCGCCAAGGGTCAGTTCACTTTGGACGGTAAGACCTACGACGTTCCGGTCAACAACAACGGCAACAGCCTGCACGGCGGGCTGCAGGGCTTCGACAAGAAGGTCTGGACCGTCACCGAGGTGCCGGGCAAGGGCACCGCGGGGCTGCGGCTGAGCGTCACCAGCCCGGACGGCGACCAGGGCTACCCCGGCACGCTGAAGGCCACCGTCACCTACACCCTCGATGAGCAGAACCGGCTCGTCCTGGGGTATGAGGCCACCACCGACAAGCCGACCGTGGTGAACCTGACCAACCACACCTACTGGAACCTCGCGGGTGAGGCCTCCGGCGACATCTACGACCAGAAGCTGCAGCTCAACGCCGACCGGTACTCCCCGACCGACGCAACGCAGATCCCGACCGGGCAGCAGGCGCCGGTGGCGGGCACGCCGTTCGACTTCCGCAAACCGACCGCGATCGGCGCGCGGATCGCCGACAACGACCCGCAGCTGGCGATCGGCCAGGGCTACGACCACAACTGGGTGCTCAACGGCGGCAACGGGAAGTCACTGGCACTGGCGGCCAAGGCCAGCGACCCGGCGAGCGGGCGGACGCTGACGATCCTCACCGACCAGCCGGGAATCCAGTTCTACTCCGGCAACTTCCTGGACGGCACGCTGTACGGCACCAGCGGGCACGCCTACCGGCAGAGCTACGGGTTCGCGCTGGAGACCCAGCACTTCCCGGACTCCCCCAACCAGCCCAGCTTCCCCAGCACCGTGCTGCGGCCCGGCCAGACCTACCGGACCACCACGGTCTTCGCGCTCGGCACCAGCTGAGTTCTCCGGGACCCGGGCTCCGCTTCGCGGGGCCCGGGTTTCGCGCGTCAGGCTTGCGCGGGCAGCGGCTTTTCCCAGTAGCCCGCCATCAGCTCGCGGGACCAGACCGGCTGGGTGACCTGCTCGCGCGGGCCGAACTCGGCCAGGTAGGGCTTGATGTCGAGCACCGGGCTGCTGTCGATCGCGTCGAGGCCGCGGACCTTGATCGTCAGCCCGTTCACCGAGAGCAGCCTGCAGCAGGTGACGCCGAGCCGGTTCGGCCGGTTCTTGGCGCGCTGAGCGAAGATGCCCACCTGCGGCCAGTCCGGGTTGTTGCGGGGATGCCGCGCGCCGCGCTGCATCTTGTCCGCGCTGACCCGGTCGAACACGTACACGATCTCGACGTGCGAGAACTCTTCGAGCCCCCACAGTGCGTCTGGCCCGAAGAGCGCGCCGTCGAGTTCGATCAGCGACGTGACCGAATCCCAGTCGTCGTCGACCGGCTCAGACCTCGGGGACCGGACGTAGCCGATCGGATGCAAGATCATGCCTTCAGTGTGCCTGATGGGTAAACGGCTCGCGCGCGCACGGGGTGGGCTTCTATTTTCAGCGGCATGCTGATCAGACACGAGACCGGCCTCGACCACGGCAAAGTCCGCGAGGTGCACGCCAGTGCGTTCGCCGACGAGCGGATTCCCGTGCTGGTCGACAGGTTACTAATCCGACCAAAAGTAGGCCGAACCCCGGGGCGGCAGGTAACCGTTGCCGCGCAAGCCATGCGGCCGTGGCTGTGGTCGGATTGGTAACGACCGGCACAGTACGCGCGACCGAACGGGCGCTCGCGCCGATTTCCCTGGTGGCGGAGGGAGAACAGGGCGTGACCGGGCATGTCCTGTTGAGTCACAGCCTGCTCGACGCGCCGCGACGCCTTGTCGACGTGTACGTGCTTTCGCCGCTGGCCGTGTCGCCCGCGCACCAGCGCACCGGCATCGGCACCCGGCTCATCGAACGTGCGCTGGCGGAGGCCGAAGGCACCGCCGCGCCACTGGTCTTCCTCGAGGGATCGCCGGTGTACTACGGAAAACGCGGGTTCGAGCGGGCCGACACGCTCGGTTTCCGGTCGCCTTCGCTGCGTATTCCACCGCCCGCGTTCCAGGTCCGGCGACTGTCCTGCTGGGAGCCGTGGATGACCGGCACACTGGTGTACGCGGCGGCGTTCTGGGACCTCGACTGCGTCGGCCTGCGCGACTGAATGGAAGCCCAAGGTAGGGATCAGTTGGAGGCACGGGAATTCGTCGGCGACTGGGTGCGGGCGTGGAACGCGCACGACCTCGGAGCGCTGCCCGGCCATTTCGCCGAGGACGTGGTGTTCACCTCACCTGCCGGCGGATCCCGGATCCGCGCTTCGAGATCGTCGGCAGCCAGGTGGGCGCGCACACGCTCGTGATCGACTACCGCAACCAGAAAGGCGTGAGTCACCTGCCGATCCGGCGGGCGACGATCCCGGCGCCGAGGATCAGCACCAGTGCCGTCACGGCCCAGCGGCGTTTCTCCTTCGTCTGTTCGGTCCGGGCGACCGGTGCCGCGGAAGCCTTTGTGGATGGCACGGTCCGCTTCGTGGCCGGGCTCACCGGTGGTGGCGGCGTGGTGACCGCTCGTGGAGAGGAAGTGGGCGAAGGCTTCGGTGGTGGCGTCGGTTTCGGAGTCGGGGTCGGGGCGGGCGCGACGGCAGGTGCGGGCGGCGGGGGCGGCACGACGGTCGTCGGCGGTGGTGGCGTGGCGGTCGGTGGCGGGGGCGGGACGGCCGTCGGGGGTGGTGGCGTGGCGGTCGGTGGCGCTGGCGGCGGCGCGACGGTCGTCGGGGGTGGCGGCGCGATAGTCGGTGGCGGGGGTGCCGGTGGCGCGGGAGGCGGCGGGGGCGCGGGGACCGGAAGGGGCGGCAGGCAGCCTGCCGCGTCGGCGTTCGAGGCGGGGAGCCCGGTCGCGAGTTCGCTCACCTGCCCGCTGGTCACCCGGTAAACCCGGCTCCGGCCGCGATTCTGGTTCGCCGTCACGTAAAGCGTGCCGTCCGGAGCCCGGACCACGGCGCCGTAGGCGGTACTGAACGGAAGCTGCGGCCACGGCAACCGCCGCACCACGCCGGTGCGCGCGTCGATGGTGACCACCACCCCGCCCACGAGCGGCACGCTCGCGACGCCGTAGAGCAGCCCGCTCGCGGGATCGGAATCGAAATCGTCCACCAGCAGCGCGAGGGACGTCAGCACGGTGACACGCCGGACGCCGAGGAAGTCATCGCCGGGCTGGATGTCCACTGTGTACAGAGAATCGCCGGACTTGACGTACCAGAGATTTCCCGACACGGCACCAGCCGTCACGGACGAGAAGTCGTGCCGTGCCGAGGCGTGCAAGGGCCCGAGATCCGTTGCCCTGCCCCGCCGGTCGAGGGTCACGACGTCTCCGTTCGACGCCATGCCGTACGCGAGATCCTGTCCGCGCGCGTAGCCGAGCGCGTTGAGCTGGTAGGGCACCCGGCCGAGCCCGGTCGTGGCGACCGCCGGGTACTCCGTTCTGTCCACAATGGAGCTCCTGACCGAGAAACTCCGTACTTGCAGGGCGACACAGGTCGCCCCGGCCGCGGCGGCGTCCGGCGCGAGCGTGGTCAACACCAGGAGCAGCAGCACCACGCACAGCCGTGTCCCCCGCATCAGCTCAGCCGGGCGATGGCCTGGTCGAACGCGTCCGTGCCGAGTTTCGACCCGCCGGCGAACGGGTTCTGCAGCTGGAAGATCGCGAACAGCAGCAGCGTGGTCGTGGCGGCCAGAGTGGACACGATGATGACATGGGTGATCTGCTTCGTCCCGCCGAACAGGTTCGGCAGCGCCACGAAGATCACGCTGCCGGCGATCAGCACGAACCAGACCACGGTGCCGATGTTGTTGTCCCGCACCGAATTCAGCCGGGCCTGGCGTTTCTCGTAGATGTTCACGAGCTGTTCGCCGGCGTCGGTCTTGCGGTTGACCAGCCAGTCGTCGTCGGGCAGGTCGGTGGCGTCGAGCGACTGCCGCATCTGCTCCACCAGCGACCAGCCGGTGCCCGGCATCGGCCCGCCGTCGCGCAGCCGCGGCCATTCCTGCCGTACCACGGTTTCGGTGTACTCCTTCGCCAGCGCGGGCACCTGCGTCTTCGCCGGCTCGGGCAGCGACGAGGCGTCCCAGGCCACCGCGACCACCGCCTGCGCCTCCTCGTACGCGTTGTCGCGGGCGGTGTCGGCCGCGTCGAACAGGGAGATCAGCACGAACGCGACCACCACCGCGTGCAGGCCACCGACGATGGTGAACGCCTGTCCGGCGGCGTCGTTGTTGTCCATCCGGCCCTCGTCGAGCCCGTACTTACGCACCAGGTAGGCGATGATCGCCCCGGCCACCACCGCGCCGATCACCCAGAACAGGCCGACCAGGTACACGCTCATCGAGGTCCTTCCGAGAGGGCGCGGGCAATTCCGGCGAGTGCCAAGAAAGCTAATCGCGGCGGTGATGACGTCACAAGATCGGGTAAGCGCTTTCATGCCACGGCAGGTGCGGAATTCGGCCCCCTTCACCGACGCGGAGCAATACCGGCACGAATTGGCGAACACGATTACCTGCCCGGCGTCCCGGAACGGTAGCGGGTTTGGGCCATCCGGGGCCGTCCCGTTCACCGGGAGTCACCACCAAAAGCCGATATTTCCGAAAAGCCATGGCGGACAACGAAAAGACGACCCATTAGCCACATCGGGCCACAGTATTTCCCACAGTCCGGGAATGGATGGAGCCGTTCGGAGCAGTCCGGGCGGCCTGCGTGCCCGGCAGGTCCCGGATGTCACCCCGTCGGGCAGTGCGCACTGGGCGAGCCGGGTGACTTGCCGGAAAGCGCTCTACCGACCGTTTCCCGGCCGCGGTGCGCATCACTCGAATGTCGGCCGCACGGCGGACGACAATTTCCGGAGCCACGGTCGAGTGACTGTACTGCCCGGATAGCCGGTGCTAACGTCGAATTCGCCCCAGGAAATCGGGCCTTCACGAATTTGCGGAATCCCTTTATGCAAGGATTGGTGGTATTTGCCGTGACTGTGACCGAATCCGCTGAGTCGGGTGTGGCCGATGGTGCCTCACAGCTGAGCCTGAGCACCGCGGCGGCGCGGAACCTGGCCACCACGACCAAGTCCGTGCCACAGATGCAGGCGATCACGTCCCGCTGGCTGATCCGCGCGCTGCCCTGGGTGCAGGCCTCCGGTGGCGCGTACCGGGTCAACCGGCGGCTGTCCTACACCGTCGGCGACGGCAGGGTCACGTTCGTCAGCACCGGGGACGACGTCCGCGTGATCCCGGCCGAACTGACCGAGCTGCCGCTGCTGCGCGGATTCGACGACACCGAGGTGCTCACCGCGCTCGCCGGCCGGTTCGAACAGCGCAGCTACGAGGCCGGGGACGTGCTCGTGGAGTTCGGCCACGAATCCGACCAGGCCTTCCTCATCGCCAACGGCAAGGTGGCCAAGATCGGGCCCGGTCAGTACGGGCGGCAGACCACGCTCGGGGTGCTCGCCAACGGGGACCACTTCGGCGACAAGACGCTGGCCGACCCGGAGGACCTCTGGGAGTACACGGTCAAGGCGCTGACCCCGTGCACCGTGCTCGTCCTGCAGCAGAACGGTTTCGACGAGGTGTACGGCCAGTCCGAGGCCCTGCGGGAGCAGGTCCGCAAGTTCCAGGAAGGGCTGCTCGCGCCGCGGAACGAACACGGCGAGGCGGAGATCGGCATGTCCTCCGGGCACGACGGTGAGCCGGACCTGCCGAGCACCTTCGTCGACTACGAGCTCTCCCCGCGCGAGTACGAGCTGAGCGTCGCGCAGACCGTGCTGCGGGTGCACTCCCGCGTCGCCGATCTGTACAACCAGCCGATGAACCAGGTCGAGCAGCAGCTGCGGCTCACCGTGGAGGCGCTGCGGGAACGCCAGGAGTCCGAACTGGTCAACAACAAGGATTTCGGCCTGCTGCACAACGCGGACCACTCCCAGCGCATCCACACCCGCTCCGGCCCGCCCACCCCGGACGACCTGGACGAGCTGCTGTCCACGGTGTGGAAGGACCCGGACGTGTTCCTCGCGCACCCGCGCACGATCGCCGCCTTCGGCCGGGAATGCAACGCGCGCGGCGTGTACCCGGCCGGGATCGAGTACCTCGGCCACCAGGTGCCGTCGTGGCGCGGGGTGCCGATCCTGCCCTGCAGCAAGATCGGTGTGAGCGACACGAGCACCAGCTCGATCATCCTGATGCGCACGGGGGAACAGAACCAGGGCGTGATCGGCCTGCACCAGACCGGTATCCCGGACGAGTTCGAGCCGGGCCTTTCGGTGCGGTTCATGGGGATCAACGACAAGGCCATCATCTCCTACCTCGTCTCCGTGTACTACTCCGCGGCCGTCCTGGTGCCGGATGCACTGGCAGTACTGGAGAACGTCGAAGTCGGCCGGTAAGAAACGGGGTTGGGCACATCGTGACCGTGACACTGGAGACCCGGACCAGGCTTAGCCTGAGCACCGCGGCGGCGCGGAACCTGGCCACCACCGCCAAATCGGTTCCACAGATGCGCGGGCTCAGCCCACGCTGGCTGCTGCGGCAGCTGCCCTGGGTGGACACCACCGCGGGCAGCTACCGCGTGAACCGCAGGCTCAACCACGCCACCGGCGCGGGGCGCGCGGCGTTCTACCGCGACGGTGGCGAGCTCCGGGTGGTTCCGGAAAGCCTGGCCGAGCTGCCACTGCTGCGGGGGTTCGCGGACGAGGCGGTCCTGGGCGCGCTCGCCGGGCGGCTCACCCAGCGCGAGTACTCCCCCGGCGAGGCACTCGCCGAGGAGGGCAGTCCGGCCGAGGAGATTTTCCTGCTGGCACACGGGAAAGCCGCCAAACAGGGCCGGGGGGATTACGGGGAGGTCACCTCGCTCGGCATCCTCGCCGACGGGGACTACTTCGGTCAGCAGGTGCTGGCCGACTCCCCGCAGGACTGGTCCTGCACGGTCCGGGCGCTCACCCCGGTCACGGTGCTGGTGCTGCGCCGGGCGGACCTCGCCCAGCTTCTGTCCACTTCGGACGCTCTGCGGGCGCACGTGGCGAAGCTGCGGCGGGGTTCGGTGCCGGCACAGAACAAGCACGGCGAGGCGAACATCGAGCTGGCCTCCGGACACGGCGGCGAGCCGGACCTGCCGACGACGTTCGTGGACTACGAGCTCGCCCCGCGCGAGTACGAACTCGGGGTGGCCCAGACGGTGCTGCGGGTGCACACCCGGGTCGCGGATCTGTACAACGACCCGATGAGCCAGCTGGAGCAGCAGCTCCGGCTGACCGTGGAGGCGCTCCGTGAGCGCCAGGAAGCGGACCTGCTGACCAATCCGGAGTTCGGGCTGCTGCACAACGCCGATCTCAAGCAGCGCATCCAGACCAGGGGCGGGCCACCGACCCCGGACGACATGGACGAACTGCTGTGCCGGCGCAAGAGCACGGCGTTCTTCCTGGCCCATCCGCGCGCGATAGCGGCGTTCGGCCGGGAGTGCACCAGCCGCGGGATCGAGCAGCGAACCGTTGAGGTGGAAGGGAAACAGGTGCTCGGCTGGCGCGGCGTGCCGGTGCTGCCGTGCGACAAGATCCCGGTCTCGGCCGGCAACAGCACGTCGATACTCGCGATGCGCGTCGGCGAGCAGCGCCAGGGCGTGATCGGACTGCGCCAGAGCGGGATCCCCGACGAGATCGAGCCGAGCCTCAACGCGCGGTTCATGGGGATCGGCGAAAAGGCGATGCTGTCCTATCTGGTCAGTTCCTACTACTCGGTGGCGGTACTGGTCCCGGATGCGCTGGGCATCCTGGAGAACGTGGAACTGGGACGGTGAAGCGTGGATGTCGTGACGAAGGCGCGGACGGCGCCGGAAATCCTGGCCTGGGCCCGGAATCTGGTCGAACCCGAACTGCGCGCGACCGCCGGGCGGCTGTCCGCGTCGATGCGCCCGCCCACCTACCACCACTTCGGCTGGACCGATGACGGTGGCAGCGGGAAGGTGATGCGCCCGGCGCTGACGCTGCTGTCGGCACAGGCCGTGGGCTCCGCACCGGAGCCCGCGCTGCCCGCCGCGGTCGCCGTGGAGCTGGTGCACAACTTCTCGCTGCTGCACGACGACGTGGTGGACGGCGACGTGACGAGGCGGCACCGGGCCACGGTGTGGAAGGTGTTCGGGGTCGGCACCGCGATCCTCGCCGGGGACGCGATTCTCGCGCTGGCCGCGGAACTGCTGGCCGAACAGCCCGGGCAGCTGCGGATCCTGATGGCCGCGGTGGCCGACCTCATCGAAGGCCAGTGCGCCGATCTCGCCTTCGAGGAACGGGAAGAGGTGAGTGTCGCGGAGTGCCGCGCGATGGCGGCCGGCAAGACCGGGGCGCTGCTCGGCGCGTCCTGCGCGATGGGTGCCGTGGCGGGCGGCGGCGGCGGGGAACAGGTCCGGCAGCTGCGTGCCTTCGGTGAGGAGATCGGCCTGGCGTTCCAGTTCGTCGACGACCTGCTCGGCATCTGGGGCGAGCCCGCGGTCACCGGGAAGCCGGTGTACTCGGATCTGCGCAGCCGCAAGAAGTCCCTGCCCGTGGTTGCGGCGCTGGGCTCGCGCACCAGGGAGGGCAGGCAGCTGGCCGAGCTGTACCGCAAACCCGAGGACCTGACCGGGCCCGAGCTGGTGCGCGCGGCCGAGCTCGTGGCTGGCGCCGGCGGCCGCGAGTGGGCCCAGGCACAGGCCGACAACCTGCTGGAGCACGCCCTGTCCCGGTTGCGCGCCGCGGTTCCCCGGCCCCAGGCCGAAACCGAGCTCACCGCGCTCGCGCGATTGGTCGCCCGCCGTGACCGTTGAGGTCCCCGCACCGCGAATGGGAGTACGAGGAGAGTCGATGTCCTTCACCGCAGCGCAGAGCATTCTCGCCGCGAACAACCGGGGCCGCCCCGATCCGGGTGCGGTGCTGGTGGCCGAAGACCTGCTGTGGCCGGACCGGCCGTCTGTGCCCTGCCCGGCAGGGGTGCTGCTGGAAGGGGAACTGCGGCGGCGCGGGGTGCGCGCGGGCCGGGGCCCGCTGCACGCGGAAGCCGATCGCGGCGCGGTGGCGCTGCGCTCGGTGTTCCGCGCCGGTGACCACACCGCGGGGCTCGGGGCGGCGATCACCGGGAGCCCGTCACCGGAGTTGACCGAGCGGGTGTGCGGCGCGATGGCCGCGTGCCTCTCGGCCGCCGGCACGGCGCGCACGGTGCTGCTCGCGGCGCCGCGTTCGTTCTGCGCCGGCGTGGAGCGGGCGATCGAGATCGTGGAACGGTTACTGGCCCAGCGCGGCGGGCCGGTCTACGTGCGTAAACAGATCGTGCACAACGTGCATGTGGTCCGCGATCTGGAGTGCCGCGGGGCCGTGTTCGTGGACGAGCTGAGCGAGGTGCCGCCTGGCGCGGCCGTGGTGTTCTCCGCGCACGGGGTCTCCCCCGCCGTGCGCACGGAGGCGAAGCGGCGGCGGCTGGAGGTGGTCGACGCGACCTGCCCGCTGGTCACGAAGGTGCACACGGAGGCGCGGCGGTTCGCCGCTCGCGGGGACACGGTGATCCTGATCGGGCACGCCGGGCACGAGGAGGTCGAGGGCACCCTCGGCGAGGCGCCGCGGCGGATGGTGCTCGTGCAGTCGGCGGAGGAGGCCCGGAAGCTGGAAGTGCCGGACCCACAACGGGTTTCCTACCTCACCCAGACCACGTTGAGCGTGGACGAGACAGCCGAGGTCGTCGAGGCGCTGCGCCGCCGGTTCCCCGCGCTGCGCGGCCCGGCCTCCGACGACATCTGTTATGCCACAACGAATCGGCAGGACGCGCTGAAGGCGATCGCGGCCGAGTCCGATGTGGTCCTCGTGGTGGGCTCGAAAAACTCGTCGAACTCCGTGCGGCTGGTGGAACTCTCACGCCGGGCCGGCACCCCGGCGCACCTCATCGACGGCCCGCCCGACCTGAGGCCGGAATGGCTGATCGACGCGAAAGTGGTCGGGTTGACGGCAGGAGCCTCGGCGCCGCCGAGGCTGGTCAACGCCGTCATCGCCGCGATGGGCGGGCTGGGCCCGGTCAAGGTCGAGGAGCGCGAGACCAGCCGCGAGACCATCCACTTCACGCTGCCCGCGACGGTGCGGTCGTGACGGAACTCGGCATGCCCGTGATTCCCTTGCGGCGCAGGAAGTCCCGGCAGGTGATGGTCGGCGCTGTGGCTGTGGGCGGGGACGCGCCGGTCTCGGTGCAGTCGATGACCACCACCGTCACCGCGGACGTGAACGCGACGCTGCAACAGATCGCGGAGCTGACCGCGGCGGGCTGCCAGATCGTGCGCGTCGCGGTGCCCTCCTCCGACGATGCGGAAGCGTTGCCCGAGATAGCGAAGAAGTCCGCGATCCCGGTGATCGCGGACATCCACTTCCAGCCCCGTTACGTGTTCGCGGCGATCGACGCCGGCTGCGCCGGGGTGCGGGTGAATCCGGGCAATATCAAGAAGTTCGACGACAAGATCGCCGGGATCGCGAAGGCGGCCGGGTCCGCGGGGACCCCGATCCGGATCGGGGTCAACGCGGGTTCGCTGGACAAGCGCCTGCTCGCCAAGTACGGCAAGGCCACCCCGGAGGCGCTCGTCGAGTCGGCGTTGTGGGAGTGCTCGCTGTTCGAGGAGCACGGGTTCACCGACCTGAAGATCTCGGTGAAACACCACGACCCGCTGGTGATGATCGACGCCTACCGGCTGCTGGCGCAGCGCTGCGAGTACCCGCTGCACCTCGGCGTGACCGAGGCGGGGCCGCGGTTCCAGGGCACGATCAAGTCCTCGGTGGCGTTCGGGGTACTGCTGGCCGAGGGCATCGGGGACACGATCCGCGTGTCCTTGTCCGCGCCGCCCGTGGAGGAGGTGAAGGTCGGCGCGCAGATCCTGGAGTCGCTGGGGTTGCGGCCGCGGCGGCTGGAGATCGTGTCGTGCCCGTCGTGCGGCCGGGCTCAGGTCGACGTCTACCAGCTGGCCGAGCGCGTCACGGCGGCGTTCGACGGCTTCCCGGTCCCGCTGCGCGTCGCGGTGATGGGCTGCGTGGTCAACGGACCCGGCGAAGCGCGCGAAGCGGACCTCGGGGTGTCGTCGGGCAACGGGAAGGGGCAGATCTTCGTCAAGGGGGAGGTGGTGCGCACGGTGCCGGAGAGCCAGATCGTCGAAACCTTGCTGGAGGAGGCGGCGACGCGCTGGCCGGTGGAGTGAGCCGCCGCGCAAAACCGGTCAGCAACCGGGCGGATGTTCAGTAGTGTCGGCGTTATGGACATGGACGGGGTGGTAACGATCGGCACGGCGGACGAACTCCGCGAGATCGTCGGCGAGGTGCAGCCCGCGGCGCTGCGTAAGGAAAGAACGAAGCTGCATCCGCTCGACTTCGAGTGGCTGGCCGCCTCCCCGTTCTGCCTCATCGCCACCTCCGACGCCACCGGTGCCTGTGACGTGTCCCCCAAGGGCGACCCGCCTGGCTTCACCCGCGTCCTCGACGAAGGCACGATCGCGATCCCGGACCGGCCCGGCAACCGCCGGGTGGACACGTTCCGCAACGTACTCACCAACCCGCACGTCGGGTTGGTCTACTTCATCCCCGGCCGCGGCGACACGTTACGCATCAACGGACGCGCCACGCTGGTGCGGGACGCGCCGTTCTTCGACGACATGAAGGTCAAGGGCCACCGGCCGAAGCTGGCGCTGATCGTGGCGGTGGAACAGGTTTTCCACCACTGCTCCAAGGCTTTCCTGCGCTCGAAGCTGTGGAAGCCCGAGTCCTGGGAGCCGGAGTCGGCGCCGCCCCGGCCGGTGATCGCCAAGACACTGGAACGTCCGGACGACTCGCTCGAAGAACTCGAGCGCTACTACGGCCCGGCCTATGCGGACAAGCTCTACGGCTAGCGGCGGGTGAACTTTCTGATCAGCAGTGCCAGCAGCAACCCCGCACTGATCGCCGCGCCCGCCGTCAGCGCGACACGCTGACCGGTATGCGCGGTGGCGCGCGCCTTCTCCGCCAAGGCTTCCACGGTCTCGCCGAGTTCCTGGCGGGTCAGTTCCACGTCGAGGCGCGCTTCTTCGGCATCACGTGGGAAGGTGTCGCGCTCACTCATGGTGCCGGCCCCCTTCGCGTACGACCTGCACGTCCTTGGCCACGCCCGCGGCGGCTTCCTCGGGCACCGGCGGTACGGCGCGCTTGATCTTGCGGGTGCCGATCAGCGCGGCTATCCCGGCCACCACCAGTAGCGCGGCCCCGACGACCAACGCCGCGGCCCAGCCCGGCATGACCAGCGCGAGCCCGAGGATGGCGGCGGCGACCAGCGCCAGCGCGCCGAACACCGCCACGACGCCGGCGGCCCCGGCCAGCCCGGCGCCGAGCCCGGCGTTCTTGCCCTTGTCCTTGAGCTCGGCGGCGGCCAGCTGGACCTCGTCCCGCACCAGCCTGCGGGTTTGTTCCGACATGTCCTGGATCAGCCGGGCGATCGAGCGGTCCTCGACCGCGGTGGATCCGTGTTCGGTCATCAGTCCCTCCAAGGCAGTCCGCGCTCCGGCTACCCGGGAGTACCGAAAGCTAACCGTGCCCGGAATCGTCGCCCGAGATCGTCTCCGACGGGGTCGCGGAGGCGTGCTCATGCGGCACCGGCTTCCCGCTGAGGGTGATGTGGCCCTGCTCGCGCAGCCGTTCCACCATATGCGGATAGTGCAGTTCGAAGGCGGGGCGTTCCGAGCGGACCCTGGGCAGCTCGGTGAAATTGTGCCGCGGCGGCGGGCAGGTGGTGGCCCATTCCAGGGAATTGCCGAAGCCCCACGGATCGTCCACCGTGACCTTCTCCCCGAACCGGTAGCTCTTCACCACGTTGTAGATGAACGGCAGCATCGAGGCGCCGAGAATGAACGCGCCGATCGTGGAAATGGTGTTGAGCACGGTGAACCCGTCGCTCGGCAGGTAGTCGGCGTACCGGCGCGGCATACCCTGGTCGCCGAGCCAGTGCTGCACCAGGAACGTGGTGTGGAAACCGATGAACGTGGTCCAGAAATGCAGTTTTCCCAGCGGTTCGTCGAGCATTCGCCCGGTCATCTTCGGGAACCAGAAATAGACCCCGGCGAAGGTGGCGAAAACGATCGTGCCGAACAGCACGTAGTGGAAGTGCGCGACCACGAAATAGGTGTCGGTGATGTGGAAATCCAGTGGCGGCGAGGCGAGGATGACCCCGGTCAGGCCACCGAGCAGGAAGGTGATCAGGAAGCCGACGGAGAACAGCATCGGGGTCTCGAACGTGATATGGCCCTTCCACATCGTGCCGATCCAGTTGAAGAACTTGATCCCGGTCGGTACCGCGATCAGGAAGGTCATGAACGAGAAGAACGGCAGCAGCACCGCGCCGGTGGCGAACATGTGGTGCGCCCACACCGCGAACGACAGCGCGGTGATCGCGATCGTGGCGAACACCATCAGCCGGTAGCCGAACAGCGGTTTCCTGCTGAACACCGGAATGATCTCGGTGACGATCCCGAAATACGGCAGCGCGATGATGTAGACCTCGGGATGGCCGAAGAACCAGAACAGATGCTGCCACAGGATCGCACCGCCGTTGGCGGGGTCGAACACGTGCGCCCCGATCAGCCGGTCGGCCAGCAGCGCGAACAGCGCGGCGGTCAGGATCGGGAAGGCGGCCAGCACCAGGATCGAGGTGAACAGGATGTTCCAGGTGAAGATCGGCATCCGCCACATCGTCATCCCGGGACATCGCAGGGTCACGATGGTCGTCACCATGTTGACCCCGCCCAGAATGGTGCCCAGGCCGGAGACGATCAGCCCCGCGATCCACAGGTTCCCGCCGATACCCGGTGAGTGCGTGAAATCGGACAGCGGGGTGTACGCCGTCCAGCCGAAGTCCGGTGCGCCCCCCGGGGTGAGGAACGAGGACAGCACGATCAGCCCGCCGAACAGGAACAGCCAGTAGGAGAACGCGTTCAGCCGGGGGAACGCCACGTCCGGTGAACCGATCTGCAACGGCAGCACCAGGTTGGCGAAGGCGAACACGTTTGGCGTGGCATACAGCAGCAGCATGATCGTGCCGTGCATGGTGAACAGCTGGTTGTACTGCTCCTGGGAGAGGAACTGCAGCCCGGGCCGCGCCAGCTCGCTGCGCATCAGCAACGCCATCGCGCCGCCGACGACGAAGAAACCCAGCGAGGTCAGCAGGTACATCCACCCGATGACCTTGTGGTCGGTGGTGCGCATCAAGCGCAGGATGGTCTGACCGCGGCGGTGCCGCGCGGGGAGATCGTATTGGTCGCCCAGGACAATCGGCCGGGCACGCAGGTCCGTCATCGCAGCATCCTCGCCTCCGTCGCACACAGTGCCGACCCGGCTTACCCACTGTCCTCCGTGGCCAAAAGTGAATCAACCCCAAACCGTGGTTTTTCCGCCCGCGAACGCGGACGGTGACCAGGATTGCCACGAAGGTGTGGTGGCGCGCCGGAAGATCCTTGCCCGATCGAACCAGCCACAGTGTCCACAGAGGACTCGCGGGTGCCGGGTTTTCCGGTCGCCGCGACGGGTATCCGAGTCCCTGTCACGACGACCCAGGAAGCAGCCGAATGCAAAGCCGAGCCGAGATCACTTTGGCCAGAGCACCGGAATCCGCGAGATCGGCCCGTCGTTTCGTCGACGGGGTCTGCGCGGACTGGCACCTCACGGAGCTGACGCCGGACGTCGCCACGGTGGCCAGTGAGCTGGTGGAGAACACCCTGCAGCACACCAGTTCGACCCCCATGCTGTCGCTTGAACTGCGCGACGATGTACTCATCGTGTCGGTTTCGGACGACGACCCCCGCGGGGCGCACATCCGCGCCGCGGACTCCGAAGGCGGGTACGGGCTGCTGATGGTGCAGCAAGCGGCCAGGTCATGGGGTTGCACGCGGACCGAAGAAGGCGGGAAACAGGTCTGGGCGGAACTCGCCGCGTAAATCATTCACAAATTACCTGGCGTAGCGGCGGATTAACCCGCTTCATGCCTTGCCAACGGCCTTCCTGTCTCCGTACGGTCGGAGCTGGGCGGTTGAGCCGGCAGCCGCGCAGGGAGAGTGACTTTCGCAAGGTGCGCGGCGGGGCAGGGAGAAACCGCCGCAACCCCGAGGAGATCGGAAAAACGCCGTGCAGACACTCAGCGACGTCCGAATCGAAATGGCGGAGTTTCCAGGCGGTGTGCGGCTGGCTCGTGTTTCGGGCGAGCTGGACGCGATCGGTGCGCCCGCGCTCGCCGAATACGCGAGCCGGCTCGTGGTCGGGGGCCCGTTCGTGCTCGATCTGAACGAGGTGACGTTCCTCGGTTCGGCGGGCCTGGAGGTGCTGCTCGATCTCGAGGACCTGGCCGCGCGCGAGCACGTGCGGTGGGCGCTGGTCGGCAGTCCGCGCCCGGTCGCCCGCCCGCTGCAGGTCACCGGGCTCGGCGCCCGGCTGCCGATGCAGGCGACGGTCGGCGCCGCGCTCGAAATGCTCAGCGCCGCCCGGCACCCGGCGCCGCTGTGAGCCCGGCCGGTCAGCCGAGCGCGATACACGCCACGGCGAGCCCGGCCCCGAGCACGCCCAGGATCTGTGTGCCGCGCAACCGTTCCCGCAGCAGCACCACCCCGAGGACGACGGGGATGGCCGGGTAGAGCGCGGCCAGCACGGTGGCCAGCGCGACCAGTTGCCGGTGCGCGGCCACCCAGTACAGCACGATGGCGACGCTGCCGACGGCTCCCGCGATCAGCGCGGGCGCGGCCACGGAGGGCCGCAGCCGCACCGGTGTCCTGGTGCCGAGCACCAGCGGCAGGATCACCGCCACCGAAACCACGCGGCTCAGCACGATCGGCCAGAGCCCGGCGTCCACCGGAACCGGTGCCATGCCGAGGAACTGGACGGCGAAACCCGCCCCCGCGATCAGCGCGTCGCGCAGTCCGGTTGCCCGGCCGGAGCCACCGGACACCAGCCAGATCGCGGGCAGCGCGAGCACCACGCCGGCGATCGCGAGCGCGGACGGGCGTTCGCTGAGGAACACCAGTCCGATGAGGACGGGGATCGCGACCGCGCCCACGTCGCTCACCGGCACCACCACGCTGAGCGCACCGGTGCTCATCGCCCGGTACAGGAAGGCGACGCCGATTCCCGTGCCCAGACCGGAAAGCGCGCCCCAGCCGAGCCCGGCGCCCGTCCCGTCCGGCCAGCACAGCGCGGCCAGAAGCGTGATCGCCGTTCCGCCGAGCTGGGCGTAGAGCGAGATGGTCAGCCCTGGCGCGCGGCGGGAAAGAACGCCGTTGACGAAATGGGTCAGCCCGAAACAGAGCGCGGAAGCCAGCGCGAGCAGCTCACCCATCACGGCTCCGGCAGGCCGCGCCGACGGGGCAGATCTGTCCGTTCGCGACACAGGCCGCGCGATCGCACAACCGGCACAACCGGTCCGCTTCCGGCAGCTGGTCGTACGCGGAGGTAAGGAGTTTTCCCAGCAGGAGAGCCAAAGTCGCCTGTTCGTCGGCGTCGAGCGCGGCGGACAGGGTGCCGAGCCTGCCGCCGCGGTCACCGAGGATGTGCCGCGCGGCGCCGCTCCCCTGTTTCGTCAGGTGCACCGCGACGGAGCGGGTCAGCGTGTCCCGGCGCTCGACGAGCCCGGCGCGTTCGAGCGAGTCGACCATGCGGGCGGCGGCGGGCTGGCTGAGCCCGATGCGTCTGCCCAGCTCGGTGACCGAAAGCCCGGGCGCGGTGGACAACACGACGAGCGCGGCGGCGCCGCTGGCGCTCGTGCCGGCCGCGGCGGTCGCGTCGGCCAGCACGAGATCATGCACCGCGAGCGACAATGCCCCGAGCAGGTTGGCGACCCGTTTATCATGCATGACTCATGCATAGTTGAACGGTTCCGACGCGTCAAGGGCGGGAAAGGACAGGGTTCAGCTGGGCAGCGGCGTGCCGCCGACCGGTACCTGGCCGGGTTCGCGCGGCGCGGGCACGCGTCCGCCGAGGGCCTGCTCGTAGACCCGCAGCATGTCGGTGCCGACGCGGTCCCACGAATACCGCGAATGCGCGCGGTCCGCGCCCGCGATGCCGTAGGCCTCACGCTGGGCGGGCTCGTCCAGCAACCGGCGCAAGGTGGCGGCCAGCGCGTCCGGGCGGCGCGGCGGGACCAGCTCACCGGTGACCCCGTCGACCACGGTGTCGATCAACCCGCCGACCGCCGTCGCGACCACCGGCACCCCGCAGGCCATCGCCTCCAGCGGCACCAGACCGAACGGCTCGTACCAGGGCGTGCACACCACCAGATCCGCCGAGCGGTACAACGCGGGCAGCTCTTCGCGCGCGATGTGCCCGATCAGGTGCACCCGGTCGGCGACCCCGTGCCGCCGGGCGAGTTCGCGCAGGCGCGCGGCCTCCGGATCCGCGGCGAGGCCGTCCAGCGCCGGACCTCCGGCGATGACCAGCTCGGTCTCGGGCACCCAGGGCAGCGCGGAGATCATCGTGGCGAAACCCTTGCGGGGAGCCAGACATCCGACGCCGAGGATCCGCTGCCGGGCATCGCGGCCAGCCCGCGGCCCGACCGGGGTGAACCGGTCCACCTCGACCCCGCGCGGCACGATGGAGATCCGCGGCCGGCGCAGGCCGAGACGGGCCAGCTCGAAGACCTCGTCGCTGCATCCGGCCGCGACCTGCACGGCGTTACGGCCGACGAGACGTTCCAGCCGGACGCGTTCGGCCGGGCCCGTGGCGCTGCCTTCGTAGCGGGCTTCGACCACGCCGAGCCCGTAAAAGGTCTGCACGACCGGCAAATCCGTCCCGCGCGCCGCCAGCAGCGCGGCCAGCCCGGAGGACCAGAAATGCGCGTGCACCACGTCGGGCGGCGCTGATTCCCACTCGCGCGTGAGGTATCCGGCGAAGTCCGCCATATGCGCCAGCACCTTGTCGGCGGGCAATTCCGCTTCGGGACCGGCCGGCACACACACCATTTCGTACCCAGCACCGGCTCGCATACGTTCCGGCTGGGCGGGATCGTCACGGCGGCTGTACACCGTGACCTCATGGCCCTGCGCGCACAACGCGGCGGCGAGGCCGGCCACGTGCAGCCCCTGCGTGTTTCCCCGCACGGCGAGTGGACTGGCCTGCTGGGAAACCATCGAGATCCGCATACTGATCTTCATTCACCCCCCACGCCCGGGTTAAACCCCGGTGCGCCGACACGATCCGGGGTGTGAGGCATCGGGGGCACGGGTAGCCGGGACCATGAGACTGCAGACGTCGCTGTTCCGGTGCCGAAGAGTCCCCTCGGTGGCCGCGGTGGCCCGGCCGGTCACCGGGAGCTGACCGATGGGCCGGCCGCGAAGCCCGGAAACCGTCGTGGCCCGCGAGCCGCGGAAAAGTGAAGAGCAGGCGAAATTCGCGCAGCTGGCCGCCACGCCGCCCGGCGACCCCCGCCGCGAGCGGCTGCGCACCGCGCTGGTCACGCAGTTCCTTCCGGTGGCCGAGCACATCGCCCGCCGGTTCAGCGGCCGCGGCGAGGCCTACGACGATCTCGTGCAGGTGGCGAGGGTCGGCCTGATCAACGCGGTGGACCGGTTCGAACCGGAGCGGGGCACCGACTTCCTCTCGTTCGCGGTGCCCACCATCATGGGCGAGGTCCGGCGCCATTTCCGGGACGCCAGCTGGTCGGTCCGCGTGCCACGTCGGCTCAAGGAGCTGCACCTGCAGATCGGCCAGGTCAGCGGCGAACTCGGGCAGCGGCTCGGCCGTGCCCCCACGCCCACCGAGATCGCCCGCACGCTCGGGCTTTCCGTGGACGAAGTCAGCGAAGGGCTGCAGGCGGGCAACGCCTACTACGCCATTTCCGTGGACAAGCCCGCCGGGGACGAGAGCGAAGCCGCCTCGCTCGCCGACACGCTCGGCGAGGTTGACGGCGGCCTCGAGTCGGTGGAGAACCACGAGGCGCTGCAACCACTTCTGCGCGACCTGCCGCCCAGGGAACGCACCATCGTGATGCTGCGGTTCTTCGGCAACATGACCCAGACGCAGATCGCCGGCCGGGTCGGCATCTCGCAGATGCACGTGTCCCGGCTGCTCGCGCAGACCCTGCAGCAGCTGCGCGAAAAACTCACCGACGAAAACTGACAGGAGACACCATGACCGGATTCTTCGCGGGCGGTTCCAGTCCGTTCGACCAGTTCCTCGCCCAGTTCTTCGGCCAGTCGATGCCACCGGGCCGGCCGCAGTCGGTGGACATCACCCGGCTGCTGACCGACCAGGCCAGGGACCTGATCTCCGCCGCCGCGACGAAGGCGGCCGAGGGTGGCCGTCCGGACGTGGGCACCGAGCATCTGCTGTGGGCCGCCACCCAGGTGCCTGCCACCCGGCAGCTGCTGGCCGACGCCGGGGCGAAACCCGAAGAGCTGGCCGAAGAACTCTCGCGCGCCTTCGGCCAGGCCGGCGAACCGGGCACCCCGACGGCACTCGCGCCGGGCGCCAAACGCGCACTGATGGACGCGCACAGCATCGCCCGCGGCCTCGGTTCCTCCTACATCGGGCCGCAGCACCTCCTGCTCGCGCTGACGATGAACCAGCAGTCCGAGGCAGGCCGCATCCTGGCCCGCGCCGGCGTGACACCCGAGTCGTTCCGGGGCGCGTCGCCGGGTCCGGCGCAGGGGCACGAACCGCGGCAGCAGCACACCGGGACGCCGACGCTGGACCAGTACGGGCGTGATCTGACCGCCCAGGCCCGTGAAGGCGGGATCGACCCGGTGGTCGGGCGCGACGACGAAATCGAGCAGACCGTCGAGGTGCTTTCCCGGCGCACCAAGAACAATCCGGTGCTGATCGGCGAGGCCGGGGTCGGCAAGACGGCCATCGTCGAGGGCCTGGCGCAGCGCGTGGCCGACGGCGACGTGCCGGACACGCTGGCGCAACGCCGCGTGGTGCAGCTGGACCTGACGGCGATGGTGGCCGGCACCCGCTACCGCGGTGACTTCGAGGAGCGGATGACCAACCTGCTCAACGAGATCCGCGAGCACCGGGACGGTCTCATCGTGTTCATCGACGAGCTGCACACCGTGGTCGGCGCCGGTTCGTCGGAGGGCTCGATGGGCGCGGGCAACATGCTCAAACCGGCGCTCGCCCGCGGTGAGCTGCACATCGTCGGCGCGACCACGTTGGACGAATACCGGCAGCACATCGAGAACGATCCCGCGCTGGAGCGCCGGTTCCAGCCGATCCTGGTGCCCGAGCCCACCGTCGACGACACGATCGAGATCCTGCGCGGGCTGCGGGACCGGTACGAGGCGCACCACCAGATCCGGTTCACCGACGAGGCGCTGGTGGCCGCCGCGGACCTGTCCGACCGCTATCTGACCGACCGGTTCCTGCCGGACAAGGCGATCGACCTGATCGACCAGGCGGGTGCGCGGGTGCGGCTGCGCTCGGGCCGCAGGCCGAACCAGGTGCGGGAGCTGGAAAGCAGGCTGGAGCAGCTGTCCAGGGACAAGGACCAGGCGGTGTCCGAAGAGGACTTCGAGCATGCGTCGAAGCTGCGCGACGAGATCCAGGGGATGCGCGAGCAGCTGCGCCAGGCCGATTCCGATGGCAGGGCCGGCAGCGCGATCGAGGTGACCCCGGAGGACATCGCCGAGGTGGTCTCGCGGCAGACCGGGGTGCCGGTCAGCCAGCTCACCGAAGCCGAGCGGGATCGGTTGCTACGCCTGGAAGAACACCTGCACGCGCGGGTGATCGGACAGGACGAGGCGGTGACAGCGGTCGCGGAGGCGGTGCGCCGCTCGCGCGCGGGCCTCGCCGAGCCAGGGCGGCCGTTCGGCAGCTTCCTGTTCCTCGGCCCGACCGGTGTCGGCAAGACCGAGCTGGCGCGGGCGCTGGCCGAAGCGTTGTTCGGCGAGGAGGACCGGATGATCCGCCTCGACATGTCCGAGTACGGGGAACGGCACACCGTGTCGCGGTTGATCGGCGCGCCCCCTGGTTACGTCGGGTACGACGAGGCCGGGCAGCTGACCGAGGCGGTGCGGCGGCGGCCGTATTCGGTGGTGCTGCTGGACGAGATCGAGAAGGCGCATCCGGAGGTGTTCAACGTCCTGCTGCAGGTGCTCGACGACGGCAGGCTCACCGACGGGCGCGGGCGCACGGTGAACTTCGGCAACACGGTGCTGATCATGACCAGCAACGTCGGCTCGGAGCTGATCGTCAGCGGCACGCAGGGCGCGCTCGGCTTCGCGCCGGCCAACGAGAGCGACACTGAGCAGCCGCTGCGCGAGCGGCTGATGCGGCGGCTGCGCGAGACGTTCCGGCCGGAGTTCCTGAACCGGATCGACGAGATCATCGTGTTCCGCAAGCTCGAAGCCGCGCAGCTGGAGGAGATCACCTCGCTGCTGCTGGAGCGGACGAAACGGCGGGCGCACGCACAGGGCATCACCGTGGAGTTCACGCCCGAGGCGGTCTCGTGGCTGGCCCGGGCCGGGTATCAGCCCGAGTTCGGCGCCCGGCCGATGCGCCGCACGATCCAGCGTGAGGTGGACAACGAGCTGTCGAAGCTCATGCTCCGCGGGGATCTCGGCGCGGGTTCGTCGGTGCGGGTGTCGGCCGGTGACGGCGGGCTGTCCTTCGACGTCTCGGCCTCGGTCGGGTGAGGTCAGGGGCGCGGTGTGCCGACGGGGTTCGGATGCGGGACCGCGCCGGGCACCAGCACGCGGGCCGCCGGGCGCAGCTGCCCGTCCAGCTCGGCGAACTCGGCCTCGGTCAGGTCGTAAGTCGCCAGCGCGTCCGTGCGGTGTTCGATGTGTTCCCGCAACCGGTTGCCTTCGTCGGTGAGCCCGCCGCCGTCGAGCAGGCCGCGTGCCCACAGGTTCCGCTCCGCGTCGGTCCACTGCTCGTCGGTCCACCCGCGGTTCGGCATGATCAGCTCACGGCTGCCGTCGGCCGCGTCCCGCAGCACGTGGGCCTCCAGCCCGCTGACCCCTTCCGAAACCAGGACGGCCACGTGCCCGTCGCCACGGTGTTCGCGCAGCGCCGTCGCGGCATGCCACAGCGCGGCCGTGGGTTCGTCGGGCCACGGCAGGACCGCGTTGGCCGCGCCCAGCGGGCGGCCGTCCCAGCACAGGCCGTCCATCGCGCGGCGGAGTAGCTCGTTCGCCCTGGCCGGCGGCTCCGGGAGATGCGCCCGCAGCGCCGCCACGGCGCCTTCGAGCCGCGCGGCCAGTGCGCGCTCGGGCGAGACCTTCTCCCATACCGAGGGCAGGGAACGGGCGAGGAACGAGGGCGCGAAGTTGTGGAACACCGCCGTCACCAGGCCCAGCCCGGCCGCGCCCAGCGGAGCCGCGCGCGTCGCGACGTAGCCACGCCAGAACCCCCGCAGGCCGGCGGATTCGTTGGCGGCGCGCGCTTCCGGGGTGAAGTACGTGACGTCGTGCAGCGTCTCCAGCACGACCCACAACTCTCGCGACGGTGTCATGGCCGGATGATCAGGCAGGTGCTGGACGCGGTCGCGAGCAGGTTCCCGTCGGCGTCGCGCAGGTCGCCTTCGGCGAACGCCACCCGCGAGCCCGCCTTCACCACCCGGCCGGTCGCGCGGATCTCGCCCACACCGGCGCGGATCGCCTTGACGTAGTTGATCTTCAGCTCGACCGAGGTGTAGCCGACACCCGCGGGCAGCGTGGAGTGCACCGCGCAGGCGACCGCGGAGTCGAGCATGGTGGCGGCGACCCCGCCGTGCACGGTGCCGATCGGGTTGTACAGCGACTCGTCCGGCGTCGCGGCGAAGACGACCTCGCCCTCGGCGACGTGCACCACGCTCATCCCCAGGTGCGCGGAGATCGGCGCGGCGGGCAGCTTTCCCTCGGCCATCGCCGTCAAGTACTCCAGCCCGGACAGCTTCATCCCCTGCTCGGCCCCGGCGAGCGGGTCCTCCCAGGTGATCGTCTTCTGCCGGAGCTGCGTTGGCACGGTCTCAGTCATCCCCCCCACCCTCGATTATGACAAGCGTCTTAGTCAAGAGGCGCGAACGCGGAAAGCGTCACAGCGCCCTCGAACGCCCGCGCGGCCTGCAACAACGCGAATTCGGCGCGCGGGGCAGCGACGATCTGCAGGCCGACCGGCAGCCCGGCGGCGGTGAACCCGGCAGGCACCGAGATCGCCGGGCAGCCGGTGGCCGAGACCAGGTACGCCGAGCGCATCCAGTCCAGATAGGACTCCATCGCCACCCCCGCGATCTCGCCCGGGTACTCCAGCCCGGCGTCGAAGGGCGGCACCTGGCTGACCGGCAGCAGGAGCAGGTCGAACCGGCCGAAGAACGTCACCATCCGCTGGTACAGCGCGGTGTGCAGGACCTCCGCGCGGCCGAGATCGGCGCCGGTCAGCGCACGGCCCGCCTCGACGTTCCACCGGATGCTCTCCTTGAGCCGCCCGGTTTCCATCAGCGGCCCGTAGGTCACCTCGAACTGCCAGGCGCGCAGCGTGCGGAACACCTCGTCGGCCCCGGCGAAATCGGGGCAGTCCCGCCCCACCTCGCAGCCGAGCCCGGCGAACACCCGCGCCGACTCCTCCACCACCGCCGCGACCTCGGAATCCACCGGCACCGCCCCGCCCAGGTTCGGCGACCACGCCACCCGCACGCCGGTCATGTCGCGCTCGAGCGGCCGCGCGAAGGTGCCGCCGGGCTCGGCCAGCGCGATCGGGCTGCGCGGGTCCGGCCCGGCCAGCACCGACAACAGCAGCGCGACGTCGTCGACCGTGCGCGCCATCGGGCCTTTCACGTCGAGCGTGGTCCAGCCGAGCTGGGCAGGCACGTTCGGCACCCGGCCCGGCGAAGGCCGAAGCCCCACCACACCGTTGAAGGAGGCCGGGTTGCGCAGCGACCCGCCCATGTCGCTGCCTTCGGCCAGCGGGCTCATCCCGCAGGCCAGCGCGACCGCCGCGCCGCCGCTGCTGCCACCGGCGGATTTGGTTGTGTCGTAAGGGTTTCTGGTCGTGCCGAAGACCGTATTGAAGGTGTGCGAGCCGGCCGCGAACTCCGGGGTGTTGGTCTTGCCGAGGCTGATCGCCCCGGCCGCGCGCATCCGTTCGATGATCAGCTCGTCGCGCTCGGGCACGTAATCCGCCCGCAGCGGCGAACCGTAGGTGGTGCGGATGCCCGCCGTCTCGTGGGTGTCCTTGTGCAGCACCGGAAGTCCGTGCAGCGGCGGCAGTTCCGCACCCGAGGCGGCGAGTTCGTCGGCCGCGTGTGCTTCGCGCAGCGCCCGCTCCGCGGCGAGCGTCACGACGGCGTTCACTTTCGGGTTCACCTGCTCGATACGGTCGAGGTGCGCCTGCACCACTTCACGTGCCGCCAGCTCCCGCGCGGCGAGCGCGGCGCGCAACTCGACCGCACTGCGGCGCCAGATCCCGGTCATCGAACCCTCCGGTCGGATTGGTGATCGTGGTGAGATTATGTCCCGATGGGAGACGAGCGACGGACCATCGACGCCGGAGCCGTCGACGCCGCGCTCGCGGGCCTCGGCGACCGGGACGTGCTGCAGCAGTGGGCCGACCGGTTCTCCATCCTCGCCGACCCGTCCCGGCTGACCCTGCTGGTGTGCATCCACTACGCACGCGAGATCTCGGTGTCCGACCTCGCCTTCGCCGCCGGGATGACCGACACGGCGGTCTCCCAGGCGTTGCGCCTGCTGCGCGCGCACGGGCTGGTCACCGGCACGCGCACCGGGCGGATCGTGCGTTACCGGCTGGCCGACGCCACGATCCACGACCTGATCCACCACGTCCGCCCGCACCCTGAGGGCGCACCGCGCGTCCCGTGAACACCCACGGCGCGGCGGGCTGATCGCGGGTACCGTGCACGGCATGATCGGGTTGCCGGAAGCCATTTCCGCCTGTCTGTTCGACCTCGACGGCGTGTTGACCGGGACGGCGGCGCTGCACCGCGAAGCGTGGAAAAAGACGTTCGACGCGTTCCTGCGCGAACGGGACGGCGCGGACTTCGCACCGTTCACCGACGAGGACTACATCCAGCACGTGGACGGCCGTCCACGCGCCGACGGGGTGCGGGAATTCCTTTCCTCGCGTGGAATCCGGCTACCCGAAGGCAGTCCGGACGACAAGCCCGACGCGGCCACCGTCAACGGCCTCGGCAACCGCAAGAACGAACTGGTGCTGCGCATCATCGACGAGCGCGGGGTCGATCCCTATCCGGGTTCGGCGCGTTATCTCGAAGCCGCCAGGCGAGCCGGGTTGAAGATCGCGGTCGTCACGTCGTCGGCGAACGGAAAAGCCGTACTCGAAGCGGGAAACCTGACGAAGTTCGTCGAGGCCCGCATCGACGGCAACGTGATCAGGGACCAGAAACTGCGCGGGAAACCGGCGCCCGACTCGTTCCTCGCCGGGGCGAAAGCACTCGGCGTCGCGCCTGAACACGCCGCCGTCTTCGAGGACGCGCTGGCCGGTGTGCAGGCGGGCCGGGCGGGTAACTTCGGCTATGTGGTCGGAGTCAACCGCGCCGGCCAGGCTGCGGAGCTGCGCGAACACGGAGCCGACGTCGTCGTGGACGACCTCGCCGAACTGCTGGGAGAACGTCCGTGAACCTGCCTGCCGACGGATACGAGACCGCGCCGTGGGAGCTGCGCTGGCGCGGCCTGGCCGTGGACCAGCTGCAGCGCACCGAATCCACCTTCGCGCTCGGCAACGGGCACATCGGGGTGCGCGGCACGCTGGAGGAGGGCGAGCCGCGCGGCCTCCCGGGCACCTACCTCAACGGTTTCTACGAGGAGCACGAACTCCCTTACGCCGAGGCCGGTTACGGCTACCCGGAAGCCGGGCAGACGGTGGTCAACGTGACCGACGGCAAGATCATCCGGCTGCTGGTCGAGGACGAGCCGTTCGACATGCGCTACGGCACCGCGGTCGCGCACGACCGGGTGCTCGACTTCCGGACCGGCACGCTCACCCGCACCACGGAATGGGTCTCCCCCACCGGCCGCGAGGTGCGGGTGCGCACGCAGCGGCTGGTGTCGTTCACCCAGCGCGCCGTCGTCGCGATCCGGTACGAGGTCGAGCCGATGGACGACGACATGCAGCTGGTGCTGCAGTCGGACCTGCTGGCCAACGAGCCGATCGAGTCCGACACCAGCGACCCGCGGGTGGCCGCCGCGCTGCAAAGCCCGCTGAGCGCGGAGTTCTCCTTCGCCGAGGACTACCGCGCGGTGCTGGTGCACCAGACGAACCGGTCCGGGCTGCGGCTGGCCGCGGCGATGGACCACCAGATCGAATGCCCGGACGGGCTGCGTACCACGATCAGCGCCGAGGACGACCTGGCCCGGCTGACCGTCGCGGTGGACGTGCCGCGCGGGAAACGCTTGCGGCTGACCAAATTCCTCACTTACGGCTGGTCGCAGCAGCGCTCGGCCCCGGCGCTGCGCTCCCAGGTGGACGCCGCGCTGGCGGGCGCCGTGCAGACCGGCTGGGACGGGCTCCTGGCCGAACAGCGCGAGTTCCTCGACGATTTCTGGGCCACCGCGGACATCGAGCTGGACGGTGACCCGGAACTGCAGCAGGCCACCAGGTTCGCGTTGTTCCACATCCTGCAGGCCGGGGCCCGCGGCGAGAGCCGGGCGATCCCCGGCAAGGGGCTGACCGGGCCCGGTTATGACGGACATGCCTTCTGGGACAGCGAATCCTTCGTGCTGCCGGTACTGACCTACACCATGCCCGAGGCCGCACGGGACGCGCTGCGCTGGCGTCACTCCACTTTGGACAAAGCGCGGGAGAGGGCGGCGCAGCTGGGCTTGCGCGGCGCGGCCTTCCCGTGGCGTTCCATCAACGGCGCGGAATGCTCGGCGTACTGGCCGGCGGGCACGGCGGCTTTCCATGTGAGCGCGGACATCGCCGACGCCGTGGCCCGCTACCTCGCGGCCACCCAGGACACCGACTTCGAGCGGAACTTCGGCCTGGAACTGCTCGCCGAGACGGCGCGGCTGTGGATCTCACTGGGCCATTTCGACTCACACGGCCGCTTCCGCATCGACGGGGTGACCGGGCCGGACGAGTATTCCGCGGTGGCGGACAACAACGTGTACACGAACCTGATGGCACGGCGGAACCTGCGCGAGGCGGCGGCTTCTTCGGAGCGCCTGCCGAGCGTGGCCGGCACGCTGGGCGTCGGCGAGTCGGAGATCGCCACGTGGCGCCAGGCCGCCGACCGGATGCTCATCCCCTACGACCGCGAACTCGGCGTGCATCCCCAGTCCGAAGGGTTCACCGAGCACCTGGACTGGGACTTCGCGGGCACCCGGGCCGAGGATTACCCGCTGCTGCTGCATTTCCCGTATTTCGACCTGTACCGCAAGCAGGTCGTCAAGCAGGCGGACCTGGTGCTGGCGCTGCACCTGTGCGGGGATGCGTTCAGCCCGCAGGAGAAGGCGCGCAACTTCGCCTACTACGAGGCGAGGACAGTGCGGGACTCGTCGCTTTCCGCGGGCACGCAAGCGGTGGTGGCCGCCGAGGTGGGGCATTTGCAGCTGGCCTACGACTATCTCGCCGAGGCCGCGCTGACCGACCTGCACGACGTGCACAACAACGTGCGCAACGGCTTGCACATGGCTTCGCTGGCGGGCGCCTGGAACGCGGTGGTGGCCGGGTTCGGCGGGATGCGCGACCACAACGGCGAGATCACCTTCGCGCCACGGCTGCCGCGGGAGCTGGACCGGATCGAGTTCCGGATGACCGTGCTCGGCAGCCGGTTCGCCGTGGAGATCCACGCCGACCGGGCGAGCTACCGGCTGCTGTCGGGAAAGCCGGTGGAGATCACCCACCACGGGCGGGCCTGCACCGTCACCGAGGAGACTGTCACGCTGCCCATCCCCGGCATCAACCCCGGCCCCGCGCCGCAGCAGCCGCCAGGGCGGGCGCCGGTGCGGCGGCAGCGGATGGAGTCCGGAAAGCGGCAGAGCCCGTAGGGGGTTGCGATGTGTGACGGCAGCAACGGCCGCGCGGAGCGCGCTCTGTGAGCCCAGCCCCGATCGCGCAGCGTTCAGCGCTGGGGATCGGTTCGATGGCGGGGTGTGGGCGTTGGGGGCTCGCTGTCGCGTCGCCGGGTGGCGGTTTGGCGCGGCTAGTCCGGGGGTTCCGGGACGGCGTTGCCTTTCCGCGTGTCCTCCTCGCCGGGCACCTCGATCTCGTCGCGGTTGGCTGGTTCGTCGACGTCCTTGGTCTCGCCGGCGTCCAGGTCGGGGTGCCGCAAGCGCGGAAAATCCGGCGTCAGCGGTGGTTCGGGGTCGATACGGTACTGCTGCTTCCTGTCCTGGCTCATGGTTTCGGGATACCGCAATTTCCGGAAACGTCAACCCGGCTGGCAGTGCGGGCACCAGACCGTGCTCCGGCCACCCACCCGGCCGTGACTCAGCGTCGTGCCACATCGCGGGCAGGAACCGGAAGGGTCGTCGCGCCGTCCGGTCAGCCAGGAAGGCCGTGGCGGGACCCGGCCGGTGGGGATCGCCGCCCGCAGGACGGCGCGGAGTTCCTTGTGCAGCCGGCCGAACTCGGCGTCGTCAAGGTCCCGGGGCTTGCGCCGGGGATGCAACCGGGCACGCCAGAGGATCTCGTCGGACAGCAGGTTGCCCAAGCCGCTCAGCACCGACTGATCCATCAGCGCGGGCTTGAGCTGACGAGCGCCCGGCAGCAGGTCACGCAGCTGTTTCCGGGTGACGGTCAGCGCGTCCGGGCCGGTGCCGGACAGCAGCCCGGCCAGCGCGTCGTCGTCCGGTGCCAGCCGGAGACCCTGCAGTTTGCGCTGGTCACGGTAGCGAAGCTCGCCGTCGCGGAAAGCGAAGATCACCCTGTCGTGCGGGTGCGGGTGCGGGTCCTCGTCCGACCAGTGCAGGCTGCCGGTCATCCCGAAGTGCAGCACCATGGTCGCGTCGCGCCCGCGCACCGGCACCAGCAGCCATTTCCCGTGCCTTCGCGGCTCGGAAAACCGTTGTCCCGTAAGGGTTTCCCGCAACCGGCGGCCGGTCACGCCGCGCAGCACCCCGGAGTCGCGCACGTCGACACCGGTCACCTTCCGGTTCACCGCGTGCTCGGCGAAAACACGGCGGAACCCTTCGACGTCCGGCAGCTCGGGCATCCTTCCGGATTCCACCGGCACCCGGCGCGCAAACAAATTCAGCAAGCGTTGAGATGTGCCGCTATGCTGAATCCCATGGTGCTTTCGAAGAAGGTCGCCCGGTTCAACAAGATCGCGACCAACCGCATCGCCCGGCCGTTGAGCGGGCGGGTGCCCGGGTTCGCGCGGGTGGTCCACCGGGGACGCAAATCGGGCAAGGTGTACCGCACGCCGGTCAACGCCTTCCGCAATCCGGAAGGGTATGTGGTGGCGCTGACCTACGGCCCGGACAGCGACTGGGTGCGCAATGTGCTCGCCGCGGGCGGATGCGAGCTGGAAACCCGCGGGCGCACGGTCAAGCTGACCGGCCCGCGGGTGGTGCACGACGAGTCCCGCGAGACGATGCCGCTCGGTGTCCGCCAGATCCTCGGCCTGATCGGCGTGAGCGACTTCCTCTACCTGCGGCTCCCGGAGTGAGCCTCAGCCGAGCAGTTCACGCAGCTGGCTGATCCGCTGCACCCGGCGCTCCAGGCCGGGCTCGAGCAGGGTGACCTGCAGCGTGGTGACCCCGGCCTCAGCGTACGCGGCCAGGCGCTCCTTGACGTGCCCGGCGGGCCCGATCAGCGAGATCGACTCCAGCAGCTCGGCGGGGACCGCGGCGGCGGCCTCGTCCTTCTTGCCGTCCAGGTAAAGGTCCTGGATCTTCTTCGCCTCGGCCTCGTAGCCGTACCGGCAGGCCAGCTCGTTGTAGAAGTTCTTGCCCCGGGCGCCCATGCCGCCTACGTAGAGCGCCACCATCGGGCGGATCCAGTCGATCATGTGCCCGACGTCTTCGCCGATCGCCAGCGGGGCGCCGACCACCACGTCCAGCTCGCCCAGCGACGGGTCGCGTTTGGCCTTGCCCTCGGCGAGCGAGGTGCCCCACACGTCGGCGGCCTTCTCCGGGTAGAAGAAGATCGGCTCCCAGCCCTCGGCGATCTCGGCGGTCATCGCCACGTTCTTCGGCCCCAGCGAAGCGAGCACGATCGGGATGCGCTCGCGCACCGGGTGGTTGATCAGCTTCAGCGGTTTGCCCAGCCCGGTGCCCTTTTCCGCAGGCAGCGGGATCTGGTAGTAGCGGCCGTCGTGCTGCACGCGCTCACGCCGCCACACCTGGCGGCAGATCTGGACGATCTCCCTGGTGCGGCCCAGCGGCGCGTCGTACTTCACGCCGTGGAAACCCTCGATCACCCGCGGCCCGGAGGCCCCGATGCCCAGGCTGAACCGGCCGCCGGAGACGAAGTCCAGCCCGGCGGCGGTCATCGCGGTCAGCGTCGGGGTGCGGGTGTAGATCTGCAGGATCCCGGACGCCAGTTCGACCCGTTCGGTCCTGGCCGCGAGGTAGCCGAGCTGACTGACCGCGTCGAACGAGTAGGCCTCGGGCACGGACACGATGTCCAGCCCGGCCTTCTCCAGTTCGACGACGTCGGCCACGCTTTCGGCGAAGCCCCCGGCGTACGAGATCTGGGTGCCGATGCGCATGCTCTGCCGCCTCCCGAGGTGAGCGCTTGCTTAGTTCCGCGCTCACCCTACACGGCGGTGTACCCAATCGCCCACCACCGCGTCCAGGACCGACAGCGGCACGATCCCGTTGCCGAGTACCACATCGTGGAACTCGCGGATGTCGAAGGCGTCCCCGAGCGCGCGTTCGGCCTCGGCCCGCAAGCGCTGGATCTCCAGTCTTCCCACCATGTACGACAACGCCTGCCCTGGGCAGCCGGCATACCGGTCCACCTCGGCCTCGATCTCCAGCGGCGCCATCGGCGTGTTCTCCCGGAGGAAGTCCACCGCCTGCTGCCGTGACCAGCCCAGCGCGTGCAGCCCGGTGTCCACGACGAGGCGCCCGGCGCGCATCGAATCCTGCGCGAGCATGCCCAGCCGGGCAAGGTCACCGGAGTACAGGCCCATCTCGTCGGCGAGCCGCTCCGCGTACAGGCCCCAGCCTTCGGTGTACGCGTTGATCTCCGCGATCCGCCGCAGCAACGGGAGTTCGGCCAGGCCGAGCGCGAGCGAGAGCTGGAAATGGTGCCCTGGCACGGCTTCGTGGAACGCGATCGCCTCACTGGTCTGCCGGAACCGTTCCTCGGCACGGAAAGTGTTGGCGTAGTAGACCCCGGGCCGCGAGCCGTCGAGCGCGGGCTCGACGTAGTAGGCGATGGTGCCGACCTCGGCCTCCGCCGGCGGGACGGGGCGCACCTCGCATTTCTGTTCCGGAAGGGTAAGGAACCATTGCGGCGCAACGGCTTCCGCGTTCCGGATGGCGGCGCGCGCGGAGTCCAGCAGCTCCTCGGCGCTCTCCCACCGCAGCGCCGGATCGGTGCGCAGGCGGTCGAAGATCTCCGCCAGGCCGGTGGTGGCGAACACGCGCGAGCCCAGTTCGCGGTACTCGGCGGCCAGCGCCTTGATGAGCCCCAGCCCGGTCTCGTGCAGCTCCCGCGCGTCCCGGGAAGTGGTGGTGTGCGCACGGATCAGCATGTCGTACCGCTCGGCACCACCCGGCTGCCAGCACATCCCCGGCCTGTCCGACGGCAGCGCACGCGGTTTCACTTCGGTGGCAAGGAAATCCCGGTACCGCGCGATCGCGGGCCGGACCACCTCGGCGAGCAGCCTGTCCCGTTCCGCCTCGTCCGGCCCGAGCCGCAACGGATCGTTGGCCGGGTCGCCGAGATGCCGGTCGAAGTACGTGATCGCCGCGTCCACCAGGAAATCCGGCGGCGCCGGCTCCCCGCGCTGCCGCTCGATCACCGCGTCCACAAAGGACGGTATGGCGGCGAGCCTGGCCAGGAACCCGCGCGCCCGCTCGGCGTCGTCGAGGGTGATCGACGGCAGGGTCAGCAGGACGACCTGCACGGGCGCGGCGAAAGCGTCGCTCACCGCGAACTCGGGCAGCCGCGAGTCGAGCAGGTCGATCACCGCCCTGGCCTGGCCGACGACGACGCCCCTGGTCACCGGATCGCCCTCGGCCCGCTCCGCACGCTCGGCCAGGTCCAGGTAGCACGCACGGAATCGCTGCTCCGCGGCGGCACTCGGATCGGGCAGTTTGTCGTGCGCGCCCGGCAAACCGAGCAGCGACGCCCGCAGCGGATCGCGCTCGAAGTCCAGCGCGGTCAGCTCGCCGGCGAGATCGTCGATCATCTCGAACTCGCGCATGCTCAGGCCGCCCATTCGGTGACCACGGCGTCCAGCACCGACAACGGCAGGGAACCGCCGCCCAGCACCAGATCGTGGAACGCGCGGATGTCGAAGGACGCGCCCAGCGCGCGCTCGGCCTTGCCGCGGATCCGGAGGATCTCCAGCCGCCCCACCATGTAGGCCAGCGCCTGGCCCGGATAGGCGATGTAGCGGTCGACCTCCGCGTCGATCTCGACCTGCGGCATCGGGGTGTTCTCCCGCAGGAAGTCCACCGCCTGGGCCCGGCTCCAGCCCTTCGCGTGCAACCCGGTGTCCACGACGAGGCGCCCGGCGCGCATCGAGTCCATCGTGAGCATCCCGAGCAGGGTCAGCTCGCTGGAGTAGAGGCCCATCTCCTGGGCCAGCCGCTCGGTGTAGAGCCCCCAGCCCTCCGCGAAGGCGGTGAAGTCCCCGATCCGGCGCAGCAGCGGGAGATCGGTCAGGGTCAGCGCGGTGGACAGCTGGAAGTGGTGCCCCGGAATGGCTTCGTGGAAGGCGATCACCTCGGCGGTGTGCCGGAACCGTTCGGTCACCTCGTAGGTGTTGGCGAAGTAGATACCCGGCCGCGAGCCGTCGACCGCGGGCTGCAGGTAGTACGCGGCGGGCGCGCCCGGCCCGTCCGCCTCGGGCACCGCGTCCACCCGCCACTCGTGCGGCGGGATCCGGCCGAACCAGTCCGGCGCCGCGGCCGCGGCGCGGGAGATCGCCGAACGGGCCGTGTCCAGCAGCTCGTCCGCGTCCTTCCAGCGCAGCGAGGGATCGGTGCGCAGCTTTTCGTGGATCTCGGCCAGGTCGGTGGTGCCGAAGACGCGCTCGCCCAGTTCGGCGTATTCGGTGGCGAGGTCGCGGATGATGCGCAGCCCGGTCTCGTGCAGCTCGTCCGGCGTGCGGTCGGTGGTGGTGTGCGCGCGGGCCGCGGCGGCATACATCTCTTCGCCGCCGGGAAGCCAGCACAGCCCGACCTTGTCCAGTGGGCGCCCGTGCCCGGCGATCTCGTTCTCCAGCACGTCCCGGTACGCCCGGAACGCCGGACGGACGGTGTTCATCACGAGCTCGGCCCGCCGTCGCGCGAAATCGTCATTGGGCGCGGGCTGCCGGAGCAACGGGTCGTTGTCCGGATCGGCGAGATAGCGGTCCAGGTGCGAGATCGCGGCGCGGACCAGGTGCTCCACCGGGACCCGGCCCGACGCGAGCCCGGCACGGTGCCGGTCCGCGGCCTGCTCCAGGTAGCGCGGGATCGCGGCCAGCCGGCGCAGGTGCAGCTCCGCCTGCGCCTCGTCCGCGAACCCGATCATCGGCAGCACCATCAGCAGGTTCGCCACCGGCGAAACGAACAGGTCGGTGATCGTGTACTCGGCGGCGTGCGTGTCCAGCCGGTCGAGGTGGCCGCGCGCCTGGCTGATCAGCACGTCCCTGGTCACCCGGTCCTGCGCGTTGTCCGGCTGCAGCGCCTCGGCACGGCGGACGAACTCCAGCAGCTTGCGGCGTTGTTCCGCTTCGGCGTCCTCGGTCAGCTCGCCGAGCCCCTCCCGGCTGGACTCGAGGCCCAGCACCGCGGGCCACAAGGGCTCGTCATCGAACAGCGCTTCCACGAATTCGTCGGCCAGTCCGGCGATGGCGTTCATGGGCGCCAGCCTAGAGCGCGGGCGGTTAACGCGAGACGGTAGCGTTTGAGGTTGTGGCCGTGACCGATCCCGTCGATGCCCGCCTGCTGGCGGCGCTCGCCGAGCTGGGCAAGGTCGCCGTGCACGAACTGGCCGCCAAGGTCGGGATGGACCCGCGCGAGGTGGCCTACCGGCTGGTCGCGTTGTCGGGCAGCGGGCTGCCGCTGCTCGTCGGTGTGGAGAGCGACCCGAACGGCCTGCGGGCCGCGCTCGCCGGCGCCTGGCACCGCCCGGCCGCGCCCCCGCCACCGCAGCCACTGCCGCCGCAGCAGAACATCCCGTCCGGCGCCTATCAGGTGCAGAACGTGCCGTCGGGCCGCTACCCGGTGCAACCGCAGAGCGGCGCGCACCCGGTGCAAGGCGTGCCCTCCGGCCGCTCTGCGCCGCCCGTGCGGCAGGCTCCCCCGCCGCGCCCACCTTCGCCGGTCGACCCGGTGATCAGCACGTGGGGCCCGCCGCAGACGGCGTCGTGGGCGCGTGGCGATCAGCGCCCGGCCGCGGCCCCGCAGCGCCCTGGCCGCGTCGGCGAGACGCTTTCCGCGCAGGGCCTGGAAGGTGAGCAGCTGGCCATCCAGCTGTTGGAGGTGCAGGACCCGGCCGACTTCCTGTTCAACGCCGCGGGTTACCGGCTCGAAGAGGGCGAGCGCGCGGTCGTCGTGCACACCGAGGTCACCAACCGCGGCACGATCCCGTTCGTCTCGCTGCCGGACAATTTTCTGGAACTTCTTACGGCGGAGGGCAAGGCGATCACCAAGGCACCGGTCTCGCTGTCCTCGCGGCCGCCGCACAAGATCGGCGTGCAGCCGGGCGAGACCGCGGGCGGGCACACCGTGTACGTGGTCGGCGAGCAGACGCGCGTGGTGTCGATCCGGTGGAGCCCCCGGCCGGAGCCCGACGAGCGTTCCCTGACCTGGACGCTCGAAGACTGATCCGCCGGGGCGGATCCGCGCCCGGAATCCCGCGGTCACAACTCGGGTGGCTGTGCTGTCTTAGCTGGCGCATGCCGTTCACCGAGGAGGTTTTCCATGAAGATCGCTGTCATCGGCGGGACCGGGCTCATCGGATCGCGCGTGGTCGCGATCCTGAACGCGGCCGGCCACGAAGCGGTGCCGCATTCGATATCCACCGGGCTGGACCTGCTCAGCGGGCAGGGCCTGGCCGAGGCGCTCGCGGGCGCCGAGGTGGTCGTCAACCTGACGAACTCGCCGACCTTCGACGAGGCCTCACCCGCGTTCTTCCGGACGACCATGGACAACCTGCTCTCGGCAGCGGGCGCGGCCGGGGCCGGGCGCGCGGTCATCCTCTCGATCGTCGGCGCCGAACTGGTGCCGGATCTGGTCTACTACCGGGCCAAGGTGTTGCAGGAGAACATCCTCAAGGCGGGCCCGGTGCCTTACACGATCGTCCGCGCGACGCAGTTCTTCGAGTTCATCGAATCGGCGATGTCCTGGACGGCCGACGACAAGACCGTGCGCCTGCCCGCGACGCGCATTCAGCCGATCGCCGCGGACGACGTCGCACAGGCCGTCGCGGACGCCAGCGTGGGCACGCCGTTGCAGGGCACCCGCGACATCGCCGGGCCCGAGGTCTTCCCGTTCGACGAGCTGGGCCGGATCACCCTCGCCGCCCACGGCGACGGACGCGAGGTCGTCACCGACGACACCGCAGGCATGTTCGCCGCCGCCACTGGCGACACGCTCATCGCCAAGGACGGCGCCGTCATCGCGAAAACCACGTACCGGGAGTGGCTCGCGCGCTGAGCGAACCGCGCCCACGCACGACGTCAATCCGGCAGCGCCACCGCCGCGTTCTTCTCCGGGTTCACCAGCCACAGCAGCTGGTCGATGCCCTCGGCGGTGGCGCTGACCGTGATCAGGCCGTACACCTCGCCGTTCTGCCGCAGCACGGCGGAAGTCCGGCCGTTGGTGGTCGTCCATCCGACCTCGACGCCCGCCCAGAACCAGCCGGAGATCGCGTGCAGGAACTTCGCCACGCGCTCCGCACCGACGACCGGCTGCCGCGAGACGCGCACCCTGCCGTTGCCGTCGGACAGGCTTGTCACGTCCGGGGTGAACAGCTTCTCCAGCGCCGCCATGTCGCCCGAGCGGGCGGCCGCCATGAACGCCGTCAGCAGCTCCCGCTGCGCGTCGGCGGTGACCGGCGTGCGCCGCTCGCTCGTCACGTGCTTGCGCGCGCGGCTGACCAGCTGGCGCACCGCGGGCTCGGTCGACGCCAGGATGTCCGCGATCTCCGCGTACGAGTAGTCGAAAGCCTCGCGCAGCACATAAGCGGCGCGCTCGTTCGGGGTGAGCTTCTCCATCAACAGCAGGGCCGCGAACTCCAGCGCCTCCCCGCGTTCGGCGCCGAGGTACGGGTCCGCGCTCGTGTCGACCGGCTCGGGCAGCCACGGCCCGACGTAGGTTTCGCGCCGCTTGTGCGCCGACTTGAGCGCGTTGATCGCCAACCGGGTGGTCGTCGTCGCGAGGAACGCCGCCGGGCCGGCCACCACGGAACGGTCGCACGCCTGCCACCGCAGCCAGACCTCCTGCACCAGATCCTCGGCCTCGGTGGCACTGCTGAGCATCCGGTACGCGATCCCGAACAGGCGCGGCCGCACGCTCGTGAAGATGGCGGCCGCCTCATCGAGCTCGTCTGGGCTGGTCTTCGTCATCGCCGAGGACGCTCCATCCCGTCCATTTCGGACAGTCCGGCGCGCAGGCCGGGCTTGTCGCGGGCCACGCCGGCGGGCGCGGTCACCGGTGCCACTCGGGCCGCGTCGCGCCACCCCACACGCCGGCGAACCACCCGGCCACCGGCTTCGGCGGTGACCTGCCGTAGCCCGACCCCGTCGGGCAACGACACTTCGGCCGCCGGCGGACCGGCCTCGCCGATCATGACCGACTCGGCTTCGCCGCGCTCGAAACCGTCGCGCACCAAGGCTTCGTGCAGACCGGGCGCATGATCGTGGCCGCTGGACTTCCACTTCACCTTGCCGATCGACTGTTCGCCGCGATCGTGCGCCGGCGCCTGCTCCACCCAGCCCGCGGTCGTGCCCGCGTCGGCGTCCCCGCGGTCGCGGTAGGTCGCGAAACCCCGGCCGCCGGGCAGCGTCACCAGCCGGAGCGGACCGAGCCGGGTCACCGACAGCGCGCTGGGCGTCTCGCCGTCCCCACGGAGCTGCTCGTCATAAGCCTGGAGGTTCTGCTGCGCGAGGCTCAACTCTCCTCCCGGAGGATCTCCAGCGCACGCGCGAGATCGTCCGGGTACTCCGCCTCGAACTCCACCCAGCGGCCGTCGGCGGGGTGCGCGAAGCCGAGGGTGCGGGCGTGCAGCCACTGCCGGGTCAGGCCGAGATGCCGCGCCAGCACCGGATCCGCGCCATAGGTCAGGTCACCGACGCACGGGTGCTTGACCGCCGAGAAGTGCACCCGGATCTGGTGGGTGCGGCCGGTCTCCAGCTTCACGTGCAACAGCGACGCGGCCCGGAACGCCTCGGCCACCTCGTAGTGCGTCACGCTGGGCCGCCCGCCCGCGACCACCGCGAACTTGTAGTCGTGGCGCGGATGCCGGTCGATCGGGGCGTCGATGGTGCCGCGGGTCGGGTCCGGATGGCCTTGCACGACGGCGTGGTAACCCTTGTCCACGGTGCGTTCCTTGAACGCCCGCTTGAGCACGGTGTACGCGTGCTCGCTCTTGGCCACCACCATCACGCCCGTGGTGCCGGCGTCGAGCCGGTGCACCACGCCCTGGCGCTCGGCGGCGCCCGACGTGGAGATCCGCAGCCCCGCGGCGGCCAGCCCGGCGACCACGGTCGGCCCGGTCCAGCCGGGGCTCGGGTGCACGGCCACCCCGACCGGCTTGGACACCACCACGATGTCGTCATCGTCGTAGACGATCTTCATGCCCTCGACGGGCTCGGCGATCACCTCGACCGGCCGGTCCGGGTCCGGCAGCGTCACTTCCAGCAGCCCGCCGGCGGTGAGCCGGTCGGACTTGCCCGCGGGCCTGCCGTCCAGCAGCACCTCGCCGGATTCGGCCAGCTCGGCGACCACGGTGCGGGACAGCCCGAGCAGCTTCGCCAGCCCGGCGTCCACGCGCATCCCGTCGAGCCCGTCCGGCACGGGCAGCATCCTGGCGCTCATTTCTTCGCCGTCCGGCGGGTGCCGTCGTAGTCACGGCCGAGCAGGGACAGCAGCACGATCAGCACCGCGCCGACGCAGATGCAGGAGTCGGCGACGTTGAACACCGGCCACGCCTGCCCGTCCGGCTCGAACACCGAGATCCAGTCCACGACATGCCCGAGCAGCGGGCCGGGCGCGCGGAAGATCCGGTCGGTCAGGTTGCCCAGCGCGCCGGCCAGCACCAGGCCGAGCCCGATCGCCCAGCCGGCCGAGCGCAGCCGCTTGGCGAACCAGATCAGCGTGACGACCACGCCGATCGCGACCAGCGCGAGCACCCACGTCATCCCGGTGGCCATCGAGAACGCGGCGCCCGGGTTGCGCAGCAGCTGCAGGTACACCAGCCCGCCGAGGATCCGGACCGGCTCGTGACCCTCCAAAGTGGACACGATGATGGCTTTGGTGGCCAGGTCCAGCGCGTAGGCCAGCACGGCGACCACGGCCAGCAGCAACACCCGCCGCTTCGGCCGCGGCGCGGGCGGCTCGTCCGGGGTGGTCTCGGGCTGCGATCCCTGTTCGGTGCTCACCAGGCCCATTGTCCACGCCAGGCTCAGGTGGACGTCGCGGTGGGCCGCCTGCCGCTCACCAGCACCGCGATGGCCCCCGCCAGCAGCACCGCCGCGGGTACCAGCGCACCTCGCACGCCCCCGTCGAAAACGAGGGCCCCGCCGAGGAAAAGCACCACGACGACGGCCAGCAGAACGCTGCGTGACAGCCAGGCCAGCACGGCCAGCCCCAGTCCCGCCGTCGCGGCGAACACCACCGCGGCACCCGCGGCCGAGACCAGGATCAGCGGCGCCACCGGCAGGCAGACCGCGGCGAGCACCAGCGCGGCTTTGCGGCCACGCGCGTTGTCGAAATACCCCCACGCCCCGGCGCACAGCCCGAGCACGGCGAGCGGCCAGCCGACCGCGGTGGCGATGGCCCGCCTGTCCGAGGTGGTGCCGGAACCCGCCAGCACGCTGCCGAGCAGCAGGAGCGCCGCCCCGGCGAGCACGATCCCGGCCAGCTTCGGCCAGCCGATCGCCCGTCCCGTCCGGCGGGCGCGCACGGCGTAGAAGATCACGGTCGTCACGAACGCAACGGCGACCGCGATCAGCCATGCGGACTCGAGATTCGACGACAGCGCGCCCGGGCCGCCGTACTGGACCGCCACCGCCCGGCTATCGCCGAAACCCACCAAGTTCTGTTGCGGCAACGGAACGCCACCGGCGGACAGCGGAGCATAGCGGAACCAGCCGGTCTCGTCCTTGACGAACAGCATCCCCAGACCGAACAGGACGAACCCCAGCACGGCGAGCGGAAACCAGACAGTCCGGCGATCCCCAGTCATCCGCCCGAGCGTAGTCAGCCGCGCAAGAACGAAGGCAGCTCCCGCGGGTCCGGGCTCGGCGCCCAGCGCCCGTCCCGCTGGTCGTACGTCCAGCGCGCGCCTCGGGCCACGATCTGGCGCAGCGCCAGCACGAGCCGGTCGATGTGCTCGGTGGTACTGCCCAGGCCCAGGCTCACCCGCACCGCCTGCCGTCCGCCCGTGAGGCGCTTCGTCGCGATGTGCGCGCAGAACGCGCCGTCACGCACGCCGATCCCGTATTCGGCCGACAGCACGGCGGCCACCCAGCCCGGTTCGAAACCGTCAAGGGTGAAACTGAGCGTGCCCACCTGATCACCGGCGTCGTCGAACAGCCGCAGCTGCTCCAGCCCGGGCACCGCCGCCAGGCCCTTGCGCAGCCGCGCCAGCAGCTCCGTCTCGTGCTCCACGACCGCGCCCCAGTGCTCGGCGAGCTGATCGCAGGCCACACCCAGCGCGTACACGCCGACAGTGTTGGGCGAACCGGCCTCGTGCCGCTCCGGCCCGGCGTTCCACACCACGTTCTCCTCGGTGACCAGCTTGGTCGCGCCGCCACCCGCGAGGTACGGCGGCGCGGCGCGCAGCCAGTCGGCGCGCCCGATGAGCGCTCCGGCCCCGAAGGGCGCGTAGAGCTTGTGCCCGGACAGCACGACGTAGTCGACATCCAGCTCTCGCACCGAAATCGGCCGGTGCGGGGCGAGCTGGGCCGCGTCCAGCGCGATCCGCGCGCCGTGTTTCCTTGCCACCGCGGCGATTTCGGCGACCGGCAGCAGTTCGCCGGTCACGTTGGACGCCCCGGTCAGCACCACCAGCCGGGGCCCCTCCGGGAGGGCGGCCAGCGCACTGTCCACAGCGGACACCGCGTCGAGCCGGGTGCGCGGGGTCCGCACGCGGTACACGTTCGGCCCGCGCCACGGCAGCAGCGCCGCGTGGTGCTCGGTGTCGAACAGCACCACCGAGGTGTGCCGGGGCAGGCTGCGGGCCAGCAGGTTCAGCGCGTCCGTGGTGTTGCGCGTGAAGACCACGGTGTCCCCGGCGCGGGCGTCCACGAAGCGGCGCACCACATCGCGGGTGCGCTCATAGACCTTTGTGGACACTTGCGACGCCAGCCCCGCGCCGCGGTGCACGCTCGCGTACCACGGCAGGAACTCCTCCACCGCGTCCCGGACCGGCCGCAGGCACGGGGCGCTGGCGGCGTGGTCGAGGTTCGCGTACTCCACGTCCGGCCCGGACACCAGCGGCACCCTGGTGCCCAGCGTGGCCGGAATCCCTTGTGGCACAACACATTCGACGGACTGAACTGCGAGCGGGTGCACGGTGACGGTCACGACGCCTCCTCGGCGGCCATGGGACCTCGGGGAGGCCCGCGCTTGCCCGCCGCACCTCGCGACGGACCAGGTCCTCACCCGGGGCACCCCACCGCGGTTGGAGGGTTGCCGGCCAGCAAGCCGGGGCTTGACGCTGGCACTCATGACCTGCCGAGCACTCTAGCGGAAGATCCGCGCCCGATCCACTGAGATCCGGCTCACCGCCCGGATTCGCCGCGCCACCTGGCGAGCGGGCCCGCCCTGTCCACCGCGCGCAGCCGGCGTTCGGCCGCGTCGCGGGAGGACTCCGTGGCCACCACGAGCAACTGGTCCCCGCGCCGGAGCCGGCTGCTGCCGTGCGGCGTGAAACTCTCGCCGTCGCGCACGATCAGGCTCAGCGAAGCGCCCGTCGGCAGCCGTAGCTCCCGCAGGTACACCCCGTGCAGCCGGGAACCCTCCTGGATCCGTATTTGCAGCAGCGCCGCGTTCAGTTCGTCCAGCGCCGCGGAGTCGACCTCGATCTCCTTCGCCTCGGCGTCGGCCGAGAGCTTGAGCCATTTCGCCACCGGCGCCAGCGTGGTGCCCTGCAACAGGGTGAGCACGATGACGAGCACGAAAACCGCGTCCACCAGCCGTTCGGCGCCGGGCACCCCGTGCGCGAGCGGGATCATCGCGAGCACGATCGGGACGGCCCCGCGCAAACCCGCCCACGACAGGAAGGCCTGTTCTCGCCAGGGCACCCGGAACGGCAGCAGCGTCAGCAGAACCGACAGCGGGCGGGCGAGCAGGAGCACCACCGCGCCCGCGACCAGCCCGGGCACCACGGCCTCCAGGAGTCGTTCCGGCGACGCGAACAGGCCGAGCAGGACGAACAACCCGATCTGCGCCAGCCACCCCATGCCTTCGGCGAACGAGAGCGTGTCCGACCGGTGCGGCAGCCTTGAATTGCCCAGCACCAGCGCCGCGACGTACGTGGCGAGCAACCCCGACGCGTGCGCGAGCTGGCCCGAGGAGTACGCCACGAAGCACACCGCGACCGTCGCCAGCGGATACAGACCCGTCGCGGGCAACGCGGCGCGGCGCAGCGCCCACGCGCCGGCGGCGCCCAGCACCAGGCCGAAAATCAGCCCGGCGACGAGCTCGTAACCCACGAGGAACGGCAGCGTCCAGTCCACCCGGGAGCCCTCGGCCAGCACCACCACCGCGATGTACACCGGCGCGTCGTTGATGCCGGACTCGAGTTCCAGCGTGCCGGCGAGGCGTTTTCGCAACCCGACCGTCCGCAGCACCGAGAACACCGCGGCCGAGTCGGTGGACGCGAGCACCGCGCCCCACAACAGCGCCAGCCGCCAGTCCAGGCCCAGCACGAGGTGCAGGGCGGCGCCGGTGATCCCGACGCTCAGCGCGACGGCCACAGTGGACAGTAGGATTCCCTGCGTCAGCGCCGGTTTCACGGCGCTCCAGCGGGTGGTGAGACCACCCTCGGCGAGGATCATCACCAGCGCGGCGAGGCCGAGGGACTGCGTCAGCGAGGCGTCGGAGAACCGGATACCGAGCCCGGCTTCGCCGAGCAGCACGCCGATCGCCAGGTACAGCAGCAGCGAGGGCAGCCCGACGCGGGTGGACAACCGGACCGCGAGCACGGCGGCGAGCAGCACGGCCGCGCCGACCCCCAGCACGACCGGAAGTTCCGCCACCGCGCCTCCCCCGTCCGTTTCGCCCGCCTTCAGCATAGAAAACCCGTGGACCACGGCCCGACACCGGGCGATGCTGGTGCGATGCGTGTCGTTTTCCATCAGCGGCCCGGTGGCGGCAGCCGCACGATCGCGCACCGCGAGGATTCGGTGGTGCTGGAAATGCTGTCCTACGACCGGAAGTGGCGGATCCCGCACGATCTGGCACACGCCGTGACCGAACGCGAACTCGGGCTCGGCTCCGGCGTGTTCGGCTGTCTCGCCGGCGGCGTGCTGTTTTCCTCCGCCCGGGTGGTCGCCGGGCGGCTCAAGCACGACGCGAAAACGCGCAGTGAAGCCATCTTGCGCGCCAACCGGGAAGGGCTGGCGATCGCCGAATCACTCGCCGGCGTGATGCACGACGCCGTGGAGTACCAGCGGAACGTGCCACTGCGCGCGGCGCGCGAAGCCTGGGGCGTGATTTCCGAAGAACCGTTCCCGTATGGCGAATGCGAACTGCGCCGGGTGTACAGCACGCTCACCCGGCTGGCCGATGCGTTCGCGCACCTGCAGCCTGGCGAAGGGTTGAAGTTCGAATGGCCGCGCCGGCTCATCGCTGCCGGGGCGCCCGTGTCCGTTCCCCGCCAGCGCCGCGCACCGCGGCGAGTTCGATGAGTTTTCCTTGCGGTCCGGCAGATCCCGGGTCACTGCCGGCGGAGCGCCTGTATCCGCTCCCCGGCGGTGTCCGGCACCACGGCGAGTTCGATGATCTTGTCCCGGCCACGTTCTCCTTGCACCACAAGCACATCACGGGCCCGCACACCCAGTTCCGCGGCAAGCACCTTCCGCACGGCCTCGTTCGCGCGGCCTTCCACGGCGGGCGCCCTGACCGCGACGATCAGCGCGCCCGCGTAGTCCCCGCCGACAGCGTCGTGTTTGGCGTTCGGCTTCACCCGCACGGAAAAGCGCATCACGCCGCCTCAGTGAGGTGGACACCCAGCGCGGTGAACGGCGACGCGTCGGCGAGCCGGATCGCGCGATGGGGCTCGCGGCGGAGCCAGCCCTTGTCCACGGCGTGCGTCAGCAGGGCCGCGGGCAGCGCGCCGCCCAGGTGATCACGGCGTTCGGTCCAGTCGAGGCAGTCCCGCAGCAGCGGCCGCCGCCCGCGGGCCGGGATGTCCACGCCCAGCCCGGTCAGTACCTCGCGGCCGTGCGGGGTCAGCGCCAGCCCGTCGTCCACCGCGATGATCCCGCTGCTGAGCATCCCTTCCCGGAGCGCGACGCCGAGCGTGCCCGCCAGGTGGTCGTAACAGGTGCGCGCGAACGCGAGCCGCTCTGCGCGCAGCGAAGCACGCAAGCCGCGGACGGGGCGACGCTCGGCGTGCTGCACCAGGTGCTCGATCAGCTCCGCGACGCGCGGATCAGTGAGCCGGACGTAGGAGTGCCGGCCCTGGCGAACCCCGGCGACGAAGCCGGAATCCCGCAGGCGCGCCACGTGCTCGCTCGCGGTGGACGGGCCGACCCCGGCGGCCCTGGCCAGCTCACCGACCGTCCAGGCCCGCCCGTCCAGCAGGGCGAGGCACATGGTCGCGCGGCTCGAGTCCGCGAGCACGGCGGCCACCTCGGCGAGCGCGACGGTTTCCATGCCGACCACGGTAACCCTGGCACAGTTCGGCCACCGCCGACATGTTCCGGCCCTAGCTTCGAGCGCATGCGCAAAGACCTGACGCTCCTGTCCCTGTGTCTCGGCCTGTTCCTCGCGCAGACCGACACGACAGCGGTCAACCTCGCGCTGCCCGCCATCGGCGCCGACCTGCACGGCGGGCTGCCGGACCTGCAATGGGTGATCGACGCGTACAACGTCGCGTTCGCCGCGCTGCTGCTCACCGGCGGCACCCTCGGCGACCGGTTCGGACGCCGGCGCCTGTTCCGCTGCGGGATCGCGATCTTCGTCGCCGGTTCGGTGCTCTGCGCCCTCGCGCCCGGCACGAGCATGCTCATCGGCGCGCGGTCGGTGCAGGGCGTGGGCGGCGCGCTGGCGATCCCGCAGAGCCTGGCGCTGATGGCCGTCGCGTTCCCGGAGCGGCGCGAGCGCAACCGCGCGATGGCGGCGTGGTCCACGGTCACCGGGATCGCGCTGGCGAGCGGCCCCGTCCTCGGTGGTTTCCTGGTGCGGGAAGCAGGCTGGGAGTGGATTTTCTGGCTCAACGTGCCCATCGGCCTCGCCGCGCTCGCGCTGACCGTGGCCGTGCCGGAGTCCGCCGATCAACGGCCGCGCGGGATCGACCTGCGCGGGCAGCTGCTCGGCATCGTTTTCCTGGGGACGCTCACCTACGCCGTCGTCCAGACCGGACTGGCCCCGGCGCTGATCGCGGTCGTCGCGGGTGTGGCGTTCGTGTTGACCGAGCGCCGCGACGACGCGATGCTGCCGCTCGGCCTGTTGCGGCGCGGGCAACTGCCGGTGGCGGCGGTGGTCGCGTCCTGCATGACCTTCGGGATGTACGGATTCCTGTTGCTGGCCAGCCTGGAGCTGCAGCAGCACGCGGACGCGCTGCGCGCCGGGCTCGAACTGCTGCCGATGCCGCTGATGGTGGTCATCGGCTCGCCGCTGACCGGGCGCCTGGTCACCTGCTTCGGCCCCCGCCCGGCCATGACCGCCGGGATGGCGTTGATGGGCGCGGGCCTGGCGGCGTACGCGCTGGGCGGTGCCGACGTGCCGACGCCATGGCTGGAGGTGATCTTCGGTGTGCTGGGCGCGGGGCTGTCGCTGAACACCGGTCCGGTGGTGAACGTGGCGGTCAGCGCGGTCGAGCCGGACCGGGCCGGGCTGGCCGCCGGAGTGGCGAACCTGGCCAGGATGTTCGGCTCGGCGCTGGGCGTGGCGGTGCTGGGAGTGGTGCTGGCGCACGCCGGGCTGGGTGTGGCGCTGGGGATCGGCGCGGTGGTGGAGTTCGGCGGGGCCGTGGTGGCTTGGGCCGGGGTCCGGGATCGTGGCGCTGGGCGCACCCCACCTCCGCCCCGATCGCGGAGCGTTCAACGGGCGCCGCGGACCGGCGGGGTGGCTAGTGGCTAGCCGAGGGCGTTCAGGAAGGTGGCCGAGGTCGTCACGGCTGGGGTCGAGGACTGCGATCCGAGCAACAGCACCGCGAAGGCCACATCCCCGCGATAGCCGGTGAACCAGCCGTTGGCCTGGCTGCCGTCGCCGAACTGGGCGGTGCCGGTTTTGCCGTACACCTGACCGCTCTTGGCCAGCCCGGTCGCGGTCCCGCTCGTCACGACCTCGCGCATCATCGCCCGCAGCGCAGTGAGCACACTGCTCGACGGCGCCTGGTAACCCGTGCTGACCTTGGTGTCCAGGCCGTGCCACAGCTTCGGCGTGATCGCGTTCCCGGCGGCCACCGTGGCGGACATCAGCGCCAGGCCGAACGGGCTCGCCTGCACGGTGCCCTGGCCGATCGCCGACTCCACCTGCTCGGCCGGGCTCGTCGCGGCGACCACCTTGCCCGCTTCGGTGGTGATGCCGGGGATCGTGAAGTCGGCGTTGAGGCCGTACTCGCTCGCCGCCTTCGCCAGCGCGTCCTCGGGCAGCGACGAAGCCAGCTGCGCGAACGTGGTGTTGCAGGAATGCGCGAAAGCCGAATGCAGCGGCAGCGAACCGAGGGAGAAACCGTCGTCGTTGGGGATCGTGCGCTGGCCGAGCTGGACCGAGGCCGGACACGGCCGCAGCGAGTTCGCATCGGCCACGCCCGCTTGCAGCACCGCCGTCGCCGTCGCGATCTTGAACGTCGAGCCCGGTGCGTACAGGCCACTCAGCGCGCCGGGTTGCGAGCCGGCCGCGGAATTCTGTGCCACCGCAAGGAGGTCGCCGGTGGAGGGCTGGATCGCCACCAGCATCGCGGGCACCGAAGCGCCGTCGACGGCCTTCTGTGCCGCGGATTGCGTGGCGCTGCTGAGGCTGGTGGTCAGCGACTTGGCCTGGACTTCGCCCTCGCCGAACAGTTTCCGCTCGGCACCGGCGGCATCCACGATGACCACCGACCAGCCCTTAGCCGCATCCCCCGCCACCCGCGCCATCGCGGGCAGCAACAGCGGCGCCACCGCCGGGTCAACGGCTTTCGCCCCCGACGGCTGCCACGTCAGGAGTGGCTTGCCGTCGCGGTCGACCACCGCGTTCCCGCCGGAAACCACATGTGCGGCAAGCCGTTCCCCGATCTTGAGGTCCGGATGGATCACGGCCGGGGTGAAGTGCACGACCCAGCCGTCCCCGGAGCGCACCAGCCCCAGCGCCGTGTCATAAGTCCAGACGCGACCGGCGCCCAAGGTCCAGGCCACCCGCGCCGACGCGCTCTGCCCGGACACCTGCAGCACCGTGGCACCGAAATCCGTCGGCGCCAGCCCGGTGCGCGCGGCGTTCAGCGCGGCGGTGGCGGCCGCCGGGTCGTCCGTGAGCGAACCCGCCGTCGTCGTGTCACCCCGCGACCACGCCTGCACGTAACCGGCCACGACGTCACTCGGGTTGGCCGTCGCCGCCTGCGTCTGAGCGGCGGAACCGCCACGCAGCACCAGAAACGCCGCCGCCACGATCGCAACGACCGCCACCGCGGCCCCGCCGAGCACCCACTTCTTCGCCGAAGGCGACACGACCAACTCCCCGGTTCCGGTCCTGGCCGGTAAATCGATCACGGCGTTTCGTCCGTTACGGAGACGCCGCTCAATCCGCCTTCCGCACCGCCACACTCACCTTGACCCCGTCACCGACCGCGCCACTGGAGCCACCGTCCACGGTGCCGTAGGACACCGACAGCGCAAGGGTTTCCCCGGCGATGAACTTCTCGTGCTCCTTCGCCGCCTCGACCACTTCGGCCGGCGCGTCCACGGTCAGCTCCACCCGGTCGGCCACGTCCAGCCCCGCGTCCCGGCGCGCCTGCTGCACCACGCGGATCAGGTCGCGCGCCAGGCCCTCGGCAGCCAGCTCCGCCGTCACCTCGGTGTCCAGCAGCACCAGCCCGGACCCGCCCGGCAGCTCCGCCGCCGCACCGGAATCCCTGGCCACCAGCCGCCGGTCGAACTCGCTGTCCAAGAGCTCGATGCCGGCCGCGACGATCGCGCCCTCCGGCGAGGTGGACCACTCCCCCGCCTTCACCGCCTTGATCACCCGCTGCACGTCCTTGCCCAGCCGGGGCCCGGCCGCCCGCGCGTTCACCACGACCTCGAACCCGCCGTGCGCGGCCACGTCCGTGGTCAGCTCGACCGCCTTGACGTTGACCTCGTCGGCGATCAGCTCGGTGTACGGGCGCAGGGTCTCCGCGTCCTCGGCCGCGACCAGCAGCCGCGCCAGCGGCAGCCGCACGCGCAGTTTGTTGGCCTTGCGCAAGGACAACGCCGACGAGCACACCTGGCGCACCCGGTCCATCGCGTGCACCAGCGACGGGTCCGCCGGCAGCTCGTCCACCAGCGGCCAGTCGGTCAGGTGCACCGAACGCTCACCGGTCAGCCCGCGCCACACCACCTCGGTGGTCAGCGGCAGCAGCGGCGCCAGCGTCCGCGAGGCGACCTCCAGCACCGTGTGCAGGGTGTCGATCGCGTCCCGGTCCCCGGCCCAGAACCTGTCCCGCGAACGCCGCACGTACCAGTTCGTGAGCACCTCGAGGAACTCACGGGCACTGATGCACGCGCCCGCGATGTCACAGACGTCCAAAGTGGACGCCACGTCGGTGACCAGCTCGTTCGTCTTGGCCAGGATGTAGCGGTCCAGCACGTGCCGGGAATCGGTGCGCCAGCGGCCTTCCACGCCCTCGGCGTTGGAGTACAGCGCGAGGAAGTAGTAGCTGTTCCACAGCGGCAGCACGGCCTGGCGCACCGCGTCGCGGATGCCCTTGTCGGTGACGACCAGGTTGCCCCCGCGCAGGATCGGGCTGGCCATCAGGTACCAGCGCATCGCGTCGGAGCCGTCCCGGTCGAACACCTCGTTGACGTCCGGGTAGTTGCGCAGGGACTTGGACATCTTCTGCCCGTCCGAGCCCAGCACGATGCCGTGCGAGACGCACGTGGTGAACGCCGGCCTGTCGAACAGCGCCGTCGCCAGCACGTGCAGCAGGTAGAACCAGCCGCGGGTCTGCCCGATGTACTCGACGATGAAATCGCTCGGGTAGTGATGCTCGAACCATTCCGCGTTCTCGAACGGATAGTGCACCTGGGCGTAGGGCATCGAGCCCGAGTCGAACCACACGTCGAACACCTCGGGGATGCGGCGCATGGTGGACCGCCCGGTCGGGTCGTCCGGGTTGGGCCGGGTCAGCTCGTCGATGAACGGCCGGTGCAGATCGTCCGGCCGGACCCCGAAGTCACGCTCCAGCTCGTCGAGCGAGCCGTAGACGTCGATGCGCGGATACTCCGGATTGTCCGAGCGCCACACCGGGATCGGCGTGCCCCAGTACCGGTTGCGCGAGACCGACCAGTCGCGCGCGCCCTCCAGCCACTTGCCGAACTGGCCGTCCTTGACATGCTCGGGGTACCAGGTGATCTGCTGGTTCAGCTCGACCATCCGGTCCCGGAACTCGGTGACCTTGACGAACCACGAGGACACCGCGCGGTAGATCAGCGGGTTCCGGCAGCGCCAGCAGTGCGGGTACGAGTGCTCGTAGGTCTCGTGGCGCAGCAGCACCGCGCCCTGCCCGGCGGCGGAACCGGTGCCGTTCTTGAGGTCGCGGATGATGTTCGGGTTCGCGTCGAACACCTGCTGGCCCTGGTAGTCCGGCACCGTGGCGTCGAAGCGGCCCTTGGCGTCGACCGGGGTGACCGGGGTGATCCCGGCCTCGTCCGCGACCGCCTTGTCGTCCTCGCCGTAGGCCGGGGACATGTGCACCACGCCGGTGCCGTTGTCGGTGGTGACGAAATCGGCGAGCAGCATCCGGTGCGAGTTCTCGGCGCCGACGAAGTACGGGAACGGCGGCGCGTACTTGAGCCCCTTGAGCGCGACCCCCTTGTACCGCGCGACGACCGTGGGCTCCTCGCCGAGCTCCTTCGCGTAGGCCGGCACCCTGGCCTCGGCGAGCAGGAAGCGCTTTCCGCCCGACTCGACGACCACGTAGTCGATGTCCGGGTGCACCGCGGTGGCCTGGTTGGACGGCAGCGTCCACGGCGTGGTGGTCCAGATCAGCACATACGCGCCGTCGAGGTCGTTTTCGTTGCCCTGCAAGCGGAAGCCGACCGTGACCGCCGGGTCCTGCCGGCTGGCGTAGGTGTCGTCGTCCATCCGCAGCTCGTGGTTGGACAGCGGGGTCTCGTCACGCCAGCAGTAGGGCAACACTCGGTAGCCCTCGTAGACCAGGCCCTTGTCCCACAGCTGTTTGAACGCCCACAGCACCGACTCCATGAAGGTGATGTCGAGCGTCTTGTAGTCGTGCTCGAAATCCACCCAGCGGGCCTGGCGGGTGACGTACTCCCGCCATTCGCCGGTATAGCGCAGCACCGACTCGCGGCAGGCCCGGTTGAACTCGGCGATGCCCATCTCGTCGATCTGCGACTTGTCGGTGATGCCGAGCTGGCGCTCGGCCTCCAGCTCCGCGGGCAGGCCGTGGGTGTCCCAGCCGAAGCGGCGCTCCACCCGCTTGCCGCGCATGGTCTGGTAGCGGGGCACGATGTCCTTGACGTACCCGGTGAGCAGGTGCCCGTAGTGCGGCAGGCCGTTGGCGAAGGGCGGGCCGTCGTAGAAGACGTACTCGTTCGATCCGTTCACCCCGGCCTCGCGCGCCTCGACGCTCGCGCGGAAAGTGCGGTCGGACTCCCAGTAGGCCAGCACCTGCTTTTCCAGCTCGGGAAAAGACGGCTGGGAGGGAACCTGGCCCTGGGGTTGCCCGCCCAGCTCGGCCTTGGGGTACATCTCGGTGCGCTCCTCGCGGTTTCGTGCCTCGTACGGATCCCATAATCCACACGGGGACGAGACGCGCTGCGCGCGCTCCGCGGTACCACCCCGCTTGCCCGCGCCGTGCTGCTCGCGGGCCGCTCGTTCGGCGGCTGTCACGGGCCACACCCGTCCGGTTCTACTGGGGCTCGCGCCCGTTCTTCCGGAGGCTCCCCGGTGATGGCCGGATCGACACCTTGCTGACCTCAGGTTACCAACCCGATCGGAAGTAGGCGGATACGGGCCGCAGCCGATCCGCTCGCAGCGATCCGTTTCCGCCGTGGCTGTGATCGGATTGGTCATGAACAGCGCAGTCAGCGCACCGTGCCGGCGGTTATCCCGATGGCCATGATCCACAGCGCGGCCCCGAGCACCCCCACGGTGTGCAGGCCGGACACGAACGCCGCGTGGTCGCCCGGTTCCCCCACGATGGCCCCGAAAGCCGCCACGCCGATCGCCCCGAACGCCTGCCGCGCGGTGTTGTTGACCCCGCTGGCGATCCCGCCGCGATCGCCGGGCACCCCGCCCACCGCGGCGGCGACCACCGCCGCGGTCAGCAGGCCCATGCCTAGCCCGAGGCCGGACCAGGTGGGCAGCATCGTGAGGTAACCCGTGTCCGGGCCGACCCGCAGCAGGTTGACCAGCGCCACCGCGCCCAGCGCCAGTCCGGCGATCATCAGCGGCCGCGGCCCGTGGCGCCCGGCGAGCCTGCCGGTCAGGGGTGCCATCAGCGACAGCGGCACGAAGCCCGGCAGCAGCCGCCACGCGGCGGCCAGCGGCGAATAGCCGAGCACCTCCTGCAGGTACAGCGTGAGCACCAGGATCGTGCCCAGCCCGACGAGGTTCATCGCGCCCGCCACGAGGTTCGCGCCCGCGAACTGCCGCGACCGCAACAGTTCCGGCGGGAGCATCGGGTCGGCGCCCCGGCGTTCGACGAGGACGAAAGCGATCCCCGCCACCACGGCGACCGCGACGGCGGGCAGCACCCCTTGGATCACCGCGAAAACCAGTGCCGCCAAAGCGATCGCGGCGGTGCCGGCGCCCGCGAAGTCGATCCGCCGCGCCGCCCGCGCACCGCCCGCGGGCACGATCTTCAAGCACGCCACGAGTGCGAGCGCGGTGAGCGGGATGTTGATCCAGAACAGCACTCGCCAGCCCGCGGCGGTGATGAGCAGACCGCCCAGCAGCGGCCCGGCCGCGAGCGCCAGTGCCGAAACCCCGGCCCAGATTCCCAGCGCCCGCGCCTGTTCCCGCCGCTCGGGATAGACGGCGGTGATCACCGCGAGGGTGCCCGGCAGCAGCAAGGCGGCACCGAGCCCCTGCACCACGCGGAACGCGACGAGCACGGCCCCGCTCGGCGCGAGCGCGCAGCCGGCCGACGCCAGCCCGAACACCGCGAACCCGCTGAGCACGATCCGCCGGTGCCCGAGCACGTCGCCGATGGCCCCGCCCGCCAGCAGCAGCGAGGCCAGCACAACTGCGTAACCGTCCACAATCCATTGCTGCGTGGGCAAACCCGCGTGCAGCCGGGCCCCGATGGTCGGCAGGGCGACGTTGACCACGGTCACGTCGAGCTGCACCAGGAACATCCCCGCGCACATCGTGAGCAGTACCGCGCCCCGTGTCTTGGTCGGCATGAGCCCAGGAAATCGCGGAAACACTTCCAGTGGCGTGGAACCGTGCCGGGAGGACGATGGAAGCATGACCGGTGGAGACGTCGACATCGCGCACACGGCCGCGCTGTTCGCCGACCCGGCCCGGGTGCGAGTGCTCACGGCGCTGGGCGACGGACGTTCGCTCGCGGCTTCCGTCCTGGCCGGCGAGGCCGGGCTGTCCGCGCAGGGCACGAGCGCGCACCTGGCGAAGCTGCGGGAGGCCGGGCTTGTCACGGTGGAACGCTCGGGCCGGCACCGCTTCTACCGCCTGGCCGGCCCGCAGGTCGGCGAAGTCCTGGAGACGCTGGCGCGCCTCTCCCCCGCACAGCCGGTGAAATCGCTCAAGGCCGGCACCCGGGCACAGGCGTTGCGCTACGCGCGCACCTGCTACGACCACCTCGCCGGACGCCTCGGCGTGGCCGTCACGGCAGCGCTACTGGAGCACGGCGCGCTCGCCACCACCGATGGCGTACCGACGACGCAGCGGCGCGAGCAGGACAGCATCTCGAAACCACTGGCCACGCATCCCTACGAACTCGGGCCGAACGCGGCCGAGATCTTCGCGGCGCTGGACGTGGACCTGCCCGCCGCCCGACGGCGGAAACGGCCCCTGCTGCGGTTCTGCCTCGACTGGTCGGAACAACGGCACCACCTGGCAGGCGCGCTCGGTGCCGAACTCGCCACGGCCTTCGAGCGGCTCGGCTGGATCGAACCCCGCACCGCCGGTCACCGCGCGCTGCGGCTGACCGATACCGGGCACAAGGAGCTGGCAGAACGGCTGGATATCAGGACTTTGTGACGGCGCGGTGCTCGGCGGCGAGTTTCGCGTCGGGGGTGCAGCGCGCGCACGGCGTGAACCCGAGCTCGCGGGCTTCCTTCACCGCGATCGGGATGGTGTCGCGATCGGCGAGCCAGCCGCAGTCCGGCACGTGGTAACGCGGGTACTCGTCGACCACCACGACCTCGAGCTCCAGCGCGGAGACCACCTCGACGTCGGCCGGGGCGGACTCCTCCTCGGCGGGATCGCCCACAGGCTCCGGCTCGGTTTTCTCTTCCGCTTCGGCCACTTCGCCCGTGGCGGGCAGCAACGCCGTCGAATCGGCCGTGGCGGGCTCTTCCGCCACAACGGTTTCTCCGGTGTCCGTGTCCTCGGCAGGCTCCTCTTCGGACGCCTCGGCCCGCTCCTCGGCCGCCGGTTCGGCGGCGCCCAGTGTGTCCCCTACCTTGGCGGCACGCTTGCGCTTACGGCGGCGGCGCACGAAATCGGCGATCAGGAACAGCCCGGCGAGCACGGACAGGATGATCGAAACCCACGCCCACAGCGAGTTCGCCGTGATCAGCGCCGTGACCAGCAACCCCAGCGCGGCGAGGACCAGAAGAAGGACGATGTAGAGCACGGTGAATTACAACATAGCCGGACGGCGGCAGCCTGCCCGGGGACGGCCGGCCCCCGGTTTCCCGAGCGCCGGCCGCGCCGGAAGTCAGTGCACCGGAGGGTCAGCCGGCCTCGGCACGCGGGCCGAACGAGTAGCCCTGGTTGCCGCCGTTACCCGAACCCGAGCCGCTGGAACCGGACGAGGCCGACGCGGGTGCGGCCGAGCCGCGGTCGTCGAGCTCGCGCAGCTGGGACTCCAGGAACCCGCGCAGCCTCGTGCGGTACTCCCGCTCGATCGTGCGCAGCTCCTCGATCTTCTTGCCCAGCGCGGTCTTCTCGGTGTTCATGTTGTTCATGGTCTCGGTGTACTTGCGCTGGGCCTCGCGCTCCATCGACGTCGCCTTGTCACGCGCCTGCCGTTCCAGGGTCTCGGCCCGGGTCCGCGCGTCGTTCAGCATCGTCTCGGCGCGGGTGCGCGCCTCGTTCACCATCGAGTCCGACTTGGAACGGGCGTCCGAGAGCAACTGCTCGGACTTGGCCCGCGCCTCGGCCAGCATGCCGTCGGACTCGGTCTTGGCCTCGGCGGTGAGCCGGTCGGCCATCTCCTGCGCCAGCCCGAGGACCTTGGCGGCCTGCACGTTCGGCTCGCCGTTGTCGGTCATCGAATGGGCCTGGGTCTGCTCCACCGGCGACGGCGGGGGCACGGGCGCCAGCCGTCGCGACGTCTCCTGGGGACCAGGGCCGCCACCGGCACGGGCGGCGTCGAGGTCACCCCGCGCGGTTTCCAGCTCGGCATCGAGTTGCTCGACCTGCTGACGCAGCTCGTTGTTGTCCTCGATCAGCCGGGCCAGCTCGGTCTCCACCAGGTCGAGGAATGCATCCACCTCGTCCTCGTTGTAGCCCCGCTTGCCGATGGGTGGCTTGCTGAACGCAACGTTATGCACGTCAGCGGGGGTCAACGACATCAGATCACCTCACGCACTCCATGGCCTGCTCCGACATCCCGGGTTCCCCGATCACCCGGGATACGCCAGTTGCATCAGTATGAACACAACCAACAGCAGCACCATAATCGATAAGTCCAGTCCGACGCCGCCAATCCGCACCATCGGAATAATCCGGCGGACGAGCCGCACAGGCGGATCGGTCACCGTGTAGATGGTCTCCAGCGTCACCGCGACCCCGCCCGCCGGCCGCCACTCACGCGCGAACACGCGCACGAGTTCGGTCACGACACGCGCTGTGAGCAGCAGCCAGAAGACGAACAGCACGTAGTAGACGACGAGCCAGACCGCGTTCACAACACCACTCTGCCACATCCCCGAACGGCGCCACGCACCCGAGAGGACCGAAGTGTCCGGGTCGCGTGACCGTACTGTGATTTATCCAACGACGTCACTCGAAAGGAGTAATATTTCACCCACCGTAACCGGGCAATGACTCCTTTGTCAGCGCGGAGCGCTAACGGGCCACTCCACTCAGTGACGAAGGAACAGGCCGCCCTCGGCGATCCGCCGGCGGTCTTCGGCGGTCACCTCCACGTCCGGAGGCGACAGCAGGAAGACCTTGTTCGTGACCTTGTCCATCGAGCCCCGCAGCGCGAATGCCAGCCCGGCGGAGAAGTCCACCAGCCGCTTCGCGTCGGCGTTGTCGAGCTCGGTCAGGTTGATGATCACCGGCGTGCCCTCGCGGTACGCCTCACCGATGCCGCGTGCCTCCGCGTAACTGGTCGGATGCAGCGTGGTGATCCGGCTCAGCGGGTCCCGCTGGGTGACGCGAGGCGCCTCCGGCACCGGGCGCAGCCGCGCCACGGGCTCCGGCTGCCGGTCCACCGCCAGCGCGCCGTACGTCGAGGTTTCGCGGCGAGGCCGGGGTGCCGGTTCCTCGTCGTAGTCGGCCCGGTACCGTCGCCGGGAACGCGGCTCCTCCTCGAAGGAGTCGTAGGCGTCCTCGGCGTACTCCTGGCGGAATTCCTCGCCGCGGTCGTAGCCTTCGTAACCGTCGTAATCCTCGCTGTCGGCGGGGATCATGCCGAAGTAGGCCTTCAGCTTGTTCAGCGCACTCATGCCTCTCCCTGCCGCTCCCACACCTGGATCGCCCGGCCCTCCTGAAGCTCTTCCGGGTGATCCTCGCTAGGGCGAGGCTAAACCGCGTCCGCCGAGCAACGCGGTTCCGACACGCACACACGTCGAACCGTGGGTGATCGCGGTTTCCAGATCACCACTCATCCCCGCCGAGATCTCGGTGGCGCCCGGATGCCGTTTCCGCAGCCGCTCGGCCGCTCCGGCCAGGGTTTCGAACGCCGCGGCCGGGTCCGCGCCCAGCGGCGCCACGGCCATCAGCCCGCGCAGCCGAAGACCACCCGCACGGGCGACCCTGTCGGCGAGCTGTGCCAGCTCCGGCAACGGGCAGCCGCCACGACCGGGGTCGCCGTCGAGGCTCGCCTGCAGGAGCACGTCGAGCGGAACCTCCCGCTCGAGCGTCGCCTTGGCGAGCGCTTCGGCCAGCCGCAGCGAGTCCACGGACTGGACCTCGGCGGCCCAGGCCGCGACCGAGCGGGCCTTGTTGCGCTGCAGTCTGCCGACCATGTGCCAGCGCACCTTGGCATCCGGCCGCAGCCGCGCGACGTCAGCGGCCTTCGCGGCGGCTTCCTGGTCGCGGTTCTCCGCGAGATCGGTGAGGCCGAGATCGGTGAGCAGCGCGGCGTCTTCGGCCGGGAAGGTCTTGGTGACCGCCAAAAGCCGCACCTCGTCGCGCGCCCGTCCGGCGGCGGCGCAGGCACGCTCGACCCTGGCCTCCACCGCGGCCAGTGACTCCGCGAGCTGGGCCCTGCGCTCGTCGCTCATTCCGGCTCGACCCAGGTCAGTCCCGCGATGCGGCCGGTGCTGCCGTCGCGGCGGTAGGAGAAGAGAGTGCGGTCTTCGAACGTGCAGCGCGGGTCGACGCCGATCTTGCCGACGCCCGCGTCCGCGAGCTGCTGCCACAGCCCCGCGCGCAGGTCCAGGCCCGGCGTGCCCTTACGGGTGCGGCTCGCGCTGCCCGGGAGGTGCCGCTCGACGTCGCGGGCCATCTCGGGCGGGACCTCGTAGCACTCGCCGCAGATGGCGGGCCCGAGCAGGACCTCGATACGGCCGGGTTCGGCGCCCTGCTCCCGCATCACGCGCAGCGTCTCGGGAACGACACCGACCCGCGCGCCCACCCGGCCCGCGTGCACGGCGGCTACGACCCCGGCCTCGGGATCGCCCAGCAGCACCGGGACACAGTCGGCGACGAGCACGACCACGGCGACGCCGGGCGTGGCCGTCACCAACGCGTCGGTGGCTTCGGCGGGATGCTCCTCGGTGCCGTCGACGACCGCGACCGTGCGGCCGTGCACCTGTTCCATCCAGGCGAGCCGGTGCACACCCAGCTCGCTGCCCAGCCGCTTCCGGTTCGCGGCGACCGCCGCCGGATCGTCGCCGACGTGGTCACCGAGGTTGAACGATTCGAACGACCCCGCCGACACGCCGCCGGCGCGGGTCGTCACCACCCGCCTGACTCGCACCCGTCAACCCTTTCACATCCGCCGAAGGCGGAGGCTCAGCGGCGCATGAAGGGAGGAACGTCCACCTCGTCGTCGGACGGGTCGTCGGTCACCGGGACCGCGCGGTTGGGCAGCGAGCCCTGGCCGTTGCGCGGCGCCGGGTAGCTGCGGTTGCCGCCGCCGGGCTGCGGCAGCGAAGGCGACTGCGGCGTGTAGCCGGTGCTCGTCGACGGCGTCCGCGGCGGGGTCACCGGCGGGAAGGCGTTCGACGCGGGCGGCGGCTGGTTCCCCGAGGTCGGCGGGGCCGCGGGCGGGCGGACCTGCCCGGCCTCGGCCGAGACGGTGCTCGTGCGGCCACCGACCGCCGGCGGCTCGAGCTTCTTGTGCGTGGGCGTGCCGGAGTCGAACCCGGCCGCGATCACCGTCACGCGCACCTCGTCGCCGAGGGAGTCGTCGATGATCGTCCCGAAGATGATGTTGGCGTCCGGGTGCGCGGACTCCTGCACCAGCGACGCGGCTTCGTTGATCTCGAACAGACCGAGATCGGAGCCACCCGCGATGGACAGCAGCGCACCGTGCGCGCCCTCCATCGAGGCCTCCAGCAGCGGCGAGTTGATGGCCTTCTCGGCGGCCTGCACCGCCCGGCCTTCTCCTCTGGCGGAGCCGATGCCCATCAGGGCGCTGCCCGCCCCGGACATCACGCTCTTGACATCGGCGAAGTCCAGGTTGATCAGACCGGGGGTGGTGATCAGGTCGGTGATGCCCTGCACACCGGAGAGCAGCACCTCGTCGGCGGAGCGGAACGCGTCCATCAGGGACACGCCGATGTCACCGAGCTGCAGGAGCCGGTCGTTGGGGATCACGATCAGCGTGTCGCACTCGTTGCGCAGCGCCTGGATCCCGTCCTCGGCCTGCTTGCCGCGCCGCTTGCCCTCGAAGGTGAACGGGCGGGTGACCACGCCGATGGTCAGCGCGCCGAGCTTGCGCGCGATCGAGGCGACGACGGGCGCGCCACCGGTACCGGTGCCACCGCCTTCTCCGGCGGTCACGAAGACCATGTCGGCGCCCTTGATCACCTCCTCGATCTCCTCGCGGTGGTCCTCGGCGGCCTTGTGCCCCACCTCAGGGTTGGCCCCGGCGCCGAGGCCACGGGTCAGCTCGCGGCCGATGTCGAGTTTGACGTCGGCGTCGGACATCAGCAGTGCCTGCGCGTCGGTGTTCACCGCAATGAACTCGACACCTTTGAGGCCGACCTCGATCATGCGGTTGACGGCGTTGACACCGCCTCCGCCGATGCCGACGACCTTGATCACCGCGAGGTAGTTGTGCGGGGGCGTCATCGGGTCCGCCTTCCTGATCGTGAGTACTCGTACCGCTCGCCGGGAATTCGCAAAACCCTGAACCTGAACTCCAGGGTTAGAGTTATGTCAACTCCCCGGCTTGTTGCAGGACGGTAGGGATCAGGAACGCCGGAATCCAGCAGCCACGCCGCGTGTCGGGCGAACCTTTTCGCCACAACACTTTCGCGCGCTTCTCACTCCCCGGTCAAGCCATCGGTCAGTTCTCGCAACAGATCCAGATGACCTGCGTGCCGGGCGGTCTCCTCGATCATGTGGATCAACACCCAGCGAAGGTTGATCGACGAGTCCCCTTTGAACGCCACGCTTGCCTCCAGTTCGAGCTTCGCGGTGATCTCGCGTGAGTCCGCGCACTGGTGTTCGTATTCGGCGAGCAGTTCGGACATCGGTTTCTCCAGCGCCACACGGAATTCCGCATCCGGGTCCTGCTCGAGCCGTTCGCGCCACGGATCGGGATGTCCACTGAGGACGACACCGAACCAGTACTGCTCGACCAGCGCCAGGTGCGCCACCAGCCCGGCGATCGTGGTCAGCTCGCTGGGCACGTGCCGTCGCCGGGCCTGCTCGTCGGTCAGGCCGGAGCATTTCCAGAGCACGGTCGCCCGCTGATAGTCCAGGAAATCGGTGAGCTGCTCGCGTTCCCCACCGTCGTATGCCGGTTCCCGCCGCGCGGGCTCGTCCCTCATACCGGGAACTCTGCCCGATGCCTACTGACTGAACGCGGGGCGGTCGATGAGGGTCAGTGCCGCCCGGGTGTCCTGGCCATCGGGGCGGTGGAAGGTCACCGTGACGGTGTCGCCGGGGTTGCGGCGCCGCAGCTGCACGAGGAAATCCTCGGGCGTGGCCACCGTCGCGTCGTCCACCGCCGTGACCACGTCGCCGGGACGCAGGCCGGCGTTCGCGGCCGGGCCACCCGGGGTGACCGCGATGGCGATCACGCCGTCCGCGCGGGGCAGGTGCAGCTGCGCCGCGATCTGCGGGGTGAGCTGCGCCGGTTCCAGCCCCGCGAAGGCGTGCCTTGCGCGACCGGTGTTCTTCAGCTGCTCGGCGACGTCGACGGCGGTCGCGGCGGGAATGGCGAACCCGAGCGAAACCGCGCCGGCCTGCGGCGGGATATAGGCCTCACTGATCCCGACCACCTCACCGGCGGCGTCGAACACCGCTCCCCCACTGTTGCCGGGGCTGATCGCCGCGTCCGTCTGAACCAGGTCGATCAGCGCCTGACTTTCCGCCGCACTGCCCGGAATTTCCCGGTGCAGCCCGGAAACCACCCCGGCTGTCACACTGTTCTCGAATCCGAGCGGGCTGCCGATCACGATCAGCAGATCACCGAGCCCGGGCAGCTCCGGCTGGAACTTCGCCACCGGCAGCCCCGTGCGGGCCACCTGCACCAGCGCCAGATCGGTCACCGCGTCGACCGCGCGCACCGTGCCGTCGACACGCTGGCCGTCGGCGAAAGCGACCTGCACCGTCGGCGCACCGCGGACGACGTGTTCGTTGGTGAGGATCAGCCCATCGGCGGCGTAGACGACACCGCTGCCGTTACCGCCGTTCGTCAGGATCTTCACAACGCTGGGCAGCGCCCGCGCGGACACGGCCGAAACGGCCTGGGTTCCGGCCACGGCCTGCTGGGCGGGAGCGGGGGAACCGGTGCACGCCGCCAGGCCCAGCAGCAGGGCGGCGGCCAGGCCGAAGCGCCAGACCACAGTGGACACCCGGGCAAGTTAGCCGCCGCGCGCGGCCGCGTCGTCACCCCTTGCGGGCGAGATGTCAGGAGACCGTGGGCAGTTCCGGGCTCGAGACGTCGTAGATCTTCCCGTCGCGGGTGAGCAGCACCGCCAGCACCTTCATCTTGCGGTCCGGCTCGTCGGCGTTGCCCCAGCGGACCACCTTGCCGTTGGCCAGGGTGAACTCCACGCCACCGGCGGTCTGCGCGCGGACGGAGGTGAGCTGGTCCTTCAGCGACTGCGGCAGCGAGCCGAGCACCGCCACCACCGACTTCGTCACCGCGTCGTCCGGGCCGACGTGCGCGAGCGTGAGCTCCGGCAGTTTCGCCGGTTTGTTCTGCACCGTCTTGTAGTCCAGCCCGGTGGAGTCGACCAGGTGAAAACCCCCGCTGCCGGCAAAGAATCCGATCGCCGTCCGCTCGGTCACGGTGATCTCGATCGTCGAGGGCCAGGACCGGGACACGTCCACCGAAGCCACCCCGGGCAGCTCCTGCACGCGGCTCACGATCGCGTCGGTGTCGACCAGCATCATCGGCTTCTGATCGGGCACCTGCGCGGCCGCGCGGATCTGGTCGGCCGGCACGGTCGAGGCGCCCAGCACCTCCACCGAGCGCACGCCCAGCAACGAGGTGAAGAAGATCAGGTACCCCAGCGCCAGCACGGTGATGACACTCAGGAGCGCCACCCACCGGCGGCGTAAAGCCTTGCGGCGGCTGACCCCGCTGCCGGTCCGCTGACGTGCGGTCAGCGGACGGCGGCCCCGCCTGCTGCGGACCGCCGCACCGGTGGTGCGCCGCGCCGCGGGACGACGGCGCTGCGTGGTCTGCCGAGTCGACGCCCTCCCGTCGCCCACCGCCGCCCTCAACCGAGGCGCTCCGCGCCGCTGTCCCGATCCAACCCGGTACGCCGATCCAGCTCGGCGAGGATCTCCGGGCCGAGCTGCGTCACGTCCCCGGCGCCCATCGTGACCACCAGGTCGCCCGGCTTCGCCAGGTCCACCGCCAGCCCGACGACGCGGTCGAACGCGGGCTCGTAGTGCACCCCCGCGCCCTCGATCCGCTCCGCGATCAGCGCGCCGGAAACACCGGGCTGCGGTTCCTCCCGCGCGCCGTACACGTCGAGCAGGATCACCTCGTCCGCGAGCCCGAGAGCCTGCGCGAACTCCGTGGCGAAAGTCCTGGTGCGCGAGTAAAGATGCGGCTGGAACACCACGATGACGCGCCCGCCGCCGGCCGCGTGCCGCACGGCGCGCAGCTGCGCGGCGACCTCGGTGGGGTGGTGGGCGTAGTCGTCGTACACGCGGACATCGCCGGCGCGGCCCTTGAACTCGAACCGCCGGCGCACCCCGCCGAACGCGGCCAGCCCCTCGGCGAGCCCGTCGAGCGGGGCGCCGAGTTCGAGACCGGCCAGCAGCGCGGCCACCGCGTTGAGCGCCATGTGTTCACCGGGCACCGCAACGTGGAGGTCGATTTCCTTACCGGCCAAGGAAATCCGGACCACACCACCGGTCTCGCCCGGCCGGTAGTCCAGCACCCGCACATCGTCGGCGCCGGTCACGGTGCGGCCGTAGCGGCGCACCCGCACGCCCTCGGCCCGGTCCGCGAGCGCGTTCGCGGACTCGTCGTCCCCGCAGACGATCAGCAGCCCGCCGGGCTGGATCCGTTCGACGAACCGCGTGAACACCGCCTTGTAGGCCTCGGCGGTGCCGTGGTGGTCCAGGTGGTCGGGCTCCACATTGGTCACCACCGCCACCGACGGCGAGTACGTCAGGAACGAACCGTCGCTTTCGTCGGCCTCGGCGACGAACATGCCGCCCTCGCCGTGGTGCGCGTTCGCGCCGGACTCGTTGAGGTCACCGCCGATCGCGAACGACGGGTCCAGCCGGCAGTGCTGCAACGCGACGGTGAGCATCGAAGTGGTGGACGTCTTGCCGTGCGTGCCCGCGATGCAGGCGACGCGGTGGCCCTCCATCAGCAACGCCAGCGCCTGCGCCCTGTGCAGCACCGGAATCCCGCGCTCACGCGCCGCGGCGTACTCCGGGTTGGTGTCCTTGATCGCGGTGGACACCACGACCGCCGACGGGTTCTCCAGGTTCTCGGCGCGCTGCCCGATCTCGATCCGCGCTCCCTGGGCCCGCAGCGTCAGGAAAGTCCGCGAGTCCTTGGCGTCGGAGCCGGACACCGATGCCCCGCGGGCGAGCAGGATGCGCGCTATACCGCTCATCCCGGCGCCGCCGATACCGATCAGGTGCGCGCGGCTCAGCTGCTCCGGAACGCTCATTTCGCCGCCTCCAGAACGATCTTCGCCAGCACTTCGTCGGCTTCGCGATGGCCGAGACCGACCGCGGCCGCGCTCATCTTCGCCACCCGGCCGGCGTCGGTCACGAGCGGGATCACCAGCTCGCTCACCTTCGCCGCGGTCAGCTCCGCGTCGTCCACCAGCAGCGCCGCACCGGCGTCGACCGCCGGGCGCGCGTTGGTCGCCTGCTCGCCGTTTCCGTGCGGCAGCGGGATGAACACCGCGGGCAGCCCGACCGCGGACACCTCCGCGACCGTCATCGCCCCGGAGCGGCACAGCACCGCGTCGGCGGCCGCGTACGCGAGGTCCATCCGGTCCAGGTACGGCACCGGCACGTACGCCGGGCGGCCCGGGAACTCCTGCACCACCAGGGTGTGCTTCGGGCCGTGCGCGTGCAGCACCCCGACCCCGGCATCGGCGAATTCCTTGGCCGCGCCGGAAACCGCGGTGTTGATCGAGCGGGCGCCCTGCGAACCGCCGAACACCAGCAGCGTCGGGGCGTCCGGGTCGAGGTCGAAGAACTTGCGGGCCTCCGCGCGCAGCGCGGCCCTGTCCAGCGAGGTGATCGACCGGCGCAGCGGGATGCCCACCACTTCGGCGTTCGGCAGCGGCGTGTTCGGCACCGCCACCGCGACCCGTTTGGCGAACCGCGCGCCGACCCGGTTGGCCAGGCCGGGCGACTGGTTCGCCTCGTGCACCACGATCGGCACCCGGCCGCGCGCGGCGAGGTACACCGGCAGCGAGACGTACCCGCCGAACCCGACGACCACGTCCGCGCCGACCCTGTCCAGCACTTCGCGGGCCTTCTTGACCGAGTCGCGGACCTTCAGCGGCAGCCGGAACAGCTCGGCCGTGGGCTTGCGCGGCAGCGGCACCGGCGGGATCAGCTCGAGCGGATAGCCACGGGCCGGGACCAGCTCGTTCTCCAGCCCGCGCGGGGTGCCCAGCGCGACGACGGTGGCGTCGGGGCGCAGCCGCATGACCGCGTCCGCGAGCGCCAGCGCGGGCTCGATGTGTCCGGCGGTGCCGCCGCCCGCCACCACGACGGTGGGGGCTGCCGGGGTAACGGCTTTGCTCACGTGGTTCCTCTTCGGCTCGAACGTCTACCGTAGTCAGGCGCCGCGCGCCGCCGCTCCGCCGACTGGCCGGAACGGGCGCCGCGTGCGGACGGCCTGTCCCGCCGCGGTGTCCCCGAACGGCCGCTCCCCCGCCTTCGCGTCGGCGGGCGGTAGACCTCGGGCGCGGGCAACCGCAGCAGGCGCCCGAATTTACCCGGTCCCTGTGAACGCAGTGCCGACACCGACTCCGGCTCGTGCCGGGCCGCGTTCGCCAGCACGCCCATCAGGAACATCGTCACCCACAGCGAGGTGCCACCCGCGGAGATCAACGGCAGCGTCACGCCGGTGACCGGCAGCAGGCCGACCACATAACCGATGTTGATCCCGGCCTGGGACACGGTGAACACCGTGAGTGTGCCCGCGACGATCCGGATCCACGGGTCGAGGTTGCGGGTCGCGATGCGCAGGCCGACGATCGCCAGCCCGACGAACAGGCTGATCACCACTATGCAGCCGATGAAACCCAGTTCCTCGCCGATCACGGCGAAGATGAAGTCGTTCTGCACGTTGGGCAGGTACGCCCACTTCGACGGCCCCTGGCCCAGCCCCTTGCCGAACAGCCCACCGTCGGCCAGCGCGTACTTCGCCTGCAGCGCCTGGTAACCGGCGCTGCTGGAGTCCGCGCCCGGCGAGAGGAACGACAGCACCCGCGAGGCCCGGTACGACGCCGTCAGCGCCAGCACGACGACACCCGCGAGACCGCCGCCGAGCAACACCGCGAACAGCCGTTTCGGCGCGCCCGCGAACCACAGCAGCGACAGCAGCACCACACCGAGGGTGATCGTGCCCGACAGGTTGGGCTGCGCCATCACCAGCGCGAACATCAGCAGCGCCACCGGCACCACCGGGACCAGCATGTGCCGCCACTGGTGCAGCACGTTGTACTTGGTCACCAGCACGTGCGCGCCCCACAGCGCGAGCGCGACCTTGGTGAACTCCACCGGCTGCACCGAGAACGAGCCGATCACGAACCAGCGCTGCGCGCCGCCGCCCGCCGAACCGAGCGGCGTGAGCACCAGCGCCAGCATCAGCAGGCAGATCAGCACCGCCATCGAGGACAGCGCCCGGGTGCGCTTGAGCGGCAGCCGCAGCCCGATCCAGAACACCACCGTGCCGGTGAGCACGAAAACGAGGTGTTTCTTGAACTGGCTGTACACCCCGGCGCCGGTGGCCGGGTCCACAGAGGACACCGACGAAGCCGACAGCACCATGACGATCCCGATGCAGGTGAGCACGCCGGTCAGCGCCAGCACCAGGTGGAAATCCGCCAGCGGCCGCGAAAGCCAGGCCGTCAGCGTCGTGTAGACGCCGCCCAGCTTGCGCTCGGACTGGTCCCGCTTGCGGCGCTGCCTGCGCTCTCCTGCCTCGGGCCGTTCCTCAACCGCGGTCACTCGCGCCATCCGGGAGGTTTCTCACCGCGTCGGCGAAGGCCTCGCCTCGATGGGCGTAGTCGCGGAACATGTCCATCGACGCCGCGGCGGGGGCCAGCAGCACGACATCACCTGGACGTGCCACTACCCGGGCCGCCTCAACCGCGCTAGACATGGGCTCATCGTCACCCGGGGGCACCCGATGGACGGGGACATTCGGCGCGTGTCGCGCGAGAGCGGCCGCGATCACCTCGGAATCGGCGCCCAGCAGCACCGCCGCACGCAGGCGGGATGCCACGGCGGCGACCAGTTCGTCCACCGAAGCGCCCTTGAGCAATCCGCCCGCGATCCACACGACCGTGTGATGGGCCAGCAGCGAGCCGGCGGCCGCGTGCGGGTTGGTGGCCTTGGAGTCGTTGATGTAGCGGACCCCGGCGACCTCGGCCACCTCCACCGCGCGGTGCGCGCCGGGCCGGAACTCGCGCAGCCCCTTGGCCACGGCCTCGGTGGACACGCCGTACGCGCGGGCCAGCGAAGCGGCGGCGAGCGCGTTGGCGAGGTTGTGCGGGCCGGCGGGCCGCACGTCGGCGACCGCGCATAGCTCCTCGGCGTTGTGTGCCGGGTCGGCCACGAAAGCGCGGTCGATCAACAGGTCTTCCACCAGGCCCAGCTCGCCGGGACGCGGGGTGTCGAGGCGGAACGCGACCTGCCGGGCGTTGCCGTGTTCCGCGGCGAGCCGCGACGACCACGCGTCTTCGGCGTTGCGCACCACGGTGGCGGAATGCTTGTGGATCTTGCCCTTGTCGGCGGCGTAGGCCGCCAGTGAGCCGTGCCAGTCCAGGTGGTCCTCGGCGACGTTGAGCACCACCGACGCGTGCGGAGCGAGCGTGCTCGACCAGTGCAGCTGGAAGCTCGACAGCTCCACGGCCAGCGCCTCGTAGCCGCCGCGCACGGCGTCGAGCACGGAGAACCCGATGTTGCCGCAGGCGATCGCGTTGACCCCGCCCGCGCGCAGCATCGACTCCAGCATCCCGACCGTGGTGGTTTTGCCGTTGGTGCCGGTCACGGCGAGCCATTTCGGCGGTTCGTCCATGGTCTGCCCGAGCCGCCACGCCAGCTCGACGTCACCGATCACCTCGACGCCCGCCGCGGCGGCGGCCACCAGCAGAGGCGACGACGGCCGCCAGCCGGGGCTCGTCACCACCAGGCCGACGCCTTCGGGCGGTTCCGCCAGCCCGGGCACCAGCTCCGCGCCGAGGCCCTCGAGTTCTGCCAGCCGGGCGGCGTTCCCGTCGGTGACGGTGACCCGTGCGCCCAGCTCCAGCAGCGCCGGCACCGCGGACTTCCCGGTGACCCCGGCACCGGCGACCAGGACGTGACGTCCGGCGAACACCTCTCAGCCCCCCGCGCCCAGCTGCTCGCTGTAGAACAGGCCGAGGCCGAACATGCAGCAGATGGCGGCCAGCAGCCAGAATCTGATGATCACCGTGGTTTCCGCCCACCCGGCGAGCTCGAAATGATGGTGGAACGGCGCCATCCGGAACAGTCTTCGGCGCGTCGTGCGGAAGACCGCGATCTGCAGCACCACCGAGATCATCTCGACCATGAACAGCCCGCCGATCACGATGGCGAGCAGTTCGGTGCGGGTGCAGATGGACAGTCCGGCGACCAGCCCGCCGAGCGCGAGCGAACCGGTGTCGCCCATGAAGATCTTGGCCGGCGCGGCGTTCCACCACAGGAACCCGCAACAGGCGCCGGTGGCGGCGGCCGCGACCACCGCCAGGTCCAGCGGATCCCGCACGTCGTAGCAAGCGGCCTGCGGGGTGACCGAGCAGGCGAGCCTGGCCTGCCAGAACGCGATCACCACGTAGGTGGCCAGCACCATCGCCGAGGTGCCGCCCGCCAGCCCGTCCAGCCCGTCGGTGAAGTTCACGGCGTTGGACCAGCCGGAGATCACCACGTAGCAGAACAGCACGAACAGCACCGACGGGAACGTGATCAGCGCCAGGTCACGCACGTAGGAGAGGTTGAGCGACGCGGGGGTGAGCCCGAACCGGTCCGCGAAGTTCAGCGCCAGCACGCCGAACGCGACCGCGACCACCAGCTGCCCGACCAGTTTCGCGGTCTTGTTCAGCCCGAGGTTGCGCTGCTTGCGGATCTTGATGAAGTCGTCGAGGAACCCCACCACACCGAGCCCGACGGACAGGAACAGCACCAGCATCCCGGACACCGAGGGCCCGTCCTTGCCGGAGCCGATCCAGTTCACCAGGTGCGCGGCGAAGTAGCCGACGACCATCGCGACGATGATCGCGACACCACCCATCGTGGGGGTGCCGCGTTTGGACTTGTGGCCTGCCGGCCCCTCCTCGCGGATCTCCTGGCCGAAACCCTGCCGCGAGAACACCCGGATCAGGTACGGGGTCAGCAGGATGGAGACCAGGAGACCAATCGCGGCCGCGATCAGAATGCTGATCACGCAACACCTTCCTCAAGCAGCGCGTCGGCCACCCGCCACAGCTCGGCGACCTTGGAAGCCTTGACCAGCACGATGTCCCCGGGGCTCAACTCCTCGCGCAGCAGTGCCACCGCGGCGTCGGTGTCGGGCACCAGGACCGACTCGTCGCCCCAGGAGCCCTCGTGGCTGGCGCCCTGGTGCATGGCGGCGGCCGCTTCTCCCACCACCACGAGCCGGTTGATGTTGAGCCGGACCGCCAGGCGGCCGATCTCGTCGTGCGCCGACACGCTATCGGGCCCGAGTTCACCCATTTCACCGAGTACCGCCCAAGATCGTCGCGAGCGGCCGGCGGACGCCAGAGTCTTGAGCGCGGCGCGGACGGACTCGGGGTTGGCGTTGTAGGAGTCGTTGAGCACGGTGACCCCGTCCGCGCGGGTGGTGACCTCCATCCGCCGGGCGGAACGCCGCTGCACACCGGACAGCCGTGCCGCGACTTCGTCCACAGTGGACCCGAGTTCGAGCGCGACCGCGGCGGCCGAAAGCGCGTTGCCCACATGGTGTTCCCCGTAGAGCGGCAGCGTCACCGGAGCCGCGCCCTGCGCCGTCACGAGCCGGAAGGACGCACGCGCGTTCTCGTCGAGGGTGATGTCCTCCGCGCGCACCTGCGCCTGCGGATGCTCGCCGACGCCGACGATGCGCGCCCTGGTACGGCTCGCCATCGCCGACACCAGCGGGTCGTCCAGGTTCAGCACGGCGAGCCCGTCGGCGGGCAGGGCCTCCACGAGCTCGCCCTTGGTCTTGGCGATGCCTTCGCGGGACCCGAACTCGCCCACGTGCGCGCTGCCGACGTTGAGCACCACCCCGACCTTCGGTGGGGCGATCGTGGCCAGTTCGGCGATGTGCCCCGGCCCGCGCGCGGACATCTCCAGCACGAGGTGGCGGGTGGTCTCGTCGGCCCGCAGCGCCGTCCACGGATGGCCCAGCTCGTTGTTGAACGAACCGGGCGGCGCCACCGTCGGGCCCAGCGGTTCCAGCAGCTGCGCGATCAGGTCCTTGGTCGAGGTCTTGCCGGAGGAACCGGTGACCCCGACGACCGTCAGCCCGCCCTCGGTGAGCACGTCGACCACGTACCGCGCCAGCTTCCCCAGCGCGGCCAGCACGGCGGCGCCGGAACCGTCGGAATCCCCGGTCAGCGCGACCGAGCCGGTGTGGGCCTTGCCCGGCGGCAGCGGCGGCACGATCACCGACGGCGCGTCCACTGCACGGGCCGCCAGCACACCGGCGGCCCCGGCCTCGACAGCGCCGGCGGCGAAGTCGTGCCCGTCGACGCGTTCGCCGGGCAGGGCGAGGAACAGGCCGCCGGGTGTGAGCTTGCGCGAGTCGAACTCGACGCTCCCGGTGACCATCGGTCGCCCGTCGGTCGCGTGCAGCCTGCCGCCGACGATGCCGGCGATCTCCGCCAGGGTGAGCGAGATCAAGCGGATACTCCTGGTTGTCCCTCGAGCCGGTGGCGGATGGCGGCCGCCAGCTCGTCACGGTCGGAGAAGGGGTGCACCACCCCGGCCAGCTCCTGGCCGGTCTCGTGCCCCTTCCCCGCGATCAGCACCACGTCCCCGGGCCGGGCCAGCTCGACGGCCTTCTCGATGGCCGCGCGCCGGTCCCCGATCTCGAGCACCTTGCCCTGGGCACGCGCGGCGCGCGCCCCGGTCAGCATCGCCGCCCGGATCAGCGCCGGGTCCTCCGAACGCGGGTTGTCGTCGGTCACGATCAGCACCTCGCTGCGCCGTGCCGCGGCCTCGCCCATCATCGGGCGTTTGCCGGTGTCGCGGTCTCCGCCGCAGCCCAGCACGGTGATCACGCGGCCGTCGGCGCGGGCGCGCAGTGCGTCCAGCGCCTCGGCTACGGCCGCCGGTTTGTGCGCGTAGTCCACCACAGCCGTGAACTCCTGGCCGAGATAGACACGCTCCATCCGGCCGGGAACCTCGACCGACGCGAGCCCGCGCACGATGTCGTCCAGCGGAACGCCGGTGGTGTCGAGGATCGCGGCGGCCAGCAGCGCGTTGACGACGTTGAAGGTGCCCGGCAGCGGCAGCGTGGCGCGCGCGGTCTTCCCGTCCGGCCCGTGCAGGGTGAACGACTGCTCGCCGGTGGCGTCGCCCGCCAGCTCGCCCGCCGTCCACTGCGCGTCGGTGCCCGGCTCGGTGGAGACGGTGATCGTGTGCGGGGTGATCAGGGCCTGGCCCCAGGCGCTGTCGACCACCACGATCTCGGTGGTCGAGCGGCCGTCGAACAGCAGCGACTTGGCGGCGAAGTACTCCTCCATGTCGCGGTGGAAATCCAAGTGGTCCTGGGAGAGGTTGGTGAAGGCCCCGACGGTGAACCGGGTGCCGTTGACCCGGCCGAGCGCGAGCGCGTGGCTGGAGACCTCCATCGGCACGTGTGTGACGCCCTGCTCCACCATCACCGCCAACAGCGCCTGCAGATCCGGCGCCTCGGGCGTGGTGAACGCGCTCGCCAGCCGCTCCCCCGCGATCCGGGTCTCGATGGTGCCGATCAGCCCGGTGGTGCGGCCGGCGGCCCGCAGCCCGGACTCCACGAGGTACGAGGTGGTCGTCTTGCCCGCGGTGCCCGTCACGCCGAGCACCGCCAGGTTCAGCGAAGGTTCCCCGTAGATCCAGGCGGCGACCGAACCCAGCGCCGCGCGCGGATCGCTGTGCACCATGACCGGCACGGGCGCGTCGCGCAGCGCGGGCCGTGCGGCACCGGCTTCGTCGGTCAGGATCGCCGCCGCGCCCGCGGCGAGCGCGTCCGCGGCGAAGTCCGCGCCGTGCACCCGCGCGCCCGGCAGCGCGGCGAACAGGTCGCCGGGAAGCACGTGCTGCGCCCGCAGCGTCGCACCGGTCACCGTCGTGTCGTAGGCCTCGGCGATGAGGCGCGCGTCCGCACGGGCGGCCAGTGTGGTGAGCGGGACCGGCTCGATGCGCTGCGGCCTTGGCGGGGCGACCACGGCTTTCACCGGGGCGTCCGGGACCTGCCCGCGCGTAGCGTCGGGCCCGTCGTTGTTGACAGACACAGCTGGGAAGGTTACCCACGCCACGCCGCGCTCCCTCACGGCCCTGTCCGCCGTGAGGGAGGGGTCACGGGATCACGAGCGGCACGACCGGAGAAGCCGTCTGTGACAACGGAATCTGGTAGCGCTGAGCCAGGTAGGACGCCACGGTGTGAAACAGCGGCGCCGCGGAATGCCCTGCGGGCAAGGTGGTGTCCGGCGCGTCGAGCCGGATGCCCACGACGAACCGCGGGTTGTCCGCGGGCAGGATCCCGGCGAAGGTGATGTTGTACAGGGAATCGCTGTACGCCCCGGTCGCCGGGTTCACCTGCTGGCCGGTGCCGGTCTTGCCGGAGATCTGGTACCCCTCGACCGCCGCCGTCGGCGCTGTGCCACTGTTGCCGTTCTTGCCGTTCTGCGTCACCGCGCGCAGCATGTCCCGCACCGTCGTGGCGGTCTGCGGGCTGACCACCTGCGTGGTCTGCGGCGCCGGTTCGGGCACCACGGTGCCGTCCGGTTTCACCTCGTCCTTGACGATGCGCGGCTGCACGCGCAGCCCGTTGTTCGCGATCGCCTGGTACATCCCGGCCATCTGCACCACGGTCATGGAAAGCCCTTGCCCGATCGGCAGGTTGCCGAACGTGGTGCCGGTCCAGGTGCCGCGCGCGGGCACGTAGCCGCGGCTCTCGCCGGGCAGGCCGAGCCCGGTGCTCTGCCCGATGCCGAACTTCTTGAGGTAGTCCAGGTACTTGTCCGGGCCGACCTTCTGCGCCAGCAACAGGGTCCCGATATTGGAGGACTTCGCGAAGATCCCGGTGGTGGTGTAGTTGACCGTGCCGTGCGTCCACGCGTCGTGCACCGTGTGGTCGGCCACCTTCAGCGTCCCCGGCACCACGTTGACCGCGTCCGGCGTGGTGACCCCGCTGTCGATCGCCGCCGTCGCGGTCACGATCTTGTTCACCGAACCGGGTTCGTACGGGGTGGTCACGGCCTGGTCGTTCATCAGGTCCGCGGTGTAGGTGGACGGATCGTTCGGGTTGAACGTGCGGTCGTCGGCCAGCGCGTAGATCTCGCCGGTCTTCGCGTCCATGACCACCGCGCTGCCGCCCTTGGCGTGCGATTGGGCGACATAGTCGGAAAGCTGGCTCTGCAGCGCGTACTGCACGTCGGAGTCGATCGTCAGCTCGAGGTTGTTGCCCGGGGTCGCCGGCTGCACGTCGCGCTCGGTGCCGGGGATGACGACGCTGTCGCTGCCCTCGGGGGTGTCGGCCACCAGCTTCCCCGGCGTACCGGCGAGATCGGCGTCCCGGGTCAGCTCCAGTCCGTCGATGCCGTGCAGGTTGTGCTTGGAGACGTCCGGATCGTCCATCCGCCAGTTCGCCAGTCCGACCACATTGGACGCCAGATCGTCACCCGGGTACTCCCGTGCCGACCGCGTCTCGCTGCCGATCTCCGGGAACTCCTTGACGATCTCGTCGGCGACCGAGGGCTCCACCCCGTCCACGAGGTAGGTGAAGTCCTGGTTCTTGTGGAAGTCCGCGAGCAGTTCGGTCTCGGTGGTCTTGCCCGGCAGCTTCGCCGCCATGAACTTCGCCGCGGCCGCCGCGCGGGTCTCGAAGTTCTGGCCCAGTGTCGGATGTTTGACCGCGTAGTCGGCCCAGCTGCGGCGCATCAGCTTGAGGTTCACCGACAGCGCACGGGTTTCCACGCTGAAAGCCAGCTGCACGCCGTTGCGGTCCACGATGGCCCCGCGCTGCGCGGGGATGGTGATCGTGGTGGTGCGCTGGCTCTCGGCCTTCGCGGACAGGGCTTCCGCCTGGAAACCCTGCACCTGCACCAGCCTGAGCCCGGCCACGACGAGCACGGCGACCAGGATCACCCGGACCGCCACGTACCGTCCCTTGCCGGTGGCGACGGTGGGCCTGCCCGCCACCTGACGGACGCGCGCCGTGTACGTCCTCCGGCGCTGCTCGCCGCGGCCTGCCATCTACTGACCTCCTGGTTGGTTCGCCGCCTCCTGCTGGTCACCCTGCGCCACGTCGCCCTCGATCGGCGCGGTACCGCCGGTCTGGGTCGTGCCGGTGTCGGCGGGCGGCGGCGTGTTCTGCGTGGACGGAGCGGGCGGGGGCGCGGCGCCCACCGCCTTGGCCGGCTTGCCGACGACGGTGATCGAGCCGTCCGCGTTCTGCACCAGGTGCGCCGGGTCGCCCGCGGGCACCATGCCGAGCGCCTTGGCGCGCGCGGCCAGCGACGAGGCCGATTCGGCCTTCGTCACGCCCTGCTGCAACTGCTCGGACTGCTCGGCGAGGTTCGCGTTCTCCTGCCGGATCTGCTCCAGCCGGTAGGAATCCGCGATCGCCTGGGTGGACAGCAGCAGCGTGGTGATCACGCCGACCGCGAGCAAGGTCATCACGATCAGCACGAACGAAGCGCGGGTTTTGGGCCAGCGCAACGAAAACTTGCGGTTGGTGTGCTGCTTGTGCGGCTCGCGCCGCTGCACGTCGGCGCGCTGCGCGCGACGCGCGTACGCACGTTCGGCCGCGGTGCTACGCGGCTGTCCGGTGCCACGCGCCGGCCGCTCGACGCGGGGAGTTTCCTTGGGCTGCCCCGCACGGCGCCGCGAAGGTTCGGAAGAGGATCGGCGCCGGGTCCGGGTCGGTGCGGTCATGCAAGCCTCCTTTGATCGGACGCGGCGAGCCGCGGCTGTGTCACGACGTCGGCTGGCATGGCGCTTGATGATTCGGACCTGCAAGCAGTCCTCATTTCGCTGCCTCCTTGATCCGTTCAGCCGCCCGCAACCGCACCGACGCGGCGCGCGGGTTGTGCTCGATCTCCGCTTCGCCGGCCTTCTCGGCCCCTCGGGTCAGCAACTTCAGCTCCGGCCCGTGCCCGGGCAGCTCCACCGGCAATCCCGGCGGGGTGCGGGACTTCGCCAGTTCCGCGATGGCCTGCTTGACGATCCGGTCCTCCAGCGACTGGTACGCCTCCACGACGATCCGGCCGCCGACACTCAGCGCCGCGAGCGCCGACGGGATGGCCGAGCGCAGCACGTCCAGCTCACCGTTGACCTCGATCCGCAACGCCTGGAACGTGCGCTTGGCCGGATGCCCGCCGGTGCGCCTGCTCGCCGCGGGCACGGCGTCGTACAGCAGCTTCACCAGCCGTTCACTGCGGTCGAACGGCGCCCGCGCGCGCTCGGCCACGACGGCCTTCACGATGCGCTGGGCGAAGCGTTCTTCGCCGTACTCCCGCAAAATCCGGACCAGTTCGCCCGGCGGGTAGGTGTTGAGCACGTCGGCCGCGGTGATCCCGGCCGTCGGGTCCATCCGCATGTCCAGCGGCGCGTCCTTGGCGTAGGCGAACCCGCGGTCGGCGACGTCCAGCTGCATCGAGGAAACCCCGAGGTCGAACAGCACACCATCCACAGTGGACAGACCGAGCTCGTCGAGCACCACGGGCAGCTGGTCGTACACCGCATGTACGAACCGCACCCGGTCACCGTGCTTCGCCAGCCGGGCCCGGGATTTCTCCAGTGCGCTGGGGTCGCGATCGAGCGCGATCAGCTCCAGCCGCGGGAACTCGGAAAGCAGTGCGTCGGAATGGCCACCGAGGCCGACGGTCGCGTCCACGACCACGGCGGGGCGATCCGCGAGTGCTGGGGTGAACAGTTCGAGCACGCGCCCGAGGAGCACCGGAACGTGCTCTGCCATGCCACCCCCTTGTACGTGTGTGCCCGGATGCCGTCAGGTCCCCGCCCGCCCGCTGCGAACCTGGTGCCGGGGAAGGTGCACCAGGGCCACTGAGCGGACAGAGGCCTCACGAAATCCGGGGTCCAGCCACACCAACTCACCGGCCGAACCCGCGCCCCCCGACGGCGTGGGTGCGGCCACTGCCGCCCGTCTAGAAGACGCCCGGCAGGACCTCCTCCTGAGCCTTCGCGTAGCTGTCTTCGTGCTCCTCCAGGTAGGTCTGCCACGCCTGCGCGTCCCAGATCTCCAGCCTGGTGATCGCACCGATCACCACGCACTCCTTGTTGAGCCCGGCATAGCGCCGGAGCTCGGGCGCGATCGCGACGCGCCCCTGCCCGTCCGGGCGTTGCTCATCGGTTCCGGCGAACAGATACCGCTGGTAGGCCCGCACCGCTTCGTTCGTGAACGGTGCCTCGGCCACCTTGCGGGCCATCTGCTCGAACTCGGCACGTGGAAAGACGTAAAGACAGTGGTCCTGTCCCTTGGTGACCATCAGCCCACCTGCCAGCGCGTCCCGGAACTTCGCGGGCAGCGTGAGCCGCCCCTTGTCATCGAGTTTCGGGGTGTGGGTACCGAGGAACACCGGCCCCACCTCCCACGGGGCCTCCCTACTGCCCCACTGAGCACCACCGTACCCCACTTTTCACCACAGTCAACGGCACAAAAGTCCACTTCCGAGCGAACGTTGCGCTGTTTCCGCAGGTGAAAGCCGGTGGTGCCAGGTGGGGGAAAGGTGGGGGACCCGGCTCGCTCCTCCCCCGGCCCGGGGGTATCCGGCCCCGGAAACCGCACTCCGAGGGGCACGGACGGCCGCGACGGGGGCTGGGTGGGTGATCGTGGGCGGCGCGGTGGGGGTTGGTGGGGGAACGGGCGACGTGGGGTCAGCCGAGCAGGTCGGCGAGGCGAGCGGACAGGCGCGCCGAGTCGGCCGGGGCCAGGGTGACCCAGTCCTGACCTCCGCGGCCGGGCGCGACGGCACCGAAGTACGCGCCGGCGTCGGTGCGGAACCAGCTCACGCCACCGGCCCGCCGCAGCCTGCCACCTTCGCGCACCCGGACCGAGAACTGGCCGGCGCCGAGCACCGGCCGCGCCTGGATCGCCTGCACCTCACGGATCTGGGTCGCCCGCGTGCCCGTCCCGCCGTCGGTCACGGGATCGGCGGCCTCCCCGCGCAATGCCGACGCCGGCAGCGTGACCCCGAACCCCGGACCCGGTTCCAGCGGCGGCATCAGGTCCACGATCGCGGAGAAGATCTCGGTGTCCCGGATCGCGGACAGCCCGATGGTCCGGCTCGGCTGCGCGGCCAGCACCGCCCGCTTCCCGCCCGCGGCGGCGACCGCGCGCAGCGGTGCCTCGTCCGCCAGGTCGGTCAGCGCCTCGCATTCGACATACACCTCGGCCTCGGCCAGCACCGCCAGCCGCTCGGCCAGCGCCGGGTCCAGCCGCCCGCCGGGATACAGCCCGCGTTCGGCCAGATTCCCGTAGACCGCTTCGCGGATGTCGGCACGCTCGTGCTCGGTCACTCCGACGCTGCGCACGTCGAGCGGGGCGGGCAGGCCGGTGAACCCCAGGTCCTGCCAGAGGATGTCGAAGGCCGAAGCCGAAACCCGGATCAAGACAGTTCCGGCGGCGGGTCGAAGGAACGGCCCGGCACCGCGGCCCGCAGCGCGCCGTCCCGAGCGTTCATCACGTCGATCGCCTTGGCGCGTGCGGCTTCGGCTTCCTCCCGCTTGGCCGTCATCGCGTCGGACAGGCCGATCCGGTCGAGCACCGTACCGGCCGCCGCCTCGCGGATCATCGCCACCGGGTCGTAGGCCACCGGCGGCGGCATCTCGGCGCGCGCCCGCGCGGCTATCCCGGCCTGCTGGTTGACCGCGTCCGACAGCGCCAGCGACACCTCGGTGGCCTGCTCGGACCAGCCCGCGGCCTTGGCGAGCGTGGCGCGCACCGCGTCCCCCGCCGGGCCCTGCCACGATTCCCGGCTCCGCTCGGCGATCGTGCCAAGCGCCTGCATCGTCTCGCGCAGCTGCGCGCCCAGCCCGGCCCACTGCTGCCCGATCTGGCCGGCCGCCGACGGGTCGTTGCCGGCCGCGACCTCCGCCGCCATCGCTTCGTGGGAGTACGACTCGTACCGCCGCACCGGCTCCGGGACACGCTGTTCGGTCATCACTTCCCCTACGGCAGTTTCGGCTCGACGAACCGGGCGACGGTCTGCGCGCGCTGACAGGCCAGCGCGGTGTCATGGAAGTCCGAATTGGACACGTCTATCTGCACGCTGGCCTTCTCCCCCGCCGCGAGCAGCATCGCGCAGGTGCCGTCCGCGGCGGATTTGTCGGCGACCTTGACCGCCTGATGCGCGCCGACGGTCAGCTTGGTGCCGGTGCCCTTGTCCACCTGGAGATCGCTCAGCGCGGCCGTGCCGTCGAGCGTGATGGTGAGCCCGAAGGTGCCGGTCTCGGTCCAGTCGCACGCGCGGCCGGCGCCGATCGTCTTGTCCGTGCCGGCGGAAGTCAGCCCCACCGTGGATCGCTCCACCGGGGTGAGCAGCTCACACGGGGCGAGCGCGGCGAAACCCGTCGGCGATGGGCTGGGGCTGGTGGTGCTGACGGCAGGCTCGCCGGATCCGGTCGGTGCGGCCTGCGCCCCGCAGCCGGTGAGCAGGGCTCCGGCGGCGAGCGCACCCGCCACCCGCTTAGCCACCACTGCAGTCGACGCCGTCACCGGCCGAGTCGTCGGTTTCCCGGTACTGCTCGAGCGCCTTGGTGATGTTGTCCTTGAGGCGGCCCAGCTGCTGGCCGAACCTGGCCAGCTGATCCCCGGCCGAGCCGGGCCCGTCGATGCCGTACCGCGCCATGAACCGGCCGATCTCCTCGGCGTAGCCACCGCCGAGTGGCACCGTCCTGGCGAGCACCCTGGCCTCGCGCACCATCTCGCCCACGGTGTCCTGCAGCTGGGTGAGCTGGGCGAACGCGGTGGCGGCGAGTTCCGGGGAGACCGCGAAGGCGCCTGCGCCGGCGCCCGGCCCCGCCTGCGTCTCGGTCATCGCACCTCTCCGTAGCCGACCGGATCCTCACCGCAGCATACGGTCTCGCGCGCCGCCGACAAATCCCGTACGGCGGAAGAAGCCGCGAAAATTCGAAATGAGGGTTCTCTCACGCGGTCGGCGGGAGTTTGACACACTTGGTGGCAGGCTGGGTCACAGCCGGACAGCGGTTACAGGTCCTCACCGAACTGCCGCACCCGGTCTGTGAGACGCTTCCGCGCCGCCACAATCGGGGGGCGTGCGGGCCTCGCCCGTAACAAGCACGCGAAGGGCTTCGGCACCAGGAGGTCGAGTGACGTCGAGGACACAGCCTGCGACGCCCGGCGGATACACCGGCGAACAGGCATCCGGGCAAGCGCCGTACTACCCGTCCGGCGCGCCCGGCTACAACGGTCACGGCACCGTTTCCCTCGACGAGCTGCACGACACGATGCGGCGGATCGCCGCCAACGTGGAACGCGTGCTCGTCGGCAAGCCCGACGTGGTGCGCATCGCGCTCGTCACGCTGCTGGCCGAGGGGCATCTGCTGGTCGAGGACGTGCCGGGGGTCGGCAAGACCTCGCTGGCCAAGGCACTGGCCCGGTCGATCGACTGCACGGTCAGCCGGATCCAGTTCACCCCCGACCTGCTGCCCAGCGATGTCACCGGGGTGTCCATCTACAACCGGCAGACCGGGGACTTCGAGTTTCGGCCCGGCCCGGTGTTCGCGAACATCGTGGTCGGTGACGAGATCAACCGCGCCTCGCCGAAGACCCAGTCGGCGCTGCTGGAATGCATGGAAGAGCAGCAGGTCACGGTCGACACCACCACCTACCACCTCGACGACCCGTTCATGGTCATCGCCACCCAGAACCCGATCGAGATGGAGGGCACCTACGCCCTGCCCGAGGCGCAGCGCGACAGGTTCACCGCGCGCGTCTCGATCGGCTACCCCGACCAGCAGGCCGAGCTCGCCATGGTGGACGAGCACGCGGGGCACAACCCGCTGGCCGACCTGCAGCCGGTGTCCGACGCCGAGACGGTCAACCGGCTGATCAAGGTGGTGCGCGCGGTGCACATCGCGCCCGAGGTGCGCCGCTACGCGGTGGACCTGGTCGCGTCCACGCGCCAGGTGCCGGAGATCCGGCTGGGCGCCTCGCCGCGGTCCACCCTGCAGCTGGTGCGCGCCTCCCGGGCGCAGGCCGCGCTGTCGGGCCGGGACTACGTGGTCCCGGACGACCTGCACGCGGTCGCGGTCCCGGTGCTGGCCCACCGCCTGGTGCTCACCACGGAGGCGCATGCCGCGCGCCGTTCGGCCACCGACGTGGTCCGTTCGGTGCTCGGCCGGATACCGGTGCCCCAGGGGGCGCCGGTCAACGGCCAGAACCGCCGGTAACCGGTCATGTTGCGGTCGCTTTCGGGGCTGACCACACGAGGCCGCTGCCTGCTGGCCGCGGGCGTCGCCGCCGCGGTGTGCGCGGTGGTGCTCAACGAGCGCGATCTGTTGCGGGTCGCGGTGTTCGTGGTGGCGCTGCCGTTGCTGGTGGCGTTGTTCATCGCCGCGTCCAGGGTGCGGATCGGCGCCGCCCGCCGGATGCTGCCGGACCGGGTGTCTGCCGGATCCTCCTCCGAGGTCGAACTCACCTTGTGGCGCAACGGAAAACTGCCAGCGGGCGAGGTGCTGCTGGAGGACGGCGTGCCCTACGCGCTGGGCTCGCGCCCGCGGTTCGTGGTGGAACGCCTGCCCGCCGGGCGCGCGGTGGCGCTGCGCTACCCGATTCAGCCGGCCCTGCGCGGCATCCAGCAGGTCGGCCCGCTGCGCGCCACCCTGACCGACCCGTTCGGGCTGTGCGAGTTCGACCGCGAGCTGATCGGGCATTCCCGCCTGATCGTCACGCCGCGGGTGGCCGGGCTGTGGGGCCTGCCCAGTGGTGCCGGCATCGGCGCCGGGGACGACGGCAGCATCCGGCTGCACGCCGGCCAGGGCGAGAGCGACGTGATCGTCCGGCACTACCGCCAGGGCGACGACCTGCGCAAGGTGCACTGGCGCTCCACCGCCCGCCGCGACGAGATCATGGTGCGGGTGGAGGAAAGGCCGTGGCGGGGCGGCACCACGGTGCTGCTGGACCACCGCGCGGCGGCGCACCACGGCACCGGCCCGGTGGCCAGCCTCGAGTGGGCGATCTCCTTCGCCGCCAGCGTCTGCCTGCACGTGCGCAAGGCCGGGCACCGGATCCGGCTGGTCAGCGAGCACGGCAAGCTGCTGGCCGACGTGCCCGGCGGCTACGGCGGCGAGGACTCGGGCAGCGCGGACAACCTCATCCTGGATTCGCTGGCCGCGCTCCAGCCGGCGCACCAGCGCGATCTCACCGTCGGGCACGACCCGGCCGAGGGGCAGGAGCTGATCGCCATCCTGGGCACGGTGAGCAACGAGGCCGTCAGCGAACTGGCGCGCTTCCGCCCACGCGGCACCCGCAGCCTCGCGGTCCTGCTCGACACCCCCGCCTTCGCCGGTGGGGTCAGCGCCCCCGAGCACCGCGCGGCCGCCACCGGGGAGTCCGCGGCCCTGCTGCGCGCGGCGGGCTGGGGCGTGGTGGTCGCCGAGCCGGCGGCGTCGATGCAGCAGGTGTGGGCCGAGCTGTGCCGCACCTCCGCCGGCCGCGGCGCGCTGATCGGCGGTGCCCTGTGACGAGCACGCTGTCCCCTCCCCCGGCCCCGCCGGGGAACCCGCAGCCGCACATCCCGCACAAGCGCTATGTCCAGCCGCCGCCCGCGTGGCGCAGCTCGGTGCTCGCCCCCGTCGCGGCCGGCGTGGCCACCCTGTGCGCGTCCACCTCGCTGACCGGCGTGGTCGGTGGCGCCGGCTGGCTGGGCTACGTCGCGGTGACCGTCGTGCTGGTCGCCTGCACCGGGCTGGCCCTGCGCTCCATCCGCACCCCGGTGCTCGTGGTCGGGCTCGTCCAGCTGATCGTCGTGCTGCTGATGATCACCGGGGTGTTCACCGGCAGCGGGATCCTGGCGATCATCCCGGGGCCGGCGGCGTTCGGCGAGATCAACGATGTGCTCACCGCGGCTTTCGACCAGATCCGCACCGGGCTGCCGCCGGTCGACCCCACCCCGCCGATCCTCTGCCTGGTCACGATCGCGATCGGAATGGTCGCGGTGCTCGTGGACACCCTCGCCGTGGCCGCGTCCGCGCCGGCGGCGACGGGCCTGGTGCTGCTGTGCGTGTACGCCGTCCCGGCGTCGCTGTCGGATTCGATGCTGCCGTGGTGGACGTTCCTGCTCGGCGCCGCCGCCTTCGCCGGATTGCTTGCGGTGGACGGAAATCACCGCCACCGCCGCTGGCGCAACCGGGACGCGCCCGGGCTCGGTGGCTCGCCCGCCGCCGCTTCGGTGCCGGTGGTCGTCGTGTCGCTGGCGCTGGTGCTCGGCCTCGTCGCGGGCTCGGCGATCACCGCGGTCGGCACGGTCGGGCGGCTGCCCGGCAGTGGGCACGACGGGACAGGCTCGGGCTCCGGCGGCCTGGGCGTCAACCCGTTCACGTCGCTGCGCGGGATGCTCGACCAGGGCAGCACCGTGGACCTGTTCCGGGTGCGCGGACTGGGCAACGACAAACGCCTGCTGCGCGCGTTCACCCTGGACACCTACCGGCCCAACCAGGGCTGGAGCCTGCCGGACGGGCCGATGCCCGCCGGTTATCCCGCGAACCAGACGCTGCCGGCCGCGCCGGGCGACGACGGCACCGGCGAGTCCCGGCAGATCCAGATCGAGCCGGTCAACTGGGTCGACGTGTGGCTGCCGTTCTACGGCGCGCTGCGCGGGCTGCAGGGCGTGCAGCCCGGCTGGTTCTACGACCCGGTCAGCGGCGCGGTGTTCAGCGAACGCAAGCAGCACGTGCAGCCCTACACCGAGACGACCTCACTGACCGAGCCTTCGAAGGACGCGCTGGAGGACGCGAGCACCTCCACCCGCGACATTTCCTCGGCGTACACCCAGATCAGTGGCGTCGACCCGCGCGTGGTGTCGCTGACCGAGCAGCTGACCGCGGGCGCGAGCAGCACGTTCGACAAGGCCAGCGCGATCTGGCGGTACTTCACCGCGGAGAACGGGTTCACCTACGACACCCAGACGGCGGCGGCCACCGATTCCGACGCGCTGGCCGACTTCCTGCTCAAGGGCAAGCGCGGGTTCTGTGAGCAGTTCGCCTCGGCGATGGCGGTCATGCTCCGGGTGCTGCACATCCCGTCGCGGGTGGCGGTCGGCTTCACCACCGGTTACACCGACGGCGACTACCGGATGATCACCTCGCAGGACGCGCACGCGTGGGTCGAGGTCTACTTCGGCGCCGATCTCGGCTGGGTCAGCTTCGACCCGACGCCCCGCTCGGACGGCCGCGGCTACGTCCCGCCGTACCTGCAGTCGGGCAGCTCGTCGAGCGACCCGTCGGCGAGCGACAGCCAGCAAGTGCCGAGCGTGTCCACCACGCACCTCGCCCCCACCGGCGCGCCGACCGCGCAGGACGGCGAAAACGGCGCGAACAACAGCCAGCAGGCGTCCGCGCCGGGTTCGGCACCGGGCTGGACGGGCTGGGTCGCGCTGGTGATCGTGTTGCTGGCGATCGCGTTGACCGTCGGCGCGTTCCTGGCCGGCCGGATGGGCAGAGGCGGCGCGACGCGCTGGCTGCCGCTGGCGGCGGCCGGAGCCTGGCTGCTGGCGGTGTTGATGTCGGCCTGGCTGGTGCACTGGTCGCTGGCGTTGATCCTGCTCGTGCTGGCCGGCGGCGGGCTGGCCCCGGCGATCATCCGCGAAGTCCACCGGCAGCGGCGCAGACGTTCGGTGGCCGCGCACGAACCCGGCGCGGCCAGTGCGGCCTGGGCGGAGTTGCTGGACGAGTGCGCCGACCGGGGGGTGCCGATCTCCTCGGCGGACACGGTGCGGACGGCGGCGCAGCACGTGGCGCGCAAGCATCATCTGGATCAGCCGGGGCAGGAGAACCTGCGGACGGTGGTCGGCCTGGTCGAGCGTTCCTGGTACGCGCCGGGGAGCGGCGGCGAGGATCCTCGGCTGGCCTCGGCCTTCGAAGGGGTTCGGGAGAGTCTGCGCCGCAACGCCCCGATGTCCTGGCGCGGCAGGCTCTTCCCGCGCTCGGTGTTCCGCAGGCGCAAGCCGGAGTAAGTCAGGGCGCCAAAAAGCCGGCTTCCGTCCCGGGGTTGTGTCCCGGGCGCGAAGCCGGCTGTTTCGCCGTGCCTACTGGTCTTCGAAGCGCTGGCGGAAGCGTTCTTCCATGCGCTGGGTGAAGGAACTCTTCGCCTTCGCCGTGGCACCACCCTTGCCGCCCTTGGCCTCGGCGGCCGGGTGCCGTCCCGACATGAGCGCGACGAGCGCCCCGAAGAACATGACCAGAAATCCGAACACGCTCGCGAGCGGGATCTCGGCGACCCACAGCGCCTTGACCATCACGCCCACCACGAGCAGGGCTACCCCGACTACGAACAGCGCGATCCCCTGGATTCGACGGCGGCGGGCGGGCCGGCGGAACCGGGCACCACGCACCGTAGACGCGAACTTGGGGTCCTCGGCATAGAGCTCGCGCTCGATCTGATCGAGCAGCCGCTGCTCATGCTCGGAGAGTGGCATCTTTCCTCCTCCGGCACAGCTGTCGCGGGCGCCGGGCCGCGCAACGTCCTGGACCCAACATCGACACCCCGGAGCGGGGTGTGTCTCTCCCAGGATACGAGTCCGGCGCGCGGACGACTACCCGATCCCGCAGAAGCTGTCCCCTTTTGATTCATCTGGAGTTCCGCGGACCTGTCATGGTCACGTAGGCGGGCCCCCGCCGGTTCACCCGGGGCCTATTTCCGCTTCGCCTGCCCGGGTGACAGGAGCGAAGCGGGCCGGATGGCGGCGGCACCGAACTTCGACCGGGCCACGTCGGCGGCGACCTCCGCGTCCCGCCAGCGGGGCTCGGCCCGCTCGAAGCTGAGTTGTTCGGGTTCATCCGTACCGGACAACCCCTCGACGCGCACGCCGAGGAGCCTGATCTCGGCCCCAGCCGCCGCCTCCGCGAGCAGCGCCACCGCGGTGGCGTGGATCACCCGGGCGACGTCGGTGGCGGTGGCGAGCGTGCGCGCCCTGGTGATCGTCCTGAAGTCGGCGAAGCGGACCTTGATCGACACCGTCCGGCCGCGCACGTCCTTGGCGCGCAAGCTCGCCGCCACCCGCTCCGAAAGCCGCAGCAGCTCGCGTTCGAGCACGCGGGGGTCACGCTGGTCGGTGTCGAAGGTGTGCTCGGCGCCGATCGACTTGTCCGGCGAGTCGACCACCACGCCGCGCTCGTCGTGCCCGTTGGCCAGCGCGTGCAGGTGCTCGGCGACCGCGTTGCCCACCGCGCGCCGCAACCGGCTCAGCGGGGTGACCGCGACCTGCGCGATCGTGTTCAGGCCGAGCCTGCTCAGGCTTTCCTCGGTGCGCTTGCCGACGCCCCACAGCGCCGAGATGGGCAGCGGGTGCAGGAACTCCAGCGTCTGCGCCACCGGCACCACGACCACCCCATCGGGTTTGGCCATGCCCGACGCGAGTTTCGCGATGAACTTGACCCCGGCGACCCCGACCGAGCAGGTGATCGCGTGCTCGGCGCGCACGCGGCGGCGGACCAGCCCGGCCAGCTCCGCCGGGGTGGCGCCGAGCCTGCGAAGCGCGCCGCTCACGTCAAGGAACGCCTCGTCCAGACTCAGCGGCTCGACGAGCGGGGTGAGCTCACGGAAGATCGCCATCACGCCGCGGGAGACCTCGCCGTAGAGCCCGGGCGTTGGCGGGATGAACACCGCCTGCGGGCACAGCCGCCTGGCCACGGCCACCGGCATCGCCGCGCGCACGCCGAACTCGCGCGCCGGGTAGTTGGCCGAGGTGACCACCGAGCGCGGCCCGGCACCCGCGACGACCACGGGCTTGTGCGCCAGCTCCGGCCGGGTGCGCAGCTCCACCGCGGCGAAGAACGCGTCCATGTCCACGTGCAGCAGACCGCAGCCGGTGTCGTCCGGCGTGTGCTCCGCGGTGGCCCGGAATCGCTCGTGTCCGGCGGGCAGCCCGGCGTTTCTTCCCATCGCCGCCGAGCCTAACCGGCCCCACCGACAATTCCGGCTTGGCTACGCCGGGCGGCGGGCCAGCGCGTGCAGCTTGCTGGCGATGTCGAGCAGCGGCGAGACCACGCCGGCCACCTCTTCGAACTCGGCCAGTTCGTCGGCGGTGAACAGCTCGGACTCGGCCTCGCCGACGGAGTCCGCGACCACGGCGTCGCCCTGGAGCAGCTCCAGCTCGAGCCCAGCCGACTCCAGCAGCACGCGCAGACTTTCCGTGCCGTACCGGCGAAGCAGGCTCTCGCCGTCGTCCGGCAGCACGCCGTCGGCGCCGGTCAGCAGCTGCTTCGCCTCGGCCAGCCGCCCCGCCAGCGCCCGGTGCAGGACCGCGGCGTAGCGGTTCGCGGCCAGTACCGACACCGCGCCGCCGGGGACCACGGCCGCTGCCAACGCCGCGGCGACCCGGCGCGGGTCGTCGACCACTTCGAGCACGCCGTGCGCGAGCACGAGGTCCGCCGAGCCCGGCTCGACGCGCGCGCTCAGCGCGTCGGTGTCGTCGGCCACCACCGTGATCCGTCCGGCGACTCCCGTCTCCTCCGCGCGCCGGCGCAGCGTGGCCAGCGCGTTCTGGTTCGGCTCGACGACGGTGACCCGGCAGCCCGCGGCGGCCAGCGGGACCGCCCACACCCCGGTCCCGCCGCCGACGTCGACGACGTGCGGTTCCCGCGCGCGCTCCGCCCGCACCCGGGCCAGTTCGTCTTCGAGCACCCGCCTGACCGCGGTGGACCCGCGTGCCGCCCCGATCTCCGTTCGCATGGTGGGACAGCGTAATAACAAGGAGGAGGAACTGGTGTGGCGGTATCCGGCTACCCTCGAACCCGTGCACACGGTCGCCGTACTCAGCCTCAAGGGAGGCGTCGGCAAAACGACGGTCGCCCTCGGCATCGCCTCCGCCGCCATGCGCAGGGGCATCCGGACGCTGGTGGCCGATCTCGACCCGCAGGGCAACGCCACCGCCTCGCTCGACCCGCCGTACACCGACGCCACGCTCGCCGACGTCCTGGAGACCCCGCATCGCGCGGTGCTGCAGCAGGCCATCGCCGCGAGCGTGTGGAGCCCCGACATCCACGTCCTGGTGGGCGCCGAGGAGCTGGAGCTGCTCAACGAGCCCGGCCCGGACGAGCGCAGGCTGACGAACCTTTCCCGCGCACTGGACGAGCTGCACGACGCGCCGCTCGGGGACAAGCCGTACGAGCTGGTGATCCTCGACTGCCCGCCGTCGCTGGGCCGGCTGACGAAATCGGCGCTGGTCGCCGCGGACAGCGCGATCCTGGTGACCGAGCCGACGATGTACGCGGTCGCAGGTGCGCAGCGCGCGCTGGAGGCGATCGAGAAGATCCGCGACGAGCACAACCCGGGGCTGCGGGCCGTGGGCGTGCTGGTGAACCGGCTGCGCCCGCGCTCGCACGAGCACCAGTTCCGGATCGCCGAGCTGCGCGAGTCCTTCGGCGGGCTGGTGATGCCGACGGCGATCCCGGACCGGATGGCGATCCAGCAGGCGCAGGGCGCGTGCAGCCCGATCCACGAGTGGCACTCCCCCGGCGCGCAGGAGATCGCGCTGACGTTCAACATGGTGCTGGCCAAGATCCTGCGCTCGACCCGTGCCGGGCGGCACCGGATCGACAACGAGACCGAGGCCGAGACCACCGGCCCGATCGAGACGGTCGCGGGCGATGCCCGAGGGTGACACGGTCTTCCTGGCCGGTAAGACACTCGACCGGGCACTCGCCGGGAAAACCTTGTCCCGCAGTGATTTCCGGCATCCGGCGCTGTCCACCGCCGAGCTGAGCGGGCGCACCGTGCTCGGCGTGCGCACCGTCGGCAAGCACCTGTTCACCCGGTTCTCCGGCGAGCTGAGCCTGCACAGCCACCTCAAGATGGACGGCTCGTGGGAGGTTTACGCGCCCGGCGCGCGGTGGCGCCATCCGGCGCACCAGGTCCGCGTGATCCTCGACGCCGGGGACGTGAGTGCGGTGGGTTTCCGCTTGCACGACCTCGAACTCCTTCCCACCGCCGAGGAATCCCGGCTCGTCGGTCATCTCGGGCCTGACCTGCTGGATCCACAATGGACGGACGAGCACGAGGACCGGGCCGTCGCCGCGCTGGCCGCGGACGGGCGCCGGGAGCTCGGGCTCGCCTTGCTGGATCAGCGGATCATGGCCGGCGTGGGCAATCTGTACAAGGTCGAGATCTGCTTCCTGCTCGGCGTCACCCCGTGGACCCCGGTGTCCGAAGTGGACGCTCGCGGGGCCGTCCGGCTCGCGCGGAAGCTGTTGCTGGTCAACGCCTGGCGGCACGACCAGTGCACCACCGGAGACCTCGGCCGTGGCCGGCAGAACTGGGTCTACGAACGGACGCGGGCGGGCTGCTTCCGCTGCGGCGGCCGGGTGCGGGTCGCCGAGCAGGGCGTTGACGTGCACAAACGGCCCACCTGGTGCTGTCCCCGGTGCCAGCGCGGACCCGTGCCCGCACGGTGATCCTGGCCACCGGTAAATCTTGTTGCCGAGCGCCCCGGATCTGAATAGCGTTGGCAGTACACGAGAGAGGAGGTGGTCCAAAGTTGGATAGCAACAGGACTCGTGAGGTGGCCGTCCGCTAGCGGACCATCCTGCATTGGCCACGCCGGGTGTTCCGGCGGGTAGGCCGCGGCGGCGCGAGTCGCTCGCCGCGACAGGACAGTGGTGGCCTGTTGGCGAATACCAGGCAGTCACCGGGCCCCCGGCGTCCCGAGCACCAGTCCGGCTCGGGCCTGAACGGCTGACGGCGTTCAGGAGACACGCCGGGGGTTTCTCCTTTTCCATCGTTCCGGAAACACGGTGCGGCATCCGCATCCCACGGTACGTAGCCGTCCGTGCTCTTTGGACGGTGAATCTGCCGAATTTACCCGCGCCCGGCCGGGTGATCGACGGCCATCGCCCCGCGACTCCGCACGTTTTCCCGATTTTCTCGCGCGAAACCGCCTGTCACGGGGCCGGTGAGGGATACTCTGCACTCTGTGCTCCGGCCCACCTATCCGATCAAGACAGCCCGGCTGAACCTGCGCCCGTTCACCAGGGGCGACCTGTCGGCGTTCCACGCCATCCACTCGCACGCCGAGGTGGCGCGGTACCTCTACTGGGAGCCGCACACCCGCGCCCAGAGCGCGGAGGCGCTGGCGCGCAAGACGGGGTCGGACGCGCTGGCCGAGCCGGGGCAGACGCTAGCGCTGGCCGTCGAGCTCGCGGACACCAAGGAGCTGATCGGCGACCTGACGTTGCACTGGACGAGCGCGGAGCACGACAGCGGAGAGATCGGCGTGATCCTCAACCCGCGCCACCACGGCCGGGGTTACGCCGCCGAGGCCGCCCGTGAGCTGTTCAAGCTCGGGTTCGACGGGCTGGGGCTGCACCGGATCTTCGGCCGCTGCGACGCGCGGAACATCGCCTCGGCCTCGCTGATGGAGGGCCTCGGCATGCGCCGCGAAGCCCATCTGCGGGAGAACGAGCGGGTCAAGGGCGAGTGGACCGACGAGCTGGTCTACGCGATGCTCGCCACGGAGTGGACCCGGCGGTGACGCCCGCTCGGCACGGCTGAGCGAAGATGACAGGCGTGCTGTTCGAGAAGCTGATCCGCCCGGTGATGTACCGGCTGTCCGCCGACGACCCCGAAGTGGTGCACGAGCGCACCGTCCGCGCGCTCGGCCTGCTGCGTTCGACGCCCGCCGTGCTGCGCCGCCGGTTCGCCGCCGACGATCCGGCCACGGTGTTCGGCGTGCGCTTTCCCAACCGGGTGGGGCTCGCGGCCGGGATGGACAAGGACGGCCGCGCGCTGCACGCGTGGCCCGCGCTCGGGTTCGGGTTCGTCGAGGTCGGCACGGTGACGCGGCTGGCGCAGCCGGGCAACCCGAAGCCGCGGCTGTTCACGCTGGCCGAGAGCGGCGCGATCGTCAACCGGATGGGCTTCAACAACGCCGGCGCCGAGGCGCTCGCGGCGCGGCTCGCGGCGAGCGGCAAGCCGCCGGTCCCGCTTGGCGTGAGCATCGGCAAGTCCAAAGTGGTCCCGCTGGAGGACGCGGTCGAGGACTACTGCTCTTCGCTGCGCACGCTGTACGAGTACGCGGACTACTTCGCGGTCAACGTGAGCTCGCCGAACACGCCGAATCTCCGTGCGCTGCAAGACAAATCGGCATTGGCGGAGCTGCTGTCCGAGCTGCGGGCCGCGTCCGCGTCGCTGGCGAAAGGCACGCCGACGCCCCTGCTGGTCAAGGTCGCCCCCGACCTGACCGACTCCGCGCTCGGCGAACTGCTCGAAGTCTGTGCCGCCCACGGCGTGGCCGGGCTGATCGCGACGAACACCACGTTGTCGCGGGAGGGGCTCACCGGCCGCGATGCGGTGGTGGGCAAGGAAACCGGGGGCCTGTCCGGCAGGCCGCTGGCCGCGCGGGCGCGCGAAGTCGTGCGGTTCGTGCACAAGCACACCGAGGGCAGGCTGCCGATCATCGGCGTCGGCGGGATCCTCGGCGGTTCCGACGCGCGCGAAATGCTCGATGCGGGCGCGAGCCTGGTGCAGCTCTACACCGGGTTCGCGTTGAAGGGACCGGGGCTGGTGCGCGAGGTCAACCGGTCATTGGCCGGGTGGCGGTGACGTAGCGCAGGTACGCTCGCCAGTCGCGGAACTCGGTGATGTCCACGGCGCCCGCGGCGGCCTGCTGTTCACAGTGGAATCCGATCGCCGTGCTGCCGTCGTCGAGTTCGATCTCACCGAGCGAGAGCGGTCCCGACAGTCCGGCGAGGAAGCGGCCGAGCCCGGCGGGCGAGATCGTCCACCGTTCGCCGACCAGCGGAGCGCCTTCGGCCACGGACAGGATGCCGGGCTGCCGGTCGGCGAGCGCGACCATGCGGTACCGCTCGGCGGTCAGCACGTCGCCGCGGAAGCGGGCGCCGAGTTCGGTGAGCTGCCGGTTGAGCGGCTGCCCGCGCAGATGCGCCCCGAACACGACGAGGTCGATTCCCGTTGCCGGGTAAGGCTTCCTGATCTGCTCCCCGGCGAGGAAGGCGGCGAGGTCGAGCGCCACCTGGTCGTCGAACGCCCGCGTCACCACGCTCACCCCGGGCGGCACGGTGACGGCGGCCAGGTCGAGCGCGTTGAGGAAGCCGGTGTATTCGGGGAGCGCGGGCAGTAGCACGGCGTCGAATCCGGCGAGCACCTCGGCGGCCCGGACGCGCAGCCCGTCCAGGCGTGCCCGGTCCGCGACGAACCGGTGCGCGGGAATCTCCTTACCCGCCAGGAGTTTTTCGCGTAACTCGGGCGCGAGGTCCGCGGTCCCGGCGAACTCGCCGAGCGCCGCGTACCGCTCCACCGCGGTCACACTTCCACCGAAAACCCTTGCGGCTTCGAGGAAAGGCGTGAGATCGACGGACTCCACCACCGCGCCGGCCGCGAGCAGATCCTCCACCACCGTGGCGAAGCCGACCTGCGCGGGCACGGCTATCCGGGGTCTGTCCCCGGCGGCGAGCCGCACGTCCTCGGGCCAGACATCCGTCCCGGTAAGGACTTCCAGCGTCCGCTGTCCGTCCGCGACGGTGCGCGCGAACACCGTGACCCCGTCGAACGACGGAACCGAGGGCACCACCCCGGTGCCGGGCACCAGGGCCAGCGTCGGTTTCAGGCCCACCACGCCCTCACGGGCCGCCGATACCTGGCCGGCTCCGGCCGGGTCCGCGCCGATCGCGACGTCGACGAGGCCGAGCCCGGCGACGGCCGCGGTGGCATCCGACGTGCCCGTCGCGAACGGTTCGAGTGCGGTTTTGCCCAGCACGACCGCGCCCGCCTTGGTGAGGCGTCCGATCGCGACAGCGCTCGCCTCGGGCGTGTAGGTGTATGCCGGGCAGCCCGACGTCGTCGGCAACCCGGCAACGTCGACATTGTCCTGTACCGCAACGAGAAGTCCCGCCAGCGGCAGCTCCTCCCCGGCCCGGACGCGTTCATCGACGGCCTTCGCGTCGACGAGTACGTCCTCGGCGGAGCGCAGCGTGATCCAGAGTTCCGGCCGGTCGAGTTCCGCGAGCCGGTCCATGGCGGCGAGAACCTGCCGGTGTGCACTGACCGGTGCCGGGGGTAGTGGCGCGGGTTCTGGGGGCAGTGGCAGCGTGTCCATACCCTCCGACGGTAAGCAGCGGATATTCCGGGCACCAGCAGTCTCACGTTACGCGCAGGTATCGACAAATCCCCTGGGATCCGCTATTTCGCGGGCCTTTCCGGATTTCGTGACTCGGCGCGACGGCGGGTGCGGCCAAGCCGGGCACGCTTCGCCCGGGTGGAGTCAGGAAACCTCGCGGAGCGCGATGGCCAGCCCCGCCAGCCTGTCCGTCGCGTCGGTAAGCGCTTCTTTCGACTGCTGCATACCATGACCGCCCGCGGCCACGGCCCGGCCGGCCGCCGCGACCAGTCCGGAGTAGTCGTCCAGACCTTCGTTCAGCTGATCCGCCAGGTTCTTGACGGCGGAATCGAGCGCCTTGCGATCCGCCGCAGGCGCGGAATCGCGGGCGCGTTCGACCGCCTGCACGCGATCCGCGAGCGCACGCAGTGCGGCGGCCGCTTCACCCGCCGTCTTGCGGGCGTCCTCGACGGACTCCCCGGCCACCAAAGAGGACGCCGAAAGCTGGCGCAGCAGCTCGGCCAGCGATTCCTCGCATTCGGCCAGCCGCTCCATCGGCGCACGCGCGACCGACTTCACCGGCGGCAACCGGCGCGGCCGCGCGGCTTCGGGCGGCAGCTCAGTGCGGTTGAGCTGCCGCAGCCGCAGCCCGGACCGCACCCCGAGAGTGGCCGTCACGAGCGCGGCGGCCACCGAGCCGTACTGGGCGCTGGAGGTGGCGACGATCAGCCCCGTCCCGGCCGCGACGGCGTACAACCCGCACAGGATCGTCAGCAGGATCCACAGCGTCAGCGCGCGCGACGCCCGGCGCTTGCGCCGCTCCAACTTCGCCGCCGGGGTGTTCCACTGCGCCCATTTCGCGCGTGCTTCGGCGAACACGGGCACAGACGCGAACGGAGCGGCCTGCGCGACCGGCCGGCGCAGCGGGTTCGGCCGCACGGTGGCCCGCTGCCCCTGCTCCGGCGGGAAGTAGCGCTGAAGCTTCTCCTGCGCTCGCTGGGCGTAGTCGGGCAGACGGTCGATGTGCTTCTCGAGCTTGGCGGCCAGCTCGTCGAAATCGCGCCTGCCCGACCCCATGCCCAGCCCCCTCTTCGCCGTCAGGCCTGGTTCTTCTGCTCGGCCTGCACGCGCGCCTGGATCTCACGCTGGATGTCGGCCTGCGAGGACGACGGCTGGGCCGAAGCCGAGCCATCGGTCACCTGTGCCACCGGCTCGCCCTTGATCGACGCGCGGATCTGCTCCAGGCGCGAGTGCCCGGCCAGCTCGGTGGTGGCGGACTGGACCTCCAGCATCCGGCCCTGGACCGAGTTCTGCGCCAGTTCGGCCGAACCGAGCGCCGTGGTGTAGCGCTTTTCGATCTTCTCGCGGACCTCGTCCAGCGACGGGGTGTTGCCCGGGGCCGCCAGCTCCGACATCTGGTTCAGCGAGGCCGAGACCTTCTCCTGCATCTTGGCCTGTTCCAGCTGCGAAAGCAGCTTGGTGCGCTCGGCCAGCTTCTGCTGCAGCATGGTGGCGTTGCGCTCGACGGCCTGTTTGGCCTGCGCGGCCGCCTGCAGCGACTGGTCGTGCAGCGTCTTGAGATCCTCGATGCTCTGCTCGGCCGTGACCAGCTGCGTGGCGAAGGCCTCCGCGGCGTTCTCGTACTGGGTGGCCTTCTCGTTGTCGCCCTTGGAGCGGGCCTCGTCGGCCAGCACGAGCGCCTGCCGCGCCGAAGCCTGCAGCTTCTCCACCTCGCCGAGCTGGCGGTTGAGCTTCATCTCCAGCTGCCGCTGGTTCCCGATCACCGCCGCGGCCTGCTGGGAGAGCGCCTGGTGGTTGCGCTGCGCCTCCTCGATGGCCTGCTGGATCTGCACCTTCGGGTCGGCGTGCTCGTCGATCTTCGACGAGAACGCGGCCATCAGGTACTTCCAGGCCTTCACGAACGGGTTGGCCATCTGTTCCGCCTGCCTTCTTAACGTCCCACTAGTCCCAAGTTGACCCGACGGTCATGGGGCGCTGCACTCCCCTAACCCTGCAACGCACCGACCTCGGCGTGGGTTCCATCGTGTCAGGTCAGCGCGTCCGGTACCAGGCGACCCCGGGGGATTTCAGGGACGACCCTGAACGCACCGCGGGTGGAGACGGAGGAAGGCCACCCGCCCGGCATCCGATGCCGTACGGGTGGCCTCCTGCCATGCCTTCGCTCAGGCCGCGACCATCTTGGGCGCGCTGATCGTGGTGCGCAGCGCCGGGCCCATCCGCTGACCGGATACCCGCAGGTCGGCGAGGTCGTTGCCGATCACGCCGTCCACGATGCGGCCGCCTTCGAGCCGGCCCGCCTCGGCCCTGGCCTCGCGCGGTTCGCCCGGCTTCTCGCCGTCGGCCCGCATGGTGGCCACGTCCACGGTGTCCAGCGCGGAGATGTCCGCCGCCACGTTGTGCAGCAGCTCGGCGAGCGGAAGCTCGAGCGCATCGCAGATGGAGGACAGCAGCTCGCTGGAGGCTTCTTTCTGGCCCCGCTCCACCTCGGACAGGTAGCCGAGGCTGACCCTGGCGGCGCGGGAGATATCGCGCAGCGTGCGACGCTGGTTGGTGCGGGCATGACGGAGCCGATCACCGATCGCCTCACGCAACAGCACGGTCATCACGCGCCTCCCTTCCTGGTACCGACCACGTTACCCAGACCGGGCCCCTCGCCGCAGCGATTGACACAGCCGTACGCCAAGGGCGAACGCCCGGCCTACGCCAGATGTTCCCCCAGTAAAGACAACGCGGCCAGTGCCGATTCGGTTCGCACGTGGCCGCGATCTCCTTCGAACCAGCAGGTCCGGACCGTGCGCAGGCCGTTGCCGGCCAGCCCGATGTGCACCGTGCCGGGCACCACCCCGTCCTGCGGATCCGGCCCGGCGACCCCGGTCAGGCCCAGCCCCCAGTCCGCGCCGCAGCGTACCCGCGCGCCCTCGGCGAGCTGCGCGGCCACCTCGGGGTGCACGGCGCCGTGCTCGTCCAGCAGCGCCTGGTCCACTCCGGCCAGTGAGTTCTTCAGGTCCGTGGCGTACACCACCAGACCACCCCGGACCACCGCGCTGGACCCGGGCACCTCGGTCAACGTCACACAGACCAGCCCGGCGGTAAGCGACTCGGCGGTGCCCACCGTTTCCCCGCGCTCGATCAGCCGCGTGACGATCTTGCGGGCCAGCGTCATGATTTGGCCACGGCGCGGCCCGCCGCCCGGAGCCGCACCGCGCGCAGCACGTAGTCGAACCCGGTCACCACGGTCAGCAGCACCGCGATGCCCATCAGCACCCAGCACACCGGGTCGGCGCCCGATGGCAGCGGCAGCAGGTACGCCACGATCGCCGCGATCTGGGTCAGGGTCTTGGCCTTCCCGCCGCGGCTGGCCGGGATCACGCCGTGCCGGATCACCCAGAACCGCAGCAGGGTCACCCCGATCTCGCGGACCGCGATCACGATCGTCACCCACCACGACAGCTCGCCGAGCGCACTCAGCCCGACCAGGGCCGCCCCGGTCAGCGCCTTGTCCGCGATGGGGTCGGCGATCTTGCCGAAGTCGGTGATCAGCCCGTAGCGGCGGGCGACCCAGCCGTCCACCTGGTCGGTCAGCGAGGCAATGGCGAACAGCACTGTGGCCACGTAACGCCAGCCGGTGTCGCTGCCGCCGCCGGCGAACAGCGCCAGCACGAAGACCGGCACCAGCACCAGCCGGGACAGGGTCAGGAAGTTCGCGACGTTGAGGTTGGAGACGCGGGCGGCCGGTGGGACGGGGCCGGCGGCCTCCGCGCCCGCCGGCTCGTCGGCGGCACTCATCCGAGCGTCTCCGGCCGGACGATCAGGTCCACGCCCTCGCTGTCGGCCACGCGGCAGCGGACGATCTCCCCGATCACGGCCTCGTCGGCGTCGAGCACGATGCAGGCGCCGTCGACCTCGGGCGCCTGGTGCGCGGCGCGGCCGACCACCTCGTCCCCGGTCTCTTCGATCAGCACGTCCACCAGATCACCGATGCGGTCCTCGGCGCGCTGCGCGGTGAGCTCCTCGACGAGCGCGGAGATCTTGGTGACCCGCTCGGCGACCAGCTCGGGGTCGACCTTGGCCTCGAACGACTCGGCCTCCGTGCCGTCCTCGTCGGAGTAGCCGAAGACGCCGACCGCGTCCAGCCGCGCGCCGGTGAGGAAGCGCTCCAGCTCGGCCACGTCCTCCTCGGTCTCCCCGGGGAAGCCGACGATCACGTTGGTGCGGATGCCCGCCGCCGGGGAGAGTTCGCGGATCTGGTCGATCAGCGCGAGGAACGAATCGGTGGAGCCGAACCGGCGCATCCGGCGCAGCACGGTCTCGCTGGAGTGCTGGAAGGACAGGTCGAAGTAGTCGGCGACGCCCGGGGTGGTGGCGATCGCGCGGACCAGGTCCGGCCTGGTCTCCGCGGGCTGCAGGTACGAAACCCGCACGCGCTCGATGCCTTCGATCTCCGCGAGCCGCGGCAGCAGCCGCTCCAGCGCGCGAGTGCCGCCGTCGGCCTTGCTCAGGTCCTTGCCGTACGAGGTGGAGTTCTCGCTGACCAGGAACAGTTCCTTGACGCCTGCACCGGCCAGCCACGCCGCCTCGGCCAGGATCTCGTCCGGACGGCGGGAGACGAACGAACCGCGGAAGGACGGGATGGCGCAGAAGGAACAGCGCCGGTCACAACCCGAGGCGATCTTCAGCGCGGCCACCGGGCCGGAGCCGAGCCGGGCGCGCGGGATCCAGCCGTGGCCGGGCACCGTGACGTCACCGGCCGCGGCCGGGCGCTCGGCGGGGCTGATCGGCAGCAGCTTGCGGCGGTCCGAGGGCACGTGCGATTCGATCTTGTGCCCGGAGACGATCGAACCGAGCCGCTCGGCCAGATCCGGGTAGTGGTCGAACCCGAGCACCGCGTCCGCCTCGGGGAGGCTTTCCGCCAGCTCGGCGCCGTAGCGCTCGGCCATGCAACCCACCGCGACGACCTTGGCGCCGGTGTCGGACGCGGCGAGCAGGGTGTCCACCGAATCCTTCTTCGCCGACTCGACGAACCCGCAGGTGTTCACCACCACCACGTCGGACTCCCCCGGGTCCTCGGTCAGCTCCCAGCCACCGGCGGCCAGCCTGCCCGCCAGCTCCTCGGAGTCGACCTCGTTGCGCGCACAGCCCAGGGTGAGCAGCGAGACGCGGCGAGCAGGGACCGGATCGGTGGCAGCAGACACGCCAATCAGGGTACTTGGCCTGGCAGGTCGGCCACCGTCAGCACGGCAAGGTCGTCGTCGGCGAGGCTCTCCAGATCCACGTCCGGACCCGCCAGCCGCAACGCCTGCGCGCCGATCGCCTGCTCCAGCAGCCCGCGCGCGGACCGGCCGTTGGCGAAGCCGGGGCCGCGGTCCAGGCGCGCCATCGCGGCCGGCAGCCCGGCTTCGAGCTCGGGCGCCAGCCGGTAGCCCTGTTTCGTGGCCATGGCGGTGAAGATCGCGGCCAGCTCGGCGTCGGTGTAGTCGGGGAAGTCCACCGTGCCGCCGAACCGCGAGCGCAGCCCGGCGTTGCTGTCGAGGAAACGATCCATGTCGGCCGGGTACCCGGCCGCGATGACGATCAGGTCTTCGCGGTGGTTTTCCATCTGTACCAGCAACTCCGCGACGGCTTCGCGGCCGTAGTCGTTGTCCGAGTCCTGCACGAGGTTGTACGCCTCGTCGATGAACAGCACCCCGCCCACGGCGCGCTCGCAGATCTCGCGGGTCTTCGGCGAGGTCTGCCCGACGAACTCCGCCACCAGATCCGGCCGCGCCGCCTCGACGAGGTGACCCGACGGGAGCACCCCGAGTTCGCGGTAGAGCTGGCCCATCAGTCTCGCGACTGTCGTCTTGGCCGTGCCCGGGTTGCCGGTGAAGACGAGGTGGCGGCTGCGGGCGGCGACAGGCAGCCCGGCGGAGCGGCGCCGCGCGTCCAGCCTCGTCTCGGCGACCAGCGTGCGCATCCGCTGTTTGACCGGGCTGAGCCCGATCATCCCGTCCAGTTCGGTCATCAGGTCTTCGAGGCTGCGCCGCGGCCCGCTCGCGTCGGTCTGGCCGACGCCGGAGTCGACCGGCAGATCCGCGGCGGTCAGCTGGACGAGCGCCGCCGGATCGGCCTGCGGCCGGCGGGCCAGTCGGCTCGACTGCCTGCCGATCGTGGCCTCCAGCAACCCGCGCGCCGAGCGCCCGTTGGCGAAGCCACGGCCACGCGGGATCCGGCGGATCGCCTCCGGCAGTGCCGCGGCGAAGTCGGGGGCGAACTCGTACCCCTGTTTCCGCGCCATCGAAGTGAAGATGGCGACCAGCTCTTCGGCCGAGTAGTCGGGAAACTCGACCCGGCCCGCGAAGCGGGACCGCAGCCCGGTGTTGGACTCCAGGAACTCGTCCATCTCCTTGGGGTAGCCCGCCACGATCACCACCAGGTCGTCCCGGTGGTTTTCCATCTGTACCAGCAATTCCGTGACGGCTTCGCGGCCGAAGTCGTCGTCGGAGTCCTGCACAAGGTTGTAGGCCTCGTCGATGAACAGCAGCCCGCCGATGGCCCGTTCGCAGATCTCGCGGGTCTTGGGCGCGGTCTGCCCGGTGAACTCGGCGACGAGATCCGAGCGTGACGCCTCCACCAGATGCCCCGAAGGCAGCACGCCCAGCTCCCGGAAGAGCTGCCCCATCAGCCGGGCCACCGTTGTCTTGGCCGTGCCCGGGTTGCCGGTGAAGACGAGATGGCGGCTGCGCGGCGCGACCTGCAGCCCGGCCTGCCGTCGTTGCGCGTCCACCTTCGTTTCGTCGACCAGCCCGTGCACCCGCTGCTTCACCGGGACGAGCCCGATCATTCCGTCCAATTCGGACAGTAGATCTTCGAGACCGCGGCGGGGACCGGCGTCGTCGGACTGGCCCACCCCCGCGTCGGTGGGCAGATCTTCGGCCACCAGAAGGGAAAGCGCGCTCGGCTCGCTGTGGGCTCGTGCGGCGATCCGGGTGGACTGGCGGCTGATCGTGGCCTCCAGCAACCCGCGCGCCGAGCGTCCGTTGGCGAAGCCACGGCCACGCGGGATCCGGCGGATCGCCTCCGGCAGGGCCTCGCGGAAGCCCGGCGACAGTTCGTAGCCCTGCTGGCCGGCCATCAGCGCGAAGATCCCGGCGAGCTCGTCGTTGGTGTAGTCCGGGAAATCCACCCGGCCGGAGAACCGCGAGCGCAACCCGGGGTTGGCTTCCAGGAACTCGTCCATCTCCTTCGGGTAGCCGGCGGCGAAGACCACCAGATCGTCGCGGTGGTTCTCCATCTGCACCAGCAGTTCCGCGATCGCCTCGTGCCCGTGGTCCTCCTCGGACTCCTGCACGACGTTGTACGCCTCGTCGATGAACAGCACCCCGCCCATCGCCCGCTCGACCACCGCACGGGTCTTCTGTGGGGTCTGCGCGACGTACTCCGAGACCAGCTCGGCGCGGCCCACCTCGATCATCTGCCCCTTCGGCAGCACGCCCAGCGCCTGGTAGATCCGCGCGACCAGCCGGGCCACGGTGGTCTTGGCCGTGCCCGGGTTCCCGGTGAAGACGAGGTGGCGGCTGCGGGTGGCGACTTTGAGGCCCGCCGCGCGGCGCTGCGCGTCCACGTTCATTTCGGCGACCAGCGCGCGCACCCGCTGTTTCACCGCGTCGAGGCCGATCATCGCGTCGAGTTCGGCCAGCAGCTGCTCCACGTCCGGCGCGCCTTCGGCACGGCGCGCGCCCAGGCCCTCGACGTCCGGCAGGTCGATCTGCGGGCGGCCGGCGAGCACGGCGCCACGGCCGATCGCGTTCTGCGCGGCGGTGCCGACGAGCGCCTCGATCTCACGCGCGTCGGGCTCGCGCAGTTCGCGCGCGACGCGGCTGAGCACCTCGCGGGCCGGTTGTGACACCGCGGCGTTGCGCTCGGCCAGCAGGACGTCGAGCAGCACGGCACCGTTGGCGGGCTGGGCGAAATCGGGCGTGCGGTAGGTGAGCAGCCGGGACGACAGCCGCGGGGACTCCGTGGTCAGCGTGGACAGCACACGCTCGGAACCGGCCAGCACCAGCAGACGGCAGCTTTTCTGGTCGTGCGCGAGCTGGTCGAGCACGCGGGCCACGCCGGGCGCGTTCGCGTCCAGCAGCGCGTCGACGTTCTCGATCAGCAACAGCAGCGGGTTGCTCTGGCTCTCCTCGGCGTCGATCGCGTTCTTCAGGCCGACGTCGACCGGCTGCCCGGTGCTCTCGGCGCTCTGCAGGATCTCCGGACCGGACCACGTGATGTAGCCGCTGAAGGTGACGTCCCGGTTGGCCAGCTCGTCGTGCACCGCGCGGTAGAGACGGCGATGCCCGCTGTGCGGCGGGCCGGTGAACAGCAGGATCGGGTTGGGTTCCTCGACGGTGACCGGGCCGCCGGGCGGCTGTGGCGCGGCGTCCTCGCGCTCCTGGCGGGACCGGCGGACCCGGTTGGCGCGGGCGATGAAGCGCAGTGCGTCGGAGTTCATCACCGATGCGACCTCGTCGAGCAGGCCCGGCCCGTTCGGGTTGGCGGGCTTGGGTTTCCGCGGATCGTCGGCATGCCGGGTGCCCTCGGCCCACTGCACGATCCGGACCGCTTTGTCCAGGTACGCCAGCGCGGACTCCGGTCCGCACACGAACGAGGAGCCGTTGGGCAGCTTCTCGAACGCCGGTCTCGGTGGCGGCGGTTGCTGGGGCGGCGGGGGCTGACGCGGCTGGGGTGGCGGGGGCTGTTGCTGCTGGAACTGCGGCATCGGCTGCGCCGGCGTCGGCGGAGGCGGCGGGAGATAGCGCGCTGTGGCGCGCCATTGCGGATTCAGCGGCGGCTGGCCGTACTGCCACGGGCCCTGCCTGCGCCACTGCCACGGCCTGCCGGGCACCAGCAGCCAGGCGACCCCGTCCGGCGTGGCCAGCATCGTCGTGCGCCCCATCGACGCCTGCCGTTCGGCCTCGGAGAACGGATCCCACCCCGCGCGCGTCAACTCGCCCCCCTCTTCGTTCACGGCAACCCGTCCCGCAGCATACGAGCAGGCCCGGACGTGGCGGAACCCACCGCGACAACGCCCGTACCGTCCGGATACGGTCGATAAGTGCAGCAGGACCCAGTCAGCGAGGTCGTGATCCGCCGGGCCCGGATCGCGGACGTCCGCAAGATCAAGGCATTGGTCGACGCGGACGCCGGGCGGGTGCTGCTGGAGAAGGAACTCGTCACCCTGTACGAGGACATGCAGGAGTTCTGGGTCGCCGAGGTCGACGGCGAGGTGCGCGGCTGCGGCGCCCTGCACGTGCTCTGGGAGGACCTGGCCGAGATCCGCACCGTCGCCGTCGACAAGGCCGCGCGCGGGCAGGGCATCGGGCACAAGCTCGTGGACCGGCTGGTGGAGCTGGCCAGGGAGCTGGGCCTGCGGCGGGTGTTCGTGCTGACCTTCGAGACCCATTTCTTCGCCCGGCACGGGTTCCGCGAGATCGACGGCACCCCGGTGCCGCAACCGGTCTACGACCAGATGCGGCACTCGATCGACCCCGGTGTCGCCGAGTTCCTCGAACTCCCCTACGCGAAGCCGAACACCCTCGGCAACTCGCGTATGCTGCTCGAATTCTGAAAGTCCTTTAAGGACGTTACGCAACCTCCCCCCGGCCCGCGCGTCTTGAGGGTGGAGAAGGTCGAACCATCAAGAGAGGGCCGCATGAGGACTGCTTGCAGGTCCGAATCATCAAACACCATGCTGGCCAAAGACACGGCCGCGGCTTGCCGCGTCCTTGAAGAGAGGGCCGCATGATCCGGGGGTATCGCAAGTGGATGGTCGCCGCGGCGGGGGTCGCGGTGCTGGCCGTGTCGTCGGCGGCCGCGGGTACGACGGCGGGGGCCGTCACCCCGGTCGCCGCGCCGGCACAGGCCGTCGTGCCGGGCTGCGAGCAGGGGTGTGAAAGCGTTTTCTCCGTTGCGCTGCCCGGCGGTTCGCGGCTGGAAGGCTTGCAGAGGGGGATGTCGGCGTACCTGGCGTACTGGGACGGCGCCGCGCTGAAGGACAGCACCCAGGTCCAGGGCACGGACGGCTTTCCCTACGCGACGGTGACCGGTGCGGTGTGCGCGTCGGACCGCTGCACCGTGTCTTTCGGCTACGGCGCGCACGCCGGAGCCGTGGCGGCGGTGCAACTGGGCGCGAAGATCACCGTGACGGACAAGGTGGAAGGCGTCACCGCCGAAGCCCGTGACCTGAACGGGGACGGCGAGCCCGACGCGATCGTCCGGCAGAGCACGTACGAGCCGGATTTCGCCAGTGCGCCGCTGTACTGGGAGACCTACCTTTCGCACAACGGCCACCTGGTGCGCACCGGCTGCACCGCACCGGGCGCTGACACGCCGGCTGGCGCTGTCGCCGGGGGCTGCCCGGTCTAAACGGGCTCCACACCGGTCAAGTCCACGCTGGCCGCCCAGACCTGGGCGGCCAGTGTCGTGTCGGCCAGCTGCCCGCGCACCGGCTCGATCCGTGGCCGCCCGCGCAGGCCGAACATTCTCGGGCCGATCAGCTGACCGCCGGTGACGGCCGGGTCGAGCACCGCCCGTACCGCTGGTCGCGCCCCGGCTTCCTTGCCCTGCAAGACAAGTCCGGCGGGCAGACTCCGCGCGCGCTGACCGGCGGTGCGCACGTGGACCGGCGGCCGCGACGGGGTCAGCGAGTCCAGCGCGCCGCCGGGATGGTTCACGACGCTCGCCACCGTGCTTCCCCCGGCGCGCAGCCGGCGGTCGAGCTCGAAGCCGAACAGCATCTGTGCGAGCTTCGACCGGGCGTACGCACGCTTGGGCTCGTAGTCGCGCGCGCTCTGCGGATCGGCCAGGTCCAGCTGCGCCGATTTGCCCACGAAACTCCCGGTCGTCACCACCCGGCCCGCGGGCGCGGCCGCGAGCAGCGGCAGGAGCCACCGCACGAGAACGAAATGCCCGAGGTGGTTGGTGGCGAACGTCAGCTCGTGCCCGTCCGCGGTCTGCCGGCGCGGCCCGTCCAGCAACGCGCCGGCGTTGCACACGACCGCGTCGAGGCTGTCCAGCTCGAGCGCGTCCACCGAGGACTTGATCGACGCCAGGTCGGCGAGATCCATCCGGACGCGGCGCAGCCGGGCCCCGGGTACCCGGGAGCGGATCGCCCCCATTGCCGCTTCCGCCTTGGCGTCGCTGCGGCTTCCCAGGACGACGCTCGCCCCCGCTCCGGCCAGCTGCTCGGCGACGAAGTACCCGATACCGGCATTGCCTCCGGTGACCAGGACGGTTTTCTCGGCTGCGGTCGTCATCTCCGCAGAATAGAAGGCAGCCAGGCGCCGGCCGGCGCGGCACGGCGGCTGTTCCCGGAACGCGGGTTCGACAAGGTCACCGTCGCGGAGATCGGTATCTAGTCCTCGTCGTCCGCCGGGGCCGCGTCGCCGCCACGGATCATGAACAGGACGCCTTCCAGCTCGTCCGGCTTCACGAGGACATCGCGGGCCTTCGATCCTTCCGACGGGCCCACCACCCCACGGCTTTCCAGCAGGTCCATCAAACGCCCCGCCTTCGCGAAGCCGACCCGCAGCTTCCGCTGCAGCATCGAGGTCGAGCCGAACTGCGAGGTCACGACCAGCTCGGCCGCCTGGATCAGCACATCAAGATCGTCCCCGATCTCCGGGTCGATCTCCTTCGCCTCACCGGGTTTCGCGGCCGTGACACCGTCGGCGTACTCCGGCTGCGCCTGGTCCTTGGTGAAGTTGACGACGGCGGAAATCTCGTCGTCGCCGACGAACGCGCCCTGTACGCGGACCGGCTTCCCGGCACCCATCGGCAGATACAGCGCGTCGCCCATGCCGATCAGCTTCTCCGCGCCCGGCTGGTCCAGGATGACCCGCGAGTCGGTCAGCGAGGACGTCGCGAAGGCCAGCCGCGACGGGACGTTCGTCTTGATCAGGCCGGTCACGACGTCCACCGACGGGCGCTGTGTGGCCAGCACGAGATGGATGCCCGCGGCGCGCGCCTTCTGCGTGATCCGGACGATCGCGTCCTCGACGTCGCGGGGCGCGGTCATCATCAGGTCGGCCAGCTCGTCGACGATCGCCATGATGTACGGGTACGGGCGGTACTCGCGCTCGCTGCCCGGCGGGGCGGTGATCTCCCCCGACTTGACCTTCTTGTTGAAGTCGTCGATATGCCGGACCCGGTTGGCCTGCATGTCCTGGTAGCGCTGCTCCATCTCCTCCACCAGCCAGGCGAGCGCGGCGGCCGCCTTCTTCGGCTGGGTGATGATGGGCGTGATCAGGTGCGGGATGCCCTCGTACGGCGTCAGCTCGACCATCTTCGGGTCGATCAGGATCATCCGGCACTCGTCCGGCGTCGCCCGCGCCAGCAGGGAGACCAGCATCGAGTTGACGAAGCTGGACTTACCGGAACCGGTGGACCCGGCCACCAGCAGGTGCGGCATCTTCGTCAGGTTCGCGGTGACGAAATTGCCCTCGATGTCCTTGCCCAGCCCGACGACCATCGGGTGGTTGTCCTTGACCGCCTTCGGCGAGCGCAGCACGTCGCCGAGGCGCACCATCTCGCGGTCGGTGTTCGGCACCTCGATACCGACCGCGGACTTGCCGGGGATCGGCGCCAGCAGGCGCACGTTGTCGGTGGCCACCGCGTAGGCGATGTTCTTGGTGAGCGCGGTGATCTTCTCGACCTTCACGCCAGGGCCGAGCTCGACCTCGTAGCGGGTGACCGTCGGGCCACGGGTGAAGCCGGTGACCTGAGCGTCCACATTGAACTGTTCCAGCACGCCGGTGATCGCCTCGATCATGGCGTCGTTGGCCTTGCTGCGGGTCTTCGGCGCGTCCCCGAGGGTGAGCAGTTCCGCGGACGGCAGCTGGTAGTCACCCTCGACGGTGCGGGTGACCGAAAGCGCGGGCTCGGCCGCCTTCTTCGGCTTCTTCTCCGGGACTTCGGCGGCCTTGACCTTCGGCGGCCGCGCCGGCGTCGGCGGCTCGGCGAGCGCGGCCTCGATGTCCAGCTGCTCGCCATCGGAATCGGCGCTGGCCTGGCGGCGGCGGGACGGTTTGCGCAGCCACACGGCCTTCGGGTCGGCCTCGGTGACCGCCGCCTCCTGCTCCTCCTTGAACGCGCGCTGCTCCTCCGCCATCCGCTCGCGCTCTTCGGGGTCCAGGCCCCATTCGCGCAGCGCCTGCGGGATGTCGCGGACCCGGGTGCCGGTGAAGATCAGCACCCCGTAGCCGAGCGCGAGGACCAGCAGCGGCGCGGCGACCCACGTGGTGACGCCGCGCGCGAGCAGCCCACCGGAGAGCGCGCCGAGCTGGCCGCCGGCGTACATGCGGTAGTCGTTGCTCTGCGGCTGCCGGTTGAACAGGTGCAGCAGGCCCAGCAGGGCGAACATCACCAGCAGGGTGCCGATGACCATTCGCGGCCTGGTCTCCGGCCGGGGTTCCGAACGCATCAGCGCGATGGCGGCGACCACCAGCGCCAGCGGCAGCGCGACCGCCCCGGCGCCGAACACGGTGCGGGTGCCGATCTCAAGGTACTGGCCGATCGGGCCGGCCGCCCGCCACCACACGCCGACGGCGATGATCAGGGCGAGCGCGATCAGGCCGAGGCCCAGCCCGTCGCGACGGTGTTCGGGCTCCAGCTCCCGGCTGCGCCCGACGGTGCGCGCGAGACCGCCGGCCCCGCGCGCGAGCAGCGTCCAGCTGCCGCGGACCGCCTTGGCGAACGCGCCGCCCGACGAGCGCCGCGCCGCTGGTTTCCGGGCAGCGGAACGAGTCGAACCGGACCGCGGCTTCGAAGCCCCGCGCGATTTCCGCGCCGGGCTCTTGCTGCCGCTCCGCTTCGTGGTGTTTCTCCTCGTCGCCGTCGAACCAGCCATGCCTTCTACGGTAACCGGCCGAACCCATGAGTCACACCCGCCACTCGCGGCGCATCCCGAACTTTCGCCACAGTACGGCGTCCAGTAGGCCATCCCGGTGAAGATCGGGCGTCTGACATGCTCTGCTCATGTTCAGGCCGAACGACGAGCAAAACGGGGCGCCACGCCGCGGCACGCCCCCGATCTGGCGGGCGATGTCGACGGTCGACAGCGGCCTCGTGCACCTGGTCGGCAGGCTGCGGGTGACCGGCAGGATCCCCGCTCACCTGCGCGGCAAGCCGCTGCTGATGGCGGCCAACCACATCGGCGTGTTCGACGCGTTCGTGCTGATCGCGGCGTGCAAGCAGATCGGCATCGCGCCGAGGTTCCTGCTCGCCGGCGGGCTGCTCGACGCCCCGGTGCTCGGCCCGGCCCTGCGCGCGAGCGGGCATCTGCGGATCGACCGGGGCAAGGCCGGCGCGATCGAGCAGTTCGGCCAGGCCGTCGAGGCGATGCGGACCACGACGAGCCCGATCATCGTCTACCCCGAGGGCCGGATCAGCCACGATCCCGGGCTGTGGCCGGAGCGTGGCAAGACCGGCGCCGCGCGGCTGGCGCTGGCCGCGAACGTGCCGGTGCTGCCGATCAGCCAGTGGGGCGCGCACGAGGCCGTCTACTGGGGCACGGAGAAGGTCGAAGGCCCCGCCGACCTGCTGCCGCTGGCCCGTTCGGGATTCACCGCTCCCCTGCGCCGGCCGAAGTTCCAGGTGCATTTCGGGCGCCCGGTCGATCTGTCCGATGTGGACCCGGAGCGGCCGGGCGCCGGCGTACGCGCGCACGCCAAGATCATGCGCGCGATCGTCGACGGGCTCGTGCCGCTGCGCACGTCCGAGCCGGACCGCCCGAAGTTCCACGATCCGACGAGGCCCACCGACACCGTGAGCCCCTGGCGCCCTTAGTGCCCGCGGGTCACCGGCGGTACGCCGCCCCGGGATGGGGCGCGGAAAGCCGCGGCGACGGGGAGCCGAGGCGTTCCCGCAGCGTGGCCGGCTCCGTGTGCCCGGGAACCCGGCCGCGCCGGCGCAGCTCGGGGATCACCCAGCGGGCGAAGTCGGCGAAGGTGCCCGGCGTGGTCGCGTAGGCGAGGTTGAATCCGTCCACGTCGGCCTCGTCCACCCAGCGTTCCAGCTCGTCGGCGACTTCGGCGGGCGAACCTGCGATGACCGGGCCGCGGCCGCCGAGCCCGATGAACCCCGCCAGCTCGCGCGGCGTCCACGCCCGGTCGGCGGTGGTGAAGGACGCCAGCGCCGAGCGGTTGGCGTCGGAATCGGTGTAGGTCAGCGGCTCGTCCACGTCCAGTTCGGCCAGGTCCACCCCGGTCCAGCCGCCGAACAGCGCGAACGCGCCCGGCACGCTGACCAGCTCCTGGTACTCGCGCAGTTTGGCCCGCGCCTGCTCGCTCGTCTCCGCGACGACCGGGGTGAGCATCGTGAAGATCTTGACCGAGCGCGGGTCCCGGCCCCGTTCGGCGACCGCGGCGCGCAGCCGGTCCACGGACTTGCGCACGACCTTCGGCGACGGCCCCGACACGAACACCGCCTCCGCGTGCGCGGCCGCGAACTTCATGCCGCGCGGCGACGCGCCTGCCTGGAAGAGCACCGGCGTGCGCTGCGGGGACGGCTCGCACAGATGCGGGCCCGGCACGGTGAAGTACCTGCCCTTGTGGTTTATGTCGTGCACCTTCGCCGGATCGGTGTACACGCCGCGCCCGACGTCGCGCACCACGGCGTCGTCCTCCCACGACGACTCCCACAGCTGGTAACAGACGTCGACGTATTCCTCCGCGATCTCGTACCGCTCGTCGTGCGGGATCTGACTGTCCAGCCCGAGGTTGCGCGCGGCGCTCTCCAGGTAGGACGTGACGATGTTCCAGGCCACCCTGCCGCCGGTCAGGTGGTCCAAAGTGGACAGCCGGCGGGCCAGCAGGTACGGCTGCTCGTAGGTGAGCGAAATGGTGAGCCCGAAGCCGAGCCGCTCCGTGGCCGCCGCCATCGCCGACACCGCGAGCGTCGGGTCGTTGACCGGTACCTGCGCGGCGTCGGCCACCGCGGCGTCCCGGGAGCCGTTGTAGACGTCGTAGACCCCGAGCACGTCGGCGAGGAACAGCGCGTCGAACCCGCTCTCGTCGAGCAGCTTCGCCAGCTCCACCCAGTGCTTCACGTCGGTGTAGCGATGTCCCTGGTCCTCCGGGTGCCGCCACAGCCCGGCCGACTGGTGCCCGGCACAGGCCATGTCGAAGGCGTTGAGGTAGATCCGGCTCACCGGGCGGTCTCCTTTGCGAAAAAGGCCGACGCGAACGTCAGCACGGCCAGCACGGCGAAGTAGATCACGATCAGCCACGGGCTGCCGCCGCCCGCGACCAGCAGCGCGGCCGCGATCAGCGGGGCGAACCCGCCGGAAAGCACCGCGCCAACCTGATAGCCCAGCGACACCCCGCTGTAGCGGACGCGGGTCTCGAACAGTTCGCCGAACCACGCCGCCTGTGGCCCGTACATCGCGTCATGGGCGATGTTCACGCCGAACACGATCGCCAGCACCACCGCGATCTTCGAACCCGAGTCCGCGGCGAGGAAGAACAGCACCAGCCCGGCCACGCCGGCGACAGAGCCGAACAGGTAGACCGGCCGCCTGCCGTAGCGGTCGGACAAGTGCGCCCACAGCGGGGTGCTGAGCAGGCCCAGCGCCGAGCACACCATCACCGCGAACAGCCCCACCTGGCTGTGTTTACCGAAAGGCCCCTGCAGATAGGTGAGCGAGTACGTCGTCAGCAGCACGTACAACCCGATCTGCGACAGTCGCAGGCCCGTGGTGAGCAGCACGTTCCGCGGCTGGGTGCGCAGCACCTCCAGCACCGGCAACCGGACGATTTCGTTGCGCTGCTTGACTTCCTCGAACGCCGGCGAGTCCGTCAGGCGCAGCCGGATCACCAGCCCGATGGCCACCAGCACGACGCTGATCAGGAACGGCAGCCGCCAGGCCCAGGACACGAACCCGTCGTCCCCGGCCAGCGCCCGCACGGCGGCGTAGATACCGGTGGCCAGCAGCATCCCGGCAGGCGAGCCGATCTGCGGGAAACTGCCGAACAGGCCGCGTTTGCCCGGTGGCGCGTGCTCGACGGACAGCAGCGCGGCGCCGCCCCATTCGGCGCCGACCGCCAGCCCCTGCAGGATCCGCAGCAGCACCAGCAGGACCGGCGCGAGGATGCCGACCTGGGCGAACGTGGGCAGCACCCCGATCGCCGTGGTGGCCACGCCCATCAGCAGCAGCGCGCCGACCAGTACCGTGCGCCTGCCGATCCGGTCGCCGAGATGGCCCGAGATGACGGCACCCACCGGTCGCGCGCCGAAGCCGGCGGCATAAGTGGCAAAGGTGGCGAGGGTGCCGGCGGTCGAGGAGATGTTGGGGAAGAACAGCGGTTTGAAGATCAGGGCCGTGGCGGTGGCGTAGAGGTAGAAGTCGTACCACTCGATGGTCGTGCCGATCATGCTGCCGAGCGCGGCCGTCCGCGGGGCGCTGCGCTGGGGAACCGGAGTTGTGGTCGTCACGCCCGGAAACGGTACGGCCGTTTCACCCTGTCAAACAGTACCGTCCAGACTCTGGGACGGTAGGTCATGATCGCCTAGGCTGGCAAGGGTGAGCACTCGGATTCTCGTCGTTTACTACAGCGCCACCGGTAACACCGCACAGCTCGCGTCCGCGCTCGCGGACGGCGCGCGGGAAACCGGGGCGGAGGTGCGCCTGCGCACGGTCCCCGAGACCGCACCGGCGGCGGCCGTCGCGACCAACCCACGCTGGCAGGCCTACGTCGACTCCGGCCCGCACGCCGGGTTCGCCACCCTGGACGACCTGGAGTGGGCCGACGGGCTCGCGGTCGGCAGCCCCACCCGGTTCGGCGGCCCCGCCGCGCAGATCAAGTCCTTTTTGGACAGCACCGGCGGGTTGTGGGCCAAGGGAAAGCTCGCGGACAAGGTGGCCACCTCGTTCACCACGGCGTCCACGGCGCACGGTGGACTGGAGTCCACCCTGCTCGCGATCAACAACATCTTCTACCACTGGGGCGCGATAGTCGTGCCGCTCGGCTACGCGCAGCCGCACCTGCTCGAGTCCGGCAACCCGTACGGCGGCTCGTTCGTCTCCCGGAAATCCGCCGAGCCGGACAAGGAGGCGCTGGAGGCCCTGCGCATCCAGGGCACCCGGCTGGCCACGATCACCGGCCACATCGCCACCGGCCTGCGCGGCGCATAACCGCCAACCGCGAAAAACCGGTTAGGCGAACCGGGGGTCACGGCTTAGCCTGGGGCAAATGGCCACCGACCTCGCCACGCCCGCCCGCGCACCGCACCGCGGCCGGGGGACGCTGCTGATCGTGCTCTCGTCGGTCTGTTTCGGCAGCTCCGGCACCATAGCCAAACCGGCGATGCTGGCCGGGCTCTCACCCGAGCAGGTCGCGGCCGCGCGGATCGGCCTCGCGGCACTGGTCCTGGTGGTCGTGGCCGCGGTGTTCCGGCCGCGGCTGCTGCGGGTGCGGCGGCACGAATGGCCACTGCTGGCCGGGTACGGCCTGCTCGGCGTGGCCGGGGTGCAGCTGTGCTACTTCGTGGCGGCGGGGCGGTTGCCGGTCAGCGTCGCGATCCTGCTGGAGTTCACGTCACCGGTGCTGATCGCGCTGTGGACCCGGCTGCGGGGCACGAAACTGCCCGGCCGGATGTGGTTCGGCATCGCGCTGGCGATGACCGGGCTCGCGTTCGTCGCCCGGATCTGGGAAGGGCTCAGCCTGGACGCGATGGGCCTGCTCGCGGGGCTGGGCGCCGCCGTCTGCTCGGCCGGGTACTTCCTGTTCGGCGAGCACGGGGCCACCACCCGGGATCCGCTGGGCGTGGTCACCTGGGGCATGGTGATCGGCGCGATCGCCGTGTGCGCGGTCGCGCCGCCGTGGACCCTCCCGGCCGCCGTCCTGAGCGCCCCCGCCGGATTGGGGCCGTGGCAGCCGCCGGTGTGGGTGCTGCTGGTCGCGGTCGCCCTGTTCTCCACCGTGCTCGCCTACGCGCTGGGCACGTCGGCGCTGCGGCATCTCCCGGCATCCGTCGCGTCCGTGGTGGGCCTGCTCGAACCGCTCGTCGCGACGGCCACCGCGTGGGCGCTGCTCGGCGAGTCACTCACCTGGCCACAGCTGCTCGGCGCGGTCGTCCTGCTCGGTGGCGCGACCATCGTGCAAAACGTCCACAGTAGACAGTTCGTGCGGGACGCGGCTCACGAACAGCTCGGCGTGGCACAGGAAAGACCGGCCAGCGCCCCGTAGAACACGTCGGAGATCCTGGTCGCGTCCGGGGCGACGAACGTGTGCCCGCCGGTCGCCGCGGTGATCGCCCGCAGCTCGCCGGGATCGACGTCGGTGCCCAGCCCGATCCCGATGATCGGCAAGGGACGCTTGGGATCCTGCAGTTTCGCCAGTTCCGCCAGCAGCTGCTCGCGGGTGATCCCGTGTGGATCCTCGTTGCGCCCGTCGGTCAGCACGATCACCAGGTTCAGCCGGCCGGCCTGCCATTCGCTCCGCGCGGTCCGGTACGCGGCGAGTACCGAGTCATACAGCCCGGTTTGCCCGTCCGGGGTGGCCCGCAACGCGCGCAGCTTGTCCGGCGCGCCGGCGGCGAGCTGCGCGCTGATCGGCGACATCGGGATGATCTCGCGATAGTCCCTGTCCCCGTCCAGGTTCGTCGAGAAGATCCACGACGCCAGCTCCGACGTGGGTTTGAACAGGGTCAACGCCCGTGCGGCGGCGTCGGCCGTCAGCTGCATCCTGGTCTGGCCGCCGGAACCGGGCACGACCGCGTTCATCGAACCGGAGACATCGATCAGCACCCGCACCCGCGAACTGAGGTTGATCTTGGCCCACTGCCCGAGCACCGCGGTCAGCTCGTCGTCCGAAGGCATCGGGGCCAACGGCTGATCCCGGCCGCTGACGTGCGTGTCCCGCGGCCGTTCGAGCAGCGTGCGCCCGTCCGGGGTGCGCAGCCCGGCGCCGGCGAGCTGTGACTGCGCGTCCGGAGCCAACAGGGCGCGCAGGAGTTTCGCGGACGCGTCGCGCTGCGCCTGCCCCGCGTTGTCGAGCACCGTGAACGGGAAATCCAGTGAGGGCACCGGTTGTGGCGGGTACACCGCGATCAGCTGATCGGTCGTCGCGGCCACCGCGGACCGGCTGTTGTGGTTCAGCACCGAGACTTCGGACGCCGGAAGGGCGCTGATCGGCTGCTTCGAACTGCCCGCGGACGGCAGCCGCGCGTACAGATCGTCCACTCCGGGCAGGGTGATCGGCGAGAGCCGGCGCAGCGCGGCGGCGCTTCCCGCCACCGGGTCCGCGCCGGCGGGAAGCGCTTTCTGCGCGCCGAGCAACGCCGAGACACCGACCGGGTCCTGGCCGGGATCGACCATGCCCATGCTGATCGACGAACCGAGCAGACCGGCCCAGCTGGGCTGTTTTCCGGGCCAGCCAAGGGTTTTCGCCGCGGCCTCGGTGACCGCGAACACCACGGGCGAAGTGGCGATCGAGGAGCCGGACTCGGGCACGTCGGCCGCGCCCGCGGTGTGCGTCTCGCGCAGCCGCACCGTCGAGTCCGGGATCCACACGTCGGGCCGCCGCGAACCGTCCGAAGTGGATAGTGACTGCGCCACGGCGGCGGAGTCCCGCTGGTCCACCTCGAACGAGAAGCACTGTCCTCCGGCGACCTGCCTGCCGACCCGGTCCACCACGGCGGCCACTTCCGCGGTCGCGTCGATGTGCACGACGTCGGTGGCGGGACAGCCCTTGTCCCGGGTCACGACGTCGACGGTCACCCAGCTCGCGGCGCCCAGAACCAGCACGAGGGCGGTGACCAGGACAGCTTTACGACGTCGTCGCCCGGCTCCGGTGGCGGACTCGTGCTGGCCCACCGGCATCGCCTCCTGCGGATCGCGCGACCGGTCGGATCGATAACCAGGTAAAGGTTAGAGCGAAAACCGCGTCGCGGATGCACCAGTGGCAGCAGTCCCCGTTACGCCATCAGGACGAAGATCGCCGGTGGACTAGACCGGGATGACCGTCGGCACGATCATCGGACGGCGACGGTAGGTCTCGGCGACCCAGCGGCCGACCACCCGCCGGACCGCCTGGGCGATCCGGTGGCTCTCGGTGATGCCCTCGGCCTCGGTGCGGGAAAGTTCCATCTCCACCAACGGAACCACGGCGTCGAGCGCCTTGGGGTCGTCGGAGAAACCGCGCCCGGACAACGACGGCGTGCCCACCGCGCGGCCGGTCGCCGAGTCGATCACCACGGTGATCGCGATGAACCCGCCCTCGCCGAGCACCAGCCTGTCCGAGAGGGTGGACTCGCCGACGTCACCGACCGACAGGCCGTCCACGTACACGTGCCCGACCTCGACCCGGCCGATGGCGCGGGCGCGGCCGTCGACCAGGTCGACCACCACCCCGTCCTCGGCCAGCACCACGTTCTCCGGCGCCACCCCGGTGCGCACCGCGAGCTCGCCGTTGGCGCGCAGATGCCGCCACTCGCCGTGCACCGGCATCACGTTGCTGGGGCGGATCGCGTTGTACAGGAACAGAAGTTCGCCCGCGGACGCGTGCCCGGACACGTGTACCTTCGCGTTGCCCTGGTGTACCACGTGCGCGCCCAGCCGCACCAGACCGTTGACCACCCCGAACACCGCGGTCTCGTTGCCCGGGATCAGCGAACTGGCCAGCACCACGGTGTCCCCGGCGCGGATGGAGATCTGCCTGTGCTCCCCGCGCGCCATCCGCGACAGCGCCGACAGCGGCTCGCCCTGCGAACCGGTGGACACGAACAGCACCTGCGTCTCCGGCAGGTTCACCGCCTGGTCCAGATCGATCAGCAGGCCCTCGGGAATGGACAGCAGCCCCAGGTCCGCGGCGATGCCCATGTTGCGGACCATCGAGCGGCCCACGAACGCGACCCGTCGACCGTGCCGCACCGCCGCGTCCAGCACCTGCTGCACGCGGTGCACGTGGCTGGCGAAACACGCCACGATCACCCGCTGGGTGACCCGGCCGATGACGTCGTCGAGCACCGGGCCGATGTCGCGCTCGGGGGTGACGAACCCGGGTACCTCGGCGTTGGTGGAGTCGATGCAGAGCAGGTCCACGCCCTCGTCGCCGAGCCGGGAGAACCCGGCCAGGTCTGTGAGGCGGCCGTCGAGCGGCAGCTGGTCGAGCTTGATGTCACCGGTGTGCAGCACCACGCCCGCCGGGGTGCGGATGCCCACCGCCAGCGCGTCCGGGATGGAGTGGTTGACGGCGAAGAACTCCAGCTCGAACGGGCCCACCGTGCGTCGTTCGGCCTCGGTGACCTCGTTCAGCTTCGGCCGCTGCCGGTGCTCGCGGCACTTGGCTTCCAGCAGCGCGAGGGTGAACCGCGAACCGTAGACGGGCAGATCCGGGCGCATCCGCAGCAGGAACGGGACGGCGCCGATGTGGTCCTCGTGCCCGTGGGTGAGCACGAGGGCGTCGATGTCGTCCAGCCGGTCCTCGATGGCACGGAAGTCCGGCAGGATCAGGTCCACGCCGGGCTGCGCGTCCTCGGGGAAGAGCACCCCGCAGTCGACGATGAGCAGCCTGCCGCCGTACTCGAAAACGGTCATGTTGCGGCCGACCTCACCGATGCCGCCGAGCGCGACGACGCGCAGCGCGCCTTCGGGCAGGGCGGGCGGGGTGTTGGTCGGTCCGGGTCCTGCTGGTTTCGGGGAAAGCTGTGTCACCTAGGAATGGTCCCTACGCTGGTGTGGGTGGTCGGCGCGACGTAGGCCGCCGCCGAGTCCGCTTGCGCGACCCTCGAACTGTGCCAGTCACCGCCGTGGGTGTCGTCAAGGGGGACCCCGGCCTGGGTGAGGTCCGCGGCGATAGCCTCCACCTGGTCCTCGGTCGCCGGCACGATCGGCAGCCGCGGCCCGCCCACCGGGTGGCCGCGCAGCGCGAGCGCCGTCTTCGAGAACACCACGCCGCCGACCCGGGACATCGCCCGGAACACCGGCAGCATCCCGCGGTGGTTGGTGCGCGCGGTGGAGGTGTCGCCGTCTTCGTACGCGTCGAGCATGGCGCGGATGCGGCCCGCGACCACGTGCCCGATCACGCTGACCACGCCGGTGGCGCCGACCGAGAGCCACGGCAGGTTAAGCGCGTCGTCGCCGGAGTAGTAGGCCAGGTGCGTGTTCGCGATGACCTCGCTGCCTGCCAGCAGATCGCCCTTGGCGTCCTTGACCGCGAGGATCCGCGGGTGCTCGGCGAGCCGGCGCAAGGTGTCGACCTCGATCGGCACGATGGAGCGCGGCGGGATGTCGTAGAGCATCACCGGCAGCCCGGTCGCGTCCGCGACCGTGGTGAAGTGCGCGATCAGCCCGGCCTGCGAAGGCCGCGAGTAGTACGGGGTGACCAGCAGGACGCCGTGCGCGCCGGCCTTTTCGGCCTGCTGCACCAGTTCCACGCTGTGTGCCGTGTTGTACGTGCCGGCCCCGGCGACGATGGTCGCGCGTTCGCCGACGGCTTCGGCCACGGCGCGGATCAGGTCGGACTTCTCGGCGTCGGTGGTGGTCGGGCTCTCGCCGGTGGTGCCGTTGAGGACCAGCCCGTCGTTGCCGAGGTCCACCAGGTGCTCGGCGAGCTCCTGCGCCCGCTTCAGGTCCACGCCACCCTGCTCGTCGAAGGGGGTGACCATCGCGGTGAGCACGCGCCCGAACGGCCTGCCGGGGGCTGCGGTAGGTGGAGTGGACATGCCCTGACGGTACCTCGTTCGGGGCCGCTTCTCCGCGACGACCTGCCGGAACGGCACGATCCGCAGGCGAGCGGCGGCGGTGGCCGGAGAATCCCGCGCGAGCGCCCCGCGCGGCCGGAACTTCTCCCGCTACTTGACGTCGTAGGCGACGCCCGCGGTCAGCTGCGTCGAGTCCTTGCGCGTGACGGCGCAGTAGATGCTGCGCGCGGCCGGGCTGTAGGTTTCGCCGGGCGCCTGCTCCCACAGCTGTTTTGTCGGGATGAGCGCGCGGAAGTTCAGCTCGGGCCGGGCCTTCGTGTCGATCACGTTCGAGTTGAAGGTCATCGCGCACCGGCCCTCGGCGGCGCGGGCCAGAGCGTCGGTGCCCGGGTAGCTCGCGGCCACCGCGTCCGAACTGGAGCTGTTGCCGAGCGCGGTGGAAGTGTCGTAGAGCTCGAAGTCGTGCGCCTTGTCGCAGCTGACCGCGTTGTCGGAGGAGATGTTGTAGCCCGGGGTGAGCCTGCCGTTGTAACAGCTGTAGGAGCTGCTCGTGCCGAACGAGGCAAGGTCTCCCCCGGCGCCGTAGGTCAAGGTGGACAGCATCGCCGGGTCCGTTGTGGACCTGGGCGTGCCCCACCAGTCGCCGAGGAAGAACCCGGCCGCCAGCAGCACCACCGCGGCGAGGGCGCCGAGCGAGACGAACAGCTTGCGCCGCCCCGGTTTCGGCGGCGCGGGGGCCTGCATCGTCGGCATCGGGGCCGGCCACAGCGCGGTGTGGCCGGCCGGCGGAGTGTGCTGCGCGGGCGGCGTGGCGGCCATGCCGAGCAGCTGGTTGGCCTGCGCCGCGCTGATCCGCCCGTCCGGGCTGGCCACCAGCAGGCCCATGATCGCCGACGCGAGCGGGCCCTGAATCCTTGTCAGGTAAGGGATTTCGTTCACGATCGCGTGCAGGGTGGCCGCCGTGGTCGGCCGTTCGAACGCGAGCACGCCCTCCACCGCGAAGTACAGCGTGGCGCCCAGCGACCACAGATCCGAGGCGGGCAGCGCCTCCTTGCCCTCGACCCGTTCCGGGGCCATGAACGCCGGCGAGCCGACGATCATCCCGCTCGTGGTCAGCCGCGGATCGTCGATCGCCTGCGCGATCCCGAAATCGGTGAGTTTCACCCGGCCGTTGGCCGAGACCATGATGTTGCCGGGCTTGACGTCGCGGTGCACGATCCCGTTGCCATGCGCCGCCTGCAGCGCGGTGAGCACCTGCATGCCGATCGACGCGGCCTGCGCGGCGGGCAGCGGGCCGTTGCGGCGCACCAGTTCCGACAGCGTCGGCGCCTCGACCAGTTCCATCACGATGAAGGTGCCGCCGCCCTCGGACACCACGTCGAACACGGTCACCACGGCCGGGTCGTTGAGCCTGCCCGCGGTGCGCACCTCGCGCAGCACGCGTTCGGCGGGTACGGAGTCCTCCGCGCCGTCGGGCAGCCGGAGCTCCTTGATCGCGACCTGCCGACCGATCACCCTGTCCTCGCCGCGCCAGACCACGCCCATCCCGCCGCGGCCGAGTTCGGCCAGCAAGGCGTAGCGCCCCGCGATCACCCGGGGGGTGGGCGTGTTCGCCCGCTGCGTCGTCTGCTCGTTGGTCACGTGGCGGGGCCCTTCCTCGGTGCGGACTGCACGGATGGTAGTCCGACCACCCGGACGCCCGGGCGGTTCCCCGCAAGGTCAGCCCGCGAAAGTGAGGTACAGCAACGCGACGTTGAGCACGACGATCACGGCCGCGACCAGCCAGGCCAAGGCCGTGGTCACGCGGTGGTTCACCGCGTCGCCGAGCAGCCGGCGGTCGCTGGTCAGGCGCACCAGCGGGATGAGCGCGAACGGGATGCCGAACGAGAGCACCACTTGTGACACCACGAGCGCGCGCGACGGGTCCACCCCGATCGCGAGCACCACGATGGCGGGCGCGAGGGTGATCAGCCTGCGCAGCAGGATCGGAATCCGCTTGCGCAGCAGGCCTTGCATGATCATCGCGCCGGCGTAGGCGCCGACGGAGGTGGAGGCGAGCCCGGAAGCGAGCAGGCCCAGCGCGAACAGCAGCGCGACCGCGCCGCCGAGCGTCGTGGCAACGGCCGCGTGCGCGCCGGCGATCGAATCCACTCCGGACAGTCCCTGCAGATTGACGGCGGCGAGCAGCAGCATCGACAGATTCACCGCACCGGCCAGCAGCATCGCGAGCCCGACATCGACCCGGGTGATCCGCAGCATTCGCTTGAGCCTGCTGCCTTCGGGGTGGCCATGCCTGTCGCGCGCCAGGCCGGAGTGCAGGTAGACGGCGTGCGGCATCACCGTCGCGCCGAGCATGGCCGCCGCGATGAGCACGCTTTCCGAGCCGTCGAATCCCGGCACCAGACCGCCGAACAGCCCCGCGGCGTCGGGCGGTTCGACGAACACGCTGGCCAGGAAGCCGATCGCGATGATCGCCAGCAGCCCGGTCACCACCCGCTCGAACGGCCGCTGGCCACGCCGGTCCTGCACCAGCAGCAGCGCCATCGAGACCACGCCGGTGATCAGCCCGCCGGCCAGCAGCGGCAACCGGAACAGCAGGTTCAGCGCGATCGCGCCGCCGACCACCTCGGCCAGGTCGGTGGCCACCGCGACGAGCTCGGCCTGTGCCCAGTAGGCCAGCCGCCCGCCGCGCGGCATCCGCTCGCGCATCGCCTCCGGCAGCGAAAGGCCGGTGACCAGGCCGAGTTTGGCCGAGAGGTACTGCACCAGCGCGGCCATCAGGTTGGCCGCCACGATGACCCAGACCAGCAGGTACCCGAACTGGGCACCGGCGCTGACGTTCGCCGCGACGTTACCGGGGTCGACGTAGGCGATCGCGGCGACGAAGGCAGGCCCGAGCAGCGCCGTGCCGGCGCGGAACCGCGCCGGTTTCGAGCGGTCCGCCTCCGTCAGTGCCATCGAGCCACCTCCCCGCCCCGTTGTCGCCTGCCCCAACTCAAATGTTAGGCGTGGCGAACTTCCGTGTATAGAGGACGGTTACCGATCCAGCCGAAAGCAGGCGGATACGGATCCGCAGCCCGGCCTGCGCAGAGAAACCCATTTCCGCCGTCACTGCCGTCGGATTGGTAATGGGAAACACAGCTGGGCTTGCTCGCGGCTTTTGTCAGGCAGGCAGCGCCACTTCGTGCCCGGCGGCTCGCAGCGCCTGGACGGCGCGATCGAGGTCGGCCTTCTTCACCAGCACGTGGTCGGTGTCGAAGGTGGACAGGGTGAACAGCGCGACCCCAGCCGCCGCCAGCTCGCTGGCCAGTGCCGCGATGATGCCGGTGAGCATGAACGCCAGCGGGCCGCGCACTGTCAGCAGGCGCCAGCCGGCCTCCGTGCTGGCGCCCTCCGGCACGTCCCCGGCGGCGCAGATGATGGACAGTTCCGCCGGGGTGCGGGTGACCGAGACGAACCCGGGCCCGTCGAGGAACCCGGGCGGAACCGCCGCGTCCGGCGCCAGCCTCGCGACGGTGTACTCCCCCGGCTGAACGTCGATGGCGAGCCGTTTCACCCCTCGAGCACCTTGGGGCTGGAAGCGACTTCGGTGCCGTCGGGCAGCGTCGAGATGGTGAAGTCGGCGAACACGTTGCCCGCCGCCTTTTGCAGATGCCGCAAGCATTCCACGGCCAGCTGGCGGATCTCGACGTCGGCGTGCTCGGTGGCGCGCATGGCGATGAAATGCCGCCAGGCGCGGTAGTTCCCGCTCACCACGATGCGGGTCTCGGTGGCGTTCGGCAGCACCGAGCGGGCGGCCTGGCGGGCCTGCTTGCGGCGCAGGGTGGCACTGGGCGCGTCGGCGAACTTCTCCTCCAGCCCGGCGAGCAGGTCGGTGTAGGCGTCCACACTGGCCTGCGCGGCCTTCAGGAACTTCTCGTGCAGCTCCGGGTCCTGCGCGATGACGTCCGGCTCGACGAAAGCGGCGTTGCGCTCGGGGACGTAGCGCTGGGACAGCTGCGAGTACGAGAAATGCCGGTGCCGGATCAGCTCGTGCGTCAGCGAGCGGGAGATGCCGGTGATGTAGAAGCTGACCGAACCGTGCTCCAGCACCGAAAGGTGGCCGACCTCGATGATGTGGTCGATGTACCCGGCGTTGGTCGCGGTCTTCGGGTTGGGCTTCTTCCAGGACTGGTAGCAGGCCCGGCCGGCGAACTCGGCCAGCGCCTGGCCGCCGTCGGCGTCGGTGGACCACGGCACATCCTCCGGCGGGAAGAACTCTGTCTTCGCGATCAACTGCACCTTGGGCGAAACCGTCTCGGCCACGTTCGCGCTCCTTCCCCTTTGCGTCCCCAGCAGCGTAACCGGCCACCGGCCTGGTCCCGGTGAAGGCGCCCCGGCACCATTTCGCACCTTGACTGACACCACAGGTGACGTCATAGTGGTGTCATGGATCTGACGCCGTACATCACCAGCCTCCGCGAGGATCTCGCCGCCACCGCGTCCGCCGGTGACGAGCAGACCCGGCGGGCGGCGGCCGTGCTCTCCGCGGCACTGGAGCCGGCGGTGCGGCTGGCGCTGATGAACGCGCTCGCCGACCTCGCCGCCGAGGTCACCACGCATCTGCCGGAGCACGTCGTGGAGGTCCGGCTCGACGGCCGGGACGTCCGCGTCGTGGTCACCTCCGCGCCGGGCGCCGAGCAGGCGCCCCCACCGCCACCGCCTCCACCGCCGAACCCGCTGATGTCGGGCGAAGGCAGCGACAACATCGCCCGGATGACCCTGCGCATGGTCGAGCAGATCAAGGGGCAGGCCGAGCAGGCCGCCGCCGCGCAGGGGGTTTCGCTGAACACGTTCATTTCCCAGGCGGTCCAGGGGGCGCTGCACGGCTCGTCCCAGTTCCCCGGCAAGGGTGAGCGCAAATCCCGCCAGGGCCGCAGCACCGACTCGCACCTGCATGGCTGGGTGAAGGGATGACCATGACCGAGCAACCGGAGGAACTGGTGGAAAGCCAGGTGTTCCTCGTGGACGGGCCGGTGGAGCTGGACGTGAGCGTCACGCTCGGCCGGATCACCGTCGAACTGGAGCCGGACACCACCGAGGCGATCGTCGAAGTGCGGCACGACCCGGAGGTCCGCGAGCCGTGGGCACAGGGGATGAACAACCTGCTGAACTGGGTCAGCGAACGCTTCGGCGACCAGTTCGGCGACCTGCGCGGCTCCGCGGCCGAGGCGGTGCGGGAGACGCGGGTGGAGCAGACCGGCAACCGCATCGTGATCCGCGCGCCGAAAGCCTTGCCACTGCGCAACATTCCGCTCGGCGTCGTGGTGCGCGCGCCCGCCGGTTCGCGGCTGGAGGTGCGGGCCGGTTCGGCCGACGTCACGGTGACCGGCGCCAGCGGGCGTGCCGACGTGCTGACCGGTGCCGGCGAGGTGAAGCTGGACCGGGTCGACGGGCCGGCCATCGTGCGCACCGGCTCCGGCGCGATCCGGCTCGGCCCGACGCTGGGCGGGCTGCAGCTGCGCACCGGCAGCGGTGACGTGGAGGCGTCTTCGCTGTCCGGCTCGGCGACACTGGCCACCGGCACCGGCGATGTGTGGCTGGGCGCGGCATCCGGCGAGATCATGGCGCGCAGCGGCAGCGGCGATCTGTCCGTGGCCGACGCCGCTTCCGGTTCGCTCGAGCTGATCACCGGTTCCGGCGAGATCCGGGTCGGCGTGCGGCCGGGCGTGGTCGCCGAGGTGGACCTGACTTCCAGTAGCGGCAAGGTTTCCAGCGAACTCGACGTGGAGCTGGAGCAGCCGGCGGGCGAGGTGCCGCTGCGCATCCGTGCCCGCACCGGCTCCGGTGCCGCAATGCTCACCCGCGCACCCCAGTAGCGCGGTTTCCAGGGGGCAGGGGGTGTTCCCGAAGTTCCCGGGCCGCGCCCGGCGAATCCGGAGGACAGGCCGCAATCGCCGGCAGCCGCCGGCCGGGCTTCGGGGACACCCCTCGCTTATGTCGCTACGCGGTAGGGGCGGAAGAACTCGCGCAACTCCTGCACGTACAGCTCGGGCTCCTCGAACGGCGCGAAATGCCCGCCCCGCGGCTGTTCCGTCGCGTGCACGACGTTCGCGATGCGATCGAGCCAGGCCCGGGGCGGATGCATGAGGTCGCCCGGGAAAAGCGAGAAGCCGGACGGCACCTCCACCCGGCGGGCGTGCTGCTCGCGCGGAATCCTGGAATTGACGTTGTACATGCGCATCGACGAGCCGATCGTGCCCGTGAGCCAGTAGAGCGTGACGTTCGTGAGGATCTCGTCCTTGGTGAAGCTCCGCTCGACGTCCCCGTCGCAATCGCTCCACGCCCGGAGCTTCTCGACGATCCACGCGGCGAGCCCGGCCGGGGAGTCGGTGAGCCCGACGGCGGCCGTTTGTGGCTTCGTGCGGTGCATCGCGCCGTAGGCACCCTCGGCCGCACCCCAGGCCGCGGCCTCGTCGAGAAAGTCGCGCTCTTCCGCCGTCAGCGCCGCCGGATCGCCCGTGAAGACCGGCAATCCCGCGTCCATGCGGTGCACCGCGACAACCCGGCCGGGGTGGTCGAGCGCGAGGAAACGGGCCACGCCGCTGCCGATGTCCCCGCCAGCGGCGCCGAACCGCGAATAGCCGAGCACGCTCATCAGCTCGGCCCACATACCCGCCACGGCGATCGTGTCGGGGATCTCCGCGGTGGGGCGTTCGGAGTACCCGTAGCCCGGCATGTCGGGCACGACCACGTCGAACGCGTCGGCGGGATCGCCGCCGTGCGCGCCGGGATCGGTGAGCAGCGGGATGACCTTCGAGTACCGCCAGAACGAATCGGGCCAGCCGTGGCAGAGTACGAGCGGGAGCGCGGATCCTGCCGCCGCGGCACGGACGTGGACGAAGTGAATCCCGAGACCGCCGAGCGTGACACGGAAACGGGGCAGCTTCGAGAGCGCCGCCTCCTGCGCCGCCCAGTCGAACTCGTCCGCCCAGTAGGCGACGAGCTCGCGGAGGTATCCGACATCGGTGCCGAGTGACCACCCGGCGTCCTCGGGCGAGTCCGGCCATCGTGTCGCGCGCAGCCGCGCGCGGAGGTTCGCCGACTCCGCGGGATCTGTGCGCGAGGTGAACGGCTCGGGTACGGCGTTCGTCATGACAGCGAGCCTAGCCGGAAACAGGCCCGGTCACTGTCCACAATAGACGGACGGCGTCACAGCCTGCGCAGCACCGGCGCGAGATCACCCCGCTCCCCCACCACGACCCGGTCGAGCTGCAGCCACTCGGCCATCAGGCGCAGCTCGGCCATCAGCTCCGGGGCCACGCGCGCGATGTCGGCACCGGGCTCGGCGAACGCGCCCGGCACGCGAAGCACGCCTTCCGCGCGATCGGCCTTGAGGTCCACCCGCGCGACCAGTTCCCCGTCGAGCAGGAACGGGAACACGTAGTAGCCATACACCCGCTTCGGCCCCGGCACGTAGATCTCGATGCGGTACCGGAAGTCGAACAGCCGCTCCGTCCTGGCCCGCTCCCAGATCAGCGGGTCGAACGGGCACAGCAGCGCGCGCCCGGTGATCTTCCGCGGCTGCCGCGCCCCCGCGAACCGGTACGCCGGCGCCCGCCACGTGCGCACGCGGACCGGCTCCAGCACCCCGGCCTCGACCAGATCCACCGTGGCCTGCCGGCTGATCTGCGGGCCGAGCCGGTAGTAGTCCCGCAGATCCGGCTCGGTGGCCACGCCGAGCGCCGCGGCCGCGCGCGTGATCAGCTCGCGCGCGCCCTGCTCGGGAGTGACCTCGCGACTCAGCACTTCCGGCGGGATGACCCGCTCCGTCAGGTCGTACAGCCGCTCGAACGACTTCCGGCTGCCCGTGGTCAGCTGCCCGATGCCGAACAGGTACTCGCAGACCTTCTTCACCTCCGAGCGGTCCCACCACGGCCCCGGGGTGCGCTGCGACTCCCCGACCACCTCGCGCTCGATCCGCCCCGCGCCGACCGGGCCGAGCTCCTTGACCACGGCCAGGATGTCGTCCGCCAGCTGGGGCGAGCGCTCCAGGATGGGCTGGTAGTGCCGCCACCAGCCGTCCCGTTTCGCCCGGGAACGCAGCAACGGCCAGTCCTCCACCGGGATCAGGCTCGCCTCGTGCGCCCACGTCTCCACCAGCAACCGCGGCTTGCGCGCGCTCGGCTGCCACGCCGCCTCGTCGATCAGCGCCTGGTCATACGCGCCGAGCCGGGCGAACAGCGGCGCGTAATGCGCGCGCACCACCACGTTCACCGAGTCGAGCTGGATCAGCTGCACCCGCGAAAGCACCCGCTTGAGGTGCCTGCGCGTGGCGGCTTCCGGCCTTGGATCGGCGAACCCTTGGGCGGCCAGCGCGACCCGCCGCGCGACCGCCACACTCATCGTGTCCATCGAGTGACATCGTGCCAGCACCCACCGACAGTTTTCGGGGCCTACAGCACGGCGATCCCCGCGGGCTGGGTCGACAGCCCCACCGGCACGGTCGCGAGCACCCGCCGGGAGGCCAGGTCCACGGCCTGAACGGTGCAGGAAGCGTTGGTGCTGACCCACAGGATGCCGCCGGTGGCGTGCACGCCCGTGGGCACGTGGCCGACGGCGATCGTCGCGGCCACGGTGCCGCTGGCGGGGTCGAGCACCGAGATCGTGTCGTCGTTGGCGTTGCAGACGTACGCGAACGCCCCGTCCGGGCGGAACGTGACCTGCCACGGCGCCCGGCCCACCGCGATCCGGTCGGTCACCTTGCCCCGCAGGACAACGGCAACAGTGTTCTCGTCCGGGAGCGTTACGTACAACCGCGCGCCGTCCGGCGAAAGCCCGAGACCGCGGGCCCGCGCGAGCTCGGGCAGCCGGGCGCGCACCCGCCTCGTCTCCAAGTCCACAATGGACAACCCATCCGCGCAGCTCGCATACAACGTCGAACCGACGACGGCGACAGACTGCGGCGCGGCGCCGACCTCGATCTCACCGGAACCCAGCACCGAAACCGTCCCGGCGCCCGTGTTCGCGACGAAAACCTCCTGATCGGACACCGTGATCCCGTGCGGGCCCGCCCCGACCGCGATCCGGCCGGTCATGGTGTTCGTCGCCGGGTCGAACACCGACACGTCAGCGGCCCCGGAGTTCGTCACGAAGATCCGCGTCCCGTCCGTCGCCACGCCGTACGGGTTCGGGCCCGCGACCACCGCGTGCAGCAAGGAAAAGCTCGCACCGTCGAGCACGAGCAACTGGAAGCCGGTGATCCCCGCGACGTAGACCCGCCCGGGCGCCGCGGCGGGCGGGCCCGCGGTCGCGGCGGCGAGCGGGATGCCAGGGAAGTTCGTGCCCACGACACCGTCCGGGAAGTCGAACCGGTGCGTCGTCAGGGTTTCCGCCACCCGGCTGCGCGTGCCGGGCCGGACGTAGGCCGCGGTCGTCTTACGGCCGCCCGGTTCCTGGTGCGGCGGCGCCTGCCGGGCCCCCGGCACCACCGCCGGCGGCAGGGTCGCGACCGCGCGTTCGGCGTCGGCGACGTTCACGCTCGGCAAGGCCGGGAACGGTGCGCCCGACGGCATTCCCAAGGCGGACAACAGATCCCCGAACGTCTCTCGCCGCCAGCCGGTGAGGTTGGGCTCGGCCACCCCGGTCACCTGCTCCAGGAACCGCAGCACCGACGTGTGGTCGAACCGTTCGCGCGCCACCCAGCCGCCCTGCGTCCACGGCGAGACGATCAGGCACGGCACCCGGAACCCGGCGCCGATCGGCACCCCGCCGACGAACTCGCCGTCGGTACCGCGCCCGGGCAACGGCGGTGGCACGTGATCGAACAGCCCGTCGTTCTCGTCGTAGTTGAGGATGAATACCGTCTTGCGCCACACGTCGGGATTCGCCGCGACGGCGTCCAGCTTGCGGGCCACGAAATCCGCGCCCGCGGCGGGCAGGTAGTCGGGGTGCTCGCACTGCGCCCCGGTCGGCACGATCCACGACACCGTCGGCAACCGGTCCTCGCGGGCGTCCCGTTCGAACTGGTCGGCCGGTCCGATGGCCATCCCGTGCTGATACAGCGGGGAGTCGGTCCCGGCGTCCTGATAGGACTGGAAGAACTCCAGCGGATTGCAGCCGTAGTCGTCCTCCTCCTGGTAGACGTGCCAGGAAACGCCCGCCTCGGTCAGCCGCTCCGGGTAGGTCTTCCAGCGATACGGCGAAGGCACCACGTTGCTGGTGACCGGCCCGCCCGCGGCGCCGCCGGGGTCGATGCCGCCGCTCCACAGGTACAGCCGGTTCGGCCAGGTCGGGCCGAGGACCGAGCAGTGGTAGGCGTCGCAGACGGTGAACGCCTCGGCGAGCGCGAAGTGGAACGGGATGTCGTCGCGCGTGTAGTAGCCCATCGTGTAAGGCCCGTGCTCATCACCGTCGGAGGCGCGGTGCGCGGGCACCCACCTGTCCATCCGGCCGTCGTGGCAGGCGTCGTGCTGGACCGAAAACGCATGGCTGGTCGATGGGATCGCCTGCGCGCTGGTGCGTTTGGTGTCCAGGTGGAACGGCAGCAGATACCCGTCGGGGTTGCGTTCGTCGGGCTGGTGGAACACCGAGCGCCCGGAGGGCAGCGTCAGCGCGTCCGGGTCGTCGAAACCGCGGACCCCGGACAGCGTGCCGAAATAGTGGTCGAACGAGCGGTTCTCCTGGGTCAGCACCACCACGTGCTCGATGCCCGCGGGTTTGACCCCGCTGCCCATGACCTTGCGCAGGTTCGGCGGCAGCAGTGCGGCCACCGCGGCGAGACCGGCCGCCCCGACGCCGGTCGCCAGTGCCGTGCGCCTGCTGACCATGCGCCGATCGTCGCGAACCCGGTTGCCCGGGGCAATGCGCCTGCCGGAATTGGTAGGTTCGGCGACCATGAGCACCCCCTCGGTCCGCGCCGCCGTCGCCGCCGACGCCCCGGAAATCGCCCGTATCCAGAGCGTCACCTGGCGCATCGCGTACGCGGACATGCTGGGCGAGGAGGCACTGGCCGAACTGGAAGCGCGCGCCGAAGCACAGTGGGCCGAGGCCATCGCGCATCCGGACACCACCGTGCACGTGGCCACCGAGGGCGCGTTCACCGTCGGGTTCTGCGTTGCCGGCCCGGCCCCGGACGAGGAGGTGGCCTACGCCTCCGGCGAGCTGCCCGAGGACGCCGCGCGGACCGGCCTGATCGCCACGATCCTGGTGGAACCGCGCTGGGGCCGCCGCGGGCACGGCGGGAGGCTGCTCGCCGACGCCGCCGCCGGGTTGCGCCGGCGGGGCGCCGAGCGAGGGATCAGCTGGGTCGCCGAATCCGACTCGGCGTCACTGGGCTTCTTCCGCCGCGCCGGCTGGCGTCCCGACGGCACTGTTCGCACGCTCGACACCGGCCAGCGCCGGCTGCGCGAGGTCCGCCTGACCGGCCAGCTCGAAGTCGAGCTCGTCGGCGGCTGAGCGTGCCTTGCCGCGGCCGCGGAACCAGCGCACGGTCATCACGATCAGGAAGATCACCGCGATGATCTGGTAGCTCGAACCCGCGACCTTCTGCGGGAAGCTCCAGATCTGGTACTCCAGCGGGACCTGGTAGTGCGGGGCGAGCCAGAGGATCACCACGCCGACCCAGCCGGAGAACAGCAGCCACCAGTTGTGCTTCTGCACGCCCATCACCATGATCAGCGCCGCCGTGGGCAGCGCCAGCACCCAGTGGTGCGACCACGAGATCGGGGACACCAGCAGCACGCCGGTGGCGTTCACGCCCAGTGCCATCGCGATGTTGCCGTCGTCGAGGGCGCGCTTGGTGCCCAGCCACGTCATGGCCACGACGAGCAGCACGCCGATCCCGCCGACTAGGGTCAGCGTGTGGCCGCCGAGGCCGAGCTTCTCGAAGCTGGCCGTGACCGACTCGTTGGCGTGGATCGGGCCGATGTTCATGCCCGTGGCGTTGAAGACCCGGTCGGTCCAGTACAGCCACGAGTCGTGCGGCATCAGCACGAACGCGATCGCGGTGCACGCGCAGAAGCTGAGGAAGCTCGTGACGACCGCGCGGAAGTCCTTGCGCAGCAGGAACAGCAGCACGAACCCGGCCGGGGTCAGCTTCACCGCGGCCGCGATGCCGATCAGCACGCCGCGCGGCCATTTCGGGTTCGGCCACAGGCAGTCCACCGCGACCAGCATCATCAGGATGACGTTGATCTGGCCCCAGAAGATCGTGTTCGCCACCGGGTGCGCCACGACGAACACGCAGGCACCGGCGACGACCATCCAGCCCTTGGTCAGGTACTTGGCCAGCTCGGGCGAGCTCTTCTTGTACGCCCAGAGGATGGGGAACAGGCACAGGCAGGTGAACCCGGTCAGCAGCGGGTAGCCGATGTGCGGCGGGATGATCGCGAGCGGGGTGAACAGCACCGCCGAGAACGGCGGGTACGTGTACGGCAGCGCGCCGCCCACCGGCGAAACCGGGAGCTGGGTGTAGATCGAGTGGCCCTTGAGGAACGTGTCCGCGCCGAGGCGGTACACGTCGACGTCGGTCGGCCACTTGTTGATGCCGTGCGCGTAGTACGCCAGTGCGGCGAACAGCACCAGGCCCAGCAGCGTGCCCCCGGCCAGGCGCAGGCGTTCGATGGCACTCCCATGCCTCAATGTCGCGATGGCAGCTCTCAACTCGCCTCTCCCAGGTCCCGGCCACGAGATGTACCACGAAACAAACGCGGCGGACTCTATCTTGGTTGCCCGCGTGTCGGGGCGCTCGACCGGGTCCCCTTGCCGGGCGTGTCGGCGAACACCACCCAGCGGAGCGCGCAGTACAGGAACACCGCCTCGGCGGCGCCGGCGACGATGCGGGAAAGGTGGTATTCCATGCCCAGCGCGGCGAGGCCGGCACCGAGGCCGAGGATGAAGGCGAAGTAGTTGACCGCGATCGCGACGGCGTAGCGGATCGCCTGTCTGCCGACGGGCGCGTGCGAGCGGAAGTTCATGCCGCGGTTGAGCACGAAGCTGAGTGAGAAGGCGAGCACGTAGGCGAGCGTGACGCTGACCGGTAGCGGCAGCCCCAGCACTCCGTGACCGAGGGTGAGCAGGGCGAGGTCGACGGCGAAGGTGCAGCTGTTGATCACCGCGAACCCGAGCATACTGGGCGCGACCACGGCCGAAAGCCCGAAGGGCAGCCGCCGCACCGCGGCCGCGCACAACCTCGTGAATTTTTCCGGCGCGCCGCCGGACCTGTCCCGCACCGCGCCAGGTTTCCAGTGCCAGGTGGACGGAAAGTGACGAGCCGGTGGTCGGCAGGCGGCCATCGTCACCGGCAGCGACGGCCTTACCCGGGAATCACCGCAAAAAGAGCAGAGTACAAGGGAAATCCCACCCCTCCGACCACCTGGCGCGCGGAAGAAAGTCACTAGTACGGTGAACCACCCCGCTCCCCCGCCCGTCCTACGTGGTGACCGTCACGCCGTCGCCTAGACCCGAGGAGACACGATGCTGGGCTGGTATTGCCTGACGCTCGGTGTCGCCTTCTCCTCGGCGCTCCTCCCGGTGATCAGTGTCGAGGTGTTCGTGGTCGGCCTGGTGGCCAGCGAACCCGGGATGGGCTGGTTCCTCGTCGGCGCCGCGGTTTCGATCGGGCAGATGGCCGGCAAGTTCCTCTACTACCTGGCCGCCCGCGGCTCGATCAAGCTGCCGCCCTTCCTGCACGACCGGCTGCACCGGCAGCGCCCGCCCAGCCGCACGCGCGACAAGTGGCACGCCCGCACGAAGTGGCTGCGCGGCAAGGTGGAGGCGCTGCGCGAACGCTGCCACCGGCATCCGCACTGGATGACCGGCACCTACGGGGTCAGCTCCGTCGTCGGCCTGCCGCCGTTCATGGCGACCACGGTGCTGGCCGGGCTGGTGGACATGCGGATGTCCACGTTCGTCGGCGCCGGGCTGGCCGGCCGTTTCGTGCGCTACAGCCTGCTCGCCGCCTGCCCGGCGATGTTCGCCAGCTGGATCCACGCCTGACCTTCCGTAAAATGACCTACCCTTCCCTTCGATAGGGACGTTATGGCCGAGCAACTCGGGCTGCGACGGGGCTCACGGCCGGGCGGATCGGGAAGTAGTACCGGATCGCGCGGGAAGATCTGGAGGATCTGCTCGGCGCTACAAAACGGAGGCCGGCAGGCTCGCGATCCTCGCGCAGTACCAGGAAGTCCTCGACGGCTGGCCGGTCCCGGCGCGGCACTTACGCGTGCCGACTCGCGAGGGCGAGACGTTCGTGCTGGTGAGCGGCCCCGAGAACGCACCGGCGCTGGTCCTGTTGCACGGTTCGGGCAGCAACGCCGCGATGTGGCGCGACGATGTCGAGTCGTGGTCGAAGGACTCCGGGTGCACGCGATCGACAGATCGGCGAGCCAGGCTCGGCTCCGACGCCTACGCACTGTGGCTGGACGACGTGCTCGGCGGGCTGGGGCTGGACAAGGTGTCGATCGTCGGGGCTCGCACTCGACTACGCCACGCGGCGCCCACAGCGGGTTGAGCGGCTTGCGTTGCTGCGCCCGGGCGGGCTGGGGACACAGACGTACGGCTGAGTGCTGCCGGCACTGCTGCTCTCGCCGTTCGGCCGGTGGGACAGGTTCCGGACCATGAAGATCGTGGCCGGCGTGGATCATCGACAGACCCCGGAGATCGCCGGGTACCTCGGGCTGATCTTCACGCATTTCCTGTCACGGAAGGAAAAACTGCCGGTTTTCACCGACGGCGACCTGGCGAGGCTGACCTAGCCGGCGCGGGTGATCGTGGGCTCGCGGGATTTCCTGCGGGGTTGACGCACCACCCCACACACGGCAACCCGGCAACGCAACCGGAATCACCCCACGCCCACACCCCTCCCTCGCCCCGGTCCCCAGCCGCACTTGCGGTTCCGGGGCCGGGTCAAGGCATCTATCCCGCCTTGACCCGGCGCTGGGACCGCGAACACTCAAGGATCGGGGCGAGGGTGGGGTGCACAGAGCGCGGCCACGCGCGTCCGTTGCTGTCGCAGGGTGAGGGGAAAAGATCAAGAGATTGCCCTCGCCGGGCGGGCAATACCGCTAACTTAGGCTGCTCCCTGGCGAGGTTCGAGTCGGGACACGCGTGGTGAATGTCCAATGGCGGTGGGATTTTCTTCTATTATTTCGACGTGCCTCGAGTTGGTCAGCAGAGAAGGTCAAGCGGTTCCGT
>NZ_DASZWC010000021.1:0-101649 GCF_035546795.1 Amycolatopsis sp.
CGAGCCGGCGCGCGACCGGTAACAGTGCGGCCCAGACGCCCATGACGAACCCCAGTATGTCCGGATCGGACAGTTCGCCGAGACAGGTTCCCATGGTCATACGCGGGGAAGGCAATCCGGCGTCGCGGAAGACACGGGGTAGCGCGGTGCCCATCTCGGTGCTGGCACCGGCGCCCTGGAACGCCTGCACGATCAGGTCCCGGATGTGGCTGAACAGCGGCATTTCCGGGGCGCTGCGGGCTCCGCTGACTTCGAAGTCCTGGAATGTCACCACACCGCCGGGCCGGACCAGGCCGGCCAGTTTGGCCACGGCGGCGACCGGATCGGGCAGGTGCATGAGGATCAGCCGCCCGACGACCGCGTCGAACGGTTCGGGTGCGGTCAGTTCCTCGATGCTCGCGTGCTGGAACGTGATCGTCGACAGGCCTGCCTCCGCGGACCGCAGGGCGGCGAGGTCGAGGATGGCGGCCTGCGCGTCGACGGCGGTCACGGAGCCGGTGGGCCCGACGAGATGCGCCGCGGCGATCGATACGTCGCCCGGGCCGCAACCCACGTCGAGCACCCGCATTCCGGGTTCGAGCCCGGCCAGGCGCAGAGCTTGCCCGGTGTGCTCGCGGTAGAGCCGCCCCTGCAACAGGAGCCGCTCGACCTCCGGATCGTTGTGCCCCAGCACATAGCCGGTTTCGCTGGACATGCGCCCAGTGTGCACCCGTGCCGGACGGACCGGAGAAAACTGGCCGTTAACAAACACCTGCCTCAGCGCCTGGGACGTGGTGAATGTCCCGCCCCCTGACCACTTCGATGAGCAACTGGTGGGTCAGCGTCGTAGGCATCCGGGCGTATACGAAAATTCCGACTTTACGAACATGGTGGGACGTTGGAGCTCTGGTGCGCGCGGAAGTATGGGGCCGTTTGATTAAGAAGGGCTGCCATCGTGGCTCCTCGGGTAGGTAGATATGGCGGTTCGTCGATGGGCGGAATCAGGGAGGCGGGAGAGGACGAGCTTTTCGTTGACGCTCATCGGTAACGTGGCGTCTGGGTGGACCGGGCCTGGACCATGTGGGGGTAGGCGCCTTTCCATTCGATCATGATTTTCTCGACGACGTCATCGGATCGATCTGGAACAAAGTGCTGCCGTCGATCCGGAGGTTGTGGGCAATGGAGCCCTGTTGTCGGCGTACGTCGACAACGGTCGGCCACGACGCAGGCGGGAATGTCCACTTCGGACGCGACATGGTCGACCGGGCTCGCGCGGCCGACGGTGCACCGGGCTTGCCGCGAGGACGGGGATTTCCCGATCCGGTCTTTCGTGTTGTACGAGGGCGCACGGCTCGCTCGGGGTGGTGTCGGCGGGGATGGTGGTGCTGCCGGACCGTGAGATCGACGAGTACCTGGCGCGGTGGATCTCACCGCGGAGGGGGCCCGGCGCGCACGGCCGCTGCCGTGCCGGGGACCTGACCCAGACCGGCGTCGAGTCCCGATTCCGCGACGACCGCCGCCGGAACCGGGCGCGCTGCTGCTCAAGGCAGCACCCGCACGGATCAAGGCACCACGGGACCGATCCCGATAACAGACGCCCGGACGCGACGGATCAGCTCACCCGTCTTCGTGCTGGTGTTGTGGTGCGGTGTAGGACACACCACTCCACGCGGCGCGGGCGCCGGAGTCGCCGATGCGGACCACCTGCACCGCCGAGACCACCGCGAACCCGACGGTGAGTACGGCCAGCACAGGCACCACCAAGCGCATCGGCCGCCGCGCCGCGCCCGGCGCCTCTCGCGGCCGCCTCGCGAACCACACCAGAGCCGCGAGCACCACCAGCAGCGCGGCGACGAACACCAGTAGCTGGTCACCCAGCTGCGCGTGCGCCCGGATCAGCGGGGTGGATGCCAGCCGGTCGCGCAGGTCCTCGCCGCTGCTGGTCGCGATCGGAATGCACGCGGTCGCCACCGCGGTCAGACCGACGGCGAGCCAGCCGAACCGGCGCCGCGCGGCCGGCCACACCGCGACGGTCACGGCTGCCAGCACCGCCAGTGGCACGAGCACTACCACCGCGTGCACCACCAGGACGTGCACTGGCAATCCGGAAAAGAAGACGGGCATCGGGCTCCCCCCGTTCGTACGAGCGACGGCGCACAGCCTTCCCGGGTTTTCTGGGAGCTTTCTTGGAACGCGACCGGCACCGACCGCCTCGCTCGCGCAGGCGGCGAGAAGGGCTCTGGACAGGGCGGGGCTGAACTCGTATATTCTCCTCGTTCAGAATATACGATCGGTGTGCTGCCGGTCGTATTCCCACCACGGAGGTCGACGGTGACCGACTCGCAGATGACAGCTCGCAGTGCCGATGGCATTCCGACTCGCGATCCCGCTCAACAGTCCAGCCGCAGGATGCGGACCCGGGTGCTCGTCTCGGGCTTCATCGGGTCGGTGATCGAGTGGTACGACTTCTACCTTTTCGGCATCGCCTCGGCGGCGGTGTTCAACAAGCTCTTCTTCCCCGGGATCAGCTCTACAGCGGGCACTCTCGCCTCCTTCGCGACCCTCGCCGCGGGCTTCATCGCCCGGCCGGTGGGCGGCATCATCTGGGGCCACTTCGGCGACCGCGCCGGCCGCAAGCGCATGCTCGTGCTGTCCATCCTGCTGATGGGCGTCTCGACGGTGGTCGTGGGCCTGCTGCCCACCTTCGCCACGATCGGCATCGCCGCGCCGATCCTGCTGGTGGTGATGCGCCTGATCCAGGGCGTCTCCGCCGGCGGTGAGTGGGGCGGTGCCGTGCTCATGTCCATGGAACACGCGCCGAAACGCCGCGGGCTGTCCAGCTCGGTGGCGCAAATGGGCCTCTACGGCGGAATTCTGCTCGCCAACGGCGTGTTCGCGCTGACCTCCGCGCTGACCGGCGACTCCTTCCTCTCCTGGGGCTGGCGCATCCCGTTCTTGATCTCGGCGGTCCTGGTCGTGATCGGCCTGTGGATCCGGCTCGGGGTCGAGGAGAGCCCGGTGTTCAAGGAAGCCCTCGAGAAGGCGCGGCACGCCGCGGCGGGAACTCCGAAGCTGCCGCTGGTCGAGGTGCTGCGGCGCCCGAAAAACCTGCTGCTGTCGGTCTTTCTCGTGCTCGGTGCCTTCGCGGCGAGCGCGGTGTACGGCACGTGGATCGTCAGCTACGGCATCACGGCGGGCTTCCCCCGTGCGGACATCCTCAACGCGGTGCTCGTCTCCGCCGCCATCGGCCTGGTGTTCCAGCCGGTGTTCGCCTACCTGTCCGATCTCTGGGGCCGCCGCGTAGTCGTCGGAGCCGGGGCGGTGCTGCAGGCGATCAGCATCCCGGTGATGTTCGCTCTGATGGCAGGCGGCGGTGCGGGGGAGATGTACCTGGGCATCTCGCTCGCCGCGTTCGCCCACGCCATTGTGTACAGCCCGCTCGGTGCCTGGCTGGGCGAGCTCTTCCCGACAACCCAGCGCTACACCGGCGCGTCGCTGGGCTACCAGATCGCCGGCACGATCGGCGGCGGGTTCACGCCGCTGATCTGCGCGTCGCTGCTCGCGGGGTCGGGCGGTGGCACCGGCGGCATCTCCTTGTTCCTCGGCGCGACCTGTCTGCTCACGGTGATCGCGGTGTTCTTCGCCCGCGAGACCAGCCGCAGCGCGCTGTAAGCCGCAACCCGCAAAGGAAGAACATCATGACCCTCATCGACGTCCGCCCGGCCGGGACCCCGGTCGAGGAGAAGCTCGGCATCATCGACACCGACTTCCACCCGATGCCGCTGCCGACGGATCCGCAGGTCGCCGAACACCTGCCACAGCAATGGAAGACCTACATCGCCCGCTACGGGCTGGGCAGCTTCGGCGGAGGCGTCTCGCCCTCGCAGCGGGAGTTCACCCACCGCCTGGACGCGGTGGACGAGCACGGGCGGGTCGGGGTCGATCCCCACCTGGCCGTGGAACAGGTGGTGGACAAGTTCGACATGTCCGCGGTGGTGCTGACCTGCCCGCAGACCTACATCATCACGCACGGCGGGGCGAACATGCCCTACGAATGCGCGTTCGCGATCTACCGCGCCTACAACGACGCGCTGGCCTGCACCTGGGTGGGCGCGGACGACCGGTTCAAGGCCAGCATCACCCTGCCCCGCGACCTGGCGGGTGCGGCGGACGAAATCGTGCGCTGCAAGGAAGGCCCGAACGGGGACTCCTACGTCCAGGTGCTGATGTCCCCGGCCGGGCAGGACCCGCTGGGCAAACAGCGTTACTGGCCGATCTTCGAGGCATGCGAGCACTACGACGTCCCGCTGGGCTTCCACGTGCCGGGGATGGGGCGGCAGCCCACCGGCGCCGGGCGGCAGAACTTCTACGCCGAGATGCACGCGGCGTTCGCGGTGCTGCCGATTTCGATGGTGTCCAGCCTGGTCTTCGAGGGCGTGTTCGAGCGCTTCCCGAAGCTCAAGATCGCGCTGCTGGAACTGGGCTGGGACTGGGCCGCGCCGTTCTCGTGGCGGCTGGACGCGACGTACGAAAAGCTGCGCGACGAGCTGCCGCACCTGTCCCGCAAGCCGTCCGAGTACCTGCGCGAGCACTTCTGGTTCTCCACGCAGCCGATCGAGGAGCCGGAAGATCCCCAGTGGACTCCGGCGGTGTACGAGATGTTCGAGGAGACCGGATTCGCGGACCGGCTGATGTTCTCCTCGGACTACCCGCACTGGGATTTCGACTCACCGTACGAATCGGTGCCGCAGTCGTTCCCGCTGCAGCGGCGGCGCCGGGTCCTCGGCGCGAACGCGAGCGCGCTGTACAAGATCCCGCTGCGCACCGGTCACGGCATCCCGGCTGTGGGGGCCTGACATGGCGCTCGTGGAGAACGTTCGCCGCAGGCGGGCGGCCCGGCTGCTCGACGCCGCGGACGCCCAGCGCGCCGCGGCGCGGGCGCTGCCCCGTGGGATCCGGGAGTACGTCGATGGCGGCTCCGAGGGTGAAGTCACGTTGCAGCGCAACGCAAAGGCGTTCCAGGACGTGGCGTTCGCGCCGCGGATGGCCACCTGGGTCGACCAGCCGGACCTGTCGACCAAGGTGCTCGGCTCGCCGATCGACCTGCCGGTCCTCACCGCCCCGTGCGGCGGGATGCGCCTGGTGCACCCGGACGGGGACCTCGGACTGGCGACCGGGGCGGCCCGTGCGGGCACGATCCACGTCGCGAGTTCGGCTGCCGGGTACACGCTGGAGGACATCGCCGAGGTCGAGGGCCCGCAGTGGTTCCAGCTCTACCGCTTCTCTTCGCAGGCCACCATGGAGAACCTGGTCGGCCGGGCGCAGGCGGCGGGTTACTCGGCACTGGTGGCCACAGTGGACACCGCTGTGTCAGGTTTCCGGCCACGGGACTACAAAAACGGCTTCAGCTACTCGATGCGGGTCAACGCCCGCAACGCCGTCAAGCTCGCACCCCAGCTGCTGCCGAAACCGGCGTGGCTGGCCCGGTACCTGCTCGACGGGCTCCCGTTCGAGATCCCGAACACGGCGCAGGTCACCGTCGACGGCAAGCCGATGGTGCTCACCGAGATGACCAAGGGCGGCGCGGGCTCGCACTCGCCGACCTGGACCGACCTCGACTGGCTGCGGGCCAACTGGCAAGGACCGCTGGTGGTCAAGGGAATCATCACGCCCGCCGACGCGCTGCGAGCGGTCGGTGCCGGTGCGGACGCGGTGATCGTGTCCAACCACGGCGGCCGCCAGCTCGACGGCTCGCCCGCCACGCTCACCGCACTGCCACGGATCGTCGACGCCGTCGGGGATCAGGCGGAAGTGTTGTGCGACAGCGGGATCCGCCGTGGCAGCGACGTACTGAAAGCGCTTTCGCTAGGCGCCCGCGCCGTACTCGCCGGCCGGCTTCCCGCCTGGGGCCTCGCGGCGGCGGGCACCGCGGGCGTCGAGCGCGTGCTGGAGATCCTGCGCACCGAGATGGTCCGCACCATGCGCCTGATGGGTTGCCGCGCCGTCACCGATCTGGACCCGACCTGGCTGGACGCCGCCACCGTGCCCGGCCCGAAAGTGCAGGAGGCACTGTGACGACCTCACCCACGCGCCCGGCCCGCACGACCCGGTTCGTGGTCGGCCGCGTCGACGAGATCCCGCCCGGACAGCGCCGGATCGTGGCGGCAGGCGGCCGCGAGATCGGCGTGTTCAACATCGGCGGCAAGTTCTACGCGATGCTCAACCGCTGCCCGCACCTCGGCGCGCCGCTTTGCGAAGGCGGTGTTGTCAACCAAATCGACTCCCCGGTGCCGGGCGACGTCCGCCTCGACACCGGCCAGACGTTCGTGACCTGCCCGTACCACAACTGGGAGTTCGACGTCGAGAACGGCCAGTCCTACTGGAACCCGCGGCTGCGGGCCCGGCCGTTCGCCGTCGCGCTCGAAGGCGCCGACGAAGTGAAAGCCGCGCTCGAGTCCGGCGAGCTCGGCCGGATCCCCGGCCCCTACACCGCCGAGACCGTCGACGTGACGGTCGAGTCCGACTACATCGTGCTGTCCCTGCGGCCGGCTCGAGGAGGTAAGTCATGAGCGCACCACTGCTGCGGCACACCACCCGGGATGCACTGTGGACCGGGCCCGTAGTCGACTGCGATGTGCACGCGACCCCGCCGTCCTTGGCGGCGCTTTTCCCTTACACGGACCCGGTTTGGGTGCAGGGCGCGCAGGAGCGCGGCTGGCAGGGGCCCAACGGACAGGCGCTGGCCTACCCGCCGAACGCGCCCACCACGGCCCGGGACGAGTGGCGGCACGAGGGGCGTCCGCCCGCGTCGAAGGTCGAAGACCTGCAGCGGCATGTGCTGGACCCGTGGCGGACGGACGCGGCGATCGTGAACACCGCGTACGGCGTGGATTCGTTGCGCCATCCGGATTGGGCCCCCGCATTGGCTCGTGCCGTCAACGACTGGCTGATCGCCGAATGGCTCGACCGCGACCCGCGGCTCGTGGGCTCGATGGTGATCCCGGCGCGCGACCCCGCCGCGGCGGCCGCCGAGATCGAGCGCGTCGGCTCGCACCCGCGGATCGTGCAGGTCACCATGCCTGTGCGCGCGGAGCGGCTCTACGGGCAGCGCGTGTTCTGGCCGATCTACGAAGCCATGACCCGCCACGACCTCGTCATGGGCCTGAGCTGGGGCGGCACGTCGGAGGACGCGCCGTCGCCGACCGGCTACGCCTCCTGGTACGCCGAGGAGTACGCGGCGGAGATCCAGGTCTACGGCGCGCAGCTGACCAGCATGATCTACGAGGGGATCTTCCAGAAGTTCCCCGGCATGCGCGTCACGATGCTGGAAAGCGGTTTCGCGTGGGTGCCCACGTGGAGCTGGAGCATCAACAAGAAGTGGAAGGGCCTGCGCCGTGAGATCCCCTGGGTGGACCGGCTGCCCACCGACGTCATCCGGGACCACTTCCGCTTCTCGATCGCCCCCGCCGACCTGGGACCGGCACCACACGCGCGGCGGATCATCGAATGGCTGGGTTCCGAGGACATCCTGCTGTTCGCCACGGATTACCCGCATCTGCACACCGACGACCTGGCCGCTGTCCTCGACGTCATGCCGGAATCCATGCGCCCCAAGGTGATGCACGAGTCCGCGCGGCAGTGGTACCGCCTGGACAAGGCGTTCGCATGAGTTACGCCGTCACCACCGAGGCCCACCCCAACCGGCTCCGGGCGACCCTGTCATCGGGTGGCACGGCCGTCGGGCTGGCCTGCCATACGGGCGACCCCCATGTCGCGGAGACGCTGGCGCTGGCCGGGTTCGACTACCTCTACCTGGACCAGCAGCACAGCGTCGGCGGCCTGGCCAGCCCGGTCGAGATGGTGCGCGCCACGGCAAGGACCGGCACCACCGCGCTGGTCCGGGTCGCGGCCAACGACCCGGTGCTCATCGGCCGCGCCCTCGACGCCGGCGCCGAGGGCGTCATCGTGCCCAATGTCGAGTCCGCCGAGGACGCCCGCCGCGCCGCGGCGGCCGCGCACTACCCGCCCGACGGTGTGCGCAGCTGGGGGCCGACCCGGTCCGCTCACGGCCTCGGCTCGGACCCGGCGACGGTCAACGGCCAGGTGCTGTGCCTGGTCATGATCGAGACCGCGGAAGGCGTTGCCAGGGCCAAGGAAATCACCGCGGTGCCGGGCGTGCACGGGGTGTACGTCGGGCCGGGCGACCTCGCGGTGAGCCTCGGTCTCGACCCCGTGACCGGGCCACAGGACCAGCGGCACCGCGCCGCCGTCGCGGAGATCTGCGAAGCCTGCGCCACGGCGGGGATCGCGGCGGGCATCACCGGCGACCCGGTCGCCGAGGCCGGCCGGGGCTTCCGGATGGTCACCGCCGGCTCGGACGTGGCCTTTCTCAAGGCGGGCCTCACCGCCGCTCGCGCCCGGCGCGACGCACTCACGAACGAAGGAGAAAAATGAGCACCGTCAACACCTTGCGCGGCCCCGTCGACAGCGCGCAGCTGGGCACCACGCTGATGCACGAGCACATCATGGCCCGCAACCCGGAACTCGAGCAGAACATCGTGCACCCCGAGTACGACGAGGCCGCGATCTTCGAGCGGGCGCGGAAAAGCCTGACCTCGCTGCACGTGGACAAGGGCATCGACACCTTCGTCGACCTCACCGTGCTCGGCCTCGGCCGCGACGTCCCGACCGTGCAGCGCCTCGCCGAGGACGTGCCGCTCAACATCGTCGTCGCCACCGGTTACTACACGGCCAAGGACCTGCCGACCTACTTCCACACCCACGGTCCGGACGGGCTCGTCGGCAAGACGCTCGGCGGCCCCGACGTGCTGGAGACGATGTTCCTCGACGACCTCACCAAGGGCATCCCGCGCACCGACGGCGTCAAGGCGGGCATCATCAAGATCGTCACCGACGAGCATGGCATCACCGAAGACCTCGACCGCGTCTACCGCGCCGCCGCCCGCGCGCAGGCCGAGACCGGCGTGCCGATCTCCACCCACACCAATGTCCACTTCGCCAACGGACGCGATCAGCAGAAGTGGTTCAAGGCCAACGGGGTGGACCTGGAGCGCACCGTCATCGGCCACAGCGGGGACTCCACGGACCTGGACTACCTCAAGGAGCTCATGGACAACGGCTCCTTCATCGGCATGGACCGGTTCGGCATGGAGTTCGTGCTCGACGACGAGTCCCGGGTCGACACTCTCGCGAAGCTGCTCGCGCAGGGCTACGCGGAAAAGATCACGATCTCCCACGACGCCGGGTTCTTCTCCATCAACACCCCGCCGTCATGGCGCGCGAAGCACACCCCGAACTGGCACCATCACCGCATTTCCGACTACGTGCTGCCCGAGCTGCGCAAGCGCGGGGTCACCGAGGACCAGATCACGCAGATGATGGTCGTCAATCCCGTCCAGGTGCTCACCGGGGACGCCGAGGCCACGAAGGCGGTGGCCGCGAAGGTGCTCGGCGCGGGGCTCTCGTGACGGACGCGGAGATCACCGCGGTCGTCGCCGCGATCGACGCGGAAGCGGACGGGATCGTCTCGCTGCGCCTGGAACCCGGGGCGGGGGAGAAGATGCCCGCCTGGGAACCGGGTGCGCACGTCGACCTGGTCCTCGGCCCGGAGCTGGAGCGGCAGTACTCGTTGTGCGGGGACCCGGGCGATCTGTCGCATTGGCGGCTCGGCATCCTGCGCGAGCCGGAGAGCCGGGGCGGGTCCGCCTACGTGCACGAGACGCTCGCCGTGGGCGACCGGGTGCTGTGCCGCGGGCCCCGGAACAATTTCGCGCTGGTCGAGGCGGACTCGTACCTGTTCGTCGCGGGCGGTATCGGGATCACGCCGATCCTGCCGATGATCGCCGCGTGCGAGGCCGCCGGAAAGCACTGGCGGCTGTTCTACGGCGGCCGCCAGGAGTCGTCCATGGCCTTCCGAAGCGAGTTGGCGTCGTACGGGGACAAGGTCAGCTTGTGGCCGCAAAACACCCACGGACTCCTTGATCTGGCAACGATTCTGGGCACGCCCGCCCCCGGCACCGTGGTCTACTGCTGCGGGCCCGGCGTGCTGCTGGACGCCGTCGAGGAGCGGTGCGCGTCCTGGCCGGCCGGTGCGCTCCACCTCGAACGCTTCCGGCCCCGACAAGGGGCGCTCGACGGCGTGAACCTGCCGTTCGAGGTCGAGCTCGAAGCGTCGGGCATCACCCTGGCCGTCGGCGCCGACCAGACGTTGGCCGAGGCGATCGAGGCGGCGGGCATCGACCTGCCCACCTCGTGCCGGGAGGGCACTTGCGGGACCTGCGAGACCTACGTCCTGGAAGGGGAGCCGGACCATCGGGACTCCTACCTGAGCGCCGAGGAGCGGGACTCCGGCGAGGTCATCATGCCCTGCTGCTCGCGCTCCCGGTCGCCGCGCCTCGTCCTCGACCTGTGACGAGGTAGCGGTGCCGACCTCGACATCCCGCCTGGCCGCTAGAATTCGCGATGTGGCACAGGAGGGGAAGGAACAGCTGCGCAGCAACGTCGCGAGCGCGATCCGGGACCAGATCATGGCGCGGACAGTGCATCCCGGGGACACCCTCCGCCTGGGACAGCTGGCGGAACAGCTGGGCGTGAGCGTGACCCCCGTCCGCGAAGCCCTGTTGCTCCTGACCCAGGACGGATGGGTGCGCCACGAGCCGAACCGGGGCTTCCGCGTCGCGGCTATCCGGCGTAAGGACGTCGAGGACACCTATCTGATGTGGTCCACGGCGGAGGGCGAGATCGCCGCGCGCGCCGCGACGAGGGCGACCTCGCGGGACATCGACTACCTGCGCGAGATCGACCGCCGCATCCGGGAAGCGGACCCGGAGGACGGGCACCTCGCCACGGAGCTGAACTCGACGCTGCACCACTACGTCTCGGTCATCGCGGACGCCCCGAAGCTGGATTGGTTCGCCCGCGCCGCCAGCAGGCTGGTGCCGCTGCAGTTCCCGGAGAACTTCCACGTGGTGCCCGGCTGGTCCGAGGTCAACCGCACGCAGCACGGACCGCTGGTCGACGCACTCGCGTCCGGGGACGTCGAGGCGGCCCGGTCGGGCACCGCCGCGCACTTCCACGGCACGGGTGAGCTTCTCATGCAGTGGCTGGATTCCCTCGATTTCTGGGAGGAGCCGGACGACCTGGTGGCACCCCGCGGACCGGGGCGCCTTGCGGGTTGAGCGACTTCGGCGGGTTGGGGTGCGCCAGACGGCAGGCCACACCGGCTGGAAACTGACCCCGGGCGGGGCCGGCCGATGGTGCCGGTTCCGCCAGTACACCGCGGAGGCGATCACCAACCGCATCGCGAGGCTGCTGCGTTACCTGGCCCGCGGCCATGACCCGGCCGCGGACGTGGGGGCGGGGTTCCGGCGCGTGGTCTGATCGTCTCCGACGGCATCGGGGTCACCGGCCCGGCAGGAGTGGTTCGGCGACGGCCCCGTTGACCCCGCGCGCCGGGGGCGGTCCGCTGATCTCGCGCCACCGGTGGCAGGCGAGCGTGGTTCCGGCGGGCGGCGGGGTGGTGTGGCAGCCGGTGATGGCGTGCCGGCAGCGGGGCGCGAACGGGCATCCGGCGCCCCGGGCCACTCTGGACGTGGCGGGCGGCGTAGCCCTGGCGGGCGTGGCGGCGTGTCTGCTGACCGGCGGGGTCCGGTTCGGGAGCGGCCGCCAGCAACGCCTGGGTGTAGGGATGTCGCGGGCTGCGGTAGAGGGCGTCGGAGGGGCCTTCTTCCATGACGCGTCCGTGGTAGAGCACCACGGTGCGGTGGGCGAGGTAGCGCACGACGGCCAGGTCGTGGGCGATGAAGACGTAGCTGAGGGAAAATTCCTGCTGCAGCCGGCGCAGCAGGTTGAGCCAGCTCCTCGTCGGCGCTTCGCAGTCCGGGGAAGGCGCTGATTCCCAGGCACCCCGGTTGGTCGTCGGCGTCGAGGGGCACGACCCGTCGCAGCAGGCCGACCCGTTCACGGGGTTGGACGCCTAGGCCGAGCAGGCCGCCCGCCAGCTCGTCGGCTCGTGCTTGGCAGGCGGCTGAACGTCATCCGTCCGTCGCCGGCGAAGGTGAAGGCTTCTTCGTCCGGATGCGCGGCAGCGCGAGAGTCGGTCTCTGTCTCGGCCGGGGTTACGGTGGGCTTCCATCGTCCCTTCCGGACTTGTGCGCAGGGCGGGTGAAACGTGAGGACCAGCGTTGCGGAAGGCCTCCTGCCGGACCGGCCGCCGGCCGAAGTGTCGTTCGCCGTCCTCGGTGTCGTCTCGGCGTTCGGCCCCGGCGGCGCCCTGCTGCCGTTGGGGCCGAACCGGCGCCGGGCCCTGCTGGCCGCGTTGCTGGTGGATCTCGGCAACCCGATCCCGGTGGCCCGGGTGATCGACCTGCTCTGGGACCGGGCCCCGCCACCGACAGCGGCGACGATGGTGCACACGACGGTCGCGGGGCTGCGCAGGACCCTCGACGAAGGGCGCCTGCGCGGTGCGCGGCCGCTGCTCGTCACCCGCGACGGGGGCTATGTGCTGGACGCTGACCCGGGGCAGCTGGACATGGTCCGGTTCGAGCGTCTGCTGGCGCAAGGGCGTCAGCTGGTCGAAGCCTCGCCGTCGCGAGCCGCAACCGTTTTGGCGGACGCGCTCGCGCTGTGGCGAGGGCCTGCGCTCGGCGGGGTCGAGCAAGCCTTCGCCCGCGATACGGCTGCCCGGCTGGAAGAATTGCGCGTTCAATGCGCCGAACTCCGCATGACGGCCGAGCTCGCGCTGGGCCGGCACCACGATGTGGTCGCCGAGCTGGAATCGCTGGTGGCGCGCCACCCGTTGCGGGAACGCCTCAGTGCTCAGCTCATCGTGGCCCGCTACCGGTGCGGGCGGGCGGCCGATGCGCTCGCCGAGTATCGACGGCTACGGCACACACTCGATGCGGAGTTGGGCGTCGAGCCGGGGCCCGAGCTGCGGCGGCTTGAGGTGGCCGTGTTGCGGCGCAGCGACGACCTCGAGTTCCGGCCACCGGTCGCGACAGGCGTGCGACCGCGAGGAGCGGCGCTCCCGGTGCCGATCAGCTCGTTCGTCGGCCGTGAACGCGAACTGGCGGAACTGTCGCCCTCGGCCGGGGCGCCTCGGCTCGTCACGCTGACCGGCACTGGCGGCTCCGGGAAGACCAGGCTCGCGCTGGAGGCGGCCAGCCGGATCGTCCACAATGGACTGGCCGAGGCGTTGCTGGTCGACCTCACGTCGGTGACGACGCCGGCGTTGTTCGACGACACGGTCGCCGACGCGCTCGGCGTCCGGGTGCCACCCGGGCGTGACCTCGCCGCGACGGCCGCGGCTGCCCTCTCCGGGCGGGAGACCGTGCTCTTGCTCGACAACTGTGAGCACCTGCTGGACGAATGCGCCGCCCTGGTTCAGGCACTGCTCGCGGCGAGTACCCGGCTGCGCGTGCTGGCGACGAGCCGGGAGCCACTCGGCGTACCCGGCGAGCAGGTGTTTCCCGTGCTACCGCTGGAAATCGCCGATGCCGACGAAGGCTCGGACCGCATCGAGGCCTGTGCGGCGGTCCGGCTTTTCACCAGCCGGGCCGCTGCCGCCCGTCCCGGGTTCGTCGTCGCGCCGGACGACCTTCGGCTGATCTTGGACGTGTGCCGCCGCCTCGACGGCTTGCCCTTGGCCATCGAGCTGGCCGCCGGTCGTGCGGCGTCGATACCGTTGGCCGACCTCCCCGGGTTGCTCGTCGACCACTTCCGGTTGCTCGACTCGGCGGTCCGCACTTCCGACGCGCGCCACCGCAGCCTGGCCGCGACCGTGTCGTGGAGCTACGACCTGTTGACTGAGGCGGAGCGGACGCTCTTCGCGCGGATGGCTGTCTTTCCCGCGGCTTTCGATGGGGCGGCGGCGAAGGCGATGGCCGCCAGCAGCGGGGCGCCCGGCGACGTCGTCCTGCTGCTCTCGCGTCTGGTCACGTGCAGCTTGATCGGCCTCGAAGACGGTGGCGGGGCGGGAACGCGCTACCGGCTGCTGGAGACCACCCGCCAGTTCGCGCGGGAATGCTTGACCGCCGCGCAGCTCGGCGACCTGCGGGAGCGGCATGCTCGCCACTACCTCGGGCTTGTCCAGGAGACGCGGCGACATCTGTTCGGCGCGGGATCGGCCCGGTGGCTGGCCCGGTTGCACGACGAGAGCGACAACCTGCGCGCCGCGCTGGAATGGTCGTTCGGGCCGGAGGGCGATCCGTTCGCCGGGGTCGGCCTCGTCCGCGGTCTGTGGCACTACTGGGATCTGCGCGGAGCGCGAAGCGAGGGCCTGCACTGGGTGCACGCCGGACTCGATGCGGCCGGGGCCGAAAACCCGGTGGACCGCTTGGAGTTGCTGTCCGCGGGCGCTCTGCTGCACCTCGGCCGCAGCGATTTCGACGCCACCCGGCGTCTGGCCGACGAGCAACGCGCGTTGGCGCGAGCGACCGGCGCCCGGGCATGGGAAGGCAACGCGCTCGCCATGGTGGCCACGGTCGCCTGGGCCCGTGGCCATTCCGACCGTTCCCAGCAGCTTTACGAGGACGCGATCGCGGCCTCCATCGAGGGCGGCGATCTGTGGCGCGCCGCGATCGAGGAAGCCCAGCTGGCCCGGTTGCACCGCGACCGCAACGAGCCGGACGCGGCCAAAGCCGTGGCATTGCAGGCACTCGCCCATGCCGGTGAGGTCGGTGAGGAGCTCGCGTGCGGGCTCGCCGTCAACGTTCTCGCGTCACTCGAACACCGGTGGGGCGACGTATCCGAGGCCCGGAGGTTGACCAGCGAAGCACTCGCGCACTACCGGCTCGTGGGTTATCAGGAGGGCGAAGCGTCCGCGCTGCACCTGGCCGGGCGGATCGCGTTCGCCGAGCACGAACCGGAGGCCGCGATCACGGCGTTCGAGGGTTCCTTGCGGCTGTGCGGGCAGATGGGGCACCGTGCCGGTGCGGCCGCCGCGCTGACGGGGCTCGCGAGCGTCGCCACGGCTGCGGGCGATGTCGGGAAGGCCGCCCGGCTGGCCGGTGAGGCGGCAGCCCTGCGGGCCGAGATCGGCCTTCCGTTACCCGGCTGACCGGCGGCGATTAGCCCGCGGTTAGCCGGGCCGTCGACACTCGGATGTCCGGCGTCCGGACGAACAGGGAGAACATCATGACCTCGCAGCTGTCCATCGATCTTCAAGGCGATGTCCTGCGTCCCGGAGATCTCGAGTACGACCCAGCCAGGGCGGTGTTCAACGCGATGATCGACCGCAGGCCACTGGCGATCCTCCGCTGCCGCGACGCCGCCGATGTCGCGCGGGGCATCAGGTTCGCCCGGGAGCACGATCTCGTGCTGTCGGTCCGGGGCGGTGGGCACAACGTCGCGGGCAGTGCCGTTTGCGACGGCGGGATCATGCTCGACCTGTCCCGGATGAGGAACGTGCACGTCGATCCGGACCACCGGATCGCGCGGGCCGGGCCGGGGCTGTTGCTCGGCGACCTCGACCGGGCGACCCAGCGGCACGGGCTGGCCGTGCCGCTGGGCGTGATGTCGAAAACCGGCATCGCCGGGCTCACTCTCGGCGGCGGCCTCGGCTGGCTCAACGGGCACTATGGCCTGGCGTGCGACAACCTGATCGGCGCCGAAGTGGTCACTGCCGCCGGTGAACTGCTGAGGGTCGGACCGGACGAGCACGCCGACCTGCTGTGGGGACTCCGCGGTGGCGGCGGCAACTTCGGTGTCGTCACGTCGTTCACCTACCGGGCGCACCCGGTCGGGCCGGTGCTCGCCGGCGGGCTGTCCTACCCGCGGGCCATGGCCGCCGATGTCCTGCGCTTCCACGACGAGTTCATCGCCGCCGCACCCGACGAGCTGGCGACTTCGGTCTCCCTGGCGCTCGATGCTTCCGGGGCGCCCGTGGTGTCGATCGCCGTCTGCTGGTCCGGCTCTTTGGACGTGGGTGCCGAGGTGTTGTCGCCGCTGCGCGAATTCGGGCCTCCCGCGCAGGACACGGTCGGGCCGATGTCCTTCGCCGAGTTCCAGTGCGTCCCCGATGCCGGGTTCCCGCTCGGGCGGCTGCATTACTGGAAATCGGGTTACCTGTGCCGGCTCACCGATGCGGCCACCGGCACCCTGCTCGACATCGCCGCCGCGATGCCGCCGGGGATGAGCGGCATCGGACTGCAACGCCTGCGCGGAGCGGCGAGCCGGGTTCCCGTCGAGGCCACCGCCTTCCCGCACCGCGCCGAGCAGTACGACTTCCTCATCCTCGCCCAATGGACCGACCCGGCCGATTCCGACCGCATCATCGCGTGGGCGCGCGATTCCTTCGGTGCGATGCGCCCGCACCTCGAGGACGCCGTCTACGTCAACAACCTCGGCACCGAAGGACCCGACCGGATCCGCGCCGCCTACGGGCGAAACCACCGCCGGCTCGCGGAGCTGAAACACAAATACGACCCGGCGAACGTTTTCCGGCTGAACCAGAACGTCGCACCGGCGGGACCAGCCCGGAAGTCACCGCCCGAGATGTAACCCGTGATACATTCCAACTTGTGACTGAGCGGAACCCCGTGCGGTGGCTGGTGCTGGTGGTGCGGGTGCCGGCGGAGCCGTCGCGGCATCGGGTGGCGGTGTGGCGGGAGCTGCGCCGCACCGGTGCGCTGTCGCTGGGGCAGGGCACTTGGGCGGTACCCGACGTGCCTGCCTTCGCCGACGGCGTAGCCCGCGTGATCGAGCTCGCCCAGCGCGGCGAGGGCGAGGTCGTGGTGCTCGACGCCGCCGGCCGGGCCGCGCGGGACGGGGCGAGGCTGGAGGCGCTGTTCACGGCGGACCGCGCCGAGGAATGGGCGGAGTTCCTGGCCGACTGCGGCAAGTTCGACGCCGAGATCGACAAGGAAGTCCGCAACGGCAAGTTCACGATGGCCGAGCTGGAAGAGGAAGAGCACAGCCTCGATCGGCTGCGCCGCTGGCATCGCGAGCTCAAGACACGCGACGTGTTCGGCGCACCCGCGGCTCGGGACGCCGAGCGGCAACTGGCGCACTGCACCCGCCGCCTCGCCGACTACACCCAGCAGGTTTTCCAAGCCCTGCACCAAATGTGAACCCCATCGAGCCGACGACATCGTGACCGGTAACGCCGAACCACCCGCGCCCGCAGCCGGCGCCACCAAACAGCTGCTGCCGCTGTATGCGGCGGGGTTCGTCACCGCGTTCGGTGCGCACAGCATCGCCGCCAGCCTCGGCGCCTACACCCACGGCCGGCACGCCTCCCTGCTCACGCTGGGGCTGCTGCTCGCGGTCTACGACGGCGCCGAGGTGATCCTCAAGCCGGTGTTCGGATCGCTCGCCGACCGCGTCGGGCCCCGCCCGGTGCTGCTCGGTGGGCTGCTCGCGTTCGCCGTCGCCTCGATCGCCTTCGTCCTGTCCGGCAACCCGGCCGCGGTCGGGCTGGCCCGTTTCGGCCAGGGTGCCGCTGCGGCGGCGTTCTCGCCGGCAGCGGGTGCCCTGGTCGCCCGGCTCTCACCCAGCACCGGGCACGGCCGCGCGTTCGGTGGCTACGGCGCGTGGAAAGGGCTCGGCTACACCCTCGGCCCGCTGCTCGGTGGCGTGCTGATCACCGTCGGCGGGTTCAGTCTGCTCTTCGCCACCCTCGCCGGACTCGCGCTGGCAGTGGTTGCCTGGGCGGCGGCGGTCGTGCCGTCCGTGCCGCCGCTGCCCCGCGCCCGCCAGACCGTGCTGGATCTGGCGCGGCGCCTTGGCCACCCCACGTTCCTGCGCCCCACCGCGGCCTTGGCCGGAGCGACTGCCGCCCTGGCCGTCGGAGTCGGGTTCCTGCCGGTTCTCGGTGCGACGACCGGACTTGCGCCGCTGCTCACCGGCGGGGCCGTGTCGCTGCTGGCGGCCTGCGGCGCGGTGGTCCAGCCATGGACGGGCCGCGCGCGTGACACCGGGCGGATCCGTGACGGGACAGGCATGGCCGCCGGACTCGGCCTGGCCGCCGCGGGGATGGTCCTGGCCGCATTCGTGCCGGGCGTGGGCGGGATGCTGGGCGCCGCGGTCCTCATCGGCGTCGGCACCGGGCTGGTGAGTCCGCTCGGGTTCGCGCACCTCGCCGGCACCACCCCGGCCGGACGGCTCGGCCAGACCCTCGGATCTGCCGAGGTCGGCCGGGAGCTCGGCGATGCCGGCGGCCCGGTGCTTGTCGGTGCGATCGCCGCCGCCGCCACCCTCGGCGCCGGAATGCTGGGCCTGGCCGCGATACTCACCGTCCTCGGTGCTGCTGTCGCGGGCGCCAGGACGCCGGAGTCCTTTGTGGACCGACCCGGCGGGTGAGCGGTCGGTCCCCGGCTCTGCCGACGGCGGTGAACCGGATCGCCGGCCTTGCGGATGATCAGGTGAGTTCCGGGTCGGTGACGGCCTTGCCGGAGCCGGGGCTGAACGCGTCCCGCAGGGCATCGCCGAGCATGTTGAACGCCAGCACGATGAGCACCAGCACCACCCCCGGCGCGGCCACCGACCACCAGGCAAGGCGCAACGCGGACTGACCGTCGGCGAGCATCGCGCCGAGCGAGACACCGGGCGGCTGCACGCCGAGGCCGAGCAGGCTCAGCGCGCTTTCCACCAGTACCAGCACGCCCGCCGTGGTCGACCACAGAATGAGCACCGGTCCCAGTACGTTCGGTGCGACATGCCGGTGAAGAATGCGCGGCGTGGACAGGCCCTGCGTCCGCGCGGCGGTGATGAAGTCCATCCGCCGCACCTGCGCGACCGTGCCGGCGATGGTCCGCGCATAGCTTGTCCAGCCCCAGATCGCCAGCACGATCATCAGTTTCCCCACGCCGGGCCCGAACACCGCGGCCAGCGCGATGCCCACCGCGACGAACGGCACCGCGAACTGGATATCGGCCAGCCGCAACAGGACCGCCCCGGCGGTCCGCTCGTAGAACCCGGCCGGCAGCCCCAGCGCCAGCCCCAGCACGGCACTGCCGGTGGCGGTCAGCACGGCGATGGCCAGGCTCAGCCGCAGTCCATAAAGGATCCGGCTGAGCACGTCCCGGCCGAGGCCGTCCGTGCCCAGCGGATGGCCGCCGGCACCGCCCAGCCACGACGGTGCCTGATCGGTCGCCAGCAGGTTCTGCGCCGCCGGATCGAACGGCGCCAGCAGCGGCGCGAACACCGCGGCCACCACGAGCACCCCCAGCAGGATCACCGCCGTCTTGCCCATCGGGCTCGCCCAGGCGCGCCCGGCGACCTCCCGCAGCCGCGAACCGGCCCGCTCACGGGTATCCGTGCTCATGCGCTCACCTCCTTGGCCAGCCGCGGATCGATCAGCCGCACCAGGCCGTCCATCGCCAGGTTCACCACCGTGACGAACACCGCGATCACGAACACACACGCTTGCACCGCGGGGAAATCCCGGTCGTTCACGCTGCTCAGCAGCAGCCCGCCGAGCCCTTCGTAGTCGAACATCGGCTCCAGGATCAGCAGCGACCCGAACATGATGGAGAACTGGATCCCCAGATAGCTCAGCAGCGGCGGAACCGCGAGCGGCAGCGCGTGCCGCATCAGTACCTGCCGCGGCGGCACCCCCATCGACCGCGCATAGAGCACCGGGCCCTGCCCGAGCGCGTCCAGCAACTGCCCCCGCACCAACCGCGCCAGCGTCGCGAATCCGAGCACGGCGAGCACCACGACGGGGATCACCAGGGGCGCGAAACCCTGGTCCCCGGTGGTAGGCAACCAGCGCAGCGTCACCGCGAACACCAGCACCAGTGCGACCACGAAGTACGGGACGCCATCGGCGACGAACGCCACCGCCATGATCACCCGCCCGCGCCGCTTCGACGGCCGCAGCGCCGCGAACGTCCCCAGCGCCAGCGCGGCCGCCGCGGCCACGACCACCGCCGGGACCACCAGCCGCAGGCTCGGGCCGAGCCGTTGCAAGGCCAGCTCTCCGGCAGGCCGCCGGAAGGAGAACGACTGTCCGAAGTCGAAGGTGAACGCGCCCCGAACCGCGTCCAGGTACTGGACGATGGCCGGCTGGTCCAAGCCGAGCCGCGCGTGAGTCGCGGAGATGACCCGCGCGCTCGCCTCCGGCGGCGACATCAGCACCGCCGGATCACCCGACAGGCGCGACAACACGAACAGCAAGGTCGTCACGCCGAGCCCGACCACAGCGATCAGGAAAACCTTGTGCAGCAGGTACCGTGCCGCTCTCATGCCGGTGATCCAGCGCGCCGCGCGACGGCGTCGAGCAGCCGCCGGGTGAACTGTTCGCGCTGCTCCTCGAGTCTCCTGGCGAGTTCGCCCTCGGGCACGGGAAAAGTCGCAAGTGGACGGACGAGGCGGCACTGGAGATGCTGACCCGGCTGGAGATCCGGCAGCCCGAGCGGGTGCTGACCCGTTATGCCGGGGAGTTGTCGGGCGGGATGGCGCAGCGGGTGGTGATCGCGATGTCGTTGCTGCTGGAGCCGGAGCTGGTGGTGGCCGACGAGCCGACCACCGCGCTGGATGTGACCGTGCAGCGGGAAATTCTCGACCAGCTGAGCGGGATCTGCCATGAGGACGGCAAAAGCGTGCTCATCGTGACGCACGACCTCGGCGTGGTCTCGCACTACTGCGACCGGGTGTCGGTCATGCGGTCCGGCCGCGTTCTCGAAGAGGGCACCCTCGGCGAGGTGTTCGGTTCGCCGTCGCACGACTACACGCGTTCGCTCGTGGCGGCGGCCACCGGTGAGGTGACCCGGTGAGCACTCTCGTACTGGAAGACGTCACCAAGACCTACGGGCAGGGCGCGAACGCGGTCGAAGCGGTGCGCGGGGTTTCGCTCAGCGTCGAGCCTGGCGGCACGCTCGGCCTGATCGGCGAGAGCGGTTCCGGCAAGTCGACGCTCGGGCGGATCTGCCTGGGAGCGGAGGCGTTCGACCGGGGCAGGCTGCTCGTCGGCGGCGAGGATTTCGCGGGCTTCGACCGCGAACGGCTCGCCGAGTTCCGCCGCAGGACCTCGATCGTCCTGCAGGAGCCGGAACTCGCGCTGAATCCGCGCCGGACGCTGGGGCAGTCGGTGACCGAGCCGCTGGACATCCACTTCCCCCGGCTCCCGGCGGCCGAGCGGCACGCCAGGGCCGAGCACGCACTGGAGCTGGCGCATCTCGACCCCGGTTTGTGGGACCGGTATCCGCGGGAACTGTCGGGTGGGCAGCAGCAGCGTGCCGGGATCGCGCGTGCGGTGGTCACCGAGCCGGAGTTCGTGGTGCTGGATGAGCCGACCGCTTCGCTGGACCTGTCGGTGCGTGGCCGCATCCTGGAGACGCTCCGGGAACTGCAGGAGCGGCTGGGTCTGTCGTACCTGCTGATCACCCACGACATGGCCACGGTCTCCGCACTCGCCCAGCGCGTTGTCGTGCTGTACAAGGGCGTCGCGGTCGAGACCGGGGAATGGCGTGAAGTGCGGGCGAACCCCGCCGACGAGTACACCCGCAAGTTGCTGTCGGCCGTGCTGAGGGTGCGGACCACTGGCACCACGGACCGGGCGTGAGCGGAGCCGGGGCACCGGGCCGATGGTCCATTGTGGACCAGCGGCCTGGTGCCGTGACGGCTATTGCGCGGTGAGGCCTCCGTCGATGACGTGCTCCATCCCGCTGATGTACGAGGAATCGTCGGAGGCGAGGAAGAGCACCAGACTCGAAACCTCGTCGGGGTCGGACATCCGGCGAAGCGGGACCTGCCCGGCGATGCCCCCGCCGTCCGCGTCGGTGGCCGCCGCCATCATCGGGGTCTTGATGTATCCCGGATGGACCGAGTTGACCCGGATGTTGTCGGGTCCGTACTGGACGGCGACGTGCTTGGTCATGCCGCGGGAGGCGAACTTGCTGCCGACGTAGGCGAGGTTCGGCGCGCCGACGATGGAGACCATGCCCGCGGTGGAGGAGATGTTGACGATGGCGCCACCGCCCGCCTTCTGCATGGACGGGATGACGGTCTTCATCCCGTAGAACTGGGAGTGCTGGTTGACCGCGCACACCTTGAGGTACTCGTCCTCGTCGAACTCCGTCGTTTCGACGAGCGGGCCCAGGATGCCGGCGTTGTTCACCAGGACGGTCACCGTGCCGAAGGCCTGTTCGGCCTGCCGCAGGACTTGCTTCCATTCGGCCGGCGACGTGACGTCGTGCCGGATGAACAGGGCGTTGTCGCCGAGTTCCTTGGCGATCTCCTGGCCGCGCTCCTCGTTGAGGTCGGTCAGCACGACCTTCGCGCCCTCGGCGACGAAGCGTCGTGCGTGTGCTTCACCCATGCCCTGGGCGGCGCCGGTGATGATGGCCACCTTGCCATCGAGCTTACCCATCAGTTCGTGCCTTTCCGTACGGATCGCTTGCCGCCACCGGCGGTGGCGGCCGGTCGGCAGTGCCCCGTTCGAGGGTTCTGTCGGCACCTCTCCAGAATAGTGGGCCTCAGTTCCAAAAATCAATGTGACGGGTGATGGCTAGACTGACGCGGGTGTCAGCACAGCCGGTCCGCCGCGGGAGAGGACGGCCACACGCGGCCAGCCGCGAGGTGGTGGAGCAGGCTGCCATCGCCTTGATGCAGCGGGACGGCTACGAGAACGTGACCGTGGACGCGATCGTGTCCGCGGCGGGCATCGGCCGTACCACGTTCTTCCGCTACTTCCGGTCGAAGCCCGGGGTCATCTGGTATGCCTTCGACGACACGATCGCCAGGCTGGCCAGGGAGATCGAGGCCGCGGAGCCCGGCGCGGACCCGCTCGACGTGGTGCGCGCGGCCGTGGTCGTGTCGACCCGGGACGCCGTCTACGACAGCGATGTCTGGCTGGAACGGTTCAAGCTGCTCGACACGGTCGCGGAACTGCGGGCGGAGTCCTACGAGCACTGGGAGCGCTGGAAGCGGGTGATCACCGGCTACCTCGCCGGCGTACTCGGCGCCGTGCCGGATTCGACCGTCCCGATGGTGGTCGCGGGCGCTTTCCATGGCGGGTTCGTCGCCCAGTTGCGCGGCTGGCTCCAGGTCGACGACGATCGCGCGGCCTTCATCGCCAGACTGGACGAGAGCTTGCGGCTCGTCGCCTCGGTACTGGGCCCACTGTGCCGGACGGACTCACACTGACGCCTCGCCCGCGGTTCAGTACGCGCTCCACCCGCCGTCGACGGCGAGCACCGAGCCGGTGATGTAGCTCCCACCGGGGCCCAGCAGGACGCGGACCATCTCCACGAGCTGCGACGGCGTGCCCAGCACGCCCATCGGGATGTGCCGTAGCAGCCGGGCGCGGTGGTTTTCGTTGCGGGCAAGGTCTTCCGTCATGTCCGTCTCGAAATAACCCGGTGCGAGGCAGTTCACCCGGATCCCGCGGCCGGCCCAGTCGAGCGCGAGGGCCCGGGTCAGCGATTCCACCGCGCCCTTCGTCGCGCTGTAGGCCGCCAGCCGCGCGGCGCCCGAGCGGGCGTGCACGCTCGACGTGGTGATGATCGAGCCACCGCCGGTCATCAGGGACGCCGCGGCCTTGCAGACCAGGAACGTCCCGGTCAGGTTGACGTCCACGATCTCCCGCCAGGTCCGGACATCCAGTTTGTCGGCACGCAGGAACGCCGGGCTGATACCGGCACAGTGCACGACCGCGTCCAGTCCGTCCCACTCACGCTCGATCAGCTTCGACATGCGCGACAGGTCGTCCTCGTCGGCCACTGAACCAGGGACGCGCAGCGCGTCTTCACCGCACACCTCGTGGATCTCCGCGAGTGCCGCGTCGGTGCGGGAGGTCAGTGCCAGCCTGGCGCCCGCCGCGCTCAGATCGGCCGCTATCGCCCGGCCGAGCCCGCGGCTGGCGCCGGTCACCCACACCCGGAGCCCCGCCGGCGACCCACCGGGCGACACCGCGGGAGCCGCTTCAGATACCCAGGTCACGACCGATGATCTCCTTCATGATTTCGTTGGTGCCGGCCCAGATCTTCGACACCCGGCCGTCCAGCCACGCCCGCGCCACCGGCGACTCCCGCATGTACCCGTAGCCGCCGTGGAGCTGGACGCAGTTGTCGAGGATGTCGTTCTGCACCTGCGCCGACCACCATTTCGCCTTCGCGGCCTGAACCGCCGTGAGCTCGCCGGCGACGTGCGCCAGCACGCAGTCCTGCACGTAGGAACGCGCGACGTCCAGCGCGGTCGTCATCTCCGCGAGCTTGAACCGGTTGTGCTGGAAACTTCCGATCGGTGTGCCGAAAGCCTTGCGGGACTTGACATAGCGCAACGTCTCCGCCAGCACCGCGCCGGCGTTGGCGAGGTTGGACACCGCGCAGTTGAGTCGTTCCTGCGGCAGCCGCTGCATCATGTAGACGAAACCGCGCCCCTCCTCGCCGAGCAGGTTTTCCGGCGGCACGACCGCGTCGTCGAAGAACAGCTCGGCGGTGTCGGATTCGGCCTGCCCGACCTTGTCCAGCTTCGTGCCGCGCGCGAACCCCGGCGTGCCCGCCTCGACGACGAACAACGAGATGCCACGCGACGCCCTGCCCGGTGCGGTGCGAGCGGCGACCACGACCAGGTCCGCGCGCGAACCGTTGGTGATGAACGTCTTCGCGCCGTTGAGCAGCCAGCCGTCCCCGGTTTTCCGTGCCGTGGTGCGCAGGTTCGCCAGATCGCTGCCGCCGCCGGGCTCGGTCATCCCGATGGCCGTGATCAGCTCGCCGGACGCGAAACCGGGCAGCCACCGCGTTTTCTGCCCGTCGTCGGTCAGGTCGCACAGGTACGGCGCCACGATGTCGCAGTGGATCCCGAAGCTCGAAGACAGTCCGCTGGAGAAGCGGGACAGCTCTTCGAGCACCACCGCGGTGAACCGCCAGTCCGCCGCGTCACCGCCGCCGTACCGCTCGGGCACGTGCAGGCCGAGCAGACCGAGGGAACCGGCCTTCAACCACAGGTCGCGGTCGATGAGCCGTTGTTCGCAGTAGCGGGCGTAGTTCGGCTGTGCCTCGGTTTCCACGAAGCCGCGGACGGTGCGCCGGAAATCCTGATGGTCCGGGCCGTAAATCGTCCTGCTCATGAAGTCTATCCATCCTCCCGACCCCGTGAGCCTACCGGCCGGTCGGTCCAAGGTCCAGCGGGTTCGGGAGGAGACCGGTCACGTCGGACGGTCGGCGGCGCGCTCGCGCAGCCGGAACTTCTGGATCTTGCCGGTGCCGGTCCTGGGGAGGTCGGTGACGAACTCGATCCGCTTGGGCACCTTGAACCGCGCGATCCGTTCGCGCGCGAACTCGATGAGCTCCTCCGCGCCGGGACGGGTTTCGCCGGTGATGACGAAGGCAACCGGCACCTCGCCCCACCGTTCGTCGGGAGCCGCGACGACAGCGACCTCGACGACTGCCGGGTGGGCGGCGAGCGCCTGCTCCACCTCGATCGTCGAGATGTTCTCGCCGCCGGAGATGATCACGTCCTTGGCGCGGTCCCGCAGTTCGATGTATCCGTCGGGGTGCAGCACGGCGAGGTCGCCCGAGTGGAACCAGCCGCCGCGGAACGCCTCGGCGGTCGCGGCCTCGTCACGGTAGTAGCCGAGCATCACGTTGTTGCCCCGCATGACGACCTCACCCATCGTCGCGGCGTCGGCCGGCACGTCCCGCATGTCCTTGTCCACCACGCGAAGCGGCTCGGACACGATCGTGCCCACGCCCTGGCGCGCGCGCAGCCGCGACCGGGCGGGTGCGTCGAGTGCGTCCCAGTCCGGGTTCCACGCGCAGACGGCCAATGGCCCGTAGGTCTCGGTCAGCCCGTAGAGGTGGGTCACGGCGATCCCGAGCCGCTGGGCGCGTTCGATGAGCGCGGGCGCCGGGGGAGCACCGCCGACGAACACCTGGACCGGATGCTCGACGGGGTGCGCCGCGGGATCGGTCAGCAGCGTCGAGAGCACCGTCGGCGCCGCGCACAGGTGCGTGACGCGATGCCTGTCCATGGCCTCCCACAAGGCTTTTCCCTCCACCTTGGGCAGGCAGACGTGGGTGCCGCCGGCCGCGGTGACGGCCCAGGTGTAGGCCCACCCGTTGCAGTGGAACATCGGCAGGGTCCACAGGTAGGCGCTGCTGGGCGTCAGCATCGCCTCGGGCAGCACGCCCAGCGTGTGCAGGTATGCGCCCCGGTGCGTGGTCATCACGCCCTTCGGGCGGCCTGTCGTGCCCGAGGTGTAATTGATCGAGATCAGCGCGTTTTCGTCCGCCGGAACGGAAAGTGGCCGTCGCGCGGCCTTGGCGAGCAGGTCTTCGTAGCCTTCGTCGCCGGTCCACAGGATTCGCAGCCCGGGGAGTTCGTCGGCCACCGGGGCGAGTGCCGGGGCGAACGCGCGGTCCGCGATCACGACGGCCGCCCCGCTGTGTTCCAGGATGTAGCGGTAGTCGGCCGCGGTGAGTCGCGTGTTGAGGGGGACCAGTACGGCACCGAGCCCGGGCACCGCGTAGTGGGCTTCGAGCATCGGTGCGACGTTGGCCAGCAGGGTCGCGACGCGGTCGCCCGCTCCGGTCCCGAACGTCGCGCCGAGCGCTCCGGCCAGTGCCTCGACCCGGTCCAGATGCCCGGCGTAGGTCCAGGTCCGGTTGCCGTCGACGACCGCGGTGCGGTCCGCCCACACCGACGCGGCGCGCAGCAGGAACCGGATGGGCGACAATTCCGCGCGCGACACCGTTGTGCTCACCCTTGCCTCCTGAGTTCGTTCACTGCGGATCATGGTAGACGGACAACCGACCGGCCGGTAGGATAACCTGCGTTTGGCGGCGACCGGCCAGGCCGTGCGACGGCGGGCGGCCAAAGAGGAGGCAAGGGTGCATCTTCCGGATTATGACGAACTGCCGCGCGCTGCGCGTGGTGGCCGAAGCGCGTGGGGACTCTTCGGTGACGACGACAATCTCGGTCTGCTGAACCTGATCACCCCCGAGGTCACCGCGTCCGCCGCCAGGCTCGTCGCGACGGGTGAGGTGATCCCGCTCGACCTGCCGTTGGACCATTTCGATCCGCCGCTGTTCGGGCGGACCGCCTATGCGCTCGAAAAGAAGATCGCCGCCGACAAGCAGGGCCTCGACGAGGTCTACAACGGCTTCAACCCCCAGGCGTCCTCCCAATGGGACGGGCTGGGGCATGTCGCCTATGACGTCGACAGCTTCTACAACGGCGCCACGCTCGACGCGGTCCTGACGGAGAACCGCAACACGATAGGGCACTGGGCGCGCAAGGGAATTGCGACGCGGGGAGTGCTGCTGGATCTGGAACGGACCTCCGACGCGTACGATCCGGGCAGCACACACACGTTTTCGGTCGAGGACCTGGAGCGCGCACGACGGGCCGCGGGAGTCGAGTTCCTGCCCGGTGACGTCATCATTCTGCGCACCGGTTTCCTCCGCTGGTACGACTCGCTTCCGGCGCGGGAGCGGCGGCGCATCTCCACGAGGGAGGATCTGCGGGCCTGCGGGCTGGAGCACACCGAGGACATGGCCAGATACCTGTGGAACACCCATGCCGCCGCCGTCGCCTCCGACGCGCCCTCGCTCGAGGTCTGGCCGATGGACCGCTCGGCGGAACAGTTCCCGTTCGGGATCCTGCACCGGTTCCTGCTGGGACAGTTCGGGATGGGGATCGGTGAACTGTGGGCGCTGGAAACCCTCGCCGCCCGGTGCGCGGAGCGGGGCCGCCACGAGTTCTTCCTGACGAGCGCGCCCCTGCACTCCATGGCCGGTGTCGGATCTCCGGCGAACGCCATGGCCATCCTGTGAAACGCCGATCGAGCCGGGGAGCAGCACAGTGACCGAAGTCCGGTTCGACGGCAAGGTCGTCGCGGTGACCGGCGCCGGGCGGGGGCTCGGGGCGGCCTACGCACGGCTCCTGGCCGAGCGCGGGGCGAGTGTCGTCGTCAACGATCTAGGGACCAAAATGGACGGTGGCGGTTCGTCGACGGAGGCGGCGGACCGGCTCGTCGCGGAAATCCGGCGCGAGGGTGGCAAGGCGGTCGCGAACTACAGCGACATCGCGGACCCCGCTCAGGCCGGCGCCATCGTCGCGGACGCCGTCGCGGGCTTCGGGCGCCTGGACGCGCTCATCAACAACGCCGGCATCATCTCGACGAACTCTTTCCCCGAACTGACAACGGATCTGCTTCAGCGGCAGCTGAACGTGCACCTGTTCGGCGCCTTGAACGTGACGCAGGCCGCGTGGCCCGCCCTGGTCGAATCGCGGGGCGCGGTGGTCTTCACCGTCTCCGCCGGAATGCTCGGCTCCCGCCACACCGTCGCCTACAACGTCGCCAAAGCGAGCGTGCTCGGGCTCATGCGCAGCGTCGCGTGCGAAGGAGCCGCCGCGGGTGTGCGGGTCAACGCCGTCATGCCGGGCGCGGAGACACGGATGCAGGGAACGGCGCTCGACGCCGACTCGGCGGAGAACTCGGCGCGGCGGACGACCGACGTGAACTCCGCGGCCAACGCCGCCCCGCTCGCGTGTTTCCTGGCGCACGAAAGCTGCCGCGCCAACGGTGAGGTGTTCGCCACCGGACGCGGGCACATGGCGAAGATCCTGCTCGCGTCGAGCGAGGGAGTCTCGGAGCGCGATCCCAGCCTGGAGAGTGTGGCGGCAGGCTTCGAGCGGATTCGCTCGCTCACGGAACTTCGCGAAGAGACCGACCTGCGGACATACCGGGATCGGCTCATCGAGGTCTGGAACTAGACACCAGTGGAGGTGGCGGCCATGGCTGTGACATTCGACGGGACCTGGCAGATCGACACCGGGAAGTCCCGGGTGTGGGACCCGGACCAGGAAAAGTACATCGCCGACGAGGTGGGCGACGAGATCATCACCATCCGCACCGAGGGTGACGTGCAGGACTACGAGGTGCTGCTGGGTGTCGACCCGACCGTCCGGATGGGATACACCACGCGGTTCGACGACCGGGAATGGGCCCGTTACGAGGTGCGCGAGGTGATCGGCCGCGGTGACGAAGCCGCGATGGCGGGATTCCGGCAGCGCACCATGTCGAATGCTCGCTTCACGGTCGGCACGAGCTACGGGCTCGTCCGGTCGGTGTATGTGGACGAGCGGACGCACTACCGGATCTGCAAGGACGAAGAGTCCGGCGAAGCGCAATACGTGATGCTCCGCCGGCTGGCCGAAGACGGGCAGTCGTATGGCGCGTACGTGTTGCGGGCCAACGGGTTGCTCGGCAGGGAGCGGCATTTCGTCCGCCTGGAGAAGTAGCGGAGGCCGTGGTGATCACCAGCACGATGCAGGACGACTTCCCGCTCACGGTGTCCGCGATCCTCGAACACGGCAGCCGCGTGTTCGGAGAAAGTGAATGCGTCACCTGGCAGGGCGGCGGGGCCGAACACGTCACCTACGCCGAGATCGGGGCCGACGCCCGGCGGCTGGCCCGCGCGCTGGCGAACCTCGGCATCGCGCGCGGCGACCGGGTCGGCACGTTTTCGTGGAACACCCGGGCGCATCTCGAAGCGTATTACGCGGTGCCCGGCATGGGAGCCGTGCTGCACACGCTGAACATCCGCCTCACGCCGCGGCAGTTGGCCGACATCGTCAACCACGCCGAAGACAGGCTGATCATCGTGGACGGCACGCTGCTGCCGCAGATCGTGGCCGCGCAGGACGAATTCGCGACGGTGGAAGCCTTCATCGTGGTCGGTGACGCGCCCATCGAGGACCTGAACAAGCCCGCCTACCGGTATTCGGACCTGCTGGCCGCCGAGGAACCCGTCTTCGACTGGCCCGAACTCGACGAACGCTCGCCCGCGACGATGTGTTACACGAGCGGGACGACCGGGGATCCCAAAGGGGTGGTCTATTCCCACCGGTCGATGTTCCTGCACGCACTGGGGACACTGTCCACGCAGGCGACGGGACCCCGCGAGAGCGACCGGTGGCTCGCGCTGGTCCCGATGTTCCACGTCAACGCCTGGGGAATTCCTTACACCGCCTTCCTTTCCGGCTCGTCGGTGCTGCTGCCCGGCCGGTTCATGAGCCCCGCCGACATCGCCGGGTTCATCGCGGCGGAGCGCGCCACCGTCGCCGCGGCCGTGCCGACGATCTGGTCCGGCCTCCACCAGCACGCCCGCACCCATGAGGTGGACCTGTCCTCGGTGCGGCTCGGGACCTCGGGCGGAGCGGCCATCCCGCGCTCGCTCGTCGAGGCCTTCGAAACCGGCCACGGGCTCCGCATCATCCAGGGCTGGGGCATGACCGAAACGTCGCCGCTGGGCGGCATGGCCCATCCGCCCGCCGGGGTCGAACCCGGCTCGCCCGAAGAGATCGACTGGCGGATGATGTCCGGTCGTGTGCTGGCCGGCGTGCAGATGCGCACGGTCGGCACGAACGGCGCGGTCCTGCCGTGGGACGGCCGGTCGGCGGGCGAGATCGAGGTTCGCGGCCCGTGGATCACCGGCTCGTACCACCGCACCGAGGCGCCGGAGAAGTTCCACGGCGGCTGGCTCCGCACCGGGGACATCGGCACCATCGACCCGCGCGGCTTCTTCCGGATCACCGACCGGGCCAAGGACGTGATCAAGTCGGGCGGGGAATGGATCTCGTCGGTCGAGCTCGAAACCCTTTTGATGGGCAGCCCGCACGTGCTGGAGGCCGCGGTCATCGGAATACCGGACGAGAAGTGGACGGAACGGCCGCTCGCCCTCGTCGTCGCACGCGAAACCGTTGCGCCGTCGGAACTTGCGGAGTTCCTCGCCGGCAAGGTCGCCGGCTGGCAGGTGCCGGAGAACTGGGCCTTCGTCGACGCGATACCGAAGACGACCGTGGGCAAGTTCGACAAAAAGGCGCTGAGGTCGCGCTACGGTGCCGGCCAGTTCGACATCATCCGCACGAAACCCTGACCCCGGGCGGGACTCACGCGAGTCCCGCCAACGGGAATCGCTCAGGTGTCCAGGGACAGGCCGGGAAGGGTGCCCTCGGCGCGCCATTCCCCGAGAATCCGGTAGAACTCCAGTGGCCCGCCGCCGAAGTTCTTGTTGGCGGCCGGGCGGACATCGGCGTGCCCGTCGGCGTTGCGGCGGCCGGGCGTGCACGCCTCGAGGAATGCCGCGTCGTCGATCGCGCGGTCCAGGATCGTGCGCACCCAGCTCTCTTCGGCCTCGGCGGTCACCTCGAAGGTGCGGGCGCCGCGGCGGCGCACCTCCCCGATGACGTAAGCCATGTGCCGGGCGTTCTCCTGCATCGTGTGCACGTAGTTGGCAGGCTCGGTGTTCTGCGAGCCGGGCGCAGGCTGCACGAACATGTTGGGGAACCTCGCGGTCATCAGCCCGTGCAGGGTCGCCAGGCCGTCCGCCCACTTTCCGGACAGGCTCACCCCGTCCCGGCCCAGCACGTCGAACCCGATCCGGCGGGTGAACGACGAGCCGGCCTCGGCGGATTCGAACCCGGTCGCGAAGACCAGGCAGTCCAGGTCGTAGCTCCGGCCGTTGGCGACCACGCCCGAAGGGGTGACCCCTTCCAGCCCGCGCCCCAAGGTGTCCACCAGCGTGACGTTGTCGCGGTTGAACGTGTCGAGGTATTCGTCGCTGAATCCCGGGCGCTTGCAGATGTAGGCGTAGTAGGGCTTCAGGGCCTCCGCGGTGTTCGGGTCCCGCACGATCCGGGCGACCCGCCCGCGCACCTCTTCCATCTTGCGGGCGTCCGCGAGTTCCTTCGCCGCGGCCAGTTCGGCGGGCGTCATCGTGGCGAAGGCCGGGTTGACGAACAGGTCGCGCCAGACGTGGGTCCAGCCGTCGTCGATGAGATCCTCGGCCGGGTCACCGCCGTAGAGCACGTCGATGAAGTTGCGCATCCGCTTCGCCTGCCAGCCCGGTTCCAGGCTGGACAGCCATTCCGGGTCGAACCGGTGGTTGTCGCGGACGCTGATCGTCGACGGGGTGCGCTGGAAGACGAACAGGTGCTTCGCCGACCGCGCCAGCGGCGGCACGCACTGGATGGCCGTCGCGCCGGTACCCACGACGCCCACCACCTTGTCGCCGAGCTCGGTCGGGTCCGTGTCGGAAGTCCCGCCGGTGTAGGAGAAATCCCACCTGCTGGTGTGGAAAGCCGTTCCGCCGAACGTCTCGATCCCGGGCACCGCGGGCAGTTTCAGGCGTGTCAGGGGGCCGTTGGCCAGTATCACGAACCGGGACCGGATCTCGTCACCCCGGTCGGTCCTGGTGACCCATTCCGACCGCGACTGCTCCCATTCCATGCCTTCCACGGTCGTCTGGAACAGGGCGTCCTCGTACAGACCGTAGTGCTTGGCGATCCGCTGGGCGTGCGCGAGGATTTCCGCGGCGGGCGCGTACTTCTCGCTGGGCAGCGGGCCGCCGACTTCTTCCAGCAGTGGCAGGTAGATCAGCGATTCGACGTCGCACCGGGCACCGGGATAACGGTTCCAGTACCAGACCCCGCCGACGTCGCCCGCCGTGTCGATGAGCCGGATCCGTTCGACCCCCACGTCGCGCAGCGCGGCGCCGATCATCAGCCCGCCCAGGCCCGCGCCGACGACCACCACGTCCACCCGGTCCGCGCGCAGGGGCCGGCCGGACGGCTTCGTGTACGGATCATCGACGTACCGCGCGAGTGGTCCGGTGAGCTCTGGCAGATCGCGGCGGTCGGCGCCGAGCCGCTTGTCGCGCTCGTCCCGGTACTTCCGCTTCAATGCGGCTACGTCGATACCTTCGCTCGAGGGTCCGTCGACCATGATCCACCCTTCCGGAGCCACCAGCAGGCTTCCTCGCCAGGCCGATAAGCCTACCGGCCGGTCGGTACAGCGTCCAGAGGTGGCGCCGGGACGGGGCGCACCGTGTCCGAAAAGGACGGGAACAGCGCCCGGATCTGTTGCCATACCGAGTCTGATCCGAATCTCGGAGGTGCACGACGGTAGACGGATCGCCGAGTTGGTCTTAGTATCTCCTACCGACCGGTCGGAAGACTCTAAGGAGGCTCTCAGTGCGGAGAGTTGTCATCGCCCTGGCCACGGCCACGGCTCTGGCCGTGACGGCGGCCTGCGGCAGCAGTTCGGGTGACGGCGGCCCGGGTTCGGGCGGAGATCCGCTACGGCTTCTCCTGCTCGCCCCGACCAGCGCGCCGGCTCTGGCGAACAACGCGACGAACGAGATCAACGCCGCCAAGGCGGCCGTCGCGACCGTGAACAGGAACGGCGGCGTCCTCGGGCGCCCGATCGAACTCGACGTGCAGGACGAGGCGAATTCCGCGACGACGGCGGTGACCAAGCTCAACGCGGCCCTCACCAGCACCAGCAAGCCCGCCGTCCTGATCCAGGCCGACTCGTCGCCCATCACGAGCGCGGTGCTGCCCCTGACGAAGCAGAAAAAGGTCACCACGTTCAACTTCGCGCAGACCGCCGACTCCGGCGACCCGTCGAAGAACCCGTACAGCTTCGACCTGGCGGCCTCGACGTCGAGCATCGGCAGCGCGTTCTGTGCCGAGATGAAGGCGAAGAACATCAAGACCTTCGCCATCATCCGCAACGACACCCCCTTCGCCAACGGTGAGACCGACGAGGTCACCAAGCACTGTCAGGCGGAGGGCATCACTTCGGTGGGCGCCGAGAAGTTCGCGGTGTCCTCATTGGACGTGACACCGCAGCTTTCCTCGTTGCAGGCCAAGAATCCCGAGGTGCTGGTGTTCTTCGCCTACGGCGCGCCGGCGGGCTATGTGCTGCAGGGTGTGAACCGGCTGGCCTGGAACGTGCCGCTGCTCGGTGACGGCGCGGTGATCGCTTCGCCGGTGGTCACGACGCCGCCACCGACGGGAATGCTGGGCACCCCGATGGAGACCAACCTGCGGGCGATGGCCTACGCGAGCACCGCGTACTCGCCCGGCCAGCCCCAGCCCGTCTCCGACCTGATCGCCGGGATGAAGGCGGCCGGCGGCATCCCCGCACCGCTGACCGTCGCCTACGCCTACGACGCGGTCATTCTCGCGGCGGCCGCCGCGGCCGCGGCCGGGACCACCACCGACGGCGCGAAAATCGCGGCTGCGGTGGAGAAACTGCCGCCCGGCGGGCCCAAGACCGCGATCTTCTCGAGCTACCGGTTCAGCTCCGCGTCACACGCCGCGAATCCTGATCCGTCGCAGTTCACCTTCATCAAGCCGACCGCGGTGGTCGACGGCCAGTTCGGGAACCCGGCGGCGTCCTGACCGCCGGACACCGCGCTGCCCGCAGACGATTGAGGAACCCCAGATGAGCACCAGCACCGAAACACGCGCGCCACGGCGTGCCGGCGATCCGGCGCGGCCCAAGCCTCCGGGAGAATGCCGATGAACGTCATCTGGGCCGGCCTTGCCCTCGGCGCTCTCTACAGTCTCGTGGCCCTGGGCTACAACATCGTGTTCGTCTCCTCGAACGTCTTCAACTTCGCCCACGCCCAGCTGCTGATGCTGGGTACCTTCCTGGCGTTCTTCGGCTCGGTCACCCTGCACCTGCCGCCGGCACTGGTGTTCCCGCTCGCGGGCGTGATCGTCGCCGCGGTGGCCGTGCTCGAGGAACGGTTCGCCATCCGCACCGTCCGCGGCACCGAGGCCCAGCTCGTCACCACCCTGGGTTTCGCGACCCTGCTCGACGGGCTGACGCAGGTGATCTGGGGCGGTGAGCCGTTGCAGGTGCCGTTCTTCGGGCGCAGCGAGGTGATCACGTTGTTCGGCGGGCAGGTGTTCCCCGTCGAACTGGTGCTGATCGGTGTCGTCATCGTGCTCACCGTGCTGTTCGTGGTGATCAGCCGCAACTCGATGCTGGGCATCGCGATGCTGGCCGTGTCGGAGGACCGGGAAGCCGCGCTGATGCGTGGCATCAACGTCCGGGCACTCGCGATCGGCGCGTTCGCGGTGTCGGGGGCGGTGGCCGGGCTGCTCGGCCCCATCGTCGGGCCCAAGACGTTCGCGGTGGCGACGCTGGGCACGGCGCTGGCGCTCAAGGGTTTCGTGGCGATGGCCATCGGTGGCTTCGGGAGCGCGCCGGGCGCGCTCATCGGCGGTCTGGTGGTCGGGCTGATCGAAGCCACGACGAGCCGGTACCTCGGCGAATCGTTCGCCACCCTGATGGTGTTCGTGGCGCTGCTCGTCGTGCTCCTGGTGAAACCGGCCGGCCTGTTCGGTCACGCTCGAGAACGGATGGTCTGATCATGGGCGTTTTCGCGATCGTCCGCCGGCTGCCGACGTGGGCGCTGCCGCTGGTGGCCGCGGTCCTCGTCATTCTGTTCCCGGTCATGGGCCTGGACTCCACGGTGCAGCGGCAGGTGATGCTGATCTGCATCCTGGCCCTGCTGGTCAGTGGTCTGAACCTGAGCCTTGGCTACGCCGGCGAGCTGGCGCTCGGGCAGGCCGCCATCTACGCCGGTGGTGCCTACGTCAGCGGCTACCTCGGCGCACATGGCCACACCGACCTGTTGCTGCAACTGGTCGCGGCGGGTGTGGTCGCGCTCCTGCTCGGCCTGCTGACCGGGATTCCGGGGCTGCGGCTGGGAAACTGGGCACTGGCGATGGTGTCGTTCTTCCTCGTGCTGCTGGTGCCGGACGTGCTGGACATGTTCCAGTCCCAGACCGGCGGCACGCTCGGCCTGGCCGGTATCGAGCCGGTGACGTTGTTCGGGATCGAGCTCGACGACCAGGCCTTCTACGTCACCGTGACGGTGGTGACCGCGCTGTGGTTGCTGATTCTGCGCAATCTGGTCACCTCGCGGCACGGCACGGCTTTCCGCGTACTCCGGGAGAGCCCGGTGCTGGCGGCTTCGATCGGCATCTCGGTGTTCCGGATGAAGCTCAGCGCCTACGCGGTGGCGGCGCTGCCCGCCGGGATCGCGGGCTGTCTGTTCGCCAACGTCGATCACTACCTCGCGCCGGACTCCTTCGGGTTCAGCCTCGCGGTTTCTGTGCTGGCCGCGTCGATCCTCGGTGGTTCGGCGAGCGTCTACGGCGCCGTGATCGGCGCGGCGATCCTGCAACTCGGCCCGCTGCAGGCGACCTCGTTCCAGCAGTACGCGCTGGTCGTCTACGGGCTGCTGCTGCTCGTCGGCGGAATCGTGCTGTCGGTGGGTATCGCGGGCTTGGCGCGAAAACTGTGGAGCCGGGTCGAGCGGCGGTGGGCGCCGCGTGGCCGCTCGGTGACCTACACCGGCGAACAGCTGCCCGCCATCGACGGTGCCCGGCTTTCGGTGCGGCACCTGGCCAAGACCTTCGGCGGGGTCAAGGCGCTCCAGGACGTCTCGCTGGAAGCGAAACCGGGACAGGTCACCGCGCTGATCGGGCCGAACGGCTCGGGAAAGACCACGCTGCTGAACATGATCTGCGGCTATTACCGCCTCGATGCCGGTGAAATCCGGCTCGGGGAAGCCGGCAGCTCACGCTCGCCGTTCCGGGTGGCCCGTGCCGGCATCGCCCGAACTTTCCAGACGCCGTCGGTCCCGCCGGGCATCACGGTGGCCGAAGCCGTCCGGTCCGGCCGTTACGCCACCCAGCACGCGTCGTTCCTGTCGGCGATCTTCCGGTTGCCCGGCTACCGGCGCGCGCGGGCGGCCGACATCGAGGAGGCGCGGCGGGTGCTGGCACTCGTCGGCCTGGAGGAGTTCGAGAACGACGAGGCGGCGTCGCTGCCGCTGGGCACCCGCCGGTTGCTCGAAGTCGCCCGCTCCCTGGTGTCGCGGCCGCGGGTGCTGTTGCTCGACGAGGCCGCTTCGGGTCTCGACGAGGACGAGGTCGACCGCCTGGCGGACCTGATCCGCCGGATCCGGGACAGCGGTGGCACGGTCGTGCTCGTCGAGCACAACTTCCGGCTCGTGCTGTCGCTGGCCGATCACATCCACGTGCTCGCGCGGGGCCGGATCATCGCGTCCGGTCCGCCCGCGGAGATCGAAGTCCACCCCGAGGTCCTCACCGAGTATCTCGGTATGCCGGTGAGCGGCGCGGGCGAACTGCTGGCCACGGCGGGAGCGGAGGCGGGTCAGGATGACTGAGGCCGAAACGACGGCTGCGCCGTTGCTCGCGGTACGCAACCTGGTCACCGGCTACGGTGACCTGCGGGTGGTCTGGGACGTGTCCTTCGACGTGCTGCCAGGCCAGGTCACCGCGCTGCTCGGGCGCAACGGCGCGGGCAAGACGACCACGCTGCGGGCGATCGCGGGCCTGAACAAGATGCACGGCGGCTCGGTGCGGCTGGCGGGCGAGGACGTCGACGGCCTGGCCCCGCACCGCCGGATCCGCGCCGGACTCGGTGTGGTCCAGGAGAACAAGCGGGTGTTCAAACGCCGGTCCGTCGAGGACAACCTGCTGCTGGGTGGTTACACCGGCCGGCGGGCGGGCCGCCGGAAGCTGAAGGGCGCGCTGGAGGAGATCTACGAGCTGTTCCCGGCGCTGCGCGGCCGCGCCGGCACTCCGGCCGGGCAGCTTTCCGGTGGCCAGCAACAGATGCTGGCGATCGGCCAGGCCATCATGGGCAGGCCGAAGCTGCTGATGCTCGACGAGCCCTCGGCCGGGCTGGCTCCGGCCATCGTGCTGGAGGTGATGAGCAGCGTCGCCAGGCTCAAGGAGTCGGGCCTGGGCATCCTGCTGGTGGAACAGGCCGTGGAAGCCGCCGTGAGCGTGGCCGACCACGTCGCGGTGCTCGACGTCGGCCGGATCGTGATGGAAAGCCCGGTCGGCATGATCGACGACCTCCGGATCATCAAGGACGCCTATTTCGGCCGCGCCGGGGCGCAGCCGGAATAGTGCGGTTTCCCAAGCGCGCCAAGAAGATCGAGGAGGAGCCGGCATGACCGGACCGGATCAGGCCACCGGACCACTCGCGCGGAAGCCGGGGCGGTCCTTCCGACCGGTCGGTACGCTTACGGGTATGGAAACGCCAGCAACGGACCACGCCGGCCTCGGCCGTCGTGAAGAGATATTCGCCGCCGCCGCCGAGATCTTCTGGGCCAAGGGATATCACGCGACTTCGATGAACGACGTCGCCAATGCGATGAGCATGCGGAAGGCCTCGGTCTACCACCACATCAAGAACAAGGAAACCCTGCTGTACGAGATGTCGGTGTCGAGCATGCGGCACATGATCGATGCGGCGATGTCGGCGACCAGTCCCGATCCGGAAGAACGCCTCAACGAGGCGATCGTCCGCCATGTCGAAGCGCTGCTGGACGACCGCAGCCGGCACGCGACCGCACTGGTGGAGTTGCGTTCGCTCTCGCCGGCCGAGCGCCAGCACATCGTCGAGATGCGGGACAGCTACGACCATCTGATCGACGGGATGGTCGCGGCCGTGCAGGAGAGCACGGGGCGCTGGCCCGGCATCCCGGCGCGGCTCGTGCGGCTGGCCATGCTCGGGATGCTGAACTGGGTCGTGTTCTGGTTCTCGCCGGACGGCAAGGAGACCGCCGAGTCCATCGCCCGCACCTTTTCCGCCATCCTCATGCCACGCACGGACAAGACGACGTAACCGCGGTTCCGGCGAGTACCGCGGGTTGTCGCGGTACCGCGCGCCCAGTACCCGACCGGCCGGTCGGTAGGCACAGTGCGTTCGCCGGGGAAGGAAAGGAGGCCGGAGATGAAGTTCTGGCATTCGTTGCAGTTCACCGGAACCGGGGATCTGCTGAGCCTGGCGCGCACGGTCGAGCGGGAGACGCCGTTCCACGGCGTGTTTCTCGGTGACCATCTGGTGCACCCGGAACACGTGCTCAGCACCTACCCCAACACGTCGGACGGCAGGCCGGGCTGGCCCGCGGCGACGCACTGGCCGGACCTCGGCGCCACCATGGGCGCGATCGTCGCCGCCACGCACCGGCTCGAAGTCACGACGAGCATCATGGTGCTGCCCCTGCGGCATCCGATCGTCGTCGCCAAGATGCTGGCGACGCTGTCCGTCCTGTCGGACCGGCGTGTTTCGCTCGGTATCGGCGTCGGGTGGATGGAAGACGAGTTCCGCGCGCTCGGCGTCGACTTCCACACCCGCGGCAGGCGGTGCGACGAGATGATCGACGTCATGCGGCTGCTCTGGAGCGGCGAGATGACGGAGTTCAATGGCGAGTTCTTCGAGTTCCCGCGCCTGGCGTCGAACCCGAAGCCGCTCGAACCGGTTCCGTTGTACGTCAGTGGTTTTTCGCGTGCCTCGATGCGCCGCGCGGTCGAAAAGGGTGACGGCTGGATCAGTGGGAACACCGCGCCCGAGCGGGTTCTGGAGGCGCTGCCGGTGATCACCCGGATGCTGGCGGACGCCGGCCGTGACGACGGCTCGTTCGAGCTCATCGTCACGGCCAAGCCCGATCTGGAGTTCCTCAAACGGCTCCGGGACCTGGGCGTGACGTCCGTCTTCAGTTATCCGCACGCGGAACGCTACGCGCGAACGCCGACGGCGCGGGAGATCACCGACGATCTGCTGCGGTATTCGGAGTCCATCATCGAAAAGCTGGGGAGCTGAGCATGAGCGAATTCCCGGTGGGCGACGCGGTTCCGCCGGCTCCGGTACCCGGGGCGCCGGTCGCGCGCCGGTTCGTCGGCAAGGTCGCGTTCGTCACCGGCGCGGCCCGCGGGCAGGGACGTGCCGAGGCGGTGCGGCTGGCCGCGGAAGGCGCCGACATCATCGCTCTCGACATCAACCGTTCCCTTGCCACGACCCGGTATCCGGGGCCCACACCCGCCGATCTGGCGGAAACGGTGGCGCTGGTCGAAAAGCTGGGCCGTCGGATCGTGGCGGTCGAGGCCGACGTCCGTGACTACGACGCGGTGCGGAACGCGGTCACCGAAGGCGTTTCCACGCTGGGCAGGCTCGACGTGGTGATCGCCAACGCGGGCGCGACGACCGCCGCGCACTGCTGGGAGATCGAAGCCGAGCAGTGGCAGGAGGCCATCGACGTCAACCTCACCGGGGCGTTCCACACGGCCAAGGCGGCCTTGCGGGTCCTGCTGCACCAGGGCAGCGGTGGCTCGATCGTGTTCACCAGCTCGGTCGCCGGGCTGCGCGGCGCCCCGTTTTTGGCGAGTTACTCCGCCGCGAAGCACGGCGTGGTGGGCCTCGCGACCTCGCTGGCCAACGAGCTCGCCCCGTATCGGATTCGCGTCAACTCGGTGCACCCCAACGGTGTCGACACCGAACTGAAGGTGCACGAGCTGTTCGCGCTGCTGGACGCGAACCCCTATGCCAGGCCGTACTACACGGGCTCACTGCCCGAGACGATCAGCGAGTCCGAGGACATCGCCGCCGCCGTGGCGTGGCTCGCCTCGGACGAGGCCAGGCACGTCACCGGTATCCAGCTCGCGGTAGACCGCGGCCGCCTCAGCCGTTAGGACTGGTTTGGGGAAGGGTTTGCGCGACGGAGCTCATTCGAACCCGCGGCGGTGCGAGCTGAGTCTCACACCGCAAGCGCTCCGCCGCTTGTGCACAACCTAGGACGTTCGCCCCTCCCAGCCGAATAAGGCGACTCAGGCTCCCCGCACGATGGCGAGCGGTGGGCCCGGGCGCGCGGAAAGCAGCCGGCGCAGCGATTTGATGGCGTGCCCTGTCACGAAGTGGTCCAGTCCCTGGCGACGCCACACGGTGAGCGGAAGAGGCGCGGGTGCCGGCAGGTCGTCGCACGCGACCAGGCCTTCGGGCGCTTGGCCGAACGTGGCGAGCAGCGCCACGCCCAGCCCCGCCGCCACCGCCGCGTGCACCCCCGCGAGCTGGTTGGCCTCGGCGCCGATCTCGGCCGGAATCCCTTGTCCCGCAAGTGTTTCCAAGGCACTGGTGCGCAGCGCGCACGGGCTGTCGAACGCGACGAGCGGGACGGGGCCTTCGGGCCGGGACCAGCCGGGCGCGGAGTACCAGGTCAGTTCGAGTTCGCCGACGGGGGTGGCGCGGGGGTCGTCGGAAGCGCCTGGCAGGAGTGCGAGGTCGAGCTTTCCCGCCGCGAGCGCCTCGCGCAGGGCCGTGCCGCGGTCGAGCCGGTACCGGACGTGGTGCTCGGGCAGTGACTTTTCCAGTGTGCTGGTCAGTTGGGGGAGCAGCTGCGCCGCGGCGTGTTCGGTCGAGCCGATCGCGAGTGTGTCCGCGCTTTCGACGCCGAAACTGCGCAACGCCTCGTCGTGCAGGGCGAGGATCCGGCGGGCGTAGTCGAGCAGTTGCTCGCCGTCGGCGGTGAAGCGGGACCGCCGCCCGTCGCGCGCGACCAGTCGCCGTCCGGTGGCCGCTTCGAGGCGCCGGGTGTGCTGGCTCACCGCCGCCTGGCTGAGATGGAGCTGCGTCGCGGCGCGCTGGAAGCCGCCGCGATCGGCCACCGCCACGAAGCTGCGCAGCGGGACAATGTCCAGTACCTGGTCCATATCGCGAAAGCTACAAGACGAATCATCACGAGCGGTAATGAATCCGCATCGTGAAACGTCGTTGGACATTCCGCTCACCGACCCTGCATGCTCATGGCCATGAAGCAGCCTGCCGGCGTCCTGCGCTTGTCACTGACAAGCCGTCGCTGGCTCGATCACGCCCGCTGCGGGACCGCGATCTGTCCGGCGCCCCGCTGTTCTCACTGTCGCTGAGCGGTTTCCTTCACCGGGCCCGGAAGTTTCCGTCCGGTTCCCTTTTTCCGTCGGTATGGAAGAAACGGATCATCATGTCCCGTCGCACCCTCAAACTGGGCGCTGTGCTCCTCGGCGTCGGCGGACCGGGCCAGCACAACACGTGGCTCGACCCCGAGATCCCCGGCAACGCCAGCGTCGACGTCAACTGGTACATCGCCCGCGCACAGGCCGCGGAGGCCGCGAAGTTCGACCTGGTGTTCATTGTGGACAGTCAGTTCATCACCGCGAACTCGCCGCACCACTACCTCAGCAGGCTCGAACCGCTGACCCTGCTCTCCGCGATCGCGGTGCACACCAGCCACATCGGCCTCGTCGGCACGCTGACCACGTCCTACAACGAGCCGTTCAACGTCGCCCGCCGCCTCTACTCCCTGGACCACATCAGTGGCGGCCGCGCGGGATGGAACGTGGTCACCAGCGGTGACGCCGGCACGGCGGGCAACTACAGCCGCGACGAGCACTACGACTACCCGACCCGGTACGGGCGGGCGCTCGAGCACGTCCAGGTCGCCCGTGGCCTGTGGGACTCCTACGAGGCCGACGCTTTCCCCCGGGACAAGGAGTCGGGCCTGTTCTTCGACCCGGCCAAGCAGCACGCGCTGAACCACAAGGGCGAGTTCTTCTCCGTGGTCGGCCCGCTCAACCTCGAGCGTTCCCCACAGGGCCAGCCGGTGATCTTCCAGGCCGGCGACTCCGAGGAAGGCCGGGATCTCGGCGCCGCCGTCGGCGAGGTGATCTTCACTCACGCCGCGTCACTGGACCAGGCGAAAGCCTTCCGCGCGGAACTGCGTGAGCGCGCCGCGGCGAAGGGCCGTGACCCGGAGGGACTGCTGACGCTGCCGGGAATCCAGATCGTCATCGCCGACACCGACGACGAGGCCAGGGCCAAGGAGGACGCACGGCTGGGCACCAAGAGCTTCGACCGCGCGCTCAAGGAGCTGGGCCGCCCCTTCGGCTGGCACGATTTCACCCAGTACGACCTGGACGCGCCGTTCCCGGACATCGGCGAGGCCGCCGCGCGCAGCTTCCGCACCCAGTCCGAGGCGATCACGAAACTCGCGAAGGACAACGGATACACGCTCCGCCAGGTTGTCGAGCACCTGAACGCCTCCGCGCGCTCGCCGTTCGTCGGCTCCCCCGAGACGGTCGCCGAGGAGATCCAGCACTGGTTCGAAGAAGGCGCCCTCGACGGGATCAACGTCACGGTCAACGCGCCGAGTGAGTTCGCGCTGTTCACCGACCGGGTACTGCCGATCCTGCGCGAACGCGGCGTGGTCCGTGCCGGGTACGAGTCCACCACTCTCCGCGGCAACCTCGGCCTGCCGGTTCCCGCGAACCGCCACGCCGCCGGCCGCGTCCTCGCGCACTGATCGCGAGCGGTCCCCACCAAGGAAAGGCAACAAATGTCCCTGCGCAACTCGGCTCGCCTCCGCGGCGCCATCGGAATCGCGCTCGTGGCCGCGCTGGCGGCCGTACTCACCGCGTGCGGCAGTGGTGGTGCGGCCACGTCGGGTGGCGCGACGCTGAAATGGGCCAGCTCGTCCTTCCCGAAGCACTGGGATCCCGTCGTCTCGGGCAGCGGCGCCCAGTTCCGGGAGCTCGCGCTGTCCTACGCCGCGCTGACCCGCACCGACGACCAGGGCCGTGCCGTGCCCGATCTGGCGCAGAGCTGGGACTACAACAGCGCGGGCGACCAGGTCACGTTCCACCTGCGGCCGGGGCTGAAGTTCAGTGACGGCGAACCGGTCGACGCCGCGGCCGTGCAGGCGGCCATCGAACGGGCCAAGAAACAGCAGAACTCCGCGCTGTTCGGCGATTTGACCTCCATCAAGTCGGTCACCGCGAACGGTCTCGACGTGGTCGTCGCGCTGACCCAGGTCGACCACCAGATCCCGCAGCTGCTCGGCGAGCGGGTGCTGCAGGTCGCCAGCCCCAAGGCCGCACAGGATCCGGCGAAGCTCGACCAGAACCCGGTCGGCGCGGGGCCGTTCGTCCTCACCCAGCTGATCCCGGGCACCAAGGCCGTGTTCAAGAAGAACCCCGATTACTGGGACGCGGCGAACATCCACATCGACAGCGTGGAACTGACCTCCGCGCCCGACGCCTCGACCGTGGTCTCGGGCCTGCAGACCGGGGTGTACAACTTCGCCGACATCACCCCGAGCCAGGCGGACGCGGCGAAGAAGGCCGGTCTCGACGTGTTCGTGCAGCCCGGTTTCAACGCCTCCAACATCAGCCTCAACATCAACAAGGCGCCGTTCGACAACGACAAGGTCGTGGACGCGGTGCGCGCCGCGATCAACCGGCAGGAGTTCGTCGACAAGCTCACCTTCGGCTACGGCTCGGCGACCGACCAGCCGTTCCCCGAGGGCTACATCGCCTACGACCCGCAGTCGAAGAACCGCTATCCCTACGACCCGGCGAAGTCCAGGCAGCTGCTCGCCGAAGCCGGGTACAAGCCCGGCGACATCAAGCTCGACCTGGTGATCCCCAGCGCCGATCCGGCCGCCGAGATCGTCCAGTCCCAGCTGGCGGCCGTGGGGATCACGGTGAACATCAAGGTCGACAAGAACTGGTCGACGCCGTTCTTCGCCAAGGACCTGACGTTTTCCTTGTACGGCACCACCGGCCGCGATTCGGCGCTGCAGACGCTGACCGCCCACTTCGGACCGAACGGGCCGCTGAACCTGAGCACGCCGTACGAGCCGGCCGGGTTCGAGGACGCGGTGGCCAAGGTCCGGCAGACGCCGCTCGACGCGCCGGACTACCCGGCCGTGCTGCAGGCCGCGACGCGGGTGGGGCTGCAGAGCAAGGCGCTGGTGTTCACCTACTCCTCGCCGAACCTGTTCGCCAAGACCAAGTCGATCTCGAACCTGCCGGGCAACCCCGCGCACATCGACTGGACGGGTGTGACGATCAGTGGTCGCTGACACGCTCGTGCCCGTCGGTGTCCGGACCGGCGCGGCGACGAGGCTGCGCCGGACCGGCGGGCAGGTCCTGGTGACGCCGGCGCGGTCGGTCGCGATCTTCGTGCCGGTGTTCTTCGTGGGCACGCTCGTGACGTTCGCGCTGCGCGGCCTGAGCGGGCTCAGCCCCGCGCGGATACAGCTCGGCGAGGACGCGACCCCGCAGGCGATCCACCAGATCGAGAGCCAGTGGGGCCTGGACCGGCCGTTCCTCGCCCAGTACTGGAGCTGGTTCACCGGACTGCTGCACGGCGACCTCGGCACGAGCTGGTCCAACGGCGCCGAAATCTCGACCCTGATCGGCCTCGGCCTCGGGGTGAGCGTGTCGGTGGCGATCCTCGCGCTGCTGATCGGGGTGCTGCTGGGCTTCGTGCTCGGCACCGTGGCCGCGCTGCGCCGCACGACGTGGATCGACCGCACGATCACCGCCTTCGTCACGGTGGTTTCCACCATGCCGGCGTTCGTCGTCGGCATCGTGCTCGTCGAGATCTTCGCGGTCGGGCTGGGCTGGCTGCCCTCGGGCGGCTACTCACCGGCGGCGGACGGAGTCGGTCCGTGGCTCGCGCACATCATCCTGCCCGCGCTGGCGCTGAGCTTCGACATCGTGGCCGACGTGGCGCGGCAACTGCGCACCGGGCTGGTCAGCGCGTACCGGGAGAACTACGTGATCGGCGCACTGGTGCGCGGGCTGAGCCCACGGCGGATCTTCTTCCGGCACGTGCTGCGCAACGGTCTCGGCCCCGCGCTCGCGACGCTGGGGATCAGGTTCCCCATCCTGATCGGCCAGTCGGTCGTCGCGGAGTGGATTTTCGGGCTGCAGGGCTTCGGCCGGTTCGCCAACGATTCCGCGCAGGCCGGTGACGTGCCCGCCGTGCAGGGCGTGCTGGTGGTGTCGGTCGTGATGGTGGTGGCCTTCAACTTGATCGTCAACATCGTGCTCGGCCGGATCACCCCGGCCTCGCGGAGAGGGGTGTGACGATGATCCGACGGGTTTTCTCGCTCGTTTCCGGCCGCGTCGCGGTAGGAATCCTCGTGGCGATCGCGCTGCTGGCGATCCTCGGGCCGCTGCTCGCGCCCCACGACCCGCTGGCGACGAGTGCCGACACGCTGGCGGGTCCGTCGGGTGCGCACTGGCTGGGCACCGACAACCTCGGCCGCGACGTGTTCAGCCGGCTGCTGCGGGGTTCCCGGATCAGCGTCCTCGGCTCGCTCGAGGTCGCGTCGATGGCGCTGGTCGTCGGTGCGATTCCCGGCATCCTGTCGGTGTATCTGGGCCGGGCGGTCGAATGGCTGACGCTGCGGGTCGTCGACACCCTGGTGGCGCTGCCGTTCCTGCTGTTCGCGGTCGCGGTGACGGCGTTGCTGGGCAACGGGATCACGCAGGCGATGCTGGTGACGGGTGTGCTCGTGTCGCCGCTGTTCTACCGGGTGGCGCGGGCGGCCACGCTGTCGGTCGCGCGGTCGCAGTACGTCGAGGCCGCGCAGATCTCCGGTGCGTCCCTCGGCTGGATCGTCCGGCGGCACGTGTGGGTCAAGGTGCTGCCGCCGATCACGGTCGCGCTCGCGCACACCATCGGCGTCGGCTTCATCATCGTGTCCAGCCTCAGTTTCCTCGGCATCGGCGTGCAGCCGCCGACGCCGACCTGGGGCGGCCTGCTTGCGTCCGACCTCGGTTTCCTCAGCTACCAGCCCTGGGCGCCGTTCGTGCCCGCGCTGCTGATCATGCTCACGGTGTGGGCGTGCAACCTGCTTGCCGACGCGATCCGTGACGTGTCGGGCGAAGCCGGCCGGGCCCTGCTCGGCGCCCGGAAGGTCCGGGCCAACCAGACCGTCGGAGGAGGTGCAGCATGACCAGCCTCACCGAAAGCCCCGCCGTGACGAGCGTGGCCGATCCGGTGCTCGCCGTGCGCGATGTGCGGGTCGCCGGCCTGGTGGAGGGCCGGGAGGTCGTGCGGGGAGTGAGTTTCGAGCTCACGCCAGGCAAGACGGTCGGCATCGTGGGCGAGTCGGGCAGCGGCAAAACCATGACCTGCCGCGCGATCCTGGGCATCCTGCCGGAACATTTCGAGATCACCGGCGGCTCCGCGCACATCGACGGGCGCGACGTCTCCACCCTCACCCCGGCGCAGTGGACGGCGTTGCGGGGCTCGACGATCAGCGCCGTGTTCCAGGACCCGGCGTCCTACCTGAACCCCTCGATTCCGGTCGGGCCGCAGATCGCGGAGGTCGTCCGGGTGAAGAAAGGCCTGCGCCGCCGGGAGGCGCGCCGCCGCGCGCTGGAGCTGCTCGTGGCGGTGCACCTGCGTGATCCGGAGCTGGTCTACACGCAGTACACCTTCGAGCTCTCCGGCGGGATGCTGCAGCGGATCCTGATCGCCGCCGCGATCGCGGCGGACCCGCAGGTGCTCATCGCCGACGAGGCGACAACGGCGCTCGATGTGACCGTGCAGGCGGAGATCCTCGACCTGCTCGCCGATCTGCGCGACCGCACCGGCCTCGCGCTGGTCGTCGTCTCGCACGACCTTGCCGTCGTGGCCCAGTTGTGCGACGAGGTGCTGGTCATGCGCGAGGGCGAGGTGGTCGAGCAGGGCCCCACGGCGCAAGTGCTCTACCACCCCGAGCACTCCTACACGCGGCTGCTCATCGGCGAACACGAGCAGTACGGCCTGGACGCCTTCTTCGACCGGACGGAGGCCGGGGCGTGATACTCCAGATCAGCGAAGTCGACGTCCACTATGGACAGCGGCGGCGTCGTCGACGGGCGCTTTCCCGTGCGTCGCTCGCGGTTGCGGCGGGCGAGATCGTCGGGCTCATCGGCGAGACCGGTTCCGGCAAGTCCACCTTGGCCCGTGCGGTGCTTGGGCTGGTGCGTGTCTCGTCCGGCCGGATCGTCCTCGACGGCGAGGAGGTCACCGGCTACCGCTCCCGTCAGTGGCGCTCGCTGCGGCGGCGCGGCGTGGTCCAGTACGTGTTCCAGGATCCGCTGCGGAGCCTGGACCCGGACCTGCCCGTCCGGGACTCGTTGATCGAGCCCTTGCTGGTCGGCGGGGTCTCCCGGGCGGACGCCGAGCGGCGCGCCCGCACTTACCTCGGCCGGGTCCGCCTGGACGAGGAACTGCTGGATCGCCTGCCCGGTCAGCTTTCCGGCGGCCAGCGGCAGCGCGTCGCCGTCGCCCGCGCACTGGTCACCGAACCGAAGCTGGTGATCCTCGACGAGCCGGTCAGCGCGCTGGACTCCGCCAACCGGGTCCAGATTCTTGAGATCGTGAAGGAGCTGCGGGCCGCGGGCGTCGCGTTCGTGTTCATCTCGCACGACCTCGGCTCGGTGGCGGGGATCGCCGATCGGATCGCGGTGCTGTACCAGGGAGAACTGGTCGAGACCGGCCCCGCGCGCGAGGTCATCACCAACCCCGGGCACCCCTACACCCGCCTGCTGGTCAGCTCGGCGCCGACACTCCGCGCGGCCTCGGCCGGGCGCGCGGAGCGCGAGGCGCTGCGTGCGCTTCTGAACGCCTGAAAGGAAACCACATGAGCCGCAAGATCCATCTCGCCCTGCATCCCTACGGTGTGGGCGGTCCTGGCCAGCATGGTCTCTGGAAGGACCCCACCGTCGCGAAGAACGCCAGCATCGACATCGGCTACTACATCCAGCAGGCGCAGGCGGCCGAGCACGCGCTGTTCGACGCACTGTTCATTGTGGACAGTCAGTTCATCAACGCCGGCTACCCGGCGCATTACCTCAACCGGCTGGAACCGCTGACGCTGCTCTCGGCCGTCGCCACCCACACCAAGCACGTGGGGCTGGTCGGGACGGCGAGTTCGACCTACAACTCGCCGTTCAACCTCGCCCGGCGGTTCGGCTCGCTGGACCACATCAGCGGCGGCCGGGCGGGCTGGAACGTGGTCACCAGCTTCGACTCCGGCACGAGCCGGAACTACGGTCTCGACGAGCATTTCGACTACGCGACCCGCTACGGTCGCGCGCTCGAAGCGGTTCAGGTGATCCGCGGTCTGTGGGACTCCTATGAGGACGATGCCTTCCCCGCCGACGTCGAGCGCGGTGTCTTCCTCGACCCGGAGAAGCTGCACGCGCTCAACCACGCCGGTGAGCACTTCCGCGTGGACGGCCCGCTCAACCTGTCCCGCTCCCCGCAGGGCCAGCCGGTGATCTTCCAGGCCGGCGTGTCCGAGGAAGGCCGGAACCTGGCGGCACAGGTGGCCGAAGGCATCTACGCGCCTGGCGGGTCGTTCGAGGACGCGAAGGCCTACTACACCGACATCAAGCAGCGCACCGCCGCCGCCGGCCGGGACCCCGGCCACATCAAGATCTTCATCCACGGCGGCCCGATCGTGCGCGGCACCGACGCGGAAGCGGAGCGGCGGGCGCGCGAGATCTTCGACGAGGACAACGACTTCGACGCCAGCCTCGCGTTGCTCGGCCGGTCGTTCGGCGCCCACGACTTCAGCCAGTACGACCTGGACGCGCCGTTCCCCGATGTCGCGCATCTGGCCGAACGAGGCGGGCGCACCGCCGCGACGAAGATCATCGAACGTGCCCGTGCCGGCGGTCTGACGCTGCGCCAGGTGGTCCAGACCTCTCGAGAGTACCGGCGGTCGCCGTTCGCCGGCGCCCCTGGCACGGTCGCGGACACGATCGAACGCTGGTTCGCCGCCGGCACTTTCGACGGGATCAACCTCGCCTTCCGCAACAACGAGGACCTGGAGAAGTTCGTCGACGGCGTGGTGCCGCTGCTGCAGAAGCGAGGCCTGTTCCGGACCGCATACGAGGGCACGACCCTGCGGGAGAACCTCGGCCTGCCGATTCCGGCCAACCGCCATACCCGCAACCTGGTCGGTGCGTGATGGGCGAACGCGACGTCCATACCGTCCGGTTTCCCGTTGCCACACCGACGGAAGAGACCGAGGTACTGATCGTCGGGGCGGGTCCGGTCGGGCTCTCGGCCGCGATCGAACTGCACGCGCGGGGCGTGCACGTCGCCGTGGTGGACCAGGCGAGCGAGGCCACGCTGATCCGCGCCGGGGCGATGGGGCACACCCCCCGCGTGGTCGAGCACTTCCGCCGATGGCGCGTGCTGCAGGAGATTCGCGACGAATGGACCTTCCCGCCGGAGTGGAACCAGGGCATCCGGCTGGTCACCTCGCTCGTGGGCCATGAACTGGTGCCCGGCCCGCGACAGTCCTTCGTGGACAGTGCCCGCGGTCCGGCCGAGGAGGCGCTTCGCCGTCCGCAGAGCGCGCTCGTGCAGGTCTTCCTGCGGCATCTCGGCCGGAACGGAGTCAGCGTCGCCGGGGGATGGCGGTTGACCGGCCTGCGGGAGCACGAGCAGGGTATCGAAGCGGTCGTCGGCGAAGGCCGCACCATCCGCGCACGGTACGTGCTCGGCGCCGACGGCGGCAGCAGTACCGTCCGCGGCCTCGCCGGGATCACCCGGAAAGGCGAGCACGCCAAGGAGAAGCGACTGCGGCTCGTGGTGCGCACCGGCGACATCTCCGGCCGCGTCGGCCCGGCGCCCAGCGGCACCAACATCGTGTTCAACGAGCGGGCGGACGGGTTCCTGGCCGCGATCAGCCCCCGGGAATGGCGCGTCTACGCGGGGCCGTTCCCGCTCGACTACGAGCCCACCGAGGCCGAACTGCTCGACACCGCGCGAGCGGCGTTCGGCTTCGACCTCGACCTGGAACTGGCGTCGGCGACGACCTTCTACCACGCCACCCGGATTGCGGAGACCTTCCGGTCGGGGCGGGTGCTGCTCGCCGGGGACGCCGCGCACGTCCGCACGCCGGGCGGAAATCTCGGCGAGGGCTTCGGCGACGTGGTCAACCTCGGCTGGAAGCTCGCCGCTGTGCTCCGCGGCTGTGCGCCGGAGGGGTTGCTGGACTCCTACGACTCCGAACGCCGCGGGCACAACTGGCGAATCGCCGACTTCGCCCTCGACCGGTCCCGGCGTACGCAGGCCGCGCTCGCCGACATCCGCCGCATCGGCGTGCCCGACGACGCCGACCTCAGCCCCGACGCCCAGCGGCGGCGGGAAGCCATCGGTGCCCGCCTGCGGCAGAACCACCTCGGCGCCGACGGCGTCACCTTCGACGAACGTTACGACGATTCGGCGGCGATCTGGTACGAGGACGGTCAGCTCGACACCGAGCCGCCATGGCGGGCCGACGTGTACTCCGACGACGGGCGCCCAGGGCACCGGGCGCCGAACGGCGTGATCGATCCCTACGGCGGCACCCTCTACGACCGGATCGGCAACGACTTCGCACTGCTGGTGCTGTCCGCGGACCGTGCGGCGGAGCGGGAGTTCGCCGCCGAGGCGGCCGCGCGGCGGCTCCCGTTCACGGTCGTCCACCTCGCCGATCGCGGGGCGCGGGAGGTCTACGGGGCGGACGTCGTGCTCATCCGCCCCGACCAGCACGTCGCGTGGCGCGGCGCGACCCTGCCCGCCGGGGGTGCGGCCGCGGTGTTCGACCGGGTCCTTGGCGGGCGGGCGGGCGGCGAACTCACCGCGGCCGGAACCGCCCCGGCCCAGCTGCAAGGAGCAGGACAATGAGCGACTACACCGAGTTCGCCGCGCCCCAGGGGCTACGCACCCGGGGCACCGTGATCGTCGTGCCGGGACGCGGCGAGACCCAGCGAACGTATACCCGGCTGGGCAAGCGGCTCTCGGCCGACGCCTACGACGTGCGCATCGTCGACGGGCCCCGGATCGAGGCGGCCGACGCCGCGGGTTCGCTGGAGCGATTCGCGAGCGACCTGGACGCGGCGGTCACGGAAACCGAGCCCGCGCGTCCGCTGATCCTGCTCGGTGCCGACGTCGGCGCCACCGTGATCGCGGCGCTCGCCGCACGCCATGACACGACCGCGCCCTGGTGGCCCGATGCCCTCGTGCTCGCCGGCCCGGCCGGGCACACGACCGGGCCGGCGCACGGCTGGGACGAGGAACTCGACCTCAGGACACACTGTCCCGTGCATCGTGCCGTGCTGACCGAGGACGCGGCCGTCGCACGCGGTTCCCTCGCCGTGACGGTCCCGGACGAGGTGCTCGACGCTGCTTACGGTGGGGTGGCGGACATCCCGCAACTCGTGCTGGTGGGCGACTCCGATCCGCTCTCCGACCGCGAAGTGCTCACGCGGACCGTCAAGGCGTCCGCGGCGGCGCGCCTCTCGGTCGTGCGCGGCGCGCATCACGACGTGCTCAACGACCTGCAACACCGTTCCGTCGCCGCGGAGATCGTCAGCTTCCTCGAAGCGCTGGGCAACAAGCTCGTCCCGGTGATCTCGGTGGAATCCAGTACTTGGTGAAAGGACCCTCGCTCGTGACCGACCACTGGCACCGCCCGCTCCGGCACATCAAGGGCAGCGAGCTGTCCGGCGACACGACCCAGACCAGCGGAATGCGCCGGCTCGAAGCGCTTTCGGGCAAGACGGTGGGCTCGGAAAAGATGTGGATGGGCGAAACCCATGTCGGGCCGGCCACCAACTCCGGGGATCACCACCACGGCGAGGCGGAGACCGCGATCTACGTCAAGTCCGGCCATCCGGTGTTCGTCTTCGCCGACGGCGGCGAGGAGATCCGCCTCGAAACCGGCCCCGGCGACTACATCTTCGTGCCACCGTACGCCCCGCACCGCGAGGAGAACCCCGGGGACGAGGACGCGGTCGTCATCATCGCCCGCAGCAGCCAGGAGGGCATCGTGGTGAACCTGCCCAGCCTCTGGGCGCCCGTGGAGAAGCCCACCGAATAAGTACACTGTGGACAGTCCTGCGGACGGTCACCGGCGCTCAGCCGGTGACGTACCACTGGCCTCCGCGGTATTCCAGGGTGGCGTCGCCCAGGTCGCTGTCGGTGAACTTGACGCTCGCCCGCACCGCGCTGGCCGGGATCTCGACCTTTGTCGGGCTGTCCTCGGTGATCCGGGCGCGGTCGACGGTGGCGCTCCGCAGCGCCCGCTTCTGCGTGGGGGAGATCATCTGGAACGTGATCGGGAACGTCTGTTCGCACGGCCCGAGGCCCTGATCCTCCGCCTGCTTCGCGGCAGGCCCGGCGATCTCGCAGGCCGTCGCGAGGTCCTCCTTGCCCACCGCGTGCAGAAAGGTTTCGTACCGCGCGACGGCCCCGGCGGTGGGGGACTGCTGCGTGGACGTGGGCTGCTGCGACGTGGAGGTCGAGGCCTGCGCGGCCGAGGCCGGGGGCAGTGCCGTCGAGGGCAGTGCCGCGGAGCCGGCCGATGACGTCGGAGCAGCCGAGCCGCCTCCGCTGCCCGAGCATCCGGCGATCAGCAGGACGGCGCCGGTGGCCAGCAGGGGTAGTGCACGAACGGACATGGAGCGCCTTTCGACTCGAAAAGAACCTCCGGAGCATAAGCGACAGCGGTCGGGCAGTGGGGCGAAACCGGAAATCTCGAGACCAGGGTGCCGGCGACTTCGAAGTGCGGTTCAGGAAGCGAAGGCCTCGGTCAGCTCCTCGATCGCCGCGACGGTCGCCGGGTGGCGGTTGGCCTGTTCCCGCGTCCAGGCGAGGGCGAGTTCCCCGGCGTCCCAGTCTTTCTCGTCGATCGGAATCAGTTTGAACTCCGGCGGCGAGAAAACGCGGCCGAGGAATGACTGGGGAGCGTAGGCGATCAGCGCGACCAGTCGTCTGCTGCGCACTTGGGTCGCCAGTTCCACTTCGCTGCTGCGGCCGCTCACGGTCGCGTGCACGACCTTGGTGATGCCCAGTTTGTTGAGCCGCCGGGTAAGGACCGACAGCGCGAGCGGGTTCGCCCGCGCGATGTCCACGGCGACCTCGCGCTCACGGAGATCTTCGATGCTCACCGTGTCCCGCGCGGCCAGCGGGTCGTCACTGCGGACGGCGACACCGCTCCGGTAGCGCGCGACGACCCGGACGTCCAGGCGCGAGTCGGTGGCGGGCAGGTGGATCAGGCCGAGGTCGAGATGCCCGGCGACCAGATGCGCGGCCACCTCCGCGGCCGAGCCGGGGATGCTGAACTCGGCGGGCCCCGCGGCCAGCTGGTGGACCTCTTCCTCGAACCGGTTGAGGAAATCGGACGGGGCATACGACGTCGCCCCGACCCGGAGCGGAATCGTGCGCTGGGTGATGCTGTCGGCGGTGGCCTTGAACGCGCTCACCTGGTCGAGAATCCGGCGGGCGGGCTCGACGAGCGCCGCGCCGAGCGGGGTCAGGTGTACCTCGTGGTAGTCACGCTCGAACAGGGCGCCGCCCAGTTCCCGCTCCAGCAGCTTGATCTGCTTGCTCAGCGGGGGAGGGGTGATGTGCAGCCGGTCGGCCGCACGTTTGAAATGCAGTTCCTCCGCCACCGCCAGAAAGTATTTCAAGCGGGTGAAGTCGATTTCCACTAGCACCGTCCAACGCGTCGTCGGCGACTCGCCTCGGCCATCATAAGGCGAGTCAGCGGCGGCACCGTTACGCAGCCACGCCTGTCCCCGGTTCGGGGCTCGCGATTTCGAGCACACCCCGGTGCAGCAGGTCTTCGATCCGCGCTTCGTCGAGACCGAGCAGCTCGGCGGCGATCTCCTTGGTCTGTTCACCGAGCAGGGGCGCCGGCACCGACGGGGGGTCGTCGACGCTTCGGGCGTGGATCTGGACGTTTTCCAGGACGTACGGTTCGGTCCCGTGTGGATGGTCCTCGGTGCGGAACGCCCGGCGCTGCCGGTAGTAACCCCATTCCGGCATGTCGATCGCGCGGAGCATCGCCCCCGCAGGCACTCCGGCGGCCTGGAGCAGTGCCATCGCTTCGAGCGGTTCGTGCCGGGCCGTCCACTCGGACACCACTCCGTCGACGCGGTCCCGTTGCGCGGCACGGCCTTTCGCGTCGGACAGCGACGGGTCGGCGAGCAGGTCCGGCCGTTCCAACGTCCGGCAGAGCGCCGCCCAATCGGCGTCGTTCCGCACTGTCACCGCGACCCACTCGTCGTCCCCGGCGGCCGGGAACACGCCCCACGGGGCGTCGTGTTCGGGGGAGGCGTCCACCTCTTGGCCGCGGGCGGCGAGTTTTCCGGCCGCGATCGCGGGCCCGAAATGACTCAGCATGACCTCCGACTGCGCGACGCTGACGGAGCCACCCCGCGCCGTGCGCTCACGGCGGACCAGTAGTGCCAGCGCGGTCAGCGCGCCGACGCGGGCGCACACGTGGTCGGGATAAACCGTGATCGCGTCGCTGAACGTGCCGGGTTCGCCGGGATACACCCATTGGGCCGTGCAGCCGGCGGCGGCGCGCACGAGCGGACCGTAGCCGAGGCGCTTGGCCCACGGGCCGGTGGGCCCGAACGCGGAGCTGTCGACGACCACGATGCCCGGGTTCACCGCTTCCAGCGCCGGGTAGTCGAGGCCCAGCGTGCCGAGCACGCCCGGCTTGAAGTTCGTCAGCACGATGTCGGCCGAGCGCGCCAGTTCCTGAGCCAGCCGCTTGCCTTCGGGATCGCGCAGGTTGATGCCGATACTGCGCTTGTTGCGATGGCCGGCGGCGAAGCCGGGCGTCATCCCGGCCGGGCCCTGCGCGCCCCGCGCACCGTCGATGAAGGCGGAGTTCTCGATCTTGATCACGTCCGCGCCGAGGTCCCCGAAGAGCCTGCCGGTGTCGCCACCGACCACGATGACGCCGAGATCGAGTACGCGCAGGCCGTCCAGTGGGAGGCCACGCCGGGTACGGGGCCGCTTGCCCCAGATCTCGTGGTTCACCGGTTCCGCCGTCTCACCGGTGATGTCGCCGGCCCAGGCGCGGGCACCGTCTACCTCGGCCACGCCGGCCGGCACGGGGCCGACGACGCCGGGCGCCAGTTCGACGTCCCGGAAGTAGTCCCGCGCCTGGATCTGCTCGGTCTCGAGCGCCTCGTCCAGGGTCAGCAGGCCCGCGGTGGGGACACCGTAGCGCTGTCCCTCCGATTCCAGCTGGGCCCGCGTCCTGCCGGCGAAGTGCCGGGCGATCGCGGGCAGCAGGTCCGGGGAACGGAACCGGACGATCAGGTTGTCGTACCGGGGATCGGCGAACTCGGCCGGGCGGCCGAGCCATTCGAACATGCCGTGCCACTGCCGCTTGGCCAGCACACAGATCCGGGCGAAGCCGTCCTTGCACGGGATGATCGGGTACTTGTAGCTTTCGTCGGCGCGACCGCGTGGCGCCTTCGACAGGGGGACACCGGCCGAGGCGCTCCCGGTCATGCCGTAGGCCGGGTCGAGCGTCTGCATGGCACCGTCGAGGATCGAGAAATCGATGCGTTCGCCCCTGCCGGTCCGCAGGCGGTCGAGGTACAGGCTCAGCGTCAGGAACGCGGCCTGGGCGGCCGCCACGTCGTAGGGCAGTTCCGCGGGCGGCACAAGGGGATCCCGGCCGGGCAGCCCGGAGCGGGAAAGCTCGCTCGTCAGCGCGTGGAAGACCGGTGTGGTCGCCTGCCACGTGCTGAAGTCGTTGTCGCGCCCGAAATCGCTGATCGACAGCACCACCAGCGCGGGGTGGTTTTCGTGGATCGAATCCGCACGGAGGGTGGCTTCGGCGGAGCTGCCCGGCGCGGTGTTCTCCAGCAGGATGTCCGATGCCGCCAGCAAATCCTGCCATTCGGAGCGGCCGGTGCCGGTGGACGGATCGATCTCGAGCTCCGGGATGCCGCGCGCGGCGATGGCACTGCCGAGCGCGAGCCCACCGACGACCGGGCCGAAAGCCGTGTCCCCGGTCACGCCCGCGAGCCGGACCCGGGTGACCGACGCGCCGAGATCCGCGAGGTGCCGCCCGACGTTCTGCATGGGCCCGGACACGAGATCCACCACCCGGACACCGAGCAGCGGCGGATCATACCTGCGATTCTTGTTGCTCACGGCCAACTTCCTTGTCGGTAGCGCTGGTATTGCCCTCTCTTCGCATGATCCCGCCGTGACCGGCCCGCTGTACATCACGGATCACGACACCGGTGCGTTTCCGAACTGATCACGTGGTCGTGAGCAGGCCGGTCGTTTACGGCGCCCGCGCGAAGTGGGAGCGTCGGAAGGGAAAGACCACAAGGGAGTGAGGATTCGATGAAGGATTCCGCGGTTCCGGCCGCGCCGGGAACGATCGCCGGTGAAGTGCGTTCCTGGCTCGCGGACAACTGGCACGGTGTCGACGACGCCGCGTGGCGCCGCCGGGTGGTGGAGGCCGGCTGGGCGGCGCCGACCTGGCCACGCGACGCGTTCGGCCGTGGCCTGTCCCGGCAGGAGGCGAAGACGGTCGCGAGCGAGTTCCGTGCCGCCGGAGCCCGGGGCGCGGCGGTCGAGCACACCGGTTTTCCGGCGCTGGCAGGCAATACGGTCGTGGAGTTCGGCTCGCCGGAGCTGAAGCGCGAGGTACTGCCGAAGCTGCTTTCCGGCGAGTGGAGCCGTGGTTGCCTGCTCTACAGCGAACCCGGCAACGGCTCGGACCTGGCCGGGTTGCAGACCCGCGCCGAGCGCCATGGCGACGTGTTCGTCGTCAACGGCCAGAAGATCTGGACCACCGGCGGGCACGAGGCACGCTGCGCGCTGCTGCTCGCCCGCACCGACTGGGACGTGCCCAAGCACGCCGGGATCAGCTTTTTCCTCATTCCGATGGACCTGCCCGGGATCGAGGTCCGGCCGATCAAGCAGATGACCGGCGAGTCGGACTTCAACGAGGTCTTCCTCACCGACGTCCGCGTGCCGGCGAGCGCGCTGATCGGTGAGCTGAACGACGGCTGGCGGGTGCTGCAGACCGCGCTCAAGGAGGAACGGCGCACCATGGGCTTCGAGCTCGGTGGGTCGAAACGCCGGGAGGGTGACCGGGCACCGCTGTTCAGTGCGTCGAACGACCTGATCGAAGCGGCCAGGGAGGCCGGCAGGCTCGACGATCCGGCCGTGCGGCAGGAGATCATGCGCATCCACTCCTGGCGGCTGGTGAACGACTGGAACGCGATCCGCGCGAAGAAACAGATCGAGGCCGGGGGCGGTTCTTCACTGGCATCACTGGGGAAGCTCGCGAAGTCGCGGATCCTGCATTCGTCGTGGGCACTGAAGTTCCGGCTGCTCGGGGCACGCGGACTGCTGTACGACGAGGCGGCCGACAAGCAGGCCTACGAGGTCGACCACCAGCTGATGTGGTCGTTCATCAACTCGATCGGCGGTGGCACCGACCAGATCCAGCGGAACATCATCAGCGAGCGGATTCTCGGTCTGCCCAAGGGATTCGAGCCCGACCGGGGCGTGCCGTTCCGGGACGTGCGCAAGGGCGGCAATGCCCGTCCGGACGGAAAGTAGGAGGACGACGATGTTCGGGGCATTCACCGAGGACCAGGAGCAGTTGCGGGAACTCGTCCGGGACTACCTGCGCGACAAGTCGCCGGAGCCGGAAGTGCGGCGGCTGATGGCGACCGAAGAGGGCTACGACCCCGCGGTCTGGCAGCAGATGGCGCGGGAGATCGGTCTGCAGGGGCTGGCGATTCCGGAGCAGTACGGCGGTCAGGGCGCCGGCTGGGTAGAACTGGGGATCGTGCTCGAAGAGATGGGACGGGTGCTGCTGTGCGCGCCGTTCTTCTCGACCGTGGTGCTCGCCGCCACGACGCTGCTCGAATCGGGCGACGAGGAGGCGAAGCGGGAGTACCTGCCCGCCATCGCGGACGGTTCGCTGATCGCCACAGTGGCGTTGACGGAGGAACAGGGCCGCTGGGACGAAGCCGGGATCAGCATCCCCGCCACCCATTCGCCCGAGGGGTGGACTCTCAGCGGTAGCAAGCATTTCGTCCTCGACGGCGCCACCGCGCAGCTGCTCATCGTGCCCGCGCGCACGGCGAGCGGGGTATCGCTGTTCGCGGTGGACGCCACGGCCCCCGGGGTGAGCCGCCGGCCCTCGGTCACGCTCGACGAGACCCGGAAACTCGCCGTGGTGGAACTGGACGGCACGCCGGCGCGGCTGCTCGGCGCGGAAGGTGGCGGCTGGCCGGTGTTGCGGCGGGTGCTGGACTTCGCGGCGGTCGGCCTGGCGGCCGAGCAGGCCGGCGGCGCGCAGGCGGCGCTGGAGATGTCCGTGGAGTACCTGAACACGCGGGTGCAGTTCGGCCAGGTGATCGGCGCTTTCCAGGCGCTCAAGCACATGGCGGCGGACGTGCTGATCGAGGTCGAGTCGGCGAAGTCCGCGGCCTACTACGCGATCGAGGCCGCTGCCGAGGACAACGACGAGCTGCCCGCCGCGGCCTCGCTGGCCAAGAGCTACTGCAGCGAGGCGTTCGTCACCGCGGCACACCAGAACATCCAGTTCCACGGCGGGATGGGATTCACCTGGGAAGTGCCGGCGCACCTGTACTTCAAGCGCGCTCGTTCGTCCGAGGTGCTCTTCGGGGACGCCTCCGCGCACCGCGAGGCATTGGCCCAGCGCATCGGAATCTGAACCAGGACAAGGAAAAGCCCGGCGGAGTCGTTGCTCCGCCGGGCTTCTCCGTGGTCAGCGGTTGTGCCACACCGGGCGGCGCTTCTGGGCGAAGGCGGTGATGCCTTCGATCGCGTCCTGGCTGACCATCAGTTCGTCGAATGCCTCCGAGTGCCGGGTGACCGCCTCCACGGTGTCGGCGATGCCCTGGGTTTCGGCCATCACCTGCAGGGAGACCCGGACCGAGGTCGGCGAGCCGTCGAGGATCTCGGCGGCCAGCACCCTGGCGCCTTCCAACGCCTTGCCCGCTTCGGTGACGCGGTTGACCAGTCCGTAGTCGCGGGCTTCTTCCGCACTGATCCGGCGGCCGGTCAGGATCATCTCGGTGGCCACCTTCTGCGGCACGCTGCGCGGCAGCCGGATCAGCCCGCCCGCCCCGGCGGCGAGCCCGACCTTGACCTCCGACAGCGCGAACTTCGCGGTTTCGTCGGCGACGACGAGGTGGCAGGCGAGCGCGATTTCGCAGCCGCCGCCCATGGCGAACCCGTTGACGGCGGCGATCACCGGCTTGGGCAGGTCCCGGCGGCTGGTGAGACCGGCGAACCCGTTTTTGGGCACCCACACGGGTTTGCCCGACGCGGAGTAGACCAGGTCGTTGCCCGCGGAGAACGCCTTGTCCCCGGCGCCGGTGAGGATCGCGACCCACAGGTCGGGGTCGGCGAAGTAGGCGTCGAAGACCTCGTCGAGTTCCTCGTTCGCCATGGGGTGCAGGCTGTTGCGGGCGTCGGGCCGGTTGATCGTGATCTCCAGCAGATGCCCGTCACGCCGCACGAGCACGTGTTCGTAGTTCTCGCGCAGCACCTTGGGGCGTGGCGGGAAGAGTTCGTTCATGCGGGCTTCGGTGGTGGTGACCCGATTGCCGATGCCGAAGGAACGGACGTAGACCCGGGTCCCGATGGGCTCCCCGTCGGCCAGTTGCGCAAGGATCTCTTCGTCGCCGTCGTGGGTCCTGGCGATGAACCGGCGGTCGTCGGATTCGAGCCTGCCGATCACGACGCCGGTGCGTTTCCCGCCGCGGCTGTGTTTGACGGTGTAGGTCTCGATCGTGGCCCACCCGTCGGCGTGGATCGCCTGCTCCGGTGCGGTCCAGGAGTCGATCTCCGCCTGCAGGCGTGCGCTGTCGTCGGCGCGCCATCCTGCCGGGGTGGTGGAGTAGATGCCGACGGAGTACTTGCTCAGCGTGCCGCCGTTCGCGCCGACGAACCCGAACGCACCAGGCTCGGCACGCATCCGCTGCACCGTCTCGGCGATGGCGTGCATGGAATAGTTGTTGCCCGCGCCGCCGAAGAACGGCAGCCCACCGGTGAGAGTGAGCCCGCGCGGATCGTCGGGCTTCAGGCCGAGGCCGTCACAGATGTTGGAGACCGCGATGGGAAAGCAGCTGTAAAGGTCTATTGTGGACAGTTCGGCCACGTCGAGACCGGCGAGGTCGAGAGCGTGCTGTGCCGCCAGCACCGACGCCGGGCCGGAGCTCAGGTCCGCGCGCTGCATGAGGGGGCGTTCGCGGAGATCGGCGTGCCCGTGCAGGAAAACCCACTTTTCCCTGGGCACACCGAGCCGTTCGGCCGCAGCGATGGACATGACCAGCACGGCCGCGCCCTGGTTCACCTTGTCGCGCGCGACGATGTAGCGGGTGTAGGGGTCGGCGATGGGGCGGTTCGCTTCGGTCGGCGTCACGAGTTCCTGTGGGCTGCGCTCGACCGGCGCCGAGGCGTACGGGTTCGCGGCCGCCACCTTGGTGAAGGGAGCGAACAACTCGCCCATCGACGTCGCGTACTCCTCGCGCGACTGCTTGAGCCGCGCGCGGCGGGCGTTGTCGAACAACGCGTACTGGCTCGGCGCGTCGGTGAGCCCGTGCGAGGCCAGCTGCCCCGACGAGAGGCCCTTCAGGCCGAAGCCGCGGTCTTCCAGACTGCCTTCGGCGTGCTCGGTGAAGTCCGGCTTGTCCTCGGCCTTGGCCAGGTGCTGGACGGTGGAGATCGCCTCGGAGCCGAACGCCAGCGCCACTTCGGAGCCACCGGTCGCGATGGTCGCGGCGAGTTCGGTCACCAGATGCTGCGGGCCCTGCCCGCCCGCGACATCGAGGATCGCCCGTGCCGGGGCGGCGCCGATCCGGCCGGCCACCGAGCGCGGGTAGTTGCCGGACCTGCCCAGCGGCGCGGGCGCGCCGGGGGTGGAGATCTCGAACTGCCGGATGCCACCGACAGTGTCGACGGCGGCGGCGATGGCCTCGACGTCGGCGCCGGTGTCTTCCAGCGCGGCGCGGGCCGCCTTGGCGGCGAGGTCCACAGCGGACAGTCGCTGGTACCCGGGGTCCTCCAGGCGTTCGGCGAACTGGCCGACCCCCACCACGACCGGGGTGCGGGGATCGATGTCGGTGTTGCTCACTTCTTGCTCCCGTGATCGGTGCGAAGAACCCGGGCGGGGCCGGCGGGTTCGGGTTTGTGCCAGGTGAGAAAGCCTTGCCCGGCAAGGTATTCCAGATGTGCGACCGTTTCGGAGACCGCGCTCAGGCGCATCCACCCGATCTCCGGCCACGGGCGGGACCAGGTCAGGTGCGTGGCCACGTCCCACGGCGTCGGCTGCCCGAACTCACTGATCACCGCGAGGATTTCCATGCAGCGCCGGTCGTGGTGCTCGCGAAGTTGCTTGCTGCGGGCGGTGAGGCCGCGGAAGCGGTACTCGTGCGCCGGGAAGGCGTCGTGGTCGTCGAAGCCGGCCGTGCGGTCGAGCGAGTCGAGGAACTGGGCCAGCGGTGGCTCCCCGGCACCGGGCCGCGCGCCGATGGCCGGGGTGATGCGGGGCAGTACGTGATCGCCGGTGAGCAGAACCTGCGCGTCGGGCTCCTGCAGGCACAGATGCCCGGGCGTGTGCCCCGGCGTCCACACGGCGCGGAGCCGCCTGCCGTGCACCGGAACCAGGTCGCCGTCCTCCAGTAGCACGTCGGGCTCGGCCATTTCCGCGGACGGGCGTGGTGCGCGCTGGAGTGCGCCGCCCAGTTCGGCGGCCTCTTCCTCGGACGCGCCACAGCTCCGCAGCCAGCCGGCGACCTCCGCCAGCGGGTCACCATGTCCGCGCTCCGCACGGTGCGGCAAGGTGTCGCGTTCCGCCGGATGCATGGCGATCCAGGCACCCGACTCGGCGCGCAGGCGAGCGGAGAGCCCGTGGTGATCGGGGTGGACATGGGTGGCCACGATCCCGGCGACGTCACCGGTGGACGCCCCGGCGGCGGCCAGGCCCTCGGCCAGTGCAGCCCAGCCTTCTTCGGTGTCCCAGCCGGGATCGACGACCACCAGGCCCTCGTCCGCGGGCACGAGATACGAAAGGGTGTAGCGCAGGGGATTGTCCGGGATCGGCACCGGCACCGACCACAGTCCGCCCGCCAGGCGTTCGACCGGGGGCAACCGGTTCAGCCGCCAGGCCTCCCGCTGCCCGGTTCCCAGGATTTCGATGCCCGGATCGGCCGACATCGCCGGTACCCCCTTCGACGGGTTTACTGAACAGCTTCCGTTCAGTAACACTCCCACTATATGCTAGCCGGATGTCGTTCAGCAATGACGCCGGTCACGGCTGCCGGGCAAGGCAGGTGCCATGACGGGCCACGCTCCGGCGCCCGGCGAAGTGGCGGCCGCGGGCCGGCCGCGCGATCCGGAAGTGGACCGGCGGGTCTTGCGTGCGGCCGCGGAGGTCTTCGGCGAGGACGGCTGGGGCAGGTTCACGGTCGATGCCGTGGCCAAACGGGCCGGCGTCGGCAAGGCGTCGATCTACCTGCGCTGGCCGAACAAGAAGGAGCTGCTCGCCAGCGCGCTGGAAGCCAGGATCACCTCGGTCGGCGACATCGACACCGGTTCCGTGCGCGATGATCTCGTCCAGCTCGCCGACCAGATCCTGACCTCCTACCTCGGCGACTCCGGGCCGGCCACCATCAGGCTGCTCATGGAGGCCGGCCGGGTTCCCGGCGTCGCCGAACGGGTCGCCGGCGTCCGGCAGGCGCAGATACTGGCCGGCCGGGCGATCGTCAAACGCGGGATCGCCCGCGGGGAGCTGAAACGGGGCACCAGCGTCACGTTGCTGCTCGACACCATCTGCGGCGGCTGTCTCAATCACGCACTGGCCACACCGGACAAGCTGCGCGCGGAAGTCGGTGCCGGGGCGGGGAAGTACGCGCGGCAGCTGGTCGATTTCGTGCTGAGCGCGGTCACCGCGGGCTGAGCGCGGGTCACCCAGCGGCCGGCGCCGCACCGTGCTTCGTCATCATTTCGATCGCGCGCCGCTGCAGATCCGCCGGCACGGCGGGGAGCAGCACGGGTCCGTTTTCCTTACCCGGCAAGGCCAGCGTCGCCGTGCCGCGCATGGTTTCCTCGCCACGCTGGTTGGTTGCGCGGAACGCGACGTCGATCAGCCACCGGTCGTCTTCGAGGTGCTTGCCGGTGACTTCACCGCCGAAGTACTGCACATCGCCCTGATAGTTGAACTTCCGGAGCTGATCGTGCTGGGACACGACCCAGCCGTCGTCGCCCGCCCAGTCGGTCAGGAAATGGTGCGCCCAGCATTCGCGCAGCACGCCGTAGTCGTAGGCCCGCGGGTTGCCGATGGCCTGCGCCCAGGCGGAATCCCAGTGCACCCGTTGCGCCACGTCCGGCACTCCGTACTCGTTGCGGATGTAGAACGGCGCGATCCTTTGCCGGTTCTCGTGCGCCAGCCGTCCGGTCACCAGCCCGTACGGAGCGAAGCCGTAGCCGCCGGCGTGGAACACCACCATGTCGGTCGTGGTCAGCGGGCCCTTGACGATCGGGGTGAGCTCGTCGCCGACTTCGACATCCTCGGCGTAGCGTGTCTCGGCGCCGCGCCGCTGTTCGGCGGCGTAGAGCCGTTCGATGTGCTCGATGTCCGCGTCGGTGTAGGACGGTGCCGCGACACCCGCGTATTTCCCGCGCTCGCGGGCTTTCTTCCGTTCGGTGTAGATGACCAGCGTCCGGTAGACCCCGATCACCTCGGCGTTCTGGTTCATCTTCACGTCCCGGCGGACCTTGACCACCGAACGGCCGGCGAACTCCGAGCGCTTGACCTCGACCGAGTCGAGCCCGCCGAAGCTGTACACGGTGTCGCCCGGGTGGATCGGCCGGTACCAGTCCCAGGTGCCGCCGGAGACGAACGCGTGGATGCCACGGTAACTGCCGCCCCGCTCACCCTTGCCGGGCCGTTCGCCGCGCAGCGGTGTGTTCAGGATCCCGGCCATGATCGGCGGTGCGATCTGGCCGCCCCACCGCGTCCGGCCGCCGTGCCCGGTGTCGGAGTACAGCGGGTTGTCGTCACCGTAGGACCGGGCGAAATTGCGGATGGCTTCCGGTGTCGCCGTGCCCAGGTACTCCTGGGTGCGGTTCGGCCAGTCCCGGCCGACGATCGCCCGGTCCTTCTCGATATCGGTTTCCAGCAGTTCGGCCGAGGTGGCCTCGTCGAACTCTTCCTGTTGCGAGCGGCTGCTCGTCGTCTCGGTCATGAAGTTCCTTCCGCGCTATACAGGGCACTATATTTCGCGAGATTCGGCAGAGTCAACGATCCGAGCAGGATAAGGCTGGCGTTTGACAGGATTATAGGTCACTATTGACGGGATCATGGATGAGTCAGACTTCCGGCGGCGGCACCCGGGCGGCGGACCGAAACTGGCCGAGCGCCTCGCCCGTTCGATCGAGGACGAGATCGTCGGGCAGGGCTGGCCCGTCGGCCGGAACCTCGGCAGCGAAGCGGCCCTCCTCGGGCGGTTCGGCATCTCCCGCGCCACTTTCCGTGAAGCAGTCGGAATCCTCGAATACAAACAGGTGGCCGCGATGCAGCGCGGCCGTAGCGGCGGCCTCGTCGTCCGCGCCCCTGCCGCCGCGGTCGTCGCCGAATCGGTCGCCGCCTATTTCTACTTCGCGAACGTGTCGGTCGACGAGCTCTACGAGACGCGCACCATCCTCCAGGTGCTGGCGGGCAAACTCGCGGCCCGGCGCATCACCGAGGACGATGTGGTCCGGCTGCGGGAGATGACGGACCGGCCCGGGGCGTTCGGCGAACGGTTCGAAGTGACCCTCGGCAAGCTGAGCGGCAACCCGGCGCTGGCGATCTTCCTGCCCACCCTGATGCGGGTGACGGGGATGCTCGCCGGTGCCCCGTCCGGGCTCGAACTGGCGCCCGAGGTCGCATCGGCCCGGCGGCGCGGCTGGCTGGCGATCATCGACGCCGTCATCTCCGGGGACGAGGCCGCGACGGAACGACGGATGACCCGGCACCTGGCCGCCGACCGCGCGTGGATCACCGATTATCTGCGCCGCCACGGCAATCCGGCCACGGTGGCGGGCACCGGTGGCACCGGAAAGCGGGCCGAGCAGATCGCGCTGCTGCTGTCGCGCGAGATCGCCGAACGGGCGCACGAGCCGGGAACCCTGCTCGGCAGCGAGCCGGAACTTCTGGCGCGCCTCGGCATCGGCCGCTCGGTCTTCCGCCAGGCGGTGCGGATCCTGGAACACAACGGGATCGCCCGGATGCGCCGGGGCGCGGCAGGCGGTCTGGCCGCCACGGCCCCGGATCCGGCCCAGGTGGTCGACGCGCTGGCGCTTTACCTGCAGTACCTCAAGGTGGACGTCGCGGCGATCTGCGAGACCCGCACGGCCATCGAGCTGGAAACGGTCGCGCTCGCCGCGCGGCAGGTGTCCGATGTGGACACCACCGTGCTGGCGGAGGCGTTGCGGGCCGAACGGGTGAACGGGGATCCGGCGCGGGACACGCACGGCGCCGTTCACGTGGCACTGGCCGAACTCGCCGGGAACACGTTGCTGACCCTGTTCATCGCGGTGCTCTCGCGGGTCAGCAAATATCGTTCCGACGCGGCCGCGCACGAGGACCCGGCGCGGCTCGCCGCGGCTTCGGCGGACGCGCACGAAGCGATCGCCGAAGCCGTGCTGGCCGGTGACCCGAGCCTCGCCCGCCACCGGATGTCCCGGCATCTGCGGGCACTCGAGCCCCATCTGCGCACCGGGTGATCTGTCCTCTGTGGACATCAGGTGACCGCCGGTCGCGTTGCGACAGGTCACCTTCCGGCGGGACTCCACGCCGTGGCCAGCTCGATCCCGTCGAGCACCGCCGACTTCCGGACCTTGCCCGTCGGCGTGCGTGGCAGTGCGCCGGTGATCACCACGTAGCGGGGGAGCGCGTGCTTCGGCACCCGGTCCACCAGCCACTCGTAGAGCTCGGCCGCCTCGACCCGCGCTCCGCCGGCGGGCTCCACCACCAGCAGCACCTCGTGTCCGGCGACCCGGTCCGGGACGCCGATCACGGCCGAGGCGCTCAGCGCCGGATGGCGGTCCACCACGGACTCCACCGCGGTGGACGAGATGTTCTCGCCCAGCCGGCGGAGGGTGTCGCGGGCCCGGTCGAGGAACTCGAAATCGCCGCCGGGATGGCGGATCACGATGTCCCCGGTGCGGTACCAGTCGCCGGAAAACGCTTTCTCCGTGGCGCCGGGGTGGTTGAGGTACCGCTCCATCAGCATCAGCCTGCTGTCGCCCTTGATCCACAGCTCGCCCGCGGTCCCGTTCGCGACCGGCGTGCCGTGCTCGTCCACCACCTCGGCCTGGTATCCCGCCCGCACCCGGCCGCACCAGACGTGCTCGTGGTCCGGCGGCGATCCCAGGCGTACCAACGGAAAACCGGCCTCGGTCGAGCCGTAGGAGTCGGCCACCGACACGGCGAAACGTTCGGCGAACTGTTCGGCGAATCCGCTGTGATGACCCGCGAACACGAGCCGGAGCGGGTTGTCCTTGTCGTCGGGCCGCGGCGGCTGCGGCAACAGCAGCCCCGCGAGGAACGTCCCGGTCGTGCAGCCGAACCGGCGCACGTCGTCCATGGTGGCGCTCGCCGAGAAGCGCTCCCGGAACACCACCTGCCCGCCGACGTCGCACATGGTCACCAGCGGCGTCCGGCCGGTGACGTGGAACATCGGATGGCAGGCGTAGGTCACGTCTTCGGGAACGAGCGGGAGGCGGCCGATGACCGCGGCGAACTGCGCCCACCGGAGCACGACCCCTTTGGCGGGCCCGGAAGTTCCGGAGGTGTAGATCACGCACGCGGCGTCCTCGGGGCGCGGCAGCGTCGTCAGCTCCGCCGGGGCGGCGGCGAGCGCCGCGGCGCCACCGCGTTCGACCGTCCGGATGTCGAGCGCGGGGCGGCAGCTGCTGAGGCGCTCGGCGAACTCCGGCCGGGACAGCACCAGCGACGGCGCGGCGTCGTCGAGGACGTGTTCGAGGAACTCGCCGGTCAGCTCGGGGTTGACCGGGACCTCCAGGGCGCCGAGACAACCGAGCGCGAGCCAGGCCAGCGTCGAGTCGATCGAGGACGGCAGGAGCGTGGCCACCCGGCTGCCTTCGCGCACGCCGAGCGAGCGCAGCCAGCCGACCCATCTCCTTACCCCGTCCCAGGTTTCGCCGTATGTCGCGGCGCGACCGGTCACCTCGGACAAGAACGGACGATCCGGTTCGGACCCGGCCCAGGCCCGCAGGCGGGCGGGCGGCATCGACGCCGGGTCGGTCACCACCGCGGCGAGCTCGGCTGTCATGGGCGCGCGTTCCCTTCCAGCTCGTGCCTGCGAATCTTTCCGTTGTCCGTGCGGGGAAAGTCCGCCACCTGCCAGATCGAGACCGGCACCTTGTAGGCGGCGAGGCGGTCGCGGACGAACGCGATCAGCTCGTCCCCGTCGGCCAGCGGCGGTTCGGTGCGGACCCAGGCCACCGGCACCTCACCGAGCCGCGCGTCCGGCCGCCCGGTGACCACCGCTTCGCGCACGTTCCCGTGTTCCAGCAAGGCGTTCTCCACCTCCGCCGGGATGATGTTCAGCCCGCCGCGGATGATCAGGTCGCGGCTGCGGCCGGTGAGGTAGATGTAACGGTCCTCGTCGATCCGGCCGAGGTCGCCGGTGTCGAACCAGCCCGCGCCAGGCAGCGCGGCGCCGCGGATCCAGATGTGCCCGTCCGCGCCGGGCGCCAGGGAACGGCCGGCGTCGTCGCGGATGTCGATCTCGATCTGCGGTACGACCCGCCCGGCGGTGCCCGGCCGGCGGGTACCGCCCAGCACGTCGGACAGTGGCTCGAAGGCGATGGTGCCGGCTTCGGTCTGCCCATAGGTGGTCTGCACGGGGATGCCGAAGCGCTGTTCGAACTCCTCCCGCCACGCCGGGGGCAGCGCGGCCGTGCCGGTGGACACCACCCGCGCCGGTGCCAGCGAGTGGACGGGGGAGTCCAGCATCATCCGGATCATCGATGGCACCAGATTGAGCGTGCGGATACCGTGCTGCCGCACCAGTTCGGCATAGCGCACGGGCTCGAACCGCTTCATGACGACCATGCCGCGGCCCCGCCACAGGGTGAACACGATGGCGAACAACGCGGCGATGTGGTTCATCGGGGCGCACTGCACGCGGGCCGGCGGTCCCGGAACGGGCTCCGGCGGAGCGTCGGGGTCGACCTCTCCGCGTGAGACCGCGTCCACCTGGCCCCACACCGCGTGCATGGAATGCACGACCGCCTTCGGGGTGCCGGTGGTGCCCGAGGTGCACAGCACGATTCCCGGGTCGTTCAGGCGGACCCGGGGCGGGGCGAGCCCCGGATCCGGTGCGCAGGCGGCGAAATCGTCGGAGATGAGCAGCGTGCCGGGCAGTCCGAGTCCACTGTGGACTATGTCGGCCGACGAGCCGGCCGCCGTCAGCACCCGGTCGCGTTCGCGCGCCGGGAGCTTCGGCGACAGCGGCGCCGGCACCCCTCCGGCGAGCCAGACGCCGAGCATGGCCGCGACGATGGCGCCGCCGTTGGGCGCGGTGATGGTGACCCGGCTGCCGTCCCGCGGTCCGAGCCGGCGGGCGACCTCGGAAGCCGCCCCGGCCAGCATCCGCCAGGTCCAGGCCGGTCCGTCGTCCTCGATCAGCACGGGCAGGGTGAGCTCGCGCCGGGCCCAGGCCAGGGTCGCCGGGCTCGGCACTGTGCCGGCGGTGAGTTTCACCGTCACCTCAGCGAGCCGGCATGGCGGGATCGTGCGGCAGCCCGAGTACCTGCTCGGCGATGGTGTTGCGCTGGATCTCGACGGTGCCCGCGCCGATCGTGGACGCGCGGGTCCGCAGGAACCCGTACAGCCAGCGGCCGCGCTGGACGGCGTCGGCGGAGTCACGGGTGAGCAGCCCGGCCGGGCCGAGGAGCTCGACCGCGAACTCGTGCAGATCCTGCTCGAAGCGGGAGATGAGGATCCGCGAGACCGACGACGCCGGGCCCGGCTGGCCGGCGGTGAGAATGCTGTCGATGATGCGCATCGCGTTGTACCGCATGATCCGCACCCGGATGTCGAAGTCCGCCAGCCGGTCCCGCACGAGCGGATCGGCGGTGGCACCACGTTCCCTGGCGAGCTGGATCAGCTCGTCGAGCACCCGGCGGTACATCGAGGCCTGGTTCATCGCCCCGGCGGCGCGCTCGTGGCCGAGGCTGGTGCGCACGAGTTTCCAGCCCTCGTTCTCCTCGCCGACCCGGTCGGTGACCGGGACGCGGACCTCGTCGAAGAAGATCTCGCAGAAATCGTGCCCGCCGGTGAGATCCCGCAGCGGCCGCACCTGCACCCCGGGCGCGTGCGCGTCGATGATCAGGTAACTGATCCCGCGCTGCCGCGATTCGGGCGCGCCCGTGCGCACCAGCGTGAACAGGATGTCGGCGATGTCGGCGCTGCTGTTCCACACCTTCTGGCCGTTGACCACGTACTCGTCGCCTTCGCGGCGGGCGGTGGTCCGCAGGGCCTGCAGGTCCGAACCCGCGCCGGGTTCGGAGTAGGCCTGTGCCCACACCTTGTCGCCCCGCAGCATCGCGGGCAGCCAGCGCTGTTTCTGTTCCTCGGTGCCGTAGGTGATGATCGTCGGGCCGGCGATACCGACCCCGGTCGCCACCGGTCCCGGCACCCTCGCGCGGGCGAACTCCTCCTGGTAGATCACCTGCCGGTCGAACGGCAGGTCCATCCCGCCGTACTCGGCGGGCCAGGCGGGACCGGCCAGGCCGGCGTCGAAGAGCGTCGCGTTCCAGGCCCGCTGCCACGCGACCCGCTCGGCGGGGTCCTTCGGCCGGCGGCCGGGATGCCGGGTGGTGAAGAACTCGCGCAGGTGAGCGCGGAACTCCTCGTCGGTCGCCGGGAGGGTTTCGTGCTGTGTGGTCATGGCGCTCCTCAGATCCCGGCCAGGGTCGCCAGCCGCGACCGGTGGTGGGCGGGCGAACCGAACAGGATCTCGTCGGACTTGGCGCGCTTGAGGTACAGGTGCGCGTCGTGCTCCCAGGTGAACCCGATGCCGCCGTGGATCTGGATGTTCTCCTTCGCCGCGTGGGTGTACGCGCCGGAGCAGTAGGTCTTGGCCAGTGCCGACGCGATCGCGGCCTCCGGGCCGGGCGCGACGCCGAGCGCGTAGTAGGAGGCGGACCGGCCCGACTCCACTTCGACGAGCAGGTCGGCGCATTTGTGCTTGATCGCCTGGAAGGAGCCGATCGGCCGCTCGAACTGCACGCGGATCTTCGCGTAGTCCACGGCCATCTCCAGGCACCGGGCGGCGCCCCCGATCTGCTCCGCGGCGATCGCGACCAGCACCAGGTCCCGCAGGGTCTCCAGATGCGCGGCCGAATCCGCCGCGGTTCCGATCCGGGTCGCCGGGGCGGCGTCCAGGTCCACCCTGGCGAGTTCACGGGTCAGGTCGACCGCGTCGAGTTTCGTCGTGCGCATCCCGCCGGCGCCGCTTTCGACGGCGAACAGGCCGGGCCCGTCCGCGGCGCGCGCCACGACGAGCACGAGGCCGGCGGTGGTGCCGTCCGTGACGAACATCTTGGTGCCACGCAAGGTCCAGCCGGTTCCCGCGGGTTCCGCTGTCGTGCGCACCGCGGCGGGATCCCACGATCCCGTCTCCTCGGCGACGGCGAGGGTGGCGATCAGCGACCCGTCGGCGATGCCCGGCAGCCACCGTGCTTTCGCCGCCTCGTCGGCGGACGACGTGAGCGCCTGCCCCGCCAGCGCGACACTGCTCAGATACGGCGAAACGAGCAGGGCCCGTCCCAGCTCTTCGAGCACGATGCCCAGTTCGACCGGGCCGCCGCCGGCGCCGCCGTACTCCGCCGGGATCGCGACGCCCTGCAACCCCAGCTGCGCGGCGAGCCGCGACCACAGACCGCGGTCCCAGCCCTGCCCGGATTCCAGGACACGCCGGATTTCCTTGCTGGGCGACTGTTCCGTGCAGAAGCGGCGGACGAGCCGCCGGAGATCCTCCTGCTCCTCGGTGAAACTGACACTCATCTGGTCTCGGCCCTCCCGGCCACGTTTCTAATGAGGGCACTATATGCCAGGAGGGACGATTGTGAAAGTGGCAGAGATCCTGTGCCGGGCACACCCGTTCCCGGCCCGGCGCGCAAAACCGGTCACTATATAAGCGCCCGGGGCTACGGCTGCCCGGGTTTCAAGGCCACGAACAGGCCTTCGGCGTCGGCGACCACCGTTTCCCCGTCGAGCAGGGCGCCGGTGAGGATCCGCTTGCGGCCTTCTTCCCGCTCGAAGCGCGCCTCGACACGCAGGCGCTGCTCGATCGGGGTGATCTTGCGGTAGTTCACGTGCAGATACGCCGTGCGCGCGCGGGGGCGGCCCGTGTTGGACAGCCTGCCCATCACCTCGTCGAACACCAGCGGGATCGCGCCGCCGTGCACCGCGCCGTTGCCGCCGAGGTAGAACCGGCTGAACGTGACGTGCCCAAGGACGTGCTGTCCGTCCCACTCATCGATGTGCACGGGCGGCGCCATCGCCTGGCCGCGGCCGGGCAGATCCGTCCGGTGCCCGACGATCTGACCGGCCTCCGGCACGGTGAAGGGCTCGAACGCGGCGGCGAGCTTCTCCAGTGTTTCGGCGGTTTCGGTGACCGTCTCCGCGGGCGCGCTCGCGCCGGTCATCCGCGCCTGCAGCAGGCGCAGCGCCTCGATCATGCGAGGGAAGTCCGGCCCGCCCAGCTCCCCGGGCTCGTGGTTCCACCCGCGGCGGTCAAGCCCCTCCGGTCCGGTCACTGTGGCCCCTCCTCTTCGTCGGCTGTCTCGCACATTGTCGTTCAGGGCCTGGTGTCTCCGCCCTGCGGCGCCGGTTCCGGGGCTGGTGCATACGCCGGAGTAAGTTAAGATGAACTAGATCCGGAGGATACAGGAAGGTGCAGCAATGAAGCCGCGAGTCGGACAGATCCTGGCCAGTACCGTGGACGGTACGACCGTCATCGTGGTGAAGGCTCCGGATGGTGAGGTCACCCTCACGTGCGGTGGCGCCGCGATGGCCGACCCCAAGGCCAAGGAGCCCGCGCCGGCGGGCGAGGCGGATCCCGCCCAGATGGCGGGCAACCAGCTCGGGAAGCGGTACGCCGACGACGAGCTGGGTATCGAGTTGCTGGTCACCAAGGCCGGGCAGGGCACGATCGCGGTCAACGGCACGCCGCTGCCGCTCAAGGACGCGAAGCCGCTGCCGGCTTCCGACTGAACCCCCGTCCCCGCCGGCAGAACCGGAGCGTGCGATGAACCTGATGATGGTGCTGGAGATGGCCGCCGAGGGCTTCGGCGACCGTGCGGTCGTCGGCCGGCGGTCCGACGCCCTCACCGCGGCCCGGCTGCGCGACCTGGCGGCCGGTGGCGCCGCGAAAGTCCGTGAGGCCGGCGCCGACGCGATCGTCTATCTCGCCGTGAACGGCCCGGCCTTTCCCGTCGCGCTGTTCGCGGCGTCGCTGGCCGGGGTGCCGCTGGTGCCGGTGAACTACCGGCTCGGCGCCGACCAGCTCGGCCAGTTGCTGGCCAACCACCCCCGGGCGCTCGGTATCGCCGACCCGGCGCAGGCGGAGGCGCTGACCGGCGCCGGCCTGTCCACCCGGACCCCGCACGAGTGGCTGGCGGAAGCGGCCGCCAACGTGCCCGAGACGATCGAAGCCGCGGAAACCGAGGCTCCCGCCGTGATCATCTACACCAGCGGGACCACGTCCAAGCCCAAGGGCGTCGTGCTGCGGCACGAAAACCTCGCCTCCTACGTGCTCGAAACGGTCGAGTTCGCGAGCGCGGGCGAGGACGACGCGGCGCTGATGAGCGTGCCGCCCTACCACATCGCCGCGGTGTCCAACGTGCTCAGCAACCTCTACGCCGGGCGCCGGGTCCTGACGCTGGAGGCCTTCACCCCCCAGGACTGGCTTTCGACCGTCCGCGAGGAGGCGGTGACCAACGCGATGGTGGTGCCGACGATGCTCGCGCGCGTGCTGGGCGTCGAAGGTGACAAGTCGGTGCCGTCGTTGAAGTCGCTGGCCTACGGTGGCGCGAAGATGCCGCTCAAGGTCATCGAGCGCGCGCTTGGCGAGTGGCCGCATGTCGACTTCGTGAACGCCTACGGCCTCACCGAGACCAGCTCGACCATCTCGGTGCTGGGTCCCGACGAGCACCGTGCCGCCGTCGCCAGCAGCGACGACGCCGTGCGTGCCCGGCTGGAGTCGGCAGGCAAGGTCGTGCCCGCGATCGAACTGGAGATCCGGGACGAGGACGGCGAGGTGCTGCCGCCCGGCGCGGCCGGCCGGATCTGGGTGCGCGGGAACCAGGTGTCGAGCGAGTACGCCGGACTCGGGTCTTCGGTGGACGAGCGCGGGTTCTTCGACACCCGGGACCGCGGCAGGCTGGACGAGGAGGGCTTCCTGTTCATCGAAGGCCGCATCGACGACACGATCATCCGCGGCGCCGAGAACATCGCCCCGGCCGAGATCGAGGACGTCCTGCTGCGCCACCCCGACATCGAGGACGCCGTGGTGGTCGGGGTGCCCGACGAGGAATGGGGCCAGCGCATCGAGGCCGCGGTCGTGCCTAGGCCAGGGTCCACTGTGGACAGTGTGGCGCTGCGGCAGTACGTGCGCGAACGGTTGCGCGGATCCAAAACACCGGACTACATCGCGACGTGGGGAGAGCTGCCGCGGACGCCGACCGGGAAGATCCTGCGCCGCGACGTCGTACGCGACCTGCTCGGCGAGCGCGCGGCCCGCTGAGGCCGCGCCTGCCCGCCGGGGCCGGACCTCAGACCCCGGCGGCCAGTGCCAGTGCCACCCGGTCCCGGTGCTCGGCGGGCGAGCCGTAGGCGAGCTCGTTTCCCTTGGCACGGCGCAGATACAGGTGCGCCGGGTGCTCCCATGTGAACCCGATCCCGCCGTGCACCTGGATGTTCTCCTCGGCGCAGTGCACCGCGGCGTCACAGCAGTAGGCCTTCGCGGTGCTCGCCGCCACCGGGTCGGGGCCGTTGTGCAAAGCGGCGGCCGCGTCCCAGACCAGGGAGCCCGCGCTCTCGGCCGCGACGGCCATGTCCGCGCAGGCGTGCTTGATCGCCTGGAACGACCCGATCGCGCGGCCGAACTGGCGCCGGGTCTTCGCGTAGTCGACGGCCATCGCGGTGCAGCGCCGGGCTACTCCGGCCGCGTCGGCTGCCGTGAGGACGGCGATGACGTCCATCGCCGCGGTGTACGCGTTTTCGGCGTCCGCGCCCGCGGCCAGCAGTCGCGCGGGCGAGTTCTCGAAGGTCACTGTGCCCAGCGGCCGGGTCGCGTCGAGCGACTTCAGCGCTTCCCGCCGCACGCCGGCCGCGTCGGCCGTGACCGCGAACAGGGCTGGGCCGTCCGGCGTGCGGGCCGAGACGACGAACCCGTCCGCGGCGGTCGCGTGCGCGACGTAGGTCTTGGTACCGGAGAGTGTCCAGCCGGGCTTTGCCGTCGCCGACACGGCTTGCAGGCCCCAGCCGCTCCGGCCTTCGGCGAGCGCCGGGGTCCACACCTGCGCGCCGGTGGCGAGCGGCTCGACGAGATCGGCCGCTCCGGTGTTGTGCAGTAAGGAAAGCGCGCCCGAGGTCGCCAGGAGCGGGACGCAAGCCAGTGCTGCGCCCGCTTCGACGAGGACGACGCAAAGGTCGGTGAGGGTGCCGCCCTGCCCACCGGACTCCTCGCCGACGATGAGCCCGGCCAGCCCCAGCTTCGCCAGCCGCTCCCAGAGTCCGGCGTCGAACGCGGACCGCTCTCCGACGACCTGACGGACCCGGCTTTCCGTGCTGTGGTCGGCAAACAGGTCCCGCACGCTCTCCTGCAGCCCGAGTTGTTCCGCGGTCAGCACCGTCGCTCGCCCTCCGTCGCCGAGTTGGGTTGAAGAATCTAAACAAACATACTAGCTTTCGGTGGTGACACCGAGGCAAGAGTAAAGATAAACTGCCTAAACTCGGATCAGTTGCGAACAAGGAGGTTCCGGTGCGCGATGCGGTGATCGTCGAGGCGGTACGCACCCCGGTCGGCAAGCGTAACGGCGGTCTTTCGGCCGTGGCACCGGCCGATCTTTCCGCCCACGTGCTCAAGGCGCTGGCCGAACGCTCGGGCGTCGACCCGGCGCTGGTCGACGATGTCGTGTGGGGCTGCGTAGGGCAGGTCGGGGAGCAGGCGCTGGACATCGCGCGCAACGCGGTGCTCGGCGCCGGCTGGCCGGAGTCGGTGCCCGGTACGACCGTGGACCGCCAGTGCGGCAGCAGCCAGCAGTCCGTCCACTTCGTCGCGGCCGGGGTGATCAGCGGCCAGTACGACCTCGCGGTCGCGGGCGGCGTCGAGTCGATGAGCCGGGTGCCGATGGGTACTTCGGCGCAGGGCCAGTGGGCTTTCGGTGAAGGTTTCCGCGAGCGCTACCACGGCGTCGCGCCGAACCAGGGCGTCGGCGCCGAGATGATCGCGGAACGGTGGAAGCTCTCCCGCGCGCAGCTCGACGAGTTCAGCCTCGCTTCGCACGCGAAAGCGGCGCAGGCCCAGGACGAAGGCCGGTTCGACGCGGAGATCACCCCGGTCGAGGTGGACGGGGTCAAGGTCACCGCCGACGAGGGTGTCCGCCGTGGCGGCACGCTGGAGACGCTGGGCAAGCTCAAGACCGTCTTCAAGGAGGACGGCGTGATCACCGCGGGCAACAGCTCGCAGATCAGTGACGGCGCCGCCGCGCTGCTCATCACCAGCAGCGAGAAGGCCGCCGAGCTCGGCCTGCGGCCGCTGGCCAGGGTGCACACGGCGGTGCTGGCCGCGGACGACCCGGTGATCATGCTGACCGCGCCCATCCCGGCGACCCGGAAGGCGCTCAAGCGCAGCGGGCTTTCCGTCGACGACATCGGCGTGTTCGAGGTGAACGAGGCGTTCGCGCCGGTGCCGCTGGCCTGGCTGAACGACATCGGCGCCGCGCCGTCGCGGCTGAACCCCAACGGTGGCGCGATCGCGCTGGGCCACCCGCTGGGCGGCAGCGGTGCCCGGATCATGACCACGATGCTGCACCACATGCGGGACAACGGGATCACCTACGGCCTGCAGACGATGTGCGAGGGCGGTGGCCAGGCCAACGCCACCATTCTCGAACTGCTTTGAGGAAACGGGAAAGGACATGACGATGCGGCGGACGGTCTACGAACCGGAGCACGAGCAGTTCCGGGAGACGGTGCGGGAGTTCCTCGCTCGCGAGGTGGCACCGCACGCCGAGCGCTGGGAGAAGGCCGGGATCGTGGACCGCGAGGTCTACCAGGCCGGCGGCAAGTACGGGCTGCTCGGGTTCGCCATTCCCGAGGAGTACGGCGGCGGCGGAGTGGACGACTTCCGGTTCAACGCCGTCGTGTCCGAGGAGATGGCCCGCTTCGGTGGCAGCACCCCGGCGTTCACGCTGCAGAACGACATCGTGCTGCCCTACCTGCTGTCGCTGGCCACCGCCGAGCAGAAAAAGCGGTGGCTGCCCGGTTTCGCGACCGGTGAGCTGATCAGCGCGATCGCGATGAGCGAGCCCGGCGCGGGCAGCGACCTGGCCGGGATCCGGACGGCCGGCGTGCGCGACGGCGACGACTGGATCGTCTCCGGCGCCAAGACGTTCATCTCCTCCGGGATCAACGCCGACCTGGTGATCGTGGTGACCCGCACCGATCCCGAGGCCGGGCACAAGGGCTTCACGCTGCTGGTCGTCGAGCGTGACATGCCCGGTTTCACCCGTGGCCGTAACCTCGAGAAGATGGGGCAGAAGGCGCAGGACACCGCGGAGCTGTTCTTCGACCAGGTGCGGGTGCCGGCGGCGAACGTGCTCGGCGAGGTGGGCCGCGGCTTCTACCACCTGATGCACAACCTGCCCTCGGAACGGATGTCCATCGCGGTCTCCGCGGTCGCCGGGGCACGCGCGGTGTTCGGCGAAACACTGGAGTACGTCAAGAACCGCAACGCTTTCGGGCAGCCCATCGGGTCGTTCCAGTACAACCGTTTCCGGCTCGCGGAGCTGGAGACCGAGCTGGAGATCGCCGAGGTGTACCTGGACCGCTGCCTGCAACGGGTGGTCGACGGCGAGCTCACCGCGGTGGAGGCCGCGAAGGCCAAGTGGTGGACCACGGAGCTGCAGAAGAAGGTGGTCGACACCTGCCTGCAGCTGCACGGTGGTTACGGCTACATGAGCGAGTACCCGGTCTCGAAGGCCTACACCGACACCCGGATCCAGACGATCTACGGCGGCAGCACGGAGATCATGAAGGACATCGTCGGAAAGAGCCTCGGACTGTGAGCGCCGACGCCGAGCTGGAGACCTTCCGCGCACAGGTGCGCGCCTTCATCGACGCGAACGCACCGAAGGTGAAGCTGCGGGCCGGCGTGCGCAGCCCCGAAACGCGCGAGGAACTGGCGACGCTGCGGGCGTGGACGGCGAAGCTGTTCGAGGCCAGGTACGTCGGCGCGGACTGGCCCGAAGCCTACGGCGGCGATCCCGGGCACGACGTGCTGCGGGATGTCGTGGTGGCGGAGGAGATCGCGAACGCCGGCACCCTGCAGGTGCCCGGCGGCTGCACCCTGGCGGCGCAGGCGCTCCTGCATTTCGGCACCGACGCGCAACGCGAGCGCTACCTGCCGCGGATCCGCTCGGGTGAAGATCTCTGGTGCCAGCTGTTCAGCGAGCCGGGCGCGGGCAGTGACCTGGCCTCCCTGCGTACCAAGGCGGTCCGCGACGGCGACCACTACGTGGTGAACGGACAGAAGGTCTGGACCACCAACGGGCAATGGGCCGATCTCGGCTACCTGCTGGCCCGCACCGACCCGGAAGTGCCCAAGCACAAGGGGATTTCGGCGTTCGCGCTGGACATGACCCTGCCCGGGGTCACCATCCGGCCGCTGCGCGAGATCACCGGCACGTCGGACTTCAACGAGGTGTTCTTCGACGACGTGCGGGTGCCGGCGACGGCGATGATCGGCAGTCCGGGCCAGGGCTGGCAGATCGCGAACGCCTCCCTGGCCCACGAACGCAGCGGGGTCGGCGCTTCGGTGGTGACGATCCGGCGCAACTGGGAGAGCCTCGTCGAGCTGGCCGGCCGGACCGGGCGGATCGACGACGCGGAAGTGCGGGACCGCCTCGCCGCGTTCGCCGCGGAGATCCAGGCGCTTTCGGTGCACACCAAGCTTTCCCTGCAGCGCTGGCGCGACGGGCAGGAACAGGTCACCGACGCGCCGGTGTCGAAGCTCGCCTTCAGCGAGCTGAACCTGCGTCTGGCCGAGTACGCGCTGTCGCTGCTCGGGCCTGCCGGCGTCCTGACCGAGGCAGACGCGGGCGCGGTGGACGACGGTCGCTGGCAGGACGCGTACCTCTACGCCCGCGCTTACACGATCGCGGGCGGGAGTTCGGAGATCATGCGCAACCTCATCGCCGAGCGCGGGCTCGGACTTCCCCGGGAGCAGGTGGCGAAATGAGTGAGCTCGGGCTGAGCGCGGACCAGCGTGATCTGGCGCGGATGGCGCGTGCCTTCTTCGCGGAGCACACGGATCTGAACGCGCTGCTCGCCGAGACGGTGCCGGATCCATTGTGGACGGACCAGCAGCTGAAGGCGGCCGGTGATCTCGGGCTGGCCTCGCTGCTGGCCGCCGACGGCGGCGGCACGCACACGGATCTCGCGGTCGTCGTCGAGCAGCTCGGGCACACCGGTTCCGCCCTGCCGGTCGGCACCGCGGCGCTGGCGGTCGGGCTGGCCGAGGCGGCCGGGATCTCCTCGGCCGGCCTGGGCGAATGCGCGGCGGGCCTGGGGCTGGCGACCGTGGTCGCGGCCGAGCCCGGCGCACCGGAGCTGTCCGGCAAACCCTCGGGCGACGGCGGGCTCGTGCTCTCCGGGCGCGCGGATTTCGTGCCGGCGGGCGCGGCGGCGGACTACTTCCTGGTGCTCGCCCGGACCGCGGAGGGCGGCGCGGTGCTCGCGGTGCTCGACGCCGGCTTCGACGGGCTGACCGTCACCCAGCGCGGCGTTCTCGACATCTCCCGGCGTTTTTCCTCGGTGGAGCTGGAATCGGTGCTGGTCGGTGCCGGTGACTGGGTGGCGGGCGAGCAGGCCGACGCGGCCTTCGCGCTGGCGCGCGACGCGGTCGCGGTGCACGCGGCGGCCGACGCGCTCGGCGCCTCGGCCCGCCTGCTGGAAATGACTCTGGAGCATGTCCGCACCCGTGCGCAGTTCGGCCGGGCCGTCGGCTCGTTCCAGGCCGTCAAGCACCACTGTGCCACGATGGCCGCCGATCTCGAACTGAGCCGCGCGGTCGTACTGGCCGCGATGCGCGCGCTCGACGGCGAGCCGGATGCCAGGGCCGAAGCGGTGTCGGCGGCGGCTTCATTCGCCGGGGAGGCGTGCAGCCGGGTGGCGAGTCTCGCGCTTCAGCTGCACGGTGGCATGGGCTTCACCTGGGAGCAGCAGGTGCACGTGTTCCTGCGCCGCGCCAAGACCGACGAGCTGCTCGCCGGAACCCCACGCTGGCACCGGGACAGGCTGCTGAAGACGGTGGAACCGGCTCGATGACCACTGTGGACACCGCGGCGCGGGACCCGGTTCAGTAGAGCAGGTCGACGACCTGCGTCTCGTCCTCGTCCCGGAACAGGTGCGATCGCGCGGCCTTCATGTGCCTCGTCCAGAACCTCTCCGCGCCCTCACCGTCGCGAGCCTCGACCAGCTCGGCCAGCTTCTCGTAGGCGCGCAAGGCTTTGCGGTTGTTCGCGAGCGTTTCGGCGGAGGTGTTCGGGGTCTCGTCGTAGACGCGGGCCAGATGCCGGTTCACGATCTCCGAAAGCATCCCGATGACGGTGGCGAGTGTCTTGTTGCCCGCGAGCTCCACGACCCGGCGGTGGTAGCGCACGGTCTGCGCGCCGAAATCCGCCGACTCCACGAGCGCGCGGAGCGGCTCGAGCTCTTCGCCGAGCGCGCGGCGGGCGGCCGCGTTGCCTCGCTGGGCGAGGTCCCGCGCGGCCGCAGGCTCGATCACCATGCGCGCCTCGTAGAGGTCACGGATCGTCGTGCCGGAAAGCGTGAGGAGCAAGCCGAACTGGTTCGCGGCGGCCTCGGGGCCGGGGATGGTGACCCGCGCGCCGCCGGGCGGGCCGCGCCGGATGCTGACCAGGGAATCGGCTTCCAGCAGCCGGAAGGCTTCGCGCAAGGTCGGCCGTGAGACGCCGAACTCGGTCATCAGCTGGGGTTCGGTCGGCAGCCATTCGCCGTCACCGATCTCGCCGCGCGCGATCAGCCGCCGGATCCGGTCGGCGACCATGTCCGCCATCTTCTTCGGCCGAACCAGGTTACGGGCCTGGGCAGGTCGGGTCACGCCAGCCTCTCTCAGTTCACGGGCTCGGATCGGAACGAGGGTAGCCCAGAAGCGCCTGCCCGGTGACGCCGACAGGCCGGTCCCGGCGTCAGTACAGCAGGTCGACGACCTGGGTGGCGCCCTCCGTGCCGCCCTTGAGGACGTAGGGCCGGGCGGCCTTCATGTGCTTGATCCAGAATTTCTGGGCACCCTCGCCGTCGCGGGCGTCGACCAGCTGGACCAGCCGCTCGTAGGCGCGCAGCGCCCGCCTGGTGTTGGCGTCGACCTGTTCGGCCGTCTCGCGTGAGTCGGCGAAGACCTGCTCGATGTGCCGGGTGATGATCTCGTTCAGCATCCCGGTGACCGTGGCCAGCGTCCTGTTGCCGGACAGTTCCACCAGGCTCTGGTGGAAGCGCACGATCATGTGGTCGACGGACGCGCCCGCGTCCGCGGCGGCCCGCACCTCCTCCAGCAGCTTGGCGAGCTGCTCGCGATCGGCCGCGGTGCCGCGCTCGGCGAGCTCCCGCACGGCCGCGGGCTCGATCGTCATCCGGGCCTCGTAGAGATCGGCCAGTGTGGTGCCGGACAGCGTCAGCAACATGCCGAACTGCGCCGCGGCGGCTTCGGGGCCGGGGATGGTGACCCGGGCGCCGCCGGGCGGGCCGCGCCGGATGCTGACGAGCGAGTCGGCTTCCAGCAGCCGGAAGGCTTCGCGCAGGGTCGGCCGTGAGACGCCGAACTCGGTCATCAGCTGGGGTTCGGTCGGCAGCCACTCCCCGTCGGTGACCTCCCCGCGGGCGATCATCCGGCGGATGCGGCCCGCCACGATGTCCGCCATCTTCTTCGGGCGCACCGGCACGCCGTTCCCGGAGAAAACCCCGGAGCTCACGTGACTCGTCACAGCTGGTCCTCGGCTTTCGGTGGCAGCGGTGCTGCTCGTTCGGATAAAGTGAATGTAGATAATATACCCGGAAGTACCGCACCGTTCGTTACCGATGACCTGCTACTCCGGCAACTCCACCACCTGGGTTTCCGCGCCCCGGCCGCCCAGGAGGTAGGGTGCCGCGGCCCGCATGTGACGCAGCCACAGTTCCTGCGCGTCGCCGCCGCGCCGGTCGGAGACCAGTCGCACGATCTGCGCGTAGGTCCGCAGGACGTGCCGGTGCCGCCGGCTCAGCTCGGCGCGCGGGGTACGGGTCTCCCGGTAGACGTGAGCCACGTGCCGGGTCATCACCTCGCCGAGCATGCCGACCACGGCGGCGAGGGTGCGGTTGCCCGACAGCTCCACCATCCGCTGGTGGAACCGCACCGTGCTCGGGCCGAAGGTCTCCGGGGTGCTCGCCGCGAGGCGGGCCAGTTCCAGTTCCTCGGCGAAGCTCGCGTGGTCGCGGGGGCTGCCGTGCTCCGCGAGCCGGCGCGCGGCGGGCGGCTCCAGCACCAGCCGCGCTTCGTAGACATCGCGCAAGGTCGCGCCGGAGAGCGTGAGCAGCAGGCCGAAGATGGGCGCGACGGCCTCGGGGCCGGGCAGTCGTACCTGCGCGCCGCCGGGTGGGCCTCGGCGGACCCGGACCAGCGAATCACCTTCGAGGAGGCGGAATGCTTCGCGCAGTGTCGGCCGTGAGACGCCGTACTCGGCCATCAGCTCCGGTTCGGTCGGCAGCCATTCGCCTTCGCGCAACTCGCCCGAGGCGATGAGCCTGCGGATGTGCACCGCGATCGTCTCCGACATCTTCGCCTTGCGCGGGTGCTCGGCCTGCATGGAGAAAGTCTAGTTCATCTAGAGGAAACAGGCGTGGTGACGAAGACATCAGGCCGATTGCCTTCACCGGGGCCAAGAGTATAGATTCATTGGTGAATCTTTCCGTTCCTGTGAGGGGCTTTGATGACGTCGCTGACGAGCCGGCTGAACGGCCTGTGGGAGATCGATCCCGCGGCGCAGGCCATCAGTTACGACGGCAGCTGGTGGACCTGGGGTCAGCTGACCGCCACCGCGGACGCCTGCAAGGAGATCTGGCAGAACGCCGGTGCCGGGCCGGACGCGCGGATCGCGATCGTGCTGGAGAACCGTCCCGAGTTCGCGGCCGCCGTGGTGGCGGTGTTCGCGTCGGGGCGCTGTCTCACCACGGTGAGCCCGTTGCAGCCGACCGCGCGGATGGCCGCCGACCTCGAGCGGGTCCGGCCGCGGATCCTCGTCGCGTCGCCGGCGGTCTGGGAGCGGCTGAACGAAGCCGGTATCCAGGTGGGTCTGCGCGTCACGCTCATGCCGGACGGGAAGGTGCTCGCCGAAGGCGAGCCGCCCGCCCCGAAGCCGGAGCTCGACGACGCCGCGGGGACGGCCGTCGAGATGCTCACGTCGGGCACGACCGGTCCGGCCAAGCGGGTGCGGCTGTCCTACCGTCAGGTGGAAAGCGCTCTCAATTCGGCACGTTCCTACGACCGCAGGCCGGAGTCGGAGCGCAAGGCCCTGCCCCAGGGGGTGGGCATCGTCGCGAACCCGATGGTGCACATCGGCGGGCTGTGGGGGGTCCTGCAGTCCATGCGCGACCATCGCCGGATCGTGCTCCTCGAACGCTTTCGCGTGCAGCCGTGGGTGGACGTCATCCGCACCTACCGCCCGAAGCTGGGCAGCCTGACCCCGGCCGGGATCAAGATGGTGCTCGACGCGGACGTGCCTGCCGAGGACCTGTCGAGCCTGCGGGCGATCAACTCCGGCACCGCGCCGCTGGCGCCGGAACTGGCCGAACGGTTCCAGGACCGCTACGGCATTCCCGTGTTGTCGGTCTACGGCGCCACGGAGTTCTGCGGCGCCATCGCGGGCTGGAGCCTGGACCAGTTCCGCGAGTACGGCCGGAGCAAGCGGGGCAGTGTCGGACGTGCCCAGCCCGGCGTGCGGCTGCGGGTGGTGGACAACGAGGGCAACGAACTGCCGGCCGGAACCTCGGGGCTGCTTCAGGTGTGCACGCCGCAGGCCGAAGCCGGTGCGGATGCCTGGACGGCGACCAGCGACCTGGCGCGGATCGACGAGGACGGCTTCCTCTGGATCGAGGGCCGGGCCGACGACACGATCATCCGGGGTGGCTTCAAGGTCAGCCCCGCCACGGTGGCGACGGTGCTGGAGAAGCACCCCGCGGTGCGGGAGGCCTCGGTCGCCGGGCGCGACGACGCGCGGCTCGGGCAGGTTCCGGTCGCGGCGGTCGAACTGGCCACCGGACACGCGGCACCGGCCGAGGAAGAGCTGATCAGGCTGTGCCGCCGCGAGTTGCTGCCGTATGAGGTGCCGGTCCGGATCCTCGTGGTCGACGCACTGCCCCGCACGCCGTCGATGAAGGTGTCCAGGGTGGATCTGCTGGAACTGTTCGACCGCTTCGACTCCGAACGGGACGAAGCCGCAGTCTGAAGGGAGTATGCCGGTGCGGTTCACCGTCGAACACCCGGTCGGTCAGGCGGACTGCGCGGCCGGGCTCTACGGCCCGGAAGGGCTCGCCGAGTTCGCGCGGGCGGCCGAAGAGGCCGGCTTCGACGCGGTCGCTTTCACCGAACATCCGGCACCTTCACTGAAGTGGCTGCGCGCGGGTGGGCACGCGAGCCTGGATCCGTTGGCCGCGCTGGCTTTCTGTGCCGCGACCACCAGCCGGATCCGGCTGCTGACCTACCTGCTGGTGCTGCCTTACCGGAATCCGTTGCTGGCGGCCAAAACCATCGCGACCGTCGATCTGCTCTCCGGTGGGCGGCTGACACTCGGGGCCGGCGGCGGTTACCTGCGTTCGGAGTTCGCCGCGCTGGGCGCGGATTTCGGGACACGGGGGGCGCTGCTCGACGAATCGCTCGAAGTCCTGCGCGGACTGTGGTCCGGCGAGTCGTTCGGCTTCGACGGCCGTGCCTTCACGGCCGGCGCCGGTACAGCTGCCGCATCCTCCGGTGTGGATCGGCGGCAACGGCCGCAACGCGCGACGCCGCGCCGCCCGCGCCGCGCAGGGCTGGAGCCCGTTGCTGATCGACGAACGGTTCGCCGCGACGACCCGGACCGCGGCACTGTGCACACCGGACGACCTCGCGGCGGCGGTCTCGGACCTGCGGGAGCTGACCGAAGCGGAGGGCCGGGACCCGGCGGCGCTCGACGTGCAGGTGCAGTCGCGCCACAGCGACGTGCTCATCGACGGCGGCTCCCTGGACGAGCACCGGAACCACCTTGGCGAAATCGCGGGGGCCGGGGCGAGCTGGTTCGTGGTGCGGGTGCCCGGGAGTAGCCTTTCCGAGGCCACCGAAGCACTCGCCCGGTACGGCCGCGAAGTCCTGGGAGGACCGCGATGACACCGGTGCTCGTGCGCGATGAGGGCAACCGGCGGCTGATCACGCTCAACCGCCCGGAGAAACGCAACGCGCTGGACGTCGAAGCGGCGGCGGCTGTCGCGGCGGCCGTGCGGGCAGCGGCGGACGCCGGGGTCCGCTCGGTGATTCTCACCGGCGCGCCTCCCACGTTCTGTTCGGGCGGGGACCTCCCGGCGCTGGCCGCCGTCGCCGAGCGCGGTTCACTCGCCGCGACTGACGCGATCTACCGCGATTTCCACGGTATCGTGCGCGCGATCCGGGACAGCCCGCTTCCCGTCATCGCCGCGGTCAACGGTGCGGCGCTGGGCGCGGGGCTCGATCTCGTCCTGTGCTGCGACCTGCGTGTCGCGGCGGAGGCCGCGGTGTTCCAGAGCACCTGGGTGCGCGCGGGTCTCGTTCCCGGCATGGGCGGCGCGCATCATCTGCCGCATGTCGTCGGCTCCGCGCGAGCCGCCTCGATGCTCCTGTTAGGACGGTCGGTGACCGCGGCCGAAGCGCTGGAGTCCGGCCTGGTCAGTGAAGTCGTGCCGGACGGCGAGGTGCTGGCCGCCGCCGAAGGCATCGCGGACGAGGTGGCGAAGCTGCCGGCCGTCGCCGTCGCCCGCACGAAAGCCGCGCTGCGCCGGGGGATCGACGCGGGCCTCGAAGCCGAGCTCGCCACGCTCGGCGCCCAGCAGGGCCAGCTGTTGCTCGGCGAGGACTTCCAGAAACTGGCCCGGCGTCTGGCACGCTGAACTGCCGCCGGTCACCCGGCGAGACGGAGCAGGTCGGGAACGTCGGCCAGTGCGCGGAGCGTGTCGTTGAGATGCGTGCAGGTCGACGTGCCGGTGAACCTCCGGCGGACATGGGCGCGCAGGCCGGCCAGCGGCACTCCCGCGAGCCGGGTGGCACTGGCCGCGGCGGCCGGGCATTCCACCCAGGGCAGGGCGCGCGGTGTCGCCTCGCACGAACGCACGACCCCTTCGGCGGCGTCGAAATCGAGCACCACCGTGTATTCGTGGATCACGGTTTCCAGCCCGTCGGGCCGCACGTGGGAATCCCGGTAGAAGACGTCCACGCGTTCCCGGGCGGGATCGACGTCGATGCGGCGGGAACGGCGCATCGCATGGGGCGGCAGCGGTGGCACGTCGTGCCAGGCCCACGGGTCCGCACCGGTCAGCGGCGGGGCGGCGGGGCCGGTCACGACCGGTGCGATGCCGATCGCGTCGATCTCGGCCATGATCGTGCCCCCGTCGGCGAACCCGGCACACATGTCACGCCCGTGCGCGTGCCCCGCGATCCTGGACGGCCGGTGCCCGCCCTCGGCCTGTTTCGCCGCGCCGTAGGCCTGCCCCGACACCAGTGTGGTGACCGGAATGTCGTCCAGCAGCTGGTAGAGCAGCGCTCCGCCTTCGCCGAGCGCGGGCACGGCGTCGAGCACCCTCGCCCGGAACCCGGACCCGACGCTCGTACCCCTCAGCCCGTCGAGCGCCGGATACCCGGGATCGGTCGACAGCGCTTTCAGCTCCCAGCCACCGGTGAAGTCGACTGTCGCGTCCAGCGTCGCGCGATCCAGCTCGACCGGCGTGCCGTCGTGCCCGGTCCGCAGGTCGCGGGCGCGGCCGGCGAGCACGAGGGGGCCGTCGATGCCCTCGGGCCGCAGCATGTCGGTGGTCACGGTCCGCCGGACGGATCCGGGGACCCGCGCCGGGGTCCCGGTTGTCGGTTCGTGGATGCCGTGTCGCGGATGCAGCGGCCCGAGGAATACCGGTGCCCCCAAGGCGAACCTCCTACCGTTGCATGAAAACGTCATTCTCAGTAGACGCCGCGGCGAGGCTCGCTGTCAAACAAGGTGGTTCAGGACACGATTTCCCGCCCCTTCAGGTCGGCGACGGCCGCCTCGTCGTACCCGAGTTCCGCCAGGATGGCGTCGGTGTGCTCGCCCGCGAGGCAGCCTGCCTTCGCGCAGGTCGCGGAGCGGGAGAACCGCACTGGCGCGCCCATCCGCCGGTGCTCCTCGAAGATCGGGCTCTGCGCGGTGACGGTGTACTCGGCCACCAGCGCGGCATCGGTCTGGAAGAACAGCTCCGGAGCCTGTTCGGTGACCGAAACGCAGCCGATGTCCCGTGCGGTCAGCCGTTTCTCCCAGTCCTCGGCCGTGCGCGTGCGGAAGATCGCGGCGAGCGCGGTGCTGAGCGCTTCGTCGTGGGTTTTCCGGTCTTCCGGCGTGGCGAACCGGGCATCTCCCAGCAGGTCCACTTCCTCGGCCAGCGCGGGCCATTCCTTGGGCGCGGGGGCGGCGAGGAACACCCAGCCCTCGGAAGCCTCGTACAGCCGGTACAACGCGTGGTACCCGTTGCCCTCACTGTCGACCGTGGGCGAATCGGGGCGGCCGGCGTAATCGATCACCCGGTCCACGAGGGCGTGCGTCGCCGTGCCGAGCATCGTCGTGGTCATCGGGGGCAGCGGCCGCTGCCGTGCCCTGGCCACCAGGCCCAGCAGCATCGCCGAGGCCACGCCGAGGGCGGCGACGCCGTCGGCCTGGACTGTGGGCACCGCGGCGGCCTGGTTGAGCCGGAGCGAAGCCCTTTTGATGTCGGCCATCGAACCGGTCGCCTGCGTCGCGTTCGGCACGTCGGCCAGCGCGAAGCCCGCCGCGGCGCCGATCGAAGGCGCGTACGCCGGCCGGTGGCCGTACGGCCCGTCGGTGCCGTAGCCGGGCGCGCTGAGATAGACCAGGTCGGGATTCAGTTCCCGCAAGGTGCGTTCGCCGAGTCCGATCCGTTCGGCGGCGCCGGCCCGGAAGGCCTGGAGCACGACGTCGGCCCGGCGGACGAGCTCGTGCGCGATCCGCAGCCCGTCCTCGGTGCCGAGGTCGAGCGCGATGCTTTCCTTGCCCTGCATGACGCGCGCGCCCCCGGCTTCGGGAAACGGCAGGATGTTGCGGATCGTGTCGCCGTGGCGGGTTTCCACCTTGATCACCCGCGCGCCGAGGTCGGTGAGCATCGTCGAACCGAACGGGGCCGCGAACATCAGCCCGAACTCCACGATCGTCACGCCTGCCAGCGGCAGGCCGCCGGCCGCGACCGGTTCGGCGGCAACGGTTTCCGCCTGCGCCGCGAGCGCGCGCAGCGCCGGGCCGTGTTCGTCCGGCCCTGGCGCGGGGCGTGGGGGCATGAGCGGCTTTCCCTGTGCGTGCACGAGCGTCGAGGGCTGCCGCACCGGCCCGCGCTCGGGGTCGGCGAACACCACGGCCCGGCCGTCGTGGACCAGCTGCGGATGATCGAACACCTGCGGGCCCGCCCGGTAGACCTCGGCGTTGACGTCCGGATTGGTGTCGAACACGTGCTGCCACTGCGCCAGGGTGCGCTCGCCGACCTTGGCGATCATGATCTCCCACAGCTCGGTGCGCAGTTCCTGCGTCGGGAGTACCGGCAGCCCTTTCCATTTTTCTTCGGCCATCAGGTGCAGCAGGCCGAGTTCTTCGAGCATCGCCTTGAACAGCCGGGGTTCGGTCTGGGCGAACTGGAGCCAGTGCCCGTCCTTCGTCGGCGCCACCAACAGCGGATAGAGCAGCGGTGACTGCGGCTCTCCCTCGTCGTCGAAGGCGGCGACCGTCTCGTACGCGCCGGGCCAGCGCAGCCCGACCAGCTCGGTGAACCAGCTCCAGGTGTCCAACATGGACAGTCCGCGGACGAGGTCGGCCTCGACGTGCTGACCGTGCCCGGACTTCTCGCGTTCCAGCAGTGCGGAGAGGATCCCCTGCAGCGCGGTGTGCGCGGCGCCCCAGCCGGCGTAGGGGACGGAGACGAATGTGGGGCCCCGGCGGCCGCCCATCCGGCGTTTGGCGTGGAAGAGACCCGTTTTGGCCATCACGAGGGCTTCGTACCCCTTGAAATCCCGCCACGGCCCGCCGCGTCCCCAGCCGGTGATGGCGGCGCTGACCAGCCGCGGATTGAGCTCGCCGAGCGCCGCCGGGGTGAGTCCCCATGCGGCCAGGGTGGCGGGGCGGAACGTGGTGACGAAGACGTCGGCGGTGCGGAGCAGCCCGCCGAGCGTGGCGCGGTCGGCTTCGGCGTGCAGATCCAGCACGGCACTGCGCTTGCCCCGCGCCAACGCGGGCCACGCGGCGAGCGACCGGAGCGGGCTTCCGCCGGGCGGCTCCACCAGCACCACGTCCGCGCCCGCGTCGGCGAGGAACTGCGTCGCCTGGGCGCCGGGAAGTGTGGTGGACAGATCGATGACGGTGAGGCCGGCCAGCGGAGCGTCGATATCGTCCTTCGGATCGAAGGGTGCCGTGCCCATCGATCACCTCCTTGTGATCGGAACGCGAACTCACTGCGACTTAGTAGTGTGAGCCAGGTCGCATGGATCGTCAAGAGTATAGATTTATTGGATCTAATGCCGGAATTTCTGATTGACAACAAGCTGTCATAGGGACAACCTGTTGTCATGACCGGTGACGGTGAACATGCGCTGGCGTATCTCGTCGACGAGGTGCTTCGCACGCACGGGCGGCTGCTCGCGGCGAATGGCGATCTCGCCGCCGACGAGGGCCTGACCGGCGCCCAGGTGCTGGTGCTGACAGCTGTCGTCCGTGCGGAGCGGCCGCCCACGGTCCCGCAGATCGGGCGCAGCCTCGGCCACACCCGCCAGTCCGTCCAGCGCTTGGTCGACGCGCTCGTCGCGCGCGGTTTCGTCGAACTCGCCGGCAATCCCGATCACAAGCGGGCGCCCCTGCTGCTGGCCACCGCCGACGGGCGCGCGGCGCAACGCCGGGTCGATCGCAAGAGCCAGTCGTGGATGGCGCGGGTCAGCGAGGGCATCGCGCCCGGCGACGTCGGCACCGCGACAAAAGTTCTGCACACCCTGCGTGCGCGGCTGGAAGCCGATGCGGCGCGCACGTCTTCCCGCCATCGGGCCTGAGGAGGCAGCCATGTGGGAGTTCAGCACCGAGCCGGAGTTCCAGGCGAAACTGGACTGGATGGAGAAGTTCGTCCGCGAGGAGGTCGAGCCGCTGGATCTGCTCTTCCCGGCCGGCGGCGATCCCTACGACACCCGGAACGCGGCGGCGCGGGCGATCCTGAAACCGTTGCAGGAACAGGTGAAGACGCAGGGACTGTGGGCCTGTCATCTGGGCCCCGAACTCGGCGGCCCGGGTTACGGGCAGCTCAAACTGGCGCTGATGAACGAGATCCTCGGGCGCTCGTACTGGGCACCGACCGTGTTCGGCACGGCGGCCCCGGACACCGGTAACGCGGAGATCCTCGCGATGTTCGGCACCGAAGAGCAGAAGGCGCGCTACCTCAAGCCGTTGCTGGACGGCGAGATCGTCTCGGCCTTCTCGATGACCGAGCCGCAGGCCGGTGCCGATCCGAAGGAGTTCGTCTGCCGCGCGTGGCGCGACGGCGACCAGTGGGTGATCGACGGCGAGAAATGGTTCACCTCCAACGCCCGCTACGCCGAGTTCCTCATCGTCATGGCCGTCACCGACCCCGATGCCGCGCCGCACCAGCGGATGTCGATGTTCGTCGTGCCTGCCGGCACCCCGGGCATCGAGATCCAGCGGAACGTCGCCACGATGGCCGAACGGGACGAGCTCGACGAGGGCATCCACGGCTACATCCGCTACCGCGAGGTGCGGGTGCCCGCCGACGCGATCCTCGGCGGGCCCGGTCAGGGTTTCGCCGTGGCGCAGGCCCGGCTCGGCGGCGGCCGGGTGCACCACGCGATGCGGACGGTCGGCAAATGCCGCCGCGCGTTCGACATGATGTGCGAGCGGGCGTTGTCCCGGCGGACCCAGCGGGAACGGCTGGCCGACAAGCAGGCGGTGCAGGCGTTCATCGCCGACTCGTGGATCGAGCTGCAGCAGTACCGGCTGATGGTGCTGCACACGGCCTGGGTGATCGACACCCAGCCGCACGGCGCGGCCCGCACGCAGATCGCCATGTGCAAGGTCGCGATGGCCAAGGTCTACCACGACATCGTGCAGCGCGCGTTGCACCTGCACGGTTCGCTGGGTACCACGCACGAGACGCCGCTGGCCGAGATGTGGATGAGCGTGCCCTCGCTCGCGCTGGCGGACGGGCCGACCGAGGTGCACCGCACGACGATCGCCAAGCAGCTGCTCAAGCAGTACCAGCCCGCGGAGGGGTTGTTCCCGAGCGAGCACGTCCCGCCGAAACTGGCCGCGGCGAAGGAACGCTACGCCGCCATCCTGAAGGAATTCGCGTGACCGCCCCGCTGTTCGACCTGTCCGGGAAGGTCGCGCTCGTCACCGGCGGGAGCCGGGGGCTCGGCCGGGAGATGGTGCTGGCCTTCGCCCGCGCCGGAGCCGACGTGGTGATCACCAGCCGCAAACTCGACGGCTGCCGGGCAGTGGCCGACGAGGTCGGGGCGCTGGGCCGGAAAGCGCTTCCCGTGGCCTGTCACGTCGGCCACTGGGACGAGATCGACGCGCTCGCCGATGCCGCGTACGGCGCGTTCGGCAAGGTGGACATCCTGGTCAACAACGCCGGGATGTCGCCGCTGGCACCGTCCTCGGTGGACACTTCGGAAGAGCTGTTCGACAAGGTCGTCGGGGTCAACTTCAAAGGGCCGTTCCGGCTCGGGGCGCTCGTCGGCGCGCGGATGGCGGCCGGTGACGGCGGGTCGATCATCAACGTGTCCTCGACGGGCGCGCTGATGCCGCAACCCCGGTTCGGGCCGTACGCCGGGGCGAAGGCCGCGCTCAACGCGCTCACCCAGGTACTCGCGCTGGAGTACGGGCCCAAGGTGCGGGTCAACACGCTGTCGGCCGGTCCGTTCCTGACCGACATTTCCCAGTCGTGGCCGGAAGAAGCCCGCCGGAGGACGCGCAGTGCCCTGGGGCGGCCCGGAGATCCCGAAGAGGTGGTGACGAGCGCGCTGTACCTGGCGAGCCCGGCGTCGAGCTTCACCACCGGGGCGCTGTTGCGTGTGGACGGAGGGTTGTTCTGATGGCGGACCTGACCGGATCGTTGCGGGAACGGGCCACGGCGGCCGCCCAGAAGTGGGCGCCGGGCTCGAAAGTGACGGCCGTGTCGCCGCTGACCGGAGGGGCGTCGAGCCTGACGTTCGTCGCCGACCTCGCCGGTGCGCCGGAGGAACGGGCGGTGCTCAAGGTCGCCCCGCCCGGACTGGCGCCGGTGCGCAACCGGGATGTGCTGCGGCAAGGGCGGTTGATGGCCGCGCTGCACGGCAGGCCGGGCGTCCGGGTGCCGCCGGTGTTGTTCTCCGACCCGGGGGAACCACCGGCGGACTCGCCGTTCGTGGCGATGGGACTGGTGCCGGGGGAGTGCCGGGAACCGGTGCTCACCGAGGACCGTGCCCCGGAGCGGTTTCCGGAAGTCCGTGCGGCCGCGCTCGACGCCGCCGAGGTGCTCGCCGCGATCCACGCGCTCGACCCGGCCGCGGTCGGGCTCGGGGACGAGCCGGTCGTGACACTGGGTGCCGAGATCGACCGGTGGACCCGGGCGTTCGGCACCGTGCCCGCGGACCTGCAGCACGGTTACCAGCGCTACGCGGAGATCCTGCACGACACGATGCCGGAAGCACTGCCGCCGGTGGTCAACCACGGCGACTACCGGCTGGGCAACACGCTGTGCCGGCACGGGCGGGTGGAGGCGGTGATCGACTGGGAGATCTGGTCGGTCGGCGATCCGCGGATCGACCTGGCGTGGTTCACGTTCTTCACCGACGAGGCAAGGCATCCCGCGGCCCCCCTGGCGAGCGAGACCGGTATGCCGACGGCGGCCGAACTGCTCGCCGCCTATGGCGCGGACCTGCCGGATCTGCGCTGGTTCGAGGCGCTCACCCGCTACAAGGAGGCCGGCGCCACGGCACTGCTGATCAAGCGCGGCCGCAAGAACGGCACCTTGCCCGACGGTGTCGCGCGCATGGTGCCGGCCCTGCCCGGTCTCCTCGCCGAAACCGAAGCCCTGCTGTCCTGACGGGCGGCTCCGGCCAGGGAAGAATCTAGATTCGATAACATTGCTATACTCATCGCCCATGGACATCCGCGAGGCAGTGGAAAGCCGGCGCTCGGTTCGGGGGTTCCTCGATCGCGCGGTGGATCTCCAGGTGCTGCGCGAAGTCCTGCGCATCGCGGCCCGGGCTCCTTCCGGCGGTAATCTCCAGCCGTGGCGGGTCTACCTGCTGGCGGGGGAACCGTTGGCGCGGTTGAAGAAGCAGGCTGCCGAGCTGGCCAGGACAGGCGCGCCGGTGGAGGATCCGGAGTACGCGATCTACCCGCCGGACCTGACGTCGCCCTATCGCGAGCGGCGGTCGGAAACAGGCAGGCGGCTCTACGGCGCGCTCGGTATCTCGCGCCACGACAGGGCGGCGCGCAAGCGGTGGTTCACCCGGAACTACGAGCTCTTCGGTGCCCCGGCCGGGCTTTTCTGTTACGTGGACCGGCAGATGGGCGCGGCACAGTGGGCCGACCTCGGGATGTTCCTGCAGACCGTGATGTTGCTGCTGCGCCGCGAAGGACTCGCCAGCTGCCCGCAGGAGGCGTGGTCGGTCTACCATCGCACGGTCGCCGAGGTCATCGGGCCGCCGCCGGAGCTGATGTTGTTCTGCGGCATGGCGATCGGCTACGAAGATCCGGCGGAACCGGCCAATGCCGCGCGGACCGGCCGCGCGCCGGTCGAGGAGTTCGCCACGTTCATCGGCTGGGAATAGCCACACGGACCGGAAAAACGACAAGGGCGGTGGGCGTCGATGGAGATGCGGGTGCTGGGCCGCACGGGCGTACGGGTTTCGGCCCTGTGCCTCGGGGCGATGTCGTTCGGCCGGATGGGCGACACCGATCAGGACGCCGGCGTGCGCATCGTCGACCGCGCCCTGGAAGCGGGCATCAATTTCATCGACACCGCCGACGTCTACTCCCGCGGCGAGTCCGAGGAAATCGTCGGCAGGGCCGTCAAGGGGCGCCGTGACGAGGTGGTGCTGGCGACGAAGTTCTTCAACCCCATGAGTTCTTCGCCGAACGATCGCGGCGGCTCGCGTCGCTGGATCATGCGCGCCTGCGAGGACAGCCTGCGCCGCTTGGGCACCGACTACATCGACCTCTACCAGATGCACCGGCCGGATCCGGACACCGATCTCGACGAGACGCTGGGCGCGTTGTCCGACCTGGTCCGCCAGGGCAAGGTCCGCCTGACCGGCACGTCGACGTTCCCGGCCGAGGAACTGGTCGAAGCGCAGTGGGCGGCGGAGCGCCGCGGGCACGTGCCGTTCCGTTGCGAGCAGCCGCCGTACTCGCTGTTCGTGCGCGGCCCCGAGCGGGACGTCTTCCCGGTTTGCCGGCGCTACGGGATGGGCGCGATCGTGTGGAGCCCGCTCAACGGCGGCTGGCTCACCGGGAAGTACCGGGCGGGACAACAGGCGCCGGACGGCTCGCGGTTCGACCGGCTGGCCCGTGGCTCCTGGCGGGTCGACGCGTCCTCGGCGCGGCGAAAGTCCGAGCTCCTGGCCGAAATCGAGCGGATCGCGGCGGACGCCGGACTGGATTCGATCACCCTGTCCGTCGCCTTCACCCTGGCGCATCCGGCGGTCACGTCGACCATCGTCGGGCCGCGCACCCTCGAACAGCTGGAATCGCAACTGCCCGCGGGCGAGGTGCGGCTCAGTGACGAGGTGCTCGACCAGCTCGACGCGGTGGTCGCGCCAGGGGAGACCGTGGATCGCGCGGACCTCGCGTACGAGCCCCGCGCGATCCGGCACGCCCGGCTGCGCCGCGTCAGCGGGCAGTGACGCCGGCCGTCGCCTTCACGCTGCTCACCAGCGCGCCCGGGACCCACGCGGCGATGCGGTCCCAGAGGACGGCCCGGTTGCCCGCGAAGTTGTGGCAGTGCGCCGAACCCTCGACCAGGTGGAGGGTGACGTCGCGGGAGGCGCGGTAGTTGGCGGGTTCGCCGTGCGGGTCGGGGGAGACGTCGAGCGCCGCACCCAGCCCCAGGAACACCGGGACGTCGATCGACGTCGCGAACTCCGCCACGAAACCGGGCGTGGTCACCTCGGACGCGGCGCGGACCGGGACACGGGATTCGGCGGCGTCGTCGGCCGCGATCACCTCGCCGGGCACGTCAGGTGCGTGGAAGAGCTGCCGCAGGAGACCGCGTGGTACGACACACGAGGTGGCCTCGGGGCCGATCCCGTTGGTCTCGCGGAAGATCCGCTCGCTTTCGGCGATGCGGGTTTCCAGCGCCTCGGCGCTGTTGTCCTCTTCGTACACATTGGAGATCTGCACGCCGTAGCCGAGCAGTACGACCGCTTCGTAGGGCCGGGCCGTCGACTGCACCATCGTCGTCAGGCACGAGCCCATCGAATGGCCGACACCGACGAGCGGCAGGTCCGCCGGCGCCAGTCCGGCGGCCAGCGTGCCGGCCCGCAGCCGCTCGGCGATCTGGTGCGCGACGGCGGCATCGCCGCGGGCGAGCAGCTCGAGTCCGTTCGCGCCCGCGGGATCGCTGCTGCCGCCCACCCCGAGATGATCGACGGCGACCACGACGTAGCCGCGCGCCGCGAGATGCTCGGCGAAGCTGTATCCGGAACGGCCCGGCACTTCCGGATGCCAGTACCGCTTGTCGTAAGTGCCGCCCGCGAGGCACACCAGCACGGCCGGCGCGCCGGCCGGCCGCGGTGGCAGGAACAGCCAGGCGGTCTGGGTCAGCGACTCGCCGGTGGCGGCCGCGTCGGTGACATCGAAGGTGAGTGCCCGGGGGGCCATGGTCTCTCCTTTGAAACCGGTCCGGCGGAGTCCACCTGGGAAAAGCCCCGCGGCGACTGGGCCGGGGGCTTGTCCCGGGGAACCGTTCAGGCGATGGATCCCGTGTGGCGGCGGGCCAGGTTCAGGCCCTCCTCACGGGTGGGCGCCGTGGTCTCCCATTTCTCGCAACAGCAGGCGACCGTGTAGCTGCCTTCCTCGTTGGGGATCACGGACTGGGCCACACACTCGCCGTTGGCGCTCGCCACGTCGTGGAGGAACTCCGTCGGCGAGTCGTACATGACGTTGTCACTCATGGTCTTTTCCTGACCTCAGGCGGTGGGCAGTGCGGGCACGTGCGGGAACAGCTCCCGGTAGGCGCCGACCGTGATGCGGTGCTTCACCTTCGGGTCCACGTCGTCGAACAGTTCGTGCAGCGTTTTCTGGGTGTGCCCGTAGGTGCCTTCCATGTGCGGGTAGTCGCTGCCCCACATCACGTTGTTGTAGCCCATGTACGTCGCCGCGGCGACCGCCGACTTGTCGTGCTGGAAGGAGGCGTACACCTGCGAGTAGATGATCTCGCGCGGCGAGCGCTTGAGCTTGGGCCGCACCGCCATGTGGTGCTGCCGGTAGCCTTCCTCGATCCGGTCGGCGATGAACGGGACCCAGGTGGCGCCGCCTTCGGAGACCAGCACCTTCAGGTCCGGGTGCCGGTCCAGCGCGCCGGAGGCGACCATCTTCGTCACGGCGCGCTGCCCGCCGAAGGTGGTCTCGGTGTAGTTCAGCACCGCGCCACCGGGGCCACGGAAGACGACACCGGCGGACGCGCCGGCGGACAGGTCGATCGGGTCGGTGCCGATGTGGAAGGCCAGCACGATGCCCGCCTGCTCGGCGACCGTCCAGAACGGCTCCCATTCCTTGCGGTTGTAGTCGACCTGCAGCGGGTGCGGGCTGACCGGCAGGAACACCGCCTTGAAGCCCATCTCGGCCACCCGCTCCAGCTCGTGCACCGCGTCATCGATGTCCAATGTGGACACCTGCGCGGTGGAGATCAGCCGGGGCTGGGCCTTGTCGATGGTCTCGTACGCCCAGTCGTTGCTGACCCGCAGTGCCTCGCGGAGCACCTCGGGCGTGCGGAACGACGAGCTCCACATGCCCAGCGACGGGAACACCAGCTCCGACCAGATGCCCTCCTGGTCCAGGTCCTTCATCCGCAGATCGACGTTGCCGGCGCCGGGCGCCCGGTTGGACGCGTCCACGAACTCCTGCTGTGCCGAGGTGGGCAGCTTGCGGCGGAAGGACATTCCGTCGATGTGCACGGTCTCCCACTCGCCGTCGGGGTCCTTCTCGGCCCGCGGCACCAGCTCGGCCAGGCGCGGCGGCAGGCTGTCCCGCCACAGGGTGTCCGGCTCCAGGAAATGCGAGTCGCCCGAGTTCGCCCAGATCTTCTCCACCATCGGTCTGTCTCCTTCGCTGTTCTTCACCCGCCGGGTCTTCCTTGGCACGACGGTGAAAACGTCATTTTCACATGGTCGTACGAATGCCGCGGTCTGTCAAACCGCGGGCATCCTCAGCCGATCACACGGCGCTCACGCAAGTCCTCGATCGCCTCCTTCGGGTAGCCGAGTTCACTCAACAGCGCGTCGGTGTGGTCCCCGGCGAGACAGCCACCCATCGCCCGGGTGCGCGACCGGGAGAACCGGACCGCGGGGGCAAGACGGTGATGCTCCTCGAAGATCGGGCTCTTCGCCGCCACGGTGTACTCCGCGACGAGCCGTTCGTCGGTCTGCAGCAGGACTTCGGACGGCTGTTCGCCCACGGCCACACAGCCGACCCCGGCCGCGGTGAGCCGCTCTTCCCAGTCCGTCGCGGGAAGTTTGGTGAACACGTCGCCGAGCACCTGCGCCAGCGCTCCGTCGTCGGCCGCCCTGGCCCCGGCCGTGGCGAACCGGGGATCACCGTCGAGGGAAATCTCGTCCGACAGAGCCGCGACCAGCTCGGGCCACTCCTTCTCCGCGGGAGCCGCCAGGAACACCCAGCCTTCCGCGGCTTCGTACAGCCGGTACAGCGCGTGGTAACCGTGGCCGCCGTCGTCGACGGTCGGCGCGGCGGGCTTGCCGGGGTAGTCGATGGTGCGGTCGATGAGCGCGTGCGTCGCGCTGGCCAGCATCGTCGTGGTGAGCGTGCCCAGCGCGCGGCCGCGTGCCCTGGCGAGCAGGCCCAGCAGCATCGCCGACGCCACTGCGAGCGCGGCGACGCCGTCGGCCTGCAGCGAGGGCACGGCCGAAGCCTGGAACAGCCGGATGGCCGCGGGTTTGATCTCCGCCAGCGAGGTCGTCGCCCCGGCGGCGTCGGGCGCGTCGGTGAGGGCGAGGCCCGACGCGGCACCGATGGACGGCGCGTAGGCCGGCCGCGCGCCGAACGGGCCGCCGGTGCCGTAGCCGGGGGCGTTGAGGTAGATCAGCCGCGGGTTGAGCGCCTTGAGGGTTTCCGGGTCGATTCCGGCGCGCTTCGCGGCGCCCGCACGGAACGCGCAGAGCACGATGTCAGCCCGCTTGGCGAGCTCGTGCACGATCGCCTTGCCCTCGTCGGTGGTCAGGTCGAGCTGGATGCTTTCCTTGCCCTGCATAACCTTCGCGCCGCCGGCTTCGGGGAACGGGAACGCGCGGCGGATCGTGTCGCCGTCCAGGCTCTCCACCTTGATGACGCGGGCGCCGAGATCCGCGAGCATCGTGGCCCCGAACGGGCCGGCGAACATGACCCCGATGTCGAGGATCGTCACGCCGTCCAGTGGCAGGGCCGGTGCCGGCGACGTCACGGCCGCCGGTGCCGGGGTGGCCTCGGGCACCCCGTCGTACTCGTCCAGCGCGGGTGCCGGGCGGGCGGGTGTGAGCGGTTGTTCGTCCGTGTGGACCAGTGTGGAGGGCTGGCGGACGGTGCCGAGGGCCGGGTCTTCGGCGACGGTCACCCGGCCGTCGTGGTCGAGCTGCGGGTGGCCGAGCACTTCGGGGCCGTCACGGAAGATCTCCGCGTTGATGTGCGGGTTGGTCTCGAAGACCTGCTGCCACTGCGCGAGCGTCCGTTCGCCGACCTTGCCGATCATGATCTCCCAGAGCTCCGTGCGCAGCTCCTGGGTCTCCAGCATCGGCAGGCCCTTCCACTTCGGGTCCGCGAGCAGGGGAGTCAGCCCGAGGTCCTCGAGCATCGCCGCGAACAACCGCGGTTCGGTCTGGGCGAACTGCAGCCACACGCCGTCCTTGGTCGGCGCGGTCAGCAGCGGGTAGACCAGGTGCGCCTGCGGCTCGCCGTCCTCGGTGAACCCGTCGACGGTCTGGTAGGCGTCCGGCCACCGCAGGCCGACCATTTCGGTGAACCACGTCCACGTGTCGAGCATCGCGATACCGCGGACGAGATCGGCCTCGACGTGCTGACCGAGGCCCGTGAACTCGCGGTCGAGCAGGGCCGAGAGGATGCCCTGCAACGCGGTGTGCGCCGCGCCCCAGCTGGCGTACGGCACGGACACGAACGCCGGGCCCGGTCGCCGGTTGATCCGTTTCTTCGCATGGAAGATGCCCAGCTTGGCCATGACCATGCCCTCGTAGCCCTTGAGGTGTGCCAAGGGCCCGCTGCCGCCCCAGCCGGTGATGGCCGCGCTGACCAGCCGGGGGTTGATCTCGGCGAGCGCGTCCGCGGTCAGCCCGAGTCGCGCGCTCGTCTCCGGGCGGAACGTCGTGACCAGCACATCGGCGGTCTTGAGTAGTTCGTTCAGGCGCTGGCGGCCGGTGCCGGCGTGCAGGTCGAGCACCAGGCTGCGGGTCCCGCGCGCCAGCGCCGGCCAGCCGGGCGTGCGGCGCAAGGGGCTGCCACCTGGCGGCTCGACATGGATCACCTCCGCGCCGCCGTCGGCCAGGAACTGGGTCGCCAGCGCGCCCGCGGCGGTAGCCGAAAGGTCGATCACGCGCAGGCCGCCGAGCGGCGCCTCCGGTGCCTGATCGAAGGCCGCAGTGCCCACAATCCACCCCCACACGATACCTGAGAATGAGGTTTTCAAGGTTGGAATGAGAGTCTGGTACACCTTCCACCCGGGGTCAAGGGTATAGATAAACTATCGTTTTAAGATCAAACCGGCCGGGTGCCCCGCGTTGCGCCTGCGGGGGCGAAGAGTTTAGATTTACTAGAGAAAGTCGCCAAGGGCTGGAGTAAGCGATGACCGCTGCCCCCGAGGGCTGGCGTGCTCGGCTGGAGACGTTCCTCGCCGCGCACGCCGAGCGCCCCCACCTGTCCGGGCCCGCCAAGCTGGCCTGGACGAAGTCCTGGCACGCCGCGCTGGCCGACGCGGGGCTCGCCGCTCCGAACTGGCCGCGCGAGGCCGGCGGGCTCGAGCTCGGCGTGGCCGACCAGGTCACCTACCACCGGATGATGACCGAGGCCGGCGCGCCATCACATCCGACTCCGATCAGTTTCATCGTGGCTCCCACGCTCATCGTGCACGGCACGCCCGCGCAGCGCGAACGTTACCTGCGACCGCTGTTACGGGCGGACGAGCTGTGGTGCCAGGGCTTCTCGGAGCCGGGCGCGGGCAGCGACCTGACCTCACTGACGACGCGCGCGGACCGCGAAGGCGACAACTATCGGATCAACGGGCAGAAGGTGTGGACGACCGGCGCCGATCGTGCCGACTGGATGTTCGCCCTGGTCCGCACCGGCCCGCCGGGCCCGGGCGGCGCGGGCATCACCTACCTGCTGATCCCGATGTCCGCGCCGGGCATCACGGTGCGCCCGCTGCGGGACCTGACCGGCGGGACGCATTTCGCCGAGGTGTTCTTCGACGACGTCGTCGTGCCCGCCGCCAACCGCGTCGGCCAGGAGGGCGAGGGCTGGAAGATCGCCAGGACCAGCCTCGGGCACGAACGGACCACCGCGTTCCTCTCGACCGAGTACGCGCTCCGGCGCCAGCTTCGCAAGGTCACGGCGCTCGCCGTGGAGACCGGTGCGATCGAAGATGCCCTGGTGCGCCAGGACCTCGCGAAGGCGGAGGCGTCCCTGCGGGTGCTCGCCGCCAATGCGTCGAGGGCGCTGACCGAGCTGCTCGGCGGCGGTGACCCCGGCCCGCTCTCCAGTATGAACCGGCTGGTGCGGGCCGAGTTCGAACAACAGCTCTACCGGCTCGCGACCCGCGTCGAGGGGCCGGACGCGGCGCTGCTCGGCGGGCGCTGGGTGCACGGGTACCTGATGACCCGCGCGTCCACGATCGGTGCCGGCACCGCCGAGATCCAGCGGAATACCATCGGGGAAAAGGTCCTCGGCCTGCCCCGGGAACCCGAAGCACAGCTGAGCACTCAGGAGTATGCATGACCGACCTTGCCGGAAAGACCCTGATCATGTCCGGCGGCAGCCGCGGGATCGGGGAGGCGATCGCGTTGCGGGCCGCCCGCGACGGGGCCAACGTCGCGCTGATCGCGAAGACCACCGAACCGCATCCGAAGCTGCCCGGCACGATCTACACGGCGGCGAAGGCGATCGAGGAGGCCGGCGGCCAGGCGCTGCCGATCGTCGGAGACATCCGGGACGACGAAGCCGTCGCGGCGGCGGTCGCGAAAACGGCGGAAACCTTCGGCGGCATCGACATCGTGGTGAACAACGCCAGCGCCATCGACCTGTCCCCGACCGAAGCGGTCAGCATGAAGCGCTACGACCTCATGCAGGACATCAACGCGCGCGGCTCGTTCCTGCTCTCGAAGCTGGCGATCCCGCACCTGCGCAAGGCAGCCAACGCGCACATCCTCACCCTGTCGCCGCCGATCAGCCTCGAGGAGAAGTGGTTCACCTCGGGCGCGCTCGCCTACAGCATCGCCAAGTACTCGATGAGCCTCGTGACCGTCGGGCTGTCCGCGGAACTGCGGGCGCACGGCATCGCGGCGAACTCGCTGTGGCCGCGCACCACCATCGACACCGCGGCCGTGCGGAACGTGATCGGGGCCGAGGTGGCCCAGCGCAGCCGGAAGCCGGAGATC
>NZ_DASZWC010000022.1:0-157861 GCF_035546795.1 Amycolatopsis sp.
TTCGGACGCGGCAAGCCGCGGCTGTGTCGCTACGTCGGTCGGCATGGTGTCGGATGATTCGCTCGCGAGCTCGCTCATGCGCGGCCCGTCCAGCGCAGCGCGGCCCCGCCCCAGGTCATCCCGCCGCCGAACGCCACCAGCACCACGATGTCGTCCCGGCTGATCCGTCCACTTCGGACGGCGTCGTCCAGGGTGACCGGCACCGAGGCGGCGCCGGTGTTGCCGTACCGGGAGACGGTCAGGTGCAGCTGCCCCGGCCGCAGCGCCAGCGTGTCGGCGAGTTCCTGCAGCATCACGCCGTTGGCCTGGTGCGGCACGATCAGGTCGACGCCGGCGGGCTCCAGTCCGGTGGACTTGAGCACGCGGGCGATCACGTCGGGCAGCACGCGGGCGGCGAGATCACGCACCTCCCGCCCGCGCATGGCGAAGTAATGTTCGCCCGCCGCAAGGGTTTCCGCGCTCGCCGGCCGCCGGCTGCCGCCACCGGGGATGCGGACGAGGTGGTCCAGGGTCCCGTCGGAGCCGAGCGTGGTGGCCATGATCCCGTGCCCGTCGGTCTTGCTGAGCACGACCGCGCCGGCACCGTCGCCGAACAGCACGGCCGTCCGGCGGTCGGTGTAGTCCAGCACGCTGGAGTAGGTGTCCGCGCCGATGACGAGCGCGTTGCGGGCCTCGGGATCGGCCGTCAGCACCCCGTGCGCGGTCACCAGCGCGTACAGGAAACCCGAGCAGACGGCGTCCACGTCGAACGCCGCCGCCCTGGTGGCCCCGATCTTGCGCTGCACCGTGCACGCGGTCGCGGGCATCGGCTGGTCCGGGGTCGAGGTGGCGACGATCAGCAGATCGATCTCGTCGGCCTCCAGCCCGGCGCCTTCCAGCGCCCGCCGGGCCGCGTGCGCGGCCATGTCGGAGGTCGCTTCGCCGGGCGCCGCCACCCGGCGTTCGGCGATCCTGGTCTTGTCGAGGATCCACTGTTCTCCGACACCGAGCCGGGTCCCCAGTTCGGCGCTGGTCAGCACCGACTCCGGGAGATAGGAACCGGTCCCGAGAATGGCTGTGGTCATGGTCGGACCTTTCCGTCGAAGACCGGCAGCCGTCGTTCGCGGAACGCGGCGAGACCCTCGCCGACATCCGCCGAACCCACGTGCCGGACGAACAGTTCACGTTCCTGTAGCAGTGCTTCGGCCTTGGCGCCGGCGAGCATGCGTTTGGTCACCGCCAACGCCTGCCCGCTGCGCCCGGCGAGCCGCGTGACCACTTCGTCCGCGACGAGTTCGACGTCCTGCGGGGCGACGGCCATCGTCACCAGCCCCCAGTGCTCGGCTTCTTCGCCGGAGAGCAGTTCGCCGGAGAGCAACAGGTAATTCGCCCGCGCCTTGGGCAGCCGCGCCAGCCGCACCGACCCGCCCGCCGCCGGGGCGAGGCCGAGTTCGGCGTGCCGGTCACCGATCCGCGCGGTGGTCGCGGCGACGACGACGTCGCACGCGAGCAGGAGTTCGCAGCCGCCCGCGACCGCGAAGCCTTCGACGACGGCGACGGTGCCGAACGGGGCGGCCTCGATGCGGTCGAGCACCTCGCCGAGCGCGGCCATGAACTTCTCGACCCGCGCCGGATCGCTCCGCATCCGTTCCAGGCAGCCGAGATCCGCGCCGGCGCAGAACGTGCCGCCCGCGCCGCGGATGGTGAGCACCCTCGCCCCGGTCTCCTCGGCGAGATCCACCGCGGCGGCAAGTCCTTCGATCACACCGCCGTCGATCGCGTTCCGCGCCGCCGGCCGGTCGATCGTCGCGCCGACCACGTTTTCCGTTGCCCGGAGCAGAACTTCCCCGGCTCGTTTTCCGTTCATCCGCCGCCCCTTCGTCCATTCCAGGCTCGCCGGGAACTGGCCCCGTGGACAATCCCGGAAACGAAGCGCTTCATCCCGCGGCGGTCAGCGCCGCAAGGTTTCCGACGGCTTTTCCCCGAAACGCCGCTGATAGCGCGTCGCGAAATGACCTTGGTGCGCGAATCCCCATTCCAGCGCGATTTCCGTCACAGTCCGGCCGTCCGCGGTCTCGGTCTTGAGCTGCTCGTGCACCCGCTGCAGCCGGATTTCGCGCAGGTACTCCATCGGGCGCATGTCCAGGTGTTTCCGGAAACCGAGTTGCAGCGCGCGTTCGGTGACCCCGGCCGCGCGGGCGAGGCTGGCCGTCGTGTGCCCGGCCTTGGGGTGGCTCTCGATCCAGTCCAGCGCGATGCCCACCGCCTTCGAGGGCGCGGCCCGCGCTTCGCCGCGCAGGATGTGGCTGTAGTTGCTGGGCTGCGCCGTCAGCAGCGCGCTCATCAGCACCTGCTCGAAAGCCTCGGCCATCGCCGCGTTTTCGATCAGCGATCCGGGCCGGTCCAGCTGGTGCACGATGGCGTGCAGGGCGAGCAGCCAGCCGTGCCCGTACCCGGAGCCGACGTCCATCGCCGGCTCGAACCGGAGTTCGCGGTGCAGCGCGGTGCCGATCATCCCGGCGAGCCGGGCCCGCAGCGCCGTCCGCTCGATGCGGACCATCAGCTGCACACAGTCCGCCGACCAGCGCACGCTACCGGGCACGTCCGGCGAAAGCACCGTGGCGAGCCCGGGTTCCGAGCGCACCGACAGCTCGCCGGCGCGGACCTGGGCCCGGCCGGAAACCGGTACCTGGACAAGGAAGAACGACCGCAACTGTCCGAAGTCGACAGTGACGTCGCCGCCGTAGCCGAGCTGGGTGACCGAGACGTCACGCATCCGCCGCGACCGCACGCGGACGTCGAGCCGCGTCGTGTGCCGGACCCGGTGCGGCCCCAGCACACGGCCGACGACCGCGCGCGCGTGTTCGGCTTCTCCGCCGTGGAAGAGTTCGTACGCCTCGAGAGCCACGCGACCCCCAACCGGTGCTGGACTGGCTGATCAGAGGTCGCCCATGACCCTCGCACGAAAACGGCGATTGACGATCCGAGCGTAGCAACGAATGTTTGCCGGCGTTATCGTCCGGAGGGAGGTAACCGCATTCCGACTCGCGACGGAATGCCGGGAGATCGATTTCCGGACGTCATTCCGGGCGTCACGAAACCGCCGCGCCGTTCGGCGGCGCGGTCTTGCCCGGCGGGGCGCCCTCCGGGTAGGGAGTCAGCCGGGTCGTGCTGGTGGCCCGTTCCTCGATGCGGGGGAGCGCACCCATCTTCTCCTCACACGAGGAACTTCTCCGCAGCATCGTGCAGCCGATGCTCGACGAAGAAGAAGCCTTCCTGGCCGGGCAGGAGGCGCGGGCCGAGATCGATCCGCGTGCCCTGCCGGCCCCGAACTTCGCATCGCGGCCTGACTCAAGAACTCCGGTAGCGCGGGCTGGTGGCATGCCATTCGAAACCACCGCCCATCCACGCGCGCAACCCGCGCAGGAACCGTTGGAGCTCGGGCGAGGCGACGGATTGCAGGCTACGGTGGGCGTCCTGGAAGTCGTGCACCAGCTGGTTGTGCAGTTCGACGGTGATCTCGGTGGCTTCCTCGATCGAGCACTTACGGTCGGCGGCGACCTGCAGCACCATGTTGGCCGGCGTGTTCTCGTCGGCCAGGTCCTTCGCGACCGAATGCAGGTCGTTCACGAGCACCGACGCCGTCCCGGCCTGAATGGCGGCCTGGCGTACGCGTGGCTCGTAGAACAGGTTGGCCGCCAGCTCGTAACCGCCGAGCACGTCGATGAGGGTCATCGAGGTGTAGAAGCTGTCGTGCTGACGGGCCGCGAGGTATTCCCACGCGGGCGGGGATTCGTCGTTGTGCTGCCAGGCCGCGTAGGCGGTCCAGGACACGAACATCGAGAACGTCGAGTAGTTCACGCGCTGGACCTGGGCGGGACTGCCGTAGCGCCGCAGATGCTCGACGCCCGAGCGCAGCGCGACGAGGACCCGGTCGCCGCGCAGCGTCTCGTCGAGTTCGCGGCTGAACTCGCCCGCGGGCGGCACCGGGTCCATCGCCGCCATCGCCAGCGTCAGCCGCTGCGGCAGCTGCTCCGGGACGGCGCCGAGTGCGGTGTCGTCGGAGTAGAGGTCGTCGGCGGCCCACCACGCCGCGTTGAGCTTCGCCGAGGTCAGCAGCCGGTCGGGGTCCTCGCAGTCCGGGTGCGCGAGCATGACCAGCCGCCCGAACCCGGCCTTGCCCAGCTGCTCGGACTCCTGGTCGTCGAAACCGCACTCGCCCGCCCACACGATCAGCCGCCGGTCGACGTCCTCGGCGAGCGGTTCGTTGATCCGTTCCGTGACCGGGCAGTACAACGGCGGCGCGGTGCCGTCGCCCCACGGCCGCTGCGCGTAGGCCGGATCGGGATCGTCCACTTCGGACTGGGCGAGCCTGGCGCCGAGCCGTGCCGCGGAGGTGCCGAGCCCGGTCGGGCCCGCCAGCAGAGCCAGCGCAGTTTGTGGGTCCGTCATCGCTTCACTCCAGGCGGTACAGGTCAGACGCGGTCGGCGGCGATGAGCAGGTAGTGGAAGCTGCCCTCGCGGTAGGCGTCGAGGAAGGGACCTTCGATGCCGGTGGCCACCGGGGACTTGGCGCGCAGCTCCCAGTACGGGATGGTCTGGGCGGTCAGGTCGAGGACCGAGATGGGCACCAGGCTGTTCGCCGTCATCGCCTTGAAGTAGGCGCTGCGCGGGTGGATGTTGCAGGTGTAGTGCTGGTCGATCTGGGCGACCGCCTTGGACCGCCCGCCGGTCACGTCGTTGTAGCAGCCGGTGATGGTGGCGTAGCGGCCGCCGAACTCCAGCTGCCGGGAGTGCTCGGCGAACAGGTCGAACAGGTCCACGTACATCGTGCTCTCGTTGTTCCAGATGCCCCGGAACGCCGCGGTTTCGAAGCCGGTGCCGAGCATGTTGCGGAAGTGGTAGCGCACCTTTCCGGCGACCCCGCGCGAAGCCGCCTCGCCATTGGCGAAGTCGACCTGCTTCTGCGAGATCGACACCCCGTCGACCCGGCAGCCGAACCGCTGGTTGGCCATGATGCTGGTGCCACCCCGGCCGCAGCCCGCGTCCAGCAGCCGGTCGCCAGGGGAGACGTCACCGAGATGGTCGAGCAGTACCTCGGCCTGCGCGGTCTCCAGCCGGTGCATTTCCGCGATGATCCGCTCGTCCCTGGTGGCCTTCGGCCCTTCCAGCACCGACTGGTCGACCTCGCCGATCCCGTAGTGGTGGTGGAAGAGCCCGTCCACCTCGCCGAGGCGCAGGTTCACCGGGTCTTCTTCCTTGTTCCAGTACGACGCCACGGACTTCTGGTATTCGGTGCGCAGAACCTCGGCGGGGGCGGGACGGGCGATCGTCACGGGTGTGTTCCTTTCCTGGTGCGTTTTCGGAGAATGCGAAAACAACGCGAATTCGATGTTCGTTCCGGCGCCGTCGGCACAAACATATCAACTGGGAATGGGCGCACAAGGACTCTTTCGAGTCATCGGCGGTGTCACTCGGATGCCGCAATTCCAGCCGCGCGTTCCGGAGTGACCCCTTGTCAGGCCGGGCAACCCGATCGGAGCAGCGATCTTGCCTGTCGCGGCAATGCGGAGCCGGCCTGAGGGATGGGGCGGGTACGCTCCGCTGCGCCGACCGGGCGAAATGGGACCGCGTCCGGCCGCTCTTCCGCAAATGGTATTGCGCCCGAATTACCGGCTGTTGACCTCGGCCGCGCCGCACAACGGGGCAGTAAAGCGCCCTCCGGAGTGACCCCGAATTGCTCCGGTCCGGGCAACCGGGCGCGGGCCGGGTGTGTCCCAGGTGTTTTTCGCAGTGGTCAGCGGCTCACGGCGCCGGCCACCAAATTGATGGTGGTGGCGAGGATGCCGGTGCCGAACACATAGGACAGCAGCGTGTGCCGGAGCACCACGGCGCGGATCTTCGAGCTCGAGACGCCGGTGTCGGAGACCTGGTAGGTCATGCCGAGGTTGTAGCTGAAGTACAGGAAGTCCCGGTAGCTCGGCGGTTCGTCGGAGTTGAAGTCGATCCCGCCGGCGTCGTCGAGGTAGTAGATGTGCGCGTACCGCGCGGCGTACACCAGGTGCAGCGCGGCCCAGGCCATCGAGACGCCGGCCAGCGCGACCGCCGCCGCGGCCTCGGATTCGCCGAGCAGGAGCAGCACCACGATGCCGATCAGCCCGCACAGCGCGACCGAAACCACGGCGATTTCCTCGGTGACGGGCCGGAAATCCTCGCGGCGCCCGTTCTTCCTCGTGCCGGCCGCGTCCATCGGCCACAGCGTCGCCCACCCCGTCACCACGAAAAACGTTTCGCTGGCGCCGATGCCGGCGAGGATGCCGAGCGGCACGTCGGTGCACAGGCCGGTGAGCACGCCGACCACGGCGCCGGCCAGCGTCGCCACGGAAAGCCGCGTGACCGCGGACGAGGTCAACCACTTCTTCATCGACGCACACAGTAACCGGCCCCGCCGCGCCCGGCGCGGCCGCGCTGATTCCGCTGGTGGCGTAACCGATTCCCGGCGCACGGCCGCGGACCTACGGTGGCCCCATGTACCCACCGATCAGGGGCACGGCCGCGGGCGTGCCCTTCACCGCCCTGCCACCACCCGGCGACGGTCCGGCACCGCTGATCGTCACCTGGCACATGCTGGACGCGCCCAGATCGGACGCCGCGTTCGCCGCCGCGCTGCCGATGGACGGCCTGCCCGCGTGGCGGGTGCATCTCGGGATGCCGATGTGCGGGGCGCGCATGGTCGACGGGCGCATGGACGCGGCCGAGCGGTTGATGCGCAAGGACGTCCTGATGTCCTATCTGTACCCGTTCGTCCAGCAGGCGGCGGACGAGTTCCCCGCCGCGCTGGCGTCGGTCCGGGCGCAACTGCCGGTCGGCGACGGCCCGATCGGCGTACTCGGCGGGTCGCTCGGCGGGGCCGTCGCGCTGCGGATCCTGGCCGACACCACGATTCCGGTCTTCGCCGGCGCCATCGTCAACGCCGCGATCCGGATGCGGTCGGTCGTCGGCCTGTTCCCCGGCGACTACCCGTATGACGCCGAATCCGGGAAAGCCGTCGACAGCCTGGACTTCCTGGCCAAGGCAGGCGCGATCGCCGGGCGCGCGCCGTTGCTGGTCGTCAGTGGCGAGCTGGATCACGCGTCCTTGCGTGCCGACGCGCTCGAGCTCGCCGATGCTTTGGGAGAGCGGGCCGGGCTCCTGTCCATCCCCGGCCTGGCACACCCCCTCGCCGACGAGCCCGGCCTCGATCCCGCGCCACAGCTGCCACTGGCCCGGGAGGTGGACGCCGGGCTCACCACGTGGTTCGGACGACACCTCGCGGGCTAGCGTTTACGTCGCCGCTGAAGGGATTCCGGGCGAATCCAGCCGAGGCCCGCGCGCTGGAGCCGCACCACCAGCTCGTCCGTGCTGTCGTCTCGGCGCAACTGGTCCAGGTACGGCCGGGCGCGTTCGTCCCAGTCGGCGGGTTCGCGGACGGTCAGTTCCCAGTCGAGTTCCCAGACCCGCAGGAAACCGTCTGTGCCAACGGAAACCGCGCGGCTCCCGTCTTCGGCGACGCGCACCGCCGCCACCCCGGTGATCCCTTCCAGCGTCTGCACGCACCGCCCCCCGGCCAGGTCCCAGATCCGCACGGTGTCGTCCATGCCGGCGGAGAAGGCGAACCGGCCGTCGGCGGTGAGGTCGAGGCCGATCACGGGGTGGGTATGGCCGGTCAGGACGTGCCGGCATTTCCCGGTGGCGACGTCCCAGTACCGCACGGTCGCGTCCCAGCCACCGGTCAGGATCGACCTGCCGTCGGCGCTCACCCGTGCGACGTCGACGCGGCCGTCGTGGCCGTCCAGCTTGCGTTTTCGCCTGTGGCGCCAGTAGATCACCCCGGAGTACTGCAGCGCCGCCACGACCACCCGGCCGTCCAGGCTCATCGCGACCCCGTTGACCTGTTCGTATTCCGGGCGCGGCAGTCCCTCGGCGAAGTGGGCGATGCGTACCGGACCGCGGAAGGTCCGCAGCTGGCGGCGCCGCTCCAGATCCCACAGGCGCAGCACGCCGTCGCCTCTTTCGAGCACTGCCCTGCGGCCGGCCCGGTCGATGGCGATCGACATGTGGCTGGAGACGGGTTCGCCGAGATCATCGAGACACTGGCCGCCGGGGAGATCCCAGAGCTGGACCCTCCGCTGGTCGTCGGCCATCAGCGCGCGGGCCCCGTCGGCGCTCACGTCGACCGAGTCGGCGGCGGCCGGATACACGGATTGGGTGTACCGCTGGACGATTTCGCCGGAATCGAGATCCCAGAGGATCATCCCGGGGTCGGGGGAGCCGGTCAGCGCGTGCCGCCCGTCACCGGTGATGGCCACGGACCGCGACTGCAGTTGGACGACCCGGCCCAGCCACGCCGCGCGGAAGCCGGTGCGTTCCGTGAGCAGGGAAAGCCGGCGCCAGGCGTCGACCACGGTGGAATCGCGTTCGTGGCCGGCCACCGTGCGGGCCTCGGACAGACTCGCCAGCGCCTGGCCGAGCCTGCCTTCGGTGATGGCGGCCGTGCCCGCGACGACCAGTTCGCGCACTCGCTCCGCGAGTTCCTGCACGCGGCCGTGCGGACGCGGGCGGCACAGCCGGAGCGGAGCCTGGTATCCGGTCGGCAGGCCCCAGGACCTGGCGATGTACCGGTTGCTGATCGAATGCGCGCGCCGGCCGCTCGCCTCGATCCGCAACGGTGTCCGGAGGGTTTCGTTCCGGAACAGCAGCCGGGCAGCCTCGTCGCGGAATCCGGTGAACGTGCGCAGGCAACGGCCGTCCGACGCCCGCCACAGCCGGATGTCGCCCCGGTCGTCACCGGTGAGCACCAGGTCGTCATGCAGCGCGAGGGCGCTCACCCCGCGTTCGCCGAGCGAGAACCGGGGCTCGCCGGTGGTCAGGTCCCAGCCGCGCACCCCGTCATCGGCGGCCACCACGGCGAACCGGCCGTCACCGCTGAGCTCGACCGTGCGCACCCGGTCCGGGCCCTCGATCGTCTGTCCACAGAGGCCGGTGCGCAGATCCCAGATCCGGAGACCGCGGCCGTCCCCGCCGGCGGAGGCGAGCAGCGAGTGATCCGCGGAGAAAGCAAGGGAGCTGACGCTGTAGCGCGGCGCGGGCAGTCGTGCCCGGCTCCGGCCGGAACCGGTGTCCCACACCAGGATCCCGCCGTCGTCGAGGGCGGCGGCCAGCGCTTGTCCGTCCGGGCTGAACCGCAGTGCCCGGAGATACTCGGCGTACGTGGGCAGGGTTCGCACGCGCTGCCCGCTTGCCACGTCCCACAGCACGACGGAGCCGCTTTGCCCGGAGGCGACCCAGCGGCCGTCCGGGCTGACGTCGACCTGCCCCGGGTTTCCTTCCAGGACAAGGGTTTTCATCGCCTCCGGCGCCGTGGTGAACACATGCAGCAGATACTCGTCGGGCGGGCGTTCGTACCCGAACAGATAGGTCCGGACGGTTTCCGGGACCTGATGGCGCACCACCCGGGCGCCCGCCGCGACACGGCCGTCCGCACTGATGCCGGCCGCCGCCATGCGCCCGTCCAAGCGGGTCTCGGGAACCAGCGCGCCCTCGGGGTCCAGATGCCGTTCTTCCTCTCCCGTAGCGACGTCACCGGCTTCGGCCAGGCGCAACAACGCCGCCGCTTCGGGATCGTCGGCAGCGGTGGCCGCTTCGCGCAGCAACGGCAGGGCGGCGTCGAGATCGCCCCGTTCCAGATGCATCTGGCCGAGCAAGTACGCACCCTCCCAGCGATCCGGCGCCCCGGCGCGCGCAACGGCGAGGGTCGTGACGGCCCATTCGTCGCTGACGTCCGCACGGCGCCAGCGAAGGGTCATCGAGTTGAACGTCGCCTCGACGTGGTTCGGGTCGATCGCCAGCGCCTCCGCGAACAGGGAGTCGGCCTGCGCGGTGTCGCCGAGGTCGAGCTGGGACAGCGCGCGGTTGTTGAGTTCGTCGGCCCGCAGCGTCGCTTCGGTCGGCATCGTGCGGGGATACGCACCGACTTCCCGTTCGTGGATCTCGCGGAGCTCGTCGGCGATCTCGGCCATGCTGCCCGGGCGCCGCGACGGATCGTGCCGTAAACACCTGCCCAGCAACCCGGCGAGCTGATCCGGCACCACGCCCCGCAATCCGGCGAGCGCGGCGGGTGCCTGTGGGCCGTGGTCCCAGGTGACCTTGCCGGTGAACGTTTCGAGGATCGTGACCGCGTGACTCCACACGTCGGTGCGGCGGCCGAGCGGGCGGCCGGACACCTGCTCCGGGGACGCGTACGCCGGCGTGAACCCGCCCGCCGTGACCACCACGCTGGCGTCGCCGGCGCCTCCGGCCGCCAGGATCGCGCGCGACCTCGACAACCCGAAGTCGGTGATCTTCGCCGTGCCGTCCGCGCCGAGGAGGACGTTGGCCGGTTTGACGTCCTGGTGCACGACCCCGCGCTGATGCGCGTGCTCGAGCCCCCACGCCATCTGGATCGCCAGGTCCAGCCGGGGACCGAGCGAGTGCCCGGAGAACTCGCCGCCGTCGAGCAGATCGCGGAGGCTGCCGCCCGTGGCGTACTCCGCGAAGATCCGCGGCACCCCGTCGATCGTGCGCACGTAGAAACAGCTGCACAGGTGCGGATGCAGGCCGAGGGAGATCCAGGTCTGCGCCTCCGCGACGAACTGCTCGCGCCCGGCCGGATGCCGGAACAGCACCGATCGCGGGCTTTTGACCGCCAGATCGACGTCCCAGCCCAGGTGCCGCACCCGGTACACCACGCCCATGCCGCCCTGCGAATGCACCGCGCTCACCCGGTACAGCCCTTCGACCTCGTCGCCGATCCGCCAGGCCGCCCCCATTGCCACCCTGCCCTCGCCTACGATCACGTGGTGTCGTTCCGGTATTACTTGTACATCAGCGACAGCAAGCTCGACATGCTGCTTCCGCAGATCGATCCGGGTTTCGACGGCAAACGCCGCTCGGAGCTCGGCCTCAAACTGCCGGTGCTGTCCTTCAAGGAGACCGCGGACCACGCGGTGCACGATCGCACGGCCCGGCTGGAGCGCGTGGTGCGTCATCTGCACGACCACGGTGACCTCGGGTCCGTCGAGGAGCCGGGACAGTTCTTCTGGGGGATGCTCCCGATGCAGTGGGGCCGTTTCCCGGACGCGGAGTCCCTCGTCTTCGCCGGCGGCCGGTCCGGCGACACCGTCGTGGGCCTGGGCGGGTCCGGGCGGCACCTCCTCGACACCCCGCCCGGCGCGGAGCAGCCGCGCCAGGCGTGGTCGAACCTGCCGCCGATGCTGGAAGGACTCGCCTCCGATCTGGAGGACGAGATCGTCGTCGACGCGGCGGCCGGCAACCCCCTCGACCTCGCGGACGCGACGGCGGCGGCCACCGTAAGCCGCGCCGTGGACCGGCTGACGGGCCCGGCGCAGAACCTCGAATTCGTCGCGAAACGTTTGCTGCATGGCGATTTCCGGGATGAGCGCGTGCTGCTCGGCTCGCCCGTCTACATCGCGCTCGTCGACTAGGTAGGCGGCGGAACCGCTTGCTGTGGGCAAGCAACCGGCACCGCCCGCAAACCACTTCCCCAACAGTCCCCAGGGCGCTCAGCCGGCGCGAATGCCGCGCCAGACGAGGTCGGCCAGTTCGGTGGCCTGGCGTTGCCAGTCGCTGTCCGGGTCGAGGTAAAGCAGGCCCAGCAGGCTGCGCATCACCGTCTCGGCGTCCACCCCGGGGCGCACCAGGCCCGCTTCGGTGTTGGCGCGCAGCAGCGCGTCCATCGCGTCGCGGATGGACTGCACCGCGCCGGCCGGCAGCGTCCCTCGCTGTGCCGTTGCCGCGGCAAGTGCTTTCGCCAGGCCGCTTTTGGTCATCATGTAGGGCGCCAGATGAGCGGTCGCCCAGGCCTGGAAGGCACCGGCCGGGCCGTGCCGCTCCAGCAGTTCCGGCACGACGTCGACGAGGTGCCGCACTTCGCGCTCGTAGACGGCCAGGATGAGGTCCGCCGGGGTGGGGAAGTGCCGGTACACGGTGCCGACGCCGACCCCGGCCCGTTTCGCGATCGCATTGAAGGACACCTCGGCCGACGCGGCGAGGTGCTCCGCCGCCACGGCGAGGATGCGTTCGTGGTTGCGCCGGGTGTCGGCACGCCGTGAGCTGACCGAACCCGTCGTCATCGTCCCTCCTCGCCGTTGCGGCTTGCCGCGCTGAACCACCTGGAGTCGCTCCGGGGGTAGCGTTCGTTGCGAAGCGGATTGTAATCCGATATCTTTCGATTTCGAGCGGATTAATATCCGCTTCGGTCTCCCGTCACACCCATGCTGTCAGGGAAGAGATCAGTGGACATCTCACTCGAAGTGAACGGCGCCACCGAAAACCTGAGCGTCGAACCCGGGGTCACGCTGCTGGACGCGTTGCGCGAGCGGCTCGGGATCACCGGGCCCAAGAAGGGCTGCGACCGCGGCCAGTGCGGCGCGTGCACGGTGCACGTCGGCGGCAAGCCCGTGCTGTCGTGCCTCACGCTCGCCGCCACCGTGACCAAACCGGTCACCACCGTGGAAGGATTGTCTACAAAGGATGGTCTGCACCCGGTGCAGCAGGCCTTCGCCGACCAGGACGCCCTGCAGTGCGGGTTCTGCACGCCGGGGCAGATCATGTCGGCGGTGGCCGCGGTCGAGCAGGACGTCGAGGACATCCGCGAGTTCATGTCCGGCAACATCTGCCGCTGCTCGGCGTACCCGAACATCGTCAAGGCCGTGAAACAGGCAGCAGTGCGGGCTTCCGGAAGAACAAGGAGCGCCGATGCGTCCGTTTGAGCTGACCGCACCGGCGACCGTCGGCGACGCGCTGGGCTCGGCCGGTACCTTCCTGGCCGGCGGCACGACACTGGTGGACCTCATGAAGCTCAACGTGCTGACGCCGCGGCACGTACTCGACATCAACGGCCTGCCGCTGCACGGGATCGACACCGCCGACGGGCTGCGGATCGGCGCGCTGGAGCGGATGGCCGACATCGCCGCGCATCCCGGCGTGTACCCGGCGATCTCGCGCGCCCTGCTGCTCAGCGCTTCCCAGCAGCTGCGCACGATGGCCAGCATCGGCGGCAACCTGATGCAGCGCACGCGCTGCACGTACTTCCGTGACGTGACAACGCCGTGCAACCGGCGCGATCCGGGCAGCGGCTGTCCCGCGATCTCGGGCGCGAACCGGATGCACGCGGTACTCGGCACGAGCGATTCGTGCGTCGCCACGCACCCGAGCGACGTGGCCGTCGCCCTCGTCGCGCTCGGCGCCGAGATCCGGCTCGCCGGGCCCGACGGTGAACGCACCGTCAAGCTGACCGATTTCTACCGCACTCCCGGCGGCACCCCCGAGGCCGAGCACGATCTGCGCCTCGGCGAACTGATCACGGAGGTCGTCGTGCCGCGCCTGGACTGGGCCGGGCGCTCGACGTATGTGAAGGTGCGCGACCGTCAGTCGTACGAGTTCGCGCTCTGCTCGGCCGCGGTCGCCGTCGACGTGCGCGACGGGCTCGTCGCCGACGCCCGCGTGGCGGTCGGCGGCGTGGCCACCGTGCCCTGGCGGCTGCCGGCCGTCGAGGCGGCGCTGCGCGGCAAGCCCGCGACGGAGGAGTCCTTCGCCGAGGCGGCGTCGATCGCCGTCGAAGGCGCGAAACCGTTGGCGGAGAACGGTTTCAAGCTGTCCCTGCTACCGCGGACGGTCGTCCGCGCCCTGCTCGAAGTCACCGAGGAGAGCCGCTGATGCCCGCACGGCTGGACGCGCCGCTGAAGGTCACCGGCAGCGCGAAATACGGGGTGGACAACAACTTCCCGGACATGGTCTACGGCTATGTCGTGGTCAGCACCATCGCGCACGGTGAGATCGAGAGCATGGACGTCACCGCGGCGAAAAGCGCGCCGGGCGTGCTCGGGGTGTACTCGCCGTTCGACCCGCTGGCGCTGGGCACGGTGACCACGCCGATGTTCGGCGAGTCGTGGCTTCCCTTGCGTGACAAGGAAGTCACCTATGTCGGCCAGCCCATCGGGTTCGTCGTGGCGGAGACCTTCGAGCAGGCGCGGGACGCCGCCATGCTGATCGAGGTCGGCTACCGCCGGCTCCCCGCGGTGACGTCGCTGGCCGATGGCCTGGCCACGGCCGAGGCCGCGGCGCCCGCGCACATGGACACGCCGGCGGAGATCACGGTGCTCGCCGACGGCGTCGAGTCCATCGACGACGCGTTCGCGGCCAGTCGCGTGGTCGTCGACGCGACCTACAGCACGGCGTCGCAGAACCACACCCCGATGGAGCCGCATTCGGCCGTCGCGGTGTGGGAGTCCGGGGAACTGACTGTCTACAGTGGAAACCAGGGCTCGAACCTGCAAGCCTTGGAACTGGCCATGGCGATGGAGGTGGACCCGGCGGCGGTGCACGCGGTGAACCCGTTCGTCGGCGGTGCGTTCGGCGGCAAGGGCCGGACTTCGGCACCCGCTTTCCTGGCGGCCGCCGCGTCGCGCGCGCTGGGCAGGCCGGTGAAGGCGTCGCTGACCCGGGAGCAGGTGTTCACGGCGACGGCGGGCCGGGCGGCGACGGTGCAGCGGATCTCGCTGGGCGCGGAACGGGACGGCACGCTCGTTGCGCTGCGGCACGATTCGTGGTGCAGCACGGACATCGGGCGCTCGTTCATCGAGCCGACTTCGCACGGCACCTCCCGCGAGTGGTATGCCACGCCGAACCTGGCGATCAGTCAGAAGATCGTGCCGCTGAACCTCCCGCCGACGACGTTCATGCGGGCGCCGGGGGAGGCGCCGGGTTCGTTCGCGCTGGAGAGCGCGATGGACGAACTGGCCGAAGCGCTGGGTATGGACCCGATCGAGCTGCGGCGGCGCAACAACTCGCTCGCACCGCCGGGCAAGGACCTGCAATGGTCGAGCAAGCACCTGGACGAGTGTTTCCGCATCGGCGCGGACCGTTTCGGGTGGGCCGGGCGCGCGCCGAAGGGACGCACCGACGGCGACTGGCTCGTCGGCACCGGTATGGCCGTGGCGATGTTCCCCGCGCTGCGGTTCCCCGCGTCGGTGGGGATCACCCTGAACGCGGACGACACCGCCGATGTCCAGACCAGTGGCGCGGACCCCGGGACGGGGCTGCTGACCGTGCTTTCCTTGGTGGGGGCCGAATCGCTGGACATCGCCCCCGAGCGGATCACGCCACGCCTCGGCGACTCGGCGCTGCCGCCGGGCGGCATGTCCGGGGGTTCGACCGCGACGGCCAGCACGGGCACGGCGATCCTCGCCGGTGCGGCGCAGGTGATCGACGAACTACTCGCCGTGGCTTCGGCCCCCGGTGCCCCGTTCGCCGGCGAGGAAGTCACGTACGCGGACGGCCGCGTGCACGGCGACGGCCGGACGATGACCTTCGGCGAGGTGCTGCGCGCGGTGGGCAGGCCGAGCCTCACGGCCGTCGGGTCGTCGGCTCCCGGCGAGGAGTTGACGAAGCACTCGTTCAGCTCGTTCGGCGCGCAGTTCGTCGAGGTCCGGGTGCACCGCCTGACGCGGGAGGCGCGGGTGTCGCGGATGCTCGGCGTCTTCGACGGCGGCCGGGTGATCAACGACCAGGCCGCGCGCGGCCAGCTCACGGGCGGCATGATCTGGGGCGTGTCGGCCGCACTGCATGAGGGCTTCGAGGTAGAGCCCAGCGGCCGCCTCGCGAACGCCGATCTCGCGGGTTACCTGCTCCCGGTCAACGCCGATATCCCGGACATCGACGTGCATTTCGTCGAGTACCCGGACACGCTGCACAACGCCATCGGCGCCCGGGGCCTCGGCGAAATCGGCACGGTAGGCGTGGCAGCCGCGATCGCGAACGCGATCCACAACGCCACCGGCATCCGCGTCCGCCACATCCCGATCAGGATCGAGGACCTGCTGGACTGACGGCTGGGTGCTCGGATCCGCCCGGCGTACCGGAAGGCAGAGCGTTCCCGGACGATCGCTGGGGACTGACCAGGCTGCGGTGGGCGATCGGCGCCGGTCCCTGAGCGGACCGCGGCCCACCTGCCGCGCGTCGCTGTGGGACGGCGAAAGCAGTTGAACGCCGCGAACTCCTCGCGGCAAGTTGCGAGTCGGACCGAATCATCCCTGGTGCTGCTCTGGCCACGCGGATCGGCTCTGGAAATATCGTGCGGCCTCCGGTGCGTCGGTGAGCTCGAGGATGTTCCCGAGTTTCCCCGCCAGGGGTCTCGCGGATTTCCGGTGGCGTGCTGAAGAAGAACCCTTGACGACGTTCGGCGAACATTTTGTGCAGGCCGTTCTCGAGCGCCACCGCATCGTCCGAGAAGTGCGGCAGGTGTGTGCCGAAGGGGAATGGGACTGAGCGTTGCCGAGTTCCCGGCTTCTGATCTCCTCCCTCTCCCGCAACGACAAACGCCGCGCGCCCGGCAGGGGCATACCAGCGGGATAAGGTTCGGGCATCACGCGGCCAACATGCCGGAACCATCGCCAGCAGACCGTGATCGACACTCGGACCGACGCCGCCGCGACCACCATGCCCGACCGCACCGCGGCCCAAAACTCCCCGTCGGACCGCTACCGGAATCGGCCCCGGCAAGGGGCAGGCACGGTGGACGATGCGGTGGGAACCCGCTTTGAACGCGTTCGCGAACACCTTCGGTGACCGCTGGCCGAGCGCCGAGAAGGACTAACCGAAAACACCGAACTCGTTACCGCCCCGCGCGCCTCGGTGTATCGAATCGCCGAATGGAGAGATTCGTATTTGCCGCGCTTACAGAATCTGGGGCCTCCGCGGGCGGGTCACGAAGTCGGCGAAAGGCGGACGGTCGGCCGGCTTCTGTCCGCCGTGCGGAATGGTGAGGCGTTTCGCGGAGCGGACGGACTGCCCGTGCCGGTGGCGCGCGAAGTGAGGGAAGAGGACTGGTTCTTGTTCGCCCAGAACTATGTGGATCCCAAGTGGACTCGGGCGGCGGGCAAGTCGCGGTCTGGCAACGCCGACGCACTTGCGACGGCTACGCTTCCGGAAGGCCCTCACGGGATGAGCTTCCCGAAAGCGTCTCAAGGCGTATTTCGCGGTGCAGCACTACGCCGCACTCCGGCCGGAAGAGGCGGCGATGCTCGGGCGCGGTGATCTCGTTCTGCCGAAGGAGGGTTGGGGCGAATTGCTTCTGTCGCAAGCGCACCGATCGCAGGAGCGGCGTGGACCGACAATGGCGCCCGACCCGACCGGAGGCAGCTCAAGCAACGGGGGACAGGGGAGGTGCGGCCGGTCCTGTGTCCGCCGCCGTTGCCGGCGATCCTCCACGAACGCCTGGAGAAGTATGGGACTGCGGCGGATGGCCGGTTGTTCCGGAGCCTTACGGGTGCTGATTTGGCGGAATCGACGGTCTCGCGTCTGGGATCCCGCACGGACGACGGCTCTGACCAAGACGGAATACGAATCGGTATTGGCGAAGCGTCCTTATGACTTGCGGCACGCGTGCGTTTTCCACCTGGCTGGCCGCGGGCGTGCCCTCGACTCAGATAGCCGAGTGGGCAGGAGGCAAGTGCCCGCGCGCGGATCGAGCGTGCCCTGGATGCGGGGGAGCGGGACCACGAATAGACCGCAGACAGCCGTAGATCGCCAGTGAGGGCCGGACACCACCGGACTACGCAAGAACGGCCCCCAACCAGGTTTCGCCTGGTGAGGGGCCGATTCTGGAGGTCAACCGCTGTGCCCCCGGTGAGATTCGAACTCACACTGGACGGGTTTTGAACGGTTCCGGAATCTGTCCAGTGACCTGCGCCGACGAGTCGTGTGGCGTACGCCGGGCCACAGGGAGGCCGCGAGGTCTGGGTTCCAGGGGAGCGTGGGAGCCGCCCTGCTGTGAACTGCGAGGTCATACCGCATCGCTAGGCTTTCTTGCAGCTGATCTTGAGGACCGGTTCAATTCCCAGTTCTCGGGCCTTCCGGGCCCATGTCTCGATCTTCTGTTTCAAGATGATTGAGCCACTGTCGGCGATACTTTCGAGCGGCTTCTTTCCTTTGTACCCAAGCCAAAGGCAGTAGCGGTCAAACTTTGGTATCTGTTGCACGCCTGCTCGGTTTCGGAGTAGTTCGAGAACGTTGATAGCTTGATCGCATATCGGCCCAAGTTTTTGAGCGGTTCCGAACTTGACGGCGTAAACGCAGTTCTCTTTTCGGAGATCCCACGCTTCGATCGGTGTTTTCGCAGTCGTCTTCAGAATTGAGAAGTTTTTATCCGCGACCTCGTAACCTGCATTCTTGACAGCATCTGAACTATTGAAGTTAGGTTCCGTCGAATTAATATATACAAACTGCTCTTCGGTGTCTTCGACTGTTATTCCGGAAATGTACTCGTTGAGAAACTCTAGATAGTCCTGGTTAAACCGCATCCAACGGCCATTGCTTAGCAGAACTCTCTCTTCGTCGGCTATGTAGTCCAACGTATTTTTCACGTCTTCGGTGAAACGTGGTCGTCCATCCTGCTCATGTAGAACCTTGATTCGAAGGATGTCTTTTTTGTGGATCTTGTTGGATTTGATGTAGTCTTTAAGATCCTTGATCGACAGGTTGTCCAGCGCCAGCTCGGGGTGCCCCCAGCATTTGAGTACGAACGATCCCTCGTTTGAGAAGACAAAGTCAACGCCGTACAGGTCGTAGCTGTTGTGTGCAAAGTCGGACGTGCCTAATGGTGTCTGTAGCTCGCGTACGAGTATGTCGTCGTAATGCGCGACCTCCGTTTCGTCGGTCAGGATTGTGGTGCGCGGAAGTTTGAAACGAGCATCTTGGTTCATTATTTTTTCAAGTTTGGTGAGGAGGGGTCCTATGTTTGCTGGTGATATATCTGGCGACAGCAGGGCTGAAGATCCAAACTTGCCAGCGCCTCCGAATGTCTTCTTGTAATCCTCGATAATTGCCGCTTGCAGGTAATCTACAGACTCACCGCTCTCGATATCTAATCGAGTGTTTGTTGCAAAGCTCTTGATGTCCTTCTTTTTCTTTCCCTGGAACCGCTTCGCTGCGGTTTGCTTTATGTCATTCTCATCCGCGATTCTCTTGGCGAGTTCAATTCCGAAGTCGAAGTCGCAGTATCGTCGCAAATAAAAATGAGACTTGCCGTAGCTCAATGCAAAGCAGGTCGATTCGCGTTTAAAAAGAAACGTTGCATAATAATGAAGCGAGGCTGGCATCCCCACTTCTTGAAAGTAGCTCTTATAGTCATCGGCCCAGGAAACGTTCCCTGGCGTTGGATCTTTAGAGTAGAAAAATTCTCCACGCCAGTCGTCTTGATCCACCGTCTTGATGATGTCCATGCGACTTGCATTCAACTTCAGGCGAAGCGCCTGGTATTCTTCTGGAATTATCGAGAATATGTTAAGCTTCATTTTTGACCGTGCTTTCCAGTGGGAGCCTCGTTACTTTAAGGCGATAAGGTTGGACCAGTTCACATGTAGACGGGCAGCCAGTTTTGATCACTTCCGGTGGTCGGCAGCGCGTTGAACGCTGTTACGCGACGGCGTCGAGAAGGCGTTGCCTGTTGCTGAACTGTCATCCGCGAGCCAGTTCGAAGCCGTGCCGGGCGACGTCTGTGATCTCGACTCCCGCAGCCGACGGCTACCTGGCGCGGCCTGCTCAAAGGTTGGGCGAACGTGGGAGACTTGCGAGGACGTCGCTGATCCGGAAGGGGTGCTGGACAGGCAAGTGTCGCCGTCCTACCACCTGGACACGTCTAAGGAGTAGCAATTGGGCAAGGCGTCGGCCTTGACAGAAGAGATGGCGCACCGCGTCCTGGTAGCGATCTGCGAACGTGCCGGACTCGATCCGGCGGCTGCTGAACTAGTTCGGATCGGTTCAAACGCCGTATACCGCCTAGTAAAGCCAGTGATCGTACGTATCAGCTCAGAGCGTGACGCCGCGGGTAACGCCAGCGAACAGGTAGCGGTTGCCCGTTGGCTCGCTGGCGAGAACTACCCGGCGACCCGTGCGCTGGACTTGGAGCAGCCGATTGTCGCAGAGGGCTACGTAGCGACGCTGTGGGAGTCCGCCTCTGAGCGGGAGGAGTACGCGCCAGTCGCTCAGGTCGCCGAGCTGATCAAACGCCTACACGAGCTCGACGCGCCGGCATCGCTTGACCTGCCGGAATACGACCCGTTCGGCAAGCTGGACGCCCAGCTCGGCAACCTCGACAACCTGGACCAGGCCGACGCGGACTTCCTGCGTGAGCGGATCGACGACCTCCGCGCCAGGTACGACACGCTGGAGTTCGTGCTCAAGCCCGGCGCCATTCACGGGGACGCGAACGTCGGCAACGTCATCCTCGACCGCGACGGAAACCCGCTGCTGATCGACCTGGACAGCTTCGCGGTGGGCCCGCGGGAGTGGGACCTGGTTCAGACCGCGCTGTTCTACGAGCGGTTCGGGTGGCACACCGAGGACGAGTATCGCGACTTCGTGCGCGTCTACGGCTGGGACATCATGACCTGGCCCGGCTACAAGGTGCTCGCCGACTACCGCGAGATCTCCATGACCCTCTGGCTCAGCCGTAAGGCCGGGACGGACGAGGGGGCGGCCGCCGAGGTGCGCAAGCGGGTGGCTGCGATCAAGAACGGGGGAGACCGCCGCGACTGGGCGCCTTTCTAGCGTCCTCCGGCTTCCACAGGGTGGTGGCCCGGGCCTGCTCGACGAAGTCGGCAACGACCGGGCTCTTGCCCACCCCAGAAAGCCGCTGCTGGAACTCGGCGACGTAGGTGCCGCACCGGGCCGACTTGAGCTGTTCGCCGATCTGAAGGGCGCTCAGCGCTACATGGCACGCCTGCTCAACGTTCCCGTGCGCCAAGTGCGCGTCGGCAAGCACCATCGTGGCGAAGAAGTCGCTGCGCACGTAGCCGCTCGGCGTCGGCCCGAGGGACTGCTCGGCGTAGGTGCTGGCGTCCACCGCCCGCCCAAGGTCGCGGTTGCAGTGGCCAAGCTCGGCGGCAAGTTCCGACTCGTTGAAGTAACCGAACCACTGGGCCGGATCGCTCTCCAGGTTCGCCCGTTCGAAGTCGCGGACCGCGGCCGCCATCGCGCGGTCGCACCCCGCAACGTCGCCGAGCCGCGCCAGGGCGCGTGCTTCCATCGCGCTGTAGTGCGCCAACGCGATGGCCGAGCCTGCGGTTTCCGTGCCCATCCGTGCTGCGCGCGCCAGGTTGGCGGCTTCCCGGTACTTGCCCAGGAACGTTGCCTGGTGGCTCATGGCGTCCAAGATGCTGGCACCCAACAGGCGGTCCCCTGTGGACTGCGCGAGCCGAAGAGCTTGGACGAAGTACCGCTGTGCAAGCCCATGCAGGCCCGCGTCGTAGGTCATCCACGCCCCGAGTAGGGCGGCCTCAGCGGCAGCGCGGAACAGCTCACGCCCCACGTCCTCCGCGTACATGCCGTTGAGCAGCACGGAAAGGTCCGTCCGCAGGAACTCGACAAGCGCGCGCCGTGCGTGTCCGCCGCCATGCTGCCCGTCCAGTCGGTCGAAAAGCTCCGTGGTGGTCCGGATGCCTGCGATGTCAGCCGGGCCGACCGTGCGCTTGCCCGCGTAGCTCAGCATGTCGTGACGGTTCGAGACCAGCCAGGACAGGGAAGCCTCGTTCCACGCGGCCACGTTGACCGGCGCGGTCAAGAGCGCCGACACGCTGTCGAGGTCCGCTTGCCATAGTCCGGTTGTGACGGTGACGCCGACCGAAAGCTCTTCGGGGTAGGCAAGTCCGAGGTCGGGGGAGACCTTGCGGGGCCCGCCAAAACCAACCTCGTGCTGTTCGACGGTCCGTCCAAGCCGGTCGGCAAGGGCGGCTGTGATCGCCTTACGAGTTGGTTCGTCGCGCGGGATCGTGCCGTCCAGCCAGCGCCGTACGTAGGTGTGCGTGTAAGTCCGGCCTGCTTGCCGACCAACGGCACGAGCGAAGACCTTCAGGCCAACCGAGCCGTCTTCCCGCAGGAATCCGGCCTCGGTCATCAGGGCAGCGAGCTGCTCGTTGCCCTCCATGTCACCCCCAAAGTGTGCCCCCAGTGTTCGACTGTGCCCCCAAGTGTGCCCTGTTTGTGCTGCTCAGTGGACGCTTTCATAGAGGCATGGCACGGAACACCACAGACGACCAGACCACCGGCTCACTGATCGGCGGCCTCCAGGCGGTCAAGCCGTTCTTCGATCGCGGAGACCGCCGCGCGGAGATCGACCAGACCGCGCCGGAGGTCCCCAATGGACACCGGAGGAGCGTCCTTCGGCGGATCGGCCGAGACGAACACGCCCACCGAAGGGCGCGACACGAGCCAACCCTCTTCCTGGAGGAGAGCGACGGCGCGCTGAAGCGTCGGGAGCGAAACGTCTTGCTGCTGGGCGAGATCCCGGTTGCTTGGCAGCTTCGCGCCCGGCGCTAGCTCGCCGCTCAAGACGGCGGAGCGGATAGCGGAGGCAACGCGTTCGTAGGGCGCCAAGCCCGTGGTCTCGCTTCCCATGCCGTTGAGCATAGTCACCTGACCAAACCCGACCAAGCTTCACGCGGATGGACTAACGACAGTCTGACCAAAGCTGACTATGGTCAATCTTGGTCACGCGAACAATCGAGAAAGGCTTCCCAATGAGGTACGCACACATCAGCCGCCGCCAGGCCGAAGCTCGGTTCGATGGCATGGACGCTGATTACGAGGACGTTTTTGCTGTTCAGGCGCATGTGGCGGCAACTGTGGACGCCGCGGAGCTGGCGGAGGTGCACGCGCTGCTGGACGGGCTGGATGCGGAGTTGGAGGCCGCGGACCAGTTGGCGTTGGTGCGGGTGCCGCGGTTCACGGATCCGGGGCGGGCGGGGCGTTCGCGTCGCCGGTCGGACCGGGCGGTGCTGCGGTCGCTGCCGGTGCGCCTGGACGTGGCTGACCTGGTGGATGGGGAGGCCGCGTGATGGGCGGGTTCGTGGACGCGCCGCCGGTGGTGTTGCGGGCGCACGAGCAGGTGCGGGACGAGTTGCGGCGGGCGGACACGAAGGCCACGACGCTGCTGTCGGTGGTCGGGGTGGCTCTGGCCGGTGTGATCGCGCTGGGCAAGGCCGGGATGCCCGCGCCGGCATTGGCCGCGCTGTGGCTGGCGGCTCTGCCGATTTTCGGGGCGGTGCTGGTGCTGTTGGCGACGATCCGGCCGAAGCTTTCGCAGTTCCCGACGCCGGGGTCGTGGCTGGACGCCACGCTGCACGGCCCTGGCGTGTTACTGGAGGCGGGGAGTTACGCCGCGGAGGTGGCGGCGAATGACGTGTGCCTTCTCGGGCATCTCGCGGTCGCCAAGCACACCCGCGTAAAGCACGCGGTGAACCTGCTCATCGTCGGCGGCACCGTGCTGGCGGTGGCCCTGGTCCTGTCCGTCCTCGGGTGAGAACGGAGGAAGAAACATGACCCGATATGTGATCACTGACCCCGGCACGGCGGCCTGTCCCGCCAAGAACGTGCCCACCGCGCCGGGACTCCCCAACCAGCCAGAAAACCACTCGGGAAGGACCCCCATGGTAGGCACGAACACCTCGCCGGACGAGTCCGGTGACACCCTCGCCGAGCGGCAGGCCGCGGGTTTGCGGGCGCTGGCCGCGATGATCGAGCAGAACCCGCACCTGTCGCAGTGCTTGCGCTTCGCGCTGGGCGGCATGATCGCCCCGCTGATCGACACTGACGGGGACCTGCGGGCCCGGCTGCAAGCGTTCCATGCTGCTGCCCGCGCCCATGGCGCCACGGTCACGGTGCGGAATGAGCAGGAGGGCTGCCACGTCGCCGCGGAGTTTGGCGCGGTCGCGGTCCGCATGATCGGCACTGCTGCGGACCTGGCCGGTCAGCGCCCGCGCTACCCGGATTACGAGCCGCTGACCTTTGACGAGAGCGCCGGGGGTGAGCGGTGATGCGGCGCCGCAGCGTGAACCGCCTGGTGTCAGCGCAGATCGAGCAGGACCGCGCCGGGGACCTGGTGCTGGTGCCGGTGCGGGTGTTCCTGCGCTACGACGTGACTGATCCGTTCGCGGTGGTGCTGGACTTCACCACCGCGGCCGGGCTGGTGACCTGGCACCTGTCGCGTGACCTGCTCATTGAGGGCCTGGAGTACGGCGTTGGGGACGGGGATGTCTATGTGGCCCCGGATTCGGAGCTGGCTGACCGGGTGTGGGTGGTGCTGACCGCGCCGACCGGCACCGCGCACCTGGCCTTCGTCCGGCCGGAACTCGTTGCGGTGCTGGCAGAAACCCGCCGCTTGGTGCCGCAGGGCAGCGAATCGGGGCTGATCGACTGGAACCGCGAGCTCGCCTTGCTTGGGGGTGCCGCGTGAAAACCACCACCCCGGCGCACCTGAAGACCCTTGCTATCCGCCGCTACGAGGCCGCGACCGGGACACGGTGGCGCGACGCCACCCGCACGGCCCAGCAGACGTGGTTGCGGGAGACGGAACCGGTGCTGCGTAAGGAAGAAGGCATCGCGCTCGATGCGGTGTGGCGTGACGGCGGGTGGCAGCCCGCCGAACAGATCGATCTGTTTACCCACGGGCACAACGGAAGGGAGGTGGCCTGATGTCTCCCACCGTCCTCTACGTCCTCGCCGGGCTTGCCCTGGTCGGCATGTTCTCCGTGTGGCGTTCGGGCCGCAAATCGGCTCTCAAGGCCCGTCACGGGGTCCGTGAGGTCACCCGCATGACCGGCAATGCCATCCGAACCCTGCTCACCGCGGGGCTGATCGTCGGTGTGCAGTGGGCCGTCATTGCCTGGTGGCACAGCACAACAGCCTTGGCTATCGCCCTGATCGTGCCCGCCCTGTTCGCGGGGGCTGCGGTGGCGCGGCTGCTGGCGGTTACCGAGATCGTCACCACCACGAGGGGGCACCACTGATGAACCAGCCTGTGGAAACTGTGGTGCTGCCGGTGCCGCACCGGATCGCGGCTGGTGGTCCGGAGTGGACTTACCGCGCGGTGTTCGGTGACCGGATCCGCATCACCGGCCTGGTCGCGGTCTCGAACACCCGCACCCGCTACACCAGTGCGGCCGTGGCGCTGAACACCCGGGAGGACAGCGACCCGTACGGGGAAGCCGCCCTGTTCCTGTCCCCGCTCACCGCCCGCGCCGTGGCGGCCGCGCTGCTGGCCGCCACCATCCACGCCGAGGGAGGCGAACCCCGATGACCGAAACCCCTGCCATGGCACAGGATGCGCGGCACGTGCCGCTGTCCACCGCCGAGAAACTGCGTCAGGACGCCGAGCAGGCCGCGGCCGTGCGGGCCCTGTCCAACCACCCTGACGTGATCGCGCTGCGGGTGGAGAAGGTGCGGTCCTTTGTGGACACGCTGGTGTGGGTGGGGATCTTCCTGGGGTTGGCGTTCACGATGGTCAACGTCCAGACCTTCGCGGCCTCCGGAGCCGCTCTGTGGTCGCTGCCGTGGCTGGCCGCGTGGCTGCTGGACCCGATGGTCTCGCTGGTGCTCGTAGCGGTGCTGCGGGCCGAGCAGATCACCGCCCGGTACCAGGTTCAGACCGGGGTGTGGCCGCACCGCACGAAGTGGTTCGCGTTCCTGGCCACCTACGTGATGAACACGTGGCGTTCGTGGACGCACCTGGACGTGGCGGGGATCGTGCTGCACTCGGTTCCGCCGGTGCTGGTGTTCCTCGCCGCCGAGACCGCCCCGGTGCTGCGGGACCGGCTCACCGAAGCGGTCACCCGCGCCGCGGCCCCGGCGTTCACCGGAGTCCGCGCCGACACCCCGGACGCACCCGTTCACGAACCGGCCCCGGAACCCGTTCACGACTCGGTGCCGGAGCCCGCGCCGAAGCCGGTGCGCCGGGCGCCGCGCAAGCCGAAGACCGCGGCGAAGCCCGCGCGGAAGTTGCGGGCGGACTACCTGGCCGAAGCCCGCACCGCGTGGGCACCGGGGATCGAGATCACCCCGGCATGGGTGCGGGAGGTCTGCCCGGGAATCTCGCGCGGCACCAGCAAGAACGTGGCCGACGACCTGACCGCGGAAACCACCCCGGCACCGTCCGTTTCCGCCGTCCCTGATCGCGAGGCCGCCGACGCGCGGCGTGAGGAGGCCGCCGCCTGATGTCCGCACCCACCAATCACGACCGTGACGACCAGCCCGAGTTTGAGGAGTCCATGAACACCCCCGAACACAACCCGATGAACACTGACGAGACCGACACCGTGAACACCCAGGAAACCGAGGCGGTGAACGGCACGGTGGTCCCGTTCACGCTCCGCCCGGACTCCGCCTCGACGCCGGACGAGATCCCCGTTCAGGAACAGCGCGCCGCCGCCCGCGGTGAGGTGATCGACGGCGAGATCGTCGACGACGAAGACACCGACGACGCCGAGGAGATCCGCCACGCCGTCCCGGTGGACCCGCCCGCGCCGCCGAAGCAGTCGTGGTGGGAGGCGACGAAGGACGCGAAGATCCGGCCGCTGGTGCCCGAATGGGCCCGCACTCGCGCGGAATTTCGGGACCGGGTGCGGTGGGTGGCGTTCTACGCCGGGCACACCACCGCCTTCCACGCCATCCGTTCCCCGCAGTACGCCGGCATTTTGCTGCTGCGTTCCCCGCGCGGCCTGTGGCGGGTCGTCGTCGCGACGCACCGCTGGATCTACGACGCGGAGGGCAAGCCGTTGCGTGCCGCGGCAGTGACGGCGAACGAGTACGACAAGTACTTCAAGCTCGCCGAAGTCCGCGCCGAGCGCATCCGCAAGCGCGGCCTGGTCGCCTTCCTCGCCCTCCTGGTCGCCGCGGCGGGGGTGTTCGTGCTGGCCAGCTACAGCACCGCCCTGCTGTGGCTGCTCGCCGCCGCCAGTGTCGGCGTGCTGGGCAAGATCGGCACCCCGGCGGACAAGCCCATGCTCGGGCGCGCCGTGGTCACCTCGAAGGCCCCGAAGCTGACCAGTGATGTCGTGGTGCGGGCCCTGGGGGCGCTGGGGATCTCGCAGATCAACCAGGCGGTCGCGAAGGGGCCGGGGATCACGTTCCCGGCGCCGATCACCCGCGACGGGCCCGGCTGGCGCGCCGAGGTGGACCTCCCGCACGGCGTCACCGCCACGGACGTGATGGAGCGCCGCGACAAGCTCGCCTCCGGGCTCCGGCGTCCGCTGGGCTGTGTGTGGCCCGAACCGGTGTCGGAGGAGCACTCCGGCCGGTTGGTGGTGTGGGTCGGGGACACCGACCTGTCCAAGGCCAAGCCCGCGGTGTGGCCGCTGGCCAAGAAAGGCGAGGCCGACTTGTTCGCGGCGGTGCCGTTCGGGACCGACCAGCGCGGCCGCCCGATCGGGATTGACCTGATGTTCGCGAACATGGTCATCGGCGCCATGCCCCGTATGGGCAAGACGTTCTCCCTGCGCGTCCTCGTGCTGGCCGCGGCGCTGGATCCGTGGGTGGAGCTGGTGTTGTGGGAACTCAAGGGCACCGGGGATCTGGGGATGTTCGAGAAGGTGGCGCACGAGTACGGCTCCGGCGCCGACGACGACACCCTGGAAGGCGCCATGAACTCGTTGCGGCGCCTGTACAAGGAACTGGAACGCCGCTCGAAGACCATCACCCGCATCGCCAAGGAAAACCGGGCCCTGTGCCCGGAAAACAAGGTCACCCCGCAACTCTCGCGCAACCGCAAGCTCGGGTTGCACCCGATCTTCGCCGCGATGGACGAGTGCCAGGAACTGTTTTCCCACGACGAGTACAAGGACGAGGCCAAGAAGCTGGCGGAGGGGATCATCAAGCGGGGCCCGGCCATGGGCATCATCCTCGTACTCGCCACCCAGCGCCCCGACGCCGCCAGCCTCCCACCCGGCGTCAGTGCGAACGCCGGTCTGCGGTTCTGCCTGCGGGTGATGGGGCAGACCGAAAACGACATGGTGCTCGGCACGTCCAGCTACAAGAACGGCATACGTGCCACCACGTTCGGGGCGAAGGACAAGGGCATCGGCTACCTCGTAGGTGCCACGGACGACCCGCAAATCGTGCGCTCCTACTACATCGACGGCCCCGCCGCGGAGAAGATCGTGGACCGGGCCCACGCGTTGCGGGACGGGTACGGGACGCTGACCGGGCACGCGGTCGGTCAGTCCGTTGTGGACGAGGGTGGGCGCCCGTCGTACTCGCTGATCAAGGACGTTGCCGCCGTGATCCGTGTCGACGAAGCCAAGATCTGGTCCGAGACCGTGGTGGACCGGCTCGCCGAACTCCGGCCCGACGTGTACGGCGAGTGGGCCACGTTGGACGGTCGGGCGAAGGGCAACCAGCTCGCCTCCGCGCTCAAGCCGTTCCGGGTCGAGACGATCCAGGTGCACGGCCGCACCGATGGGGGCAAGGCGGCGAACCGGCGCGGCATCGAACGCGCCGCGGTCCTCGCCGCAATCAACGGACAGTAACCGGGGTGGGGCGCTAGCGTCTCGCGCGCCTCTAGCGTCCGGCGACGCTAGACCTAGCGTCCACGCTAGCGTCCCGCACCGGTCCTGATCAGGAAACTAGCTTCTAGCGTCCACCAGCACAAACACGCTGGAAACCCCCGAAAACCCGTGGCTGCGACACCCCCGCCGGGACGTCGCTAGGCCCGACTACACCCAAAAACAGTCACGCACTGTGAACACTGGGAGTTCTGCTGATGGCTACCGCCACCGCCCTGACCACACCGACCGACACCCTCACCGACCCCGAACGCGGCCTGCTCGGCTGCCTGATGCAGCTTCCCGCGACGGCCGCGCGCCCGGTGCTGACCGGGATGCGCGCCGATGACCTGGCCGGGCCGGTCGCCGCCCCGGTGCTGCAACTGGTCATCGAACTCGTGGCCGACGACGTGGCTCCGGCTCCGGTCGCCGTCTACGCCCACGCGGTCAGCACCGGCCGCGCGCCGGGGGAGCAGCGGCGGGAATGGCTGTCCGGGTGGCTGATCGACGCCTACCGCGACGCCCCACCCGCCGCCCTGGCCGGGCATCTCAAGACCGTGGTGCTCGAAGCCGCGTGGCGGCGAGCCCTCTACGCGCACACGGTGCGCATCGGGCAGGCCCTCGACAGCACCGACCCGCACGTGCTGCGGGAGCTGGCCGACGACGGGATGACCGCCGCGGAGAACGTGTGGCGCCGCTACCGGGCCGCGTTGTCCACTGAGGACACCGTGCCGGGGCTGGGGGTGGCTGCCTGATGGTTCGCCGCCGCCAGATCACCGCCGCTTCCGTGTTCGCCCGCGGCCGCTCGGCTGGCCCGTCGTGGGGTGACTTCGGGCTCACCGAAGCCGATCTCGCCTGGCACGAGGACGCCGCCTGCGTCGGCACCGACCCGGACAGCTTCTTCCCCGAACCCGGCCCCGGCATCGGGGAAGACAACGCCGCCGCGAAACGCGTGTGCGCCCGCTGCCCGGTCCGGGCCCAGTGTCTCGGCTACGCACTCGCGCACGCCGAACCGGAAGGCATCTGGGGTGGGCTCACCGCCCCCGAACGGCGCCGCCTGGCCAAAACCGGGCGCGGGCACAGCAACCCGCGCGATGTCGAGATCACCCGGCTCACCAATGCCGGCAAAACCGCGCAGGAGATCGCCTGCGCCCTGCAGATCACCCCGCGCACCGTCGTCCGCGTCCGTGCCCGAGTCCGCGATGCCGAGGAGGCCGCCTGATGACACAGCCCGCCCGCCCGTTGCGGGTGGTGCCCGGCCCACACCCACCCGGACCAGCACCCGCCCACGGCGCCGAAGTCCTCGACGAGATCGGAGCGTTCGTGTCCCGCTTCAACGCCTTCCCCGATCAGCACTGCGTGCCGACACTCGCGCTCTGGTACGCCCACACCCACGCCGCCGAACACTTCTACGTCACCCCGCGCCTCATCCTCTCCAGCGCCGAACCCGGCTCCGGGAAGACGCGGGTACTGGAGGTGGCCCAGTACCTCGTGCACTCCCCGGAGATGACGTTCTCCACCTCGACAGCGGCACTGTTCCGGATGATCAACGCCACCCCGATCACGATCCTGTTCGACGAAGTGGACGCCATCTTCAACCCGAAGAACGGCGGCAACTACGAAGATCTCCGCGCCATGCTCAACGCCGGATACAAGCGCTCCGCGACCATCGCCCGCTGCGTCGGCGACGCCAAAGCCATGAACGTGCAGCGCTTCGCCGTCTACGCACCCGTCGCGCTGGCGGGCATCGCGGGGCACATGCCTGACACCATCACCACCCGCGCTATCACTATCCACATGCGACGCCGTGCGCCGGACGAGAAGGTGGAGCCGTTCAAAACCCGCCACGTGGAAGCCGCCGCAGAACCCTTGCGCGACAAGCTTTCCGCGTGGGTGGGCAGCATCGCCGACGGGCTCGACGACGCCGAACCCGAGATGCCCGAGGGTGTGACCGACCGGTCCGCGGAAATCTGGGAACCGCTCATCGCGATCGCTGACGCCGCGGGCGGGCACTGGCCCGACACCGCGCGTGCGGCGTGCGCGCACTTCGTCGCCCACGCCGACCCACACAAAGGCAGCCTCGGAATCCGGCTGCTCGCCGACCTCCACACCATCTACACCCACCGCGGCGCCGACCGCCTGCCCACCGCCGCCATCCTCGAAGCCTTGTACGCCAACGAAGAAGCCCCGTGGGGTGACCTGTTCGGCAAGCCCCTCGACGCGCGCCGCCTGGCCAAAGAACTGGACCGCTACGGCGTCAAGCCGACCGTCTACAAGGCCGACGGGAAAACGACCCGCGGCTACCTCGCGACCGGGGAGACCGGGCTCGCCGACGCCTGGAAACGCTACCTGCCCACCGAGCCCGGCGGCTCTACCGCGTAACGGGCGTAACCGGCGTAACCCCGCAGGTCAGCCGGTTACGGCAAAACCCCCGGTTACGGATACATCCGTAACCGCCCGACCATCCGTAACCGCCTGACCAGGCCAGTTACGCCGGTTACGCAAGTTACGCGACATAGCCGCCCACGCCCGCGAAGGAGACGTCATGCACCCGTGCGCACACACCACGAACCACCGCGCCGGAAGGACCACCGCCAAATGGCGACGCCACGTCGACACCTCACCATCGCCGCATTCTGCGAAGAGTTCGAAGTAGCCCGTTCCACGTTCTACGAATGGCGCGCAAAGGGTCGCGCGCCTCGCTGCATCAAATTGCCGAATGGGGAGATCCGTATTCGCCGCTCTGACCTCGATTCCTGGCTCGATTCGTGCGAAGAGGAGGCTGCCTGATGGACAACACTTTCGAAGTGCGAATCTGGGACCTGCGTGAGAGGATCACGAAGTCAGCGAAAGGCGGCCGGTCGGCCAAGAAGTCCTACAACGTCAGGTGGCGGGTTGGCCGGAAATCCTGGTCGCGGACCTATCCGACCAAAGGGCTCGCCGAGTCGTTCCGGTCTCAGCTTCTGTCTGCTCTGCGGAATGGTGAGGCGTTCCGCCAATCTGACGGCCTGCCCGTGTCAATGGGGCGCGAAGTCAGGGAAGAGGACTGGTTCTTGTTCGCCCAGAGCTACGTGGATCTCAAGTGGACTCGTGCGGCGGCCAAGTCGCGGTCTGGCAACGCCGACGCACTTGCGACGGCAACGCTGGCCATGCTCGCGACCGACCGCGGCAAGCCGTGCGACAAGGTCTTGCGGAAAGCGCTCACGGGATGGGCTTTCAACAAGAGCCGTCGCGACTCTGCCAAGCCCGCCGAGATTCAGCGAGCACTGAAATGGCTAGAGCAGAACACCATCCCGGTTTCCCGGCTCGACGACCTGTCTATGGTTCGGGCCGTTCTCGACCAGCTCGCGCTCAAAATGGACGGGAAACCGGCCGCGGCCAAGACGGTATCCCGAAAGCGTGCGGTGCTGTACAACGCGTTGGAGCTCGCTGTGGAGCGGAAGTTGCTCGAAAAGAACCGGGTTGCCGACATCAAGTGGACCGCGCCGAAAAAGAACTTCGCCATCGACAGGCGGATCGTGATCAACCCGGAGCAGGCGTCCACCTTGTTGCTTGCTGTCGAGGCACAGCAAGTGGAAGGGCAACTACGCCGATCGATGGGCCCGCGCCTCAAGGCGTATTTCGCAGTGCAGTACTACGCCGCGCTCCGGCCCGAAGAGGCGGCCATGCTCGTGCGCGGCGACCTCATTTTGCCGGAGGAAGGTTGGGGCGAATTGCTTCTGTCGCAAGCGGCGCCAATTGCAGGAGCGGCGTGGACCGACAACGGCGCTCGGCGCGACCGGCGGCAGCTCAAGCAACGGGGGATAGGGGAGGTGCGGCCGGTGCCGTGCCCGCCGCCGTTAACCGCGCTTCTCCATGAGCACCTGGAGAGGTACGGGACTGCTGCGGACGGTCGGTTGTTCCGGAGCCTGACGGGCGCTGATTTGGCGGAATCGACGGTCTCGCGCGTCTGGGACCGAGCGCGAAAGTCGGCTCTGACTGAAACGGAATACAAGTCGGTGTTGGCGAAGCGTCCCTATGACTTGCGGCACGCGTGCGTTTCCACGTGGTTGGCCGCGGGCGTTCCCTCGACTCAGGTAGCCGAGTGGGCAGGCCACTCCGTGGACGTCCTACACCGGATCTACGCCAAGATCCTGGCCGGGCAGGAAGCGAGCGCTCGGGAGCGGATCGAGCGTGCTCTGGGCCAGTCCGGCGGCCACGCCACGTCCACGGGGCGTCCACAGACACCCGATGACGGCCGGACAGAGCCGGACATGGCCGGATGAAACAAGATCGGCCCCTCACCGCGTTCTCGCAGGTGAGGGGCCGAATCAAGGAGGTCAGAGAACGTGCCCCCGGTGAGATTCGAACTCACACTGGACGGGTTTTGAATCCGTTGCCTCTGCCAGTTGGGCTACGGGGGCGACGCGGGGAGACTTTACGCGTACCGTCCGGCTCGGGGAGCAGCGGGGTAGCCCTGCGTGACGGTTGCTTACACCGTATGGACTGTTTACACCACGTGGTGAACACCATCTCACGAACTGGATCGTTCCCGGTAGGCTCGGGTTTCGCGGCACGCCGCGTTGTACCCAATCCGTCGAGCACGCAGGAGGACCCCGGTGACCGAACAGGCTGCCGAGGCAAGCGGTGTCGCCACCGAGCCGCAGCGTAGGGTGCTCGTCGCCGAAGACGAAGCACTCATCCGCCTTGACCTCGTCGAAATGTTGCGCGAAGAGGGCTATCAGGTGGTTGGCGAGGCAGGCGACGGCGAAGAAGCCATCAAGCTCGCTGCCGAGCTCAAGCCGGACCTGGTGATTCTGGACGTCAAGATGCCCAAGCTGGACGGCATCGAGGCGGCCTCCAGGATCACCGGCGACCGGCTCGCCCCCGTGGTCATCCTGACCGCCTTCAGCCAGCGCGACCTGGTCGAACGCGCCCGGGACGCGGGCACGATGGCCTACCTCGTCAAGCCGTTCAACAAGCGCGACCTGGTGCCGGCCATCGAGCTGGCGATCAGCCGCTTCAGCGAGCTGCAGGCGCTGGAGGCCGAGGTCGCCGGGCTGACCGACCGGCTGGAGACCCGCAAGATCATCGACCGGGCCAAGGGGCTGCTGATGAGCCAGCAGGGACTGTCCGAGCCGGACGCCTTCCGCTGGATCCAGCGCACCGCGATGGACCGGCGCACCACCATGAAGGCGGTCGCGGAGGCAGTGGTCGAAAGCATCGGCCAGCGCTAAAGATTAACCCGCTCGGATGAGCGGTCATTACTGGCTGTTTAACACCCGGTTGTTGCGTTCGGACAACCGGGTGTTAAACGTCGATAAATCTTGGTGACGACCGTCACGATGTGGATACAACACTGGCCGTAACTCTGTGCAACGGAGATAAAGACGGCTACGTTTCGCTCCCAGTCAGGTCCCGACGACAACGGGGCACGGCCGCTGACCAAGCGGCTTAGGGCAATGGGAGGAACGAGTGGCAAAAGCACGGCTCACCGGAGTCATCGTGCTGGCGGCCGCGGCAGCGCTCGCCTTGGGCGCGTGCTCCGCGCGTGATCAGGGAAGCTCGTCGAACAGCAACACCGGATCCGCCGCCGCGCCTTCGCAGGCCGCGAACGCGGCGAACCCCGCGGGTGACGGCAAGGCCGTCTGCTCGGGTGTTTCGCTGGCATACGCGGGCACGATCAACGGCTCGAGTGCCGCACTGGGCCAGAACATCCTGCGGGGTGCCGACCTGGCCGTGAAGCAGCACAACCAGGCCAACCCGGGCTGCCAGGTGACCCTGAAGCAGTTCGACACCCAGGGCAAGCCCGACCAGGCGCCCGGCATCGTGACCCAGGTGATCAGCGAGGCCGACATCATCGGCGTCGTCGGCCTGCCGTTCTCGGGCGAATCCAAGGCCGCGGGCAACCTGTTCAACCAGGCCGGCCTGGTGACGATCTCGCCGTCGGCGACCAACCCGGGGCTGGCCAACAACGGCTGGAAGACCTTCTTCCGCGGCATGGGCAACGACGCGGTGCAGGGTCCGGCCGCGGCGAAGTTCCTCACCGACACGCTCAAGGCCAGCAAGGTCTGCGTCATCGAGGACGACTCCGAATACGGCACCGGGCTCGCCGCCCAGGTCACCCAGGCGCTGGGTGCCAAGGCCACCTGCTCGGACAAGGTGAAGACCGGGCAGACCGACTTCTCCGCCGTGGTGAACAAGATCTCGACCGAATCCCCGGACGCGATCTTCTACGCCGGCTACTACCCCGAGGCCGGCCCGTTCGCCCAGCAGCTCAACGACAAGGGCGTGACCGCGAAGTTCGTCGGCCCGGACGGTGTGAAGGACCCCGAGTTCGTCAAGGGCGCGGGCGCGGGCGCGAACAATGCCTACTTCACCTGCCCCTGTGTCCCTGAGGACAACTTCAAGGACTTCACCGCCGCCTTCAAGCAGGTCGAGGGTGCCGACCCCGGCACGTACTCGCCGGAAGGCTACGACGTCACGACGATCATGCTCAAGGGCATCGACTCGGGCATCAAGGACCGGGCCGGGCTGCTGAACTACGTCAAGAACTACGACGGCCAGGGCCTGACGAAGCACTTCAAGTGGGACGCGAAGGGCGAGCTGTCCGACACGCCGGTGTGGAGCTACCGGGTGGAGAACGGCAAGATCGTCAACAACGGCCAGATCAGCTGAAAAACGACCGAGACACGGGCATGCACGCGGCCGACCGCCGCGTGCATGCCCGCTCCGTACCCGGGAATAGAGTGAATCCTTGAACCCCGCGACCCTGCCTTTGGTCCACGCCGACAGCTGGATACAGTTCGATGTCCACGGCCTGGCCGACCAGTTCTGGAACAACACCGTCGACGGCCTCTCCCTCGGCGGTATCTACGCCCTCATCGCACTGGGCTACACGCTCGTCTACGGCGTGCTCAAGCTCATCAACTTCGCCCACTCCGAGGTGTTCGTGGTGGGAGCCTTCGCCACCTGGATCACCTTCTACCTGCTGGGTTTCCGCTCCGGTGACACCCCGGACCTGTCGGTCTTCGAGGTCATCGGCTTCCTGGCGATCGCGGGCATCGCCGCGATGGTGGTGTCCGGCGCGACCGCGGTGGCGCTCGAGCGGATCGCGTATCGCCCGCTGCGCAACAGAAACGCGCCACGGCTGGTCTTCCTGATCACCGCGATCGGCGCGTCGTTCGCGATCCAGCAGACGCTGAAACTGATCTTCGGCCTCAACCAGCAGCCCCAGATCCGGCTGCTGCAGCCGCAGCCGCTGTTCAAGATCTTCGGCGCCGTGGTGACGAACGTGCAGATCATCCTCTTCGTCGCCGCGATCGTGCTGTGGTTCGTGGCCGACTACTTCGTCAACCGCACCCGGATGGGCCGCGGGATCCGTGCCGTGGCACAGGATCCCGACACCGCCACCCTGATGGGCGTGAACAAGGAACGCGTCATCGTGGTGACGTTTCTCGTCGGCGGCCTGCTGGCCGGCGCGGCCGCGCTGTTCTACATGATGCGCATCCCGCAGGGCGCCATCTACAACGGCGGATTCCTGCTGGGCATCAAGGCTTTCGCGGCCGCCGTGCTCGGTGGCATCGGGAACCTGCGCGGCGCGATCGTCGGTGGGTTCCTGCTGGGCCTGGTGGAGAACTACGGCCAGTCGCTGTTCGGCGGCGAGTGGAAGGACGTGGTCGCGTTCGTCGTGCTGATCATCGTGCTGATGTTCCGGCCGACCGGGATCCTCGGCGAGTCACTGGGGAAGGCGCGAGTATGAAAATCAGCGAGCGCTGGAACGCGCTGTCCCGGCCCGCCCAGTGGGGCATTCTCGTCCCGCTGGTCGTGCTCATCTACTTCCTGCCGCTGCTCAACCCGCCGATCATCGCCACCACCGGCACCGACTTCCCGACCGCGATGTTCGACGTGGCCCGCTACGCGCTGGTCGCCATCGGGCTGAACGTGGTGGTCGGCCAGGCCGGGCTGCTGGACCTGGGCTACGTCGGGTTCTTCGCCGTCGGCGCGTATGTCGCGGCACTGTTCACCAGCCCGAACTCGACGCTGCACAAGCTGCCGTACCTGTGGACGCTGCCGGTCGCGATGGTGGTCACGATGATCTTCGGGGTCATCCTGGGTACCCCGACGCTGCGGCTGCGCGGCGATTACCTGGCGATCGTGACGCTCGGGTTCGGCGAGATCATCCGGCTGCTGGCCGACAACGTGACCCCGTTGCGCGGCCAGTCCGGTTTCCAGGGCGTCGCCACCGACGCGCAGGGCCACCCGTTCTTCGCGAACGCCACCCAGTGGTACTGGCTGACGCTCACCATCATCGTCGCGGTGCTGCTGCTGGTCGGGAACCTGGAACGGTCGCGGGTCGGCCGGGCGTGGGTGGCCATCCGCGAGGACGAGGACGTCGCCGAGATCATGGGTGTGGCCACCTACAAGTTCAAGATCTGGGCCTTCGTCATCGGGGCCGCGATCGGCGGCCTGTCGGGCGCGCTCTACGCGGGCAAGGTCGGCTTCGTGAACAACCAGTCCTTCGACGTGGTGACCTCGATGCTGTTCCTGGCCGCGGTGGTGCTCGGCGGCGCGGGCAACAAGGTGGGCGTGCTGCTGGGCGCGGTCGTGGTGGCGTACCTGCCGTTGCGGTTCGTGCAGATCGCGCAGTACAACTTCCTCATCTTCGGGATCGCGCTGATCGTGCTGATGATCTTCCGTCCGCAGGGTCTGCTGGGCGCGCGGCAACGGCTGCTCGCCCGCGGCAGGCAGGCCTACCAGCGGCTGATCGGCCGTGGGGAGCAGCTCAGCGGCGACAGCGCGCTGGCGAGCGAGCCGCGAGGGGGCAACTGATGACGAACCCGGAAGAACCGGCGCCCCTCGAAGGCGGCATCGTCGCCGAGGTCGCCCACATGTCCGCGGAAGAGCGCGCGGAACACGAGGCCGAGGTCGCCGAAGCCGTCGCCCCGGACCGCGAGATCCAGGTCGAAATCGGCGAAACCCTGTTGGAGCTCAAGGAAGTCACGCTGAAGTTCGGCGGCCTGACCGCGCTGGACTCGGTGTCGTTCGGGATCCGCCGGGGCGAGATCCTCGGCCTCATCGGGCCCAACGGCGCCGGCAAGACCACCTGCTTCAACGCGATGACCGGGGTCTACCGGCCCACCTCCGGCAAGGTGCTGCTGGAGGACAAGGCCATCGGGAAGGCGTCCCGGCACCAGATCACGCAACGCGGGATCGCCCGCACGTTCCAGAACATCCGGCTCTTCGGCGAGATGACCGCGCTGGAGAACGTGGTGGTCGGCGCGGACGCCAGGCACAAGACCAGCGTGATCGGCGCGCTGCTGCGGCTGCCGCGCCATCACCACGAAGAGAAGACGGCTGTCGAACGGGCCATGGCGCTGCTGGAGTTCGTCGGCATCGCCGACCGCGCCGCGGACAAGGCGAAGAACCTGCCCTACGGCTACCAGCGGCGGCTGGAGATCGCACGGGCACTGGCCACCGAGCCGAAGCTGCTGTGCCTGGACGAGCCGGCGGCCGGGTTCAACCCGGCCGAGAAGGAAGAACTCATGGAGCTGATCCGCAAGATCCGCTCCGACGGGTACACGGTGCTGCTGATCGAGCACGACATGCGGCTGGTCATGGGTGTGACCGACCGGATCGTCGTGCTGGAGTTCGGCAAGAAGATCGCCGAAGGAGTCCCGGCCGAGATCCGGGAGAACCCGGCGGTGATCGCCGCGTACCTGGGGGTGAGTGAAGATGACGCTGCTTGAGCTGGACGGGGTTTCGGTGCACTACGGCCGGATCCAGGCCGTGACCGGCCTGTCGATCACGGTCGACGAGGGCGAGATCGTCGCCCTCATCGGGGCCAACGGTGCGGGCAAGTCCACCACCATGCGGGCCATCTCCGGGATCCGGCCGCTGTCCACGGGCCGGATCACCTTCGCCGGGGAGGACATCACCAAGCTGCGCGCCGACCTGCGGGTGGTGCGGGGGATCTCGCAGGTGCCCGAGGGCCGGGGCGTGTTCCCCGGCATGACGGTGGCCGAGAACCTCGACATGGGCGCGTACGCGCGCAAGGACCGCAAGAGTCTCCGGGCCGATCTGGACCGGGTGTTCGAGCTGTTCCCGCGCCTGCAGGAACGGCGGAACCAGGCCGGCGGCACGCTTTCGGGTGGGGAACAGCAGATGCTGGCGATCGGCCGGGCCCTGATGGCCAAGCCGAAACTGCTGCTGCTGGACGAGCCGTCGATGGGCCTGGCGCCGCAGTTCATCGCCCAGATCTTCAAGATCATCACCGAGATCAACCAGCAGGGCACCACGGTGCTGCTGGTGGAGCAGAACGCGCAGCAGGCGCTCTCCCGCGCCCACCGCGCGTATGTGCTGGAGACCGGTGAGATCACCAAGACGGGTGCCGGTAAGGACCTGCTCGCCGACCCCTCCATCAAGGAGGCGTACCTCGGCGTCGCCTGAGCCACGCGCGAGACGGGCCCCCGCCGCGGCGGGGACCCGTTTTCGTTGGTGCGTCAGGCTTTCGGCCGGTCCCGCACGATGCAGCTCAGCCGCGCGGTGCAGGTGCGCCTGCCCTGCTCGTCGGTCAGCACGATCTCCGTGGTGATCGTGCCGCGCCCGACGTGCACCGGGACCGCCGTGCCGGTGACCACACCGCCGCGCACGCCGCGGTGGTGGGTGCAGGACAGCTCGAAACCGAGCGTGATCTTGTCCGCGCCGGCGTTGAGCGCCGCGACCGTCGAACCGAGCGCCTCGGCCAGTACCGCGTTGGCCCCGCCGTGCAACAGACCGTAGGGCTGCAGGTTGCCGGCGACGGGCATCGTGCCGACGACCCGTTCCGCGGTCACCTCGACCAGTTCCAGCCCGATCTTGTCGTTGAGCTGCTGGTCGGCGACGGCCGGGTTGATGCCGGCCAGCTGTTCGCGGAAGTCTTCCGAGAGGTGTTCGGTCACGCAACGCTCCTAAATCGATACGACAGGCAAAGCTGTCAGACCCTCACCCTAGACTCGCTCCCGTGAGCCCCAGCCAGAAGCAGTCAGTAGCGAACGCCACAGCGACAACGGCCACCGCGGAGCGGCCGCGCCTGTTGCTGATCGACGGCCATTCGATGGCCTACCGTGCCTTTTTCGCCATCCCGGCGGACAATTTCCGCACGTCGACCGGGCAGGTCACCAACGCGGTGTTCGGGTTCACCTCGATGCTGATCAACCTGCTGCGCGACGAGCAGCCCACGCACCTGGCGGTGGCGTTCGACGTTTCCCGGCAGACCTTCCGCTCGGAGCGCTACGCCGAGTACAAGGCCGGCCGCTCCGCCACCCCGGACGATTTCAAGGGCCAGGTCGACCTGGTCAAGGACGTGCTCGCGGTGCTCGGCATCCCGGTGCTGGCCAAGGAGGGCTACGAGGCCGACGACATCATCGCCACGCTCACCACGCAGGCCGTCGGCGAGGGCTACGAGGTCCTGATCTGTACCGGCGACAGGGACGCGCTGCAGCTGGTCGGTGACGCGGTGACGGTGCTCTACCCGCGCAAGGGCGTGTCCGACCTGGTCCGCTACGACCCGGCGGCGGTCACCGGCAAGTACGGCCTCACCCCGGCCCAGTACCCGGATTTCGCGGCCCTGCGCGGCGACCCGTCGGACAACCTGCCCGGCATTCCCGGGGTGGGGGAGAAGACGGCCACCAAGTGGATCCAGCAGTTCGGCTCGCTCAACGACCTGATCGACCGTGTGGACGAGGTCAAGGGCAAGGTCGGCGACGCGCTGCGCGCCCACCTGGATGCGGTGCTGCTCAACCGGCAGCTCACCGAGCTGGTGCGGGACGTGCAGCTGGAGGCCACGCCGGACGAGCTGGCGCTGCGCCCGTGGGATCGCGAGGCGGTGCACCGGCTGTTCGACGAGCTGGAGTTCCGCGTGCTGCGGGACAGGCTGTTCGCCACCCTGCAGAGCGCCGAGCCCGAGGCCGACCAGGGTTTCGAAGTCAGTGGTGCCGCGCTGCCGGCGGGCGCGCTCACCGCGTGGCTGGCCGAGCACACCGGCGAGGGCAAGCCGGCCGGATTGTCTTTCCGCACCACCGGTTCCTCGGTCACCTCGGATGTACAGTCGATCGCCTTCGCCGCACTGGACGGGCAGGGCGCTTACGTCGATCTGTCCACAATGGACGCAGCGGACGAGAAGGCGCTCGCCACGTGGCTCGCCGACCCGGCCATCGGCAAGGTCGGCCATTCGCTGAAGGTGGCGCTGCACGGGCTGCTGGCCCGCGGCTGGGCGCTCGCGGGCCTGCGGATGGACACCGCGCTGGCCGCGTACCTGGCCCGGCCGGGCCAGCGCACCTTCGAGCTGGACGACCTGGCCCTGCGCTACCTGCACCGCGAGCTGCGCTCCGACGACGGCGAGGGTGACGGCCAGCTTTCGCTGCTCGACGAGGACCAGGGCGAGCAGAAGCTGGTCAGCGGCGAACTGGTGCGGGCGCGCGCGGTGGCCGAGCTGGCCGGGGCGCTCGCCGAGGAGCTGGACAAGCTGGGCGGCAGCAAGCTGCTGGCCGAGATCGAGCTGCCGCTGCTGGGGGTGATCACCGAGGTGGAGGCCGCCGGGGTGGCGGTCGACGTCGAGCAGCTGACGGATCTGGAGTCGCACTACGCGTCCCGGGTGCGCCAGGCCGAGGCGGACGCGTTCGCCGTGATCGGCAAGCAGATCAACCTCGGCTCGCCGAAGCAGCTGCAGGTGGTGCTGTTCGACGAGCTGCAGATGCCCAAGACCAAGCGCACCAAGACCGGGTACACCACCGACGCGGACGCGCTGCAGACGCTGTACGAGAAGACCGAGCACCCGTTCCTGCAGCACCTGCTGGAGCACCGTGACGCCACCAGGCTGCGGTCCACTGTGGAGGGTCTGATCAAGGCGATAGCGGACGACGGCCGGATCCACACCACCCTGCACCAGACGATCGCGGCCACCGGGCGGCTGTCCTCGGTGGACCCGAACCTGCAGAACATCCCGATCCGCACCGACGAAGGCCGCCGCATCCGCGACGCGTTCGTCGTCGGCCCCGGGTACGCCGAGCTGATGACCGCGGACTACAGCCAGATCGAGATGCGGATCATGGCGCATCTGTCCGAGGACGCGGCGCTGATCGAGGCGTTCCAGTCCGGGTTCGACTTCCACGCGGCCACCGCGGCGAAGGTGTTCGGCGTCGAGCCCGAGGCGGTCACGGGCGCGCAGCGGGCCAAGATCAAGGCGATGAACTACGGGCTGGCCTACGGCCTGTCCGCGTACGGGTTGTCCAACCAGCTGCGGATCTCCACCGAGGAGGCCAAAACGCTGATGGACGACTACTTCGACCGGTTCGGCGGCGTGCGCGACTACCTGCAGAGCGTCGTCGCGGTCGCGGCCAAGAGCGGCTACACCGAGACGATCTTCGGCCGCCGCCGGTACCTGCCCGACCTCAACAGCGACAACCGGCAGCGCCGGGAGATGGCCGAGCGGATGGCGCTCAACGCGCCCATCCAGGGCAGCGCGGCGGACATCATCAAGGTCGCGATGCTGAACGTGCAGCGCGCGCTGAAGTCCTCCGAACTGTCGAGCAGGCTGCTGCTGCAGGTGCACGACGAATTGGTGCTGGAGATCGTCGACGGCGAGCACGAGCAGGTGGAAGCCTTGGTGCGCAAGGAAATGGGCAGCGCCTACGACCTCGCCGTGCCGCTGGAGGTCTCCGTCGGCTCTGGTCGTTCCTGGAACGACGCGGCGCACTGACGTGACCACGGCGGCGGCCCGCCCGGCTGTGGAGCACCTGCGCCGCGCGAGGGACTGGATGGACGCGCACCATGCCGATCGACGTGGCGCGGGTCGCTGCTGGTCGCGGTACCCCGTGCCAGTCCGACCGAAAAGCAGGCCCGCCGTGCCCGCCCGGCGGCCGCCTGCCCGGGGCGGATAGCCGTGGCTGTCGGTCGGATCGGCCACGATGGGCGCAGTATCCGCGCATTCGCCGCCGCGTGCGGGGAGGCGTCGCTTCACCGGGCTGACGGGGGACGGCGACATGCGCATCGGGGATTTCCGCCGGCGCACGGCCGGGCCGCCGGACCAGCCCGGGTGCCGGCTGATCCTCATGCGGCCGGACCAGCCCGGGTTCCGGCTGATCCGCCGCAGCACGGCCCGGAAACCGGGAAGGTCATGCGGGAGCCACCGAGCGGTACAGCCGCCTCGATCCGTCCAAGGACTGGGGCTGAAAGCTGTGAACAGCGTGTTTCCAACAAGAAAAAGCCCCGGATGGCGTCCTGCGACGAGGTGGGCGCGCAGGTAGCGTCGGGCCATGGCAGGCGGACGGGCACTCATCCTGGCAGGCACCGGAATGCTGCCGGAGGTGGTCGAAGCGCTGGTCGGCGACGGCTGGCACGTGGTGCTGCCGAGCCGCCGGTACAGCCCGATAGCCGTGCCGGGCACGAAACCGGGTATCGCCGCGCTCGCGAAGCTCCGCCCCCGTGGGCACCGGCCCACCGGGGGCAAGGCGAACGGTAAACGCCGGCCCCGCGCGATCTGGGTCCAGGCGCACTGGGACCGTCCGCGCGAACTGGCCGCGAAAGCCGAAGGCGTCCTCGGCGGACCGGCCGATCTGCTGGTCGCGTGGGTGCACGAGCAGTACCGGCGTTCGGTGCTCGGCGCGTGCGAACGGCTGCTCGCCCCGGGCGCGCCGGTGGTCGAGGTCCGCGGCGCGGGCGGCCCGCAGACCGAGGCCGAACCGGTGCTGGCGGCGCACCCCACCCAGCTCGTGCTCGTCGGCGCCATCTCCGAGCTGGGCGGCAACCGCCCGCTCGGGCACGCCGAAATCAGTGACGCGGTGCTGGACGCGGTGAGCCGGGCCGCCGCCGGGCGCCCCGCGTCACTGCATCAGGTGGGTCAGTCGCGTCCGCTCGTGTGGTGAATCCGCGTAACAACATCAGCACCGAATCGCGGACTTCGGCCCGGCTGCGCTGGGTCTGGAACACCTGCCAGTCCAGCGCGACCACCAGCAGCGTGCCGAACAACCCGGCCGCGGCCGTGGACACGTCCACCTCCGGCGGCAGCCGCCCGGCGTCGGCCACCCGCTGCAGCTGCGCCTTGACGATCGAGACGACTTCTTCGCGCATCAACGTGAGGGTTTCGTGCCACTGGCCGGGGGTGCGCCACATCTCGCTCACCAGAATCTGCGAGAAACCCCGGTATTCGGCGATGAACTGCAGCCCGGTGTCCACAAGGGACTCCAGCCCGGTCACCGGGTCCGGCTCGGCCTCGTGCTCGCGCAGCCGGTCGGCGAGCTGCCCGACGCCGTAGCGAAGCAGCGCGTCGATCAGCCCGTCCTTGCTGCCGAAGTTGTAGTAGACGGTGCCCTTGGCGACCCCGGCCTCGGCCGCGATGTCGTCGACCGTGAGCCCGACCAGGCCCCGGCTGCCGGCGAGTTTCAAGGTGGCCTCGAACAGGCGCTGCTTCGTCGCCGTCACAGGTTCAGCTCCGGTTGCAGCTTCGACACGGTCCACACTCGCTGTTTGCGCGCCGCCAGCGCCGAGACCGCGATGGCGGCGACGAGGTAGGCGCACAGTACGCCGATGTCGGCAAGGCTTCGCAGCGAAGCACCGGTGTAGAACAGATGCCGGAAGCCGTCCACGACATAGCTCATGGGTAGCACGACGTGCAGCGGATACAGCGCGTCGGGCAGCGTCTGCCACGGGAACGTGCCGCCGGCGCTCACCAGCTGCAGCACCAGGAGAACCAGGCCGAGGAACTTGCCGACGGCGCCGAACATCGCGTTGAGCGCGTGCACGATCGCGGTGAACGTGAACGACGCCAGCACCGCGAACCCGATGGCGCCCCACGGATGCGCGACGTGGATGCCGACGAGCCAGGTCACCGCCCCGAACAGCACGAGCACCTGCGCCACTCCGAGCGCCGCCGCCGCGAGCCAGCCGCCGATCGCGACCCGCAGCGGCGAGATCCCCGCCGCGATCGCCCGCGTGGAAAGCGGGCGCAGCAACAGGAACAGCACGAACGCACCGATCCACGTGGCCAGCGCGATGAAGAACGGCGCGAGCCCGGCGCCGTAGGTGCCCGCCGAGGCCACCCCGGCGTTGTCCACGGTCACCGGGTCGGCGATCGTGTCGGCGGTCGCGGTCCGGGTCGGGTCGTTCGGGTTGGGGATCTGGTTCAGGCCCTCCCGCAGCCCGTCGCGCAACTGGCTGGCGCCGTTGGCCAGATCGGTGCTGCCGGTCAGGGCGGTCTTCTGCCCGTCGTCGAGCTTCGCCGCGCCGGTGGACAACGAGTTCGCGCCGTCGGAGGCTTGGGCGATGCCGTTGGTCAGCTGCGGGGCGGACGCGGCGAGGGTGGCGGCGCCGGTGGCGACCTGACTGGCACCGCTCGCGAGCTGGTTCAGCTGCGCGGAGGCGCTCTGCACGCGGGCGTTGGCCTGGTCGACAGGGGAGCGGAGATCCTTCAGCACGGAAAGCACCTGCTGCACCTGGGCTTCGGGCAGGCCGCTGTCGCGAAGTCGTTGGGCCAGCTGGTCGTTGACGTTGTTCAGCGTGTTCTGCAGGTCCGTCGAGCCGTTGGCGAGCGTGGCGCCGACGGCCGCGACCTGCGCGTTGCCCGCGGACACCTGAGCGGCGCCGTCGGCGAGCTTCTTCGTGTCCGCGGGCAACGAGGACGTACTCGTCTTCAACGTGTTCAGCCCGCTGGCGAGGGAACTGCTCCCGGCCGCGAGCCGCGCCGCCCCGTCGGCGAGTTGTTGCTGCCCGCTCTGCAACTGTGCCGCCCCGCCGGCGAGTTTGGCGGCGCCGTCGGCCGCTTCCTGGGTTTTGCCGTAGATCGTGGAAAAGCCGATGAGGAACCGGTTCGCGGCCTCGGCGCCGACCTTCTCCGCGATCGTGCCGCGGATCTGTTCGGCGACCTGGTTGGCGATCGTGTGCGAGAGATAGTTATTGGCGTCGTTGGTGGTCAGCCGGATGGTCGCCTGCTCCGGGGCGAAGTTCCCGGACGACAGCAACGCCGCGGAGAAGTCCTTCGGGATGGTGATCGCGAAGGAGTACTTGCCGTTCTCGACGCCCTGCTGTGCTTCGTCGGCGGAGGTTTCGTGCCAGCCGAAGGTGCCGGACTTGACCACCTCGCCGGTCACCTCGTGCCCGACGTTCCGGTCGCCGGAGCCGGTGTCGGCGTTGACGATCGCGGCGGGCAGCTTGCTCAGCCGGGCGTAGGGGTCGTAGTTCGCGTACAGGTAGAAGGACGCGTACAGCAGTGGCACCAGCACGAGCGCCACGATCGCGAGCTTCGGCAGTGTGCCCGCGGTGAGCCGGCGCAGCTCGTTGACGGCGATCCGGAAGCTGGTCACGGTTGCTCTCCGATCCGGGCCGGGGTGGCGGGCAGGGCGCCGGGCGGGGTGGTGGCGGTCAGCACGACGACGGCCAGCCCGGCCTCGGCGTGTTTCCTGGCGAGGTCCGCCCAGTCGGAGACCTCGCTGGTGTGCCGGTCAGGGGTGTCGAGCACGAGCATCCGCACCCCGCGCCGGTTCGCGGCGAGCGCGGTCAGCAGGCGGGTGCGCACCGCCGGTTCGAGGTTCTCGAAGCGCACGTTCGCCAGACCCGCCGCGTCGTGCTCCGACAGCCAGCGGGCGACGTCCTCCTTGCCGGCGGGCCGCCCGCCGAGGGCGAGCTCTTCCCCGGCGACGACCCGCAGCGACAGCGCGCCGTCCGGTTCGCTGACGCCCGGCGCATCCACAACGGCGGTGAGCCGCCGCAGCCGGGCGGGGTCGGTCTTGCCGTCGATGGTGACGACGCCGGTGCCGGGCCGCATCCGCCCGGTGAGCGCGAGGCCGAAGGCGGTCACCCCGGCGCCGGGCACACCGTGCACGAACGCGAGCTCGCCGTCGGCGACGGTCAATGAGGTCGGGGGCAGGAGGGTGCCGTGCGGCCCCTCGATCGACACCCGGTCTGCGTGCACCTGCACGAGCGCTCCTTTTGAACTGACTGGTCAGTACAAAAGCTACGGCCGGCGGGCGCACCCCGCAACTCGGAGTGGTCCGGATGTGGTCAGCGCAACGCCGAAGCGGGCTGGACCTCCCAGTACGTCCACAGTGGACGGTACCCCTGCCGGGGCCAGAACTGTGCGGCGAGCGGGTTGGTCGGGTTGAAATACAGATAGGTCCCGATGGCCCCGCCGCGCCGGAAATCCCGGTGCACAGCGGCCATCAGCGCCCGGCCGACCCCGCCGCCGCGCGCCTCCGGCCGGGTGGCCACGTTGTTCACGTAACCCCAGCGGCCCACCGGCAGCAGTTCGGCGGCCCAGGTGCCCGGCGCGGCCTCGACCCAGCCGCAGTCCGCCACCGCGACGGCCACGCCTTCGCTCTCGGCGAGCCAGACCGGCGCCCCCGCTTCGAGCGTGCGCCGCAGCTGCGGGGCGATCAGCTCCCTGGCGTCCGGCCGGGCCCGCAACGTCACCTGCGCGGTGTAGTCGAAGGTCAGCGCGATCAGCTCGAGCGTCTCTTCGAAGTCTTCGGGCCGGGCGCGGCGGATCGTCAGATCGCGTGGCGCCGCCGGGACCTCCGGCTCCGCGGTGCGGACCGCGAGCACCGAGGCCGGCAGCAGTCCGTGCGCCAGGAAGGCGTGGATCGCCGGGGCGTCGCGGCTGGGCCAGGTGACCGTGCACGCGGAATCCGGGCCGGGGGATTCGGCGTCCATCCGATGGCGCCACGCCTTCAGCAGCACGTCCACGCCCTCGGTGCCGGTCTCCCCGGGGAAGGGGAACAGCTGCCACACCCGCTGGGCCGACCACAACAGGTCGAGCGAATCCTCGGCGTGGGTCACTGCCTGCAGCACCGCGGAGACCTGGGTGCCGTCGGCGGTCGCGGCCGTGAGCAGTTCGCCGTCGGGCAGGCCGGCGGGCGCGGGCACCAGCGGGTCGGCGGCCGCGAACCGTGCCTTCTGGGTGATCAGCAGCGCGCCGCCGGTCATCAGGACTCCCGGCGCGTCACGAAGATCGCGGTGCCCGGGAAAAGCTTGCCGCGCAAGGGACTCCACTGACCCCACACCCGCTCGTGCCCGGCCGGCCATTCCGGTTCGACCAGGTTCTCCAGCCGGAATCCGGTACCGGTCAGCGCGCGCACGTAGTCGCCGAGAGTGCGGTGGTACTCGACGTAGGTCGCGCGGCCTGCCGCGTCGATCTCCACGTACGGCGTGCGGTCGAAATACGGCTGGGTCGCGGTGAGGCCGTGCGGCCCGGGATCGTCGGGGAAAATCCACCGCATCGGGTGGTTCACCGCGAACACCCAGGGCGCGCCCGGCCGCAGCACCCGGTGCAGTTCGGTGAACACGGCTTCGGCCGACGCGACGAACGGGATCGCCCCGAACGCGGAGCACGCGGCGTCCATGCTCGCGGTGGCCAGCGGAATTTCTTCGGCGCTCGCCTGGATCAGCGGAATATCGATCCCGGTGGCGGCGTTGGCACGGACAGCATGCCGCAGCATTCCACCGGACAAGTCGATCGCGTACGGGCTCGCGCCCTGGCTCGCCAGCCAGCGCGAGCACGCGGCCTGACCGCAGCCGATTTCGGCCACGCGCAGGCCGGCCACGCCGCCGAGCAAGGCGGCGTCGGCTTCACGCAGCCCTTCGGGGCACCAGACGAAGTCCGCGTCACCCAGAAAACCGCCGTGTTCGGCCTGGTAGTCGTCGGCGTCGGCGTCCCACCAGGCCAGACTGGCCGCGGTGGCTTCGCGCCGGCCCACCTGACGGTGGGCGACGCCGACGGTGCCGAGGCGGTTCTCGGCGCTGGCGTGGCGATCCTGCGGTGTCACGGTCGCAATGTTCCCGTCCCCGAGCCGGGTTCGGTACAGGAGACCCTGTTTGTGCCGCATACGGGCGACCGCGTACGCTATCTCCAGCGCAGTGGGTTCGCGCTACCTTCGCACCCGGTGAGGATCGTGCCGGGTCCCGGGTCGCGCACTTCTCGGCGGTGGAGGCTCGCGGTCGTTCGCAGGAACGTTTGCTCTGTTCTGCCGTCGTTTCCCGCGGCGCACGCAAACTGCAAACCCACTGATTCCCAGCCGTTACCGGAGCAACCCACCTAATGACCACCGACACCACCACCGTCCCGACGGCCAGCGCTCAGGCCCAGCAGGTCGCTATCAACGACATCGGGTCGGAGGAAGACTTCCTCGCCGCGATCGACAAGACGATCAAGTACTTCAACGACGGCGACATCGTTGAGGGCACCATCGTCAAGGTCGATCGCGATGAGGTGCTGCTCGACATCGGGTACAAGACCGAGGGCGTCATCCCCTCGCGTGAACTGTCCATCAAGCATGATGTCGATCCCGGCGAGGTCGTCAGCGTCGGTGACGAGGTCGAGGCCCTCGTCCTCCAGAAGGAGGACAAGGAAGGCCGGCTGATCCTGTCCAAGAAGCGCGCCCAGTACGAGCGCGCCTGGGGCACGATCGAGGAGCTCAAGGAGAAGGACGAGCCCGTCAAGGGCACCGTCATCGAGGTCGTCAAGGGCGGCCTGATCCTCGACATCGGCCTGCGCGGCTTCCTGCCCGCCTCGCTGGTGGAGATGCGCCGCGTGCGCGACCTGCAGCCCTACGTGGGCCGCGAGCTCGAGGCCAAGATCATCGAGCTGGACAAGAACCGCAACAACGTGGTGCTGTCGCGGCGGGCCTACCTCGAGCAGACCCAGTCCGAGGTGCGCAGCGAGTTCCTCAACGCGCTGGCCAAGGGCCAGGTCCGCAAGGGCGTCGTGTCGTCCATCGTCAACTTCGGTGCCTTCGTGGACCTCGGCGGTGTCGACGGCCTGGTGCACGTCTCCGAGCTGTCCTGGAAGCACATCGACCACCCGTCCGAGGTCGTCGAGGTCGGCCAGGAGGTCACCGTCGAGGTGCTCGACGTGGACATGGACCGCGAGCGCGTGTCCCTGTCGCTGAAGGCCACCCAGGAAGACCCGTGGCGCCAGTTCGCCCGCACCCACGCGATCGGCCAGATCGTGCCGGGCAAGGTCACCAAGCTCGTCCCGTTCGGCGCGTTCGTCCGCGTCGAGGAGGGCATCGAGGGCCTGGTGCACATCTCCGAGCTGGCCGAGCGCCACGTGGAGATCCCGGAGCAGGTCGTCCAGGTCGGCGGCGAGGTCATGGTCAAGGTCATCGACATCGACCTCGAGCGCCGTCGCATCTCGCTGTCGCTCAAGCAGGCCAACGAGGGCGTCAGCCCGGACACCGAGTTCGACCCGACGCAGTACGGCATGGCCGCCGAGTACGACGAGGCCGGCAACTACATCTACCCCGAGGGCTTCGACCCCGACACCCAGGAGTGGCAGGAAGGCTTCGACAAGCAGCGCGAGGAGTGGGAGCGGCAGTACGCCGAGGCCCACGAGCGCTACGAGGCCCACATGCGCCAGGTCACCAAGGCCGCCGAGGCCGACGCCGCCGCGGCGGCGGACGCCGCGACCGGTGTGGACGGTGGCGAGCAGAGCTACAGCTCCTCTCCGGCGGACTCGGGCTCGAAGAGCACCGGGGGCACCCTGGCCAGTGACGAGCAGCTGGCCGCGCTGCGGGAGAAGCTCTCCGGCGGTGCGTGATCGCTGACTGAGAACGGCCCCCGGTTCCGTGTGAACCGGGGGCCGTTTTCCGTTGTGGCTCAGGCGAGACCGGGGCCGCGGGCGGACAGGCCGCCGAGCATCGTGGTCAGGCCCTGGCGGTACACCTGGCAGTACGAGTCGTCCGAGGGCCGCAGGAACCAGCCGGGCGGCGGGTGGCGAGTGCGGTGCGTGAGTTCGAGGCTCACGAGGCCGTGCATGGTCGTCCACACGAGATACCCGGCGACGTCCGGGTCCCAGCCCGGGGGAGCGGCCGGGCGGACGCGCTTGGCGAGCAGGTCGTAGCACGTGCGCTGGGCCAGCGTCCGCAGATCCGGATCCGGGTCGTAACCCGGCACCGCGCGCTCGAACATGAACGCGTACCGGGCCGGGCTCTCCAGAGCGAACCCGCGATACGCGTCGGCGAAGGCGAGCACATCCGCCTCGACATCCCCGCGGGCTTCCGGCACCCGGTCCAGTTCCTCTTGCAGGAGTTCGAAAGTGCGCTCGTACAAGGCGTCCAGCACACCCGTGCGGCCGCCGAAGCGGGTGTAGACCCCGATGGTCGACGTGCCGGCGGCTTCCGCCAGCCCGCGCACGGTCAGGCCCGCGACGCCCCGCTCGACGAGCACCGTCAGCGCGGCCTGGAGGAACCGTTCGCGGCTGTCCTGCTCGGCAGCTCCGGTCCGACCATGTCGGGTGGCCATCCGCGCACCCCCTTCGGGTCTCCTGAGAGGAACTCAGGCTATACGGTGCCGTTCGTGATGGCGGTTCGCCGTGCCAGGCATGATGGAGGCGTGTCTCCAGTAGAACTCACCTTCCGCGGCCGGCCGGTCGTGCGGGACCGCGCCCTCGTCATGGCCATCGTCAACCGCACCCCCGATTCCTTCTACGACCACGGCGCGTCCTTCGAGGACGCGCCCGCGCTGGAGAACGTGGACAGGGTCGTCGCCGAGGGCGCGGACATCGTGGATGTCGGCGGTGTGAAGGCGGGGCCGGGCAGCGACGTGGACGTGGCCGAGGAGATCCGCCGGGTGGTGCCGTTCGTCGCGGAGATCCGGCGCCGGCATCCGGAGCTGGTGATCAGCGTGGACACGTGGCGGCACGAGGTCGGGCGGCTGGCCTGTGAGGCCGGTGCCGACCTGCTGAACGACACCTGGGCGGGCGCGGACGAGCAACTGGCCGAAGTGGCCGCGGAGTTCGGCGCGGGCTACGTCTGCTCGCACACTGGTGGCGCCATCCCGCGGACGCGGCCTTTTCGCGTGCGCTACGAGGATCTGGTGCGCGAGGTGGTGGAGGAAACCACGCGCCGCGCCGAGAAGGTGGTCGCGCTCGGGGTGCCGCGGGGCGGGGTGCTGATCGATCCCACGCACGACTTCGGCAAGAACACCTGGCACAGCCTGACTCTGCTCCGTCACGCGGACGTCCTCGCCGCCACGGGCTGGCCGGTGCTGATGGCACTGTCCAATAAGGACTTCGTGGGCGAGACGCTCGGTGTGGAACTGGAAGAGCGACTGGACGGCACGCTCGCGGCGACGGCGCTCGCGGCACGGGACGGGGCGCAGGTGTTCCGGGTGCACGAGGTGCGCCAGACGCGGCGGGTGCTGGAAATGGTGGCCGCCATCCAAGGCGACCGGCCGCCCGCGCGGGCGATCCGCGGCTTGGCCTGAGCGGGCAGTCCCGAGTGGACACACCGCTGCGCCCGGCGGGTTGAAAGCGCTTTCCGTGAGGCCCCTTGTCGAGGCTCAGCGTTCCCCGCGGTTCAAGCCGTACAGAACTCGTTGCAGGATCTGCGAATCCGCGTCCATCCTGGTCTGCTCCGGCGGATACTCCGGCTGCTGCTGCGGGGTGCGGGCGGGCAGCCGCTGCGGCAGCGGCACCGCCGCTGCCGACATGCCGGTGGGCAGCGGCAGTTCCGACCAGATGTTGCGGCGCTCGCCGGGCAGGGTCACGGCGTTGATCTGCGCGCCCGGCAGCTCGGGCGGCTCGCCGGGCAGGTCGTCGTCCAGCTCGATCACCAGCGCGTCCCCGTGCAGGCGGAGCCGGACGGTCAGAAACCTTGGTGCGGCAGTGCGCGCGCCGACGACCGAGGCGTGTACGAGGTGCCGGGTGATCCGCGTGGCTTCGGTGACCAGCGGGCGCAGCGACCATTCCGCGAGGGTGAACCGCACGAACATCTCGGCGCAGTTGACGGCACTGGGCAGCGCGACCAGCCGGATGTCGTCGACCTGAGTGGTCTGGGCGATCACGGTCTCCTCCGTTTCACCTGGCGCGGGCCCCATGCACAGTGCTGCGGTAATGTCGATCTTCGCGCGCGAAGCGTGCACTGAGTGTTAAGGGAGTGTGCGGGACAGAGTAAGGGCTGTGGTCCGCACCGCGGAAGCCACCCGGTCCGCCCGGACGCGAGTGCTCCAGCCCGACACCGAAACGGCCGCGCGGGCGCGGCCGGAACTGTCCAGCAATGGGCTCGCGACGCAGATGACACCGGTCCCCGATTCCTCTCTCTCGTACGCGACCCCCTCCTCGTGCACCTTCGCGAGCTGCCTGCGCAACAGCCCGGGCGCGGTGAGCGTCCGCGGCCCGATCCGGGGCAGGCCCGCAGAGATTACCGTCTCCAGGACTTCTCCGGGAGAGTGCGCCAGTATTGCTTTTCCCACGGCCGTCGCGTGGGCGGGAAATCGCCCACCGATCCGTGAGGCCAGGTTCGGCGCGTCCGGCCCGCGCACGATGTCGAGGTAGACCACCTCGGTGCCTTCCAGTACCGCCAGGTGCGCGGTGTTGCGGGTGGCCTCGCGCAGATCGGCCAGGTACGGGCGGGCGGCGTCGATCAGGCCGCGCTGCCCGATCGCGAGCTGCCCGATCTCGAACAGCCGCAGCCCGAGCCGGACGGCGCCATCGGTGCGCTCGAGCAGCCCGCTCGCGGCGAGATGCCCGGTCAGCCGGTGTGCCGAGGACTTCGGGATTCCGGTGCGGCGGGCCAGTTCGGACACCCCGAGCGCGTCGTCGCCGGGCCGGAAAGCGGACAGCAGTGCGGAGATGCGAGCGGCGGTCATCCCGTCGTCGTCCCGCTGAGCGGCACACATGGGTTGATGGTACCCACTCCGGCGAGGACGGTACGAGGTATGCGGAAAGCCACTGCGGCGATCGTCGGGCCCGGCAACATCGGCACGGACCTGCTCGCCAAACTCCAACGCAGCGAGTTCGTCGATGTGCGCTACATGGTCGGGGTCGACCCCACCTCCGACGGCCTGGCGAGGGCCGCGAAGGCGGGGCTGGAGACTTCGGCAGGTGGCGTGGACTGGCTGCTGTCCCGGGAAACCCTGCCGGAACTGGTCTTCGAGGCCACCTCGGCCAAGGCGCATCTGGCCAACGCGCCGCGCTACGCCGAAGCCGGGATCCAGGCCGTCGACCTGACCCCGGCGGCGATCGGGCCGTTCACCTGCCCCGCGGTGAACCTGCCCGACTTCCTCGACGCGCCCAACCTGAACATGATCACCTGCGGCGGCCAGGCCACGATTCCCATTGTGCACGCCGTTTCGCGCGTGACGACGGTGCCCTACGCCGAGATCGTGGCGTCGGTGTCGTCCCGCTCGGCCGGGCCGGGCACGCGCGCGAACATCGACGAGTTCACCGAGACCACCGCGCACGCGATCGAAGCCGTCGGCGGCGCGGCCAAGGGCAAGGCGATCATCATCATCAACCCCGTCGAACCGCCGATGATCATGCGGGACACGGTGTTCTGCGCGATCGCGCCGGACGCGGACCGGGACGCCATCACCGAATCGATCGAGCGGATGATCGCCGACGTGCGGCGGTACGTGCCGGGCTACACCCTCAAGGCGGCCCCGCAGTACGACGAGCCGCGCCCCGGCTGGAACGGTCAGGCGCGCGTGGCGGTGTTCCTCGAAGTGGCCGGCAACGGCGACTATCTGCCGCCCTACGCCGGAAATCTGGACATCATGACCGCCGCCGCGGCCCGCGTCGGCGAACTGCTGGGTGAGCGACTGGTGCGGAAGGTGACGGCATGAGCGGCTGGGACGCAGAGGCACCGCACGCAGCAGACCGCGACGCGGGAGCGGCTGCGGGGAGGACCGACCGGGCGCGGGTGTCCCGCCTGGACGCTGTCGAGCGCGAGGTCCGGATCGTCGACACGAGCCTGCGCGACGGCAGCCACGCGATGGCCCACCAGTTCACCGAGGAGAACGTGCGCGACACCGTGCGCGCCCTCGATGACGCCGGAATCTCGCTGATCGAGGTGACCCACGGCGACGGGCTCGGCGGGTCCACGTTCAACTACGGATTTTCGTTGGTGGACGAGCGAAAGCTCATCGCCACCGCGGTGGCGGAGGCGCGCCGGGCGAAGATCGCGGTGCTGCTGCTGCCCGGCCTTGGCACGGTCACCGACCTGAAGGCCGCCGCCGATCTCGGCGCGGGCGCGGTGCGGATCGCGACGCACTGCACCGAGGCCGACGTGTCGATCCAGCATTTCACCGAGGCGCGCAAGCTCGGCCTGGAGACCGTCGGTTTCCTGATGCTCTCGCATATGTCCACTCCGGACGCGCTGGCGAAGCAGGGCCGGATCATGGTCGATGCGGGCTGTCAGTGCGTGTACGTCGTGGACTCGGCGGGCGCGCTGATCCTGGAGGACGCCGCGGAACGGGTCGAGGCACTGGTTTCGGAGTTCGGCGGGCAGGCGCAGGTCGGCTATCACGGGCACCAGAACCTGAGCTTCGGTGTCGCGAACTCGGTGCTGGCCTACCGCGCGGGCGCGCGGCAGATCGACGGCTCGCTGGTGGCGCTCGGCGCGGGCGCGGGCAACTCGCCGACCGAGGTGCTGGCCGCGGTGTTCGAGCGGCTGGGCGTCAGGACGGGCGTGGACAAGGACATCCTGATGGCCGCCGCGGAGGACGTCGTCAAGCCCTACATCACGCGGCTGCCGGTGATGGACCGTTCGTCGATCGTGCAGGGCTTCGCCGGGGTGTACTCGAGCTTCCTGCTGCACGCCGAGCGCGCGGCGGAGCGGTACGGCGTGCCGGCGCACGAAATCCTGTACCGGGTGGGGGAAAAGCGCTACGTCGGCGGTCAGGAGGACATGATCATCGACATCGCGCTGCAGCTCGTGGCCGAGCGGGCCTAGGACCCGGCTTGGGCCAGGAGGCGCACGCAGTGCTCGACCAGCCGCACCCGCGACACCTCGAGCGTGCCGCCGAGGTAAGCGGTGAACAGGTTGGTCAGCGCGCCGACGAGGCCGATCGCGGTGAGTTCGCGTTCGGCCTCGTCCAGCTTCTCCGGCAGCTGTTCCCGGACCAGCGCGGCGAACGCGGGCAGCAGGGCGACCCCGCGCGCGGACAAGGCGGGGTCGGTGATCGGGGCCAGCAGCAGTACGCGGCCCTTGCGCGGATCGTCGACCATCAGCTCGACGAACGCCGTGACCGCCGCCTTCGCGCGTTCGGCCGGGGCGGCCGACTTCTCGGGCACCGCATCCACCAGCGCCTGCCGCGCCTGGTCCGCCACGTGCTCGTACACGGCGAGGACGAGTTCCTCGCGGTCGGCGAAGTTCTCGTAGAAATACCGTTCGGTCAGCTTCGACTGGCGGCATACGGCGCGCACGCTGACCGCGGCGCTGCCCGAGGTGCCCAGCAGCTGCAGCCCGGCGGCGAGCAGCTGCGCACGGCGCGCCGCCTTGCGGTCGGTCAGCGTGGTGCCGGCCCAGCTGCGGTTCATGGATCCGTCCCGGAGAAGTTGACTACGGCTGTTGTCAATCGTAGCGTGCCGGGTATGGCAGCGCAGCCCCTTGGCCCGGATTCCCTCACCTGGAAATACTTCGGCGACTGGCGGACACTCCTGATGGCCCTGTGGGCCGGCTCGATGCAGAACATGCATCCCGGACTCGGCGCCGGGGTGGAGGAGCATTCGGAGTTCTTCACCGAACGCTGGCAGCGGCTGTTCCGGTCGCTGTACCCGATCGGCGGCGTGGTCTACGACGGCCCGCGAGCGGCGGAGACCGCCCGCGCCGTCCGCGGCTACCACGACACGATCAAGGGCGTCGACAACCAGGGCCGTCGTTACCACGCGCTCGACCCGGACACGTTCTACTGGGCGCATTCCACGTTCTTCATGCTCACCCTGATCGCCGCCGAGCGGATGTGCGGCGGGCTGAGCGCGGACGAGAAGCAGCGCCTCTACGCCGAACACGTGGACTGGTACCGGCTCTACGGCATGAGCATGCGCCCGGTGCCCGCGTCGTGGGAGGAGTTCCAGGACTACTGGGAGCGCATGTGCGTCGCCGGCCTGGAGGACAACAAGGCCACCCGCGACGTGCTGAAGCTGGACGACATCGACAAGCCGCCGCTGATCGGCTGGCTGCCGGATCCCTTGTGGCGTCCCGCGCGGGCCGTGATCGCGCGAAGCTTCGTGTGGTGGACGGTCGGGCTCTACCATCCGGCCGTGCGCGCCCGGCTCGGCTATACCTGGTCGGGTCGTGAGGAACGGCTGCACCGCCTGCTCGGCCGGCTGATCGGGCTCGCGTTCCGGTTCGTGCCGCACGACCGGCGCTACCATCCCCGGGCCAGGGCAGGCTGGCGCCGGGCCCGCGGCGAGCACGTCCCGCCGGTGGAGACGCCGGCCCGCAACCTTCCGCCGGTCTCCGCGCGGAACGATCCGAAGCACTACTCACCACTGGAGGCGACGTGAAGCTCGGGTACCACATCGGTTACTGGTCCTCAGGCCCGCCGGCGGGCGCACTCGACGCGATCACCACGGCCGAGGAGCTGGGCTTCGACTCGGTGTGGACCGCCGAGGGGTATGGCTCCGACGCGTTCACCCCGCTGGCGTGGTGGGGTGCGGCGACCGAGCGGATCAAGCTGGGCACCAACATCGTGCAGATGTCGGCGCGCACGCCGACCGCGGTCGGGATGAGCGCGCTCACCCTCGACCATCTCTCCGGCGGCCGGTTCGTGCTCGGGCTGGGCGCGTCGGGCCCGCAGGTGGTCGAGGGCTGGTACGGCCAGCCCTATCCGCGGCCGCTGGCGCGCACCCGCGAGTACGTCGACATCGTGCGGAAAGTGGTGGCACGCAAGGAACCCGTGACCGCGGACGGCGAATTCTTCCAGCTGCCGCTGCGGAGCGGGACAGGGCTGGGCAAACCGCTCAAGGCGACCGTGCACCCGCTGCGTGCGGAGATCCCGATCTACCTCGCGGCGGAAGGTCCGAAGAACGTCGCTCTGTCGGCCGAAATCTGCGACGGCTGGCTGCCGTTGTTCTTCTCGCCCAAGAGCGACGGCTTCTACCGTGCCGCGCTGGAGGAGGGCTTCGCGCGCCCGGGCGCCCGCCACACCGCGGCCGAGTTCGAGGTGGCCGCGTCGGTGCCGGTGATCGTGCACGACGACGTCGAGGAGGCGGCCGGGTTCATCAAGCCCTCGCTGGCGCTCTACATCGGCGGCATGGGCGCGAAAAGCGTGAACTTCCACCACGACGTGTTCGCGCGCATGGGCTACGAGGACGTGGCGGACAAGGTGCAGGAGCTGTACCTGGCCGGGCGCAAGGAAGAGGCGGTCGCGGCGATCCCGACCTCGCTGGTGGAGGACACGTCGCTGATCGGGCCGGCGGAGAAGATCCGCGAGGAGCTGGCCGCCTGGGAGGACACCGTGGTCACGACCTTGCTGCTGCGCGGCGACGCGGCGACCTTGCGGAAGGTGGCGCCGGTGCTGTCCTGACCGCCCGTTTGACCTCGCGGACCACCAGCGCCGTCTCGACCGCCCGGACCGGGCAGGGCGGCGACCCGTCCGGTGGTAGACGGCGGGTAGGCGACGCCGGCCGGGCCGGTGGCCGCCGCGGTGGTCGGCGGAACGGCCGCGCCCGGGCCGGCCGCGTCCAGCGACGCCGGGTCGGCGGAGAGCCACAGCATCGTCCACACCGACAGTTCCGGGAAGAGCGCTGATCGAAGTCGACGTCGAAGTACAGGACCCCGCCTTCGCACAGCTCGGTCAGCCGGCGGCGCACCGTGGACGGCGACCAACCGGTGGCCTCGGCGAGCACCGCGAAACGCGCGCCCGTCCCGAGAAAGCGCTTTCAGGAACCGCTGGTCACCGTCGCCGGGCACCGGTGACGGCCGCACGGCCCCTGCTGGACGAAGCGCGGCGGCCTGCTCTTCGGTGAGGCCGCCGTGCTTCGTGGGTGAGCCGAGCGCGCCGCCGTAGAAGATGGTGAGCACGCAATGCGCCGTCACGCCCTCCAGCCTCGGCGTACGCGGAAGCCGTTCCAGCACAGGGGATCCGTCCGGCTGACCGTGCGGCGCGCAGACCACCTCCGTGCCGCCGGGCTACGGATTGGGCAGCCCCAGCACGCGCGGCGCGCCGCCCGGGCGAAGCCGGGTGTAGCGCCGCGCGACCGTCTGGCCGGAGCCCCGAGCACAGCGGCGACGCGGTTGAACGGTGCCCGGGCGTCGAGTTGCAGCGCATGCACCAGCCGGCGATCGAGGTCATCGAATTTCGCCACCTCAACCTGAAGCGCGTCGAAATCGACCGGAATCATCGCGTTGAGCGGAATCGAACAGGTTCGCCCGGCACGGTCGCGGCCCGTGAGAACTTCGACGTGATCGTGGCCGGCGCCGGGCCCACCGGGCTGATGACGGCGGCGGAACTGAGCCTCGCCGGTGCCCGGCCGGTCGTCCTGGACAAGCGGACCGAACCCCACCGGCTGTCCCGCGCGGGCGGAATCCAGCCGCGCACCACGGGAATCTTCGTCCACGGCGGGCTGGTCGAGCCGCTGCTGGCCACCGGTGACTACTCCGTTGTCACCACCGGGATTTCGGCGGGCTGCCCGTACCGTTCCCGGCCGGGCGGTACCCCGGCTACTACATCCCGCAGGCCCGGATCGAAGTTCGCGGTGGCCGCGGATGGCGCGCACAGCACCATCCGCAAGCTGCTGAACGTGAATTTTCCCGGCAGGGCGGGAACTTCCACGGCGGTGATCACCCACGCGCGGCTGAGCGCCGAACGGTGGGGGCACACCCGCGCGCTGGGCCCGGCAGACCCCGCTCGGGGAAGGGTCGCGGCGGCTCGTGCTCGGCGGTGGCTCCAAGGACCGGGCCGATCCGGTCACCGGGGAAGAGGTCCGGGCCGGGCTGTCCGCCGTCTACGGCGACGCGGTCGAACTGGGCAGGAAACTCGCCGCGGCGGTCGGCGGAACGGCCGCGCCCGGCCTGCTGGACAGCTATCACGGCGAACGCCATCGGGTCGCCGCGGGGGTCCTGCTCGACACCCAGGTGCAGGGGCTGGCCGGCGACTGGGCGGGCACCGGGAACCCGGATCTCGCGCCACTGCGCGCCTCGCCGGCCGAGGTGTTCGGGCTGCCCGCCGCCGCGCGGTGGCTCGCGGGGATGATGAGCGGCCTCGACATCCGGTACCCGATGCCGGGGGAGCATCCGCTGCTCGGGCCGCGCATGCCGGACCGCGACCTGGCCGACGGCGGGGCGGTGTACGAACGCCTGCGCGCGGGCCGGGGTCTGCTGCCCGGCGGCGAGCTGCTGATCCGCCCGGACGGCCACGTCTGCCACGCGCCCGTCGAGGATGCGCTCGCCCGGGGGTTCAGTGGCCCCGGTCACCGGGTTCCGGAGGCGCGATGACACGATTCCTCCCGATCATCGCGGGTGCACCACGAGGAGGATCATGGCCGCGCTCCCGGCTTCGACGAGGTTCGGTTACTCCCTCGGGTCCTTCACCACCGGTGCCTTCGGTACGGTGCCCGGCCTGCTGCTGCTGCCGTACCTGACCGACACGATGGCGGTGCCCGGCGCGGTCGCCGGCGTGATCGTGCTGGTGCCCAAGGCATGGGACGTGGTGTTCAACCCGTTCGCCGGGCGGCTGTCCGACACCGACCTCGCGCGCAGCGGCAGCAGACGGCGGTTCCTGGCCATCGGCGGCACCGGGGTGGCGATCCTGTTCGCCCTGCTGTTCGCGCATCCCGGGTTCGGCTCGACGTGGGCGGACGCGACGTATGTGGTGGTGCTGTTCATCCTGTGTGCCACCGCGTACGGCATCTTCCAGGTGCCGTTCAACGCGCTGCCCGCGGAGCTGACCGACTCCTACGACGAACGCACGCGCATCACCAGCTGGCGGATCGGGCTGCTGGCGATCGCGATCCTGATCTCCGGCGGCGTCGCACCGTTGATCACCGAGGGCATCGGCGGGGTCACCGGCTACCGCGTGATGGGCGTGGTGATCGGCGTGGTGATCCTCGTCGGCACGATCGGTGTCCTGCTGGGCACGCGCGGCGCGCCGGTGGGCGACCGGCGGCCCAACAGCCCGGGGTGGCGTGAGCTGCTCGCGACGATGAAGGGCTGGCGGCCGTTCCGCTGGTTGCTGAGTGTCTACTTCGTCCAGTCGCTGGGCGTGGCCGTCCTGCTGGCCGGGGTCAACTACGCGGCACGGTACGTGTTCGGGGACGCCGGCCTGCAGACGTATCTGTTCGTCGGGTTCGTGGGTCCGGCGTTGCTGACCATGCCGTTGTGGCCCCGGCTGGGCGCGCGCTGGGGCAAGCTGTGGGGATTCCGGTTCGCCAGCCTGTGTTTCGGTGTCGCGTGCGCGGGCCTGTGCGCCACCCAGGTGCTGCCGCTGGGCGTGGCGTTCGTGTTCGTCGCGCTCGCCGGTGTCGGCTACGCCGGGATCCAGGTGTTCCCGCTGGCGATCCTGCCCGACCTGATCACCGCCGAGGAGGCCCGCACCGGCGAGACCCGCGCAGGCGTGACCGCCGGGGTGTGGACGGCCGGGGAAACGCTCGGGCTGGCGCTGGGGCCCGGGCTTTTCGGTCTGCTGCTGACGATCGGTGGTTACGTGTCCAGCAAGGACTTCTCGGTCCCGCAGCCGGGTTCGGCGGTGACCGCCATCGTGATCGGCTTCTCGATCATCCCGGGTGTCTTCGTGCTGCTGGGGATTCCGCTGCTGCGGAAATCGGTGCTGGCGTGAACGAGATCCTCGACGAGCTGCGTGCCCTGCGCGCCGGTGACCTGCCGACGCACGGCGGCCGCACGCTGGCCTACGTCTACGACAGCGGTCTCGAAGGGCTGGACGAGCTCGCCGCGGCCGCGCACGCGCTGGCTTCCCCGGCCAACGGCCTGGACCCGACGGCGTTCCCGAGCCTGCTGAAGATGGAGAACGACCTCGTCGCCGCCGCGGCCCGGCTGCTCGGTGGCGGCGTGGGCTCGGTGACCTCCGGCGGCACTGAGTCCTGCCTGCTCGCGGTGCTCGCCGCCCGCGAAGGACGGCCGGACGTGGCGGAGCCGAACATCGTACTGCCCTCCACCGCACACGCCGCCTTCCACAAGGCGGCGCATCTGTTCCGGGTGCGCGCGGTCGTAGTCCCGGTCGATCCGGAGACGTTCCGGGCCGACCCGGACGCGATGGCGGCGGCGATCGACGACTCCACGGTGCTGGTCGTGGCGAGTGCTCCGTCGTACGGGCACGGCGTGCTCGATCCGGTCGAACCCATCGCCGCGGCGGCCGCGAGCCGCGGGGTGCGGATGCACGTGGATGCCTGCATCGGCGGCTGGGTGCTGCCGTATCTGCGACGGCTCGGGCGTGCGGTGCCGGCGTTCGGGTTCGGCGTCGAAGGTGTCACCAGTATTTCCGTGGACCTGCACAAATACGCCTACTCCCCGAAGGGTGTCTCGGTACTGCTGCACGCGAACGCCGGGCTGCGCCGCGGGCACTACTTCGCGAGCGCGCGCTGGCCGGGGTACACGATGCTGAACACCACCATCCAGTCCACGCGCTCGGGCGGCCCGCTCGCCGCCGCGTGGGCCGTGGTGCGCCACGTCGGCGACGAGGGTTACCTCCGGCTGGCGGAGGACACTTTGGCCGCCGTGCAAGGGATCCGCGCCGGGATCGAGGAGATCGACGGCCTGCGCGTGCTCGCCGAGCCCGACTCCACGCTCATCGCGCTGGCCGCGACGACGGACGAGTTCGACCTGTTCACCGTCGCCGACGAGATGCGCGAGCGCGGCTGGTACGTGCAGCCGCAGTTCGCGTTCGAATCCTCGCCGGTGAACCTGCACCTGACCGTCACGGCGGCGAACCGGGGCAGTGAAGCGGAATTCCTCGCCGATCTGGGCTCGTCGGTGGCCGCCGCCCGCGCGGCCGGCCCGGTCGTGGTGGACCCCGGCGTCGCGGCGTTCGTGGCGGCGCTCGACCCGGAAACCCTGACCGGTGAACAGTTCGCGAGCCTGCTGCGGGCGGCGGGGCTGACCGGTGGCGGCGCGCTGCCGGTGCGGATGGCCGAGATCAACTCCCTGCTCGCGTCGGCCCGGCCCGCGCTGCGCGAGCGCCTGCTGCTGGAGTTCCTCGGTGGGCTTTACCAGCCCTGAGCCGGTTACCTCGGCCCGTCCGGGCCCGTCACACTCAGGACGGGGTTCGCGCGAGGAAGGTACTGTGCCGATGATTACCAGTCCGACTACAGCCATGGCGGAACGGGTTTCTGCGAGCAAGTCCGCTGCGGTTGGTGTCCGCCTACTTCCGGTCGGACTGGTAACACCATGACGGAAGCACTGGTGACGGCGTTCGAGGAACAGCGCGGCCGCCTGACCGCGGTGGCCCACCGGATGCTCGGCTCGCGGGCGGACGCCGAGGACGCGGTGCAGGAGGCGTGGCTGCGGCTGGCCCGCCAGGACGCCACCGAGATCGACAACCTCAGTGGCTGGCTGACCACCGTGGTCGGCCGCGTCTGCATCGACGTCCTCCGCTCGCGCAAGGCCCGGCCCGAGGCGTCGTACGAAGACGAACTGCCCGAGCTGCTGGTGATCGAGGACCACGGTGGAGCGCCCGAGGACGACGTGGTGCTCGCCGAGTCGGTCGGGCTGGCCCTGCTGGTCGTGCTCGACACCCTTCGTCCCACCGAGCGGCTCGCGTTCGTGCTGCACGACATGTTCGCGGTGCCGTTCGTGGAGATCGGCGAGATCATCGGGAAGTCCGCGGACGCGGCCAAGATGCTCGCCAGCCGCGCCCGGCGCAAGGTCCAGGACGGTCGCCGCCCGGCCGGCGAGCAACAGAAGCGGGCGGTCGTCGACGCCTTTCTCGCGGCCGCGCGGGAGGGGGACTTCGAAGGACTGTTGCGGGTGCTCGACCCGGATGTCACCTGGCATTCCCAGTACGCGCGTGGCGTCGTGACCCGGCAGGGGGCGGCCGAAGTGGCCGAACGCGCGCAGCACGGCGCCCGTGCCGCGGTGACAGTGCGTGCCGCGGTGGTCAACGGCGAACCCGGGTTCGCCACGTGGGGCCCGAGCGGCAAGCTGATGGGCGTGATGGCGTGCACCGTGGTCGACGGCCGCATCGTGGAGATCCACTCGGTCACCGACCCGGAGCGCCTCGCGAAGATGGGTGCCCCGGCGACCGCCGAATAGTTGTTACCTCCGGGAATTCCCCTTCGTCGTGGTAGTGAAAACCTTACGACGAAGGGGATTCCGATGGAAACCAGGCTCAACCCGCTCACCACCGAGGTCGGCCCGAAGCTGGTCAAGCACATCCTTTCGGCGCACAAGGCCGTCGCCGCTTCGCCCCTGCCCGCGGCGACGCTGGAGCTGGTGAACATCCGCGCCAGCCAGATCAACGGCTGCGGCGGCTGCCTCGACATGCACACCAAGGAAGCCCTGCACGCCGGGGAAACGGCGGTCCGGGTGAACCTGGTCGCGGCGTGGCGGGACGTGAATGTGTTCACCGAAGCGGAAAAGGCGGCGCTCGAACTCACCGAGCACGGCACCCGGCTCGCCGACAGCGGCGGGGTCGGCGACGAGGTGTGGGCGAACGCGGCCAAGCACTACGACGACGAGCAGCTGATGGCGCTGGTGGCGCAGATCGCGCTGATCAACGCCTTCAACCGGATGAACGTGCTCACCCGCCAGCAGGGCGGTGACTACACGCCCGGTCAGTTCACGCACGAGCGCGGGAAATCGTTTACTTGATCCCTCCCGCGTCGCGGTGCTACGTTCCCGCCACAGTCCGCTCAGAGCTGAGAGGCGGCAACGATGGCGCGGAACCGGGTGCTGTTCTCGACCCCGCTGCTGGTCGCCGGGGTGGTCCTGGCACTGGTGGTCGGCCTGGTCGTCGGCAAGGCGGTCTCGGGTGGCGGCCCGGGCGGGAACGCCGGGCCCGGTAAGGCTTCGGGCCTGCGGGTGGACGTGATCGTGAAGGCCACCGACTCGTCGTTCTGGCAGAGCATGTTCGCCGGGGCGCGGAAAGCGGGCGAGGACTTCGGCGTCGAGGTCGGCCGCTTCGGGCCCACCTCGGAGACCGACGTCAACGACCAGGTGCAGCTCGTGGAGAACTCGATTTCCCGTGGTGTCAACGCGATCGTGCTCGCCGCGAACTCGGAAAGCGCGCTGGACAAGGTGATCGACCGGGCGCGGCAGGCCGGGATCAAGGTGGTCACCGTCGACGGCACGGTCACCACGCGGAACGAGGCGTTCATCGGCACGAACAACCTGCGTGCCGGCGAGCAGGCCGGGCAACGGCTGTGTCAGCTGGTCACCGCGCAGGGCAAGACGAGCGGCCAGGTGCTGCTGGAGAACGCGGTCGCCGGGGTGCAGGCGCTCGGCGACCGCGCCATGGGGTTCCGCCAAGGGCTCGCCGCGAGTTGCCCGCAGCTCACCGTCTGGCAGGAACGCTTCGACAACAACGACATCAACACCGCGGCCAACCAGGTCAACGACGCGCTGGGCGCGGTGCCGGACCTGGCCGGGATCTTCGCCGCGAACAACATGTCGGGCAACGGCGCCGCCCGCGCGATCAAGGACACCGGCCGCGCCGCGACGCTGCCGGTGGTCGCGTTCGACTCCGATCCGCAGGAGAACGCCGCGCTCGCCGACGGTTCCATCGACGCCCTCGTCGTGCAGAACCCGTACTTCTTCGGCTACCAGGGTGTGGCCGAGGCGATCGCGGCGAGCACCGGGGCGAAGGTGCCGGTGAACCTCGACCCCGGAGCTGTGCTCGCCGACCAGTCGAACATGAACGACCCCTCGGTGAAGGACCTGCTGAACCCGCCGACGGCGCAGGCGAGCCAATGACCGCGCTGGTCGAGCTTTCCGGGCTGCGCAAGGCATTTCGCGGGGTGGTGGCGCTCGACGGGGTGTCGCTGCGGCTGCGCGCGGGCGAGGTGCACTGCCTGGCGGGGGAGAACGGCGCGGGCAAGTCCACCCTGATCCGCATTCTCACCGGGGCGCTCAGACGTGACGCGGGCGAATACCTGGTGGACGGCGAACCGATGCCGCCCGCGCTCCATCCCGCCGCCGCCCGCGCCGCCGGAATCGGTGCGGTGTATCAGGAACTGAGCCTGCTGCCGGATCTGTCGGTGGCGGAGAACCTGCTCATGGGCCGGCTGCCCGCCCGCGCCGGGGTCGTCGACCGCCGCTCACTGCGTGACGCGGCCAGTGCGAAACTCGCCCGCGTCGGCCTCGAAGACCTCGACCCGTCGGCCCGTGCGGACGAATTCCCGGCCGCGACAAGGCAACTGATCGAGATCGCCAAGGTGCTTGGTGACGATCCGCGCGTGCTCGTGTTCGACGAACCCACCACGGCGCTGTCCGGCGCGGAGGCGGAAGCCTTGCTGCGCCGGATAACCGCACTGCGCGACGAGGGCGTCGCGGTGCTCTACGTCAGCCACCGCCTGGAGGAGATGTTCGAGATCGGCGACCGGGTCACCGTGCTGCGGGACGGAGCGGTGACGCGCACCGGGGCCTTGTCCGAGTTCACCGAGGACTCCCTGATCTCCGCGATGGTCGGCCGCGACGTCGAAGAGCTGTATCCGGCCGCGACGGACCGGTCCGAAGTCACCGCCCCGCTGCTCAAGGTCCGCGGCCTGCGTCCGCCCGGCGGCGAGAACGCGGCGGATCTCGACGTACGCGCCGGCGAAATCGTCGGCATCGCCGGGCTGCTCGGCGCCGGCCGCAGCGAACTGCTCCGCGCGATCTTCGGCGCCGACAAACCGGCCTCGGGAACCGTTGAGGTGCAAGGGAAATCCGTGCCCACCGGTCGTCCGCGCGATGCCGTGCGCGCCGGGATCGGACTGCTGTCGGAGGATCGCAAGGAGCTGGGCCTGCTGCCGGAGCTGTCGATCCGCGAGAACGTCTCGGTCGCCAGCCTCACCGGAATAGGCAGGCGTGGCCTGCTTTCCCGGCGACGCGAGGCCGGGCGGGTCGACAGCGTGCTGGACAGCCTGCGCCTGCGCGCCGGTTCCTACGACGAGCCGGTGTCCACTTTGTCCGGTGGTAACCAGCAGAAGGTGCTGCTGGCGCGCTGGCTGGTCACCGATGTCCGGGTGCTGTTGTTCGACGAGCCGACCAAGGGGGTGGACGTCGGCGCCAAGGCCGAGCTGTACACGCTGATCGGCGATCTCGCCGCGCGCGGGTTCGGCATCGTCGTGGTGTCTTCGTACCTGCCCGAGCTGCTCGGCCTGGTGGACCGGATCGTCGTGCTGCGGCGCGGGGCGATCGTCGGCGAGCTGCCCGCGGCCGGGGCGACCGAAGAAGGCCTGCTCACGCTCGCGAGCACGGGGAGGGTCAATGGCGCTGCGTAATCTCATCGTCCGCGAAACCGAGCTGCGCTCGCCCGCGCGCGTCGTCGGCTGGCGGGAGGCCGTCGGCCGCGAGGGTGGCGGGCTGGTCGTGCTGGTGATCCTCTTCGGCGCGCTGGCGCTCGCCACCGACAGCTTCCTGACCAGCGGCAACATGGCGAACCTGTCGCGGCAGTGGGCGGTGTTCGCGATCATCGCGATCGGTGAGCTGCTGGTGATCCTCACCAAGGGCATCGACCTGTCCGTCGGCTCGGTCGTCGGGCTGACCGGTGCGGTCGTCGCGCAGCTGCTGGTCGCCGGGTTCCCGGTGCCGCTGGCCCTGCTGTGCGCCGTACTCGCCGGGGCCGCCGTGGGCGTGGTGAACGGTGCGCTCGTCGCCTACGCGAAACTGCCGCCGTTCATCGTCACGCTCGGGATGATGGGCGCCGCCCGCGGGCTCACCCTCGTGATCACCAACGCCAACACCATCCAGCCGCTGCCCGATTCGTTCTCCGCGATCGCCAACGACACCGTCGGCGGCGTGCCGAACCTGCTGCTGATCACCGTCGTGGTGATCATCCTGGCCGGATTCCTGTTGCGCCGCACCGTTTTCGGCCGTTACGTGTACGCGGCGGGGTCCAACGCCGAGTCCGCGCGGCTGTCCGGCGTGCCGGTGCCGCGCGTGCTCGTGACCGTGTACGCGATGTCGGGCCTGCTCGCCGGCCTCGGCGGGGTGCTGCTCGCGTCCCGGCTCGACGCCGGGGTGCCGACGGCGGGGGAGTCCTACGAGCTGGACGCCATCGCCGCCTGCGTGATCGGCGGGGCCAGCCTGTTCGGAGCGAAGGGCAGCGCGATCGGCGCCGCGGCCGGCGCGCTGATCACCTCCACCCTCAACAACGGCGGCAACCTGCTCGGCATCAACTCCTTCTACCTGCAGATCGCGATCGGCGTGCTGATCCTGCTCGCCGTCGCGTTCGACCAGGCCCAGGGCAGGCTCAGTGGTCGTGCCCGACATCCCCGGCCGGACACGACCCCAGCGCCCACGTGAGCGCTGCGGATCGTGCGCCTGAGCGCGGCGGCTACTTGCCTCCTCCCCGCTGGCCGTAGCGGCGGCGGAACTTCTCGACCTGGCCCGCGGTGTCCATGATCCGGCGGTTACCGGTCCAGACGCGTTTACCCGCGGCGAGTTCCTGATCGGTCCGCAGCACGCCGCGCAGGGTTTGATCGGTGACGACCACCATCTCCCGCGCCCGGTCGCCGAAGACCGGATCCCGGCGCAGCGGGCGCCAGCGTGCCCCGCTCGGCCACCCAGGCCCGGCCGTGGGTGCGCACGACGCCGTCGAGCAGCACGTCGATCGCATTGTCCAGCCGTGCCGGGTGGAACGGGCGGCGCGCGCAATCCGCTTCACCTGTGGCAGCCGGGTGAGCGTGCGCAGCAAGGGAAGCAGGTCCTCACGCCGGGTGCAGGAGACACAGCCGTGGGCCAGTTCGAGCGCGACCGTCTCGTCGCCGTCGTCGAGGCGCAGCCGCCTGCGGACCACGCCCGAGGTGATCTCCCGCAGGCCGGGGTGCACGACGTCGGTGCCCGGGCGGCGCGGCCGTCCGGCCAGTCGAGGGGTGCCTGCCGGGAAGGTTTCCACGCCAAGATACGTTAGACGGTAATGAAAACCAATACCAACTAGGAGCCACGTGTCAGCGGTGTGCCAGGTCACCGGGCGCGAACCGGGATACGGCAAACAGGTCTCGCACCCGCACCGCCGCACCTCGCGGCGCTGGGAGCCGAACCCGCAGACCGGCAGGTACTGGCTGCCCGGCGAACGCCGCTGGGTCCGGGTGCGGGTTTCGGCGAAGGGCATCAGGACGATCGGCAAGCGCGGCATCGAGGCGATAGTCGCCGAGCTGCGCGGCAAGGGAGTGAAACTGTAATGGCACGCAACGAAGTACGCCCCGTCATCAAGCTGCGGTCCACCGCCGGTACCGGCTACACCTACGTGACCCGCAAGAACCGGCGCAACGACCCGGACCGGGTCACCCTGCGCAAGTACGACCCGGTCGCGCGGCGGCACGTCGAGTTCCGCGAGGAGCGCTGAGGGCGAGAAGTCCAAGATCGCCAAGGACGCCCAGCGCCGCGTGGTGGTCGCCCGGTACGCGCAGCGGCGCGCCGAACTGAAGGCAACCGTCCGGTCGCCGCGATCCACTCCGCAGGAGCGTGCCTCGGCAGCCTCCACCCTGGAGCGCGTCCCGCGCGACGCCGGCCCCGTGTGGCTGCGTAACCGGGACACCGCCGACGGGCGGCCACACGGCTACTTCCGCAAGTTCGGGCTGTCCAGGGTGGGGCTGCGGGAGATGGCGCATCGCGGCGAGCTGCCCGGCGTGCCGAAGTCGAGTTGGTGAGCCATGCCGCAGCACCGAAACCCCAAGCGCCGCAAGAACCTGCCGACCCCGGCCGGAGTGTCTGAAGTGGACTGGAAGGATGTCGGGCTGCTGCGTGGGTTCGTCTCCGACCGGGGCAAGATCCGCTCCCGCCGGGTCACAAGAACGCCCGTGAAATGGCGCTGCCGCCCTACGGGGACAGGCGCTAGAACGGGCATTGCGGGCAGAGCCCGCCGGCCGGACCGGTGTGCGAGGCGCGGCTGTCCGGCGGCGCCGATCCCGCGGGCGGCCGTGCAGGTCGCGGAGCCGTTCGGCAATACGGAATTGCTCACACTCCCGCGACCCTGACGAGGCATCCCCGCCGGTCAGCCGTCATGCTTACGGCATGTCCGAAGACCACTACCTCGTCGGCCTCGACCTCACCGGCCGCCGGGTCGTCCTGGTCGGCGGAGGCAGCGTCGCCCAGCGGCGGCTGCCCAGGCTGATCGGCGCCGGCGCCGCCGTCGAACTCATCTCACCGCACACCACCCCCGCGGTGAGCGCGATGGCCGACGCCGGCGAAGTGGTCTGGCACCAGCGCAGATACACCGACGGCGACCTCGACGGCGCCTGGTACGCGCTGGCCTGCACGAACGACGCCGAGGTCAACGCCGCCATCTGCGCGGAGGCCGAACGGCGCCACGTGTTCTGCGTCCGGGCCGACGCGGGCACCGAGGGCAGCGCGGTCACCGCGGCCACGGGCAGGCACGAGGGCCTGGTCGTCGGCGTGCTCTCCGGTGGCGAGCCGCTGCGCTCGGCCGCGGTGCGCGACAACCTCGTGGAGGCCCTGCACACCGGGCTGATCTCCGACGCCGCCGCCCCGGAGATCGGCGAGCTGCCCGGCGTCGCGCTGGTCGGCGGCGGGCCCGGCGACCCGGAGCTGATCACGGTGAAGGGCCGGCGGCTGCTGGCCCGGGCGGACGTCGTGGTGACCGACCGCCTCGGCCCGCGCGAACTGCTTGACGAGCTGCGCCCGGACGTGGAGATCGTGGACGCCGCGAAGATCCCGTACGGGCGGGCCGCCAGCCAGGAGGTCATCAACTCGACCCTCGTCGAGCGCGCGAAGGCCGGGAAGTTCGTGGTGCGCCTCAAAGGCGGGGACCCGTACCTGTTCGGCCGCGGGTTCGAGGAGGTGCTCGCCTGCGCCGAGGCCGGCGTGCCGGTGACCATGGTCCCCGGCATCACCAGCGCCTTCGCCGTGCCCGCGCTCGCCGATGTCCCCGTCACGCACCGCGGGGTCGCGCACGAGGTCGTGGTCGTGTCCGGGCACGTGCCGCCGGACCACGAGTCCTCGCTGGTCGACTGGTCCGCGCTAGGCCGCATGAGCGGCACCATCGTGCTCATGATGGGCGTGGAGCGGCTGGGCCTGTTCGCCGGCGCGCTGCTGTCCGCCGGCCGTCCCGCCGACACCCCGGTGGCGATCATCGAGGACGGCACCATGCCAACCCAGCGCGTCACCCGGTCCACTTTGGACTCCGTCGCGGCGGCCGCGAAGGCCGCCGGGGTGCGCCCGCCCGCGGTCACCGTCATCGGCCCGGTGGCCGGGCTCTACCGCGGGTAACCGCTTTCAGCCCGACCGGCGGGCCGGCGCGGGCTCGTGGCACCGCTGCGTGAACTCCAGGATCGCCGCTGTCAGCCGCTCGGGGTCCGTGCGCAGTTCGACGGGGCTGCGAGCCTGGACGAACTCCGCGTCCGGCAGGTCCTCGGCGAGGGTGTCGGCGTCGCCGAAGGGGTGGATCGGGTCGCCCTCGTGCCCGATCACCAGCGCCGGCACCGAAATCTGCCGCCGCACCGCCTTGGGCGGCGCGATCCGGCCGAAGAAGACCCCGTGCAGCAGCGCCGCCATCGCCGCCGGCCGCTGTTCCAGCGTGTCGGTGATCACGTCGACCCACTGGTTGCCGTGCGGCACCAGCCTCGCCGCCAGCGCGACACTGTCCACTGTGAACGGCAGGAACCTCGCGGCGAACAGCAGCGGCGCGAAGGTGAGCAGCCCGGCGACGATCGCGTTGTCCAGCACCGGCATTTCCACGATCATGCCCAGCGCCCGCTCGGGCGCGGCGACGGCGATCTCCAGCGAAACGTTGGCGCCCAGCGAGGTCCCGCCGAGCACCGCCCGCTCGATGCCGAGGTGGTCCAGCAGCGCCAGCACCTGCACCCCGAACGCCGGGATGGAGTAGCGCCAGGACTCGGTGGGCCGGTCGGACTCGCCATGCCCGAGCAGGTCCAGGGTGATCACCCGGAACCCGGCCCCGGCCAGCTCGCGCGCCAGTGGCGCGTGCATCCGGCGGGTGAACATGATGCCGTGGGTCAGCACCACGACCTGCTCACCCGCGCCGTACTCGGTGTACGCCAGCCGGTGGCCCTCGAAGGTGAACGAACCGGCCAGCTCGAAAAGTCGCGGGGCCATGTTCCCAGCAAACCACGCCGGGCAGGCAAGATGACAGCCATGACTGACATCGCCGACCTCGTCGCACTGAAAGTCGACCGCACCGGACCAGTGGCGGAGGTGACCCTGCTCGGCCCGTCCAAGGGCAACGCGATGGGCCCCGACTTCTGGCGCGAGCTGCCGCTGGTGTTCGGTGCCCTCGACGCCGACCCCGAAGTCCGCGCCATCGTGCTGACCGGCAGCGGCAGGCACTTCTCCTACGGCCTGGACCTGCCCGCGATGATGGGTGGCTGGGCGCCGCTGCTGAGCCAGGACTCGCTGGCCGGGCCGCGCACGAAGTTCCTCGAAGAGGTCCGCCGGCTGCAGGACAGCGTCAACGCCGTCGCCCGCTGCCGCACGCCGGTCGTCGCCGCCGTCGCGGGCTGGTGCATCGGCGGCGGCGTGGACGTCATCGCCGCCGCCGACGTCCGGCTCGCCAGCGCCGACGCCAAGTTCAGCGTCCGCGAGGCCAAGGTCGCGATCGTCGCCGACCTCGGCAGCCTCCAGCGCCTGGCCGGGATCATCGGCGAAGGGCACCTGCGCGAGCTGGCCCTCACCGGCAAGGACATCGACGCCGCGCGTGCGGAGAAGATCGGCCTGGTCAACGACGTCTACGCCGATCAGGACGCGGTGCTCGAAGCCGCCCGCACGCTGGCGGGCGAGATGGCGGCGAACCCGCCGCTGGTGCTCCGGGGCGTCAAGGACGTGCTCGCGCTCAACACCGAGCAGCGCATCGCGGACGGGTTACGGTACGTGTCGGTGTGGAACTCGGCGTTCCTGCCGAGCAAGGACCTGACCGAGGCGGTGCAGGCCTTCATGGAGCGCCGGAAGCCGGAATTCAAGGGAGAATGACGTGAGCGATGCTTTCCGGGAAGCCAGGGACTACCTCCTGGCCCACCGAGAGGACTACGACACCGCCTACCGGGACTTCCGCTGGCCGAAGCCGGGCGAGTTCAACTGGGCGCTGGACTGGTTCGACGAGATCGCGCGCGATCCGGCCAACCGCGAGCGCTACGCGCTGTGGATCGTGGAGGAGGACGGCAGCGAGGGCCGCTGGACCTTCCCCGAGCTCGCGCAGCGCTCCGACCGCGTGGCGAACTGGCTGCGCGGGCTCGGCGTGCGCCGCGGCGACCGGCTGATCCTGATGCTGGGCAACCAGGTGGAGCTGTGGGAGACCATCCTCGCGTCGATCAAGCTCGGCGCCGTGATCATCCCGGCGTCCACTTTGCTCGGCCCCGAGGACCTGCGCGACCGGGTGGACAGGGGCGCGGCGCGGCACGTCGTGGTCCGCTCGGCCGACACCGCGAAGTTCGCGGGCGTGGCGGGGGAGTACACCCGCATCGCGGTCGGCGAGCCGGCCGCGGGCTGGCATTCCTTCGCCGACGCGTACGCCGCCGACGCGGACTTCGCGCCCGACGGCATCACCGCGGCGGCCGACCCGCTGTTGCTGTACTTCACCTCCGGCACCACCGCGAAGCCGAAACTGGTGCAGCACACGCAGGTCTCGTACCCGGTCGGCCATCTGTCCACAATGTACTGGATCGGGCTCGAACCGGGCGACGTGCACCTCAACATCTCCTCGCCGGGCTGGGCGAAACACGCGTGGAGCAACGTGTTCGCGCCGTGGAACGCCGAGGCGACGGTGTTCCTCTACAACTACAACCGGTTCGACGCCGGCGCGCTGATGGCGCAGATGGACCGCTGCGGGGTCACCAGCTTCTGTGCCCCGCCGACGGTGTGGCGGATGCTCATCCAGGCCGACCTGACCGCGCTGAAAACCCCGCCGCGCAAGGTGGTCGGCGCCGGGGAGCCGCTCAACCCCGAGGTGATCGACCAGGTGCGCAAGGCCTGGGGCGTGACCATCCGGGACGGTTTCGGGCAGACCGAAACCAGCGTGCAGATCGCGAACACGCCGGGGCAGCCGGTGAAGCCCGGCTCGATGGGCAGGCCGCTGCCCGGGTTCGCGGTGGCGCTGGTCGACCCGGTCACCGGCGAGCGGGCCGATGAGGGCGAGATCTGCCTGGACCTCGCGCACCGCCCGATCGGCCTGATGACCGGCTACGCCGACGACGACGAGCGCACCGACCAGGCCTTCGCGGGCGGCTACTACCACACCGGCGACGTCGGCTCGGTCGACGAGGACGGCTACATCACCTACGTCGGGCGCACCGACGACGTGTTCAAGGCGTCGGACTACCGGATCTCGCCGTTCGAGCTGGAGAGCGTGCTGCTGGAGCACGAGGCCGTCGCCGAGGCCGCGGTGGTCCCGGCCCCGGACCCGATCCGGCTCGCGGTGCCCAAGGCCTACGTGGTGCTGGCCGCCGGTTTCGCCGCGGAAGCGGGTACCGCGGAGAGCATCCTGGCCTTCTGCCGCGAGCATCTGGCCCCGTACAAGCGGATCCGGCGGCTGGAGTTCACCGAACTGCCCAAGACGATCTCCGGGAAGATCCGCCGGGTGGAGCTGCGCGCGAAGGAGGAGTCCGGCGCCAAGCCGGCCGCCGAGTTCCGTGAGGAGGACTTCCCGGGCCTGAAATCCTGACCCGCCGCCGGCCCGCCCGAACTCAGGCGGGCCGGGTGGTGACCTCGAGGCTGTCCTCGGTGGAGCAGGTCGCCGACAGTGGCTGACCGGGGTCGCTGCCGCAGGTCCACGGATCGAGCGCGACCGGGCCGGCGCCGTCGGTCCTGGCCAGGTCGGCGGCGGTCAGCCGGGCGAAGTACCTGGTCATCAACGTGGTGGCGCTCGCGCAGTCGACGTCGCCCTGCTGTACCGACACCTTCACCTGCACGTTCCCCGGGCCGGTGACCGTGCCGCATTCGACCGCCCGCGCGGGCGGCTCCGCCATCAAGGCCGCGGCCTGCTGCGGCGCGACGGGCGCGGGTGCGGGGCTCTGGGAAGCGCACGCGCCGAGCGTGAGTGCGCAGGCGGCGGGCACGAGCAGGGCGCTGATCTTGTTCACTGTGGGATTTTCCTTGCGGGGAGAGGGAATCACTCGCCGGTGACGGCACCGGCGAAGACGGTCAGATCCTGTTTGCTGCATGTGGTGCCACCCTGCGCCGAGGGCGGGCCGGATACGCAGAGCCAGCCGTCCACCGTCGCGCTCACCGGATCGTTGGAACCGGAAGGCTGCTTTCCGGTGATCTGCCGCTGGAACCGGGCGACCAGGTCCGTCGCCTGCGCGCAGGTCATCCCGGCCGACGAACCGTCCTGCACGCGCAGGGTCAGCCCGCTGGCCGCGTGCACGGTGCCGCAGCCGTCCCCGCCGGGCGCCGCCGTCGTGGCCGGCTGAGGTGTGGGCTCCGCCGTGGTCGTGGTGACCGGGGGAGTGGCTGTGGAAGAGGAAACCGCAGGCTGCGACGACGGCGCGGGCAACGGAGGCGCGCTCGCGGTGCCCGCGGCGGCCGGGCTGTCGCCGCCCTGGGAACAGCCGCCCGCCAGCGCGAGCGCGCCCACGGCGGCCACCAGGCCGAGCCGTCCGGAGATCGAACGCATCGCGGAAAACCTCCCCTGTCCGGTGTGGCAGCGGAAGGTTACCCGCGGTGTCCCGCTCCTGCTCACCGACACGCCGTACGTCTATTGTGGACAGTCACCGAGGGTGGTAACCCTTCACTGGCCGGGTGAATGTCGCGGCGGTGGCTAACATCGCGGCCGCCGGAGACGACAGTCCCGGTGTGCGGTCGCCACCGCGGCCGCGGTCCCGGAACCCCCGTCGAGTTTGAGAGCGATGAGTACCGACACCGAGCGCGAGTCCCAGCCCTGCGATACCACCGAGCCGCCCACCGCGCCCTGCACCGTGGTGTGGAGCCAGGGGCGGCCCTACGTCCTGGAGCCCACCGCGGGCAGGTCCCGCTGGGTGGGCACCGACCGCCGTGGCCGCCCGCTCGCCCTGACCGGGGCCGACCTGCGCCGTCGTGGCTGGAGTTACCGGGCCGACGGAAAGTAGGCGGACACGGGTCTCGGGCCTGCTTGCTCGCCGGCACCCGTGGCCGCCCGCCGGATCGGTAATGAACGAGGCGGCCGCCGCGCCAGCTAGGGTTGGCCGGGTGAGCGAGTACAGCCCGGAAAGAACCGATTCCGTCCCGGCGGGCGAAGCCGGCCCGGGTGGTCCGCAGCCGTCCCTGCTGGGGCAGGCGCTCAACGCCCCCAACATCCTTTCCCTGCTCCGGCTGGCCGGGGTCCCCGTCTTCCTCTGGCTCCTGCTGGGGCCGCGGGCCGACGGCTGGGCCCTGGCCGTGCTGGTGTTCAGCGCGCTGACCGACTGGCTGGACGGCAAGCTCGCGCGCTGGCTCGACCAGATGAGCAGGCTCGGCCAGCTGCTCGACCCGGCGGCCGACCGGCTCTACATCGTCGCCACCCTCGTGGCCTTCCTCGTCCGCGGCATCATCCCGTGGTGGATCGTGGCCGCGCTGCTGCTGCGCGAGATCGTCGTCGGTGGGTGCCTGCTCGTGTTGCGGCGCAACGGTTTCGCCCCGCCCGAGGTCACCTATATCGGCAAGGCCGCCACCTTCGTGCTGATGTACGCCTTCCCGCTGCTGCTGCTCACCCAGGGCGGCTCGGTCTTCGCCGGGGTCGCCCGCCCGGTCGCGTACTCCTTCCTCACCTGGGGCTGCGTGCTCTACCTGTGGTCCGGCGCGCTCTATGTCATCCAGACCGTCCGGGCGGTCCGGGGTGCCGGGGGCGGCGCGCGGATGTAAGACTTTCGCCGGCATCCGAGTACCGAAAGGGGACCGACCGTTGTCAGCTCCAGAAGAGTTGCGCTACACCGAGGAGCACGAGTGGGTGGCCACCGCCGCCGGAGGCTCTTTCCGGGTGGGGATCACCGAGTACGCCCAGGACCAGCTCGGCGACGTGGTCTTCGTCGAACTGCCCGAGGTGGGCAAGCAGGTCACCGCCGGTGAGGTGTTCGGCGAGGTCGAGTCGACCAAGAGCGTTTCGGAGCTGTTCGCCCCGGTGGACGGTGAGGTCGCGGCGGTCAACAGCGCGGTCGCGGAGTCCCCGGAACTGATCAACAGCGACCCGTACGGCGAAGGCTGGCTGATCGAGATCAGGGCCGAGGATCCGGCCGTGGCCGAGGGCCTGCTCGACGCCGAGGCGTACCAGGCCCTCATCGCGGGCTGACCTCGCGCCGTTCGGGGAGCCCGGGCGCTTTGTCTTGGCCTGGCACGGTACGTTGGGCAGCAACATCTTCCCGGTTAGCGAATACTTCAGTGGTGAGGAGAGCTCAGGTGAGCACGAACGACGGGCCCGGCGTTCCCCCGGAGCAGTCTCCGGAGCGGACCTCGGTCTTCCGGGCCGACTTCCTGGCGGATGCCGAGCCTCAGGAGCCGGCCGCGCCGGAGCCCTCGGTCGCGGGCGTCGACGCGCTGCCCAGCGGCTCGGCACTGCTGGTGGTCAAGCGCGGCCCCAACGCGGGGTCCCGCTTCCTGCTCGACCGCGACACGACCAGCGCGGGCCGGCACCCCGACAGTGACATCTTCCTCGACGACGTCACGGTTTCCCGGCGGCACGCGGAGTTCCGCCGTGAGGGCGGCGAGTTCGTGGTGATCGACGTCGGCAGCCTGAACGGCACCTACGTCAACCGCGAACCGGTCGACCAGGCCGTGCTCGCCGGTGGCGACGAGGTCCAGATCGGCAAGTTCCGCCTGGTCTTCCTGACCGGCCAGGGGCACGGGGGCCAGGGGGCACAGTGACGGCTGCCGGGCGGCCACAGCGGGATGGGTTGAGCATCGGGGCCGTGCTGGCGCAGCTGCGCGCGGATTTTCCCGACGTCACCATCTCCAAGATCAGGTTCCTCGAGTCCGAGGGACTGGTGCAGCCCGGCCGGACCCCGTCGGGCTACCGGCAGTTCGCCCCGGCGGACGTGGAGCGCCTGCGCTTCGTGCTGGCCGCCCAGCGGGACCACTACCTGCCACTCAAGGTCATCAAGGAGCAGCTGGACGCCGCGGACGGGCAGGAGGCCCCCGCGGCCCGGCTGCCCCGCAAGCTGGTTTCGCTGTCCTCCCCGGACGGCGACGGCCTGCCCGCCGCCCGGGATTTCGTCTCCGGCAGGGAAATCCGCCTGACCCAGGAGGAACTTCTGGAACAGGCGGGAATCGACGTCCGGACTCTCGGCGAGCTGGAGCAGTACGGGCTCGTCCGCCCCGGCCCGGCCGGGTTTTACGACCCGGACGCGGTGCTGGTCGCCAGGACGGTGCGCGCGATGACCGAGTTCGGCATCGAACCCCGCCACCTGCGCGCCTTCCGTGCCTCGGCGGATCGCGAGGTCGGGCTGCTGGAACAGATCGTCACCCCGGTGTACCGCCAGCGCGACGCCGACGCGAAGGGCCGCGGGGACGAGATGGTGCGGGAACTGGCCGCGCTTTCGGTCACCCTGCACACGTTGCTGGTCAAGGCGGGTATCCGGGGCGTCACGGGCGCCTGAAACCGGGGGGTGGTCGGTAATGACACAGTTTCATGACTCTGCCTGCGGCCCTGGATGCCGTACCGTTGTTCATGGGTTTGCCGACAACCGGATGTGCCCGCCGGGCACGCGGAAGAAGCGAGCACAGCGCACAGATGACGGGTAGCGTCGGTGGTATCGATGCGGGATCCTCGAAGCAGCGCTGCAGCCCGCGCACAGGAGAGGGAGGCGAAGACCGATGAGCGAAATGCGCGTCGTCGGCGTGCGGGTCGAGCTGCCCGCGAATCAGCCGATCTTGTTGCTGCGGGAGACGGAGGGCGAACGCTACCTCCCGATCTGGATCGGCTCCGTGGAGGCCACCGCGATCGCACTCGAGCAGCAGGGGGTGCGCCCGGCCCGCCCGCTCACCCACGACCTGCTCAAAGAGGTCATCGGTGCGCTGGGCCGCGAGCTGGAACAGGTCGTGATCACCGATCTGCGCGAGGGCACCTTCTTCGCGGAACTGGTTTTCGACGGCGACATCCGGGTTTCGGCGCGGCCGAGCGACTCAGTGGCGCTGGCGCTGCGGGTCGGCGTGCCGATCCACGCGGTGGACTCCGTGCTCGAGGAGGCCGGGCTGATCATCCCGGACGAGCAGGAGGACGAGGTCGAGAAGTTCCGCGAGTTCCTCGACTCGGTCTCACCCGAGGACTTCCGCGGCGCGGACACCTGAGCCTCGCCCGTTCGTGCCGTTTCCGGCGGCATGAGGTTTGACCTTCGGCCCCTCTTGCGGCGGAAGCCTCAAGAAGTGCTTGAGGTACGCCGCGCGTCGCGTTGACCAGCCGGGCGCCCGCGCTTACCGTCAAAGGCGGTAAATCGCTGCGGTGTGATTCGGCCATCCGGTGCACGACCTGCGCGATTGCCACCCAGCGGGCTCCGCTCCGGAGTCTGGTGCTTGTTCCGACCGGCCGGCCATCCGGCCGGGCGAGGGGAGGCTTGCGTGGTCGACGAGAGGCCGGTCAAGGCGGTCGACGGAGAGCAGGGTGCCCTGTTCCCCGACGCGTCACTGCCTGACGAACTGGTCGGGTACCGGGGCCCCGCGGCCTGTCAGATCGCCGGGATCACCTACCGCCAGCTCGACTACTGGGCCCGTACCAAGCTCGTCGCGCCGAGCATCCGCACCGCGCACGGCTCCGGTTCGCAACGGCTGTACTCCTTCAAGGACATCCTGGCGCTCAAGATCGTGAAGCGCTTACTCGACACGGGCGTCTCGCTGCAGAACATCCGGGTCGCGGTCGACTACCTGCGCGCCCGCGGGATGGACGACCTGGCGAAGGTCACCCTGGTCTCCGACGGCACCACGGTCTACGAGTGCACCTCGCCGGAGGAGATCGTGGATCTGCTCCAGGGCGGGCAGGGTGTGTTCGGCATCGCGGTGAAGGTGCCGATGGCCGAGATCACCGGCACCATCCACGAGTTCCCGGCCGAGCGCGCGGACGGCGGCGAGATCGAGACGATCGTGCCGGACGAGCTGACCCAGCGTCGCAACGCCCGCCGTACGGGCTGAAATTACCTGCGGGTAGGCTGATCATCGCAGTCGCCGAAGCCGCGCGGGAGAGTCCGGACCCCAACCCGGGTCCGGCGCCGAAGGAGCAAGTCCTCCCCGGAACCTCTCAGGCACCCGGACCGCGCGGACGAGACGCCTCTGGAAAGTGGGTCCAGGCCACGACCCTGGACCCCGCCGACGGTGCAAGCCCGAACGACAACCGGGTGAACCTCTCAGGCGCCTTCCCGGGCATGGACAGAGTGGGGAGGACCCGGACACCGATGCGGTGTCCGGGCCCGTGGCTCAGCCGGGCATCTTGTCCAGAAACCCTTGCACCTGACTGATTTTGCCGTCCTCGACGGTGATCACGTCGAAACCGACGGCCAGCGGTTCGGCCGCGCCCTCGGGGCCGAGGTGCCACTGGAAGCGGGCGATGTCGTGATGCCCGTCCACCGCGCTGCCGAGGCTGAACCGCAATCCGGCGAACTGCTGCTGCGCACCGGCGATGAACCCGTCGATCCCGTCGTGCCCGCGCACCGCGCCGAGTGGGTCGGTGTAGGTGGCGCCGGCGGTGAAGACCCCTTCGACGATTTCGCGCCGCTTGGCCGGGTCGGCCTCGTTCCAGGCTTCGAGGTACCGGTTCGCGACGGCGGTGAAGTCGGTCATTGCTGCGCTCCTTATTCGGTTTCCGTTGTGGTGCGGCAACAATGACCCGTGCCGGGCAGGCGTGTCGATTACGTGACAGGTAATGGTGGCGGTGCACGCCGGGCCCGTAGCGTTCGGGTATGACGACGATCCAGCGTCCGGTGGGCGAGCTGCTGCGGCAGTGGCGCGAGCGGCGGCGGCTGAGCCAGCTCGACCTTGCCCTTTCCGCCGAGATCTCCACCCGGCACCTGAGTTTCGTCGAGACCGGGCGCGCCAATCCGAGCCGGGAAATGGTGCTGCGCCTGGGTGAACAGCTGGATGTCCCGCTGCGCGAACGGAATCAGCTGCTGCTCGCGGCCGGATACGCGCCCGCCTACCAGGAACGGAAGCTCGGTGATCCGGGGCTGGGCGCGGTGCGCGCCGCCGTGCGGCAGGTGCTCGCCGGGCACGAGCCGTATCCGGCGGTGGTGGTCGACCGTGGCTGGAACCTGGTGGACGCCAACAACAGTATCGCGGTGCTGACCGAGGGCGCGGCGCCGGAACTTCTCGCGCCGCCGGCGAACGTGCTGCGGCTGGCGTTGCATCCGGACGGGATTTCCCCGCGGGTGCTGAATCCGGGGGAGTGGCGGGCCGATCTGCTGGCCCGGCTGCGGCGGCAGGTCGAGTCCACCGCCGACGCGGAGCTGGCCGGGCTGCTGGCGGAGATGCGCGCCTACCCGTGCGCCGAGGAGGTGCCCGACGTCGAGATTCCCGGCCGGGGCGACATTTTCGTGCCGCTGCGGATCCGGCATGGCGAAGCCGAGCTGTCGTTCTTCTCCACGATCGCGACGTTCGGCACCCCGCTCGACGTGACGCTGTCGGAGCTGGCCATCGAATCGTTCTACCCCGCCGACGAGGCCACCGGGGCCTACCTGCGACAGCAGGCGGCCGCGGGTGGCAGTATCGGGACCGGACAGACCGAGACCGCCACGACGTAAAGGAACGCCAACCGGATGACCACCGTTCCCCATCTCGCCCTCAACAACGGAGTCGCGATCCCGCAACTGGGTTTCGGCGTGTTCCAGGTACCCGCCGAGGACACCGCGAAAGTGGTCCGGACCGCGCTCGAAACCGGCTACCGCAGCATCGACACCGCGGCCGCCTACCGGAACGAGGCCGGCGTCGGCGAGGCACTGCGCGCCGCCGGGCTGCCGCGGGACGAACTGTTCATCACCACGAAGTTGTGGAATTCCGACCAGGGCTACGACTCGACTCTGCGCGCCTTCGACACGAGCATGGGCAAGCTCGGGCTGGACTACCTGGACCTGTACCTGATCCACTGGCCGCTGCCGGCCCGCGACACCTACGTGGACACGTGGCGCGCGTTCGAGAAACTGCAGGCGGACGGGCGCGTCCGGGCGATCGGCGTGTCCAACTTCCAGATTCCGCACCTGCGCCGGCTGTTCGACGAGACCGACGTCGTGCCCGCGGTCAACCAGATCGAGCTGCACCCGCACCTGCAGCAGCCCGAGCTGCGGACCTTCCACGCCGAGCACGGCATCGCCACCGAGGCATGGAGCCCGCTCGCGCAGGGCGCGCTACTGGCCGAGGAGACGATCACCGCGCTGGCTTCGAAGTACGGCAAATCCCCGGCACAGATCGTGCTGCGCTGGCACCTGCAGATCGGCAACGTCGTGATCCCGAAGTCGGTCACCACGTCGCGGATCGCGGAGAACTTCGAGCTGTTCGACTTCGAGCTCGACGCCGACGACGTCCTCGCCATCGGCGAGATGGACAAGGGTACCCGGACTGGACCAGACCCGGACACCTTCAACGTCGGCTGACCGGCCGGCGGATCAGGCCGGCGTCAGCCCGGCGCTGGTGAAGTCCGCCTGCTGGGCCGGTTCCTTGAGGAAGTCCCGGAAAACCTGCGCGGCGCGGGCCTGGATGTCGTCCACGTTCGCGCCGCCCAGCCCGACGAAGGGATAGTCGGCCGAAGCCTGCGACGCCACGGACTCCGAGGGCGAGCCGATCAGCCCGGCGTTCGCGGTCTGCAGCTTGCTGATCCAGAAGCTGTTTTCGGGAATCCACGCCGCGGGGAAGCCGCCGATCGCGTCGGTTCCGGTCTTGCCGGTCAGCGCGTCGAGCACCTGCTGCGAAGGCACGGAGCGCACGTCGATGTGCACGCAGTGCGCGTGCACCACGGTGTTCGCCTGGTTCCAGCGGGTGGCTGCGGTGGTGACCGGCTTCTCGATGGTGGGGGTGACCACCACCTTCAGCGTCGAGGTGCCGTCGGTGCACGCGTTGGCCTGTGCTTCGGCGCGGCTGTTGAGCACGTTGTTCGCCCAGCCCCAGCCGAGCAGGCCGACCACGATCAGCACCACGGCCACACCGGTGAAGATCGGCCACTTCGCGATCTTCCGGCGGCCGGCGACCGCGGTGAGTGCGCGGTGCGTGCCGGTCGCGCTGCTGCGGCCCTCGACGGGCTTGATCGCGCGATGTGAGCCGGTGCCCGCGGAGGGATTTTTTTCGGTGCTCGTGGCCTGGCCGGCACCGGGCCGTTCGACCGGTTTGTGCGTGCCGGTCGACATGCGCCGTTCGACCGGTTTGTGTGGGCCGGTGCCTGTGCGCCGGTCCGCCGGGTGTTCGACCGGAACGTAGACCGGGCGCTGCTCGACCGGGGCGTACCCGCCGGTCGAGGTGCGGGGTTCGGCCGGGGTCCGGGGCTGACCGCCGGTGCCGCCGGGGCGGCCGAAGGCCTGGAAGCCGTCGGGGCGGGGGCGGTTCGGCGGGGGGATGACACCGTGGCCGCCGGTGCTGGGGTGGCGGTCGCCGGGCCCGTACTGCTCGGGGGGAGTGGGCGGGACCTGCCGGGGCGGGGCGGGGAGCGGGGAGCGGCCCATCGGGGGACGGGGGGCCTGCGGGCGGTTGGGCTGGACCGGCCGGGGGCCGGGGTCGCGCGGCCGGGGACCGTTCGGCCCGAGTGAGGGCCGGCGAGGGTCCTGTGGTCTTTCAGGGCGGCGCGGGGCGGGCTCTTCGTCCCGGTAGTGACGCCCCATTGATGGTCCTTCCAAACTCTACGTGTGCGTCGGCCAAACGCGTTCACCCTAACAGGGGTACAGCGTTAGGAAAACGTGATGGTCGCGGAAAATCGGAAAACCGAGGGTCACGACCGAAAAAGATCTAGAAAAGCTGTGTGCGTCGACAGCGAATTGTGGCAGAACGAGATCAAGCAGTCGCGCAGGGGCGCGGCGCGTCGCGCGAACTCTCCTTGCGCGCGGGCGTATTCGGCCCGTCCGGCCGGGGTTTCGATCGGCACCGGAGAGTAGCCGAGGGTTGTCAAATCGTAAGGGCTGGCCCGCATGTCCAGTTCGCGGATGTCCGCCGCCAGTTCGAAGCAGTCGGCGATCAGTTCGGCCGGGACAAAGGGACTCAGTTTGTAACTGATCTTGTAGAGATCCATATTCGCGTGCAGGCACCCGGGCTGCTCCAGCGTGGGTTGTGTGGCGCGGGTGGGCTGCAGCGTGTTCCGCGGCCGGGCCGGTTCGGTGAAGAAGCGGAACGCGTCGTAGTGCCCGCAACGGATTTCGAGCCCTTCGACCACCTCGTCGGTGCCCACGGAGCCGAGGCGGAGCGAGAGCTGGTTGTGCCGCACACCTTCGGGCGTCTGTCGGTACACCATGGCCCACTCGTGCAAGCCGAAGCAGTTCAGCCGCGGCGCGCGGGAGGCCGTGGATTCCAGGATTGTCAGCAGGTAGCGGGTGGTGTCGGCCCGCTTCGCCGAAAAGGCCGCTTCGTCGAGCGCGATGCCTTCGTCGGTTTGGCGGTACTCGGGCCGTTCGAGGAAACGCTTCGCTTCATTCCCGGCGAGCGCGACGCCGGGGCCCGGCTGCCAGCGCTCCAGGTGTGCCGGGCGTAAAGAGTAGTACTGGAACAGGAAGTCATGCACCGGATGCTTTTCGCCCCTCGACCGCCGCTGCTGGTACGGCCTCGTCCACGGACGCATCCGCGCGGCGTGCGCCTCCTCGCGCGCACGCCATTCCTCTTGTTCCAGAACCAGCACACGCCCATGATGCCTGTGCACGCTGAGCCGCGTCAGGCCGCCACGTGCGTGCCGTCGCGGACCGTGCCGACGTACTCCTCGACCAGGTCCTCCAGCGCGACCACGCCGACCGGGCGGCCGTCCGAGTCCAGTGCGCGGGCCAGGTGCGCGCCGTCCTTGCGCATCGCCGACAACGCCTCGTCCAGCCTTTCGTGCGTGGACAGCTTCGTCAGCGCGCGGATCTTGTCCGCGGGGATCCGGGTTTCCGGCGGGTCGCCGATCTGGTCCAGCACGTCCTTCACATGCAGATAACCCAGTAGCTGTCCGGAATCCGAGCACAGCGGGTACCGCGAGAAGCCGGTCGAGGACACCGCCCGCTCCACGTCGCCGACCGTGGGCGCCGACGGCAGCGTGGTCAGTTTGTCCGTCGGGACAAGGACATCGCGGACCGTCTTGCGCACCGAGGACAGCGTCTGGCTCAGCCGCTCGTGCTCGGACTGTTCGAGCAGCCCCTCGCGGCGGGACTCGCTGAGCAGCTCGGCCAGCTCCGTCGAGGTGTACGCGGTCTCCAGCTCGTCCTTCGGCTCCACCTTCACCAGGCGCAGCAAGGAGTTCGACACGAAGTTCAGCAGCCAGATGAACGGGTTGGCCACCTTCACCCACGCCACGTGCACCGGCACCAGCCACAGCGCGAGCCGTTCCGGGTCGGCGATCGCGAGGTTCTTCGGCACCATCTCGCCGATCAGCACGTGCAGGATGGTGATGAACGTCAGCGCGATCGCGAACGAGATCGGGTGCACCAGCACGTCCGGGATGTGCAGCAGCGCGAAGAAGGCGCCGAGCCGGTGCGCCACCGCCGGTTCGCCGAGACGGCCCAGCAGCAGCGAGCAGATCGTGATGCCCAGCTGCGCGCCGGCGAGCATCAGCGAAACGTGCCTGCTCGCGTTGATCACGATCTTCGCGCGGGTTTTTCCTTGCTCCAGCAGGGCTTCCAGCCGGTCGCGGCGCGAGGAGATCAGGGTGAACTCCGCGCCGACGAAGAAGGCATTGGTCAGCAACAGGACCACGACGAGGAATACGGCGAGCCAGTCGTTCATCGGGCGGGCTCCTCTTCGGCGGTCGCCTGCTCCAGCCGGTGCACGCCGACCTCGGCGATGCGGTGCCGGTCCATGGTGCGCACCGTCAGCCGCCAGCCGTCGACGTCGATGCTCTCGCCACCGGCCGGGATCCTGCCGAGCCGTTCGAGCAGCAGCCCGGCGATGGTTTCGTAGTCACCCTCGGGCATCCGGAACCCGCTGACGTCGCGGATCTCGTCGGCCCGAAGCTGGCCCGAGACCAGCCACGTGTCCTGGTCGAGCCGTCGCGCCGCGGGCTCCTCGCCCTCGTCGTGCTCGTCGCGGACGTCGCCGATGATCTCCTCGACCACGTCCTCGAGCGTCACCAGTCCGGCCGTGCCGCCGTATTCGTCGACCACGATCGCGATCTGGAAGCGGGAGTCACGCAGCCGGGACAGCAGCGCGTCGCCGGGCAGCGACTCCGGCACGGTGGGCACCGGGCGCATCACCGAGCCGATCCTGACCGTCGCGCGTTCGTCCGCCGCCGCCGCGAACGCCTGCTTCACGTGCACGGCGCCCTGCACGTCGTCGAGATCCTCGCGGTACACCGGGAAGCGGGAGAACCCGGTGCTCCGCGAGATCGCGATCAGATCGTCGATCGTGTCCTCGGTGTGCAGCGATTCGACCCGCACGCGCGGGGTCATCAGCTCTTCGGCGGTGCGGTCACCGAAACGCAGCGACCTGTCCAGCAGCTCCGCCGTGGACGTGTCGAGGGTGCCGCTTTCCGCGCTGGTGCGCACGATCGAGCCCAGCTCCTGCGGGGAACGGGCCGAGCGCAGCTCCTCCTGAGGCTCGACGCCGAACTTGCGGACCACCCAGTTCGCGCTGTTGTTCATCAGCGTGATCAGCCAGCGGAACAGCGCGGAGAAGCGCGAGTGGTAGCCCATCACGGCGCGTGCCGTGCGCAGCGGGCGCGCGACAGCGAGGTTCTTCGGCACCATCTCGCCGAGGATCATCGACATGGCGGTCGCCAGCAGCAGCGCCACGACGAGCGACGTGCCGTCGGCGACCGGCCCGGACAGGCCGAGCCCGGTCAGCAGCGGCCGGATCAGCCTGCCGATCAGCGGCTCGGCGAGATAACCGGTGACCAGCGTGGTCAGCGTGATCGCGACCTGCGCGCCGGAAAGCTGGTAGGACAGCGTGGCGTGCGCCTTGCGGACGGTCTTCGAGCGGCTGTCGCCGACCTCGCGGACGTTGGCCTCGATCGTGCTGCGTTCGAGCGCGGTCAGCGAGAACTCGGCCGCGACGGCGAGCCCGGTGCCGAGCGTCAGCAGGAAGAAGGCGAGCACTCCCAGGACGCTCCAGAGCACATCCATCAGGCACCACCTGCCGGTCGCTCGGCCGGATGATGGTCGGGTGAGCCGGGTTCGCCACCCGGCTCAGTACTGTCACCAGGTGACTGCGCGGCGCGCACGGTGCGGGGTCACTCCTCGGAAGGGCTTGTCAAGTGCGGTCCATGGTACCGGCAACGGTGCTGACCTGCGGCCACGTCGCCCGCGAGTCCGGTACCCCGGTGATCAGTACGACGAACGCGCCGGTCCGGCCCGGTGTTCCCGGCCAAGAGGTGCTCGCCGCTCTAGCGTTGCTAGTATCCGGGTATGCCAGTCCAGGAACGCCGAGAGCGCGAACGAGCCCAGCGGCACCGGCTGATCATCGACACCGCCCGCCGGCTGGCCGAGGCCGAGGGCTGGGACGCCGTGACCACCCGGCGCCTCGCCGACGAGATCGAGTACAGCCAGCCCGTGCTCTACAGCCACTTCAAGGGCAAGGACGCGATCGTCGAGGCGGTCGCGATCGACGGCGTCTCGGAGCTGGCGGCCGTACTACGCAAGGCACGCGAAGGCGCGGCGGACGACAGCGCCGCGCTCGCGTCCGTCGCACACGCGTACGCGGACTTCGCCGAAGCCAACCCCGTGGTCTACGACGCGATATTCGCGCGCGCGACGAAGCTGCCCTTCGGCAGGCCCGAAGCGCCCGAGCCGCTACGCCTGGCTTTCGGTGAGCTCGCGGCGGTGTTCGCGGCGGGCAGGGAAGATGGCGAGCTGCGCACCGAGATGGCGTGGAGCGCGCTGCACGGCCTGGTCACGCTGAACCGCGACGGCCGCCTGCGCCCCGGTCTCCAGCGCGAGCGGCTGGACCTGCTGATCGCGCAGCTGAACGCGAAACCCTGACCGGGCAAGGCTTTCAGCCCGGCTTGCGCCCGGTCAGCGCGATCAGCTCCGCGGCGGCGGGCGCGTCCACGGGCAGCGGCACCGGCGGGTCGAAGATGCCCAGTCCCTGCCAGTCTTGGATCTGCTGCCCCAGCTCGGTGAGCAGCTGGTCCGCGATCTCCTCGGAGATCGGCTGGCCCGCCCCGATCGCGGTGCACAGATCCCAGGCGTGGACGGCGAGATCGAGCGTCATCTGCCAGCCGTAGTCCGTGGCCGGGCTGCGCCCGAACGACAGCTCCACCTCGCGCTCCGTGGCGCCGGGCCCGGTCCACGCTTCGCGCGCCGCGGCGGCCGCGCTTTCCCACGCTGCCACCGGATCCTCGCCCAGCACGTCCCCGTCGTAGCGGGTGCCCACCTCGGCCAGCGACTGCCCGGCCAGCAGGTGCGGCACCCACAGCTGCTCGGAAACCAGGTGGTTGAGCAGATCCCGGACCGTCCAGCCGCTGCAGGGCGTGGGCGCGTCCCACTGCCCGGCGCCGATGCGGTGCACGGCTTCGTCGAACTCGCGGAGCGTTTCGGCGTGCGCGTCGAGCAGGTTCACGACTCCAATGATGCCCGAACCCGGTGCCGCCGCACGCTTTCCTCGACCAGATCCAGCACCGGGTCCATGTCGTCGGCCGGCAGCCCCATCGCCAGATGCGACACGAGACCTTCCAGCACCAGCTCCAGATACGACGTCAGCACGTCGACGTCCACGTCGTCACGCAGGTTCCCGGCCTCGCGCTGGCGCAGCAGCCGGGCACGGGTGGCGGCGGTGAGCTGCTGCGAGCGTTCCGCCCAGCGGCCACGGAATTCCGGGTCGGTGCGCAGCCGCCGCGACACCTCCAGCCGGGTCCCGAGCCAGTCCGCCGGATGCTCGCTGCCCGCCGTGAGCAGGTCGCGCATCACCTGCACGAGCCCTTGCACGGCCACCACATCCGCCATCCGCGCGGCGTCCTCCTCCGCGAGGGCGAGGAACAGGGACTCCTTGTCGCGGAAATGGTGGAAGATCGCGCCGCGCGAGAGCCCGGTGGCTTCCTCCAGGCGCCGGACCGTGGCACCCTCGTATCCATAGCGGGCGAAGCACACGCGTGAGCCGTCGAGAATCTGGCGACGTCGCGCGTCGAGATGATCCTGACTGACCCGTGGCATCCCCTGATCCTGTCACTCGCGGTAGTCCTTACGCAATCCGTACGTACGTACTGTGTCGCGCCCGGAACCCTGAAATTGTCGTACCGCGCGTGTAGCGTCCAAATCCAAGTGCTCTCACCGATTGGACAGGTGTGACATGACAGCCGTTCGCCACGTACCCGGGTGTACCGGCTGCGCGTGCGGAGTCGCCGAACGCTCGGCGAAGATCATCTCCGACCGTGCAGCCGGGGAAGCCTACGTAGCGTCGGTGTGCTTCAAACACGGGCCACCACGCCTGCTCGGCGTGGAACTCGAGTACACCGTGCACTACATGGAAGACCCGGAAAGACCTCTCGACCGAAACGACCTGGCCCGTGCGCTGGGCCCGCACGCCCCACGCACCCTCGATCCCGACAGCCCCGCCGAACCACTTCCCGCCGGCTCACCCGTGACTCTGGAGCCGGGCGGGCAGGTCGAGATCTCGGCTCTGCCGCAGCCGAGCCTGACCGCTCTCGCGGACGTCGTTTCCGCGGATCTGGCCGCATTGACCGAAATCCTCGCCCGCGCCGGGTTCTCTCTCGGCGAAACGGGCATCGATCCCTACCGCCCTCCCACCCGCCTGCTGACCACCGAGCGCTACGCCACGATGGAGCGCCGGTTCGCCCCGCTGGGCCCCGGCGGGATCACCATGATGTGCAGCACCGCGGGGCTGCAGATCTGCGTGGACAGCGGGGAACGCGAGCAGCTGCCCGGCCGGTGGGCGGCGGTGCACGCGCTGGGCCCGCCGTTGCTGGCCACCTTCGCCAACTCGCGCCGGCACGCCGGTGCCGACACGGGTTCGGCTTCGGCGCGCTGGCTCGCGGTCATCGGCACGGAGCGGGCACGCACCTTCGCCGCGCCGCCGGGCGAGGATCCGCCGTCGGACTGGGCGCGGCGGATCATGGACACGCCGTTGATGCTGGTCCGCCGCGAGCACGGGCCGTGGGACGCACCGGACGGCGTGACCTTCGGCGACTGGGTGAGCCGCCAGGGCGCGGCGGGCCTGCTCAGCCCGCCGACGGCCGAGGATCTGGCCTACCACCTCACCACGATGTTCACGCCGGTGCGGCCGCACGGCTACCTGGAGGTGCGCTACCTGGATGCCCAGCCGGGGCAGCGTTGGCTGCATCCGGTGGCGCTGTTCACCGCCCTGCTCGCCCGTCCCTCCACAGTGGACCGTGTGCGGGAGCTGTGCGAGCCGGTGGCCGGGGAATGGGAGCGGGCCGCGCGGCTCGGCCTCGCCGACGGCAAGATCGCCGCCGTGGCAAGGAAAGTGGTGGACCTGGGCTGCGCGGAGCTGAGCCAGACCGGGCTGCCCGGCAAGACGATCAACGAGATCAGCGAAGGCGTGCAGGGGCTTGTGCGCGCCGGAGGGGAAAAGCTGTGACCGAGAAACTGACCGAAGCGCCCAGCCTGCTGCGTGAGCTGAGCGCGGACAGGCTGCGCGAGCACGCGGCCGGCACGCTCACCCGCGCCCGCCGGCGCAGCACGGTGCTGACCGACGCGGTGGACGACGACGACCTGGTGCGCCAGCACTCGAAACTGATGTCCCCGCTCGTCTGGGACCTCGCCCACATCGGCAGCCAGGAAGAACTGTGGCTGGTCCGCGACGTCGGCGGCCGGGAGCCGCTGCGCCCGGACATCGACGACCTCTACGACGCGTTCCAGCATCCGCGGGCCGACCGGCCGGCGCTGCCGCTGCTCGGGCCCGCCGAGGCCCGCGCCTATGTCGGACAGGTGCGCGCGAAGGCGTTCGAGGTGCTGGAAAAGGCGCCCATGGAAGGGCGCAGGCTCACCGAGGCCGCGTTCGCCTTCGGCATGATCACCCAGCACGAGCAGCAGCACGACGAGACGATGCTGGCCACCCACCAGCTGCGCGAGGGCGAGCCGGTGCTGCACGCCCCGCCCGCGCCGGGCGACCGCAGCGGGCCGCTGCCCGCCGAGGTCGAGGTGCCCGCGGGCGCGTTCCTGATGGGCACCAGCGTCGAGCCGTGGGCGCTGGACAACGAACGCCCGGCGCACGAGGTCTGGGTGGACGGCTTCCGCATCGACACCACCCCGGTCACCAACGCCGCGTATGTCGAGTTCCTCGAAGACGGCGGCTACGAGCAGCGGCGGTGGTGGAGCGAGGCGGGCTGGCAGTACCGCACCGCGCACGACATCACCGCCCCCCAGTTCTGGTGGCGCGAGCCGGACGGCTGGTGGCGCGCCCGGTTCGGCGTGCGCGAGCCGGTCCCGGCCGGGCAGCCCGTGGTGCACGTGTCGTTCTACGAGGCCGAGGCGTACGCCGCCTGGGCGGGCAAACGGCTGCCCACCGAGCGCGAATGGGAGAAGGCCGCCAGGTTCGACCCGGCCACCGGCCAGTCGCGGCGGTATCCGTGGGGCAACGAGGAGCCCACCCCGGAGCACGCCAACCTCGGCCAGGCGCACCTGAGCCCGGCCGAGGCAGGCGCGTACCCGGCGGGCGCGTCCGCGCTGGGCGTGCATCAGCTGATCGGTGACGTGTGGGAGTGGACGAGCACGGACTTCCACGGCTACCCGGGCTTCGCCGCGTTCCCGTATCGCGAGTACTCGGAGGTGTTCTTCGGGCCGGAGTACAAGATCCTGCGCGGCGGCTCGTTCGGCACCGACGCGGCCGCCATCCGCAGCACCTTCCGCAACTGGGACTACCCGATCCGGCGGCAGATCTTCTCCGGGTTCCGCTGTGCCAGGGATCTGCCCGTTGTGTAGGCACCTGGCTTACCTCGGGCCGCCGTGCTCGCCGGCCGGGCTGCTGTTCGACGCGCCGCATTCGCTGGAGCACCAGTCTTATGCCCCGGCGGACATGCGTGGCGGCGGCACGGTCAACGCCGACGGGTTCGGCCTGTCCTGGTACGTCGACGGCGCACCGGTCCGCCTGCGGCGAGCGAGTCCACTGTGGACGGATGCGGACGTGCCGGTGCTGGCGCGTTCCTTGCGCACCACCGCGTTCGTCGCGGCGGTGCGCAACGGCACCGTCGGCATGCCCGTGCTGGAGGCGGCGTGTGCCCCGTTCACCGACGGTCCGTGGTCGTTCAGCCACAACGGCATGGTCGCCGGCTGGCCGCATTCGATGGCCGCGCTCGCCGGGAAGCTCCCGGTCACCGAACTGCTCACGCTGGAGGCGCCCACCGACAGCGCGCTGTTGTGGGCGCTGGTGCGGGAGCGGTTGCGCGCGGGGGAGGACCCGCTGGGTGTGGTCACCGACCTGCTCCCGTCCGTGGAGCGGGCGGCGCCCGGCTCGCGGCTCAACCTCCTGCTCACCGACGGCGAGGTCCTGGTCGCCACGGCCTGGACGCACGCGCTGTCCTATCGCGAAACCGGTGACGCCGTCGTCGTCGCCTCCGAACCACCCGAACCGGGGCCGGGCTGGATCCCGGTCCCGGAAGGGCACGGCATCGTCGCGCGCCGCGGCTCCGTGCGCCTGTTCCCCATCGATCCCGATCGGAGTCCCGAGCCATGACCGAGTTCGACCTGGACGTGCACCGCGATCCGGACGGCATCACCGAGGCCTTGGTGATGGACGTCCGGTCTGGGCTGACCGCCGCCCAGAAGTGGTTGCCGCCCAAGTGGTTCTACGACGCGCGGGGCAGTGAGCTGTTCGAGGAGATCACGGCGTTGCCGGAGTACTACCCGACGCGCGCCGAGCGTGAGGTGCTCCAGCGGGAGTCGGCCGAGATCGCCCGCGTCACCGGCGCGCGCACGCTGGTCGAGCTCGGCTCGGGTTCCAGCGAGAAGACCCGGCTCCTGCTCGACGGGCTGCGTGGCCACGGCACGCTGCGCGAGTTCGTCCCGCTGGACGTGTCGGAGACGGCGCTCGCCGAGGCCGTGGAGGCGATCCGCGCGGACTACCCCGGGCTCGAGGTGCGGGGCGTGGTGGGCGATTTCACCGAACACCTCGGCCTGCTGCCCGGGGAGCCGCCGCGGCTGGTGGTGTTCCTCGGCGGCACCATCGGCAACTTCCTGCCCGCCGAGCGCGCGAAGTTCCTGCGCTCGGTGCGCGACGTGCTCGCCGAAGGGGAGTGGCTGCTGCTGGGCACCGACCTGGTCAAGGACCCGGTGGTGCTGGAGCGCGCGTACGACGACGCGGCGGGCGTCACGGCCGCGTTCAACCGCAACGTGCTGCGCGTCATCAACGAGCGGCTCGGCGCGGACTTCGACCTGACGAAGTTCGTCCACGAGTCCTACTGGGATGCCGGCAACGAGTGGATCGAGATGCGGCTGCGGGCGCTGGAGGACATGACCGTGCGGATCCCGGCGGCGAATCTGGCGGTGCGCTTCACCGCCGGCGAGCACATCCGCACCGAGGTCTCCGCCAAGTTCCGTCCCGCCGGGGTGTCCTCGGAACTGGCCGAAGCCGGGTTCGAGCTCGAGCGGTGGTGGACCGATTCGGCGGCCAGGTTCGGGGTCTCCCTGGCCAGGGCTCGGAACGTGGGGGCGTAATGGTCAAATAGGGCGGTGAACCCGTTACCTCGACTTGCCCGCGCACTCGGTACGAAACCCTGGCTGATGAGACTCGCGAAGGGGATCATCTGGCTGGACAAGCGGCTGCACCGGATGTTCGGCGGGCGAGTCACCCTCGTGGGGATAGCGGGCCTGCCGTCGCTGCGGCTGACCACCGTGGGCCGCAAGAGTGGTCTGGCCAGGTCGACGAACCTGCTGTACTTCCCGGACGGCGACCGGATCGTGCTGGTCGGCTCCAACTGGGGCCGCGAGCGCGATCCGGGCTGGACGTTCAACCTGCACGCCAACCCGGAGGCCAGCGTCGTCGTGCGCGGGCGGGAGTTCGCGGTGCACGCGCAGGCGCTGAAGGGGGAGGACTACGACCAGATGTGGCAACGGCTGCTGCGCTTCTGGCCGGGCTACGAGATGGAACGCGACGCCGCCGGACGTGAGCTGCCGATCTTCGTGCTGACCCGGGGCTGAGTGGCGGGGGGCTCGTGCGCGTCGGCGCAGGGGCCTCCCAGCCACGCTGGGACCGGCGGCCGAGCCACGGGCCCCTGTGCATCCTGGAGCCAGCCCCTCCGGCGAGGAGTTCTTTGCTCTTTTCCTTGCGCTGCATGGGTTGGGCTGCGGCAGCAACGGACGCGCGCAGAGCGCGCCCTGTGCACCCCACCCTTGCCCCGATCCTTGAGTGTTCGCGGTCCCAGCGCCGCGTCAAGGCGGGAAAGATGCCTTGACCCGGCCCCGGAACCGCAAGTGCGGCTGGGGGATCGGGGCGAGGGAGGGGTGTGGCGTGACTCGGCTTACGTTGCCGGGCGGCGGTTGTGATCGTGGGCCGGTTGCGAGCGTCATCGAGTGCCCGCCTCCCCGCCCGTGATCAACATCTCCATCGCCATCCCGGCAACTCCCCATCTATCCGCTTCTGTCCGGAATGGGGGGAACTGGGCGTGAACAGTTCCTGAACGCTTCCCGTGAACTCCTTGAGGTGGCTCGGAATTCACCTTCGCCGCTTACGCTCCGCTCGCGATCGTCAGCCGTTCGAGCGATAGGGGCATAGTGAGGCGCTGGGTCACAGGCGGCGTGGTGGGCGCGGTCGTGCTACTGGGCGTCGCAGCCGTCGTGGTGTGGCGCAGCTCCGCCGACGCCTCCGGCGGTGAACCGGTCATCACGGTCTCGCGGTCCTCCTGCGGGCAGGGCTGGACCGACCCGAAGCCTGGCACACAGACCTTCCAGCTGCGCAACAGTGGCGCGGTCACCGCCGAGGCTGATCTGGTGGACCCCTCGACCGGCACGGTCTTCGGCGAGGTCGAGGGCATCGGGGCGGGCACCACGCGGACCCTCGAAGTGACCCTGGGCAACGGGACCTATGCCTTCCGTTGCGCGCCGGAGGAAACCGACCCGATCCTCGGGCCCAGTGTGCGGATCACCGGCGGTGACGAGCGGTCCGGGCCCGCGGTCGTGCCGGTCACCCGCAACGACTTGCTGCAGCCGTTGCAGGACTACAAGAACTACGTCGGCAGCGGGCTGGTGACGCTCAGCGGCGACACCGACGCGCTGCAGGCGGCCGTCCACTCCGGCGACCGCGCGGCGAGCGAAGGCGCGTGGCTCAAGGCGCATCTGTCCTACGAGCGGCTCGGCGCCGCCTACGACGCCTTCGGCGACACGGACGGAGCGATCAACGGCACCGCCGACGGACTGGCCGGCGGCACAGCCGACCCGGACTTCACCGGCTTCCACCCGCTGGAGAACGGGCTGTGGCACAACGAGAACATGGCCGCGCTGGCCGCGGTGGCCGATCGGCTCGACGGTGACGTGCACAGTCTCGGCGGCTCCTTCGCCGACCTGCAGATCGATCCGAACGACCTGGGCCTGCGCGCCCACGAGATCATGGAGAACACCCTGCAGTTCGAACTCACCGGGCGCACCGACTACGGCAGCGGCACCGGTCTGGCGACCGCACTGGCCAATGTGGACGGTACGCGCGCGGTGCTCGACGCTCTGCGGCCCGTGCTGGCCACCCGGATCGACCTGCCCGACGTGGAAGAATGGCTCAACCGCACGGAAACCGCGCTGCGGTCGGGGCAGCGCGGTGACGGCGGGTGGACTCCGGTCGGTCAGTTGAGCCGGGAGCAGCACGAGAAGATCGACGGCGCGGTGAGCGGGCTGACCGAACGGCTCGCGCCGATCGCGGCCATCACCGCGCCGAGGCGGGTCTCGTGAGCGGAAACGTCGGCCGCCGGTCCTTCCTGCGTGGCGCGGTGATCGGGGCCGGGGTCACCGCGGCCGGAGCGGGGGCGGGGATCGGTGTGGCCACAGCCGTCTCCAGTGGACAGAGCGCGGCGGCGGAAACCCTTCCGTTCCATGGAGTTCATCAGGCGGGGATCCTGCGGCAGCCACCGGCACAGTCCATTGTGGCCTCGTTCGACGTGATCGCGGAGAACCGTGCGGAACTGGCCCAGCTGCTCCAGGAGATCACCGACCGGGCCCGGTTCCTGACCACCGGCGGCACCCCGACGGCGGTCGGGATCACCGCGCCGCCCGCGGACTCCGGTGTGCTCGGGCCCGCCGTGGCCGCGGGCGATCTCACCGTGACCGTCGGCGTGGGTGCCTCCCTGTTCGACGACCGGTACGGCCTCGCCGACCGTAAGCCCGCGAAGCTGACCGAGATGCGGATGTTCCCCAACGACGCGCTCGACGACGCCCAGTGTCACGGCGACCTGAGCCTCACCCTCGCCGCGACGGACACCGACACCGTGGTGCACGCGCTGCGCGACATCGCCCGCGCGACCCGTGGCGGGATGCAGCTTCGCTGGCGTATCAACGGGTTCAGCTCGCCGCCGCGCCCGGAGGGCACGCCGCGCAACCTGATGGGCTTCAAGGACGGCATCGCCAACCCGGAGCCCGCGGAGCTGGACCGCCTGGTGTGGGTGTCCGGTGGTGAGCCAGCCTGGGCGGCCGGCGGCAGCTACCAGGTGATCCGGCTCATCCGGATGCTCGTCGAGTTCTGGGACCGGGTCTCGCTTTCCGAACAGGAGAACATGTTCGGCCGCCGCCGGGACAGCGGCGCCCCGCTCGACGGCGCGCACGAGACCGACGTCCCGCAGTACGCGCAGGACCCGATCGGCACCGTCATCCCGCTCACCAGTCACATCCGGATGGCCAACCCGCGCACCGCCGAAACCGGCTCCAGCCGGATCCTGCGCCGATCGTGCAACTACGACCGCGGCGTGGACAGCAACGGGAACCTCGACATGGGCCTGATCTTCACCTGCTACCAGCAGGACATCGCGCGCCAGTTCGAGGCGACCCAGACCAGGCTGATCGACGAGCCGCTCGTGGACTACATCTCGCCGTTCGGCGGCGGCTATTTCTTCGCGCTGCCCGGGGTTTCCGGGCCCGACGACCACTTCGGCAGGGCCCTGCTGGCCTGACCGGAGGGAAACCGCTCCCACCACGCAGGAGGAAACAGTGAAAAGAGCTTTCGGCCGGCTGAGCCGTAAGCGGGCGCTGATCGGTGCGGGCGCGCTGGCGACCGCCGCCGGTGTCGCCATCGCGGTCACCACCGCGGTCGGCGGGGCCGACGCGCAGCCGTTGCCGGCGCGGCACGCCGACGGGCTGCCGACGTCCACTCCGATCAAGCACGTCGTGGTCATCTTCGGCGAGAACATCTCGTTCGACCACTACTTCGGCACCTACCCGAACGCGGCCAACACCGACGGCACGAAGTTCACCGCCGCGCGGAACACCCCCTCGGTCAACGGGTTGACCCCGCAGCTGCTGACGAACAACCCGAACGCCTACGACCCGAAACGGCTGAGCCCGAGCCAGGCCCTGACCTGCGACCAGAACCACAGCTACGGTCCGGAGCAGAAGGCCGTCGACGGCGGCAAGATGGACAAGTTCGTCGAGAACACCGAGACCGACAAATGCACCGGCCAGCCGGTGCTGTTCGGTGAACCGGGCCTGGTGATGGACTACTACGACGGCAACACCGTCACCGGCCTGTGGAACTACGCGCAGAACTACGCGCTGAGCGACAACTCCTACGACACGGTGTTCGGCCCCTCCACCCCGGGCGCGCTGAACCTGATCTCCGGCCAGACGCACGGCGCGCAGGCGGTCACGTCGACTACGCACGAGCCCACCTCGGACTCCTACGCGGTGGTGTCGCCGGACAAGAACGGCATCGGCACGGTCATCAACGACCCCGACCCGGCGTACGACGACTGTTCGGACAAGAACCACACCGCCGACGACAACCTGATGGCCATGCAGGGCCGCAACATCGGGGACCTGCTCAACGACCGCAACGTCACCTGGGGCTGGTTCCAGGGCGGCTTCCGCCCGACGAGCAGCGCGAACGGTTACGCGGTCTGCGGCGCCGCCCACGCCAACGTCGGCGGACAGTCCTCTGTGGACTACAGCCCGCACCACGAACCCTTCCAGTACTACAAGTCCACGGCGAACGAGAAGCATCTGCCGCCGAGCTCGGTCTCCGCGATCGGGCAGACCGACCAGGCCAACCACCAGTACGACATGACCGACTTCGACACCGCGCTGCAGGCCGGCACCATGCCCGCGGTCAGCTTCCTGAAGGCGCCGGAATACCAGGACGGGCACGCCGGCTACTCGGACCCGCTCGACGAGCAGCAGTTCGTGGTGAGCGAGATCAACAAGATCCAGCACTCCAAGGACTGGGCCTCGACCGCGATCGTGCTGGCCTATGACGACTCCGACGGCTGGTACGACCACGCGAGCCCGCAGATCGTCAACGGCTCGAAGGACGCGGCGCATGACGCGGCGGTGTGCACGAACACCAAGTCGGAAACGGGCGGCTACGACGACCGTTGCGGCTACGGCCCGCGGCTGCCGCTGCTGGTGATTTCCCCGTACGCCAAGACGAACTTCGTCGACCACACCCGTACCGACCAGACCTCGGTCCTGCAGTTCATCGAGGACAACTGGCGCACCGGCCGCATCGGCGACGCGTCGTACGACACCCGTGCGGGCGGGCTGTGGAACATGCTCGACTTCCGGGGCAGGCCCGCCCCGGCGGTCACGCTTGACCCGAAGACCGGTGCCGTCACCGGCCGCAACTGACCCACCCCGCAACGCCCCGGATCGCGCTCGCGGTCCGGGGCGTTGTGCTGTCAGCGCCGTTGCCGCAGGTCACGCCGGACGAACTTGTTCGTAACGAACATGTTCGTTACGGTGGAGGCATGAGCACAAATCCCAGGGGTCCGGTGAGCAGGCGTGAGCGTCCCGCGAAGCCCGCGCTGAGCCGCGAAGGCATCGTCGCCACCGCGGTCGCCGTCATGCGCGCCGAAGGCCTGGAAAAGGTGACGATGCGGCGCCTGGCGCAGGAGCTGGACACCGGCGCCGCGTCGCTGTACGTGTACGTGGCCAACATGGCCGAGCTGCACGCCGCGGTGCTGGACCAGCTGCTTGGCGAGGTCGAGCTGGAACCCTCCGGCGAGACCTGGCGTGACCGGCTGGCCGGGGTGCTCGCGTCCTATACGGACGTGCTCTTGCAGCATCCGGCGCTGGCCCGCGCCGCGATTTCGGTGCGCCCGGCCGGAGAGAACTACCTGCACCTGGTGGAGCGGATCCTCGCCCTGCTCCTCGAAGGCGGCGCGAGCCGCGTGCAAGCGGCCTGGGGAGTGGATCTGCTGCTGCAGCTCGCCACCGCGTCGGCCGCCGAGCACTCCACGCGTCTCCAGTCGGGCAGTTCCGAAGCCGAATGGGACGCGCTCACCCACACCGTGCGCGAAGCGCCGGGGGAGACCTACCCGAATCTGCACGCGCTGGCCGGCGAACTGCTGTCCGGTTCCCCGCAGGCGCGTTTCGACTGGTTCTTCGGCGTCCTGGTCACCGGCATCCTGCGCACCCCCAGCGACCCGAGGAGTTCATGATGACGCACTATCCGATCGCGATCGTCGGAGGCGGCCTCGGCGGCCTCACGCTCGCCCGTGTCCTGCGGGTCAACGGCATCGAGGCGGCCCTGTTCGAGCTCGAACCCTCCGCCGAGGCGCGCACCCAGGGCGGCATGCTCGACATCCACGGCGACACCGGCCAGGTCGCGCTGCGCGCCGCCGGGCTGTACGCCGAATTCCGCAAGCTCATCCATGTCGGCGGGCAAGCCTTGCGGCTGGTCGATTCCGCCGGGGTCGTCCGCCTCGCGGAGGACGACGGGGGTGACGGAGACCGTCCCGAGGTCGACCGCGGCCAGTTGCGGCAGTTGCTGCTCGAGTCGATCGACCCCGGAACCCTGCACTGGAACAAGAAAGCCACGAGTGCCCGTGCACTCGTCGACGGAACCCACGAGGTGCGCTTCGCCGACGGCACGGTGATCACCACCGACCTGCTCATCGGGGCGGACGGCGCCTGGTCGAAGATCCGCCCCCTGGTCTCGGCCGCGCAGCCGGCCTACACCGGGATCTCCTTCGTGGAAACGGATCTGCTCGACCCCGAAGCCCGGCATCCGGCCGCCGCCGGGCTGGTCGGCCCCGGCTTCTTCATCAGCCTGGACGATCAGAAGGGTTTCCTTGCGCACCGGGAATCCGACGGCGGCATTCATGTCTACAGTGGACTCCGGGCCGCCGAAGACTGGCTCGACACCATCGACTTCACCGACGCCGACACGGCGAAAAAAGCCGTGCTGGCGGAATTCGAGGGCTGGCACGAGACGCTGCGCGCGCTCCTCGCCGACGCGGACGGCGAAGTCATCCCGCGCCGCATCCACGCCCTGCCCGTCGGGCACAGCTGGCAGCGCACCCCGGGTGTCACGCTCGTCGGCGACGCCGCGCACCTGATGTCCCCGTTCGCCGGGGAGGGCGCGAACCTCGCGATGTTCGACGGAGCCGAACTAGGCCGACTGCTCGCGGCGCACCCCGACGACACCGAGGTCGCGCTGGCCGCTTATGAGCAGGAGTTGTTCCCGCGCAGCGAGGAATCCGCCGCCGGGTCGGCGGAGAACATGCGGCTGATGTTCGGCGAAAACGCGATGGACGCGCTCGTGGCGCAGTTCGCCGGGCACGGACACTGACCGTCCACAACGGAAAGCGCCGCGGACCCCCGACGGAGTCCGCGGCGCTTTCCGTTTGCTGTCAGGCGTTCGTCATCTTGCGCAGCACGTACTGCAGGATGCCGCCGTTGCGGTAGTAGTCGGCCTCACCGGGGGTGTCGATGCGGACCACCGCGTCGAACTCCACCTTCGAGCCGTCCTGCTTCGTGGCGGTGACGTGCACCGTCCGCGGGGTCTCCCCGTCGTTGAGCTTGGTGATACCCGAGATGTCGAAGGTCTCGGTGCCGTCCAGCTTCAGCGACGCGGCCGACTCGCCCTCCGGGAACTGCAGCGGGATCACGCCCATGCCGATCAGGTTCGACCGGTGGATGCGCTCGAACGACTCGGTGATCACCGCGCGCACGCCCAGCAGCGAAGTGCCCTTCGCCGCCCAGTCACGCGAGGAGCCCGAGCCGTACTCCTTGCCACCCAGCACGACCAGCGGAGTGCCCTGCGCGGCGTAGTTCTGCGCGGCGTCGTAGATGAACGCCTGCGGGGCGCCCTCCTGGGTGAAGTCCCGGGTGTAGCCGCCCTGCACGTCGTCCAGCAGCTGGTTGCGCAGCCGGATGTTGGCGAAGGTGCCGCGGATCATCACCTCGTGGTTCCCGCGCCGGGAACCGTAGGAGTTGAAGTCCTTGCGGTCGATGCCGTGCTGGGTCAGGTACTGCCCGGCCGGGGTGTCCGCCTTGATCGCGCCCGCGGGCGAGATGTGGTCGGTGGTCACCGAGTCGCCCAGCTTGGCCAGCACCCGCGCCCCGGTGATGTCCTGCACCGGCGACGGCTCGGCCTGCATACCCTCGAAGTACGGGGGCTTGCGCACGTAGGTGGAGTCCGGGTCCCACTCGAACGTCTTGCCCTGCGGGGTGGGCAGCGCCTTCCAGCGCTCGCCGCCGTCGAACACGTCCGCGTAGTCCTTGGTGAACATCTCCTGCGTGATCGAGGAGTCGATGGTCTCCTGGATCTCCTGCGGCGTCGGCCAGATGTCCTTGAGGAACACGTCGTTGCCCTCAGGGTCCTGGCCGAGGGGCTGGTGCTCGAAGTCGAAGTCCATCGTGCCGGCCAGCGCGTAGGCGATGACCAGCGGCGGCGACGCCAGGTAGTTCATCTTGACGTCCGGGTTGATCCGGCCCTCGAAGTTGCGGTTGCCCGAGAGCACCGAGACCGCCGTGAGGTCGTTCTCCTGGATCGCCGCGGAGATCTCGTCCGAGAGCGGGCCCGAGTTGCCGATGCAGGTGGTGCAGCCGTAGCCGACCAGGTGGTAGCCCAGCTTCTCCAGGTACGGCCAGAGACCGGCCTTGTCGTAGTAGTCGGTGACGACCTGCGAGCCCGGGGCCATCGAGGTCTTGACCCACGGCTTCACCGCGAGGCCCTTGTCGACGGCGTTGCGCGCCAGCAGCGCGGCACCCAGCATCACCGACGGGTTCGAGGTGTTGGTGCAGGAGGTGATCGAAGCGATCACCACGGCGCCGTGGTCGAGCACGAAGTCACCGCGGTCGGCGGTCTTCACCGTGACCGGGTTGGTCGGGCGGCCCTGCGAGCCGTTCGCCGCCGACTGGATCTCGACCGCGTCCTCGTCCTTGAACGACAGCGAAGCCGGGTCACTGGCCGGGAAGGTCTCCTCGACGGCCTCGTCGACCTTGGTGTGCGGGACCTGCTCGCCGCCCACGTAGTCGTGCACCGACTTGCGGAACGAGGACTTCGCGTCGGTCAGCTCGATGCGGTCCTGCGGGCGCTTCGGGCCGGCGATCGACGGGACGACCGTCGAAAGGTCCAGCTCGATGTACTCGGAGTACTGCGGCTCGTGCGACGCGTCGTGCCAGAGGCCCTGCTCCTTGGCGTAGGTCTCGACCAGCGCGACCTGCTCGGCCGAGCGGCCGGTCAGCTTGAGGTAGCGCACGGTCTCCTCGTCGATCGGGAAGATCGCCGCGGTGGAGCCGAACTCCGGGCTCATGTTGCCGATGGTGGCGCGGTTGGCCAGCGGCACCTGGGCGACGCCTTCGCCGTAGAACTCGACGAACTTGGAGACCACCCCGTGCTTGCGCAGCATCTCGGTGATGGTGAGCACGACGTCGGTCGCGGTGACCCCGGTCGGGATCTCGCCGGTCAGCTTGAAGCCGACCACACGGGGGATGAGCATCGACACGGGCTGGCCCAGCATGGCCGCCTCGGCCTCGATGCCGCCGACGCCCCAGCCCAGCACACCGAGGCCGTTGACCATGGTGGTGTGCGAGTCGGTGCCGACGCAGGAGTCGGGGTAGGCCTGCCCGTTCCGGGCCATCACGGTGCGCGCGAGGTGCTCGATGTTGACCTGGTGCACGATGCCGGTGCCCGGCGGGACGACCTTGAACTCGTCGAAGGCGCCCTGGCCCCAGCGCAGGAACTGGTAGCGCTCGCGGTTGCGCTCGTATTCGATCTCGACGTTGCGCTCGAAGGCGTCGGCGCGGCCGAACACGTCGATGATCACCGAGTGGTCGATCACCAGCTCGGCCGGCGCCAGCGGGTTGACCTTGTCCGGGTCGCCGCCGAGCTCGGTGACGGCCTCACGCATGGTCGCCAGGTCCACGACACAGGGCACGCCGGTGAAGTCCTGCATGATCACGCGGGCGGGCGTGAACTGGATCTCGATCGACGGCTCGGCGCTGGGATCCCAGCCGCCGAGGGCACGGATGTGCTCGGCGGTGATGTTCGCGCCGTCTTCGGTGCGCAGCAGGTTCTCGAGCAGGATCTTCAGGCTGTAGGGCAGCCGCGCCGCGCCTTCGACCTTGTTGAGGCGGAACACCTCGTACGAGGCGTCACCCACCTTGAGGGTGTCGCGGGCGCCGAAGCTGTCCTTGCTGGCTGGTGCGGTCACGTCAATCTCCAGGGCGTGGACGCCGCCGCGCGGTGTACTCGCCGCGGAGTCCCGGTCGTCAGTTTCGGGTGTGTAAGGCGAGTCTGGCGCACGCACGAACGGTCCGCAGACGCGGGGACGGCGCAGGCTCCCTCGCTGCCAAACAGTACGCTTGTCCTTTTTTGGGGGCAAGCTCGACACACCCGCGGAGCGCTGTGACCTACCCGGCGGCGTGGAGCAGGGCGGTGATGTCGCCGGGCTGCAGCGCCCGCAGCAGGGTCACGCCCTGCTCGACGAGGGTGCGCAGCGGGCTGACGTAGTACTTCCCGCCGGACTCGGTGACGATCACCCCGAGGCCCTGGGCCAGCACACCGGTGCTGAGGTGCTGGAGCACCTGCGTGACCGCGCCCGGCAGCAGCGAGCCGGTCTCGTCCTCGATCTGCCCGGCGAGGTCGTCCGCGCACATCGACCGGGTGTCGCCCTCGATCGTGGCGTCGTAGCAGGCGCCGTTCTTCTTGAACGCGTACGTCTCTCCGTCCGGGCCCTGCACCACGAGCGAAGTGAGGGTGGCGCGGGTGCCGCCGTCCACATCGGTGCTCTGCGTCTGCAGGTCGATCACCTTGGCGCCGCTGGGTTCCGCGTCCGGGCCGAGCGCGTCGACGATCGCGGGGCCGGCGTCGTGCAGCACCGCCATCTCCTCGGGCGGCATCAGCTCGATCACCCGGCGCACGTCCGCGTCCAGCACCGCCTGCACGGTTTCCTTCACCGCGTCGTTGGCCGAGCCGGCGCCGTTGGCCGGGATGGACGTCGACGGCCACTTCTCGCCCGCGTCCCGCAGCGCGTAGTCGGCGATCGTGTAGAGCAGGCTCGGGTACCACTCGCCGTCTACCTGCACGGTGGCGATCCGGATCGGCTCGCCGTTCTGGCGTACCTGCTTGCCGATGTCGATCGTCTCGGTCCGCGGGCCGGAGCGGTCCACGCCGCCCGGCACGGCGTCGAGGAAGTCCTTGGCCAGCGGCAGCCGGCTCGCGTCCCCGGTGACGGTGATCGTGCCGCCGGTGAGCTTGGTGATGGTCACGTGGTCGTTGACCTGCTCGGCGCCCGCCTCGTCGAAGGTGAGGTTCGCGGTGCTGATCTGCACCCCGCTCAGCTTCTCCGGGTCCGCCGAGGCGTCCAGCACGTTGAGCCGCTTGAGCTCGTCGGTCACCGCCTGCACGGGATCGGTGAACATCGAGGCCTCGGCCGGGGCGAGGCTGCCCAGCACCCCGACCACGTCGGCGTTGCCCAGCGAGCTGGCCAGCTTCAGCGCGGCTTCGGTGGGCGTGGCCGAACCGTTGTCGCTCTGGGACAGCGCGATCCACGTGGCGCCGCCACCGGCGAGGACGACCAGCGCCACGACGAGCCCGATGATCAGCCCGCGACGGCTGCGGCTGGGAGGCCGCGGGGCCGGGTAGCCGGGCTGCGGGTAGTACGGCTGCTGCTGCGGCCAGGCCTGTTGTGGCTGCTGCCACTGCTGCTGAGGAGGCTGCTGCCACTGCGGCTGTGGCTGCTGTTGCGGCTGCTGCCACTGCTGCGGCCACTGGTCCTGCGGGCCAGGAGTTGTCATGGCCGTCCCCCTGTTCTCGATGCGATCCGCCGGCGGCGCCCGGTGCCGGTGAAGAGCCCGCCGAGCGCCCCCGCCAGCGCGACGATCGCGCCGGCCAGTGTCGTGACGGGCCCGGCCGGGGTGATCCCGATCAGTCCGCCACCGCCTTGGACGAGCGCCATCGCCGCGATGGTTCCCACTGATATCGCGAGCAGCATGGTCAGCGTTGCACCCGTCTTCCGCAGGCCCAGCACCACCAGCCCGGCGAACACCGCGCTCAGCAGCGGCACCGCGATCCAGCCGTGTAGCAGGGCCGCGGCGAACTCGTTGTGCAGCAAGGAAAGCCGGTCGGCGACCCCGGCGGTCTGATAGCTGTTGCGCTGCACGTTCCCGGAGTGGAACCAGGGCAGGAACGTGCCCGCGACGAGCACGATCAGGCCGGTCGTGGCGGCCAGCAGGCTGAACAGTCGGCCGGCGTGCATGGCAGAGCTCCTCGGGTCGGTGGATCTCCATCGTGTGACGCCGGGACCGGCGGAAAGGGTCCCCCGATCGGGGAATTGTTGCAGGCGATATGCAAGTGTCGCGTGGTGCGTCTGGTACATCTGTGACTGGAGTGTCTCGGGCGTTGCCCGTGATGAAGGGGAAGGCGAGTTCTTGACCAGGCGAGACCGCACGTCGAGATGGGTGGCCACCACCGCGCTGGCCATCGCCGCTGTGCTCGGCACCGCCGGCACGGCGAACGCGGTCCCGCCCCCGCCGCCCAACCCCAGTGACGGCGAGATCAGCTCGAGCCAGGCCGACGCCAACGCCAAGGCGGGCCAGGTCGGCCAGCTCACCAACCAGCTCGCCGAGGCCGAGTCCCGGCTGTCGGACCTGCAGAGCGACGTCGAGCTGAAAATGGAGCAGGCCAACAAGGCCCTCGTCGACCAGCAGACCGCGCAGGACGCCGCCACCCAGGCCCAGGCGGACGCCGACGCCGCGCGCAAGGAGTCCGACGCCGCGGCCAACCAGATCGAGGTCGCCCAGCAGCAGCTCGACGCGTTCATCGCGGGCAGCTTCCAGCAGGGCAGCACGATGGGCTCGATCTCGGCCTACATCAGCTCGACCAGTCCCAAGGACATGCTCGCCCGCGCGCAGCTGCTGTCCTCGGTCAGCGGCAGCCAGCTCAACGCGCTGGAGATGATGCAGCAGGCCCAGACGGACAAGTCCAACAAGGACGCCGCCGCCAGGGCCGCGCTCGAACTCGCGCAGCAGAAGCAAGCGGCGGCCGAACAGGCCAAGCTCGACGCGGACTCGGCGCAGGCGGCCGCGGAGCAGGCGCAACAGGGCCAGGCCGCCCGCACCGCCGAGCTGGAAGCGAACAAGAACAGCGTCGAGCAGGCGCTTTACGAGGCGCAGCAACGGGTTTCGGGGCTGCAGGGGCAGCGTCAGCGTTACCAGGACTGGCTCGCGCAGAAGCAGCGCGAAGACGACGCGCGCGCCCAGCAGGCCGCGCTCGCCGCGAGCAAGGGCAGCAGTAGCGGCGGTAGCGGCGGCGGCACGGTCAAGCCGGCGACGGGCTCCTCCGGGTCGATCATCGAACGGGCCATCGCGCGGGCGATGGCACAGCTGGGCATGCCGTACGCCTGGGGCGGCGGCAACGCGAGCGGGCCGACACGCGGTATCCGCGACGGTGGTGTGGCCGACGCGTACGGCGACTACCGCAAGATCGGGTTCGACTGCTCGGGCCTCATGGTCTACGCCTACGGCGGCGCGGTGTCGCTGCCGCACTACAGCGGCTACCAGTACACCGCCGGGCGCCAGGTGCCGCTTTCCCAGATGCGGCGGGGGGATCTGCTGTTCTACGGCCGCGCCGGGATCCACCACGTGACGATGTACCTCGGCAACGGGATGATGATCGAGGCCCCGGAATCGGGCATGGTCGTGCGGGTCACCGCGGTCCGATACGGCGACATCCTGCCGTACGCCACGCGCCTGGTCGGTTAGCCGGCTGCTTGCAGCGCCCGGGAAAACCACTGTGCCGCCGGGGCGAGACTTTCCGGGGCGGCCCAGCCGTTGATCACGGCGAGCAGCTCGAAATACCGTTCCCGGCGGGCATCTCCGACGGTGTCCCGCCAGGCCTGCAGCTGGTCCGTGCTGTGCCGGGACGTGAAAGCCGTGACGATCCGGGCGGCCTCGGGTGAGTCCGGGGCGACGCCCGAGTCCAGCGCCGGGGCGACGGCGTCGCGGATGTCGGCGGTCAGGTCGCGGCGCAGGCCGGTGGTGCGGTCGTGCTGTTCGGCGATGCGCCGCATGAGCCCGCGGAAACCGGGATCCTGGGACAGTTCGGCCAGCTCCACCCAGGCTTCGACCTGTCCGGGCCCGGGTCGCGCGGGCAGTTCCGGAGTCAGCGAGCGGGCGATCCCGGGGAATCCAGGGTGTTCGAGCCCGCCGAAGGTGGTCGTGAGGAAGTCGTCGATCAGGCGGCGGCGTTCGTCCTCGGTCAGCTGGGCCAGTTTGTGCAAGGCGGTCATCTCCTCGGGAGTGGAGCGGCGTCCGGCGACCGCGGTGAGCACCGCTTGACGCAGCCGGAGTACGCGGATGTGCACTTCCAGCGCCTGGGCATGCGCGGTCGCGACGTCGGCGAGGGCGGCGTCGCTGTCGATCACGCGCCGGATCGTGGCCAGGTCGATGCCCAGTTCGCGCAGGGTGCGGACGAGGTCGAGGCGCGCGAGCGCGCCGGTCCCGTAGCGGCGGTGGCCGGCGGCGGTGCGGCCGGACGGGGTCACGATGCCGCGGTCGGAGTAGAAGCGGACGGCCTTGACCGTCAGCCCGGTCCGCCGGGCCAGTTCACCGATCGAGTACAGGTGTTCGCCGTCCATGCGGTCACCCTGGCATCTCCCCTCGGGGGAGAGGCAAGCGTGTTCAGATCCCGAGCCAGGTGCGGGCTTCTTCGTAGAAGCGGGCGGCTTCGTCCGGGCGGTCGTCTCCGTAGAGGTCTTCGCCGATGGGGTAGCCGCGGCGGGAGAGCACATAGGACAGGAAGCGGTAGGAAGGCCGGTACCCGGCGACATCGGCCGGGCCGATGGCGAGTGCGACACCGGGATGCGCGGCGGCCAGGGTGTCCCGTTCGTACACCGGGTCGAGCGCGACCACCAGCCAGCGCCCGCCGCGCCGTTCGACGCGGTAGTTCAGCCGCGCCGCCGACGCGAGATCCACCTCGACGCCGTCGAGGGAGGTGCGCATCTCGATCACCGCCGGCAGTTCCACCAGAGCCCGCTCGCCCCGGCGATGCACCACGGGCGGCGCGAGCCGGTGGAGCGCGGCATCTCCGCCCGCGGCCATTTTCTCCGACGCCGCAACGAAACCCGGGCCGCTGCCACGGAACCAGCTCAGCCGCACGGTGGAGTCTTCGGCGAAGCTCGACCGCATCTGATCCCACCAGCCGCGATCGCGGCCCTGCCGCTCGCGCAGCACGAGCTGGGTGATTTCGGTGGTCTCGCTCATGCGTCCTCCTCAACGGACGCGGCAGGCCGCGGCAGCGACATCACGTCGGCAAGCATGATGTCCTTGATTCGCTCGCAAGCGTCGCTCATGCGTCCTCCCTGTGTGGCACGGGAGTCACCGAGTGGCCCGCGCACCAGATCGCCCTGATCGCGCGGGTGGCGGTGAGGTCGGCGGTGGGGTCACCGTCGACGAGGACGAGGTCGGCACGCAGGCCTGGCTCGACCGCGCCCCGGTCGGGGAGGCCGAAAGCCCGTGCGGGCAGCACTGTCGCCGCGCGCAGGATCTCCACCGGGCTGAGCCCGGCGCGCGCCAGCAACTCGAACTCGCGGTGGAGGCTTTCCCCGTGGGGCACAAGGCCCGGCGCACCGGGCTGGGCGTTGGCGTCGGTGCCGGCCAGGATCTCGATGCCGGCGCGATGCAGGGCGGTGACGTTGTTCAGCGGGCCGGTGACCGGCGCGCGCCCGGCGAGCACGCTTTCCATCATCGTCAGCGTGGGCACCGCGATCTGGCCCGCTGCCCGCATCTTGTCGATGGTCTCCGCCGGGAGCGGCCCGTTGACCGGGATGTGGGTGATGAACTCCGCGCCGGTGTCCACGGCCAGGACGTAGGCGCCGGCGGTGGCGGCGTGGATGACGGTCTTGAGCCCGTGTTCCCGGGCGGCGACGACCAGGGCCTGCAAGGTTTCCGCGGAGGGCCCGCCATCGCCGGGGGCTTCGGCGACGCCCTTGATGTAGTCGTCCCCCTCGGCGGCCCGCGCCTCGACGTGCGCACGGGCTTCGGCCGGTGTCGTGACGATGGCTTCGGCCGGCATCCCGGGCATGTCCGCGTGCCTGCCACCCGGCCCGATCGCGGGCATGCCCGGCGTGCGGAAGTCGGCTGCGCCGGTGACCTCGCCGCGCAGCGAGGCGACCCGTTCCCGGGGCCAGCAGGCCATGTCGAGCCCGGTGGTGACTCCCCAGGAAGCCAAGTCCCGCAAGGTTTCCGGGCCGTGCAGATGGACGTGCGCGTCGATCAGGCCGGGCAGCAGCACGGCACCGGAGGCGTCGATCTCCCGCGCGCCGGTGGCGTCGGTGCCGATCACGTCACCGTCGATGACGACCGTGCGGGGCGGGGTGAGCTGCTCTCCGTCGAACACCCGGACACCGGTGAGGGTGGTTCTGGTCGTCACGTCGGACCTCCGATAAGGTACAGATCTGTCCACTAACTCGACCGTACTCTCTTCGAGGAGGGACCGTGCGCTCGCCCGATTCCGCGCCGCGCGCGACCCGGCGCCGCGGCGAAACGCTGACGCGTGCCATCTACCAGGCCACGCTGGAGGAACTGGCCCGCACGAGCTTCGAGGAACTCACGTTCGACAAACTCGCACCGCTGGCGGGTACCGGCAAATCGGCGCTCTACCGGCGCTGGGCCACCCCGGAGGAGCTGGTGCTGGCCGCGCTGACCGACCCGTCGACGGGCTTCGGCGCGCCGCTGGCGCCGGCCACGGGTTCGCTGCGCGGTGACCTGCTCACGATTCTCGGCGCTTTCGCCAGGGTGCTGGACGAACCACGCGGCCAGGCGCTGCGTCCACTGGTCACCCAGCGCGCCCGCCATCCCGCGCTCTTCGACGAGGTCCGGCGCCTGGTTGTCCTGCCACACCAGCGGATCCTGCTGGGCATCCTGCGTGCCGCGGCGGAACGCGGTGAGGCCACGCCGGATTGCGTGACCCCCCGCGTCGCTTCGGTGGGGCCGCGCTTGATCATCGCCGAGTCGCTGGAGAAAGGCGCCGCGAGCGAACACGACGTGGCCGAGATCGTCGACGAGGTGCTGCTGCCGCTGACCGCACCGCGCCGAATTGTCGGTGGGGCGCCTTAAGGTCCCGGGTGTGCGGCAGGACTTTCCAGGCCGGTCCGGCCCCTTCTGGGATTTCGTCGCGGGCCGGAGCGCGGCGCCGCCCGCCGCGCGCACTCTGGGCTGGGAGCTGGTCTCGGTCGATCCCGGCGCGGGGCGGATCAAGGTGCGTTTCACCGCTGGCGAGGATTTCCTCAACCCGTGGGGAAACGTGCAGGGCGGGTTCCTCGCCGCGATGCTCGACGACACGCTCGGCCCGGCGCTGGTGGCCACGCTCGGGCCGGAGGAGTCCGCGCCGACACTGGAACTGAAGGTGAACTACCTGCGCCGCGTGGTGCACCGCACCGGTTCCATCGGTCTCCTCGCGGGCGAGCTGACCGATCAGGCCGGGGTCGCACTGGCCACGGCGACGGCGACCGCGCGGATTCTGCGGCCCCGGTAAATGCGTTGCGGCCGTTGTGATCCGTGGCCTAGGGTCGGGGCCATGATCACCGGGACGGCGCCGAGCCTTGCACGGAAAGGCGACCCGGTGCACGACTGACGCCCCGGCCTCGTGGGCCCCCACGGCGGTGTGCGCACACCAGCCCGGTCCACCGACATCAGCCGAGGAGTCCCTTTTCATGTCAGTCACGTTCGACCACACCATCATCGCCGCCAAGGACAAGCACGCGTCCGCGAAGTTCTACCGCGAGCTGTTCGAGCTGCCGGAAGCGCCTTCGTGGGGCCCGTTCGTCAACATCCAGCTCGCCGACGGCGTGCTGCTGCAGTTCGCCGAACCACCGGTGGAGATCCAGATGCAGCACTACGCCTTCCTGGTCGACGACGAGCTGTTCGACCGCGCGTACGCGCGGCTGTGCGCCGGCGGGGCCGAGCACTGGGCCGACCCGCAGCGCAGACGAGCCGGTGAGACGAATACGGAGCACGGCGGGCGCGGGGTCTACTTCCTCGACCCGGCAGGGCATGGGCTGGAGATGATCACCCGGCCGTACCTGTAGCCGCCGGTCGCGGCGGCGGAGCCGCTAGCCTGGGCCGATGACCGAACTCGCCGGGATCGTGCTGGCCGGCGGCGCCGCCCGCCGGTTGTCCGGAGTGGACAAACCGATGCTCGAGATCGGTGGGAAACCGTTGCTGCGCACGGTGATCGACGCCCTCGCCGCCGCCGAGCCGGTGATCGTCGTCGGTCCGCGGCGGCCCGCGATCACGCAGGTGCGGTGGGCCCGTGAGGATCCGCCGGGTGGCGGCCCCGTGGCGGCACTCGCCGCGGGGCTCGCCGCCCTGCCACCGGGTGCGGCGAAGGTGGCCGTCCTGGCGGGGGATCTTGCCGCGGTAGGCCCCTCCACAGTGGACCGCCTCGCCGCCGCGGCCGAAGGCGCCGACGGGGCGCTGCTGGTCGATCCGGACGGGCGCGAACAGTGGCTGATCGGTGTCTGGCAGGTCGCGCCACTGCGCGCCGCGATGCCGGAGCTGACAGCGAATTTCCCGCTGCGCCAAGTGTTCCGTGCCCTGCGCTACACGACGGTCGCGGCGGAACCGGGGGAGAGCGAGGACATCGACACCCCCGAGGATCTCGGCAGGCACGGGGGCAGCTCACAGCCCTCACACCGGGCTTGAGGTTGACTACCGATACGGTCGCAGGAGGACGCGAACGTGAACGAGGAGGGAACCGTGACCGAGCCCGGCTACGCCGCCGACGGCACGAACGGGCAGCAGGCCGCGACCCCGGCCCGCGACGGCCAGCTGCTGGAACGCACCGTGTTCGAGGTCAAGCGCGTGATCGTCGGGCAGGACAGGCTGGTCGAGCGGCTGCTGGTGGGCCTGCTGGCCAAGGGGCACCTGCTGCTGGAAGGCGTGCCCGGCGTCGCGAAGACGCTGGCGGTGGAGACCATCGCGCGCGTGGTGGGCGGTTCGTTCTCGCGCGTGCAGTTCACCCCCGACCTCGTCCCCGCGGACATCCTCGGCACCCGGATCTACCGCCAGGGCAGCGAGAAGTTCGACGTCGAGCTCGGCCCCGTGGTGGCCAACTTCGTGCTGGCGGACGAGATCAACCGCGCCCCGGCCAAGGTGCAGTCGGCGATGCTCGAGGTGATGGCCGAGCGGCACGTCTCCATCGGCGGCAGGACGTTCCCGATGCCCGATCCGTTCCTGGTGCTGGCCACCCAGAACCCGATCGAGAACGAGGGCGTGTACCCGCTGCCGGAGGCCCAGCGCGACCGGTTCCTGTTCAAGATCGTCGTGGACTACCCGACGGCCGAGGAGGAGCGGGAGATCGTCTACCGGATGGGGGTCACCCCGCCGGAGCCGCACGAGGTGCTCAGCCCGGCCGAGCTGGTCCGGCTGCAGCAGGTCGCGTCCAACGTCTTCGTGCACCACGCGCTGGTCGACTACGTGGTCCGGCTCGTGCTGACCACCCGCACGCCCACCGAGCACGGCCTGACCGACGTCGCGGGCTGGGTCTCCTACGGGGCCTCGCCCCGCGCGAGCCTCGGCATCATCGCCGCGTCGCGGGCGCTCGCGCTCGTCCGCGGCCGTGACTACGTGCTCCCGCAGGACGTGGTGGACGTGGTGCCGGACGTGCTGCGGCACCGGCTGGTGCTGTCCTACGACGCGCTGGCGGACGCCGTCCCGCTGGACCACATCATCAACCGGGTCCTGCAGACGGTGCCGCTGCCGCAGGTCTCCGCCCGCCCGCAGGGCGGCCCGGGCCAGCCGGTTTCGATGGGGGCACCGGGGCGGTAAGTGACTGACAAGGACGAGACCCGGCCGTCGTGGGCCCCGCCGATCCTGCGGGGCGACCGGCTGGAGGCGGGCCTGCGCACGCTGGAGCTGGACGTGCGGCGCCGGCTGGACGGGCTGCTGCAGGGCAATCACCTCGGCCTGGTGCCGGGGCCCGGCTCCGAGCCGGGGGAGGCCCGGCCCTACCAGCCGGGCGACGACGTCCGCCGGATGGACTGGGCGGTCACCGCGCGCACGACGGTTCCGCACATCCGGGAGACGGTGGCCGACCGCGAGCTGGAGACGTGGGTGGCCGCGGACCTGTCCGCGAGCCTCGACTTCGGCACCGCGCTGTGCGAGAAACGGGATCTGGCGCTGTGCGCGGTCGCCGCCATCGCGTACCTCACCGGAGGCGGCGGCAACAGGCTGGGCGCGGTGCTGTCCAACGGCGCCGAGACGGTCCGGGTGCCCGCGCGCGGCGGCCGGGCACACGCCCGCGGGCTGCTGCGCAGGTTCGCGCAGCTGCCCCGCGCGGCCGAGGGCACCCGTGGCGACCTCGCCGCGATCATCGAGCAGTTGCGCCGCCCGCCGCGCCGGCGCGGGCTCGTCGTGGTGGTCTCGGATTTCCTCGGTGGCACCGAATGGCAGCGGCCGCTGCGCGCGCTGTCGGCCCGGCACGAGCTGATGGCGGTCGAGGTGCTCGACCCGCGCGACATCGACCTGCCCGAGGTCGGGACCGTGGTGCTCGCCGACCCGGAAACCGGTAAACAGCGCGAGGTGCATGCCTCGGCGTTGCTGCGCCGCGAATTCGCCGCGGCCGCGCAGGCGCATCGTGACGAGGTGGCCCGCGCGCTGCGCCAGGCCGGAGCCGCGCATCTGGTGCTGCGCACGGATTCGGACTGGATCGCCGACACCGTTCGTTTCGTGGTGGCCCGTAAGCGCCGCTGGTCTGGGGGAGCCGCGTGAGTCTGAGCGGGTTCAGCGCCCCGTGGTGGTTCCTGCTGCTGATCGTGGTCGCCGCCGTGGTGGTCGGCTACCTGCTGGTGCAGCGGGCCCGGCGCCGGCGCACGCTGCGGTTCGCCAACCTGGCCTTGCTGGACAAGGTCGCGCCGCGGGCGCAGGGCTGGCCGCGGCACGTGCCGCCGGTGCTGCTGATCGTGTCGCTCATCCTGCTCACGGTCGGCCTCGCCGGGCCGACGGCCGAGCAGAAGGTGCCGCGCAACCGGGCCACCGTGATGCTGGTGATCGACGTTTCGCTGTCGATGGAGGCCACCGACGTCCAGCCCACCCGGATCAAGGCGGCGCAGGACGCGGCCACTTCGTTCGCGCAGGCGCTCACCCCGGGCATCAACCTGGGCCTGGTGTCCTTCGCCGGCACCGCGACCGTGCTGGTCGCGCCTACCACAGAACGCCAGAGCGTGGTCACCGCGATCGACGGGCTCAAGCTCGCCCAGTCCACCGCCACCGGCGAGGGGATCTACGCGGCGCTGCAGTCGATCGAGGGGTTCTCCTCGGTCGTCGGCGGCGCCGACGGGCCACCGCCGGCGCGGATCGTGCTGATGAGCGACGGCAAGCAGACCGTGCCCGAGGATCTCTACGCTCCGCGCGGCGCGTTCACCGCGGCGCAGGAGGCGAAGAAGCAGCAGGTCCCGGTCTCCACGATCTCCTTCGGCACCAACCACGGCACGGTCACCATCGACGGCCGCGAGGTCCCGGTGGACGTCGACGACGGTTCGCTGCAGGAGGTCGCCCGGCTCTCCGGCGGCGACTTCTACCAGGCGGGTTCGGCCGAGCAGCTCAAGCAGGTCTACGAAGACCTCGGCGAGCAGATCGGCTACGAGCTCAAGGAGGCGGACGCGAGCAGGCCGTGGGTGGTGCTCGGCACGCTGTGCCTGATCGTCGCCGCCGGCAGTTCGCTGTTCATCGGCCAGCGGCTGCCCTGAGCGCGCCTTAGCCTGGGCGCATGGTCGAGGTCACGGCGTGGGAACGGATGCGCGGCTGGTCGGCGGACCTGCTGCGCCGGCGGACCGGCGAGGGCGTCGAGGAGTGGAACCGCCGCATTGCCGGCACCGGGATCGCCACCGAGGACGAGCTGCGTGCATGGCTGGCGGGCCGGGGCGTCACCGGATATGCGCAGATGCTGCTGGTGATGGAACGCTTCGGCTACCCGGATTTCCTGACCGCGGACGCGAGCGCGCTCGTGGAGCGCCAGTACGCCGATCGCCCGGCGCTGCGCCCGGTCTACGACAAGGTGGTCACGCTCGCCGCAGCGCTCGACGGGGTCGAGGTGGCTGCCCGTAAGACCTACGTCACGCTGTCCACGCCACGGCGCAAGTTCGCGGTGCTGAAGGCGACCACGAAAACCCGCGTGGATCTCGGCCTGCGCCTCGACGGCGTCGAACCGGCGGGCCGGCTGGAGTCGGCGAAGGTGCTCCGGGACGACGCGCTGACGGTCCGGATTCCCTTGCGGTTTCCCGAAGACGTCGATGAAGAGGTGGCAGGCTGGCTCGCCCGCGCCGCCGGGCTCAACCGCTGAAGTCGAACCCGTGCTGGCGCCAGGCCTCGTAGATCGCGATGGACGCGGTGTTGGCCAGATTCAGTGACCGCGAGCCCGGCCGCATCGGCAGCTTGACCCGGTCGGTCACTTCGGGCGCGTCCTGTACCTCGGCCGGCAGGCCCACCGACTCCGGCCCGAACATCAGCACGTCGCCCGGCTGGTAGGCCACGTCGGTGTACCACCGCTTCGCGCGCGCCGTGAACGCGTACACGTTCGCCGGCAACAGCGCCGCCCAGGCCGCGTCCAGGTCCTTGTGCACCCGGACGTGCGCGAGGTCGTGGTAGTCCAGGCCCGCGCGGCGCAGGTGCTTGTCCTCGAAGGCGAAGCCGAGCGGTTCGACGAGGTGCAGTTCCACCCCGGTGTTGGCCGACAACCGGATCGCGTTTCCCGTGTTGGGCGGGATCTCCGGCCGGTAAAAGAGGACCCGGAACATCCTTCTGCTCGTTTTCCCTTCGCGGAACGGACACTTCGACGGCAAAGTAGCCGACGACACCATCCCACCACAGGCGGATCTCGTCTGGTCGCGCCCCCGGAACGGGATACCAGGCAAGACAACTAGAGCAACGCGGCCAGCTTCTCGCGGACATCGTCCGGGGGCGCGGTCTTGGCCAGGTTCCCGGTGTCCACGAAGACGTAGCGGTTCGTGCCCGTAGTGACGAGCTCGTCGCCGCGCACGATCGTGAACGCGAGGATCAGCGAAGTCCGGCCGAGGTGCTCGATACCGACCTCCACGACCAGTTCGTCGTCGTAGCGGCTGGGCGCGCGGTAGGTCAGCTCCGACGCGGCCACCACTGTGTCCACGCCGCGGGCCCGCAGGTTCTCGTAGGAACCGAAGACCTCGCGGAAGAACTCCAGCGAACCCATGTCGAAGTACGCGAGGTAGTGCGCGTTGAACACGATGCCCTGCTGGTCGCATTCGTGGTAGCGAACCCGGATGGGCGCCCGCGCGATCGTCTTGGCCATCACGGCGACGATAGCGCGGAGATCAGCTCGGCGTTGCCGGGAACGCGGCCGAAGAACGCTTCGATGCTGCGCAGCGTCGCGTCGCCTCCTGCGCGGCCTCGGACAGCGCTCCGGTCGCGTCGGCGGCGAAGGCGACCTTGTAGTCACGCATGAAGGCGCTGCGCGCGGTCGATTCGCAGCACACGTCGGTGAGTGTGCCGGTGATGATCACGGTGTCCACGACGTGCGGGCCACGGATCGTGGTCAGCACACTGTGCAGTGGCGTGTTGTGGAAGGCGTCGTAGCGGTGCTTGTCGATGACCACCTCACCCGGCTCCGGCGCCAGCTCCTCGACGATCTCCGCGCCGTGGCTGCCCGCCCGCAGCCCGGCCGTGCGCAGCGCCGGGTTGCGGGCGGTTTCCAGCGGCGAGACGTCAAAAGAGTCGAACAACACATGCCGGGTGCAGAGCACCGGAACTCCCACGGCCCGGCACCGCGCCGCCACCTCCCGCATGGCGCCGATCCGCGCCCGCGCCATGGGCACCTCCATCGGGAAACCCCTGCGCACGAAGTCGTTCTGCATGTCGATCACCAGCAGCGCGCTGCGCCGCCGGTCCAGCTCCCACGGGCTCATCCGCCAGTTGTACCGCTACCGCCGGGTAGCGGTATGCGGGTGCGCGCAGGCCGCCGGCCAGCGGTTAACCTCAGCGCGAAAGCCATGCTGGACGAGCAGGAGGAGCAGGCACGTGGGACGGTCCGTACTGGTCACCGGAGGCAATCGCGGCATCGGGCTGGCGATCGCGCGGGGCCTGGCCGAGCAGGGGCACAGCGTGGCCGTCACGCACCGGGGCTCCGGGGCGCCCGAAGGACTGTTCGGCGTGCAGGCCGACGTCACCGACTCCGAGCAGATCGACGCCGCGTTCAAGCTGGTCGAGGAGCATCAGGGCCCGGTCGAGGTGCTGGTGTCCAACGCCGGGACGAACGACGACACGCTGCTGATGCGGATGAGCGAGGAACAGTTCACCAAGGTCGTGGACGCGAACCTGACCGGCGCCTACCGGGTCGCGAAGCGGGCTTCGCGCGGGATGCTGCGCGCCAAGTGGGGCCGGTTCGTTTTCATCTCGTCGGTGGTCGGGCTGTCCGGCAGCGCGGGCCAGACGAACTACGCCGCGAGCAAGGCCGGCCTCGTCGGCTTCGCCCGTTCGCTGGCGCGGGAACTGGGCTCGCGCAACATCACCGCGAACGTGGTGTCCCCTGGATTCGTCGTGACCGACATGACCGACGCGCTCACCGAGGGCCAGCGCAGCGCCACCCTCGCCCAGATCCCGGCCGGCCGCTACGGCGACCCGGCCGACATCGCCGCCGCGGTCGGCTTCCTCGCCTCCGACGCCGCAGGCTACGTCAACGGCGCGGTGCTGCCCGTCGACGGCGGCCTCGGCATGGGCCACTAGAAGATCGGACTGAAAATGATTTGCGTGGCGGTGCGGGTAGCGGAACCCGAGCTGGCCCCTGGCCCCGGGATCGCCTCATCATGAACCCGCGGCGGCGCGAGCTGACGGCCCACGGCAAGCGGCTCCGCCGCTTCGGAAATACAACTCGAATTTCCTGTTGATCCCTTTGCGAAAGGACTCGTTTTGCCCGGACTGCTCGAAGGTAAGCGGCTGCTGATCACGGGTGTCATCACCGACGCCTCGATCGCGTTCCACGCGGCCAAGGCCGCCCAGGAGCAGGGCGCCAAGGTGGTGCTCACCGGTTTCGGCAGGCTTTCGCTGGTGGAGCGGATCGCCAAGCGGCTGCCTGAGCCCGCCCCGGTGATCGAACTGGACGTGCAGAACCAGGAGCACCTGGACACCCTCGCCGACCGGGTCCGCGAGCACGTGGACGGGCTCGACGGGGTGCTGCACGCGATCGCGTTCGCCCCGCAGACCTGCCTCGGCGCGCCGTTCCTGGACGCCCCGAAGGAGGACGTCTCGGTGGCGGTGCAGGTGTCGGCGTACTCGTTCAAGTCGCTCGCGGTGGCGTGCCTGCCGCTGCTGTCGCGCGGGTCGTCGATCGTGGGGCTGGACTTCGACGCGCGGGTCGCGTGGCCGGCCTACAACTGGATGGGCGTGGCGAAGGCGGCGCTGGAGTCGGTCAACCGCTACCTGGCGCGTGAGCTCGGTCCCGAAGGCATCCGGGTCAACCTGGTTTCCGCGGGGCCGGTGAAGACGATGGCCGCCAAGTCCATCCCCGGTTTCGGGGAGCTGGAAGGCGGGTGGGGCGACCGCGCTCCGCTCGGCTGGGCCGCCGAGGACCCCACCGCGGTGGCGAAATCCATCTGCGCGGTGCTGTCGGACTGGCTGCCCGCGACCACGGGCTCGATGATCTGGGTCGACGGCGGGGTGCACGCGCTGGGCCTGTGAGCCCTAGCCTCGCCGTTGCCGGGGTGCGGCCCCGGGACGGCGTGGCGGCGGCCACAGCGGCAAGATGGAAACCGTGAGTTACGACGCGCTGCTGTGGTTGTCCTTCGGCGGGCCCGAAGGCCCCGACGAGGTCATACCGTTCCTCGAGAACGTGACCCGCGGGCGCGGGGTGCCGCCGGAACGGCTGGCCGAGGTCGCCGGGCATTACCGGCATTTCGGTGGCGTGTCGCCGATCAACCGGCTCAACCGCGAGGCGATCACCGCGGTGGAGAAGGAACTCGCGGCACAGGGCCTGGACCTGCCGGTGTATTTCGGCAACCGCAACTGGCGGCCGATGGTCGAGGACACCGTGGCGCGCATGGCCGCCGACGGCGTGCGGCGCGCGCTGGTCTTCCCGACGAGCGCCTACGGTGGGTACTCGGCGTGCCGGCAGTACGACGAGGACGTCGAGCGCGCCCGCGCGGCGGTGGGGCAGAACGCGCCGGAACTGGTGAAGCTGCGGCAGTTCTTCGACCACCCGCTGTTCGTGTCCGCCTTCGCCGACGCGGTCCGCGCGGCGCACAGGGAGCTGCCCGAAGCGCGGACGGTGTTCACGGCGCATTCGGTTCCGGTGAGCGCGGACGCCGCCGCCGGGCCGCCCGAAGAGGGGGGCCACCGGTACTCGCGCCAGATCGCCGAAGCCGCCCGGCTCGTCGCGCTCGAAGCGGGCGTGGCGGAGTACGACGTGGTATGGCAGTCCCGCTCCGGCCCGCCGCGGATCCCTTGGCTGGAGCCGGACATCGTGGACCACATCGACGCCCTGCACGCGGACGGTGTCGGCTCGGTGGTCGTGTGCCCGGTGGGTTTCGTGTCGGATCACCTGGAGGTGGTCTGGGACCTGGACAACGAGGCGGCCGAACGCTGCGGGGAGCTGGGCATGGGCTTCGCCCGCGCCGCGACCCCGAACAGCGACCCGCGCTTCGCGGAGCTGGTCGTGGAACTGGTGCGCGAGCACGTGACCGGCGCCCCGGCCCGGAAACTCTCCGGGTTCCCCGCCGCTGGCTGCACCGTCAACGGCGCGCCCTGCGCCGTGGGCTGCTGCGCCACCCCGGCCCGTCCTGGCCGCTAGCGCCCCGGCGGGAAGCGCTTACTGGGGCCGCTCGGCCTGGTCACTGAACAGTCGCACGGCCTCGTTCACGGCCGCGTAACGGGCGATGCGGACGGCGTTGCCCAGCGGGCGCAGGGCATCCGCGCGGAGCAGGGCCGCGGAGGCGGACACCGCGCCGCCCGGTTCGTCGGTTTCGGCCACGGCCAGGATCGCGCCGATCTCCTCCGCGCGCTGCAGCACGCGCAGGGCGCGGCCGGGCATCCCGGCGGGCCACTCCGGCCGGGGCCGCGCCCGCAGGAACGCCGAAAGCTCCGCCCGCACGCCGGGCCGGTCCTTCGCCACATCGAGCGCCTGCAACGCGCCGGCGGAATCACGGATCGCGTCGGTCAGGCCGTGTTCCGCATCCGCGATGCCGACGTACTCCGGGGTCGCCGAACTGTCCACTTTGTACACCTGCCAGCGGACGAGCCCTTCCGCGATCGGTTGCGGCACAAGGCCGAAACCCGCCTCCGGGAGCAGCATCGCCTCGCCCGCGCGCAGCGCCGCCTCGGTGAACGGCCCGCCACCACCGAGCCCGCGCACGTCGCCGGGCACCGGCAGCACGAGCTGGGCCGGACCGGCGCCGTTCGCCCGTAGCGAAGCGAGCAGTTGCACCGGCGTGCCGGGAAAGTCGCCCTCCAGCGGCAGGTCCAGCCCGACCGCGGATTCCGCGTCGGCGGCGACGACCTCATGGGCGTCACCCCAGGCCAGCAGGGCGTCGAGGACATCGTCCGGCGCCGCGGCACCGGAGAGCCACGCCGAAGTCCACACCGTCAAAGTCGCACTGGGACAGCACACGGCGATCCAGCGTACGGCAGTCCGCCGGACGGCGTACCGGCCCGGCCCCGACCTGGAGCTGCTCCACATCGACGAGCCGCTCCGCGATCAGTAGCGTCGTAAGGGTGAACCCCGTACCCGAACACCTGCCCCGCACGGCGGGGGAGCTGCGCGCGGCAGGGTACAAGCCGCGCGGGATCAAAACCGAAATCCACGACAACCTGCTCGCCGCGCTGCGGTCCGGCCGGGACCCGTGGCCGGGCATCGTCGGGTTCTCGCGCACGGTGCTGCCGCAGTTCGAGCGTGCCCTGCTGGCCGGGCACGACGTCGTGCTGCTCGGCGAGCGCGGCCAGGGCAAGACCCGCCTGCTGCGCACGCTGGCCGGCCTGCTCGACGAGTGGACCCCGGTGATCGAGGACAGCGAGCTGGCCGAGCACCCGCTGGAGCCGATCACCCCGGCGTCCATCCGGCGCGCGGCCGAACTGGGCGACGACCTGCCCGTCACGTGGCTGCACCGCAGCGAGCGCTACACCGAGAAGCTCGCCACCCCCGACACCAGCGTGGGTGACCTGATCGGTGACGTCGACCCGGTGAAGGTGGCCGAGGGCCGCAGCCTCGGCGACCCGGAGACCATCCACTTCGGACTCGTGCCGAGGGCGCACCGCGGCATCGTCGCGATCAACGAGCTGCCCGACCTCGCCGAGCGCATCCAGGTGGCGCTGCTCAACGTGATGGAGGAGCGCGACATCCAGGTCCGCGGCTACACGCTGCGGCTGCCGCTGGACGTGCTCATGGTGGCCACCGCCAACCCCGAGGACTACACCAACCGCGGCCGGATCATCACCCCGCTCAAGGACCGCTTCGGCGCGGAGATCCGCACGCACTACCCGCTCGACGTCGCCGCCGAGGTGGACGTGGTGCGCCAGGAGGCGCAGCTGGTCGCCGAGGTCGGCGAGCCGCTGCTGGAGGTGCTGGCCCGGTTCGTCCGGAACCTGCGCGAGTCCACGGTGATCGACCAGCGTTCCGGCGTGTCCGCCCGGTTCGCGGTGGCGGCGGCGGAGACCGTCGCGGCGGCCGCGTTGCGCCGCTCGGCGCTGACCGGCGAGGAGCCCGCGGTCGCGCGCCCGGTCGATCTCGACGCGGTGCCGGCCGTGCTGCGCGGCAAGATCGAGTTCGAGCCCGGCGAGGAGGGCCGCGAGCAGGAGCACCTCGTGCACCTGCTGCGCCGCGCGGTGGCCGAGACGGCACGGGCCCGCTTCGGCGGGCTGAACCTGCGCCCGCTGGTCGAGGCCGTCGCGGACGGGCACCTCGTGGCCACCGGCGAGAAGGTGCCGGGTGCCGACGTGCTCTCGGCTCTGCCGGAGCTGCCGGTGCTGCACGAGGTCGCCGTCCGCGCCGGGGTGTCGGCGGAAGACCCGCCGGGCCGGATAGCCGCGGCGGTCGAGCTGGCGCTGGAGTCGCTGTACCTGGCGCGGCAGCTGGCCAAGGACACCGACGACGCGACGACGGTGTACGGGCCGTGACTGCCGTCCCCGAGGGCTATTCGTACGGTCCGTGGCACGACGGGCCGGACCCGCTCGCGCCGCCGATCGACCTGCGTGACGCGCTCGACGAGATCGGCCAGGACGTCATGGGCGGTTCGTCGCCGCGCTCGGCGCTGGAGGAGCTGCTGCGCCGGGGCACCCGCGAGACGTCCGGGCTCGACGAGCTGACCCGCCGCGTGTGGCAGCGGCGTTCGGAAATCCAGCGCCGCAACAACCTCGACGGCACGCTGCGGGAAGTGCAGCGGCTGCTGAGCGAGGCGCTGGACGCCGAGCGCCGGGCGCTGTTCCCGGACCCGTCGGACGACGCGCGCCTGCAGGAGGCCGAGCTCGACGCGCTGCCGCCGGGTACGGCCGCGGCGGTGCAGGAGCTGGCCGAGTACCAGTGGCGGTCCGAACAGGGCCGCGAGAACTACGAGAAGATCCAGGACCTGCTCGGCCGGGAGATGCTGGAATCCCGGTTCGAGGGCATGAAGGAGGCCCTGCAGAACACCAGCCCGGAGGACGTCGAGCGCGTCAACCAGATGCTCTCGGACCTCAACGCGCTGCTGGACGCCCACGCGCGGGACTTCGACGACATCGACGAGCGGTTCGCCGAGTTCATGCGGCGCCACGGCGAGTTCTTCCCGGAGAACCCGCAGAACGTCGAGGAACTCATCGACGCGCTGGCGGCCCGCGCCGCCGCCGCGCAACGCATGATGAACTCGATGAGCGAGGAGCAGCGGGCCGAGCTGGCCGGGCTCGCGCAGCAGGCCTTCGGCGATCCCCGGATAGCGCAGCAACTGTCCGATTTGGACTCTCAGCTGCGCGCGCTGAGGCCGGGGGAGGACTGGACGTCCTCGGGCCGGTTCCGCGGGAAGAACCCGCTGGGGCTCGGCGAAGGCGCGCAGGCGATGCAGGACCTGGCCGAACTCGACGCGCTGGCCGAGGAGCTCGCGCAGTCCTATCCGGGCGCCCGCCTGGAGGACATCGACATGGACGCGCTCGAACGCCAGCTCGGGCCGGACGCCGGGGTGGACGCGCGCCGGCTGACCGAGCTGGAACGGGAACTGCGCAGGCAGGGCCTGTTCGAACGGGCGCCGGACGGATCGCTTCGGTTGTCTCCCAAGGCGTTGCGGCGCCTCGGCGAGACGGTGCTGGCGGACGTGGTGAACTCGCTGCGCGGCAAGACGGGCGAGCGGGAACAGGAGTCGGCAGGGGCGGCCGGAGAGCCGACCGGGTCGAGCAGGCCGTGGCAGTTCGGCGACACGCAGCCGTGGGAGGTGTCGCGCACGGTGCGCAACGCAGTCCTGCGGACGGCTTCCGCGGGCGGCGGCCGGGTGCGCCTGGACGTGTCCGATGTGGAGGTCGTGGAGACCGAGCACCGGTCGCGGGCCGCGGTGGCGCTGCTGGTGGACACGTCGTGGTCGATGGTCCAGGAGGACCGCTGGCTGCCGATGAAGCGCACCGCGCTGGCGCTGCACCAGCTGATCACCACCCGGTTCCGCAACGACGCGCTGCAGCTGATCACCTTCGGCCGCTACGCGCAATCCGTCGAACTGGAGGAGCTGATCGGCCTGGAAGGCGTGTGGGAGCAGGGCACGAACGCCCACCACGCGCTGCTGCTCGCGGGACGGCATCTGCGGCGGCATCCGGACGCGCAGCCGGTGGTGCTGATGGTGACCGACGGCGAGCCGACGGCGCACCTGGAGCCGGACGGGGAGGCTGTCTTCGACTACCCGCCACAGCCGCAGACGCTGTACAAGACAGTGTCCGAAGTGGACCGTCTGGCGAAGCTGGGCGCTTCGGTCAGCGTGTTCCGGCTCGGCGACGACCCGCGCCTGGAGTCCTTTGTGGACCTCATCGCGCGTCGTTCCGGCGGCCGGGTGGTGGCGCCGGACATCGACGGGCTCGGCGCCGCCGTGGTGGGCGACTACCTCCGGACAAGGCGCCGCTAGCGCGGTTCGTGGTGGGCACTGTGTTTCGGCGGACAAGGCGCCGTTAGGGCGGTTCGTGGTGGGCACTGTGTTCCGGCGGACAAGGCGCCGTTAGCGCGGCCGCACGGAGATCCGCGCGCCCCGGCCGGGCACCATGGTGATGTGCCGGGGCCGCGGGCCCTCCGGCCGCGACCGGTCGGGCGAGAGGTGGAAGCGCGAGAGCACGGCCTGCAGCACGATCGTGGCCTCCAGCAAGGAGAATCCCGCGCCGAGGCAGCGGCGCACGCCGCCGCCGAAGGGGAACCACGTGCCGGTGCCCGGCCCGCCGTTCTCCAGGAACCGTTCGGGCCGGAACAGCTTCGGCGAGGGGTGGTTCTCCGCGTCCCCATGCACCATGGCGATCGAGGGCATCACGGTGTAGCCGGCGGGGATGCGGTAGCCGCCCAGCTCGATGTCCTCGGTCAGCCGCCGCGCCACCTCCGAGATCACCGGGTGCAGCCGCATGGCCTCCTTCGCCACGGCCTCCAGGTACTTCTCGTCCTCGTTGTCGGCGGCTTCCAGCGCGGCGCCGTGGCGCACCGGGTCGCGGGCGAGTTCGTGGAAGGACCAGGCGAGCGTGGTCGCGGTGGTCTCGTGCCCGGCGAGCAGCAGGGTGACCAGCTGATCGCGCAGCTCGGCGTCGGTGAGGTGATCGTCCTCGGCCGGCACGGTCAGCAGGCGCGAAAGCACGTCGCTGCGCTCGGCGAGGTCGGGCGCGGTGCGCCGCTCGGCGATCTCGGCGTAGATCAGCTCGTCGATCCGCTCCTGCGTCTGCGCCGAACGCTTCCACAGCCCGTACTTGCGCAGCTTTTCGTTGTGCCAGCCCAGAATGTCGAGCACGCCGATGTCGACCGCCCTGGTCAGCAGGCGGCGCAGCTCGTCCAGCCGCGGGCCTTCGGCGACGCCGAACACCACCCGCAGGATGATCTCCAGGGTCAGCGCCTGCATCCGCGCGTGCGAGCTGAACACCCGCCCGGTGGGCCAGCGGCTCACTTCCTGCTCGGCCAATTCGGTGATCATGCCGCGGTAGCCGCGCAGCGCCGAGCCGTGGAAAGCGGGCATCAGCAGCTTGCGGGCGCGCAGGTGCACGTCCTCGTCGGTGAGCAGCACGGAATGCTCACCCATGATCGGTTTGAGCACGATGTTGCCCTCGCCGGCATGGAAGGTGGTGACGGGACCGTTGAACACGGTCTTGATGTGATCGAGGTTCGCCAGCTGCACCACGTGCCGTTCGGGGTAGAGGTACAGCTTGATCACGTCGCCGTAGCGCCGCCGCAGCACGGGCATCAGCACGTGGCGGAAGTTGCCGAACAGCAGGGTCTGCAGCCCGGGCGGCAGGCGCGGGCCCGGTGGCAGCGGAGCGGTCGTGCTCGTGCGGGGCAGCGCATCGGCGGTCGTCATCCCGGAGCCTCCTCGGCCGGTGAGCTGGATGGGTCCTGTTGCCGATCCGGCCAAAAGCAGGCGGGCACAAGCGTGCGGTAACCACTTTGCGCGCCGGTTCCGCCGTGGCTGTGGCCGGATCGGCAACCGAAGATAATGTATACGCGCGTGTAAGAGCGGTGTCCAGTTGCTAGCCTCATCGGGTGGGTCATCGGGAAGAGCTGCTCGCCGCCGCGCGCCGCCTGCTGGAGGACAAGGGCTACGCGCACATCACGGCGCGCGACCTGGTCGCGGCCTCCGGGACGAACCTGCACTCCATCGGCTACCACTTCGGCTCCAAGGCCGGGCTGCTCAACGCGGCGATCGGGCAGGTTTTCGAGGAGTGGACCGACACCCTGGCCTCGATCGCGATGGCCGATCCTCGCGCCACCCCGGTCGAACGCGGCCGCCGCGCGTGGGCCGCGATGCTCGACAACCTGCCGGCGACGCGGAACCTGCTGCTGTCCTATGTGGAGGCTCTCGCGCAGGCCGAGCGGACGGTCTCACTGCGCGAGCAGTTCGCCGAGCAGTACCGGCGGTGCCGCCAGAAGGTGGCGACGCTCGTCGCCGAGACCATCGACGGTGACATCCCGGCCGACGACCCGCGCTGCCTGGCCGTGGCCAGCTTCGTCATCGCGATCTGCGACGGGCTTTCGGTGCAGTGGCTGCTCGACCCCGCGGGCGCGCCGACCTCGGAGGAGCTGACCTCCGGGCTCGAGGCGATGTGGTCGGCGTCCTTCGCCCGATGATCACCCGATCGGTCGGTAGTCCCGTTGTCGAAGGGCTGTCCCGGCGATGGTGACTTAGCGTTCCGAGCGTGATTCGGATTATGCAGCGCGTAACGGTCTTGGCCGTCCTGGCGCTCGGAGCTGTGGCTGTGCCCGCGGTCGCGGAGGCCACGCAGCCGGCGACGCTGGCCGGTTTCGACATCAGCGAGTCGCAGGGAATGCCGGACTTCGCCGCCGCCAAGGCCGCCGGCGCGTCGTTCGCGTTCGTCAAGGACACCGCGGGCGTCGGCTACGTCAATCCGAACTACCTCGCGCAGTTCCGCGCGGTCAAGGCCGCCGGGCTGATCCGCGGCTCGTACCACTACGCCCGCCCGGACAAGTCCAGCGGCGCCGCGCAGGCCGCGTACCTGCACGACCACGACGGGAAATGGTTCTCCGACGGGATGAGCCTGCCCCCGGCGCTCGACTTGGAGAACACCCCGGGCGCCGCGCCGTGCTACGCGCTTTCGCCGCAGGACATGGTCAACTGGATCCGCGATTTCAGTACCACGCTGAAGGCGCGCACCGGGCACAACCCGATCATCTACACCACCGCGCTGTGGTGGAAGACGTGCACCGCGAACAGCACCGCGTTCTCCCGTGACCACGTGCTCTGGCTGGCCCGCTACAACGCCGCCATGGGCGAAGTGCCCGGTGGCTGGAGCGCGGCGTTCTGGCAGTCCGGGGTGACCGGACCGCTGCCGGGCAACCAGGACTCCTACTTCGGCACCCTCGCCCAGCTCAAAGGTCTGACCACAGGCTGAGCAGCGGATTCCCACCGGCCGGGACCGCCGTCCCGTGCGGGACATAGGGTTGGGGCATGCAGACTTGGTCATCGGTCACCCTGCCCCGAGTACCGGGAACCCCGCGTCCGCTGCGGTTGTTCGACACCTCGGCGGGGCAGGTGCGGCCCACGGCTCCGGGGCACACCGCGCGGATGTACGTCTGTGGCATCACCCCGTACGACGCCACGCATCTCGGGCACGCTGCCACCTATCTCGCGTTCGATCTCGTGAACCGGCTGTGGCGCGACAACGGGCACGACGTGCATTACGTGCAGAACGTCACCGACATCGACGAGCCGCTGCTGGAGCGCGCGCAGCGCGACCAGGACGACTGGATCGTGCTGGGGCTGCGCGAGACGGCGCTGTTCCGCGAGGACATGGAGGCGCTGCGGGTGATCCCGCCGCGGCAGTTCGTCGGCGCGGTGGAGAGCGTTCCCGAGATCGTCGAAGTGATCGCGAAGCTGCTGGCCTCCGGTGCCGCCTACCGCGCCGAAGACCCGGAGTACCCGGACATCTACTTCGACCGCTCGGCCACCGGCCGGTTCGGCTACGAGTCGAACTACGACCACGAGACGATGGCGAAGTTCTTCGCCGAGCGCGGCGGCGACCCGGACCGCGCGGGCAAACGCGACCCGCTGGACGCGCTGCTGTGGCGGATGGCGCGTCCCGGTGAGCCGTCGTGGGAGTCGGAACTGGGCGCCGGCCGTCCCGGCTGGCACATCGAGTGCAGCGCGATCGCGGTGAACCGGCTCGGCATGTCCTTCGACGTGCAGGGCGGCGGTTCGGACCTGATCTTCCCGCATCACGAGTACAGCGCCGCGCACGCCGAGGCACTCGCGGACTCGTATCCGTTCGCGCGGCATTACGTGCACGCCGGGATGATCGGCCTCGACGGCGAGAAGATGTCGAAATCGCGCGGAAACCTGGTGTTCGTCTCGCGGCTGCGGGCAGACGGGGTGGACGCCGGCGCGATCCGGCTGGCGTTGTTCGCCGGGCACTACCGAGAAGACAGGGTGTGGACCCGGGATCTGCTGACCGCGGCCGAGGCGCAGCTTGCCCGCTGGCGCGAGGCCGTCTCGCTGGCCGCCGCTCCGGCTGCCGAGGATGTGGTGGCGCGGCTGCGGGATCACCTCGCCGACGACCTGGACACCCCGAGGGCGCTGGCCGCGATCGACGGCTGGGTCGAGGAAGCCTTGCGTGGCAACGGAACCGACGCCGAGGCCCCCGGATTGGTGCGCACTGCTGTCGATGCGCTGCTGGGCATCGAACTGTAAGCGCGCGGGCGGGCGATGAGTTCCGGCCGGTCCGCGAGTCTGTTCCGGTGACCGTTCCCGGAAACCTGGAGGACACCATGACGGATCGCCCGCCCATCGTCGATCTGGCCACCTGGCAGGCCGCTCGCGACGAGCTTCTGGTCCGCGAGAAGGCGCACACCCGCGAGGGCGACGCTATCGCCGCGGCCCGCCGCCGGCTGCCGATGGTGGAGTTCGACGGGAAGGTCGAAGTCGTCGGCGCGGGCGGCCCGGTCCCGTTCCTGGACCTGTTCCAGGGCCGCGGCGAACTCGTGGTCTACAAGCACATGTGGTACGACGGCGCGCCGCACCAGGGGCAGTGCGAGGGCTGCACCACCACGGCCTGGCACCTGAAGGACGCCGTCTACCTCAACGCCCGCGGCGTCTCGCTCGCCATCCTGACCACGGGCCCGTGGGACGAGGTGGCCCGCTACGTCGAGTTCATGGGCTACACCGTGCCCTGGTACTCGGTGCGCGGGGTGGACGGGCCGGCCGGCGGCCCCATGGGTTACCTCACCAGCTACCTGCGCGACGGCGACCGTGTGTTCCTTACGTATTCCACGACGGGTCGCGGCAACGAGCGCGTCAACGCGTCGTCGGGCCTGCTCGACATGACGCCCTACGGACGTGGCGAGGCTTGGGAAGACAAGCCCGAGGGCTGGCCAGAGGGCGGCGCGGCGTGCTGGTCCTGGCGCTCGGACGCGGAGGGGAATGCGACCTGGGGCCCGACCAGCCGGCCCGTGCCGCAGTGGACCCGTCCCGGCGCGGTTCCCGTGGAGACTCTGGGGCGGCACGACCATCACTAAGTAGTTCGCCTGCGTTTAGCACCTGACGGCTTTGTGTTCGTTCAGCCGGGGCGATCGCTCTGATATTACTAAGCAATGCGTACTAAAATCCTGGCTGCGGCGCTGGGTATGGCGGGGCCGGCCGCCTACGGGGTGCTGACCGGCGATCTCGTGTCCGGGACGCTCGGCGCGCTCGGGGCGCTCGCCGTCAGCGGGGTTTCGCAGCCGAGGATGCTCGGGCTGACCGCGGTGACCGCCACCGCCGCGGCGTATGTCGGCAGCTATCTGGCGGGGCGCGGCTGGGTGATGGTGGCGGGCGTGGTCGTGGTGGTGGCCGTCGTGTCGAGCCTGACGGGTTTCAGCCGCGCGTCGATCGAGATCGCGACCCGGGCCCTCACCTTTCTCGTCATCACCACCGGGCTGTCGTTCGACAGCGTCGAGGTGGTCGAACGGTTCGCGCCGGGCGCCGGATGGGCCGTGATCGTGACACTCGTGCTCGTGGCGGCCGACGCGCCGTTGCCGAAGCCGAGGATCCGGTTGTGGTGGAAATCCTTGCGGCGGTGGAAAAGCTGGCAATACCCGATCCGCCTCACCGGCTGTATCGCTCTCGCCGAGGTACTCGGTCAGCTGTGGCAGCAGCCGAAGGGCTACTGGATCGCCGTCACCGTGGCGATCGTGGTGCGCCCCCGGCTCGATGGGGCGCTACGCCGGGCTTCGGAACGTGCGCTGGGCACGGCCGCCGGGGTGCTCGTCGGTTCGGTGACCCTGCTGTGGGTGCCTTCGTCGTGGTGGCTGGTGCTGACGGTGGGCGTGCTCGCCGGGTTGCGGCCGTTCCTGCGGGACCGGTGGTACGCGTTGTATGCGATGACCATGACGCCGCTGGTCGTGCTGCTGATGGACTTCGGCCACGTCACGACGTGGTCGACGATCGGGTACCGGCTCGCCGACACGGTGGCCGGGTGCGCGATCGCGCTGGTTGCGGGGTATCTGCCGTGGTGTGGGGTTGGGCGGGGGTGAACGGGGGCCGTGCGCGTCGGCGGGCGGGCCCCCGGAGTCTCTTCCCAGCCACCCACTTGAGGTGAGCCGAGCTACGGGTCCCCGTTCATCCTGGAGCCAGCCCGCCCGGCGAGGGTAATCCTTTGATCTTTGAGGGAGGGGTGTGGACGTGGGGTGCTCGCGTTCGCATCGCCGGGCGGCGGCTGGGCGCGCCCTTGACAGCGGGCCGGTGACACGTAACTCTGAAAGAAATCTTTCGAAAGGATCCTTTCAGAGTTTGGGGGAGCCGTGGCCGAACTGCCACCCCGTCGCCGGGTCCGGGACGCGGAGTTGATGAAGGCGCTGGCGCATCCGCTGCGCTCAGCCCTGCTGGGCTACCTGCTGTCCGTCGGACCGCGCACCGCCAGTGACTGTGCGACGGCCGTGGACTCGTCCGCGTCGAACTGCAGCTGGCATCTGCGCCAGCTCGCGCAGTGGGGCCTCGTGGAGCGCGTCGAGGGGACTGACGGGCGCGAGCGGCCCTGGCGTGCGAACGACGTCGGGCTGGACTTCGGGGATCTCGACGAAGGGGCCGAGCGGCTGGCATTGGCCGGGACTTGGCTCCGTGAAGCCGAAACTCTCGCCCAGCGGTTCATCGACAGCTCCGACGTCATCGAGCCCGAGTGGCGCACCAGCGCCGCGATGAACACCTACGCGCTCCGCGTGACCACGGCTGAGCTGGAAGAACTCAACGCCGCGGTCGACGCGCTCGTACGCCCGTACACCGGAACCATCCGCAAGGACGCCCCACCCGAAGCCAAGGTGGTGCACGCGGACTGGCGGTCCTTCCTGCGCATCGACGCCGACGGGCGGCCCAGCTCATGAACTCGCTGCTGAGACAACGTGCCTTCGCCCGGCTGTGGGCGGCCGGCTTGTTCGCCGAGAGCGCCGAGTGGATGCTGCAGGTGGCTTTGCCGGTGTTCATCTACCAGGCGACCGGCTCGGTCACCTCGACCGCGTTGACCATGGTCGCCGGCGTGCTGCCGGTCGTGCTGGCCAGCCCGCTCGCCGGGATGATCGCCGACCGTTACGACCGCCGCGTCGTGCTCTGCGCGGTCTGCTTCGTCCAAGCCCTCGTGTCGGTGCCGCTGTTGTGGACAGGTGGGGCGTGGATCTACTTCGTGATGGCCGCGCAGTCGGCGTTGGCGTCGCTGTTCGAACCCGCGCGCAATGCGCTCGTGCCCGCGCTTGTCGGCCCGGAGCAGGTGACCGCGGCGAACGGGCTGATGGGGATGAACAGCAGTGTCGCGCGGCTGGCGGGTAGTTCGCTGGGCGGAGTGGTGCTCGGGTTCGCCGGGCTGGGCTGGGTGATCGGGGTCTACCTGTCGTTGCTGGTGGTGGCCGCGCTGTTGCTGCTGCCGCGCTTCACCGTCACGACGCCGCCCACCGGGCCGGTGCGCTGGCTCGACGGGCTCACCGAAATCGCCCGCAGCCCGCGGTTGCGCAGGACGGCGGCGGTCGCGGCGCTGACGTCGGTCTCGCAGGGGATGTTCCTGGTGCTGTTCGTCGTCTTCGTGACCGGTCCACTCGGCGGTGGTGAGGCGGAAGTCGGTGTGCTGCGCGGAGTTCAGGCCATCGGCGGGTTCGCGGCCGGCGTCGCGGTGGCCACGGTCGCGCGGCGGGTGGCGCCGGGGCGGCTGCTCGGCTGGGGCACCGTGGCGCTGGGGCTGGTTTCGGCGCTGATCTGGAACACCCCGTACGTCACCACGGCCTCCGGTGTCTACATTGGACTGTTCGTGGTCGTGGGCGCGCCGGCGGTCGTGCTGGCCTCCGGGCTGTTCTCGGTGATCCAGCAGGAGTCCGCGCGCGTCGGGGGAGTGTCGGCGGCGTTCTTCGCCGGGATGGCCGCCTTCCAGGCCGCCGGGATGCTGGCCGCCGGAGCGCTGGCGGTGCACGGAATTTCCGCGTTGCTCGACGTGCAAGCCGCCGTGCACGTGCTCGCCGGGACGGTCGCGCTGCTCGGGCTGCGGCGACGGATGGTTACGGTTGAGGCGTGCCCAGTCTCTACGCCACCAGTGACCTCCACGTGACCCACCAGGGCAACGGCCCGATTCTCGACCAGGTCCGCCCCGCCTCGCCGGACGACTGGCTGCTCGTCGCGGGCGACGTCGCCGAGAAGGTCGGCGCGATCGTCGAAACACTCGCCACGCTGCGGGAACGCTTCGCCCGCGTGGTGTGGGTGCCCGGCAATCACGAACTGTGGACCACCGGCCGGGACGAGACCGAGCTGCGCGGCGAAGCGCGCTACCGGCACCTCGTCGAGCGATGCCGGGAGCTCGACGTGCTGACCCCGGAGGACGAGTATCCGGTCTGGGAGCACGCCGCCCGCCCGCTCACGATCGCGCCGATGTTCCTGCTCTACGACTACAGCTGGCGTACCCCGCGGGCCGACGGTGCCACGTTGGCGGAAGCGCTCGACCAGGCGCGCGAGGCCGGGGTCGTGTGCACGGACGAGTACTTCCTCCACCCCGACCCGCACCCCAGCCGTCAGGACTGGTGCGCGCAGCGCGTCGCGTATACCGAGCAGCGGCTCGCCGCGATCCCCCAAGACCACGGCACGATCCTGATGTCGCACTGGCCACTGCACCGCCATCCGACCGCGCCGCTGTACTGGCCGGAGTTCGCGATGTGGTGTGGCACAACGCGAACGGCGGACTGGCATGTGCGTTACCGCGCGGAGGTCGCGGTGTTCGGGCACCTGCACATCCCGCGCACCACGCACGCCGACGGGGTGCGCTTCGAGGAGGTCTCGCTGGGCTACCCGCGCGAATGGCGCAAGCGGGCCCGCGGGCCGGTGCCGCTACGGAAGATTCTTTGACCGCACCGCCGCGAGCGGCGCGGCCAGTACCAGCACCATCGCCGGGACGACGAACCCGAGCATCGCGTCGTGCCGGTACAGCCCGGTAAACACCGCGGGCGAGAGCGACATCCCGAGGAACCGCAACGACGTGACCACCGAGATCGCCCCGCCGCTACCGTCGGCCAGCGCCAGCGCGTTGACCCCGACCAGGATCAGCTGACCACAGATCCCGGCCACCGCCCACGCGGCGACGACCACCGGCAGCGAACCGAACACCCCGATCGCCGCGATCGCGACCGCACCGGCGGCCAGGCCGGCGCCGATCGCGATCCGCGGCCCGAAGCGGTCGGCCACCCCGCCGGACAGCCGCGCCGTCGCGAAGCCCGCCGCGCCGTAGGCCGTCAGCGCCAGGCCCCGCATACCGGGGCTGAGCCCGAACAGGTCGTCCAGCCGGAAGGCCACCAGGAACGGCAGCCCGGCCAGCGCAGCCCACGCCAGGAAGACCATCGCACCGGACCACAGCACCGTCGGCCGCCACGCGTCGCGCAACCGCGGCCGGGCCTCGAGCGGCTCGTCGGCCGGCAGCGGGCTCGCCGTCAGCACCGCCGCCACCGCGGCGATACCGGCGAAGGCCCAGCGCCACGAACCTTCGGCCGCCAGCCCACCGACCAGCGGCGCCGAAGTCTGGCCGATCGCCTGCATCGCGCCATAGGTGCCCAGCGCGCGGCCCAAGCGCTCCTTCGGCGTGATCGCCGCGAGCTTGGTCATCAGCAGCGGCGTGGTGAACGCGTTGCAGACACCCTGCAGGCCACGGCTCGCCTGGAACAGCCAGAACCACGGCGCCACCACGGCCAGCAGCGCGACCACCACGTATCCCGCGTACGCGAACCGGATGGTGCGCGCCAGTCCCCACCGTTCGCCCAGCGTCCCGGACACCAGCATGACCAGTGCGAACGGCAGCAGGTATGCCGTGAGCGAGGACGCCGCCGCCGACTGCGAGACCCCGAAGGTCTCGCTGAGCTCGGGCAGCATCGACGACACCACGCCGGCGCCGAAGGGACCGAGCAGACCGCCCACGTACAGAGCGGCCCGCGAGATCATCGGGCAGCGGGCCCGGGACCTTCCTGTCCGGGCCGGCGGCGGCGCAGGTAGCGCTCGAACTCGGCGGCGATCTTGTCCCCGCTGGACTCGTCCACCGACATCTCGACCTCCGCGTCACCCCGCTCTTCCAGGGTGCGCACGTAGTCGCTGATCTCCTCGTCCTCCTCGGCCATCTCGCTGACCGTGCGCTGCCACTCCTCGGCCTGCTCCGGCAACGCGCCGAGCGGCACCTCGACGTCGAGCACGTCCTCCAGCTTGTGCAGCAGCGCGAGGGTGGCCTTCGGCGACGGCGGGTGCGACACGTAGTGCGGCACCGCCGCCCAGATGGAGATCGCCGGGATCCCGGCCTGCACGCAGAAGTCCTGGAAGATGCCGACGATGCCGGTCGGCCCCTGGTAGCGGCTGCGCTCCAGGCCGAACTGCTCCGCCGCCTCCGCGTCGTACGCCGTGCCGGTGACCGGCACCGGGCGGGTGTGCGCGGTGTCGGCCAGGAGCGCGCCGAGGGTGACCACGGTGGCCACGTCGAACTGCTCGATGTGCTCCAGCAGCTCCTGGCAGAACGCGCGCCAGCGCATGTTCGGCTCGGGGCCCTGGACCAGCACCACGTCCCGGTCGTAGCCGGGCGGGCGGCAGATGGACAGCCTCGTCGTCGGCCACTCGACCCGCCGCGTCACGCCGTCCACCATCCGCACGGTGGGGCGGCTGACCTGGAAGTCGTAGTAGTCGTCGGGGCTCAGTTCCGCCAGTGGCTTGGCATCCCAGCTGAGTTCGAGGTGTTCCAGGGCGGTGCTGGCCGCGTCACCAGCGTCGTTCCACCCTTCGAAGGCACAGACCAGCACTGGGCGCGTCGGCTCGTCCGCGTCTTCGCTCGCGTGCTGGGGCTGCTGGATCGCGTCGGCTGGGTCACTCACCGCACCAGCCTACGACCCACCGGCCCGCCCCGAGACCGTAGCCTGGACGACATGCCGGAACGCCTCTCGTCGCCACTGCTGGACGCCCTGGCCACCCGAGTCGTCGTCGCCGACGGGGCCATGGGCACGGCCTTGCAGGCCCACGACCTGAGCCTGGACGATTTCGCCGGGCTCGAGGGCTGCAACGAGATCCTCAACGTCACCCGTCCGGACGTCGTACGCGGGATCCACCGGGGCTACCTGGAGGCCGGGGCCGACGCGGTCGAGACCAACACCTTCGGGGCGAACTTCGCGAACCTGGCCGAATACGACATCGCGGACCGGATCTTCGAACTCGCCGAGGCCGGCGCCCGGCTGGCGCGTGAGACCGCCGACGAGTTCGGCGAGCGGTTCGTGCTCGGCTCGGTCGGCCCCGGCACGAAGCTGCCGACGCTGGGCCACGCGCCGTACGCGCAGCTGCGCGACGCCTACTTCGAAGAGGTGCGCGGGCTGCTCGCCGGCGGCGTGGACGCCGTGATCGTCGAGACCACGCAGGACATCCTGCAGACCAAGGCGTCGATCGTCGCCGCGCACCGGGCGATGGCGGCCGAAGGCCGGCGGGTCCCGGTCATCGCGTCGATCACCGTCGAGACCACCGGCACCATGCTGCTGGGAACCGAGGTGGCGGCGGCGCTGGCCGCGCTGGAGCCGCTGGGCATCGACCTCATCGGGCTGAACTGCGCGACCGGGCCCGCCGAGATGAGCGAGCACCTGCGGACGCTGTCGAAATCGGCCCGGATACCGCTGTCGGTCATGCCCAACGCGGGCCTGCCGGAACTGGGCCCCGACGGCGCGGTGTACCCGCTGGGCCCGGAGGCGCTGGCCGAAGCGCTGTCGGGATTCGTGCGCGAGTTCGGTGTCGGGCTCGTCGGCGGCTGCTGCGGCACGACCGGCGAACACATCCGCCGGCTGGCCGACGCGGTGCGCGAACTCGAGCGCGCGGAACGCAGGCCGCGCCCGGAACCCGGGATTTCCTCGCTGTACCAAGCAGTTCCGTTCGAGCAGGACGCGTCGGTGCTGATGATCGGCGAGCGGACCAACGCCAACGGGTCCAAGAAGTTCCGTGACGCGATGCTGGCAGGCCGCTACGAGGACTGCGTGGAGATCGCCCGCGAGCAGACCCGGGACGGTGCGCACCTGCTCGACCTGTGCGTGGACTACGTGGGCCGCGACGGCGCGGCCGACATGGGCGAGCTGGCCGGCAGGCTGGCCACCGCCTCGACCCTGCCGATCATGCTGGACTCCACCGAACCCGCGGTGATCCAGGCGGGGCTGGAACGGCTCGGCGGTCGCTGCACCATCAACTCGGTCAACTACGAGGACGGCGCAGGCCCCGATTCGCGGTTCCAGAAGGTGATGCGCCTGGCGCGTGAGCACGGCGCCGCGGTCGTCGCGCTGTGCATCGACGAGGAGGGCCAGGCACGTACCGCCGAGTGGAAGGTCCGCGTCGCCACCCGGCTGATCGAGGATCTGACCACGAACTGGGGCATGCGGGTCTCCGACATCATCGTGGACTGCCTGACCTTCCCGGTCTCCACCGGTCAGGAAGAGGTCCGCCGCGACGCACTGGAGACGATCGAGGCGATCCGCGAGCTGAAGCGCCGCTACCCCGAGGTGCAGACGACGCTGGGCGTGTCGAACGTGTCCTTCGGGCTCAACGCCGCCGCCCGCCAGGTGCTCAACTCCGTGTTCCTGCACGAATGCGTGCAGGCCGGCCTGTCCACGGCGATCGTGCACGCCTCGAAGATCCTGCCGATGGCGCGCATCCCGGAGGAACAGCGCGAGGTGGCGCTGGACCTGGTGTACGACCGTCGCCGCGAGGGCTACGACCCGCTGCAGAAGCTGATGGAGCTGTTCGAAGGCGTCTCGGCGGCGTCGTCACGGGAGTCGCGCGCCCAGGAGCTGGCCGCGCTGCCGCTGTTCGACCGGCTCGAGCGGCGGATCGTGGACGGCGAGCGAGCCGGGCTGGAGGCCGACCTCGACGAAGCGATGGGGGAGAAGCCGCCGCTGGCGATCATCAACGAGACGCTGCTGTCCGGGATGAAAACGGTCGGCGAGCTGTTCGGCTCCGGGCAGATGCAGCTGCCGTTCGTGCTGCAGTCGGCCGAGGTGATGAAGACGGCGGTGGCCTATCTCGAACCGCATATGGAAAAGGATGACTCCGGGGGCAAGGGCCGGATCGTGCTCGCGACCGTCAAGGGCGACGTGCACGACATCGGCAAGAACCTGGTGGACATCATCCTGTCCAACAACGGCTACGAGGTGGTCAACCTCGGCATCAAGCAGCCGATCACCACGATCCTGGAGGCCGCCGACGAGCAGCGGGCCGACGCGATCGGCATGTCGGGGCTGCTGGTCAAGTCCACGGTGATCATGAAGGACAACCTGGAGGAGATGAACTCCCGCGGTGTCGCGGAGCGCTGGCCGGTGCTACTCGGCGGCGCGGCGCTGACCCGCTCGTATGTCGAGAACGACCTGACCGGGATCTACCACGGTGACGTGCACTACGCCCGCGACGCCTTCGAAGGGCTGCGGCTGATGGACACGATCATGGCCGTGCGGCGCGGGGAAGCCCCGGCCGTGGACCCGGAAGCCGAAGCGAAGCGTGCCGAACGCAAGGCCCGCCGCGAACGCTCCCTGCGGATCGCCGAGGCCCGGAAAGCCAAGCAGGAGCCGGAAGTGATCCCCGCCCGCTCGGACGTGGCGACCGACGTGCCGCTGCCGACGCCACCGTTCTGGGGCAGCCGTGTGGTCAAGGGCGTCGCGGTGGCGGACTACTCCGGTTACCTCGACGAGCGGGCCACGTTCCTCGGCCAGTGGGGGCTGCGCGGCGCGAAGGGCGGGCAGGGCCCGTCGTATGAGGAACTGGTGGAAACCGAAGGCAGGCCCCGGCTGCGCTACTGGCTGGAAAAGCTCGCCACGGACGGAATCCTGGCCCACGCCGCGCTCGTCTACGGCTACTTCCCGGCGGTCGCCGAAGGCGACGACCTGGTGGTGCTGACCGAGCCGAGGCCGGACGCGCCCGAGCGCTGCCGGTTCACCTTCCCCCGGCAGAAACGCGACCGGCACCTGTGCCTCGCCGACTTCTACCGGCCACGCGAATCCGGTGAGGTCGACGTGCTGCCGCTGACCCTGGTCACCATGGGCCAGCCCATCGCCGAGTACGCCAACGAGCTGTTCACCGCCAACGCCTACCGCGACTACCTGGAGGTGCACGGGCTCGGCGTGCAGCTCACCGAGGCGCTGGCGGAGTACTGGCACCGGCGCATCCGGCAGGAACTGCACTTCAGCTCCGGCGCGGCCGTCGCCGACGAGGACCCGGCCGCCATCGAGGAGTACTTCAAGCTCGGCTACCGCGGCGCGCGGTTTTCCCTCGGCTACGGCGCCTGCCCGAACCTGGAGGACCGCGCCAAGATCATCGAACTGCTCGAACCGGAGCGCATCGGCGTCAAGCTCTCGGAGGAGTTCCAGCTGCACCCGGAGCAGTCCACCGACGCCATCGTCTGCCACCACCCCGAGGCGAAATACTTCAACACCTAGGAGGTTTTCGACGTGGCGGAGCCGCTTGCCGTGGGCCGTCAGCTGGCACCGCCGGGCAAGCCATTTCACGACGATCTTCAGGAGGATCACTTGACTCGACCGTCCACTGAGGACGGCCCGGCCGCTGTGCTGTGGGACATGGACGGCACGCTGGTCGACTCGGAGAAGCTCTGGGACGTCGCGCTGTACGAGGCGGCGGACTGGCTCGGCGGCACGCTCAGCGAGGAGCAGCGCCTCACCCTCGTTGGTTCCAACATGGACGCCACCGCCCGCTACCTGCTCGAAGTCACCGGGCACGACACGACACCGGAGCGGGTCGCGGACACCGGCTCGTGGATCCGGGACCGCACGGCCGATCTGTTCGGCGACGCGCTGCCGTGGCGGCCCGGTGCCCGCGAAGCGCTGGCCGCCGTCCGGGCCGGCGGGCTGGCGTCCGCGCTCGTCACGTCCACCGAACGGTCGCTGACCGAGCTCGCGCTGAACACGATCGGCCGGGAGTTCTTCGACGTGACCGTGTGCGGGGACGAGGTGGACGGACGCAACAAGCCGGACCCCGAGCCGTACCTGCGCGCGGCCCGGCTGCTCGGCGCCGACCCGGCCCGCTGCCTGGCGGTGGAGGACTCGAAACCGGGCACCGAGTCCGCTGTCGCGGCCGGCTGCCTGGTGCTGGTGGTGCCCAACGACGTGCCCGTCGAGGCCGGTGCGCGGCGGGTGTTCCGCGGTTCACTGGTCGGCCTCGACGCGCCCGCGTTGCATGCCCTGTTCGTGACGGGGCGCTGAAAATCGCGCGCCCGGACACAATTGCGGGATTAATCGAGGAATTCCGCCGGGATGTCGGCGTGTTTCCGGCCGACCAGTGCCACGTAGTAAAGCGGTTCGCCGTTGACATTCCGGCGATGCTGATATCGGATCGAGCTCAGCAATTCCAGCACGCCCTCGTCGCGCAGCCGCCGGATGAACGTCGCGAAGCCGGAGGTGTCGTCATCGGAAAGAAAACGGTCCCGGATGTTGAACGCGATCCAGCCGCGGTCGGAGATCAGGTTGAAGGCGGCGCTGAACGCGGCCGGCGGGATGTCGGCGAAACCGAGCGCCGCCACGCAGCACAGCGTGTTGAACCGCGCGGCGCGCAGGTCCGCGTCCAGTTCCGGTGGCAGCGCCGTCATGTCGGCCACGTGGTAGGCGTCGTAGACGTCGGGCCGGTCACGCAGCGCGGCCTCACGCGCCTCCGGGATGATGTCCACGGCGACGAGATGCGCTGGGCCGAGCCGGCGCAGCTGCTCTCCGACCAGCCCGTTGCCCGCGCCCAGATCCAGTACCCGCAGGCTGTCCGGCTCGTAACCGCCCCGCTGCAGTTCCTCCTTGAGCACCTTGCCGATCACGTCCGGTGACTGGCAGTCGAGAATGTCGTGGAACAGTTGCTCGTAGAGCCCGGGAATGCGGTAAATGCGCGCGTAGTCGTGAAAACGGATGTCCTGCCACGATCCGTTCACCAGAACGGAGCAATGTTCGGCGTCCTGGTCGAGCCGGTCGGAACGCTGGGGAAGCCTGATCTCCAGCGAGGTTTCGGGGAGTTTTCCGGCGGGAAAATCGTGGCTGGCCATCTCACTTCTTTCCATTCTCGTCGGTTTCGTGCGTGGCAATTCCAGGCAAGTGGAGTTCGGCCCCGGTGTCAACCTTTGACCGGGTGGATGGAAGGATCTACAGACCGTGAAGACCTTCGATGAGCTGTTCGCCGAGCTGACCGAGCGCGCGCGGACCCGCCCCGCCGGGTCGGGCACCGTGACCGCATTGGACGGCGGGGTGCACGCGCAGGGCAAGAAGGTGCTCGAGGAGGCCGGCGAGGTGTGGATCGCCGCCGAGCACGAATCGGACGACCGGCTGGCCGAGGAGATCTCACAGCTGTTGTACCGGGTCCAGGTGCTGATGCTCGGTCGCGGGCTCAGCACCGAGGACGTCTACCGTTATCTCTAGGGAGTTGAAGGGCATGCTGCGGGTTGCGGTGCCGAACAAGGGCGCGCTGGCGGAGCCGGCGTCGGAGATGCTCGGCGAGGCGGGCTACCGCCGCCGACATGACCGCGACCTGACCGTGCTCGACCAGGCCAACGAGGTCGAGTTCTTCTTCCTGCGCCCCAAGGACATCCCGATCTACGTCGGCAACGGCGAGCTCGACCTCGGCATCACCGGCCGGGACCTGGCGATCGACTCCGGGGCCGAGGTGGAGGAGACGCTGGCGCTCGGTTTCGGCGCGTCCACCTTCCGCTACGCCGGGCCCGCCGGCCAGGACTGGAAGCCGGCCGATCTCGCGGGCAGGCGCGTGGCCACGTCGTTCCCCAACCTGGTGCGCGAGGATCTGCGCAAGCACGGGGTGGAGGCGCAGGTCATCCGGCTCGACGGCGCGGTGGAGATTTCGGTGCAGCTCGGCGTCGCCGACGCGGTGGCCGACGTGGTGGAGACCGGGCGATCCCTGCGCCAGCACAACCTGGTCGCGTTCGGGGACCCGATCTGCGTGTCGGAGGCGGTGCTCGTGCAGCGCAGCGGCGCCCCGGCGGGGAAGCGGAAGTCCCAGCTCACCGCGCGGTTGCAGGGGGTGGTGTTCGCGCAGCAGTACATGATGCTCGACTACGACTGCCCGCGCGAACTGCTCGACCGCGCGATGGCGATCACCCCTGGGCTGGAGTCGCCGACGGTGGCTCCGCTGGCCGACCCGGACTGGGTCGCCGTGCGCGCGATGGTGCCGCGCAAGGAGGTCAACCGGATCATGGACGAGCTGGCCGACGCCGGCACCAAGGCGATCCTGGCCTCCGACATCAGGTCCTGCCGGCTCTGAGGGGCCCGGGCTCTGCCCGTGCGGGGTGCAAACGCACGGGCAGAGCCTTGGGTGATCGGGCAGAGGCGCTGGGTGGTCGGGCAGGGCCTTGGGTGGCCGAACTAGCTCTGCGGCTTCTTCGGCAGGAGGTCGTAGAGCTTCTTGCGGGCGCCGTTGTCGTTGGTGCTGCGGGTTTTCGAGACTTCCTTGATGAAGTCCTCGAACACGAACTCGTCCGCGATCGGCACCGGGGAGGGGTTCGGGCTGCGGACGAAGTGGTCGTCGAGCACTTCCGCGATCTGCCGGAACGCCACCGCCTGCGTGGTCTCCGGGGCGAACGTCGTCACCGGCATACCGTGCGCGGCCGCCTCGTTCATCACCACGCCCAGGGGTACGTGCGAGAGCAGCGGGTATCCGAACCCTGCCAGCTCGTTCAGCGCCGCGGCCGCGTAAGTGGACATCGGCCGCCGGTAGAGGCCGGGCACCACGCCGAAGTACGGGATCGGTTCCCGGTTCACCGCCTGCTGCACGTAGACGATCTGGTCGTTGAGCAGGCGCAGCGCGCGGATGCTCGTGCGATCGGGCTGCACCGGCACCAGGATCCCGTGCGTGGCGGCCAGCGCGTTGTTGGTCAGCACGTCCAGCGCCGGCGGGCAGTCGATCAGCACATGGTCGTAGTTGGCGAACTGGATGACCCTGGCCAGTTGCCAGCCCGGCACCCGGAACGCGTCCAGCCTGCGGATGAGGTCGAACATCCCCGGCGAGGTGGGAATGACGTCGAACGCCCCGCCCGGCCCGATGTTGCTGCGCGGATGCGGGACGATCAGGTCCTCGATCGGGCCCTTCCACACCTTGGTGAGGGCCTTGGCGAGGCTCGGCGCCTGTGGCGCCGCCTCGGGCAGGCCCAGCATCTCCGTCGTGGCGTGGCCCTGCGGGTCCAGGTCGATGAGCAGCACCCGGCGCCCGCGTTCGGCGAGCGCCGCAGCGGCGCCCACGGTCAGCGCCGTCTTGCCGACGCCGCCTTTCTGGTTGACCACCGAGGTGATCTGCACGCGAGAGCTCCCAGGTTCGTCGTTGCCGGCCACGTTAATCGATCTCGGGCCCCAGGCGGGGGATGCGGGCCGCGTGTCAGCGGGTCCGGACCATCAGCGCCTGTGCTCCGGACGCGACCGGCCCGCCGAGGTCGCGCAGCGTGGACTCCGCCGCGCCCACGCCTCGCGGGCCGATCGTGGTGACGGCGTCGAGCCCGATCCACTCGCCTGCCGGGGCGCGGTGCAGGTGCACGGTCAGCTCGCTGTTGATGAACCACCAGCCGGCGGCGTCCAGCACGTTCGACACGCCGTTGCCCGAATCGGCCACCGCGAACAGCCGCTGCAGCGGAGTCGGCTCCTCGCCCTCGACCAGCGGGACCCGCTGCCGTGCCCAGACCGCGGCCGGGCCCGGTTCGACGACGCTGCCCGCCACCGTGCGCCATTCCATCGCGTCGAGGTAGCCGCCGTGCCAGTCCGCCGGCCAGTCCGCGAGCGGGCAGTGCTCCGGCGGCGGCCAGTTGTCCGGTTCGATGGTGGTGGCCGCCTCACTGGTGTCACTGCCGACGACCCGCCAGGCGGACGCGCGTGCCACGGTGCGCTCGCCCGAGGCCAGCTCGGCGCTGAGCAGTTCCAGCGACCGGCCGGGACGCTCGACCCGCGCGCGCACGGACAGCTCTGTCAGCGGGGCCGGGCCGAGGATCTCCACGGTGACCCGCGCCAGCTCGCCCTCCCAAGCGCGTGGCAATTCCTCCAGCGCACGCACGAGCAGCGAAGACGGCGGCCCGAAATGCTGGGCGTCGGGCGTCCACGGGCCCGCGGTGTGCGCGGTCGGCAGGAACCGGCCCTCGCCACGGGGCAGGTAGAAAGCGTTCTCAGCCATGTCAGTCCGCCCGGTCCAGCGGGCTCTCCTCCCCGGGGTCGGGTTCGGGCCAGCCGGGATACTCCGGTGGCGTGCCGCCGAACGACGGGCACAGCGCCTGATGCGCGCACCAGTCGCACAGCCGGCTCGGGCTCGGCCGGAAGTCACCGGTCTTGCCCGCCTTGAGGATCGCCTGCCAGATCGCCTCCAGCGTGCGCTCGAACCGGCGCAGCTCCGGCTCGTCCGGGGTGTAGGCCAGCGACTGCCCGTCGGTCAGGTACATCAGCTTCAGCTGCCGCGGCACGACCCCGCGCAGCCGCCACAGCACCACCGCGTAGAACTTCATCTGGAACATCGCCTTGGCCTCGCCGATCTCGCGCGGCGCGGCACCCGTCTTGTAGTCGACCACCCGGATCTCGCCGGTCGGCGCCACATCCAGCCGGTCGACGTAACCGCGCAGCCGGACCCCGGAGTCCAGCTCTATCTCCACGTGCAGCTCACAGGCCTCGGGCTGCAGGCGCGTCGGGTCTTCCAGCGCGAAGTAGCTGTCGAGCAGTTTTTCGGCGCTGCCAAGCCAATCGGTGACCTGGGCCGGGTCCTCGCCGTCGAACAGCTCCGTCCATTCCGGACGGTCCCCCGACAGCTGAGACCATGCCGGTTCGAGCAGCTCCTTGGCCCGGGCAGGGAGCCGGTCGCGCTGGGGGAGCGCGAACAACCGCTCCAGCACCGAATGCACGAGGGTGCCGCGCAGCTGGGCCTTGGTCGGGGCTTCGGGGAGCCTGTCCACCGCGCGGAAGCGGTAGAGCAGCGGGCACTGCTTGAAATCGCTCGCCCGGGACGGGGACAGCGCCGGCCGGCGCACGGGACGCTCACCGGCCGGCTCGACGGGGGAGCCGGCGGCGGGCGCTTCGGTGGCGGTCTGTGCCATGGCAGCCACCCTAGGGCAGCGCACCGACAGTTCCGGGCCAGGCACGCGGGAGACGACCACCACGCGTGAGCGAGCTTGCGAGTGAACCATTCAACGCCGCGCCGACCGACGTCATGACGCGGCCGCGGCTTGCCGCGTCCGCCGCGTGAGCGCGTCCGTCACGGAGCCCCCACACCCCGCGTTCTACCCTTTGAGGATGTCCGCGACCAGTCAGCACCAGCCAAGGCGGTTTTTCACCGCCGCCGACGGCGGCCTGCTGCTGTTCCGGCTCCAGGACGTGCCGGTGCTGCTCGCACCCTCGTGGTGGATCGGCTCGCTGGTGGTCATCGTGCTGTACGAACCACTGGTCGGCAGGCTGCTGCCGGACGCGGGGGCCGCCACGTCGTGGACGCTGTCGGCGGCGTTCGCGATCCTGCTCGGCATGTCGGTGCTCGCGCACGAGCTCGGCCACTGCGTCGTCGCGCTCCGGCTCGGCATCCCGGTGCGCAGGCTGCGCCTGTTCCTGCTCGGTGGACTGTCCGAAGTGGCCAGAACCCCGCGCGAACCCCGGCAGGAGGGCCTGGTCGCGGCCGCGGGGCCGATCGTGTCCGTGCTGCTGGCCGCGTTCTGCGCGCTGCTGATGCTCGCCGTGCCGGGCGGTGGCGCGGTGTGGCTGCTGGTCGCCGAATGCGCCGTGGCCAATCTCGCGGTCGGCGTGTTCAACCTGCTGCCCGGGCTCCCGCTGGACGGCGGCCGGATGCTGCGCGCCGGTGTGTGGGCGCTGACCGGGACCAGGGCCAAGGGCACCAGGGCCGCGGTGTTCGGCGGTGGCATCGTCGCCGCCGGGCTGCTGCTGTGGGCGATCTTCGGGATGGTCGCCGGCAGCGAGGACCGGTGGCTGCGGCTGGGTGTCTGCGTGGTCACGGCGTGGTTCGTCGCGATGGGCGCGGGCGGTGAGCTGGCAGCGGAGACCAACCGCAGCTGGCCCGAAGGCCTGGAGATCGCGGACATCGTGCGCCCGGTGTTGCAGCTGCCCGCGGAGAGCCCGGTGTCGGACGCGCTGGCCGCGTCCGCGGGCCGGGGTGTCGTGCTGGTGCGCGCCGACGGCGTGGCGGCCGGGCTGCTCGATGAGACCGAGGCGCAGCGGCTGGCGGGAACATCGCCGCAAGCCCCGGCCGAACTCGCGGCCGAGCCGATCCGCGCAGAGACGGTCCTGTTGTCTTCGGAGTCCGGCGAGGACGTCGCCGAACGGGTCCGGGAGACCGCTGCCTGGCAGTTCCTCGTGGTGGACGAGGAAGGCAGGCCCGCCGGCGTGCTGCGCCGCGAGGATCTGCGCGCCGCGCTCGCCCGCCGTCCCCACTGAACCCCTCCAGGCACGATCTGACAGGATCGGACGCTGCGTTCGTCACGACGATGGAGGTTCAGTGTCGGCTAGCGGGCCGTTCAGTCCCGGCGACAGGGTGCAGTTGACCGACCCCAAGGGGCGGCACTACACGCTTGTGCTCGCGGAGGGGGAGGAGTACCACACCCATCGCGGCGCGCTGCGGCACGACGAGCTGATCGGGAAGCCGGAAGGCTCGGTGATCACCTCCGGCGGTGGCACCTCGTACCTGGCCCTGCGGCCGCTGCTGGCGGACTACGTGCTGTCCATGCCGCGCGGCGCGCAGGTGATCTACCCCAAGGACGCGGCGCAGATCGTGATGTGGGGCGACATCTTCCCCGGCGCGCGGGTGCTGGAGGCCGGCGCCGGATCCGGCGCGCTGACCTGTTCGCTGCTGCGGGCTGTCGGCCCCGGGGGCAGCGTGACCTCCTACGAGGTGCGCGACGACCACGCCGTGCACGCGGTGAAGAACGTGGAGAAGTTCTTCGGCGAGCGCCCGGGGAACTGGGAGCTGAAGGTGGCCGACCTCGCCACGCACACCGGCGAGGTGGACCGGGTGGTGCTGGACATGCTGGCGCCGTGGGACGTGCTGGACACGGTCTACGAGAACCTGGTGCCCGGCGGGGTGCTGGTGATCTACGTGGCCACCGTGACGCAGCTGTCGAAGGTGACGGAGGCGTTGCGGGAACAGAAATGCTGGACCGAGCCCGAGGCATGGGAAAGCCTGGTGCGGCCCTGGCACGTAGTGGGCCTGGCCGTGCGCCCCGAGCACCGGATGATCGCGCACACCGCGTTCCTGCTCACCACCCGTCGCCTCGCCGACGGCGTCACCCCGCCCCGGCCCCAGCGCCGCCCCACCCGCGGATAGCGCTTTCACGGCACACGGCCCCGGCACCGCCGTGGCGGGGCCGGGGCCGTTCGTGCGCTGTGGGTCAGCTCGTCTTGTCGCCCGCGTAGCACCAGACGCCGCCCTCGTACTTGAGGCCGATCTCGAAGTCCTTCGTGCCACCGGGACCCTTCGCCGTCGCCGGAACCAGCGCGGTCTCGTCGTCGACCTTCTCCGCCGAACCGGTGATCGTCACCGTGATGCCCGAGGGGATGTTCGGCGCGGTCTGGCCCGTGCTCAGGCACACGGTGTCCTGCAGCGCCTGCTGGTCCGCCGCGACATACGCGTCGGCCACCGCCTGCGCGGTCGCCTCCGGGGTGTCCTTGCCGCCCGCCGCGGGAGTGCCGGAGCTGGAGCTCTTCGTGCTCGACGGGCTGCTCGACTTCTTGCTGCTGCTGGGCGCCGGCTTGCTGCTGCTGGCCGGCGGCGGGGCGGCGTTGTTGTTGTCGTCCTTGCCGGTGAGCAGGATCAGCGCGGTCACGCCGCCGCCGACCAGGATGACCACGGCCACGATGATGCCGATGATCAGCCCGGTGCGCTTCTTCGGCGGCTCACCGCCGGGGCCGCCGGGGAAGCCGGGATACCCGCCGCCGGGCTGGCCGAACTGCTGCGTCGGGCCACCGGGGTAGCCCGGCTGCGGCTGCGGGCCGCTCGGCGGGTACGGGCCGCCGGGCTGCTGGCCGTACGGACCCGGCTGGCCCGGCTGGCCGCCCTGGCCACCGGGACCGTACGGCCCCGGCTGTCCGGAACCGCCCTGGCCGCCCGGCCCCCACTGGCCGGGCTGCCCCGGCTGCTGCGGCGGATAAGTCATCGGTCGGTACCCCCTCGTGCCTGCTGCTTGCCGTGCTCGTCAGTCATCGATGCACCACTTCGAGTCTTGCTGTTTCAGCGGGATGTCGCTGGTCTTGGTCTCACCGCTCTGCGTCACGGTCACCGGGACCTTCGCCGTGCTGCCGGTCACCGTCGCGTCGCCGGAGACCGTGGCGTGCAGATCCGTTGCCTTCTGCCATTCCTGGGCCAGCTGGTCCACGTCGGACTGCTTCGGCGCGGTGCACACCAGTGCCGCGTACGCCTTCGCGTCCCGCTTGTTCAGCGCGTCCACGGCCGCCTGCGCGGTGCCCTTGGGCGAGCTCGTGTCGTCGCCTCCGGTCAGCACCAGCAACGCCGTGACGCCACCGGCGACGATCACCACCACGGCGACCACGATCCCGATGATCAGCCCGGTCTTCTTGCGCGGCGGGCCCGCCGGGGCGCCGCCGGGGAAGGACTGGAACGCGCCGGGGGGCTGGCCCCACGGATCCTGCCGAACCTGCTGGTGCGGCTCGGCGAACGCGTTGAACGGCTGCTGGGGCGCGCCGGGGTGGCCGGGCTGCGGCTGCGGGCCGCTCGGCGGGAAACCGCCTGCCTGCGGGCCGTAGGGGCCGGGTTGCGCGGGCTGGCCGTACGGCCCCGGCTGTGGGAACTGACCGGCCGGCGGCTGAGTCATGAGCGGGTGCCCCTTCGTCGTGTCGGAGTGAACGCGGAGCCTTCGACGCGCCGGACGGCCATCCGGTTCACTGTGAGGCTGAATTCAAACCCGGCCAAGTTCTCGTTACGCCAGGATCGTAGCGTCGCCGTTACCGAGGTGATCAGCGGTACACCGGGTGGAGTAGCGGGATGCCCGCGTCCGCCTCGCGCCGGGCGGCGGGAAGCGCTCCCCCGATCCGGCTCCGGACCCGGGATCCCTTTGGTTTGAACGGCTTTGGGCCAGGGAATTCATATATGAAGGTCCTGTAAAGCCTTGATTGGGTGGCCGTGACATGCGTGAATCGATCACAACCCCGTCGGCCGCAGAGGGTCGCCCAGGCTCTACGCAGAGTAGTTTCCCCGCCCCCCGACCGGGCACCTTGACGGGCTCTTGTGCTTCCGGATCGTTCGTGCATTTCGTGCGACGCGCCGATCCTGTGATGCGGATAGGGCTTTTCATGTCGGTGATCGCCGGTACCGTGGATGAAAAGCACTCCGAGGAGGTGCCGACATGCAACACGACCTTCCCGGAGGTCGGCATGAAGAAGCCGACCCTTCAGAGACGACTGGAGCTGGAACGACGCCGGACGAACAGGCGCGGCAGCTGCGTTTCCTCGAGGAGGAAGTAGCGCTGCTGCGGAGGAAGCTGACAGATTCGCCACGCCAGAACCGCGTGCTGGAACAACGGCTCGCCGAAGCATCGGAACGAGTCGCCCAGCTCACCGAGCGCAACAGCAAGCTGGTCGAAACCCTGCGCGAGGCCCGCGGGCAGCTGCTCGCCCTTCGCGAAGAGGTCGACCGGCTCGCCCAGCCGCCGAGCGGGTACGGCGTGTTCGTCGCGGCGTATGAGGACAACACCGTCGACGTGTTCACGGCCGGGCGCAAGATGCGGGTTTCCGTGTCGCCGGCGGTGGAGATCGAAGGGCTGCAGCGCGGACAGGCGCTGCGGCTGAACGAAGCGCTGACCGTCGTGGAGGGTGGCGACTTCGAGCGCACCGGCGAGGTGTGCGCGCTCCGCGAGGTGCTCGCCCCCGAGACCGAGAGCGGCAGCTCCCGGGCGCTGGTCGTCGGGCACGCCGACGAGGAACGAGTGGTGTGGCTGTCCGACCCGCTGGCGGCCGAGCCGCTCAAGCCGGGCGACTCACTGCTGGTCGACTCGAAGGCGGGCTACGCCTACGAACGGGTCCCCAAGGCCGAGGTCGAGGACCTCGTGCTGGAAGAGGTCCCGGATGTGCGCTACGAGGACATCGGTGGCCTGTTCCGGCAGATCGAGCAGATCCGCGACGCGGTGGAGCTGCCCTTCCTGCATGCCGACCTCTACCGCGAGTACGAGCTGCGCCCGCCCAAGGGTGTGCTGCTCTACGGTCCTCCCGGTTGCGGTAAGACCCTGATCGCCAAGGCGGTGGCCAACTCGCTGGCCAAGAAGGTCGCCGAGGCCAGGGGTGACGGCGGCGCCGCCGAGGCGAAGTCGTACTTCCTCAACATCAAGGGCCCGGAGCTGCTGAACAAGTTCGTCGGCGAGACCGAGCGCAGCATCCGCCTGATCTTCCAGCGGGCGCGGGAAAAGGCCTCCGGCGGCACCCCGGTGATCGTCTTCTTCGACGAGATGGAGTCGATCTTCCGCACCCGCGGCAGCGGGGTGTCCTCCGACGTGGAGACCACGATCGTGCCGCAGCTGCTGGCGGAGATCGACGGTGTGGAGGGGCTGGAGAACGTCATCGTCATCGGCGCCTCCAACCGTGAGGACATGATCGACCCGGCGATCCTGCGGCCGGGCCGGCTGGACGTCAAGATCAAGATCGAGCGGCCGGACGCCGAGGGTGCGAAGGACATCTTCTCCAAGTACCTCACCGACGGGCTGCCGATCCACGCCGACGACCTCGCCGAGTTCGGCGGGGACACCAAGGCCACGATCGACGCGATGATCCAGCACACCGTCGAGCGGATGTACGAGGAGACCGACGAGAACCGGTTCCTCGAGGTCACCTACGCCAACGGGGACAAGGAGATCCTCTACTTCCGTGACTTCAACTCGGGCGCGATGATCCAGAACATCGTGGACCGGGCGAAGAAGTCGGCGATCAAGTCGGTGCTGGAGACCAAGCAGCCCGGCCTGCGCGTGCAGCACCTGCTGGACGCGATCGTCGACGAGTTCGCGGAGAACGAGGACCTGCCCAACACCACCAACCCGGACGACTGGGCCCGGATCTCCGGCAAGAAGGGCGAGCGGATCGTCTATATCCGCACGCTCGTCACCGGCAAGAACCAGGACTCCGGCCGGGTGATCGACACGGCCACCAACACCGGCCAGTACCTGTAACGACCGATGCGCGGCGGGGCCGTCCCTTCGGGGCGGCCCCGCCGTCGTGTCGTGATCGCCCGCCGGGTGTATAACGGCCTATACTTGGCCGCGTGAGCGAACCCGAGCCTGCCCACCCGCGTGCCCCGGTCACCGCGGCGGATGTGTTGTCCTGGCTGGAAGATACGGCCGAGGCCGTCCGCTACGGACAGCTGAGCGCGGACGACCTGATCACGGTGCTCGGCGAGTTGCGGCGTGCCTCCGCGGCCTGTGCCGACGCTTCCGACTGGGCGCTGCTCGCGGCCAGGGAGCAGGGCGCCAGCCTGCGGCAGATCGCTCCGGTGTTCGGCAAGGGCTACGTCCGCGCGCCCGCGGCCCGGCTGGAGAAGCTGCATCGCCAGGCGCTCAACTCCCAGCAGTGGCTGGAGATTCTCCGACAACGGGCCGACGGGGTATAACACCTTGCAAAGGGTGGCATAAACGCCGTGTATGCCTCGCGCAGAGAAGGGACAAGGTCCTGCGAATCGGACTCGGCCTGGCCGCGGTGGGCCGGCCCGCCTACATCAACCTGGGCAGGGTGTCGGAACTGCCGCCGGAACGCACCGTCGACGCCATGCGGCGCACCACCTACGCGGTACTGGACGCGGCCTACCGGGCCGGGATCCGCTGGATCGACGTGGCGCGCTCGTACGGGCGCGCCGAGGAGTTCCTGGCGGACTGGCTGGAAAAACGAGGCCACGGCGACCTGACCGTCTCCAGCAAATGGGGCTACACCTACGTCGGCGCCTGGCGGCTGGACGCGGCCATGCACGAGGTCAAGGAGCATTCGGCGAGCAGCTTTTCCCGGCAGTGGTCGGAAAGCCGCGCACTGCTGGGCCAGTCGATCAACCTCTACCAGGTGCACTCGCTGACCCTGGACAGCCCGCTGTTCACCGACGACCCCTTGCTGAGAGCGCTCTCCGCGCTGACCGACGACGGGGTCCGCGTCGGGTTCTCCACGTCCGGGCCGCGCCAGGGCGAGGTGATCCGGCGGGCGTTCGACCTCCGGATCGCCGGGCGGCCGATCTTCACGGCCGTGCAGTCCACCTGGAATCTGCTCGAACCCTCCGCGGGCCGGGCGCTGGCCGAGGCGCACGCGGCCGGGAATCTGGTGCTGGTGAAGGAAACCCTGGCCAACGGACGGCTGGTGGTGAAGCCGCCGCCGGTGCTGGCGCGGATCGCCGCGCGGCACGGGACGGGGCCGGACGCGATCGCCATCGCCGCGGTACTCGCGCGCCCGTGGGCGGACACGGTGCTCGTGGGCCCGGCCAGCCCGGACCAGCTGGCCGCGAACCTGGCCGCCACCAAGGTGCAGCTGACCGAAGCCGAGCTGCGTTCGCTGGCCACGATGGCCGAACCGCCCGGCGAATACTGGGGCCGCCGGTCCTCTTTGCATTGGCGCTGAAGGCTTCGGATACTCTCGGCGCCCAGCCACCGGACAAGAAGGGGGTCGCCACGGTGCGTCACAAGCGGATGGCGATCCTGGCCGCCGTTGTGCTGACCGGGGTCACCGGCTGCGCCGACCGGCCGAACGACCTCGAGACGTACTACGAGAAGACGCCGGCCACCACGACCACGCCACCCGCTTCCGCCGCGCAGCCGTCGCCGGCGGGACAGGCGGCCGCCAGCAGCGCGCGCAGCGTGGTCGTCGACGACGTCGTCGCGGCGGTGCTGACGAAGCAGGATCTGGCGGGCGAAGGCGTGCACGCCGCGACGACCGAAGCGGAGAACGGGGCCTGCTTCGCGGCGGTGCCTTCGGGCGACCCGCGCGGCGCGAGTTGGCTCTACAGCAGCGGATCCTCGCTCAAGCAACAGGTCACCGGATACCTGGAGCAGTCGGCCACCGACGTGCTCGGGCAGGTGCAGTGCGCGGGGCAGAAGCTGACCGTGCCGCTGCCCGCGGGCGCGGAAGACGTCCGCGGCTGGTGCGAGGGCACGACGTGCACGGTGCTGCTCGCCTCCGGGCATGTGTTGTCGGGCCTGCAGGTCACGGCCAGCACGAGCACCCGGGCCGCGGACGCGGTGAAAAGCCTCGCGCCGCTGGCCGCGGGCAAGCTCCCGTCGGCTCAGCGGTAGCGGCGGAACCACTCCAGGACGCCCGCGCGGCCGTCCGGGATGAACGGGCTGGCCGGGTCCTTCGCCCAGGTTTCCAGTTCCGCCAACGACATCCAGCCGCCCGAGGTGATTTCCTCCGGCTGGAGCACCACCGGACCGTCCCAGTGCACCGAGAACGTGAAGGTGTGGCAGCGGTGCGGCGGCTGCACGAACACGTGCGTGAACAGCGATTCCAGTGGCACGCCGGAAATCCCGAGTTCTTCGGCCAGTTCGCGGTAAGCGCATTCCCGCGGGGTTTCCCCGGCCGAGACCACCCCGCCGGCCCAGCAGTCGTACAGCCCGGGGAACACGTCCTTGTCCGGTGAACGGCGGTGCACGTAAGCGCTTTCACCGTCCCTGGAGAGCACCAGCACCTGGCCGGCCGCGTGCCACAGCCCGCGGGCCCGCATGTCCTGCCTGGTCGCGCTGCCGACGACCGCACCGGCCTCGTCGTAGACGGCCACCAGCTCGTCGCCCATCGGGCCTCCCTCCCCGGAGCAGACTAGGGCGGCCGGGTGGTTTACCCGCTCGCAACCGGCGGGCCACTCACCCCGGCGAGCCGGTACCCGTAGGCTTGGTACATGCGGCGGATCATGGGAACCGAGGTCGAGTACGGCATCGCGGTGCCGGGAGACGCGACCGCGAACCCGGTGCTGACCTCGACACAGGTAGTGCTGGCCTACGCGGCCGCGGCCGATATCCCCCGGGCGCGCCGGGCACGCTGGGACTACGAGGTGGAGTCCCCGCTGCGCGACGCGCGGGGCTTCGACCTGGCCGGGCCGGGCGGCCCAGGCCACGACCCCGACGTCGAGGACCTCGGCGCGGCCAACGTCATCCTCACCAACGGGGCCCGGCTCTACGTCGACCACGCGCACCCCGAGTACTCCGCGCCGGAGGTCACCAACGCGCGGGACGCGGTGATCTGGGACAAGGCGGGGGAGCGGGTGATGGAGGAGGCCGCGATCAAGGCGGCCACCGTGCCCGGGCAGCCGCCCCTGCAGCTGTACAAGAACAACGTGGACGGCAAGGGCGCCAGCTACGGCACCCACGAGAACTACCTGATGTCCAGGTCCACGCCGTTCACCTCGGTCATCGGTGGGCTCACCCCGTTCTTCGCGTCCCGCCAGGTGATCACCGGCTCCGGCCGGGTCGGCGTCGGCCCGCAGGGCGAGGAGGCCGGCTTCCAGCTGTCCCAGCGCTCGGACTACATCGAGGTCGAGGTCGGCCTGGAGACCACCCTCAAGCGCGGCATCATCAACACCAGGGACGAGCCGCACGCCGACGCGGACAAGTACCGCAGGCTGCACGTGATCATCGGCGACGCGAACCTCGCCGAGTACTCCACGTACCTCAAGCTCGGCACCACCGCGCTGGTGCTCGACATGATCGAGGCAGGCCAGCGCTTCGACGACCTCAAACTGGACGAGCCGGTGCGCGCCGTGCACCAGATCAGCCACGACCCGACGCTCAAGACGAAGGTCGCGGTCGCGGGCGGCAAGAAGTACACCGGGCTGGACCTGCAGTTCGCCTATCACGAGCTGGCCGCCGCGCACCTGGAGCGTGAGGGTGCCGACGAGCAGTCCAAGGAGGTCCTGCGGGTCTGGGGCGAGATCCTCGACGCGCTGGCGCGGGACCCGCAGGAGTGCGCCGACCGGCTGGACTGGCCCGCCAAGCTGCGGTTGCTGGAGGGCTACCGCCAGCGTGACCAGCTCAACTGGGGCGCGCCCCGGCTGCACCTGGTCGACCTGCAGTACTCGGACGTGCGGCTGGGCAAGGGGCTCTACAACCGCCTGGTCACCCGTGGCTCGATGAAGCGGCTGGTCACCGAGGAGGAGGTGCAGGCGGCGATCACCAACCCGCCGCTGGACACCCGCGCCTACTTCCGTGGCCGCACGCTGGAGAAGTACGCGACGTCGATCGCGGCCGCTTCGTGGGATTCGGTGATCTTCGACGTCGGCCGGGAATCGCTGGTGCGCATTCCCACCCTCGAACCCCTGCGGGGCACGAAAGCCCACGTGGGAAAGCTGCTGGACGAATCGGCGACGGCCGTGGAGCTGGTCGAGGCGCTGACCGCGTCCGACTAGCCGTGGCCGTCGGGTTACCCCGATTGTCGGTGGCACTGGGTAGGCTGGAACCAACAGCTCACCGGGAGGCGAGATGGCTCAGGAAAAGATCGAAAAGCACGGTGGCGGCGACTCGGACGCGGAAGTCGATGCCGCCCCGGCCGGCCAGGAACGCCGGGAGAAGCTCGGCGAGGACGTCGACACGATCCTCGACGAGATCGACGACGTCCTGGAGGAGAACGCCGAGGACTTCGTGCGTGCCTACGTCCAAAAGGGCGGCGAGTGACGGCCCGGCGCCGGCGTCACCAAGTCGGATTGGCACAGTAGTCCGCATCTCCGGTTCGCAAGCCCACTGACTCGAGTTGATGGGAATCAAGAGCACGTATGGAACAGACCTCGGGTTCTTCGCTGCCCGCCGCGTTCTTCTCGACCACGACGTCGTCGTTCGCCGAGTTCCTCCGGATGCAGGCGCCTGACCTGCTTCCGGGCAACCGGCAGGCGTCGACCGCGGCCGCGCGGGAGCTGGACACGCCGCACGGCACGACGATCGTGGCGATCACCTTCGCCGGCGGCGTGCTCATCGCGGCCGACCGGCGGGCCACCTCAGGCAACCTGATCGCCTCGCGGGACATGGAAAAGCTCCTGGTCGCCGACGAGTACTCGGCGGTCGGCATCGCCGGGGCCGCGGGGATCGGCGTGGAACTGGTCCGGCTCTACGCGGTCGAACTGGCCCACTACGAGAAGATCGAGGGCGTCCCGCTGTCGTTGGACGGCAAGACGAACAAGCTGGCCACGATGGTCAAGGGCAACCTCGAGATGGCGATGGCGGGGCTGGCGGCGCTCCCGCTCTTCGTCGGCTACGACCCCGAGGCCGAGGATCCCAAGCGCGCGGGCCGGATCGTCTCCTACGACGTCGCGGGCGGGCGGTACGAGGAGCGGTCCGGCTTCCACTCCATCGGTTCCGGCTCGGTGTTCGCCAAGGGCGCGCTGAAGAAGCTCTACGACCCGGACGCCGACGAGGAGGCCGCCGTCCGCACGGCCGTGGAAGCGCTCTACGACGCGGCCGACGACGACAGCGCCACCGGTGGCCCGGACCTGGTCCGCCGGATCTTCCCCACCGCGATCACCATCACCGCCGAGCACGGCGCCCGCGAGCTGACCACCGAGCAGACCGCTGCGGTGGCCGAGGCCGTGGTCAACGGCCGCGCCGAGCGGGCCGCACAGGGCCGCAGCTGAACCCCCACCGTCCCCCGAGCACTTTGGAGCACACGCCGTGACGATGCCGCTGTACGCCTCTCCCGAGCAGTTGATGCGCGAGCGTTCGGAGCTCGCTCGCAAGGGCATCGCGCGCGGGCGCAGCGTGGTCGGCCTGAAGTACGCGAACGGCATCCTGTTCGTCGCCGAGAACCCGTCCACCACGCTGCGCAAGTTCTCCGAGATCTACGACCGGATCGGCTTCGCCGGTGTCGGCCGGTACAGCGAGTACGAGAACCTGCGGGTGGCCGGGATCCGGCACGCCGACCTCAAGGGCTACCAGTACGACCGCCGCGACGTGGCCGCGCGTGCGCTGGCCAACGCCTACGCGGCCACCCTGGGCAGCATCTTCACCGAGCAGCTCAAGCCGTACGAGGTGGAGATCTGCGTGGCCGAGGTGGGCGCCACCCCGGCCGAGGACCAGCTGTTCCGGCTCACCTACGACGGTTCGATCTTCGACGAGCCGCAGTTCGTGGTCATGGGCGGGCAGACCGAGCCGGTGGTCAACAAGCTCAAGGAGAGTTACGAAGAGGGCGCGGGCCTGGAGCAGGCGTTGCGCCTGGCTGTCGAGGCGCTGCGCCCGGCAACGACGGGCAATGGCGACAGCGGGCCGGCGAAGCTCGAGGTCGCGGTGCTCGACCGGGAGCGCCCGCGCCGCACGTTCCGCCGTATCAACGGCGCGGCGCTGGAGGCTTTGCTGCCCGCCGAGCCCGAACCGGCACCCGAAGACGAGAAGCCCGCCGAGGGCGAGGGCGACTCCGACGGCAGTTGAGCCGGAGCTCGTCACAGGGGCCGCCGTCCACCGCGTGTGGGCGGCGGTTTCGTTCGTGGTGACCGGAAACGCCCGGCCCGCGACAGGCGCCGCCGGCGGCCGAACGCGCAGGTGAACCGGCCCGGAAACGCCCGGCGATCAAGTTCGCGGCGTGTCGACGCCCGAACGGCCCACCTCTGGCGGGCCGAAAGCGCCTAGCATTGAGAGATGCAGCGGCGGATTTTTGGCATCGAGACCGAGTTCGGGGTCACGTGCACCTTCCACGGGCAGCGCCGGCTTTCGCCGGACGAGGTGGCCCGGTACCTGTTCCGGCGGGTCGTGTCCTGGGGACGCTCGTCGAACGTGTTCCTGTCCAACGGTTCCCGGCTCTACCTCGACGTGGGCTCGCACCCGGAGTACGCGACGGCCGAGTGCGACGACCTGGTGCAGCTGGTCACGCACGACAAGGCGGGGGAGCGGATCCTCGAAGACCTGCTGGTGGACGCCGAGCGGCGGCTCGCCGACGAGGGCATCGGCGGGGACATCTTCCTGTTCAAGAACAACACCGACTCCGCGGGTAACTCCTACGGCTGCCACGAGAACTATCTCGTCACCCGTGCGGGGGAGTTCTCCCGGATCGCGGACGTGCTGCTGCCGTTCCTCGTCACCCGCCAGCTGATCTGTGGCGCGGGCAAGGTCCTGCAGACGCCGCGGGGTGCGGTCTACTGCCTTTCCCAGCGGGCGGAACACATCTGGGAAGGTGTGTCGAGCGCCACAACCCGGTCGCGGCCGATCATCAACACCCGCGACGAGCCGCACGCCGACGCCGAGCGCTACCGGCGCCTGCACGTCATCGTCGGCGACTCGAACATGGCCGAGCCCACGACGCTGCTGAAGGTCGGCACCGCGAACCTGGTGCTGGAGATGATCGAGCAGGGGGTGCAGTTCCGGGACTTCACCCTGGACAACCCGATCCGCGCGATCCGGGAGATCAGCCACGACCTCTCCGGCCGCCGTCCCGTGCGGCTGGCCGGCGGGCGTGAGGCCTCGGCGCTGGACATCCAGCGTGAGTACTACGGCCGCGCCGTGCAGCACGTGAAGGCGAACGACTCGGGCCCCACCGCGCAGCGCGTGATCGAACTGTGGGGCCGCGCGCTGGACGCGGTCGAGGAGCAGGACTTCAGCAAGATCGACACCGAGATCGACTGGGCGATCAAGCACCGGCTGGTGGAGCGGTACCGGGCCAAGCACGGGCTGGATCTGTCCAGCCCCCGGGTGGCCCAGCTCGACCTCGCCTATCACGACATCCGGCGGGGTCGCGGCATCTTCGACCTGCTGCAGCGCAAGGGCCTCGTCCGCCGCATCACCGACGACGGCGAGATCGAGCTGGCGAAGGACACCCCGCCACAGACCACCAGGGCGAAGCTGCGCGGTGACTTCATCGCGGCGGCGCAGGCCGCGGGGCGCGACTTCACGGTCGACTGGGTGCACCTGAAGCTGAACGACCAGGCGCAGCGCACCGTGCTGTGCAAGGACCCGTTCCGCAGTGTCGACGAGCGCGTCGAGAAGCTCATCGCGTCTATGTGACTACGTCACGTCTGGGACGATTGTCGGTATGCCGAGCCCGAGCCCTGCGCGCGCCACTGCCCGCCGCCGCCGGTCAGGGATTAGTTTCGAGGACATGGCGGCCAGGCGTGCGGAACGACTCGTCAACCTCGTGATCTGCCTGCTGTCCACCCGCCAGTTCCTCACCGCCGAGCGCATCCGCAGCGCCGTCCCGGGCTACGAGTCGGCGGACGGGTCCAAGGCCACCGACGAGGCGTTCAAGCGGATGTTCGAGCGGGACAAGGCCGAGCTGCGCGACCTCGGCATCCCGCTG
>NZ_DASZWC010000023.1:0-6160 GCF_035546795.1 Amycolatopsis sp.
CGGCCCGCCGGATCCCCGAACCGCTCGCGGCCGACGGCCAGCGGGGTCAGGTCCCATTCGGGTGGTCCGACGCAGGAGGAATCGAAGTCGCACAGCACCGGACCGTCCGGGCCGACGATCACGTTGCCCGGATGCGCGTCCAGCGCCAACTGATTCAGCGGCGGCGCCAGCCGTCGGCGTGTGCCCGCAGCGCGGTCTCGTAGGAGGCGGCCACGTCGAAGCCGGTCGGCAGGTTTCCGTTGAGCTCCAGGGAAACCAGCCCATGCACGAGGCCCCACGCGCTCACCGCGATCGTCTCCGGGGCGACATCGGCGAACACCTTCGCGGCGATCGCTTCGCGCACCGCTTCGATCAGTGGCGAGAGCGTGCGGCGCGCCAGGTCGGTGGATTCCGGCGCCGGCTCGAATCCCGGGACGGCCTTGGTGAACATGATCGAGTACAGGTTCGGGTCGGCGAGCGCGCTTTCCCGGTAGGCCAGTCCGAGCCGCACGAAGTCCTCGGCTGGGTCGCCGCTGGGGACGACCGAGGCCAGTCGCTGCCCGAACCGCCGGAAACCTTCCACGTAAAGCGCGTTCACCAGATCCGGTTTGCCGCCGAACAGGGAGTACACCGCGGTGGTGGACGTGCCCGCGTCACTGGCGAGTTTCCGCAGGCTGAGCGCCTTCGGGCCGTCCGTGGACAGCAGTTCGCCGGCCCGGTCGAGCAGGCGCAGGCGGAGGTTTTCGTCATGTGTACGTGGTCGGGCCATGAACACAGCGTATCGCAACAGTGTTATGAATGCTGCGATCAGGAGTTGACCTGGAGTGCACTCCAGGTCGTAGTGTCGAAAGCTGTGAGCGGCGACCACCGAGGGGAGAGAGGACGGCCATGAGCTATTCGATAGCGGAGGCCGCACGCCGGAGCGGCTTGTCGATCGACACCCTCCGGTACTACGAGCGCATCAAACTGGTGGATCCACCCTCGCGCGACGCGGCAGGCCGCCGGGCCTATTCCGACGACGACCTCGCGTGGCTCGGGTTCCTGACCAAGCTCCGCACCACCGGGATGCCGATCAAGATGATGCGGGAGTACGCCCAGCTTCGCCGGCACGGCGACGCCGGGGCCGCACGTCGCCGGGGCATTCTCGTGGAACAGCGGAGCTCGGTCCGGGAGCGGATCGCCGAACTGCAGTCCTGTCTGGACGTACTCGACTACAAGATCGACAACTACGACCGGATCTGCCGTGACCTGGCAGGTGCCGAGGTGGAGGGGATTTCGGCTTGATCGCCAAGCGCAAGCTCGGACAACTGGAAGTCGGCGCGCAGGGCCTCGGCTGCATGGGCATGAGCCAGGCCTACGGCGTGCGCGACAACGACGAGGAGTCCATCGCCACGATTCACCGCGCCCTCGAACTGGGCGTGGATCTGCTCGACACCGCCAATGTCTACGGCGCGGGAGCGAACGAGGAACTCGTCGGCCGCGCCATCGCGGACAGGCGGGACAAGGTCGTGCTGGCCACGAAGTTCGGCATTCGGTTCGAGGGCGGCGAGCAGCGTGTGCGCGGCGACGCCGCGTACGTGAAGAAATCCTGCGAGGAATCCTTGCGACGCCTCGGCGTCGACCACATCGACCTCTACTACCAGCACCGCGTCGACCGGAACACTCCGATCGAAGAGACCTGGGGCGCGCTGGCCGAACTGGTCGCCGAGGGCAAGGTGCGTTACCTGGGCATCTCCGAGGCGACCGCGGCCACGATCCGCGCCGCGCACGCCGTGCATCCGGTGACGGCGCTGCAGAGCGAATGGTCCCTGTGGACGCGCGGGATCGAGGACGAGATCGTGCCGACCTGCCGGGAACTGGGCATCGGCATCGTGCCGTTCTCCCCGCTCGGCCGGGGTTTCCTGACCGGCACGGTCACCTCGGCCGAGGAGCTGCCCGAGGACGACATGCGCCGCGGTATGCCCCGGTTCCAGGGCGAGAACCTCGACCGTAACCTGGCCATCGTCGAGGCGCTGCGCAAGCTCGCCGCGGAAAAGGGGGTCACGGCAGGGCAATTGGCGCTGGCGTGGGTGCAGCACCAGGGCGAGGACGTGGTGCCGATCCCGGGCACCAAACGCCGGAAGTACCTGGAAGAGAACGCCGCCGCCACCGAAATCACACTGTCCGAAAAGGACGTCGCCGCGATCGAGGCGGCCGCGCCGTCGGACGCGGTGGCGGGCGCGCGTTACCCGGAACGATTCGCACGCAACGTGGACAAGTGAGAAAGGGCCCCGCACTCGAGCGAGTGCGGGGCCGCTTTTTCAGCCCAGCAATGCCTGGACGGCGGCCGCGACCCCGTCGAGCGCCACGGTCTGCTGCTCCCGGCTGGCCAGGGAGCGGACGGTGACGTTTCCGGCGTCCCAGTCCTCCTGGCCGACGATCACCACCGCACGCGCCCCGGCCCGGTCCGCACGCGAGAGTTCCTTGCCCAGCTTGCGCAATTCGAGCGGCGTCGACACACGCAGCCGCGCCCCGCGCAGCTCCGTCGCCACCTTCCGCGCCGCACCAGCCAGTTCCTCGACGACCGGGATCACCACGACATCGACCTCGCTGCGCGGTTTCGGGGTGAGGCCGTGCGTGCCGAGGAAGTCCATCAGCGTCACGTCGCCCATGCCGAACCCGATGCCCGGGATCTGCTGCGACGTGAACATCCCGGCCAGGTCGCTGTACCGGCCACCACCGAAGAGCGCGCGGTTGTTCTCCGGCGAGGTGTCGAAGACCTCGAACACGGTGGACGTGTAGTACGCCAGCCCGCGCACGATCATCGGGTCGAACCGGACCAGGCCCGCCGCGTCGGAGTCCAGCACCTTGACGAGGTTCGACGCCTCTTTCACCGGCGCGGGCAGCTCGTCCAGCAACGCGGTGCCGGCGCCGAGCACATCGCCGAGCTTCTCGAACTGCTTGTCCGACAAGCCGATCTCGGCCGCCTGCTCGCCCAGCTTGTCCCTGTCGTACTTCTCCCAGCGGTCCACGAGCGAGAACACCTGGTTCAGCTGCTCGGCCGGCACGCCGACGAGATCGGTCAGCGCCGAACCGAGCAGGTTCCGGTCGTTGGCGCGCACCAGGAACATGTCCTCAGTGGCACCGACCGAACCCAGCAGCGTGTGGATCAGCTCGAACATCTCGATTTCGCAGTTCGCACTGTCGGAACCGAAGATGTCGGCGTTGATCTGCCAGTGCTCGCGCACCCGGCCGCGCTGGGGACGCTCGTAGCGGTGGCAGTTCGGGTGGCTGTACCAGCGCACCGGGAAGTTCAGCGAACCCGCGTTGCCGGCGATCATCCGGGCGACCGACGGGGTCATCTCCGGGCGCAGCGCGAGCCTGCGGCCACCCCGGTCGGTCAGCGTGTACAGCTGCTGATCGGCGATCTCCTGACCGGACTTGCGCTCGTAGATCTCGGCGGACTCCAGGATCGGGCCGTCGTAGCGCTGGTAGCCGAACTGCTCGAGGGCGTCGTAGAGATGGTCGAACACCTGCGTCCGGACGGACATCTCCGCGGGCAGGAAATCCCTGGTCCCCCGGTAGGGCGCGGTCGACAGGTACTCGGGCACGACGATCCTCACGTTCGGAAAAAGGTACGGTCCGAGTTTATCGAGCTAGGCGACTGCGATTCCCCAGGCCGTCATCAGCATCGCCGCCGCGAGGAACACCGCGCCGCCGGTGGTGACCCCGTGCGCGAGCCCGCCGCGGCCGGGCAGCAGGTTGAGGAAGAGCCCGCCGGCCTGGCCGAGGATGCCGAACAGCAGCAGGAAGCACGCGATCCACCGCGCCGCTTCGCCGAGGTCGCCCTGCGCCAGCAGCTGCAAGGAGATCAGGGCGAGCACGAGCAGCACACCGGCATGCGCGTGCCCGGCGCGGAAGAACGATCGCTGCTGGTCGGTCAGCTTGCGTTTGCGCAACAGGCCGAGCAGTGCGTAGCCGCCGTACATCACGGTCGGCAGCGACACCAGGGCGATCACGGTGAACAGCTGGGCAGGACCACTGAGTAGAGTCATGCCGCGAGCATAACAGCGTTTTATAACAGTGTCATACAGTCAGCCCGGCCGCGACGCTCGCGCCCAGCTCCCAGCACGCTTCCAGGTCGACCTTGCTCGGTTCGCCGGTCACGGTCACCTTCGCGGCGGCCTGTTCCCAGCCGAGCCCGGTGGTGATCGACTCGATCCCACGCACCGTCCCGGCGACGTCACTGCCGCCGTGCACGTAGTAACCGAACGGACGGCCACGGGTGGAGTCGAGGCAGGGGTAGTAGACCTGGTCGAAGAAATGCTTGAGCGCGCCCGACATGTATCCGAGGTTCGCCGTGGTGCCGAGCAGGTAGCCGTCGGCTTCGAGCACGTCGGACGCCGTCGCGGCGAGCGCCGCCCGCCGCACCACGTCGACCCCCTCGATCTCGTTGGTGGTCGCACCGGACACCACCGCCTCGAACATAGCCTGCACATTCGGCGACGGCGTGTGATGCACGATCAGCAGAGTGGGCATGGTGCCCGAGCCTGCCGTGCCCGTCGGCGCGCGGCAACTGGCGCGGGGACACACGCCGAGGTCCCGCGTGCCGATCACCTTCAGCAGCTGCAACGCCTCGTGCCCCGGCGTGCCGGGATCGGCCGGGTATCGGCCGGGTAGATGACGACGCGCTGGTCACGCTCGGACACCACCAGCACCTCGCAGTTCACCTCGAACTCGCCGACCACCGGGTGGCTGGCGATCTTGATCTACGCGACGGCCTAGGCGTGTGAGCGGGCGGCTCGTCCGCGAGAGAGAACAGGTAATTGCGCTCGCGGTCGGACAACCGGAGTGCGCGCGTCAGCCCGGAAAGCACCTGCCGCGACGGCTTCGGCCCGCGGGCCAGTTCCAGCCGGGTGTAGTAGTCCGTGGAGATGGCGGCCAGGCCCGCGACCTCCACCCGTCGCAGACCGGGCGTGCGACGGGAGGAGCCCGGCTGGCAAGCGGACGTCCGCCGGCTGCAGACGTGTCCGCCTGCTCCGTAAGAAGTCCGCCAACACGAACCCAGTTTCCCCGCGCGCCCAGCCAGGGATCGCCGGTCCCTGGTTCGACGATCTCCGCCGGAGCCCGCCCGCGAAACTCGTCGAGCAGGGGTTCGGCCGAGTGAGCTGTCCGCGGACGTGGTGCGCCAGGTGTGCGACACGAACGTCTTCGGGCCGATCCGTGTCATCAACGCCTTCGTTCCGCTGCTGCTCGGCTACACAGCTCGACAGCATCCGCGTGAATGCGGTGAATCCGGGGCACTGCGCGACCGACCTGAACGCGTACCGCGGACATCTGTCGCCGGTCGATGGCGCGGAAGTCGCGGTCCGGCTCGCACTCGACACCTCCGAAGAGCGCACCGGACGTTTCCACACCGCGCGCGGAACGCTGCCCTGGTAGCCCGCTGTACTGCGGTTTTACCCTTAAGGGACCCCCCTGTTCGGACCGGTTTTCCAGGCATGTAATCTTCTTTTCGTCGCCAGGGAGACCGGGCCGGAGGGCAAAAGCCCAAACGCACGGGGTACCAGGCCGCCGAGCTGGACCACCCCCGAATGAATCGGCAGATTCGAGACGGGGTAGGGTATGGCCCGGTTGAAGCAGCAAAGAGCGTGTTGTTTGAGAACTCAACAGTGTGTTTGATGAACTAAGCCAGTAGAGCTTATTTGAACCCTTTGTGGGTTTCTTTGAGAATGCGATCGAGTCGGTCGAACTTGTTCATTGTTGGAGAGTTTGATCCTGGCTCAGGACGAACGCTGGCGGCGTGCTTAACACATGCAAGTCGAACGCTGAAGCATCTTCGGGTGTGGATGAGTGGCGAACGGGTGAGTAACACGTGGGTAATCTGTCCTGTACTCTGGGATAAGCCTTGGAAACGGGGTCTAATACCGGATATGACTTCGCACTGCATGGTGTGGGGTGGAAAGTTTTGGCGGTACAGGGTGAGCCCGCGGCCTATCAGCTTGTTGGTGGGGTGATGGCCTACCAAGGCGACGACGGGTAGCCGGCCTGAGAGGGCGACCGGCCACACTGGGACTGAGACACGGCCCAGACTCCTACGGGAGGCAGCAGTGGGGAATATTGCGCAATGGGCGAAAGCCTGACGCAGCGACGCCGCGTGAGGGATGAAGGCCTTCGGGTTGTAAACCTCTTTCAGCAGGGA
>NZ_DASZWC010000024.1:0-135950 GCF_035546795.1 Amycolatopsis sp.
CCGCATCCACGGCGGATACGGCTACAGCAAGGAATACGAAATCGAACGCCTCATGCGCGAGGCCCCGTTCCTGCTGATCGGCGAGGGCACCAGCGAGATCCAGAAGACGATCATCAGCCGCGGTCTGCTGCGCGAATACCGCTCCAAGGGCTGATCTTCGCCCGCCTGGTCGCCGGATGGGGTGACTTCCTGCCGGGTTCGCGTGGTTTCCTAGTGCTTGACAGTGAGCAAGCCCGACCGAGCGAACAGCACAGGTGATGACCGTGACCGGCGCGTTTTCCTCTCGAGGACGATCCCAGCAGGGGCTGCCGCGGACGCCCACCCCGCCGAGTGGGTGGCCGATCGGCTCGTATTCGACCTACGTCGAGGCCCAGCGTGCGGTCGAACATCTGGCGGAGCAGGACTTCACGGTCGAAGACGTCACGATCGTCGGGGTGGACCTGATGCTCGTGGAGCGTGTCATCGGCAGGCTGTCCTGGGGCAAGGCGCTGGGCAGCGGCGCGATCTCGGGCGGCTGGTTCGGCTTGCTGGTCGGCATTCTGCTGAGCTTCTTCAACACCGGCAACGGGGTCACCTACCAGCCGGCGCTGGTCGGTTTGGTCGCGGGCATGGTGTTCGGCGTAGTGCTCGCGGCCGGCGCGTACGCGATGACCCGCGGCCGCAGGGACTTCTCCTCCGCGAGCCAGCTCGTCGCCGGCCGCTATGACGTGCTGTGCCAGCCGCGCAACGCCGAGCAGGGGCGCGACCTGCTGGCCAGGCTCGCGATGCGGCCATCCGGGTCAACCGGCTGAATCGTGATCGTTCAAGCTTGCGGCTGATCATCGCCGGGCATAGGTTTGGTCCCCACCGATCCACAGGCACGTCGACGTGCGGTGCGATTCTCCGTCGGCGTCCGCGTCGGACAAGGAGGACTGGATGGGGTGGCGTAGGCGGAGGAGTACGGCGGTACTGGGGGCCGGTTTGGTCGCCGCCGGCATGCTCACCGCGTGTAGCTCGCAAAGCGGGATAACCATCAACGTCTATTACGCGCCGGAAGACACTTTCCAGAGCGTGGTGGACAACTGCAACGCCCAGGCGGCCGGGCGCTATCACATCGTCTACAACAAACTCCAGCGCGGCGCGGACGACCAGCGCCAGCAGATGGTGCGCCGGCTCGCCGCCGGTGATTCCGGGATGGACGTGCTCGGCCTCGACGTGACCTGGGTGCCGGAGTTCGCCGAAGCCGGCTGGGCCGAGGAATGGACGGGCGCCAACAAGACGGCGGCGACGACGGGTGTGCTGCCCGGGCCGCTGGAAACCGCCACCTGGAACGGAAAACTCTACGCCGCGACGAAGAACACGAACGTCCAGCTGCTGTGGTACGACGACCGGATCACCCCGCGGCCGCCCGCCACCTGGACGGACATGATCGCGCAGGCGGAGCAGCTCAAGGCGCAGGGCAAACCGCACAACATCCTGTTCACCGGTGCCCAGTACGAAGGGCTGGTGGTCGTCTACAACACCCTCGTCGAATCCGCGGGCGGGCACATTCTTTCCGACGACGGCAAATCCGTGGTGATGGACGCCGGCGCGGTGCAGGCGTTACAAATTCTCAAGGATGTCACTTCGAATGGCATCACCGACCCGTCGCTGACGAACTCGAAGGAGGACGAAACCCGGCAGGCTTTCGAGCGCGGGAACGGCGCGTTCGAGCTGAACTGGCCATTCGTCTACGCCTCCTTCGCGAAGGAACAGTCGAAGGAAGCCCTTTCGCATTTCAAGTGGGCGACGTATCCCGCGGTCAACCCGGGCACGCCGGCCAAGACCACGATCGGCGGTTACGACCTCGCCGTCAGTTCCTATTCGCAGCACAAGCCGGAGGCGTTCGAGGCCGCGTTGTGCTTGCGTGACAAGGACAGCCAGAAGTTCTCCGCGCTCAAGGACGGGGTGCCGCCGAGTATCGAGTCGATCTACAGTGACACCACCCCGCTCGATGCGAGCAAACCCGTTGACGCGTCGGCCAATCCGAGCATGGAAACCGCGTATCCGATGCGCGACACCATTCTCGCCGCGTTGAAGAACGCCGCGGTGCGGCCGCTCACCCCGGCGTACCAGAGCCTGTCCACGGTGATCTCGAAGGTGCTCTCGCCACCGTCGAAGATCGATCCGCAGTCCACCGCAGACGAGTTGCGCAGCAGGCTGTCCGATGCGCTCCAGTCGAAAGGAGTGATCCCGTGAGCCACGCCGCGACCGAAACCCCGGCCGCCACGGCGGAACCGGCGAAGAAGGGCAAGCCCCCGCTGAGCGAGGGCAAGCGCGCGGAGCGGCGGCTCGGGCTGCTGTTGTGCGCCCCGGCGGCGATCGTGATGATCGCGGTCACCGGGTATCCGATCGTCTACTCGATCTGGCTGTCGCTGCAGCGCTACGACCTGAGGTTCCCGTCGCAGCGGCAGTTCATCGGGCTGGCGAACTACGCGACGGTGCTGACGAACTCCTACTGGTGGACGGCGTTCGGCACCACGATGCTGATCACCGTCGTGTCCGTGGTGATCGAGCTGGTGCTGGGTATGCTGCTGGCGCTGATCATGCACCGCACCATCATCGGGCGCGGTCTGGTGCGCACGGTTTCCCTTATCCCGTACGGGATCGTGACGGTGGTGGCGGCCTTCTCCTGGTACTACGCCTGGACTCCCGGCACCGGGTACCTCGCCAACCTGCTCGGCCCGGACGCCGCGCCGCTGACCCAGTACATCCCCTCGCTGGCGATCATCATCCTGGCCGAGGTGTGGAAGACGACGCCGTTCATGGCGCTGCTGCTGATGGCCGGACTGGCGCTGGTGCCGGACGATCTGCTCAAGGCGGCGGCGATGGACGGGGCGAACGCCTGGCAGCGCTTCGTCAAGGTGATGGTGCCGGTGATGAAACCGGCGATACTGGTGGCGCTGCTGTTCCGCACACTGGACGCGTTCCGCATCTTCGACAACATCTACGTGCTCACCAGCGGCGCGAACGACACGTCCTCGGTGTCCATGCAGACCTACAACAACCTGTTGAAGGGGCTCAACCTCGGGATCGGCTCGACGATGTCGGTGCTGATCTTCATCACGGTCGCGATCATCGCGTTCATCTTCATCAAGGTGTTCGGCACCGCGGCGCCGGGCAGTGACTCGGGAGGGAAGCGCTGATGGCGATGCAGGGCGCGATCACCGCCGGGCGCAGAACGCGCTGGACGCTGGTGAACATCGTGGTCGTGGTCTATGCGCTGTTCCCGGTGCTGTGGATCCTGTCGTTGTCGTTCAAGACCAAGGAAACCCTCGACGACGGCAGCTTCATCCCGAAGTCCTGGACGTTCCAGAACTACGTGGACATCTTCCAGACCGACGACTTCATCCGGGCGCTGGTCAACTCGATCGGCATCGCGGTGATCGCCACCGTGATCGCGGTCGTACTCGGCACGATGGCGGCGTATGCGATCGCGCGGCTGGACTTCCCCGGCAAGGGCGTGCTGGTCGGGGTCTCCCTGCTGATCGCGATGTTCCCCCAGGTTTCGCTGGTCAGCCCGCTGTTCAACATCGAGCGTTCGCTCGGGCTGTTCGACACGTGGCTCGGCCTGATCCTGCCGTACATCACGTTCGCGCTGCCGCTGGCGATCTACACGTTGTCGGCGTTCTTCCGGGAAATCCCGTGGGAGCTGGAAAAAGCGGCGAAGATGGACGGGGCCACCCCGGGGCAGGCGTTCCGCAGGGTGATCGCCCCGCTGGCCGCGCCGGGTGTGTTCACCACCGCGATCCTGGTGTTCATCTTCTGCTGGAACGACTTCCTGTTCGCGATCTCGCTGACGTCGACCAACGCGTCGCGCACGGTGCCCGCGGCGCTGTCGTTCTTCACCGGGGCCTCCCAGTTCGAGGACCCGACCGGGACGATCTCCGCGGCGGCCGTGGTGATCACCATCCCGATCATCCTGTTCGTGTTGTTCTTCCAGCGCCGTATCGTCGCTGGGCTGACCTCCGGTGCCGTGAAGGGGTAGTGGCATGGCTGAAATCGTTCTCGACAAAGTGAGCAAGCGTTACCCCGACGGCGCGCTCGCGGTGTCCGAAGTGGACCTGCAGGTCGCGGACGGGGAGTTCATCATCCTCGTCGGCCCATCCGGCTGCGGGAAGTCCACCACGCTGAACATGGTGGCCGGGCTGGAGGACATCAGCTCCGGCGAGCTGCGCATCGACGGCAAGCGGGTGAACGAAAAGGCGCCGAAGGACCGCGACATCGCGATGGTGTTCCAGTCCTACGCGCTGTATCCGCACATGAGTGTGCGCGAGAACATGGCCTTCCCGCTGCGACTGGCCAAAGTGGACGACGCGACGGTGCGGCAAAAGGTGGAGGAGGCCGCGCAGATCCTGGATCTGACCCAGCACCTGGACCGCAAGCCGGCGAACCTCTCCGGCGGGCAGCGGCAGCGGGTGGCGATGGGCCGGGCGATCGTGCGCAGCCCCAAGGCGTTCCTGATGGACGAGCCACTGTCCAATCTGGACGCCAAACTGCGCGGGCAGATGCGTACGTCGGTGTCGAAGCTGCAGAAACAGCTGGGCACCACCACGCTGTACGTCACGCACGACCAGACAGAGGCGATGACACTCGGGGACAGGGTGGTGGTGCTGCGCGCGGGTTACGTGCAGCAGATCGGTACCCCGCAGTTCCTCTACGAGCACCCCGCGAACCTGTTCGTGGCGGGTTTCATCGGCTCCCCGTCGATGAACTTCGTCCCGGGAACGCTGGAGGAGGGGCAGCTCAAGAGCCCGCTGGGCACGTTCGCGCTGCCGGACAAGGTGCGGCGCCTCGCCGAGGCGGCGAACGCTCCGCGTGACGTCATCGCCGGGGTGCGGCCCGAGCACTTCGAGGACGCGTCGCTGCTCGACGAGGCCGCGCGTGCCGGCGGGGTCACGTTCCGGGCGCATGTGGACGTGCTGGAGTCGATGGGCTCGGAGAAGTACGCGTACTTCACCGTCGAGGGCGAGCAGGCGAGTACCTCGGAGCTGGCCGAGCTGGCGGCTGACACCGGCGCCGACGACATGCCAGGTGGCGGCCTGCAGATCGTCACCCGGCTGTCCGCGGCGTCGCCGATCGTCCAGGGCACCGAGGCGGAGGTCTGGTTCGACACCGCGAAACTGCAGCTGTTCGACCCGTCGAACGGGGCGAATCTGACCTACGAGGAGTGAGCGCGGGCGCCGTTTGCGGGCTGCCATGGAACGCGGTTCCGCCGCGCGGACAAGCCGCGCGGTGACCTCGCGGACTTTCTCGAGGCGATGGCACTCACGGATGTGCGGCTGGTCGGGCACGACTGGCGGCGTGGGACAACGAAGACTGGGTTCCGATCACGAACCGGCGCCGGTGCGGCGGCCGACGCTGGTGATCCACGGCGCCGAGGACGCCGACAACCTTCCCGAGACCAGCGCGGGCAGGTCCGGACTGTTCCCGGACGGCTACCGCCGGGTGGTGCTCGACGGGGTCGGCACTTTCCACCACGAGAGCCGCCGGACCGGTCCGCCGAGCTCGTGTCCACGGAATTCGGAGCGCTGCAAGGAAGTTGACGGCGCCTGAACGATTTCTCAGGCTGGCGCAGGCAGGCTCGGCGTCGTGAAGCCCCGAGCGGCAGGCCTCGTCCGATGATCGTGGTCGCGGTGCTTTGCGCCGCCTTGGCCGCGGTTTTCGCGGCGGTGGGCGCCAGGCTGCAGCACGCCGGAGTACGCGCGCAGTCGCGCGGGCTGCGGTTGGGGTCGTTGGCCCGGAACAGGCAGTGGCAGCTCGGATTCGTGGCGTTGACGGCATGTTCGGTGCTGCAGGTGGTGGCGCTGGCGTTCGCCCCGGTGGTCGTCGTCGCGCCGCTGGCCGTGCTCGCGTTGCCGGTGGTGGCCCTGTTGGGCGGAAATGTCAGCCGGACGCGGGGGATCGGGATCGCCGGGGTGTCGTTGTCGGTCGGCGCGTTCGTCGCGTTGTCGGCCGGGGCGGCGAAGGACGCCGACATTTCGCCACGTGCGGTTTCCGACTCGGCGCAGTTGATCATCGCCGTGGTCGCGGTACTCGGCATTGCCGCGTTCCTGCGCCGCGGGGTGGCCCGGTGCGTCGCGCTGTCACTGGCGGCGGGAGCGAGCTACGGCCTGGTTTCCGTGCTGGTGCGGGATGTCGCGTATTCGGTGCGGACGCTCGGAGCGGCGGAGTTGCCGTGGTCCTCGCTGCTCGGTGCGGTGATGGCGTTCGCGGCCGCGGCGTGGCTGGTTCAGCTCGCGCACGCGAGTGGGCCGCCGGATGTCGTCGTGGGCTGTCAGACGGTGGCGAACCCGATCTCGGCCGCGGCGCTGGGCCTGACCGTGCTCGGCGAGGCCGACGCCCTGTCGCCGGGCACGCTGATCGTGTTCGGCGGTTGTGGCGTGCTCGCGCTCGCCGGGCTCGGGCTGTTGTCAGCGCCCCGCGGTGAGCGAACTCACTTGCACCAGTGGTTCATCGCGTCGTCGAGCAGTTCGATCTCGGGCGCCTTCAGCGGCAGCGGCGACGGCGGCCCGGGCCGCCCGCGCAGGCTGTCGAGGACCAGCGCGAAGTAGCGCTTCCACAGATCGGGCGAGACGGGATGGGTGTACTGGGCCGCGGCGCCGATCATCTTGAACAGCACCACCATGTCCTGGGGCTCGAAGTCGGCCCGCAGGCAGCCGGAGCGCTGGGCCCGTTGGACCAGTTCCTGCACGACCGGGATCAGTCTGTCCCGTGCCTCGGCCACCCGCTGGTGCCCGAAGGCCTTGCTGACCATCACGTCGTGCAGGCCGCGGTCTTCGGCGATCAGTTCCGCCGCCTGCCACAGGAAGTCGACGAAACCCTGCCAGGCGTCGTCGCGCTCGAGCGCCGCGTGCGCAAGCTCACCGATGCCGTCGAGCCGTTCCGCGAACATCGCGTCGACCAGGTGCTCTTTGTTCGGGAAGCGGCGATAGACCGTGCCCACCCCGAGGCCGGCTCTGGCGGCGACGTCGTCCAGCGTCGTTTCGAATCCGCGCTCCCGGAAAACCTCGCGAGCAGCGGCGATCATGCGCTGGCGGTTCAGTTCGGCGTCGCGCCGAAGCGGCCGCGTCGTTGCGGTCCGCGGTGTGTCTCGGATCATGCTTTCCCATCTCCGACGAAGTCGAGGTATCCCCTCCACTTCCTGTACGGTGGATTCCAAGGGGAGGCCTCTACTCCACATAGTACGTCAGGGGAAACCGCGAATGACTGATTCATCCACTGCGGTCGTCGAGTCACTCGGCTCGCGGCAGCAAGAAGACCCGCATCACGCCAGGCGCTGGCTGATCCTGGTGATGATCGCCCTCGCACAGCTGATGGTCGTGCTCGACGCGACGATCGTGAACATCGCGCTGCCCACCGCGCAGCACGACCTCGGCTTCTCCAGTGACGCCCGCCAATGGGTCGTCACCGCCTACGCGCTCGCCTTCGGCAGCCTCCTGCTGCTCGGCGGCCGCGTCGCCGACCTGTTCGGCCGCAAATACGCCTTCCTGATCGGGCTCGCCGGATTCGCCATCGCCTCCGCGGTCGGTGGCGCGGCGAACGGGATCGAAATGCTGCTCATCGCGCGTGCCGCGCAGGGTGTGTTCGGTGCGCTGCTCGCGCCCGCCGCGCTGTCGCTGCTGACCACGACGTTCACCGACGTCAAGGAGCGTGGCCGTGCGTTCGGCATCTTCGGGGCGATCGCCGGTGGGGGAGCCGCGCTCGGCCTGTTGCTCGGTGGCGTGCTGACCGAGTACCTCGACTGGCGCTGGTGCATGTTCGTGAACATCATCTTCGCCGTCATCGCCTTCATCGGCGGGGTGGTGCTGCTGCGCCACCGTCGCTCGGAGCACCGGCCCAAGCTTGACATCCCCGGCACGATCACCGCTTCGGCGGGGCTGTTCACGCTGGTCTACGGCTTCTCCAACGCCGAGACCCACGACTGGTCCAACCCGCTGGTCTGGGGCTTCCTTGCCGCCGGTGTGGTGCTGCTCGGTGTGTTCGTCGCCATCCAGTCGCGGTCGGCGAACCCGCTGCTGCCGCTGCGCGTGGTGCTCGACCGTGACCGCGGCGGTGCCTACATCGCCGTGTTCATCGTCAGCATCGGGATGTTCGGGATCTTCCTGTTCCTGACCTACTACCTGCAGCAGAACCTCGGCTTCTCGCCGGTCATCTCCGGCGTCGCCTACCTGCCGATGGTGGCCGCGCTGATGCTGACGGCGACCACCTCGACCGCGACGCTGCTGCCGAGGTTCGGGGCCAAGCCGCTGGTGGCGATCGGGATGACCGTCGCGGCCGCGGGGATGTTCTGGCTGAGCCTGATCGACACGAACAGCACCTACCTCAACGGTGTGCTGTTCCCGCTGATCGCCATCGGGCTGGGCCTCGGACTGGCGATGGCCCCGTCGATGAACGTCGCCACCGCTGGCGTCGACCGGCACGACGCAGGTGTCGCTTCGGCCACCGTGAACACCTCCCAGCAGGTCGGCGGTTCGATCGGGACCGCGCTGCTGTCCTCGGTCGCGGCCAACGCGCTCAGCTCGTTCACCGCGGGCAAGCAGCTGACCGGACAGGTCGTGGCGGAGGCCGCCGTGCACAGCTACACCACGGCGTTCGCCTGGGGCGCGGGCATCTTCATCGCCGGTGCCGTCATCTGCGGCCTGTTGCTCAAGCCGGGTGCGCCCGCCGCACCCAGTGGTGAGCCGGCCGCCGTCCACATGTGATGGCTCAACGCCGGTGGGACGACCGCAGGGTCTCGATGACCTCGTCGTCCCACCGGTGCGTGCGGATCAGGCGGTACCGCTCGGCGGCGACCCACATGTAGGCTTCGGCCTCGGTGCGGTCGCCGATCAGGTCCGCCTGCCGCAGCATCTCCACCACCGGCTGGTATTCCTTTTCGTACCAACGGTTCGCCACCGTGGCGCGGTCGAGGAAGGTGCCCTCGTCCTGCATCAGCCGGAAACCCCAGGCCTCCACGTGCTCGCCGAGCATCGCGTAATGCCAGGGATCGGACAACACCACGTCGGCCCGCGCGCTGCCCGTCAGCGGCACCCGTTCCAGGAACAGCCGCCGGTAGTCCTTCACGATCAGATCGCCCCGGTACCGGATCCCGGCCGGCTTGAGCTTCGTCCGCACCTCGGTCACGTAGGCGTCTATCGTGGACAGTCCGAGCGCGTGCGCCACGGAGACCCGGTGGTGCCCGTCGATGATGAAATGCAGATCGCCCACCCGGTACACCTCGATCGGCGGGATGTTCTCCCCGCGGCGGGCGGCCAGTGCGAGCCGTTCCCAGCGTTCCCGCACCCGCCCGGACGTCGGCCGGAACCGGCGGTCGAAGTCCCGGCCCCGGTCCACGCTGCCGACGATGCTGTCCAGCTGGATCACCCGCAGCCCGATCCGCCGCTCGCCGACGTAGCCGAGCGCGTCGACCACCTCGTCGAAGGGCAGCATGATGTTGACGTCGTCGGGTTCGCGGCGCAGCCAGTTCGCCAGCCGGGACAGCACCTGACGGCGGCGTGCGCGCAGGAAGTCGTGCTCGGCGTCGGCGCGCGGGAAGCCGGTGTCACTCATACCGCTACCTCGTTCAGGTCCAGCAGGTGGCGCCCGACGACGTTGCGGACGCGGGTCTCGCCGAGCCGGCGCTCGGGCATGGGCTCGCCGTAGGGATGGATGTGCCCGTGCAGCAACCACTTCGGCCGCAGCCGAGCAACTGTCCACTGTAGACACTCGAACCCGTGGTGCGGCGGGTCCTCGCGATCACCGAGCCCGCGTGGCGGCGCGTGGGTCAGCAGGATGTCCACCCCGCGGCCGTCCTTGCGGCGTTCGTGGTTCGCCGCCCGCACGAGTCGCCTGGCCCGGCGGGCTTGTTGCGCCTGCGTCCACTGGTTCGGGCCGGTGTTGTAGCGCACCGATCCGCCAAGCCCGGCCACGCGAACTCCGGCGACGTCGACGACCCGGCCGTCGGCGTTGACCCAGCCGGCCGGACCCGGCCAGCGCTGCGGGAAGCCGGCCCGGAAGAAGAGCCCGCCGTGCGACCGGCCGCCGAGGTCCGGGTCGTGGTTGCCCGGCACGAACACGGCGGGCCGGTTGACCGCGTCGGCCAGGAACTCCAGGTAGTCGAACGGCAGATCGCCCGCGCCGAGGACGAGATCGACCGCGAGGTCGCCGGCCCCGCAGGACCACAACCGCTCGTCGACCTCATCCGCGACAACGAGTGCGCGCATGTCTGAAGAGGTTAGGCGCCTAATGTGTCGCGCGCGCGAGATCGGGGTGGTCGGCGATGAAGAGCGCGACCGTGGCGATCCACGCCAGGCACAGGGTCAGTGCCCAGAACTTCAGGTTGGTCAGCAGCCGGGACATGGCGGAACTCCTTTCGCGAGAACAGGAAGCAGGGACTCAGAGCCACTTGTTCTTCCTGAATATTCGGTAGAGGAGCAGGCACGCACCCAGGATCACGATGAGTGCCAGCGGATAGCCGAACTGCCAGTGCAGCTCGGGCATGTACTCGAAGTTCATGCCCTCGATACCGGCGATCATCGTCGGCACCGTGATCATCGCCGCCCAGGCGGTGATCTTGCGCATGTCGGTGTTCTGCTGCAGCGAGATCTTCGCGACCGTCGCGTCGACCAGCGTGGTCAGCAGTTCGTCGAACCCGGCCACCCGCTCGGACACGGTGATCAGGTGGTCGTCCACGTCGCGGAAGTAGGAGCGCACCTCGTCCGGCACCAGCCGCGTGAAGCCCTCGGACAGCCTGCGCACCGGCGCGGCCAGCGGCATCACCGCCCGGCGCAGCTCCAGCACCTCGCGCTTCATCAGGTAGATCTGCTCGGCGCTGACCATCGTGCGCGGGGCGAAGACGCGGGTCTCCATGTCCTCGATGTCGTCCTCGACCGCGCTGGTCACCTCGAGGTAGTGGTCCACGATGTGGTCGGTGATCGCGTGCAGCACGGCGGCCGGGCCCGGCTTGAGCCGTTCCGGGTCGCCGTCGAGATCCCCGCGGAGCCTGGCCAGCCCGGAGTGCGCCCCGTGCCGGACCGTGATGATGAAGTCCAGCCCGAGGAAGGCCATCAGCTCGCCGGTCTCGACGATCTCGTTGGCCGTGTCGGGCGACTCGTGTTCCACGTAGCGCAGCGTCTTGAGGACCATGAACAGCGTGTCGTCGTAGCGCTCGAGCTTGGGCCGCTGGTGCGCCTGGACGGCGTCTTCCACCGCCAGCTCGTGCAGCCCGTACATGTCCGAGATGCCCTGGATCTGCTCTTCGTCGGGCTCGTGCAGCCCGATCCAGACGAATCCCTCGCGGCGGTGCCGGACCTCCTTGATGGCCTCGGCGTGCGTCCATCGCCCTGGCAGCCGCTTGCCGTCGACGTACACGGCGCAATCGACGACATAGGCCGACAACGGCACGGGGATGGGCGGCTGGACACGCGCCCGGCTGTTACCCCGGCCACGCAGGCCACCGAGAGAGGGAATCGCAGGCATGGGAATCTCCTGGCTGACGCAGAACTTCCTACGACGACCGGACGGCTTTTCCGCCCGGTCGTGACCAGCGTTTCCCGTGAAGGTGTTACCGAATGCGGAAATCCCGGACCGGCAGGGGAACGCTGGGGCTACTAGGGAGCGGACTATCGCCACTACTCATCTTGCGTTCCTCACCTCCTCGGGCCGGGGACAGATGTGCCGGTGGTCGCGTTGACGCGACGCCTCCGCTAGTCGAGGGTACTCCTCAACATCAGTCACGTCGTTTGCGGTCGATGTGGCGTTACTCGCGGGAGGTAGAGACCAGTGCAGTTCGGGCGGTACTTCGAGGAGTTCGAGGTGGGTGCGGTGTACAAGCACTGGCCGGGCAAGACGGTGACCGAATACGACGACCACTTGTTCTGCCTGCTCACCATGAACCACCACCCGCTGCACCTGGACGCGCACTACGCGGGGGAGACCACCGACTTCGGCAAGAACGTGGTGGTCGGCAACTACATCTACTCGCTGCTGCTGGGGATGTCCGTGCCCGACGTGTCCGGCAAGGCCATCGCCAACCTCGAGGTCGAATCGCTCAAGCACGTGAAGCCGACCTTCCACGGCGACACGATCTACGGTGAGACCGAGGTGCTGGACAAGACCCCGTCCAAGTCCAAGGACGACCGCGGCGTGGTCTACGTGGAGACCCGGGGATACAAGCAGGACGGCACGATCGTGTGCACCTTCCGCCGTAAGGTGATGGTGCCCAAGCGTTCCTACGGCGAGGCCCGTGGCGGCGAGCAGCCGGCCCGCCCGGTCCCCCACGAATAGGGAGTGTTTCCGTGACGGTCGGTCTGGACGAGGTGAAGCGGCGGCTGCGTACGTTCGCGGCAGCGGAAGCCGCCGAGGTTTCCCCGCTCTACGAACACCTTGCGACGAACGCGGCGGAGGACGACGAGGTCGCGGGCCTCCTGACGGAGGCCCCGGACGAGACAGCGGGCGCGACGCTCCTGCTGGCCGCCGCGCATCGCCTGATCCAGGCCGACCCGATCCACCCGCTTTCGCGGTACTACCCGTCGCTCGGCGGGTTCGACGGGGTGGACACCCAGACCTGGCCGGTGTTCCGCGAGTTCCTGCTGGAGCGCGCGGACAAGGCGCGCGCGATCATCGCGGTGCGGCATACCGAGACCAACGAGGTCAGCCGGGCCGCGGGGCTGTATCCGGCGGTGGCGCTGGCCGCGAAACAGGCCGGGGGCAAGGTCGCGCTGCTGGAAATCGGCTGCAGCGCGGGGCTCCTGCTGGGCCTGGACAAATTCGGCTACCGCTACCAGTGCGACGGCGGCGAGCAGATCGCCGCCGGGCCGGCCAAGGCGGCGGTCGGTCTGCACTGCGCGCTGCGTCTCGACGCGGGCGCGGTGCCGCCGAAGCTGCCGAAGAAGATCGCGGTCGGCGCGAAAATCGGGTTGGACCGCGAAGTGGTCGACGTGTCCGACGAGGACGAGCTGGCCTGGATGGAGGCCTGCGTCTGGGCCGACCAACTGGACCGGATCAGGCTGTTGCGCACCGCCGCGGCCGCGCAGCGCAAGGACGCCCCGGACCTGGTCACCGGGGACGCGGTGGACGACTTGGACGCCGTCGCGGCGCGGGCGGGCGAGCTCCCGTTGATCGTGATCACGAGCAGGCTGCTGTGGCACCTCGAAGCCGAGCGCCGCGCCGGATTCGTCGGCGCGCTGGCGAAGCTCGGGGCGGACCGGCCGGTGTGGTGGGTGTCCGACGAGCCGTACGAAGCGGGCTTGGCGCACGTGTTGCCGGGGCGCGACGAGCTGGCCTTCGTGGACACGGGTCACTGCACGCTCGGCCTGGTCACCTGGCGCGATGGGAAGGCGGAGGCGCTGGCGCTGGCGCAGACGTCACGCTTCGGGCAGCGGATGACCTGGCTGGTCTCCTGAGCTTGTGCGGGCGCGCGTCTTGCGGTGAGGATGTCCGCATGGCCGTCACCGATGACACCTGGTACACCTCGCTTACCCCGCTCGTGTTCCTCGAACGATCAGCCGAGGTCTTCGGCGACAAGGACGCGATCGTCTACGGGGACCGCCGCACGACGTACCGCGAGTTCGCCGCCGAGGCCACGCGAGTGGCGCATGCCCTGCGCGCGTGCGGGGTCGAGCCGGGGGACAGGGTGGCGTACCTGCTGCCGAACATCCCCGAGATGCTCGTCGCGCACTTCGCCGTCCCGCTCGCCGGCGCGGTGCTCGTCGCGATCAACACCAGGCTGGCGCCGGCCGAGATCCGTTACATCCTCGAACATTCCGGCGCGAAGGTGCTCGTCGTCGATGCCGGGTTGCACGGTTCGGTGCCGCCGGGGCTGGATCTCGACGCGATCGTCACGGTGACCGACCCGGCCTCGGGCGCCCAGCCGGATCCCGCTGTCGGTGGCATGTCCTATTCGGACCTGCTGGCCCGCGGCAGCGACGAACCGTTGCCGTGGACGGTCGCCGACGAGCGCGGCACCATCTCGATCAACTACACCTCGGGCACCACCGGCCGCCCGAAAGGCGTTATGTACCACCATCGCGGCGCGTACCTGAACTCGCTCGCCGAGATCGTCCACTCGCGACACACGCCGGAATCCCGCTATCTGTGGACATTGCCGATGTTCCACTGCAACGGCTGGTGCACCACGTGGGCCGTGACGGCGATCGGCGGTACGCACGTGTGCCTGCGCGCGGTGGACGCCAAGGAGATCTGGCGGCTGCTGGACACCGAGGGCATCACGCATCTCAACGGGGCGCCGACGGTGCTGGTGACCATTGCCGGACACGAAGGCGCGCATCCGCTCGCGCACGAGGTCATCGTGACCACCGCGGGTGCGCCGCCGTCGCCGACCGTGATCCGCCGGATGACCGAACTGGGCGCCCGGCTCACACACGTGTACGGGCTGACCGAGACCTACGGCCCGTACACGGTGTGCGAGCAGCAGGATTCGTGGCTGAAACTGGACATCGGTGAGCGCAGCAAGGTCATGTCGCGCCAGGGCGTCGGCATGATCGTCACCGACGGTGTGCGCGTGGTGGACGACGACATGCGCGATGTCCCGCGCGACGGCGCCACCATGGGCGAGGTCGTGATGCGCGGCAACAACGTGATGTCCGGGTACTTCGACGACGTGGAGGCCACGGAAAACGCTTTCCGCGGCGGCTGGTTCCACTCCGGCGACCTCGGCGTGTGGCATCCCGACGGTTACATCCAGTTGCGGGACAGGGCGAAGGACATCATCGTCTCGGGTGGCGAGAACATCTCGACCATCGAGGTGGAGGCCGCCGTCGACTCGCATCCCGCCGTGCTGGAGGTCGCGGTCGTCGGCGTGCCGGACGAGAAATGGGGCGAACGGCCGAAGGCCTACGTCGTGCTGCGGCCGGGGAAGTCCCTGGAGGCGCCCGAGCTGCTCGAGCACGTGCGTGGCCAGATCGCCCGGTACAAGGTGCCCGACGTGATCGAATTCGTGTCCGAGCTGCCGAAGACTTCGACCGGGAAGATCCAGAAGTTCGCGCTGCGTGAGCGGGACTGGGGCACCCGAGAATCCCGGATCCAGGGCTAAAAGACAGGCGTGATGGTGGCCTCGATGTAGTGGATCTCGCCGCCGTGCACGTCGAAGTGCTCGGTGACCTCGGTGGTCGCCAGGTCGATCCCGAGCACGCCGGCGTCGAGCAGGTAGTGCGCGTCGGCCTGGTCCCCGTCTGTCGTCACCCGCACGTCGCGGATCGCGTTGATGACCCGGTACTGCGGGCCGTTGTCCAGCTGCCAGCGGATGTCGGCGCCGGAGCTGCCCGTTGGCAGGCCGTTCTCGACCCGGTGCGCGTCCGCGGCCAGCGGCACGGCGGAGGCGTCGTGGCTGAGCAGCGCGTCGATGTAGGCCCTGGCCGCGCCGTCCGCGGGGGCGGGCCCGGCGGCGAGCGCGGTCGCGAGCAGGATTCGCATCAGCACCCCGGGACCCTACGGGCAACCCGGCAACCGGTTCTACCCCCGGATTCGCCGCCGGTTTCCAGGTGGACCCGCGCGACGGTCAGCAACGCGGCAACCGGTTCCAGTCGCGGAGCGTGTCCACCAACCCGTCGGTGAGCGCCAAACTCGCGAAATCCGCCGAATTCACCCAGCGCGCGTCCGCCGCGTCGTCACCGGCGCGCAACTCGCCCCCGACGACCTCGCACACGTAGTCGAAGATCTCGTACCGCCCGCGCACGACCATCCCGGCCAGCTCGCCCGGCCGCACGTCAAGGCCGGTTTCCTCGCGCATTTCGCGAACCACGGCCTCGGTGTCGCTCTCTCCGCGCTCGACCCGCCCGCCCGGCAGCGACCATAGGCCGGCGCCCGGATCGTGGCCCCGTCGGATCACGAGCAGCCTGCCCGCCGGGTCGTGCAATACACCACCGACGCAGCGCACGAAAGCCATTTGCCCAGGGTATCCCGGCGAGGTGTACACGGAGAGTAGCCGTGCGGTACGATCACGACTGGACACTGACCCAAGCGCGGGACTTTTCTCCCGTAACGGTGCGCAGTGCGGTACAACGTTACTGGTGAGCTTGACCGATGCCGGAGCAAGAGACGGGATTGATCGTAGTGAACGCGAAGAAGATAGCCGGGCTGGTGGGTATCGCGTTGGTCCTGTTCTTCGTGATTGCCCAGCCGGGTAACGCGGCGAGCCTGGTCGGCAACATCATCGACTGGCTGCGCAGTTCGGCCGAAGCGGTGATCACCTTCGTCAGCAACGTGTTCAACTCCTAGGCTGAGGGCATGTTCGCCCCCCGCGACCCAGACGAGTACCTGCTCGACACCGAGCGGCGGGTGGTCCGGGTCCGCAGGCACTGGGCCGTACTGGCGTGGGATGTGTTCGAGGCCGTCGCGCTGCTCGCGATCTGCGTGATGGTCTCCTACCTGCTGCCGCCGTCGCTGTACGTCGTGCAGAACATCCTCTGGTACGCGGCGCTGGTCGTGGTCCTCATCTTCGCCTTCAAGGTGATGGAGTGGTGGGTCGAGCGCCTCGTGGTCACGGACAAACGGTTCGTGCTGACCAGCGGGGTCTTCACCACCAAGGTCGCGATGATGCCGATCAGCAAGGTCACCGACCTGACCTACGAGCGCACCGCCTGGGGCCGGTTGTTCGGCTACGGCACGGTGGTCGTGGAGTCGGCTGGCCAGATCCAGGCGCTGAACCGGATCGACTTCCTCCCGAAGCCGGAGGAGTTCTACGACACCATCTCCGAGCTCGTCTTCGGCGACAAGCAGAAGCAGAGCGAGCGCTTCTCGATGATCAAGGCCCAGCGCTTGGCGCGCGGCAAGAAGATGGTCGGTTAAGGAAGCGTTTTCAGTCGTCACGCAAGCCCAGACAGGCCGTCCTGCCTGGGCTTTCCGTCGCATACGTCAGAATGGGTTCGATGCGCATAGATCTGCACACCCATTCGACGGTGTCCGACGGCACCGACAGTCCGGCCGAACTGGTCGCCGTGGCGGCCGCGGCCGGGCTGGACGTCGTCGCACTGACCGATCACGACACCACCGCCGGCTGGGAAGAGGCCACCGCGGCGTTGCCCGCCGGGCTCACCCTCGTGCCGGGCGCCGAGCTGTCCTGCGTGAGCGAGCACGACCCCGGCCGCGGGATCAGCGTCCACCTGCTGGGATACCTGTTCGACCCGGCCGCGACCGCGATCGTCACCGAGCAGCGCCGGCTGCGCGTCGAACGTCGTGAGCGGCTCTACGCGATGGCCCGAGGGATGGCCGCGGACGGCCTGCCGATCGACGCGGACGAGCTGCTCAGCCTGCTGCCCCCGGATTCCCCGGCCGGGCGCCCACACCTGGCGCAGGCACTGATCCGGGCCGGCCTGGTCACCACGGTGGACCAGGCGTTCGCCGAGTACCTCGGCTCCGGGCGCGGCTACTACGTGCCGCGGCACGACACGCCGGTCGAGGACGCGATCGAGATGATCGCGGCGGCCGGCGGCGTCACCGTGTTCGCGCATCCGCTGGCGCGCAGCCGCGGCCGGGTGGTGTCCATCGAGACCATCGTCAAGCTCGCCGAGCACGGGCTGACCGGCATCGAGGTGGATCACCCGAACCACGAGAAGGCCGATCGCGAACTGCTGCGTGACCTCGCCCGTCAGCTCGGGCTCGTGCAGACCGGTTCCAGTGACTACCACGGGACCAACAAGATGATCCCGATCGGCGCCGAGACCACCGATCCCGAACAGCTCGAAGCGTTGCTGGACAAGGCGTCCGGCGCGCAGATCGCGGTCGGCTGAGCGCGTGTCGGGGCTGTTCGACGCCGGTGTCTTCCTGGAAGCGACGATCACGCTCGTCGTGATCATGGACCCGCCGGGCACGGTGCCGGTGTTCCTGAGCCTGGTCGGCCGCAAATCACCGGCGGCGCGGGCGCAGGCGGCGCGGCAGGCGGTGCTGGTCTCGCTGCTGGTGATCTCGCTGTTCGCCGTCGCGGGGCAGGCGATCCTGACCTACCTCGGCATCGGGATCCCGGCGTTGCAGGGCGCGGGCGGGCTGCTCCTGCTGCTCATCGCGCTGGACCTGCTCACCGGCCGGGGCACCCAGCCGGAAGCGGTCGAGGACGTCAACGTGGCGCTGGTGCCGCTGGGCACGCCCCTGCTCGCCGGTCCCGGCGCGATCGCGGCGACCATCGTGTTCGTCAAGCAGGCGTCCGGGCATCTCGGCGCGTACGTCGCGCTGGCACTGGCGATCGTGGCCGTGCATCTGGTGATCTACGTGTGCATGCGGTACTCGGGTCTCGTCATCCGGCTGATCAGGGAAAGCGGAATCCTGTTGCTGGCCAAGATCGCCGGTCTGCTGCTCGCCGCGATCGCGGTCCAGCTGATCGCCAACTCCGTGCGCGGGTTCATCGCGGGTGGCTGAGTACGGTGGGGGCGTGGTGGAACAACTGGGGTTCGAATTCGCCGTCGAGCCACGCAGGCTGACCAAGGTCAGCCCGGCGCGGCTGGCCACCTTCGCCGACTGCCCGCGGCGCTACCGGCTCAACTATGTGGACCGGCCGACGCCCGTGCGCACCGGCCCGTGGGCGCACAGCACGCTCGGCGCGGTGGTGCACAACGCTTTGCGCGCCCTGTTCGACCTCGAACCGGAGCGCCGCACGCCGGAGCGGGCCGCCGCGCTGTTGAGCGAGCACTGGCAGGACGCCGGGTTCGCCGACGCTGAGCAGGCCGCGCGCTACCGGGCGCGGGCGAAGGCGTGGGTCATGGAGTATGTCGAGCACAACGACGTCTCGCCGACGCCGATCGGGCTGGAGCGCTGGGTTTCCGCGCCGGTGAACCCGGAGCCGGGCAAACCGCCCTCGATGATCATCGAGGGCCGGGCGGACCGGATCGACGAGCGTCACGGCGAACTGGTGATCATCGACTACAAGACCGGTAAGCGACAGCCCGACGAGTACGAGGCGCGCAGCTCACAGGCGCTGGCCATGTACGCCGTCGCCGCCGCGCGCACGCTTCGCCGCCCGTGTCATCGCGTCGAACTGCATCATCTGCCGACCGGGACGATTGCGGCGGCCGAGCACACCGACGAAACGCTGCGACGTCATCTCACCCGCGCGGAGGAAACGGCCGAAGATCTGCGCCTCGCGACGGATACGCTGGCTGCCGGCGGGGACGGCGAGGAGCTGTTCCCGGCACAGATTGGCGCACGCTGTTCGTGGTGCGACTTCCGGCCGAGCTGCCCGATCGGGCAGCAGGCGGCGCCGCCGATGAAGTCCTGGGAGCTGCTTGCGCCGTGAGTACCGGCTCGGAGACCGAGGAGTTGGCCGTCGAACGTCCGCGGCACGCCAGGCTCGGCCGTTGGTGGCGCGGGTTCACCGGCTCGCTCGCGGCCGGGCTCGTGGTGCTCGCGGTGATCGTGCTCGGTGCCGGGTTGATCTGCTGGCCGCTCGACGCGCCCGGCCCTGAGGCTGCTTACCTGATCGCCCACCCGATCGCGGCCGCGCTCGCGATGGCGGCGCAGCGGATCGCGGACCGCAGGCAAGGGCGGTTGGCCGGGATCGCCGGGGTGCTGGTCGTGGTGATCGCCGCATTGGCGTTGTCGCTTTTCTGGTGGTACTAGAGCCAGGAGCGCCAGGCGGGTAGCAGGACTTCCAGCAGCCCCAACGGGTTCTCGGTGTTGGGGGAGTGCGCGGCGTTCGGTACGAGTGCGAACGGGGCTGCCAGCCGCGCCGCCATGTCGCGTTGCGACTCGACGCTCCAGGCGTCGTCACCCTCGCCGGCCACGACCAGGCGGGGCTTGTCCCCGAGCGCGGCGGCCAGCTCGGCCACCAGGTCCGGCTCGTGGCGCAGCCCGTCGGCCATCCCGAGCAGCCCGAAGGGACTCGAAGACGTGAACCGGTGCCGGAAGAAGTCCTTCAGCTCGACGGGAAGCCTTACCCACGAAGGAAAACGCGCGCTCATCTCCTCGCGCACGGCATATGCGGCCACCAGTCCCCGCTCCCGGAGCAGCGGCTCCCCGAGCCCGAGTGCTTGCCGCCGTGGGCCTTCGGGCAGCGCCGACGGGCCGCTGTCCAGCAAGGTCAGCCCGGCGATCGGCGCACCCGCGAGCACGGCAGCCCTGGCGACCAGTCCGCCGTAGGAGTGTCCGAGCAGGATGACCGGCTTCCCTTGGCGGGCAAGAAACTCCACCAGTCCGGCGACCACCTTGCCCAGCGGCGCGGGCCGATAGGCCGACTCGTCGTCGGGGCCCGGCGACTCGAACTGGCCGGGCAGATCCACGGACACCGCCTGCAAACCGCCTTCGGCGATCCCGCCCAGTATCGGCGCGAAGTCCTCTTTGGACCCGGTGTAGCCCGGCACCAGCAACACGATCACCTCGGCCGGCGCGGTGCGCAGGGCGGCGACCCGGCCGGGCAGTTCGACGCGTTCGGCGCCGTGCGCGAAGAGCTGGCCGGTCATTTCAGCGCGACCAGGGTGTCCCCGCGCTGTTCCAACAGCACCGGGCCGAGCGCGGCGAGCCGGACCGGGCCGGTGTAGCCGTGCCGGTCCACGCCGATCGTGCGGATGGTCGAACCGTCCGACTCGTTCAGCACGGCGAGCCCGCCCTGGATCGGCACCACCAGCTGGTGGTCGAACAGCACCCCGGGCCCGAGCGCCGAGCTGAGTGTCCATTTAGGAGTCAGATTGTCCCGGGACATGGCCAGCAGCTTGGTACCGGAGAACCAGTAGACGTTCGCCGCCGTGGTGGAGGTGACCGGAACCCCGCCGACGGGATCCTTCGCCAGATCCTCGGCCGGCACGTCCAGCGGGTAGGTGGCGACCTGGTTGCCCTCCGAACCGAACAACACCAACTGCCGCTCCTTGGCCATGGCCACCGCGGTGTAGTCACCCGACATCGCCACGATGCGGCCGGTGGTGCCCGGCAGCAGCTGGCTGTAGTTCACCTGCGGGGAGTCGGATTCCTTCGGTACCGCGCGGTAGACCGTGAGCCTGTCACCCGGGTCTCCCGGGCAGCGCTCGATCACGCCGACGCGGCTGGCGGCCATCGTCACGGAGCCGTACGTGCAGCCGACCCGGGGCTGCTTGTCCGGGTTCACCAGCGCCGGGACCTTGCCGTACTCGGCCGTCTCGACCAGGTCGTCCCGCCAGGTGTTGAGCAGCGTCGGCCCGGACGCCGTCACGTAGGTGCCGTCGGTGACCAGGCGGGTGCCGACCTGCGCGCTGCCGGTGCGTTGCGCCGTGCGGTGCCCGGTGTCGGCGTCCAGCGCGACGACCTCACCGCAGCCGGTCTCGTTGTTCACGCCGTCCTTGCGGTACAACGCCACCGCCCCGGACCACGCTTCGCCCACTGTGCACAACTGCAGGTCACGCGAATAACGCCAGCGGATCTGTCCGGTCAGCGGATCCCGCCCCACGACCTCGCCGCCGGACGCGCTGATCACCGAAGCGTTCGCCGCGACCGGGGCCGGAGTGGCGCCGCTGGGCGCCTGCCACAGCTCGCTGAGCGTGGCGGGCACGGCCGCCGGAGCGGCAGGAAGCGCAGGACCGGGCTCGGCGGTTTCCGACACGGTGGCGCGGCTTTCGCTGCCCGCCCAGACCAGCACCCCGGTCGCCACCGCGATCACGGCGATGATCGCGGCTATCGCCCTGTCCCGGGGCCGGTTCCACGGCGAACGCCGGTCCCGTTTGGGCAAGGTGTGGCGTTGCGGCGGGCCGGTCGCGATGGTCGCGCCGGCCAGCACGTCTTCCACCCCGATGATCTGGGTGGCCTCCGAGTCGTCCTGCGGACGGCGATGCCGCCCGCGCGCGGACGGCTCCGGCCCCGCACCGTGTTCCGACGGTTCCTCGGGCTCGCTCACCTGATCTTGTCTCCCGGGTTTCGGCTGCTTCCGTTCAGTCTGCCGAAGCCGGTGTATCAGCTGCGTTTACCGCGACGCCCGCACGGCGGCGGCGACGGCGGCGAGCGGGACGCTCGGGGTTCTCACCCGTCTCGCCGCGCTCCGCTGTCGGCGCGCTCTCGCTGCCGCGGGTGCGACGGCGGCGCGGTTTGTCCTCGTCCGCGTTCTCCTTGGCCTTGTCGGCCGCCTCGATCGCCTCGGCCGACGCCGCGCCACCGCGGGTGCGGCGGCGCTTGCGGTTGCGGGTGGCGGCGGAGTCGGCGGAGCGGGGCTTGCGGCCGCCCATCTTCTCCTCCGGCTCGGCGGCCAGCCCGGCGCGGGTCCGCTTGCCCAGCGGCAGCCTGCCGGTTGCGTCCTCCGGGATGCCGAGGTCGCTGAACAGGTGCTTCGAGGTGGAGTACGTCTCGACCGGATCCGGGATGTCGAGGCCGAGCGTGTCGGAGATCAGCTTCCAGCGCGCTTCCTCGTCCCAGTCGACGAGGGTGATCGCGACGCCCGTCTTGCCGGCGCGGCCGGTGCGGCCGATGCGGTGCACGTACGTCTTCTCGTCGTCCGGGGTCTGGTAGTTGATCACGTGCGTGACGTCGTCCACGTCGATACCGCGCGCGGCGACGTCGGTGGCGACCAGCACGTCGATCTTGCCGGAGCGGAAGGCGCGCAGCGCCTGTTCACGGGCGCCCTGGCCGAGGTCGCCATGCACCGCGGCGGCGGCGAACCCGCGCTCGGCGAGGTCGTCGGCCACCTTCTGCGCGGTGCGCTTGGTGCGGGTGAACACCATCGTCAGACCGCGGTCCGCGGCCTGCAGCACGCGGGCGACCAGCTCGGGCTTGTCCAGCGAATGCGCCCGGTAGACGAACTGGGTGGTGCGCTCGTGGATCGCGCCGGCGTCGTTCTCCTCGGCGCGGATGTGCGTGGGGCGGTTCAGGAAGGTGCGGGCCAGCGTGATGATCGGCCCCGGCATGGTGGCCGAGAACAGCATCGTCTGCCGCTCGTCGGGGACCATGCTCAGGATGCGCTCGATGTCGGGCAGGAAGCCGAGGTCGAGCATTTCGTCGGCCTCGTCCAGCACCAGCGCGCCGACCTTGCCCAGCACCAGATGGCGCTGCTCGGCCAGGTCCAGCAGCCGGCCCGGGGTGCCGATGACCAGCTCCACGCCCTTGCGCAGCGCGTCGGTCTGCTGCTCGTAGGGGCGGCCGCCGTAGATCGCCAGCGTGCGCACGCCGAGGTGTTTGCCGGCGTCGGTCAGGTCGTGCGCCACTTGCAGGCACAGCTCACGGGTGGGCACCACGACGAGCGCCTGCGGCGTGCCGTCGCCCGGGGTGGTGATGCGCTGCAGCAGCGGGACGCCGAAGCCCAGCGTCTTGCCCATGCCGGTGCGGGCCTGGCCGATGACGTCCTCGCCGGCCATCGCCAGCGGCAGGGTCAGCGCCTGGATCGCGAAGGTGCGCTCGATGCCCGCTTCGTTCAGCGCGCGGACGATCTCCGGGCGGACGCCGAACTCGGCGAAGGTGGGGTTCTCGTCCTCGACCTCGACGCCCGCCTGCAGCGGGTGCGAGGTGTCGGCGGCCGGCAGCCCGCTTTCGCTGTGCTCCAGGGCCACCGGGTCGGTATCTGTTCGGTTGTCGGAAGTGCTCGCGGTCAGTGTGATCGCCTCTCTCATACCAGCGCACACGGCCTGGTCGGGTCCTGGCACTCGACCGCGGGACACTGGGTTCGCGGGAATGCCGAACAAGAGGCGTGCACGCACACTGTGTTGTTCGTGAACCGCAACTCCTGCGGCTCGCAGTCCACTCCACAACGCGTCCGGTGGTTCTGTTCTCCCAGGTGAGAGGCACTGTGCCTCAGGGCGGGACGCGACGGCCCGGAGCGGAAGCTTTCGTCTATACAGCATCAAGTGTAGCGGCAGGTCACCTGGCCTCAGCATTTCGGTCCGGCGTGTCCACGTGGGATTGGTCTCTTCCAGCTGCGGCTAGGCTTGCCGACCGTGACACGAGAGATCAGTGAAGGCGTCGTGGACCTGCTCGGCGTCATCGCCTACGGGGAGCTTTCCGCGTTCGACCGGATGGCCGAGGACGCCCGCACCGCGCCCACGCTGGCCGGCCGGGCCGCGCTGGCGTCGATGGCCGCCGCCGAGATCGGGCACTACGACCAGCTGGCGCGCTACCTCGCCGAACATGGGGTCGCGGTCGAGGACGCGATGTCGCCCTTCGTCGACCACGTGGACGCCTGGCACGCGTCCACGGCACCGAAGTCCTGGCTGGAATCGCTGGTCAAGGCCTACGTCGGGGACGGGCTGGCCGCCGACCTCTACCGCGAGGTGGGCAGCTGGCTGGACGAGGAGACAAAGGATCTCGTGCTCACCGTGCTGGCCGACACCGGGCATTCGGCGTTCGCCGAGCGGGAGGTCGCGGCCGGGATCCAGGCGGACCCGAAGGCGAAGGACCGGCTCGCGTTGTGGGGGCGCCGGCTGCTCGGCGAAGCGCTCACCCAGGCCCAGTACGTCGTCGCCGAACGTGACGGGCTGGCCGAGCTGATCGTGTCCGGTTCGGGGGATCTCTCGGGAATCGCGGGGCTGTTCCGCCGGTTGCAGCAGGGGCACACCAAACGGATGCAGAAGCTCGGGCTCGGTTAGCCTTGAGCACGCAGGACTTGGCAATAAGGACTAGGCGGAGGTCGCACGTGGAGGTCAAGATCGGCATCAAGGACACCCCCCGCGAGCTGGTGGTGTCCAGTGGCCAGTCGGCCGAGGAGGTCGAGGCGCTGGTCGCCGACGCGCTGAAGGCCGCCGACGGCGTGTTCCGCCTGACCGACGAGAAGGGGCGCAAGTTCCTCATCCCGTCCGACCGGATCGCGTACGTGGAGATCGCGCCGACGGACGTGCGCAAGGTCGGGTTCGCCGTCGGGGCGTAGTTCCCGGGGATTTCCGGGCAAGGGGTGTTCGCCGGTGGCGGACACCCCTTGTCGCGTTTTGCGGGACGCTGCTCAGCTCGCGGCGATCTCCGCGAGCGAGGTCGGGACCTTGAACGGCGGCGTGCTGCTGCCCAGGATGCGGTAGCGGCCCCACGGATCGGGGTCGGAGATCTCGCCGTGTGCCGAGCCCTCCGGGGTGCGCAGTTCCGCGTTCTTCTTGCGGCCGCCGACGAGCTCGTCCAGCGCGGCGTGCCGGATGATCCGGCCGTACCAGCGGTAGTAGCCGTCGATCGGCTGGAAATGGCCGCGCAGCTCGACTTCCACGTCGAACTCGCTGCCGTCCACGAGCAGCTTCGCGCGGCCGGTGTAGCCGTCTTCGCCGTCAGCCGACATCTGTGCCCTCCGTGTGGTCCGGGGCCGCCGACAACAGGACGACCTTGTTCTCTTCCAGCGGCAGGTTCGGGTCGATGACGACGCCGCGCTGCCGGCACAGCCCGTCGATCGCGGCCCAGATGATCTGGGTGAGGTACTCCACCACGCTGTCGCGGCTCATCGAGCGCCGTTCCAGCCACCATTCCCCGGTGTTCTGGACCATCCCGACGATCCCGTATGCCCACGGCTCGGCGGCGCCGGAGTCCATCTCGAACATCCGCATGTAGTCGCCGAGCAGCGCGGACAGCGCCGTCGCGATGAGTTCCTTGTCCTCCGCGACCACGTCGGCGTCGATGGGTTTGTCGAACGAGCCGCGCGCCAGCAGGCGGTAGAGGTTGGGATGCTCCTCGATCACGCCGAAGAACGCGTCCAGCGCCATCCGGATCCGCGGCACCGGCGCCAGCTCCGCGTTGATCGCCGGGACCAGCCGCGAGAACAGCAGTTCGGTACCGCGCTGGCCGAGCGCGACGTAGAGGTCCGCCTTGTCCGCGAAATGCCGGTACAGCACCGGTTTTGTCACCCCGGCGGCCACCGCCACGTCCTCCATCGCGAGGTCGGGGCCGTGTTCGTCGAGCGCCTTGAGCGCGGCTTCGACGAACTCCGCGCGGCGGGCGACCCGGTGCTTGCGCCACCGGTCCCGCCGTGCGTCGCCGGTCGCGGGTTCGCCCGCCTTGGGGGCCTTGCCCCGCTTGACACGATCCGTCACGGCGCTCATGCTACCAAAGGTAACTGTTACCCGAAGTTACATGCAATCGGGAGGCGCAATGACGCGGGCACTCGAACCGGGGCGGGAAAGGACCGCCGACCGGTTGCTGAAGTCCTCGGCCAACAAGTTCTACGACCCCGAGGTCGACGTCGACTGGGCAGCGCCGCTGCCTGAGGGCAAGCCGTATCAGCCCGAGCACCGCTGCTCGCTCTACGGCACGCACCTGTGGGGCAAACTCTCGCCGGAACAGCGCCTGGAGCTGGGCAAGCACGAGCTCGCCAGCATCGCCAGCAACGGCATCTTCTTCGAAGTCCTGTTGATGCAGCTGCTGCTCAAGGAGGTCTACAACTCCGACCCGACTTCGCGGCACGCGCAGTACGCGCTGACCGAAATCGCCGACGAATGCCGGCACTCCACGATGTTCGCGCGCTCCGTCGAACGAGTCGGCGCCCCGGCCTACGGCCCGGTCAAGATCGTGCACCAGCTGGGCAAACTGCTGCCCGTCATCGGCTACGGTCCCGCGCTCTACGGCTCGATCCTGGTCGCCGAGGAGATCCTGGACCGCATCCAGCGCGAAAGTATGGCCGACGAGAACATCCAGCCGTTGGTGCGCATGATCAACCGGATCCACGTGCTGGAAGAGGCGCGGCATGTCACGTTCGCACGGGAGGAGGTCACCCGGGGCATGGCGAAGCTTTCCAAGGCCGAGCTGCCCTACCAGCGCTGGCTGATCGCGACGGTGAGCTTCGCGATCACCCGCAGCCTGATCAACCCGGCCGTCTACAAGGCGGTGGGCCTGCGCCCGCGCGAGGCGTGGGAGGCCGCGATGGCCAACCCCCACTTCCACGAGACCATCCGCTGGTCCGGGGAGCGCATCATGGCCTTCCTGACCGAGGCCGGCCTGGTCGGCGCGCCCGGTATGCGGCTGTGGCGCAAGTCCTTCCTGATCGCGCGATGACCGCGACCGAACTCCGGAGCGGGAACCGCTTCCGCACTTCCGACGGCACGGCCCTGTTCGTGCGGACCTCGGGGCCGCGGCAGGCCGCGAAGACGCTCGTGCTGGTGCACGCGTGGACACAGGACCACACCGAATGGGACCCGATCCTGCCGCTGCTGCCGCCCGACGTGGCGGTGCTGCGGTACGACCACCGCGGGCACGGCGGTTCAGGCCCGGCGGCGCCGGGGACGGCGACGCTGGCGCAGCTGGCCGACGACCTCGCGGAGCTGATCGCGGACCGGGCACCCGAGGGCAGGCTCGTGCTGGCCGGGCATTCGATGGGCGGGATGACCGTGATGGCGCTGGCCGAACGGTATCCCGAACTGGTTTCCGAGCGGGTCGACGCGGTCGCGTTGATCGCCACTTCGTGCTCCAACATGGACAAGCTCACCCTCGGCCTGCGCGGCCGGGCCGGGCGCGCGGCGATCCGCGTGGACAAGCGCCTCGGGCAGATGCTTTCCCACTACGGCAAGGAATTCCTGCCGATTCCGGCGGTGCTCGCGCGGCCGGCGACGAAGTGGCTGGCGTTCGGGCGCAAGGCGCGGCGCGCCGATGTGCGGGCGATGACGGCGCAGTTCCTGCGCGCACATCCCAGCAGTGTCGGCGGATTCCGGGATTCGATGTCGAAGCACGACCGGCGGGCGGCGCTGGCCGTGTTGAAGGACAAGCGATGCGCGGTGCTGGTCGGCGACCGCGACCGGCTCACTCCGGTGCCGCACGCGAAGGTGATCGCGCAGGAGCTGCCGGAGGCGGAGTTCGTGCTGTTCCCGGGCGCCGGGCACGAGCTGACCTACGAACGCAGTCAGGGCGTGGCCGCGCGGCTGCGCCGGCTGCTCAGCTGAGAGACGCGGCGACTTTCGGGCGGAGGTCGCCGGGCAGGGGGACGGCCGAGTGCTCGCCAGGGGGGCGAGCACTCGGCCGTTCACTTTCCGGGCTGCTGCAAGGGAAAACCGGCGCCGATCCCGCGCCAGGCCAGCGTCGCGGTGAGCGCGACCGCGTCCTCACGGCTCATCGTGCTGTGGTGCGCCAGCCAGAACCGGGCGCTCACCTGGCTGAGGCCGACCAGGCCGACCGCGAGCAGCCGCGCCTTCGCCTCGTCCAGGCCCGCGTCCGCGGTGATCGTCTCGGTGATCGCGTCGACGCTGGCCGACGTGGCCCTGTCCACCGCTTCCTGCACCGCGGGCTCGCCGCGCAGGTCGGACTCGAAGACCATCCGGAAGGCGCCCGCGTCGTTGTTCACGAAGTCGAAGAAGGCCCCGACCGCGGCCTGCACGCGCAGCTTGTTGTCGGTGGTGGACGCCAGCGCCTCCTGCACCCGGCCGACGAGCTCGTCGACGTGGCTTTCCAGCAGCGCGATGTAGAGATCCAGCTTGCCGGGGAAGTGCTGGTACAGCACGGGCTTGGAGACACCCGCCTGCTCGGCGATCTCGTCCATCGCGGCGGCGTGGTACCCGTTCGCCGAGAACACGCGCTGAGCGGCCGCGAGCAACTGTGCCCGCCGCTCGGTGCGCGGCAGTCGCACACCTCGCTGCTGTGCGTGCGCGGTCTCCGTCATGCTCTTCCTCCCGGTTCAACCCGTTCGAGATTACTCGTCGGTACCAAGAAGTCGCCAAGCCCCGGGGACGATGTGCATTCTGGGTTGATGACGGACACGATCCCAGCCACCGGTGAACCGGCCTCCGGCAGGCGAGCGCCGGTCACGCACGTCCCGCTTTCGGACACCGCCCTGCCCGAACTCGACCCCACGCGGCCGCCGTGGCCGGGCGCGGTGGAGACCTCGGGCGGGGTGAGCCTGCATGTCCGGCGCACGCCTGGGAACGCCGAGAGCACCGCCGTCTACGTGCACGGACTCGGTGGCTCGGCCACCAACTGGACCGATCTCGCGGCGCTGCTGTCGCCGTTCGCCAACGGGATCTCGGTCGACCTGCCCGGGTTCGGCATGTCCGAACCGCTGGCCGACTTCGACTTCAGCCTCGACTCGCACGCCGCGCAGCTCGCCGCGTTCGTCGAGGGCCTGGACGCCGGGCCGGTGCACCTCGTCGGCAACTCGATGGGCGGTGCGGTGACCCTGCTGGTCGCCGCGCGGCGACCGGAACTCGTGCGCACTCTCACAGTCATCTCGCCCGCGATGCCCGACCGCAGGCCGGATCCGCGGCGGTTGTCGGATCCGCTGATGGCGCTCGCGTACCTGCCGCTGATCGGCCGCCGGGCGCGCCGCAAGCTGGCGTCCTACGGGCCGCGGGAGCGGGCCGAGCAGGTGATCCGGCTGTGTTTCGCCGATCCGGACGCGTTCCCGCGGCACCGGCTCGACGAGCTGACCGAGGAGCATTCCGCGCGGATCGGGCTGAAGTGGGCCAACACCGCGATGGCGCAGAGCACGATGGGCATCTTCCGCACCTGGTTCGCCCGTGGGCCGGCGTCGTTGTGGGCGATCGCGCCGTTGGTCTCGGCGCCCTCGCTGGTCGTGTGGGGTACCGAGGACCGGGTGATTTCGGTGCGCCGCGCCGGGCGCACCGCGAGGGTCCTGCGAAAGGGGCGTTTGCTCGTGCTGCCGCGCACCGGGCACGTGGCGCAGATGGAACGTCCGGTTGCCGTAGCGAAGGCGGTTTTGGGCATGTGGGAGCGGGTTGCGGCGAATGCGTGGTGACCTTGCCGGGCTGACAGAGTTTCACCCGGGCAGCAGGTGGTCGGCAGGCGACCGCCCCCGCACCTATGGCACCCTGGGCGCGTGAATCGGGCGACGAACGGCGTGGAAAACGAGGCTCCGGCACGGCCTCGCCGTTCCGCCGCCTCCGCGAAAAGCGGGGGTGAAGACCGCTACCGCCCGGGCCGCCGGCGGACGAGCGCCGAGCCGCTCAGCGCGTCGTGGAAGCCCGCGACCCCGGCGCAGCTCGATCAGGACGCGAGGCAGGCGCGCGAGGCGCGTCGCGAGCGCAGCCGCGTGCGGAAGGTCACGAAGGCCTATGGCTGGCGGGTGTACGCGCTGCCGATCCTCGTGGTCATCACCGCCCTGGTGCTGTTCAACACCGTGCACGAAGGTCCGCAGCAGGCGACGAACGCGGCCTCCGAGTCGTCCGGCGGCGACAGCGGGCCCGCCGAGCAGCCCGCAGCGCCGGTGAACCTGAACATCCCGACCGCGCCGCTGCCCGACGGCACCGCCTTCACCCAGAGCGGCACCGGTACCTACCACGTGGTGCCGCTGGCCAAGGACGGCACGAGCGGCAAGAAGGTCGGGAACGGCACGAAGTTCTACCACTACACGGTCGAGGTGGAGAACGGCATCGACCCGTCCAGCTACACCGGGGACGACGCCTGGGCCGGCACCGTCGAGGGCATCCTGTCCAGCCCGCAGAGCTGGATCGGTACCGGCAAGGTCGCGCTGCAGCGGGTGGACGCGAGCTACCCGGACCCGGACTTCCGGGTGAGCCTCACCACGCCGGACACCGCCAAGCGGGCCGACGTGTGCGGGTTCGACATCCCGTTCCCGACTTCCTGCTACACCAAGAGTTTCGACCACCGGGTGATCATCAACCTGGCCCGCTGGGTGCGCGGGGCGCTGGCGTTCGGGTCGGACATGGTGACCTACCGGCAGTACGCCATCAACCACGAAGTCGGGCACGCGCTGGGCAACGGGCACGTCGGCTGCCAGGAAAACGGCGCGCTGGCGCCGGTGATGATGCAGCAGACCTTCGGCGTGAACAACGACTACGTGGCGCAGCTGAACTCGGTGGACCAGTACAACCGGAACGCGGTGCAGGCCGACCACAAGGTGTGCAAGCCGAACGCCTGGCCGGTGCTGAATCTCGGGGATACCGCGCCGCGCGGTTAGCGCGGTCCACTTACTGGGACACCGGGAAGACTCCACACGCCGTGCGCGTTGTGGATACTGGACCTCGCGACAACGCGGACCGCTGGAGTATGGAGGAGCCGATGTCAGGCACGCTGCCGCCGCTCGTGGAGCCGGCCGCCGAGCTCACCAAGGAAGAGGTGGCCCGGTACAGCCGGCACCTGATCATCCCGGATGTCGGGATGGACGGGCAGAAGCGGCTCAAGAACGCCAAAGTGCTGGTCATCGGTGCCGGTGGCCTCGGCAGCCCGGCGCTGCTCTACCTGGCCGCGGCCGGGGTCGGCACGCTCGGCGTGATCGATTTCGACGTGGTGGACGAGTCGAACCTGCAGCGCCAGGTGATCCACGGCGTGTCCGACGTCGGCAAGCCGAAGGCGGTGTCGGCCAAGGAGTCGATCGCCGAGATCAACCCGTTCGTCAACGTCGTGCTGCACACCGAGCAGCTGACCACGGCGAACGCGCTGGACGTCTTCGCGGGCTACGACCTGATCCTGGACGGCACGGACAACTTCGCCACCCGGTACCTGGTCAACGACGCCGCCGTGCTCCTGGACAAGCCCTACGTGTGGGGCTCGATCTTCCGGTTCGAGGGCCAGGTCAGCGTGTTCTGGGAGAACGCGCCCGACGGCCGCGGCCTCAACTACCGCGACCTGTACCCGGAGGCCCCGCCGCCCGGGATGGTGCCCTCGTGCGCCGAGGGTGGTGTCCTCGGCGTGCTGTGCGCGTCCATCGGTTCGATCATGGTGACCGAGGCGATCAAGCTCATCACGGGCATCGGTGAGCCGCTGCTGGGCCGTCTGATCAGCTACGACGCGCTGGAGATGAAGTACCGCGAGGTCAAGATCCGCAAGGATCCGGAGACCCCGAAGATCACCGAGCTGATCGACTACGAAGCGTTCTGCGGGGTCGTCTCGGACGACGCGCAGGATGCCGCGGCCGGCCACACCATCACCCCGGCCGAGCTGAAGGCCAAGTTCGACGCGGGCGAGGACTTCGCCCTGATCGACGTTCGTGAGCCGCACGAGTACGAGATCGTGAACATCAAGGGCGCCAAGCTGATCCCGAAGGACCGGATCCTCTCCGGCGAGGCGCTGGCGGAACTGCCGCAGGACAAGCCGATCGTGTTGCACTGCAAGTCCGGCGCCCGGTCCGCGGAGGCGCTGGCCGCGCTGCACCGTGCCGGGTTCAAGGACGCCACGCACCTCGGTGGCGGCGTGCTGGCCTGGGCCAACCAGATCGACAAGTCGCTGCCGACGTACTGATCGTCATCGATGGCCGGTTTTCGCGGGCACTGACCGCGAAAGCCGGCCATTCTTGTCCCCCGGAAAAGGTAGCCTCGGTGGGTGTCGTCCGAGGTGAGCGTTCCGCAGCGGGTGCTGGGGGCGTTCGGCGCACAGGAAGCGGTGCCCGAGCGCCTGCGTGGCAGTTCCGCGTGGCGCGTGGGCGATCTGGTGGTCAAACCGGTTCGGGACAGGGCGCACGCGGTGTGGCTGGCCGGCACGCTGGCCAAGATCGACGTTCCTGATCTGCGGATAGCCCGGCCGGTGCGCACCACCGACGGCCGCTGGGTGATCGGTGGCTGGTCGGCCAGCCGGTTCCTGCCCGGCCAGCCCGAGCACCGGCACGACCAGATCATGCTGGCGGCGCTGAAACTCGCGCACGCGACGGCGGATCTGCCCAAGCCGGCCTTTCTGGCCAAGCGCACCGATGCCGGCGCGGTGGCGGACCGGATCGCGTGGGGCGAGGCCGACGTGCCCGTGGACGAGGCGAAGGGCGGGCGCTGGTTCGAGGTGCTCGCGGTGGCGCGAAGACCCGTGCGGCTGCCGGATCAGGTCGTCCCCGGCGACCTCTTCGGCACCGTCCTGTTCGACGGACCGTCCCCACCCGGGATCGTCGACTTCGAGCCGTACTACCGCCCGGCCGAATGGGGCGTCGCGATCGCCGCGGTCGACGCCGTTTCCTGGGGCGACGCGGATCTGGAATTCTTGCGGCGCTGGTCACATCTGCCCGAGTGGCCGCAGTTGCTGTTGCGGGCCGTGCTGTTCCGGCTCGCGGGCAACGCGCTCGACCCCCGTGCCACCGCGTCGGCCCTGGACGGGCTGCGCGCCGCGGCCGCCTGGGTCAGCGAACTGCTCTGATCAGCGACTTCTCACCATGCACGCCGGGTAAATTCCGAGCAATGTCAAACGCCTGAAACATTCGGGCATTTTCGGGTAACACGCCCTCCTTACCGTCAAAAGCCGTTGCCGGAAGGAGGATGCATGACACTCACGGCGGAACCGAAGCTCGAAGTGGCCACGCATTGTCCTTACTGCGCGCTGCAGTGCGGCATGACTGTGACCGGCCACACCGTAGCGCCCCGCGAATTTCCCACGAACGGCGGTGGCCTGTGCCAGAAGGGCTGGACTTCGGGCAGTCTGCTCGGTTCGCCCGCACGGCTGACCTCCCCGCTGATCCGGGTGGACGGCGAACTCGTCCCGGCGAGCTGGGACGACGCGCTTGATCTCATCGCCCGGCGGCTCACGGAAATCCAGGCGGAGCACGGTGCCGACGCGGCCGCGATCTTCGGCGGCGGCGGTCTCACCAACGAAAAAGCTTACCTGCTCGGCAAGTTCGCGCGCGTCGCGCTCGGCACGTCGCAGGTGGACTACAACGGCCGGTTCTGCATGTCCTCGGCGGCGGCCGCCGGTAACAAGGCGTTCGGGCTGGACCGCGGGATGCCGTTCCCGCTCACCGACCTGGCGGACGCGGACGCGATCCTGCTGGTGGGTTCGAACCCGGCCGAGACGATGCCGCCGTTCATGCAGCACCTGCGCCGCGCGATCGACGCCGGCGGGCTCGTCGTGGTCGACCCACGCCGCACCCCGACCGCCGAACAGGGCAGCCTGCACCTGGCGCCCGCGCCGGGCACGGACATGGCGCTGGCATTGGGAATCCTGCACGCGGTGGTGGCCGACGGGCTGTTCAACTGGTCCTATGTGGACGAACGCACCCGCGGGTTCGACGCCGTGTGGCGGATCGTGTCGCGGTGGTGGCCGGAGCGTGTGGAGCGGGTCACCGGGGTCTCGGCCGCGGACCAGCGCCGGGCGGCCGCGCTGCTGGCCAACGCGCGCAATGCCTACATCCTGACGGCGCGCGGCACCGAGCAGCACGCCAGCGGTTCGGACACGGTGAGCGCGTGGATCAACCTCGCGCTGGCGCTGGGGCTTCCCGGCCGCGCGGGCTCGGGCTACGGCTGTCTCACCGGGCAGGGCAACGGCCAGGGCGGTCGTGAACACGGACAGAAGGCCGACCAGCTGCCGGGCTACCGCAAGCTCGACGACCCCGCCGCGCGCGAGTACGTCGCCGGGGTGTGGGGCGTGCCCGCCGAATCGTTGCCCGGCCCCGGCCGGTCGGCCTACGAGCTGCTCGACGCGCTGGGCACCGAGACCGGCCCGAAGGCGCTGCTGGTGTTCGGCAGCAACGTGGTCGTTTCCGCGCCCCGCGCCGGGCATGTCGCGGACCGCTTGTCCTCACTGGATCTTCTGGTCGTGGCGGATCTGGTGCTCTCGGAGACCGCCGCGATGGCCGACGTCGTGCTGCCGGTCACGCAGTGGGCCGAGGAAGACGGCACCATGACCAGCCTCGAAGGCCGGGTACTGCTGCGCCGCCGCGCGGTCGACCCGCCTGCCGGGGTGCGCACCGACCTGTTCGTCCTCAATGGACTCGCGACGCGGCTCGGGCAGCCCGCGCACCGGTTCCCGGCCGACGCCGAGACCGTGTTCGCCGAACTCCGCGTGGCTTCCCGTGGCGGTCTCGCCGACTACTCGGGGATCAGCTACGACCGGCTCCGCGCGGGAGAGGCGCTGTACTGGCCGGTTCCGGGCGCCGAACACCCTGGCACGCCACGGATGTTCCTCGACCGCTTCGCGCACGCCGACGGCCGTGCCCGGTTCGTGCCGGTCGAGCACCGTGGCCCCGCCGAGGCCCCGGACGCCGAGTTTCCCTTGCAGGCCACCACAGGCCGCGTGCTCCAGCACTACCAGTCCGGCGCGCAGACCAGGCTGGTGGACGAGCTCAACGACGTCGTGCCGGAGGCCTACGTGGAGGTCCATCCGGACACCGCGGCGCGGTTCGGCCTCGCCAACGGGGATTGGGCCCGCGTGACGTCCCGCCGTGGCGAGACGACCGCGCGCGTCCGCTGTATCTCGTCGATGCGGGCGGACCTGGTGTTCCTGCCGTTCCACTTCGGTGGGAAGCAGCGCGCCAACCTCCTTACGAACCCCGCGCTCGACCCGTCCAGCCGGATGCCCGAGTTCAAGGTCTGTGCCGTCAACCTCGCGAAGGATGATGCGCGATGAGCCCCCGCGAAGTGGTCGTGCTCGGTTACGGCATGGCAGGCGCGCGGCTGGCCGACGAGATCCATCAGCGCGACCCCGAAGGCGCCAGGGTGCGCCTCACGATCATCGGCGAGGAAACGCACCACGCCTACAACCGGGTGCTGCTCTCGGCTGTCGTGGCCGGGACGATGTCGCCGCAAATGGTGCGCCTGCACGAGGATGGCTGGGCGGCACAGCGCAACGTCGATCTCCGCACGGGCGTCACGGCTGTCTCCATCGACCGCGGGCGGCGGAGCGTCGGGCTGAGCGACGGGTCACGAGTGGACTACGACGCGCTGGTGCTCGCCACCGGCAGCAGGCCCTGGGTGCCGCCGGTCGAAGGGCTGCTCTGCGAAGACGGCAGCCCCGCCGAGGGAGTCGTCACCTTCCGCACCCTCGACGACTGCGACCGCATTCTCGAGGCCGCGAAGATCGGCGCCCCGGTTGCCGTGGTCGGCGGTGGTCTGCTCGGCCTCGAAGCCGCACGCGGCCTTGCCGGGCGCGGAAATCTCGTCACCGTCGTGCACCCGTCCACCCACGTGATGGAACGCCAGCTGGACCCCGGCGCCGGCGGCGTGCTGGCGAAAGCCCTTGGTACGCACGGAATCGACTTCCGGTTGGGCACCAGCGCCGCGCGTTACCTGCCCGGCGACGGCCTGAAGCTCGACGACGGCAGCAAAGTGCACGCCGATCTTGTCGTGGTGTCCGCGGGGGTCCGCGCCGAGACCACGCTGGCCGCCGGAGCGGGGCTGGAGATCGACCGTGGCGTGCTGATCGACGACGCGTTGCGCACCAGCGACGGGCGCATCCACGCGATCGGCGACTGCGCACAGCATCCGGGCACCGTGTCCGGACTGGTGGAACCGGCCTGGCAACAGGCCGCCGTGCTCGCGGACCTGCTCACCGGCACCGATGTGTCGGCGCGTTACCGCGGCACCCAGGTGGTGACCAAGCTCAAGGCACGGGGCATCGACCTCACCGCCCTGGGCGAGGCCCACACCGAGGTGAGTGATCCGGACGCCGAAGTCCTCTGCCTGACCGACCCGACCCGCGGCCGCTACACCAAACTCGTCATCCGCGAAGACCGCGTCACCGGAGCGATCCTCCTCGGCGCACCCGACGCGGCCGCGACCATCACCCAGCTCTACGACCGAGGTGTCCCGGTCCCCACCGACCGGCTGGCCGTCCTGTTAGGACGCGCGCTGCCCGCCGGGGCGCCCACCGCTTCGAGCCCGGCCGACCTGCCCGCCGCCGCCGTGGTGTGCCGGTGCAATTCCGTCACCAAGGGACGGCTGGTCGAAGCATTCCGTGCCGGAGCGACGGACGTGACCGAACTCGCCTCCGTGACAAGAGCGACCACCGGATGTGGCAGCTGCCGGGATGCCGTGTGCGGCATCGCGGACTGGCTCGCGACGACTGCCTGAACGAGGAGCAGCTGATGACAACCGCAACCGAACGCCGGGGCTGGATCGAGCACTGGGATCCCGAGGACGAGGGCTTCTGGGCCTCGACCGGCAGGAAGATCGCCAACCGGAACCTGTGGTTCTCCATCCTCACCGAGCACATCGGGTTCTCCATCTGGTCCCTGATGTCGGTGATGGTGCTGTTCATGGGCACCCCATACCACATCTCGGCCGGTGACAAGTTCCTGCTCACCTCGGCCGCGACGCTGGTCGGCTCCGGGATGCGGATCCCGTACAACTTCGCGGTGGCCAAGTTCGGCGGCCGCAACTGGACGATCATCAGCGCGCTGCTGTTGCTCATCCCGACCATCACCGCCGCCTTCGTGATGAAGCCCGGCACGTCGTTCGGCGTCTTCCTGGTTCTGGCCATCCTGTGCGGCTTCGGCGGCGGGAACTTCGCCTCCTCCATGACGAACATCAACACGTTCTTCCCGGAGAAGGCCAAGGGCATGGCGCTGGGCCTCAACGCGGGCGGCGGCAACCTCGGTGTCGCGGTCGTGCAGCTGGTCGGCCTGCTGATCATCGCCACCGCCGGCACGTCGGCGCCCCGCATCATGCTCGCCGTCTACATCCCGCTGGTCGTCATCGCGGCGGCTTGCGCGGCCTTGTTCATGGACAACATCTCTTCGGTGCGCAATGACCGCAAGGGCATGCGCGAGGTGATGAAGGACGCGCACTGCTGGGTGATGTCGTTCCTGTACATCGGCACCTTCGGCTCGTTCATCGGCTACAGCTTCGCTTTCGGCCTGGTGCTGCAGAACCAGTTCGGCCGCACCCCGCTGCAGGCCGCGGCCGTGACCTTCCTCGGCCCGCTGCTGGGTTCGCTGTCCCGGCCGGCCGGCGGCTGGCTCGCGGACCGGATCGGCGGCGGCAAGGTGACGTTCTGGAACTTCGTCGGCATGGCCGTGATGACGGTGCTGCTGGTCATCGCGTCGGACGTGAAGTCGCTCGGGCTGTTCACGACCGCGTTCGTGGTGCTGTTCGTGCTGACCGGTGTCGGCAACGGTTCGACCTACAAGATGATCCCGTCGATCTTCAAGGCGAAGGCGCGGGCGGCGATCGCGGCCGGTGCGGACGAAACGGCCGAGCTGCTGCGGGCGCGCAAGCTTTCCGGCGCGCTGATCGGGCTGGCGGGTGCGATCGGCGCCTTCGGTGGCGTGCTGATCAACGTCGCCTTCCGGCAGGCGTTCAGCGCCGCCAAGAGCGGGGTGCCGGCGTTCGTCGGCTTCCTGGTCTTCTACGGCCTGTGCTTCGTCGTGACCTGGGTGGTCTACCTGCGCAAGTCCGCGGCTCCGGTGAGCGAAAAGGGCCTTGCGCTGGCCGGTGCCCAGGTCTGAGTGAGAAAACCCGAGGAGGAACGAAGATGACGCGCACGCTGGTCGTCGTCGGACACGGCATGGTGGGCCATCGGCTCGTGGAGGCATTGCGGGCCGAGGACACCGAACACACCTGGCGAGTGATCGTGCTCGCCGAGGAGCCGCGCGCGGCGTACGACCGGGTCGCGTTGACGTCCTATGTGGACGGTTGGCAGGCGGAGGCGCTCTCGTTGCCCGGCTCGGACTACGCCGGGGATTCGCAGGTGGAACTGCGCCTGAACGACCCGGTCGCCGGCATCGACCGTGCCGCCAAGACGGTGACCACCGTCGGCGGGTACCGCGTGTCCTACGACGCGCTGGTGCTCGCCACCGGCTCCCGGCCGTTCGTGCCCCCGGTTCCCGGGCACGACCTGCCGGGCTGCTTCGTCTACCGCACGATCGAGGACCTGGACGCGATCCGCGCGGCCGTCGACCGGGCGAAGGCGACGAGGCGGGGGCGCGCCGCCGCCATGGTCGTCGGCGGCGGGCTCCTCGGCCTGGAGGCGGCGAAAGCGTTGCGGGATATGGGACTTTCCCCGCACGTCGTGGAGATGGCGCCCCGGCTGATGCCGATCCAGGTGGACGACGGGGGCGGCCGCCTGCTGCGCAAGCTCGTCACCGAACTCGACCTGACCGTCCACACGGGAGCCTCGTCGGAGAAGATCGAGCAGGATGGGAACCGGCTCTACACCAAGCTCACCAACGGCACCGAGCTGGATCTGGACCTCATCGTGTTCTCCGCCGGGGTGCGGCCCCGGGACGAGCTGGCTCGCGAGTCCCGTTTGGACGTCGGGGAGCGCGGTGGCGTTCTGGTGGATCTTTCGTGCCGTACCAGCGATCCCGACGTGTTCGCGATCGGGGAGTGCGCGGCGGTGGAGGGCCGGTGCTACGGGCTCGTCGCGCCCGGCTACACGATGGCCGAGGTCGTCGCCGCGCAACTGCTCGGCAAGGACGGCGAGTTCCCCGGCGCGGACATGTCCACCAAGCTCAAGCTGATGGGCGTCGACGTCGCCAGCTTCGGCGACGCGCACGCCGCGACCGAGGGCTCGCTGGAGGTCGTGCTCGCCGACGCCGTTTCGGGCTACTACAAGAAGCTCGTCGTGTCCGGGGACGAATCGCGCACACTGCTCGGCGGTGTCCTGGTCGGTGATGCGAGCGCCTACAACCTGTTGCGGCCGCTGGTCGGCAGCAAGCTTCCGGCGGACCCGGCCGCGATGCTGGCTCCGGAGGGCGGCGCCTCGGTCGGCGTCGACGCGCTGCCTGAGGGCGCGCAGGTGTGTTCCTGCAACAACGTCACCAAGGGCGCCATCACGCACGCGATCACCGAGCAGGGCTGCGACAGCGTGGCGGCGATCAAGGGCTGCACCAAGGCGGGCACCACCTGTGGCTCCTGCGTGCCGATACTGTCCAAGCTGCTCGACGCTTGCGGTGTGGTGCAGTCGAAGGCGGTGTGTGAGCATTTCACGCACTCGCGGGCGGAGCTGTTCCAGATCATCAAGGCCACCCGGATCACCACGTTCGGCGAGCTGATCGCCAAGCACGGCACCGGATCCGGCTGCGCGCTGTGCAAGCCCGCGGTCGCCTCGATCCTGGCGACGATCGGCACCACCGACGGCGCGGGCGGGCACATCCTCGACGGCGAGCAGGCCTCGTTGCAGGACACCAACGACCACTTCCTGGCGAACATGCAACGCAACGGGACCTATTCGATCGTGCCGCGAGTGCCGGGCGGGGAGATCAGCCCGGCCAAGCTGAAGGTGATCGCCGAAGTGGCCGACGAGTTCGGGCTGTACACCAAGATCACCGGCGCGCAACGGATCGACATGTTCGGCGCCACCGTCGACCAGCTGCCGTTCATCTGGAAGCGGCTGGTGGACGCGGGGATGGAATCCGGGCACGCGTACGGGAAGGCACTGCGCACGGTGAAGTCGTGCGTCGGTTCCACCTGGTGCCGTTACGGTGTGCAGGACAGCGTCGGTATGGCCGTGGAGTTGGAGCTGCGTTATCGCGGCCTCCGCTCGCCGCACAAGCTCAAGTCCGGGGTCTCGGGCTGCGCCCGCGAATGCGCGGAGGCCCGCAGCAAGGACTTCGGTGTGATCGCGACGGACAAGGGCTGGAACCTTTACGTCGGCGGGAACGGCGGCGCGCTGCCCCGGCACGCGGAACTGCTCGCGTCCGATGTGGACTCCCAGACGCTGATCCGCTACATCGACCGGTTCCTGATGTTCTACGTGCGCACCGCCGACCGGCTGCAGCGCACCGCGCCGTGGATCGAGGAGATGGAAGGTGGGCTCGATCACCTGCGCGCGGTGATCGTGGACGATAAACTCGGCATCTGCGAAGAACTCGACGCCGCGATGGCCAAGCACGTGGAGAACTACGCCGACGAATGGCGCGGTGTGCTGGAGGATCCGGAGAAACTGGCCCGCTTCACCTCCTTCGTCAACGCACCGGGTACGCCGGATCCGACCATCTCGTTCCGTCCGGAACGGGAGCAGAAGGTCCCTGTCCTGCTGGGTGTCCCGGAGGTGGTTTCCCGATGACCGCGGTGGAAGAACAGCTCGGCACGATAGCGGTGTGCCCGGCGGACAGGCTGATTCCCGGCCGGGGCGTCGCCGCGCTGCTACCGGACGGCAGGCAGGTCGCGGTTTTCCGTACCACCTCGGACGAGTACTACGGGTTGTCCAATGTGGACCCGTTCGGAAAGGCGGCGGTACTCTCGCGCGGCATCATCGGGGACAGCGCCGGCGTGCCCACGGTCTCGTCGCCGTTGCTCAAGCAGCGGTTCGACCTCCGGACGGGTGTTTGTCTCGACGACGAGTCGGTTCGCATCCGGGTCTACGAGGTCCGAGTGATAGATGGTGTGGTGCACATCCGCCCATGAGGACTGCTTGCAGGTCCGAATCAGCCAACGCCATGCCGGCCGACGTTGGAATGCTGTCGCGGCTTGCCGCGTCCGTTGAGGAGGCCGCATGAGTGACGCTTGCGAGCGAATCATCGACGTCATGCTGGCCAACGACACTGTCGCGGCTTGCCGCGTCCTTGAAGGTAGGGCCGCATGACCGAGCCTATTCCGCCGCTAGCCGGATTCGCCGTCGGCATCACCGCCGCCCGGCGTGCCGACGAGCTCGGCGCGCTGCTGGTGCGCAAGGGCGCGTCGGTCCGCTACGGCCCGGCGATCCGGATCGTGCCGCTGGCCGACGACACGGAGCTGCATGCCGCCACCACGGGTCTGCTGGAGGAGCCGGTGGACGCGGTGGTGGCCACCACCGGCATCGGCTTCCGTGGCTGGATCGAGGCGGCCGAGGGATGGGGGCTCGGCGAGGAACTGCTCACGGGGCTGGACAAGGCGACCCTGCTGGCCCGCGGCCCGAAGGCGCGTGGCGCGATCCGCGCGGCCGGGCTGTGCGAGCAGTACTCGCCGGGCTCGGAGTCCAACGCGGAGCTGTTGCAGCACCTGCTGGAGTCCGGTGTGGAGGGTCAGCGGATAGCGGTGCAGCTGCATGGCGAACCGCTGCCGTACTTCGTGGATTCGTTGCGGGAGGCGGGCGCCGAGGTGATCGAGGTGCCGGTGTACCGCTGGGTCGGTCCCGCCGACCCCGGCCCGCTGGACAGGCTGGTGGACGCGGTGCTCGACGGCGCGATCGACGCGATGCCGTTCACCAGCGCGCCGGCAGCGGCGAGCATGCTCGCGATGGCGAAGCGGACGGGCCGCCAGGCGGCACTGGTCGACGCGCTCACGCATCGTGTCCTGGTCGCCTGCGTCGGTCCGATCACCGCTGCTCCGCTCGCCGCGTTCGGCATCCCGACAGTGCAACCGGCCAGGGCGCGGATCGGCGCGCTGGCGCGGACGGTGGCCGAGCACTTGATGGAACGCTCGCCGCGGCTGCGCGTGGCCGGGCGCCAGATCGAACTGCGCGGTCAAGCGGCCATTGTGGACGGTCAGTTGTGCGAGGTCGCGCCCGCGCCGATGGCTGTGCTCCGCGCGCTGGCCGTCGAGCCGGGGCGCGTCGTTTCGCGCCGGGAGCTGACGGCGGCGCTGCCGAGCGGCGGGGAGGAGCATGCGGTGGAAACGGCGATCGGGCGGCTGCGCACCTCGCTCGGCGAGGGGAAACTCGTGCAGACCGTGGTGAAACGCGGCTACCGGCTGGCGGTGGACAGATGATCGTCCTGGCCGCGCATGGCACGCGCGCTCCCGCCGGCCCGCTGGTGATCGAGGCGCTGGCGGCGCGGATCCGGGCGGAGGCGGGAGTTTCGGTGCGGGTCGCGTATGCAGACGTGCGCCGGCCCGACGTGACGACGGTGCTGGATTCCGTGCGCGGGCACCAGGCCGTGGTGGTGCCCGCGTTCCTGGCGTCGGGGTACCACGTGCGCACGGACATCCCGGCCCAGATCGCGGCGAGCGGCCACCCCGACGTCGTACTGGCCGATGCGTTCGGCCCGGCGCCCGAGCTGATCGAGGCGATGCGGGACAGGCTGGAATGGGCAGGCTACCGCTCCGGTGACGCGGTCGTGCTGGCCGCGGCCGGTTCCAGCGACCCGCGGGCTCTGGCGGAGGTGCGGGTGGCCGCGGACGCCTTGTCGATGCAACTGGGTACGTCGGTGCGGGTCGGTTATGCCGCCACGGCCCGGCCTTCGGTTTCGGATGCTGTGGCGTATGCGCGGGGGCGCGGACATCGGGTGGCGATCGCGTCTTGGCTGCTTGCGCCCGGGTTGTTCCAGCGGCGGCTGAACGATTCCGGCGCGGAGGTCGTCGCCGAGCCGTTGGGTGTGCATCCCGGGGTGGTGGATCTGGTTTTGCGGCGGTACCGCCACGCCCTGGGGTCGTTGGTCGCGGCCTAGGTTCGGCTTACTCCGGCTGCACGGTTCACAGCTCTCTCGTAGCTTCCCCACACGACGCTCCCAGGAGCCGGGACGAAGGTCGTGGGTGTCAGCAAACCGGACGCCCAGAGAGAGAACCCGATGACGTTCGAACCGGCGCAACGCGATCCGCGTGAAGCGAATGCACCGACCGAGAGCTTTGTGACCCCCAGCGGGCCGGCCCCTCACCAGGGTCCGGCCGGGCAGGGTGGGACGGCCGCGGCGACCGCAGCCCCCACGGCGCCGCCCGTCCCACCTGCCGTCAGGCCGGCCAAGCCGGCGCGTCAGCTCTCCGTCCTGATCGCCAGTGTGCTCGCGGCCGCCGCGCTCATCGTGGGCGGCAGCATCGGTTTCATCATCGGCCACTCCTCGGGCTCCGGTTCGTCCACCCCGACTTCGGGGCAGCTGGGGCCCGGCGGCATGGGTGGCTACGGCGGCGGCATGGGTGGCTACGGCCCGCCGGACGGTGGCACGGGCGGGATGCCGGGACAGCAGCAGGGCAGCTCCGCCACCTCCACCCAGTCTTCGACCTGACCCGAGTTCGGCCACAGGAGGTTTCCGATGGGTTTGTTCACCCTCCTCATCTTCGTCGTGATCGTCGGCTGCCTGATCATGGCGTTCAGCAAACGGCCCGGCGCCTCCCGTGGTGGATTTCCGTTGGGTGGACAGCAGAATCCGAGTGACGCCGAGGCGGAGGCCCGCCGCTGGGTGGAACGCCTCGGCGCGGGGATCACCAGCCTCGACGGCGCCGGCAACACCGCCGCCACCCAGGCGCTGGCGGACGCGGCCGAGCGGTACAACGCGGCCGGCGCGGAACTGGCGCAGGCCCGGTCCGCGACCCAGTTCTCGCTCGCGGGGCAGACCGCGATCGAGGGCCTGCACTACATCCGCGCGGCCCGGACCGCGCTGGGCATGGATCCGGGACCGGAAATCCCGGAGCTGGGCCAGACCGAAAGCATCGCCGGACGGCAGCGCGTCGTGGTGGGCAACCAGGAGCACTACGCCTCACCTCAACCGGGAGACGCGACGCCGTACTACTACCCGGGCGGGCAGGTCGGGGGCCGTCCGGTGCCGGCGGGCTGGTACAGCACGCCGTGGTGGAAGACCGCACTGGTCGCCGGGGCGGCCGGGGTCGGCGGGGCGTTGCTCTTCGACACCCTGCTCGATGGCTTCGGGGGCCATCACCACCACATGTTCGGTCCGGGCCCAGGCGGACCGGGTGGATTCGGCGACTTCGGTGGGCCCGGAGGCCCCTTCTGAGCCCATCCATCGAAGGCTGACCGCTCGAACCGCTCGGGGTTCGGGCGGTCAGTCCTTTTTCGCCCGTACTGCAACAGACCGGGGGCCGGGCGGCGTTTAACGGGTGACTCGCCGACGTCAGGAGGCATCCGTGCGAGAAACGATCACCATGTCAGCCCTCACCTGATCCCCGTGCACCTGAACGCGGGCGAGCTAACCCCACGCCACCCGGAGATCGGCGAAGCCGCGCGTAGCCGCAACGCGCTCGGCCTCGGCCTCGGCCGCTTTCCGGGCAGCGGGTGGGACGCTCCAAAATGGACTCATCGTGAAGTCCAGGCGTTTGCGCCCGCTGCCCTTCGTGCGCCAGCTCCCGGCAAGCTCGCCATCGATCAGCAGCGCACCCGGGTTCCCGAGGATCTTCCAGATTTCCTTCTGCCGCGCCTTGTCCGGCACGAGCGTCGCCCGGTCTCGCGACTGCAGGAAGGGGTCCCAGGGCGGCAGCAACCGCACCACGTCCGGCTCCGGCGGGTTCTCCAGCAAACGCACCTCGGCCGGCGGCAGGAAGGCGCGCCGTCCGTCGACCCGCACCTCGGTGAGCTCCGACGGCCACATCGCCTTCGCCTTCGCCGCCGTCGTGCCCACGAACCCCGCGGCCTCCGAAGGGCCCGCGGGCCCGTGCAACCGCAGATACGCGGCCACTACCGAGGTGGCCGCCGCCAGGTCCGGCTTGGTGCGCATCCGCCCGCGGCCCTCGATCGGTGCGAGCGTCGCCGGGAACGCGCCGGCCTCCAGCCGGGCGCCGCCGTGCACGGCGGCCAGGCGCATCACCTGCTCCAGGATGTGCACCACCCCGCAACCCCGGCACCAGTACGACAACCCGTCCGGAATGAGCTTGGTGACGGCCGTGCTCACCGCGCCCTTGGTCATCGGCTTGTCCACGACCTTCCGGATCGCCCGCGCGGCCGTGAACAGCCCGTCCGTGGCGCTCATCCCGGCTGCTTCCACCTGACGCCGCTGCCATTGCATCCGCGCCATCGCATCCGCTTCGTCGATCGGCACGAGCGCCGCCGTGACCGTGGACAGCTCCGACGTCCGGTGAAAGTGCGGCGCGCCCCGGTGCGTCCAGGCCAGCGCGAACCGTGGATCGTCCACCAGCGGCTCTTCGCCCACGTCGCCGGTCAGCCGCGCCACCAGAGAGACCGCCGCGGTGTCCCGCATGGTGCTCTGCAAGCCGAGATCGAACACGGCCAGCGAGTTCGCGTCGCCGGTCTCCCGGTGCAGGCCCTGTGCCGCTATCCGGTAGGCGAGCACCTGTTCGCGATCCACTTCCAGCAACGCGAACTCCTCACAGCGAGTATTCGAACGTGTAGTCCATCGTCTCGCCGGCCCCGGCGACCGTCCCGGAGCCCGCCAGCCCGGCCAGCTCACCCGTCCCGGAACCCGGCACCACGGTGAACGAGCCCCGCACGCCCTCGTTTCCGTAACCTACCTCGTGCCGGATGACGAAACTGCCCTTCCGGCCGTCGACACTGCCGTCGATGCGCTCGAGCCCAGGCGCTGTTTGTCCCGCACCGTCGTAGCCTTCGCCCGCGTAGTACAGCAGGAAGTCACAGGCCGAGTTGCCCTCGATCAGGCCGCTGTACTCGAAGGTCGCGTGCGCGTGCGCGAAACGCGGCCCGTCCTCCGGCCCCGAGACGACGGCTTCTTCCCAGTTCTTCATGGCGAACGTGTTTGTCATGAACACAGCATCACGCCAATACCTGTCAGCCAATGTCAGGTTTTTCGGGGAGAATCAGATTTACCGGTCCGACCAAGGCAGGCGGACACGGTCCGCAGCCGACAAGCTGGTGGAAACCCGTTTCCGCCGTGACTGTGGTCGGATTGGTAACGAAAGGCACAGTATGCGAGCGAGCAGGTTGCTCTCGGTGCTGTTGCTGCTGCAGAACCGGGGCCGGCTGACGGCCGAAGAACTGGCCGCGGAGCTGGAGGTCTCGGTACGCACGGTGTACCGGGACATCGAAGCGCTCTCGGCCGCCGGTGTCCCGGTGTATGCCGACCGCGGCCGCACGGGCGGATATCAGCTGGTGGACGGCTATCGCACCCGGCTGACGGGCCTCACCGAGGAAGAGGCGCAATCGCTTGCGCTCACCGGGCTGCCCGGTGCCGCGGCCGAGCTGGGCCTCGGCACCGTGCTCGCCGCCGCGCAGCTCAAGCTGCACGCCGCGTTGCCGGCTGAGTTGCGCACCCGCGCCGGGCACGTCGCCGAGCGCTTCCTGCTCGATGTGCCGGGCTGGTTCCGCGGCATCGAAAGCCTGCCGAACCTGGCCGAGCTCGCGCGGGCGGTGTGGCACAGCACCCGGGTGAAGGTCCGCTACCGCCGGTGGGACAACAGCGAGGTCGAGCGGGTGCTGGACCCGCTGGGGCTGATACTCAAGGCCGGGAACTGGTATGTTGCGGCCCGGCGCGACGGTACGGACCGGACGTACCGGGTGTCCCGCATCCTCGAACTGGAGGAGCTGGGCGAAACGTTCGAGCGACCGGCGGAGTTCGATCTCGCGGAGTACTGGCGAGTCTGGTCGGAGCAGTTCGAGCGGCGGATGTACCCCAGGGTCGCGGTAGTGCTGCTTTCCCCGCTCGGCCGCGATCTCGTACCGTTCTACCTGGGCGCGGTCGGTGCCCGCGCGCTGCGGGAGACGCGCGGTGAACCGGATGAGGACGGGTGGTTGCGGGTGGAGTTACCGGTGGAGCCGGGCGCCCCGGCGCTCGGCGAACTGTTGCGGTTCGGCCCGGAGTTGCGGGTGCTCGAACCGGCGGACCTTCGCGCGCGGATCGCCGGGGCCGTCGCGAAGATGGGCGAGAACTATGGCTGATCTGTCTGGCGTCATCATCGGCGTGACCGCGGAGCGTCGCGCCGAGGAGTTCATCGGCGCGCTCGAACGCAACGGCGCGACCGTGCGCCACGCGCCGTTGATCCACATCGTCCCGCTGCCCGACGACACGAAGCTGCGGGCGGCGACGGAAACCGTGCTCTCGGAAGGAATCGATGTGCTCGCCGTGACGACGGGCGCAGGGTTCCGCGGCTGGCTGGAGGCGGCCGAAGGCTGGGGCCTGTGCGAGCAGTTGCAGGACACGCTCCGCCAGGCCCGGATTTTCACCCGCGGTCCGAAGGGCAGGGGCGCGGTCCGCGGCCGCGGGCTGACGGAGGAGTGGTCCGCGCCCGAGGAGAGCAATCGTCAGTTGTTCGCGCACCTGCAGGAGATCGGGGTGTCCGGGCTGCGCGTCGCCGTCCAGCTGCACGGTTCGCCCCTCATCGAGCACACCGAGGCGCTGGCCGCGGCGGGCGCGCGGCTGATCGAGGTGCAGCCGTATCGGTGGGAGTGGCCGGCGGACTTGCAGCCGGCGCGGCGGCTGCTGGACGAGGTGCTGGGCAAGCAGGTGCAAGCGCTTGCGTTCACCAGCGCCCCGGCCACGTCGAACCTGCTCAGCCTGGCGCGTGAGCGTGGGCGTTACGACGAGCTGTTGCAGGCCCTGCACGGTGACGTCGTGTGTGCCTGCGTCGGGCCGGTGACGGCCGCGCCGCTGACGAAGGTGGGCGTACCGACGTTGCAGCCGGAGCGGCAACGCCTTGGCGCGCTGGTGAAACTCCTCGTTGCCGAGCTGGGTTCCTAGTCCTCGTCGAGGGGTTCGCCTGCTTCGTACTTGCGCAGGCTCTCGGCCGCGTCGTCGTCCTGGTTGACGCCCTTGCGCCAGTAGCCGGTGAAGGTGATCGCCCGCTTGTCGACGCCGCGCTCGCGGACGAGGTGGCGTCGGGCGTACTTGACCATTCCCGCTTCGCCCGAGATCCACGCGTAGGGCGCTCCGTCGGGGAACTTCGCTTCGCGCACCGCGCTGAGCAAAGCCGCGCCGTGTGGGCTTGAGCCCCGGTGCACCCAGTTGATCTCGACGTCACCGTCGGTGGCGAGTTCCTGTTCCTCGGCCAGGTCGTCGATCTCGATGTAGGCGCGGGCCACGGCGCCGCGGGGCAGGTCGGCGAGGATCGCCCCGATCGCGGGCAGTGCCGTTTCGTCGCCGACCAGCAGCTGCCAGTCGGTCTGTTCGGGGACGACGTGCAGGCCGCCGGGCCCGATCAGTGCGACGTGATCGCCCGGCTGGACCCGGTTGGCCCACCGGCTGGCCGGGCCGCCGTCGCCGTGCAGCACGAAGTCGATATCCAGCTCCGAACCGCGGTGCTCGCGGATCGTGTAGGTGCGCATCGGCGGGCGAATCTCGTCCGGCATCGCGAGGTAGGTGCGGTACCAGGTGTCCCCCGGCAGGTCGGGCAACTGCGGCTTTTCCTGTCCTGGCAAGGGAAAGAACAGCTTGAGGTACGCGTCGGCGCACGAGCCCGCGCACAGATGGAGCTCGTCACCGGCGAAGCTGACCCGCGCCATGCCCGGAGTCACCCGCCGCACCGCCGTCACTTGAGCCTCCCGCACGTCCATAAAGGTGAGGCTAACCTAAGCAACGCGGAACGGGCAATGGTTCAAGGCTGCCAGCGGTACGTGCGGAGGCTCACTCGCTGACCGTCCGCGAGCACGCCCTCCGCGCGCAGCAGTTCGAGCTGGCGGTGGGCGAGATGCGGGGCAGGGGTGCCGTTGGCGCGCAGGATCCGGTGCCACGGCAGGTCGTGGCCGTCCTCCGACAGCACGCGCCCGATCAGCCGCGGCGACGGGGCGCCCGCGATCGCCGCGATGTCGCCGTACGTGGCGACCTTGCCTGCCGGCACCGTGGAGATGACCTCTCGAACACGCTCGTGCAACTGCTCGTCCACAGGGCAAACCTACGCCGGAAGGTGTGCCGGTGCGCCGAGTTGTCGGACGGACGTGATTCCATCGTTTTCGTGAGTGCACGCGGTACGGGAACCAAGGGCGCACGGCTGGTCCGCCGCCCTGCCGAACCGCCGCGTCCGCAGAGCTGGGAGCCCGCTGCCCGCGCGGTGATCGAGCGCCCTGGCGGGTTCGTCCGTGTCCTCGGCGGGCCGGGCACCGGCAAGACGTCGTTGCTGGCCACGGCCGCCGCGAGCCGTATCGACAGTGGGGTCGACCCGCAGCGGCTGCTGGTGCTCACCACTTCCCGTCGTGCCGCGAACGCGCTGCGCGCGGAGATCACCCGCCGGGTCACGTCGGGTTTGGACGGCCGCACGATCCGTGAACCCATCGTGCGCACTGTGCATTCGTACGCGTTCGCGCTGCTTCGCCTGCAGGCCAACGCGCAGGAGATGCCGGCGCCGCGGCTGCTGTCCAGCCCGGAGCAGGACGTGGTGGTCCGCGAGCTGCTGGCCGGTGACCTCGAGGAGGGCGCCGAAGACTGGCCGGAGCAGCTGCGGCCAGCGTTGGCCGTGCCCGGGTTCGCCGAGGAGCTGCGGGATCTGATCCTGCGCGCGGCCGAGCGCGGCCTCGGCCCGGAGGATCTGGTCAAGCTCGGCAACCGCACCGAACGTCCACAGTGGATCGCGGCGGGCGTGTTCTGGCGGCAGTACGAGGAAGTCACGGTGCTGCAGGGCGCGGGCGGTGCGCCGGCGCTGGACGCGGCGGAGCTGGTCGCGAACGCGCTCGTGGAGATGGAGGGCGACCCGGACCTGCTGACCCGTGAGCAGGCGCGGATCCGGCACGTGTTCGTCGACGACGCGCAGCACCTCGACCACCTCCAGTTCCGGCTGCTGCGGCTGCTCGGCTCCGCGGCCGAGGACTTCGTGGTCGCCGGAGATCCCGATCAGGGCATTTTCTCCTTCCGTGGCGCGGATCCCACCCTGCTCACCGACGCGGATCCCAGCGGGGACAACACGATCACGCTCACCCGCACCCATCGCCTGAGTCAGGCGGTGCATTCGGCGGTCAGCCGGTTCGCGGGCACGCTGCCCGGCGCGAACCGCCACCGCATGCCCGCCCCGAACCCGGACGCGCCGGAAGGCGCGGTCAAGGTCCGCCTCATGCCGACACCGTCGGCGGAGGCGAGCTGGATCGCGGACCAGTTGCGGCGTGCCCACCTCACCGAGGAGGTGCCGTGGTCGGAGATGGCCGTGCTGGTCCGCTCGCCGGGGCGTTCTTTCCCGGTGCTGCAGCGAGCTTTGCGCGCCGCGGGCGTGCCGATCGCCTCGGCCGCGGAGGAGCTGCCGCTGGCCAGGCAGCCCGCCGTCCGGCCGCTGCTGGCGGTGCTACGGGTGGCTTCGAACCCCGATGCGCTCACCGTGGACATCGCCGAGATGTTGCTGTCCTCGCCGCTCGGCGGCGCCGATCCGTTGGCGCTGCGCCGGATGCGGCGCGGCCTGCGGCGCTTGGAGCTTGCCGCCGGTGGGGAGCGTTCCAGCGACGAGTTGCTGCTGGAAGTGTTGCGGGACAACGACAAGCTCGGTGCGCTCGCCGACGCCGAAGCCAGGCCGATCCGCCGCGTTGGCAGCCTGATCGAGGTTACGGCAGCCGAGATCCGGCGGGGCGCTTCGGTGGAGCAGGTGCTGTGGGAGCTGTGGAAGGCGAGTGAACAGCAGCCGCGGCTGGTTCGGTTGTCCGCGCGCGGGGGCACGCTGGGCTCGCAGGCGGACCGGGATCTCGACGCGATCGTCGCCCTGTTTCACGCGGCAGGCAACTACGTGGATCGGTTGCCCAAGGCCAGTGTCGCCTCGTTCGCGGACTACCTTTCGTCGCAGAACATCGCCGGCGACAGCTTGGCTCCGGTAGCGGCTCGCGGCGAGGGTGTCTCGTTGCTGACCGCGCACGGTGCCGCTGGTCGCGAGTGGACAGTGGTGGCGGTGGCCGGTGTCCAGGAAGGCAGCTGGCCCGATCTGCGGTTGCGCGGATCGCTGCTGGGCGTGGAGAAGCTCGTCGACCTGCTGTCCGGTGTGGACGGTGACACAGTGTCCGCCACCGCGCCCATTCTCGCCGAGGAGCGCCGCCTGTTCTACGTCGCGGCGAGCCGGGCACGGGAAACGCTGCTGGTCAGTGCCGTGGCGGGGGAGGACGAGCAGCCTTCCCGGTTCGTGGACGACCTCGAGTCGAACAGCGCCGACGAGTCCGGAATGGACTCCAGGATGAAGGCGCCAGGGCGTTCCCTGGTGCTCGCCGAGCTGGTCGGCGAGCTGCGGAAGGCGGTGTGTGATCCGGACACCGAGCCGGAGCGCCGAGAGCGTGCGGCACGTCAGCTCGCCCGGCTCGCCGCCGACGGGGTGCCGGGCGCGCATCCCGATTCCTGGTACGGCATCACGGATCCGTCCTCGACCGAACCACTTTACGGCGTGGGTGACGTCGTCCGGATTTCACCATCCACTGTGGACACGCTGGCCCGTTGCCCGTTGCGCTGGCTGATCGAGCGGCACGGCGGCAGCGACCCGGCGCAGCTCGCCGCCATCACCGGCACGCTGGTGCACGGGCTCGCGCAGGCGGCGGCGAGCGGGATGGACGATCAGGCCCTCCGGCAGGCGCTCGACGAAGCGTGGACGAAGGTCGACGCCGGGGCCCCGTGGTTCTCCCGGCGCGAGCGGGCCCGCGTCGAGCAGATGGTGCAGAACTTCCTGACCTGGCTGAACACCAGCCGCGCCGAGCTCACGCAGCTCGGCGTGGAGCAGGACATCGAGGTGGAGCTGCCGCTCGGCGAGGACGGGATGCTGATCCGGCTGCGTGGCCGGGTGGACAGGCTGGAGTCCGACAAGGACGGCAGGCCGGTGATCGTCGACCTCAAAACCGGCAGGACACCGGTCACCGCCGCCGACGCCGAGCTGCATCCCCAGCTGGCGGCATACCAGCTTTCGGTGCTGCTCGGCGCTTTCGGCGAGGACAAACGCCCAGGCGGCGCGCGCTTGGTGTATCTGGCAAAGTCGCACAACAAGACCGGTGCGACGCAGCGCGACCAGCCGGCGCTGGACGACGAAAGCGGCCGTCGCTGGCTCGAACTGGTGCGTGAGGTCGCGACGTCGGCATCGGGGCCGGAGTACCAGGCGACCGAGAACGCCGACTGCGATCGTTGCCCGGCAAGGGGATCCTGCCCGCTGCGGCCGGAGGGCAGGCAGGTGACGGACGGATGACGCTGGTCTCGCCCGCCGAGGTCGCGGCCGCGCTCGGCCTGCATCCGCCCACCCCCGAGCAAGCCGCGGTGATCGCCGCCCCGATCGAGCCCGCGCTGGTGGTGGCGGGCGCGGGCGCGGGCAAGACGGAAACCATGGCCGCCAGGGTCGTCTGGCTGGTGGCCAACGGGGTCGTCACCCCGGAGCGGGTGCTGGGGCTCACGTTCACCCGCAAGGCGGCGCGACAGCTGGCGGAACGGGTGCGGGCCAGGCTGCGGCGGCTGGCCGGCTCGGGGCTGCTCGAACGGGTCGATCCGAGCGGCGCGCGGCGCGCGGCGGTCATCGCCGGTGAGCCGACGGTGCTGACGTATCACGCCTACGCGGGGCGGCTGTTGTCCGAACACGGCCTGCGGCTTCCGGTGCAGCCCGGTGTGCGGCTGCTGTCGGAAACCGCGTCGTGGCAGTTCGCGCACCGGGTCGTGTCCACTTGGGACAATGATCTCGAGACGGACCGGGTGCCGGCCTCGGTCACCGCGCAGCTGCTGGCGTTGACCGGTGAGCTCGGCGAGCATCTGGTCGAAGAACACCAGCTCGCCGCGTATTCGAACTGGCTGTGCGCGCTGATCGAGAGCGCGCCGAGGGCGAAAGGCCAGCGTGCCGCGCTGCCGAAGGCGCTGTCGGAAATCGCCGCGGCGCAACGGTTCCGGCTCGAGTTGCTGCCGCTGATCGAGGGATATCAGCGGCGCAAGCGGGCCGAGGGTGCGCTGGACTTCGCCGACCAGATGTCGCTCGCAGCGCAGCTCGCGACGTCGCATCCCGAGGTCGCGACGGGGGAGCGCGAGCGTTATGGCGCGGTCCTGCTGGACGAGTACCAGGACACCGGGCACGCTCAGCGCGTGCTGCTGCGCGCGTTGTTCGGCGGGGTCGAGAATCCGCCGCTGCCGGTCACGGCGGTGGGTGACCCGGCGCAGGCGATCTACGGCTGGCGCGGCGCGAGCGCGGCCAACCTGCCCCGGTTCACCACCGACTTTCCCCGCCGGGAGAACGGGAAACCGGTGCCCGCCCGGGATTTCGGGCTGCTCACCAGCTTCCGCAATCCGGCGGAGGTGCTGAATCTCGCCAACGGTATCGCCGAACCGCTGCGCGCCCGTGGTCTCGGGGTCGAACGGCTGCGTGCGCGCGAGGGAGCCGGCCCGGCGGACATCGAGTGCGCCCTGCTGCCGGACGTGCGCAAGGAACGGGAGTGGGTTGCCGACGCGCTGGCGAGGCGGTGGTTCGCCTGGCTGGAGGCGACGGACTCACCGCCGACGGCGGCCGTTCTCGTGCGGCGGCGCGCGGACATGGCGCCCATCGCGGCGGAGCTGCGGGCTCGCGGGCTGCCCGTCGAGGTGGTCGGGCTCGGCGGTCTGCTCGACGAGCCCGAGGTCGCCGACCTGGTGGCGACGCTGCGGGTGCTGTCCGATCCGCTGGCAGGCACCGCCGCGGCGCGGCTGCTGACCGGTGCGCGCTGGCGGCTGGCGGCATCGGATCTCGCGGCGTTGTGGCGCCGCGCCAACGAGATCGCCGCCCCGCCGCCGACCGCGGAGTCCACTGTGGACGAGCTGTTCGCGGAACGCGCGGAGCAGACCGGACTGATCGACGCGCTCGACGACCCTGGCGACCCGGCCCGGTACTCCGAGCAGGGCTACCGGCGGATCCGGCGCATCGCGGCCGAGCTGTCCGCGCTGCGCCGCCGTCTCGACCAGTCGTTGCCCGAGCTGGTGGCCGACGTCGAACGCACCTTGCTGCTGGATGTGGAATCGCTGGCGCGGCCCGGTGGCGCCGGGCGCGCGCATCTCGACGCGTTCGCCGATGTGGTCGCGGATTTCGCCGAGTCGTCCCCGGACGCGACGCTGATGTCCTTTGTGGACTATCTGGCCACCGCGGCGCACGCCGAGGACGGGCTGACGCCCGGCGAGGTCGAGGTGCTGCCGGACCGGGTGCAGGTGCTGACGGCCCATTCGGCGAAGGGCCTGGAGTGGCAGGTCGTCGCCGTGCCGCATCTGGTGCGGGAGGTGTTCCCGAACAAACGCCGCTCGTCGTCCTGGCTGCGCACGGTGACTTCGCTGCCGGCTTCGCTGCGGGGTGACTCGCAGGACCTGCCGAAGCTGCGTGTGTCCGACGGGATGGACCGCAAGGAGCTGATCGAGGGTTTCGAGGAGCACGAGGCGGCGTTCGCCGATCGTGAGGCCGAGGAGGAGCGGCGGCTTTGCTACGTCGCGTTGACCAGGTCCGAGCACGCGCTGCTGGTTTCGGGGTATTGGTGGAACGAGACGAGCACGAGGCCGAAGGGGCCGTCGGACTTTCTCACCGAGGTGCTCGAACTGGCAGGCGAAGACGCGATCTCCGTACTGGCCGAGGAGCCGCCGGCAGACCAGGAAAACCCGCTGGTCGCCGAATCCCGTTCGGCGCGCTGGCCGGTCGATCCGCTGGGCGCGCGCCGGGCCGCGGTCGCCGAGGGCGCGGATCTGGTGCTGTCCGCGTTGGCGTCCGGGGAAATCTCCGAGGAGGAGGACGACCCGGACGGCTGGATCGCCGACACGGACGTGCTCCTGGCCGAACGCGCTTCGGCCGCGCGGGCGGGGGAAGACGTGGCGCTGCCCGGGCATCTCTCGGTCAGCCAGCTGGTCGAGCTGGCTCGTGACCCCGGGGCGCTGGCGCGGCGGTTGCGGCGGCCGCTTCCGGTGCCCCCCAACACTTTCGCGCGCCGTGGCACTGCTTTTCACGGCTGGCTGGAACGGCGGTTCGAGGGGGAGCGGCTGCTGGAGATCGACGACCTGCCCGGCGCGGCCGACGACGGCGCAGCCCCCGACGAGGCTCTGGACGCGCTGCGCGAGGCGTTCGAGGCGAGCAGCTGGGCGCACCGGACGCCGCACGAGGTGGAGGTGCCGTTCTCGACCGAGGTCGACGGAGTCGTGGTGCGCGGCCGGATGGACGCGGTGTTCGCCGACCCCGACGGCGGCTGGACGGTGGTCGACTGGAAGACCGGCGCCGTGCCCGAGCCGGGAAAGCTGCGCCCGCTGTCCATCCAGCTCGCCGCGTACCGGCTGGCGTGGGCTTCGCTGTCCGGCACCCCGCTGGAGCGGGTCCGCGCCGCGTTCCACTACGTCCGCGACGACCACACAGTCCGCCCCGTCGACCTCCTCGACGCGGACGGCCTGCGCGACCTTCTCCGCTCGCTCCCCACCCCGTGAGTTTCCGGGAGGGGTGGCCGCGGGTTGAGTGATCCTTTACGATCCGCGGCGTGCGTGACCCTGACCGAGCTGACCACAAGCTCGTCGGCATTATCCGGATGCCGGAGCCCTCGATCAGCCCGATGCGGTCGATCATCCGGCGCGTCATCGGCGCCCTGCTCGCCCTGCTGGCCACCGTCCTGATCGTCTACGCCGGGCGCGACGGCTACCGGGACAGCAACGGTGACGGCTTGTCGCTGCTGGACAGCTTCTACTACGCGACGGTCTCCCTCTCGACTACCGGCTACGGCGACATCACCCCGGTCAGCGCCGTCGCGCGGCTGATCAACGTCCTGATCATCACCCCGCTGCGGGTGCTGTTCCTGATCGTGCTGGTCGGTACGACACTGGAAGTGCTCACCGAACGTTCCCGCCAGGCGTTCCGGATTCAGAAGTGGAGGTCCAAGGTGCGCGACCACGTGGTTGTCGTCGGGTTCGGCACGAAGGGCCGGTCGGCGGTCAAGACCCTGCTCGGCGACGAGACAGTCGAGCCGAACCGGGTGGTCGTCGTCGACACCGACCAGCAGGCGCTCGACGCCGCGGCCGCGCTCGGCCTGGTCACCGTGCACGGTTCGGCGACGCGCTCGGACGTGCTGCGCGTCGCGGGCGTACAGCGGGCGCGGGCGGTCGTCGTCGCGACGAACCGGGACGATTCGGCAGTGCTGGCCACGCTCACTGCGCGTGAAATGGCCCCGAAGGCGCACATCGTCGCTTCGGTCCGCGAAGCGGAGAACGTCCACCTCCTCAAGCAGTCCGGGGCGAACCAGGTGGTGGTCTCCAGCGAGACCGCGGGCAGGCTGCTCGGGATGGCCACGTCGACGCCGGTCGTGGTCGACATGGTCGAGGACCTGCTGACCCCGGAGTCCGGGCTGGCGATCGCGGAGCGCCCGGTCGAACCGTCGGAAGAAGGTGGCTCCCCGCGGCATTTGGCCGACATCGTCCTCGGCGTGGTCCGCGACGGGACCCTGTACCGGGTCGATTCCGCGCAGGTCGACGCCATCGAACCGGGGGACCAGTTGCTCTACGTCAAGAAAGTCACCCCGGCCGACCAGATCGAGTGATACCTCTCCGTCTGGCCGCCGTCCCTGTGCTTCCCCGGAACAATCTGGAAACATTGACCGGGTGCAGGTAGTCCAGAGCTCGTCCGTGCCGCGGCGAACCGCATGATCCATCCGCATGTCCGGTGGAACTCGCTGCTGGTCGCGGTGCTGGTGGGCATCGCGGTGGTGGTGATCGTCTGGTGGGCCGGTCCCGGCGCGCTCGGCGGCTCCGACGCGGCGCAGGGCACGGTCACCTCGGCCACCGTCACCGTCGCCGCCGAATGCTCGAACGCCGACGCGAGCGAGACGGTCCAGTTCGAGTTCGGCGGTCAGACCCACACCGGTTCGCTCGACGCCTGCGGGCATGACAAGAACGACAAGGTGGACATCCTGGTGCCGACCGGAATCGGCGCGGGCACCGTCGACGTGCACCTGGCCGACGTGAACGTCGGGCACAGCGACCTCCGCCGCCCGGTCGGCCTCGTGCTGCTGGCGTTGAGCTGCATCAGCGGAGCGGTCTACGCGTTCCTGGTGCAGCGGGGCCCGCGGCGGCCGGCGCTCGTGACGACCTGACCTTCGTCCGCGTCCTCGATCAACCTGTAGTTGAGGTAGAAGGTGCGGCCGGTGCTGAGCGCGCCGAGGCCGGTCACAGCGAGCAGTGTGAGCAATTCGAAGGCTCCGAAAGCGCGAGGGCGGAGTTCTCCCAGGCCGGGCTAGGAAACCTCCGAAGCCGGAGCGGCAAACGTGTTGCACTGGGCGATCCGGTTGTTCTGCGCGCCCTTCCGCCACCACGCGGCATAGTTCGCGTTCGTTCCGTGGTCGTGACTGCCGGAGGTGTTGTCACCGCGGGTGTCCTGATCGCGCCAGGCCTTGGCGTACATGTCCCGCGTGACGGACCCGCCGCGGTCCACCACCGCGCCGAGGAACATCCCGGAAAAGCACTGCGCCTGCAGTTCCTTGCGACGCGAAAGATCGAGGCCGGCCGGGGTGTCCTCGCCGACCTGGTAGATCTGCTGCCAGACCGCGTCCATGATCCCGGCCACTTCCTGCACGTGATGCCCGTACTCGTGCGCGAACAGCGCCAGATACACGCCCGGGTTGTTGCCGTACTGGTCGATCTGCAGCCCCTTGTACGGCACATACAGGTTGTTGTCGCAGTAGTACGCGGCCGTCGCGACGCCGACACCGATCGTGCCGCACGCGGTCTGGAAGCTCGCGCCGTTCGGGAAATGCAGGCTCGGCGGGCTGAACGGCAGGTGGTAGTACTCCAGGAACGGGCCCCACGCGTCGTTAAGGCACTGCTCGGCGGCGGTGAAGAACGCTTCGGCCGCGGCTTGCGTGCTCTGCCACGTCGGCAGGTTGCAGACGAGGTTCTGCAGGCCGGCGTTCGGATCCTGCAGGATCGGGTGGTCTGCCAGCTTCAGCACCTTTTGCCCGGATGCGGCGCCACCGCCGTCCACCGGGGCTGTGTCGGCGCCTGTCGCCGACGTGGTGGGCGCCGGGGTGCCCTGCGCGTTCCCGCCGCTGTCGCCGTTGTTGCTGCCGCGGTTCACGGCCACGAACACCACGAGCCCCGCGAGCAGCACGGCCAGGGCGCTGAAGGCGAACGCGGTCACCGGCATCGAGGAGGACGTCGAGCGCCGGTGTCTTCGACCGGGACCAGTCGGCGGCGGTTGGGTCATCGCCAGCCAGCATAGTCAGCAACAGATCACGACTGAAGAAAGTCCGGCGTGCCCGGGATGGTCGCCCGGCTCCGGCTCTGCGAGAGTGGGCGGCGTAAGCACAGGAAGACTGGAGTATCCCGATGAACGACCCCGGGGGCTGGACCAATCCCGACCAGCCGGGCGGTGGACTGCCTCCCGCACCACCGCCGCGCCAGCAGCACGACCCGGTCTCGGGGTTCGGCAAGCCCGGCGTCATCCCGCTGCGGCCGTTGCGCGTCGGCGAGATCCTCGACGGCGCGGTCGCCACCATGCGCCGGTACCCGGGCCTGGTGTTCGGGGTGTCCGCGGTGGTCGCCGTCATCTCCGTCGCGCTGAACTTCGGCGCCGACTACTGGCTGTTCAGCGGGCAGGCCGAGATCAAGGCGCCCGGCGCCGCGGCCACCCAGCAGGAGCAGCTGGACTACCTGCAGCAGGTGTTCAAGCAGACCTTCGCCCAGCTCGGCGTCGCGCTGGTGATCTCCGTGCTCGCCCGCACCTTCCTGTCGGGGTTCATGACGGTCGTGGTGGGCAAGGCCGTGCTCGGCCGCCCGGTCACCCTCGGTGAGGCCTGGGCCGAGCTGCGGCCGCGGCTGCTCGGGCTGTTCGGCGTGACAGTGCTGTTCACCATCATGGTGGCGGTCGGCGCGGCGGTCTTCCTGATCCCCGGCGTGCTGCTGTACGTGCTGTTCAGCCTGGCCGCCCCGGCGCTGGTGCTGGAACAGAGCAAGCTCGGGCAGGCGCTGAGCCGTTCGCGGCTGCTGGTATGGGGCAACTGGTGGCGGGTGTTCGGCATCCTGCTGCTGACCGTCATCGCGCAGCTGATCATCGGCAGCGTGTTGCAGATCCCGTTCAACCTGCAGGGCAGTATCACCGGCACGGACCTCACCACCGAGTCCACCGGTGCGCAGCTGCTGTCCGGGCTGGGCTCCATCGTGGCGCAGACCGTGATCGCGCCGTTCGTCGCCGGGGCGACCGCGCTGCTCTACATCGACCAGCGGATGCGCCGGGAGGGAATGGACATCCAGCTCGCCCGCGCCGCCGGCACGCGGTGATCCTGGCGAACATCCCGATCACCATCGACCGGGACGACGCGCGCCGGGCCGCGGCCGAGGAGCTGTCGAAGCCGGAGTACCGGGCCGCTGAGCCGAGCTGGTTCCAGCGCGCGCTGAGCTGGCTCGCGCAGCGGGTGAGCGACCTGTTCGCCGCCGTTTCCGGGGTCGTGCCGGGTGGGCCGCTGGGGTTGCTGGTGCTGCTGGCCGTGGTCGTGCTGGTGATCGTCGTGGTGCGGCTGCGGGTCGGGAAGGTCGCCCGCACGGTGCGCGGTCGCCGAGCCGTCTTCGAGGACACCACGCGGGCGGCGGAGGATTACCGCCGCGCCGCCGAGGATGCCTTCGCCGCCGGGGATGTCGCCACGGCCGTGCGGGAAAGGTTCCGCGGCCTCGTGCGCGGGCTGGAGGAACGGGGCGTGCTCGACGCCCGGTCCGGCCGCACGGCGGACGAGGCGGCGCGAGAGGCGGGCGCCCAGCTGCCGGAGTCCCGGGATGAGCTCGCCTTCGCGGCGAGCCTGTTCGACGCCGTGCACTACGGCGGGCGGCCAGCGACGGCCGAGGACTATCGCCGGCTTGTGGCGCTCGATGGGAGAACTCAGCGTGAGCGCCCGGGAGTGCTTGCGTGACAACGGTTTCACCGGACGGGAAGCGGATTTGGCAGGCGGCTCGGGCGCCGCTGTTCATTGCCGTGGTGGTGCTTCTCGGTGCGGTCGGGCTGCTGCTCGTCCAAGGTGGTGACACCCGTGGAGCGCTCGACCCGGGTGCCGCCGAGCCTGCCGGTTCACTCGCGCTCGCGCGGCTGCTGGAGCAGCAGGGCGTGCGGATCGTCACGGCACGCACGTTCGACGAAGCCTCAAAGGCATTGCAGGACAACGCGACCTTGCTGGTCACCGAACCCGATCTCGTGCAGCCGGCGAAACTCGGTGAGCTGCGCGGCCGGGCCGCGGACGCCGTTTTCATCGCTCCCGGCGAGGACACCCTCGACATTCTGTTGCCCGGCGTCGGTGTCGCCGGGGAGTCCGACGTGGGGGTGCGAACGCCCGGCTGCACGGTCGCCGCGGCCGTCGCGGCGGGCAACGCGGTCCTCGGCGGCACCGAATACGCCGCGCACGAGCGGGTCCGGTCCTGTTACGACGGTTCCCTGCTGCAGATGAGCGGCAGCACCACGTTGCTGGGCACCGGCGCGCCGTTGACCAACGACCGGCTCGACGACGAGGGCGACGCGGCGCTGGCGTTGCGGCTGCTCGGCAGGCAGGCGACGCTGGTCTGGTATCTGCCGACAGCGGGTGACGCCGGCGCGGGTGAGCACCAGCGTTCGCTGACGGAACTGTTGCCACGCGGGTGGTTCTTCGGCGCCGTCCAGCTCGGTGTCGCCGCTGTCCTGTTCGTACTGTGGCGGGCGCGGCGTCTCGGGCCGGTGGTGCCGGAGCCGCTGCCCGTGGTGGTGCGCGCCGCCGAAACCGTTGAAGGCCGGGCCCGGCTCTACCGCCGGTCCGGTTCGGCGGCGCACGCCGCGGAAATCCTGCGCCAGGCCACGCTTTCCCGCTTGGTGCCGGTGCTCGGGCTCGGTGCGGACGCCGAACCCGCGGCCGTGGTGAGTGCCGTCATGGCGCGCTGCGGCCGGGATGCGGGTGTGCTGTTGTACGGTCCGCCTCCGGGGGACGACGCGTCGCTGGTCGCGTTCGCCGACGAACTCGACCGGCTGGAAAGAGAGGTGCGGGGATTTTGAGCACGGACACCACGGCACGGGACGCGCTGGTCGCGTTGCGGGCCGAAGTCGGCAAGGCCGTGGTGGGCAACGACGCCGCCGTCACCGGGCTGATCATCGCGTTGCTCTGCCGCGGGCACGTGCTCGTCGAAGGTGTGCCCGGCGTGGCGAAAACGCTGCTGGTGCGCGCGCTCGCGGCGGCCCTGGACCTGGACACCACCCGGATCCAGTTCACCCCGGACCTGATGCCGGGCGATGTCACCGGTTCCATCGTGTACGACTCGCACAGCAGCGAGTTCTCCTTCCGCGAGGGCCCGGTGTTCACCAACCTGCTGCTCGCCGACGAGATCAACCGCACCCCGCCGAAGACGCAGTCGGCGTTGCTGGAGGCGATGGAGGAGCGGCAGGTCTCGGTGGACGGGCGCGCGCGGCCCCTGCCGGACCCGTTCATCGTGATCGCGACGCAGAACCCGGTGGAGTACGAGGGCACGTACTCGCTGCCCGAGGCGCAGCTGGACCGGTTCCTGCTCAAACTCTCCGTGCCGGTTCCTTCGCGGGACGAGGAGATCGGCATTTTGTCGCGCCACGCCTCGGGTTTCGACCCGCGTGACCTCGCCGCGGCCGGTGTTCGGCCGGTCGCGAACGCGGAACAGCTGGCGCAGGCGCGTGCGGCGGTCGCCGGGGTGACGGTGAATCCGGAGGTGCTCGGCTACATCGTCGACCTCTGCCGCGCGACGCGTTCACTGCCGTCGGTACGGCTCGGCGCTTCGCCCCGCGGCGCAACGGCTCTGCTCGCCGCAACGCGGGCGTGGGCGTGGCTGGCCGGGCGGGACTACGCGACCCCGGATGACGTGAAATCGTTGGCACGGCCAGCTTTACGGCATCGGCTGGAGCTGCGGCCGGAGGCCGAGCTGGAGGGCGTGACCACGGACGGCGTGCTCGACCGGCTGCTCGCCTCGGTTCCCGTGCCACGCTGATGGGCATCACCGCGAGAGTCGGCGTGTGCGCGCTCATCGGCGTCGTGGTGGTGGCGCTCGCGCTGCCTTCCTGGGCCGGGGTGCTTGCCGTGCTGGCTGTCATCGTGTTGCTGGTGCTGGTCGATCTGGCGCTTGCCGGGAGTGTGCGCGGGCTGAGTTTTTCCCGTGGTGGAGCGGTTTCCGGCCGTTCGGGCGAGCCGATCGACGTCACGCTGTCGGTGACGAACCCCGGCCGCCGCGCGGTTCGCGGTGAGCTGCGGGACGCGTGGCCGCCGAGTGCCGGAGTGGTGCAGGACCGGCATCGGCTCGTGGTGCCACCGGGGGAGCGGCGCACGATTTCGTTGCGGCTGCTGCCTTCCCGGCGTGGTGAACGGGTCGCCCACCGGGTGACCGTCCGTTCCGTCGGGCCGCTCGGTCTGGCGGCGCGGCAGGGTTCGCATCGCGTGCCGGGCTCGGTGCGGGTGCTGCCGCCGTTCCACAGCCGGAAGCATCTGCCCGCGCGGCTGGCCCGGCTACAGCAACTCGACGGTCGGCAGGCGGCGCTGACCCGCGGCGAGGGCACGGAGTTCGACTCGCTGCGCGAATACGTGATCGGCGACGACGTCCGCTCGATCGACTGGCGCGCGACGGCGCGATCCGCCGACGTGATGGTGCGAACCTGGCGGCCGGAACGCGACAGGCATCTGGTGCTGGTGCTCGACACCGGCCGCACGGCCGCGGGCCGGGTCGGCGACGCACCACGCCTGGATGCGGCGATCGAGGGAGCTTTACTACTTGGCACGCTCGCGGCGCAGGCGGGCGACAGGGTTGACTTGATCGCGTACGACCGCGAGCTGCGCGCCGCCGCGAAGGGCGCATCGACCGGCGCGAACGCGCTCGCGCCGGTCGAACCGAGCCTGATCGAGACCGACGCACGTGGCCTCGTCGGCGAAGTCCTGAAGCGCACGCGGCAACGGGCCTTGGTCGTGCTGTTCACCGGCCTCGACACGGCGCCGATCGAGGAAGGTTTACTACCGGTATTACCCCTGCTCACGGCGCGGCACCGGGTACTGGTGGCCTCGGTCCGCGACCCGCGAGTGGCGGAAATGGCCGCGGGCCGGGGCGACGCCGAGGCGGTCTACGACGCGGCCGCCGCCGAACGCACCCTCGCCGAACGCCGCTGGGTGACAGGTTTGCTGGGGCGGCAAGGGGTCGGCGTGGTCGATGCGCTGCCGGAAGAGCTGGCCCCGGCGCTGGCCGACCGGTACCTGGCGCTGAAGGCGGCCGGCCGGTTGTAGCGCGGCAAGCCAAACCCAAGTGGATGACCACCCACGCAACCACCCACTCCGTGGCGCGTGACTGCATTCCCCTGGTCATCCTGGAGCCGGCCCCTCCGGCGAGAAGAGTCTTTTCCCCTTGCGCTGCAACGGCAACGGCCGCGCGCAGGGCGCGCTCTGTGACCCCCCGCCCCAATCCGCGCAGTGTTCGCGGGCGGGGTGAGGCTCGCTGCGGCTAGGAAGTGGTCAGTACCAAGAAAAGCCGGGTGTTCACCGTCGCCAGTAGCTCGGCCGGGATAGTGCCGAAGTGGTCGGACAAGGCGCCCTTCGGGACGTGGTCGAGGCGGGTGTAGGAGATGTGCACGCCACTGTACGTGGTCACGGTGAGCGGATCGGGCTCGGCCACGACATCCATCGTGATCACGTACGGCACGCTCTCCAGCTCGTTGAACATATCGCCGCTGTAGATCAGCACCTGCCGCCGCACGGGACCGGCGACGGTCCACAGTTCGCCTCTACGCGGCTGAGGAATCACGGTGACGGTGCTGGTAGCCCTTGGTCGCCGCCCTGGCCTCGTCCGGGTGCCGGCGCCACCAGTCGTCGGTCTTCTCGCAAAGTTGCCGGAACGCCTCACGCTGCAGGGCCTCGACGATCCACTCGCCGACGGGCAACCCGGCGTCGTCCGCGCGGGCCTGCACCTGTGCCTCCAGGTCTTCGGGCAGCGGCAGTTCCATCGCGCCACTATAAAACGGGCGAGCCCCCGGTTCAGCCCGCTTCGGGCCGCGTGTCGCCGCCCGACCGGGTGTCCACGTCGCCGGTGACCCCGGCCAGCGCGGCACGGCGCCCGAGCACGAAAACGTAGGCCAGGAAAGCGAGTTCCGCGCACACGCCGATGCCGATCCGCGCCCACGTCGGCAGGCCGGACGGGGTGACGAACGCCTCGATCACGCCCGACACCAGCAGCACGCACGCCAGTCCCAGCGCCATCGCGGCCACCGCGCGGCCCTCACGGGCCAGCGCGACCGTGCGGGTGTGCGGGCCGGGATTGATCACCGTCCAGGCCAGCCGCAGCCCGGTGCCCGCGGCGACGAACACAGCGGTCAGTTCCAGCAAACCATGCGGGGTGATCAGGCCGAAGAAAATGTCCAACCGGCCGGCGGCGGCCATCAGCCCCGCGCTGACACCGACGTTCGCCGCGTTCGCCCACAAGGCGATCAGCACCGGTATCCCGCCGAGCACCCCGAAGAAAAGGCAGGTCGCCGCCACCCACGCGTTGTTCGTCCACACCTGCGCCGCGAACGAGCCCGCCGGGTTGCTGGAGTAGTACGTCTCGAAGCTGCCGCCCGGCTGGGTCAGGTCGCGGATCGCGGCCGGGGTCGCGATGCTGCCGCGCACCCCGGCGTCGACGGCGACCCACGCGGCGAGCAGGGCGCTGACCACGATCGTCCCCACCGCCGTCGACAGCCACCACCGCCGCGACCGGTAGACCGCGGCCGGAAACCGTTGGGAGAAGAACAAACCGACTTCACGCCAAGCCGGGTTGTGGCTGCCTGCGACCGCCGAACGCGCCCGGGTGACGAGCGTGGACAGCCGGGCGAGCAGCGCCGGATCGGGCGCGGACGCACGCACCATCGACAAATGCGTGGCGCTCCGCTGGTACAGCGTCACCAGCTCGTCGGCCTGCGCGCCGGTCAGCGTGCGGCTGTGGGCGGCCAGGTGGGCCAGCCTGTCCCATTCGGCGCGATGGGCGGCGGCGAACAGGTCAACGTCCACGCCGCTCAGACTACAGTTACGTGGTGCAATCCGACCCCGAGTTGGTGACCGGCGACGCGGTGGTTCTCGAACTGCGTCTCGCCCGGCTGGCCAGCCGCGCGCTGGCCTTCGCGATCGACATCGTCGTGCAGGCCGTGGTGCTGCTCCTGATCGTCCTCGTCATCACCCTGGCGGGCGTGCACGACCAGGCACTGGAAATAGCGCTGTCACTGACCGCGCTGGTCCTGGTGCGGGTCGGCTACCCGGTGCTGTTCGAGACGCTCTCCGGTGGCCGGACGCTGGGCAAGATCATGTTCGGGCTGCGGGTGGTGCGCGACGACGGCGGTCCGATCCGGTTCCGGCACGCGCTTTCCCGCGGCCTCGCCGGGGCGATCGTGGATTTCGGGCCGGCGCCGGTGTGGAGTGTGGTCGCGCTCGTGGTTTCGTTGTGCTCCGCCAAATCCAAGCGGGTCGGCGACTACCTGGCAGGCACCGTGGTGATCCAGGAGCGTGCGGACGAAGTGGACGCGCCGCTGATCGTGATGCCGCCCGCGCTCACGTACTGGGCCGCGCAGCTGGAGCTCTCCGGGCTGAGCGACGAGCTCGCGCTCGCGAGCCGCCAGTATCTCGCGCGCTACCAGCAAATGCGGCCCGAGGCGCGGGACGCGCTGGGCAGCGAGCTGGTGAACGAGATGGCCGGGCAGATCACGGCCCCGTGGTGGTCGCCGGAGGTGCCGCCGTGGGCCTACCTGATGGCGGTGCTCGCCGAGCGCCGTAACCGGATCGCCGGCCTGCCGTACGGCCCCTTCCAGCGCCCTAGCTGACCTCGCTGCTCGACGCCGAGAAGGTGTTGCACTGCGCGATGCGGTCGCTTTGCGCGCCCTTGCGCCACCACGCCGCGTAGTGCGCGTTGGTGCCGTGGTCGTGGCTGCCGGACGTGTTGTCTCCACGGGTTTCCTGGTCGTTCCAGGCGGCGTCGAACACCTTCTGGGTGACCGTGCCGCCGTGGTTCGCCGTGGACCCGAGGAACATCCCGGAGAAGCACTGCGCCTGCAGTTCCTTGCGCCGCGACATGTCCAGCCCGCCCGCGCTGTTCTGGCCGTCGGCGTCGATCACCTGCCAGGCGGCGTCCATCAGGCCGACCAGATCCTGCACGTGGTGGCCGTACTCGTGGGCGAACAGCGCCAGGTACACGCCGGGCTGGTTGCCGTACTGGTCGGTCTGCAGCCCCTTGTACGGCACATAGAGGTGGTCCTTGCAGTAGTACGCCGCGGTGGCCAGTCCGACGTCGATGGTCCCGCAGTCGGTGGTGAAGCTGCTGCCGGTGGGGAACTCCAGCTGCGGCGCGTGAAACGGCAGGTCCAGCGCTTCGAGCAGTTCGCCCCAGCGCGCGTCGAGGCACTGGGCGGCGGCGGTGAAGAAGGCCTCGGAGGCCGCGGGGCTGCTAGGCCAGCCGGGCACGCTGCACGGCGCGTTGCTCAGGCCCGCGTTCGGGTTGGCCATCAGCGGGTGGTCCTCGAGCGTGATCACCTTGTGCGGGCCGCCGGCCGTGACCGTGGTCGTGGTGGCGCTGCTGGACGAGCTGGTGCTGCGGGTGGTGCTGGCCCGCGAAGACCGCGTCGTGCTGGTGGCCTCGGTCGTCGTGCTGATCGAGGTGTCGTAGGCCGCCGCGCTGGACCCGCCGCTGGGCGGGACGGCCAGCACGACGATCACCACGCCGAGGCTCACCAGCACCACGGTGGCGAGGGTGACCGCGACGATGAGCGGGGTGTTGTACTTCTTGACCGGCGGCCGTAGCGGGTACGGGCCCCACTGCTGGTGAGGCGGCCACTGGCCGTAGGGCGGTTGGCTCATCGCCGGCTGTTCTCCCGGTGCTCAGGCACACCCGCGGCTGCTCGGCGGGCGCTTTGCAGCATAGAGGGTGCGCCTGGTGCTCCGGGTGATCTTGCCGGAATCCGGCTGCCGGACCCGGCAAGATCCACAGTGGACGGTCAGAGGGTCCCGGCGGTGCTGGCGGCGCCGATCACGGCGATCCAGAAAATTCCGAACAGCACGGCGAGGATCCCGCAGACCAGGCCGGCGACGGCCATCCCGCGGCCCGATGCGTTCTTGGTGTTCGCGTTGTGGATGCCAACGCCGGACAGGATCACCGCCACCGCGCCGAGGATGAACCCGACAATGGGGAACCAGCCGAACACCAGCCCCACGATTCCGCAGACCATCCCGCCGACGGCCACGCCGTTCGATGGCTGGCGCTGCGGGTACTGACCGGGCCCGCCGTATGGCTGCTGGTAGGGCGGCGGGGGATAGGGCTGCGGATCCGTCATCGGAGAGTGCCTTTCTTTCCGGCTCAGCTGCTAGTCGGAGCGGTTTGCGATGATGTTACGGCGATCGTCGTCCGCGGTGGGGAAAACGCCCGAATTGGCCGATCAGGCAGTTGCGACCAGCTGTTCGCCGCCATCGGCGCCATGCTCAACGTCCGAATCCGCTGGCGGGTGGGTGTGTGGTGGCGCGGGTGTGGTGCTGCATGGGTGCTTCGTTTCTGGTGAATCCTTCGACGGGTGGGTGTGTGGGGGTGGCGAGGGTGTGGTGCTGCATGGGTGCTTCGTTTCTGGTGAATCCTTCGACGGGTGGGTGTGTTGCGTTCGCGAGGGTGTAGTGCTGCATGGGCGCTTCGCTTCTGGTGAATCCTTCGACGGGCGCGCGCGTGGTGGTCGTAAGGTGGGCTGCATGGGCGCACCCGAAAATCATCGCTTCACCCTGGACAACGGCCTCCGCGTCGTGCTCGCGCCGGACGCGACCGCGCCCGTTGTCGGGGTGTCCGTGCACTACGACGTGGGTTTCCGATCGGAGCCGGAGGGGCGCACCGGGTTCGCCCACCTCTTCGAGCACCTGATGTTCCAGGGCAGTGAAAGCCTGGAGAAGCTGGCCCACTTCAAGATCGTGCAGTCCAGCGGCGGCACCTTCAACGGCTCCACGCACCCGGACTACACCGACTACTTCGAGGTGCTGCCCTCGGCCGCGCTGGAGCGCGCGCTGTTCCTCGAGGCCGACCGGATGCGCGCCCCGAAGCTGACCCAGGAGAATCTGGCCAACCAGATCGACGTGGTCAAGGAGGAGATCCGGCTCAACGTGCTGAACCGGCCGTACGGCGGGTTCCCGTGGATCCTGCTGCCGCCGGTGCTGTACCAGACCTTTCCCAACGCGCACAACGGTTACGGCGACTTCTCCGACCTCGAACAGGCCACCCTCGACGACTGCGCGGCCTTCTTCGACACCTACTACTCCCCGGCGAACGCGGTGCTCACCGTCGCCGGCGATTTCGAGCCGGACCGCGCCCGTGAACTGATCGAGAAGCACTTCGGCGACGTCCCGCACCGGCCGGCCCCGGTGCGCCGGTCCTTCGCCGAGCCGCCGCCCAGCGGCGAGGTCCGCGGCACGCACGTCGACCCGCACGCGCCGCTGCCCGCGCTCGCGGTCGGCTACCGGATGCCGGACCCGATCAACGAACTCGACTCCTACCTGGCCAACCTGGTGCTGGCCGGGGTGCTCAGCGACGGCGACGGCTCCCGGCTGCAGCAGCGCCTGGTGCACCGCGAGCCGCTGGTCACCGACATCGGCGCGGGCGCGGGGCTGTTCGGCCCCTTCGAAGCGCGTGACCCGGACACCTTCTCCATCACCGCGATCCACGCGCCCGACGTCTCGCCGGACAGGGTGCTCGGCGCGTTGGACGAAGAGCTGGAGAAGCTCGCGGCCACCCCGCCGGACGCGCAGGAGCTGCAGAAGGTCACCGCGCGCTGGAGCGCCAGCCTGCACTCGGAGCACGACAGGCTGGTGTCGCGCACCCTCGGGCTCGGCTCGTTCGAGCTGCTCTACGGCGACCCGTCCCTCATCTACCGGCTCGCCGACCGGATGGCCGCCGTCACCGCGACGGACGTTTCGGCCGCGGCCAAGGCATTGCGCCCCGATTCGCGCGCGGTCCTGGTGATCGAGCCCGCCACGAACGAAGGAGAGAAGTGACTTCTGCGACGCACCGTGACGCGGCCGAGATCGGCCGGACAGCGCAGGGCCCGCGCCCCGTCCCGGAGCTCGGCGAGCAGCGCTCCGCCGCCGATCTGTCCCATGTGGACACCACGCTCGGCAACGGGCTGCGGGTGCTGGCCGTGCGCAAGGCGAACGTGCCGCTGGTCGAGCTGCGGCTGCGGATCCCGTTCGCCGGCGCCGATCCGCTGCACGCGGCCACGGCCGAGGTGCTTGCGGAAACCCTGCTCACCGGCACCACCCGGCGCGACCGGATCGAAATCGACACCGAGCTGGCGCTGATCGGCGGCGAGCTGGGCACCTCGGTCGACCCGGAGCGCCTGGTGCTGAACGCCAACGCGCTGGCGTCCGGTCTGCCGACGCTGCTGGACGTGGTGGCCGACGTGCTCACCTCCGCGTCCTATGTGGACAACGAGGTGGCGCGCGAATCGGCGCGGCTGGTGGAGCGGCTCGCCGTCTCGCGGACGCAGCCGAGGGTGATCGCGCGGGAGGCGTTGCTCAAGCACGTCTACGGCGAGCACCCGGCCACGCGGGAGATCCCGCAGGCCGAGGACGTGGCCAAGGTGACCCCGGAAGCCGTCCGCGCGCTGCACGCCTCGGCGGTGCTGCCCCGGGGATCGGTGCTGGTCCTGGTCGGCGACATCGACCCGCAAGGTGTGCTCGGCGAGATCGAGAAGGCCTTGCAGGACTGGAAATCCGACGACTCGGCGAAGGTGCTGCCCCCGCTGCCGGAGATCACCGGCGGCGACGTGCTGCTGGTGCCGAGGGCCGGCGCGGTGCAGTCGCAGATCCGGTTCATCGCGCAGGCGCTGCCCCGCACGGACCCCCGGTACGCGGCGCTCCAGCTGGCGAACCTGGCCTACGGCGGCTACTTCTCCTCGCGCCTGGTGGAGAACATCCGCGAGGACAAGGGTTACACCTACAGCGCGCACTCCGGGTTCGAATTCACCGGCAAGACGGCGACGGTGGGCGTGGACGCGGACACCGCGAACGAGGTGTCCGCCCCGGCCGTGCTGGAAACCCAGTACGAGCTGGGCAGACTGGGGCTGGTGCCACCGTCGGAAGAGGAGGTCGAATCGGTCCGCCAGTACGCGATCGGTTCGCTGCTGACCTCCCTGGCTTCGCAGGCCGGGCTCGCCGGCCAGCTGTCCGCGCTGGCTTCGAGCGGGCTTGGCGCGGAATGGCTGGCCGAGCACCCGGCGCGGCTGGCCGCCGTCACGGTGGACGAGGTCGCGCAGGTGGCGCTGGAGTTCTTCGCGCCAAAGAGGTTCACCGGCGTGGTCGTCGGGGACGCTGAGTCACTGGCACCGAAACTCGCCGCACTGGGCGGCTTCACCGTGGGAGAACCCGCCGAGTCATGACAACCCCGTTCGGTCTCCACACGGTCCCCACCCTGTCCAGGTCCACCGTGGACCGCCAGGAAACGTTGCGCACCAACCCGGAGCGACTGGTCGCGCGCTGGCCCGAAGCGCAGGTCCTGCTGCTCGACGACGCCGCCCGCACACCGGTCCGCGAGGACGACGGCGTCGTCTCCACTCGCAAGGCCCTCGCCTTCGGCGACGCGCCGCCCGGGGAGGCGGTGTTCCTCGGTGAATGGCAGGGCGTGGACTACTGGTCCCTGCCCGGGAATCCGGCCGGCGAAGCCGAGACGGTGCGCACCCCCGGAAGCTGGGGCATGATCGAGGAAATCCCGAAGATCGACGGCGAGCTGTGGATCGACCTTCGCAGCTACGGCGACCGCCTCGACGACACCTCCGCCGGGCTGTACACCACGGCATTGGCGCTGCGGAACTGGCACCGGCGCGCCCGGTTCTGCGCCCGCGACGGCAGCCCGACGCGGCGCGTGCAGTTCGGCTGGGCCACCAAATGCGAGGCCAAGGAACACGAGGAGTATCCACGCACCGACCCGGCCGTCATCTGCCTCGTGCACGACGACGCCGGGGTGAACGGGGAGCAGGTTCTCCTTGCGCGCCAACCGATCTGGCCGCCGGGCCGGTACTCGGTGCTGGCCGGGTTCGTGGAGGCGGGGGAGTCGCTGGAAGGCTGCGTGTCCAGGGAGATCCGCGAGGAGGTCGGGGTCGAGGTCTCCGACGTGCGGTATCTCGGCAGCCAGCCGTGGCCGTTCCCGCGCTCGATCATGCTCGGCTTCACCGCCCGCGCCGACGCGTCCCAGCCGCTGGTGCCCGCCGACGGCGAGATCGAGGAAGCCCGTTGGGTGCCCCGGGCCGTGGTGCGTGCCGCGTTCGAGAACGACGGTGAAGCCACCCCGATCCCGGGCACCGACCGGACGATCATGCTGCCGGGCAACTCGTCCATCGCCAGGGTGATGCTGGAATCCTGGGCCTACGCGGAGGCGTGAGTGCGGCTGGTCAACGAGGGCCTGGCATTCCTGCTGGAACTCCTCGCGCTGGCGGTGCTGGCGTACTGGGGTTTCAAGACCGGCCACGGGATCGCGCCGAAGCTCGTGTTCGGCATCGGCGCGCCCGTGCTGGCCGCGGTGCTGTGGGGCCTGTTCGCGGCCCCACGCGCCACGGTTTCGTTGCCACTGGCCGGAGTGCTGCTGGTGAAGGCGGTGGTGTTCGGCGCGGCCGTGGCAGCGCTGGTGGCGACCGGCCACGTCGTGCTCGCGGTGGTCTTCGCCGTGGTCGTGGTCGCGAACGTCGCCTACCTCACCGTCACCAGGGCGCCGGCTAAAAGATCGCGCCCAGCGGCAGAATGATCGCGATCGCGACCACCGAGATCACCGTCTCCATCACCGACCAGCTGCGGATGGTCTGCCCCACCGTCATCCCGAAGTACTCCTTCACCAGCCAGAAGCCCGCATCGTTGACGTGCGAGAAGAACAGCGAACCCGCGCCGATGGCGAGCACCAGCAGCGCCGCGTGAGTCGGGTCCATCGTCGCCGCCAGCGGGGCCACGATGCCCGCCGCCGAAACCGTGGCAACCGTGGCCGAACCGGTCGCGAGCCGGATCGCCACCGCGACCAGCCAGCCGAGCAACAACGCGGGGATCGACGCGCCGGTCGCCAGCTGCGTGATCACGTCGCCGACCCCGGCGTCCACCAGCGTCTGCTTGAACCCGCCGCCGGCGGCCACGATCAGGATGATCCCGGCGATCGGCCCGAGCGACGCGCCCACCGTCTCGGAGATCCGGTTGCGGTCGAACCCGGCGGCGCGGCCGAGGGTGAACATCCCGACCAGCACGGCGAGCAACAGGGCCACCAGCGGGTCGCCGACGAAATCCAGCACCCGGCGCACCTCGTTGTCCTTGCCGGCGAGAATGTCCGCGATCGCCTTCGCGAGCATCAGCACCACCGGCAGCAGCACGGTGCTCAGCGTCGCGGCGAAACTCGGCCGACGGGCGTCGGTTTCCTTGTCACCAGAGGGAATCAGCCGCTCCGGCGCATGCAGGTCCGGCATCCAGCGCGCGGCCAACATGCCGAACAGCGGGCCCGCGATGATCACCGTCGGGATCGCCACCAGCAGCCCGAACGCCAGCACGATCCCGACGTTGGCGTTCAGCGCGCCCGCCGCGGCGAGTGGGCCCGGGTGCGGCGGCACCAGCCCGTGCAGCACGGAAAGCCCGGCCAGCGCGGGAATCCCGATCAGCAGCAGCGGGCGCCCGGTGCGCTTGACCACCAGCAGCACGATCGGCACCAGCAGCACCAGCCCGATCTCGAAGAACATCGGCAGCCCGACCAGCGCGGCCACAAGTGCCATCGCCCACGGCAGCGTCCGGCGGCCGGCCCGCGACACGATGGTGTCCACGATCTGTTCCGCACCACCGGAATCCGCCAGCAGTTTGCCGACCATCGCACCGAGCGCGATCAGCACGCCGACCGACGCGACGGTGGACCCGACGCCGCTGGAAAAGCTCTTCAGCAGCTTGTCCACCGGCATGCCGGCGGCCAGGCCGAGCACCCCGGAGCCGAGGATCAGTGCGAGGAACGCGTGCAGCTTGAACGCGGAGATGAGCACGACGATGACGGCGATCGCGACCAGTGTCGCGACGATCAACCGGGTGTCGTGCCCGGTCCACGCGGCAGCCAGGATTGTCACTTCGGCTCCTTTGCCAGTGCGGTGAGTGCGGTGTCGACGATGTCCCCCGGTGACCGCGTGATGTCGGCGATCAGACCGCGTTCATCGGGTTCCAGTCGTTCCAGATCGGCGAGCTGGGAGTCCAGCAGTGAAGGCGGCATGAAGTGCCCCGAGCGGCTTTTCATCCGCTCGGCGAGCACGTCGCGTGGCCCGTCCAGGTGCAGGAACCACACGTCGCCCCCGGTGCGCAGGACGTCCCGGTACCTCCGCTTGAGCGCGGAGGAGGACACGACCCCGCCGTTCGGTTCGTGCTCGCCGATCCAGCCCGCGATGGCTTCGAGCCAGGGCGCGCGGTCGGCGTCGTTCAGCGGGTGCCCGGAGGACATCTTCTCGATGTTCGCCTTGGGGTGGAAGGAATCGGCCTCGGCGTAGGGCACACCGAGCCGGCGCGCGAGCTCGCCGCCGACCGTGGTCTTGCCCGAACCGGCTACGCCCATCACCACGATGACGGTCATCTCTTCCTCCGACCTCGTCGTCTCCGGAGAAGCAGTTCACCCTAAAAGTACTACTTAATCAAGTCACAAGTACTACTTAATCGAAACAGTCGTATATCGTCGCCCCGTGGCCGACGGGATGCACGCGAAGATGCTGGACGAGCTGGGTACCGAGATCGCGTGCGGCCGGATCGCCCCGGGCACGGTACTGCGCCTGGAGGAGTTGCAGGAGACTTACGGCGCATCGCGCACCGTCGCCCGCGAAGTCGTCCGGGCGCTCGAGGTCATGCGCCTGACGAGCAGCAAGCGCCGTGTCGGTATCACGGTGCGGGACGCGGGCGAGTGGAACCACTACGACCCGCAGCTGATCCGCTGGCAGCTCGACGGCGATCACCGGGCGGCCGCGCTGCGAATGCTGATGGAACTGCGCTGGGCCGTCGAACCCAGCGCGGCTCGCTTCGCCGCGCTACGCGCCACCCCGGAGGAGCGTGGCAAGCTGCGCGCGCTGGCTACCAGATTGCGCACCACGGCGAAGGACAAGGACCTGGAAACCTTCCTCGACCACGACATCGCCTTCCATCACGTGGTGCTCGGCGCGTCCGGCAACCCGATGTTCCGCCAGTTGTCCGAGGTCGTCGCCGAGGTGCTGACCGGCCGCACCGAACACGGCTTGATGCCGGCCGAACCACAGCCCGAGGCGGTCGCCCTGCACGTGGCCGTCGCGTCGGCGATCGACACCGGCGACGCCGACACGGCCGAGCGAGCGATGCGCGACATCATGGTCCAGGCGCGCGACGAGGTCGCCGAGCAGTTCGAGTAGCCTCGCGCCGGTAGATCGTCGAACTATGGGGAGCCACGGGGTGAGTGCGGCGCGGGCGATCGGACTGCTGCTGGGGGCGGCCGCAGACGGAGTGATCGGAACACCCAAGCCCTTCGACCGCAAGAATGCCGCGTTGGCAGGCGGTCTGTTCGCCGGCAGTGTGCTGGTGGAGCGCGTGAGCAGGCGAAGCCCGGTCACGCAGGCGCTCGGCACCGCCGTCGCCACCTGGGCCGTGCTCGGCGGCGCGCGCATCGCCGCGGATGGCACGGCGCTGGCGCGGGACCTGGAGGAAGGCGAGCTGAACGACGCCCGCCGCACCCTGGCCGGGCTCGACTCCCGCAGCACCGAGGAACTCAAGGTGATCGGCCTGTCCCGCGCGGCGGTGGAAACCGTTGCCGAGCACACCGCCGCCACCGTGGTCGGGCCCATGTTCTGGGGTGCCGTCGCCGGCCTGCCGGGCCTGATCGGCTCCCGGGCGCTCGGGTGGTATCCGTCCAAACTGGCCGATCTGGTCAACCTCGTCCCGACCCGGCTCGCGTCGGCGCTCACCGTCGCCAGTGCTCCGGTTGTCGGCGGTTCGGCCGGTGGCGCGTGGCGTGCGTGGCGGCGGGACACCGTGGCCCACCCGAGCCCGAACGCCGGGCGCATCGAGGCCGCTTTCGCCGGGGCGCTGGAAATCCGGCTCGGCGGGCGCACCGTGTACCCGCACGGCGTGGAGGAACGACCGGTACTCGGCGACGGCCGCAACCCGGATGCCGGGCACGTGACACGTGCGGTCGAACTGTCCCGCGTGGTCGGCTGGCTGACCGCGCTCAGCTCCGCTGTGCTGGCTCTTCTGACGGCTCTTCGGCGCTCTCGTCAGCCTCGTCCTCGGCCAGGATCTGCGCGACGGACTTGCGTCTGCGCGCGCGCTTTTCCTTGGCGCGGTCGCCCATTTCGGCCAGCACGCCCCCCGGTTTGAGCTCCCGGATGGTGAAGTACAACAACCCGCCGATGGCCATCACGCCGAAGGCGATCCACTGCAGGGCGTAGGAGAAGAACGGCCCGGAATCCAGCTGCGGCAGCGGCAACGCGTTGAGTGTCCCCGGCTGGTTCTGGTCGAGCTGGTAGTAGCCGGGCCGGATGTCCAGACCACTCGACTTGGCCACCACGCGGGAATCCACGTCGTAGGCCTGGAGCTTGCCCGCGGTGGACGCGTCGGCGAACGCGTCCCGGTTCTTCGGGTCCGTCTCGTCCTGCCGGATCCTCGCGATCACGGTGACCGTCCCGGCGGGCGGCGCGGCGTACGGCGGCACCGCGCCGTGGTCGGCAGGCTTCTCGTAGCCGCGGTCGATCAGCACGACCTGGCCGTCTGTGGTGCGCATCGGCGTCAGGACCTCGAACGCCGGCTCGCCCTGCACCGTGCGCAGCCGCGCGACCACCTCGTCCTGCGGCAAGTACGTGCCGGTGATGGTGACGCGGGTCCACTCCGTCTTCGCGTCCGGCGCCACCCCGGGCGCGAGCACGCTGCTCAGCGGGCGCGGATCGGCGGTGAGCGACGACTGGACCGCGCTGTTCTGCGCCTCACGTTCGGAGTTGCGGCTGAACTGCCACGGCGAGAGAAGATAAAAACAGGCGAAAGCGAAAACCAGCACGCCGACTACCAAGAAGAGCCAGCTGGGCCGGAGCAAGAACTTCCACCGCACGTATCCACGGTAGCCCGGCCGGGTCAGGCGAGCGTTGCCCGGGCCGCGCTCAACGCCTGCTTCACATAGCCGCCACCGAACACCGCGGCGTGCATGAGCAGGGGAAACAGCTGGTGCAGCGGGGTTCGGGAGCGCCAATCCCCGGCCAATGGCAAGCCCTCGCCGGCGGCGCTTTCGGCGTAGGCGCCGAGGATCGTTTCCAGCAGTGACGTGCCGAACAGCTGCAACATGGCCAGGTCGGCTTCGCGATGCCCGCCGTGCGCGGCCGGGTCGATCAGCCATACGTCTCCGTCGGCGGCCCAGTGCACGTTCCCGCTCCACGCGTCACCGTGCAGCCGGGCCGGTGGCTCCGCGGGCCCGGCGACCTCCGGCAGCCGGTCGCACAACTGCTCGAACACGGCGGCGTCCCCGGCGGACATCAGCTGCTGGTCCACGCACATCCGGACATACGGCAGAATCCGCCGCTCCGCGTAGAACCCGGGCCAATCCGGATACGGGTCGTTGCGCATCGGCGCCACGCCCATCCACGCGTCGGCCGGGCCGCCGGGCGGCGGGCTGCCGAACGCCGGCGCACCGCGCAGGTGCAGCTTCGCCAGGCCGTGACCGAACCGCTCGGCGGCTTCCGCTGTCGGCGGGCCTGCCGGGACGTACTGCATGACCAGCCAGGCTTCGTCCTGCCCGTAGACCGCGGGCACCGGCACGTCACCGGACTCGCCCAACCAGCGCAGGCCCGCGGCCTCGGCGGCGGACGCTCCTTCGCCGACCCCCCGCTTCGCGACGACGCATTCGCCGTCGTCCAGCGTGACAAGGAAGATCGACCCGCCGCCCTGTCGTACCCCAGTGACCGGCCCGCGGTGCAGTCTTTCAACGGCTTCGCGCGCGTTCATTCGTGCAGTGTGCCCAGTTCCTCCCGGACCCGGTCGAGCAACCCCGGCATCGCGCGCTCGATCATCGCCAGCACGTCCTCGAAACCCTCGTCGCCGCCGTAGTACGGGTCCGGCACCTCGGCGCCCGGCGGGGCCGACGGGTCGAATTCCCGCAGCAGTTTCACCCGCTCCGGATCGTCGATCTGCTGCCGCAGGCTACGCAGATGGCTCTTGTCGGCGGCCAGCAGCAGGTCCGCGGACAGATGGTCGTCGTCCACCTGCGCGGCGGTGTGCGGCCCGCCGTACCCGTGCGCGGTGAGGGTCTCCCTCGCGCGTGGGTCGGCGGGTTCCCCGACGTGCCAAGGCCCGATGCCGGCGCTGGTCACCCGCACCCGGTCGGCGAGGCCGGCGCGGCGCAGGTGCTCGCGGAACACCAGTGCGGCCATCGGGGACCGGCAGATGTTGCCGGAGCAGACGAAGCAGACATGGGGAACAGGCTCGGTCACGTCCGCCAGTCTGCCTGATGCGAAGATCCGGGTATGCCCGCTCTCGCCGAGGTCATCACCGCACTGGAGACCGCCTATCCACCCGGACTCGCGGAGAGCTGGGACGCCGTGGGACTGGTCTGCGGCGACCCGGACGAACCCGTCGGCCGCGTGCTGTGCTGCGTCGACCCGGTGGCCGCGACCATCGACGAGGCCATCGAAATCGGCGCGCAGCTGATCGTCGCGCACCATCCGCTGCTGCTGCGCGGGGTGCACGGCGTGCCGGCGGACACCACCAAGGGGCGCCTGGTGCACCGGCTCATCCGTGCCGGGGCCGCCCTCTACTGCGCGCACACCAACGCCGATTCGGCCAGCCCCGGGGTGTCCGACGCGCTGGCCGAGGCGATCGGCCTGCGCGTCACCGGACCGCTCAACCCTGGCCAGGACGGGCGCACCGGCATCGGCCGGATCGGTGAACTGCCCGCTGCCGAGCCGTTCTCCGCCTTCGTGCAGCGGGTCGCCGACGCGCTGCCCGCCACCGAGCCCGGCGTGTTCGGCGCCGGCGACCCGGACCGTCCGATTAGGACAGTCGCGGTGTCCGGCGGGGCCGGGGACAGCTATCTCGGCGTGGCCGCCGAGGCCGGGGTCGACGCGTACGTCACGGCGGACCTGCGCCACCACCCGGCCGGGGAGCACGTCGAGGCCGGCGGTCCGGCGCTCGTCGGGGTCACGCACTGGGCCAGCGAATGGCCGTGGTGCGAGCAGGCCTCGGGGGTTCTCCGGGACGCCTTTGCGGGTAACGTCGAGACTTACGTGTCCACCAGGCGCACCGACCCGTGGACCATCCGATCATCGAGGGAGCACACCCAGTGAAGGCAGACCCCGCCGTCCAGCGTCAGCTGCTCGACCTCGCGAAGGTGGACGCCGAGCTGAACCGGGTCGCGTACCGCCGCCGCACGCTGCCCGAGCTCGCCGAGATCGAGACCGCCGAGCGCACCGTCCGCGAGAAGCGGGACGCGCTGGTCACCACCCAGACCGCGGTTTCGGATCTGGACCGGGAGATCGCCCGGCAGGAGAAGGAGATCGAGTCCGTCCGCGCCCGCGAGGACCGCGACCGCAAGATCCTCGAGTCCGGCTCCGTTTCGTCCAAGCAGATGAACGACGTCCAGCACGAGCTGGAAACCCTGGCCCGGCGCCAGTCGGCGCTGGAGGACGACCTGCTGGAGCTGATGGAGCGGCGGGAGGCGCTGGAGCTGGACGGGCAGCGCACCGGCGCCGAGGTGGACAAGGCCGAGCAGGAGCTGGCCGACGCCTCGCACCGCCGCGACGAGAACATCGCCGACCTCGACACCACGCAGGCACGCCGCGACGAGGACAGGGCCAAGCTGCTGCCGCGTTTCCCGGAGAACCTGCTCGCCCTCTACGAACGGGTCCGCGCGCACAAGGGCATCGGGGCGGCGCTGCTGCGGGCCCGCCGGTGTGGCGCCTGCCAGCTGGAGCTGGACCGCAACACGGTGTCGGAGATCAAGTCCGCCGCCGAGGACGAGGTCGTGCAGTGCGACAACTGCGGGGCGATCCTGGTGCGCACGCTGGAGTCCGGCCTGTGAAGGTGATCGTCGAGGCGGACGGTGGTTCGCGCGGCAATCCCGGCCCGGCCGGGTACGGCGCCGTGGTGAAGGACCAGTCCGGTGCGGTGCTCGCCGAGCGGTCCGAGGGGCTCGGTGTCGTCAGCAACAACGTCGCCGAGTACTCGGGCCTGATCGCCGGGCTCGCCGCCGCGGCCGAGCTCGGAGCGTCCACAGTGGACGTTCGGATGGACTCGAAACTGGTCGTCGAGCAGATGTCCGGCCGGTGGAAGATCAAGCACGCGGGCCTGCAGGCGCTGGCCGAGCAGGCACGCGAGCTGGCCGGGCGGTTCGAGCACGTGAGCTACGAGTGGATCCCGCGGGCGCAGAACTCCCACGCGGACAGGCTGGCCAACGAGGCGATGGACGCGCAGGCCGGCAAGCCGGCGGCGGCGCCCACCAGTTCGCCGGCGCGCTGGACGGGTGCCCGCGGCAACCCCACCCGGATGTTGCTGCTGCGCCACGGCCAGACGGCGATGTCGATCGACAGGCGGTACTCGGGCCGTGGTGACGTGCCGCTCACCGACCTGGGCCGCCAGCAGGCAGCGGCCGCCGCGAAACGCCTGGCGGGGATGGATCTCCTGCGTGACGGCGCGGCCGTCGTCGCCTCCCCGCTGATGCGCGCGAAGCAGACGGCGCAGGCGGTCGCGGACGCCATCGGCGGCCGGGTCGAGACGCACCAGGGCTTGCTGGAGACCGATTTCGGCGAGTGGGAGGGCCTCACTTTCAAGGAGGCCGCCGAGCGTGACCCCGAGCTGCACTCGAAGTGGCTCGGTGATCCGTCGGTGCGCCCGCCGGGCGGGGAAAGCTTCGACGCGACGTACAAGCGGGTGCTCAAGGCGCGCGACGAGCTGGTCGAGCAGTACGCGGGGCAGACGATCGTGGTGGTCAGCCACGTCACGCCGATCAAGACGCTGCTGCGGATCGCCCTGGACGCAGGCCCTTCGCTGTTGTTCCGGCTGCACCTGGATCTGGCGTCCCTGTCGATCGCCGAGTTGTACCCCGACGGCAACGCGTCAGTGCGCCTGGTCAACGACACCGGACATCTCGGCTAGAGCACCAGCCACAGTGCGACCACCGACGCGCCCAGCGTCGTCGGTACGGTGAGCAGGCCGAGGCGCAGGAAGTCCCGCCATTTCGGGTTGAGTCCGGCACCGCTCAGCACCCGCCGCCACAGCAGAGTCGCCAGCGAGCCGAGGTAGGTCGCGTTCGGCCCGAGGTTCACCCCCAGCAGCACGGCCAGCAGGATGCCCGGCGCCGGCTGTGGCCCGAGCACCGACAGCAGCAGCAAGGTCGCGGGCAGGTTGTTGAGCAGGTTCGCGAGCACGGCCGCGACCAGCGCGGTCAGCAACAGTTCCGGCAGGCCCACGGTGTCCGGCAGCAGTGCGCGCAACGGATCGCCGAGCAGATGCTGCGAGACGGCCTCGACCACGATGGCCAGGCCGAGCACGAACAGGCAGAGCAGCGGATTGGCTTCCTCGACGAGCGTGCGCACCCGCACTCGTCGCGCTGAGAGCGCGCGGGCCGCGAGCACCGCGGCCGCCAGCGCGGCCACCCACACCGGCTCCACGCCGAACAGCGGCGCCACCCCGAACCCGGCCAGCGTCACACCGAGCACCACGAGCGCGAACACCGGGGCCGGCGGGATTTCGCCGTCCGGCTCGGCGGTGCCGTCCAGGTCCCTGGCGAAGAACCGGAGGAACACGGCGAGCTCGATGAGCACCGAAACCAGCCAGGGCAACAGCATCAGCTCGGTGAACCGCAGGAAACTCAACCCGGACACGGAAAACGCGAGCAGGTTCGTCAAGTTCGACACCGGCAGCAGCGTCGAGGCCGAATTGGACAGATGCGCGCAGGCGTAGACGTGCGGCCGGGCCCGGACTCGTAACCGGTTGGCCGTCGCGAGCACCACCGGGGTCAGCAGCACCACCGTCGCGTCCAGACTGAGTACGGCCGTCGTCCCGGCAGCCGCGGCGAACGTGAGCACGAGCAGGCGCCGTGGGCTGCCCCGGCTGGCCCGCGCGAGCCGCGCGCCGAGCCAGGAGAACACCCCGTCGTTGTCGGCGAGGTGCGCCAGCAGCAGGATCGCCGCGAGGAAACCCAGCGTCGGCAGGATCTGCAGGGTCTGGTGTTTGGCGTCCTCGGGTGAAACCCAGCCCAGCAGCAGGACGATCCCGGCGGCCGGGATCGCAAGAGTCGCCTCCGGCAGGCCACGCGGCCTGGCCACCGCGAACGCCAGAACGGCGGCCAGCAACACCAGACTCCCCGCCGCCGCACCCACGGCGCAACAATACTGTGCCGATCGTTACTAGTCCGACTGCAGCCGCGGCGGAAATGGGTTTCTACGAGCAAGTCCGCTGCGGTTGGTGTCCGCCTACTTCCGGTCGGACTAGTAATCGCGGGCGCGGCGCCGGGCAGCGATCAGGTGTACCAGGTGGGGACGGGGTACTCGCCGAGCAATGCGTACTCGCCGACCTCGCGGCGCTTGTACGGCAACGGGTCGTGCAGCGAGTGGGTCCGCAGGTTGCGCCAGAACCGGTCCAAACCGTACTTCGACGCGCTCGCCCTGGCCCCGGTCAGCTCGAAGATCCGGGTGCCGATCTCCAGGCCGGTGTCGATGGTGCGCTGCTTTGCCGCGGCGATCAGCACCGCCACCTCGCCCCGCGCTTCCGGTGTGAGCTGCTCGCGCGGCGCGTGCAGCACGTTCGAGATCGCCGCACCCGCCTTGTCCGTCAGCGCCTCCGCCGCCCACAGCTTCGCCTGCAGATCGCCGTAGCCGTCGAGGATGTACCACTCCTCGCTCGCCGCCTGCTTGTCGTCCCCGCCGTAGGGCCAGGCGCGGGTCCGGTCCTTGGTATACGCCAGCGCTGTTTCCAGAGCGCCCTGTGCGATGCCGAGGTAGAAATTGGTGAACACCAGCTGGATCGCGGGCACGTTCAGCGTGTTGTAGACGAGCGGCTGGAATTTCCGGTCCACGTATCCGGCGGCGTCGGTCCAGGGCACCCGCACGTTCTCGATCGTCACGCTGCCGGATTCGGTGAGCCGCTGGCCGATGTTGTCCCAGTCGTCGTGGAAGGTTATTCCTTCCTGTTTCGACGGGACGATCGCGAAAATGTGGTCTTCGGTGCCTTCGAGCACGCCCTCCAGCACGGTCAGGTCGGAGACCTTGCTGCCGGTGGAGAACGACTTGTGTCCGTTGTAGACGATCGAGTCGCCGTCCTCGGTGATCCGCAGGTCGGAGTCACGCGGGTTAACCGCGCCACCGAAGAAGAAATTGTTGCGCGTGTACAGTTCCTCGACCGCGGCCACCTGCGCGTCGGTCGCGACCAGCCGCGCCGCCCACGCCCACAGGTAGTGGTAGCCCAGCAGCTGCCCGATCGACCCGTCGGCCTTCGCGATCTCGCGGATGACCCGGTAGGCGGTTTCCCAGGTCTGCCCGCCACCGCCGTGCTCGGCGGGGCCGATCAGGGTGACCAGTCCGTTGTCCTTGAGCAGCTGGACTTCCTGGTACGGGGTCTTGCCTTCGTGGTCGCGCTCGACGGCGTCGACGGCGAGCTTCGCCGCCACCTCGCGGGCGCGTTCGATCCAGTCGGTCATGCTCGGCTCCCTACCGGCTCGGGCGTTGCGGCGCTACGGTCGATGTCCTTTTCCAGTTCCCGGATGATCGGCAGCACGTGCTTGCCGAAGTACTCGACTTCCTCGTGGTAGTGCAGGAAACCGAGCAGCAGCAGGTTCGCGCCGCGCCGCTTGTACTCGATCGCGCGCCGGGCGATCTGCTCCGGCGTGCCGATGAGCTGGGTGCGGAACCCGTCGTTGTACTGGACAAGGTCGGCGAACTCCGAATCCGCCCACATGCCCTTCTTGTCCGAAGTGGAACTGCCGGCCTGCTGCACGGCGGACCGGAAGCCTTCCACCGCCTCCTTGTTGGCCTTCGCCACGATCTCGCGCAGCGTGTCGCGCGCTTCGGCCTCGGTCTCCCGCGCGATCACGAACCCGTTCAGTCCGAATCGGACCGCGTGGTTGTTCTCCGCGGCGTAGCCACGGACGTCGGTCACCTGCTCGCTGAACCCGTCGAAGTCCTTGCCGTTGCTGAAGTACCAGTCCGAAACCCGGCCGGCCAGCTTGCGCGCGGCGGTGGAGTTGCCGCCCTGGAAGACTTCCGGGTGCGGGCGGCCCTCGCTCGCCAGCGGCTTGGGTTTGATGTCGAAGTCGTGGATCCGGTAGAAATCCCCGTTGAACTCGGCGTTGTCGTTGGTCCACAGTTCCTTGAGCACGCGGATGAACTCCTCGGAGCGGCGGTAGCGCTCGTCGTGCTCCAGCCACGGCTCGCCGAGCCCGGTGAACTCGTCCTTGAACCAGCCGCTGACCACGTTCACCGCCGCGCGCCCGCCGGAGATCACGTCCGCGCTCGCCACGAACTTCGCGAGCACGCCCGGATGCCACAGCCCGGGATGAATCGCGGCGATCACCTTCAGCCGTTGCGTCGCCAGCAACAACGCGAGGCTGAATCCGGTGGATTCGTGCTGATAGGCCGCGCCGTAACTGGCGGTGTAGCGCACTTGCGTGAGCGCGTATTCGAATCCGTTGTTCTCGGCGAGCACCGCGAGATCGCGGTTGTATTCGTAGCCCCAGTCGGTGCGCTGTTCGATGTCACTGGTGACGAGTCCGCCACTCACGTTCGGCACCCAATAGGCGAATTTCAATGGTTCGTGCAAATCGGTTCGGTGGGAAAACGTCATGGTCGCCAAGCGTGCTCAAGGTGGTGTGGAGGGGCAACGGCGTCCACGCGATGAGAAACGGTTACGCTGGGTCCGCGGACGAGTCGGCCGGGCGGCCGCGAGGGTCACTCCCTCGAGGAAAGTCCGGACTCCGCAGGGCAGGGTGGTTGCTAACGGCAACCCGGGGCGACCCGCGGGACAGTGCCACAGAAAACAGACCGCCCCGGCCGCGAGGCCGGGGTAAGGGTGAAACGGTGGTGTAAGAGACCACCAGCATCCCGGGCGACCGGGGTGGCTAGGTAAACCCCACCCGGAGCAAGGCCAAGAGGGCACCGGCAGGTGCCTGCGCAGGCGTTCGAGGGCTGCCCGCCCGATGCCTGCGGGTAGGCCGCTCGAGCCTGCCGGCAACGGCAGGCCTAGATGGATGGCCGCCGCCGCGGTTTCGCGCCGCGGTACAGGATCCGGCTTACACGCCGACTCGTCCGCCTCCACAACACCGGTACTTCGTGGCAAAGTACCGGGCTGTGGAGATCGAAGAAGCCCGCACGCTCGCGTACCGCTGTCACCGGGTCCTCGACCCACTGCACTCGGCGATCTACTTCGCTCCGGAAGCCGACGAGCGCTTCACCGCGGCCGGGCTGCGCCCCGGGCGGATGGGCTACTTCGCGAGCCGGTCGGCCCCGATGGGCGCGGTCGGCGCCGGGACCGTCGCCGCCACCTTCTACAACTTCAACCCCAGCCTGGTGGCGAAGCACATCCCGCGCGCGTGGACGCTCGTCTCGCCCGAACGGTTGATTTCCGTCCGCTTCGACGTGGCCGACGCCGTCCTCCGCCGCCTGCTCGGCGAGCGGATCGAGTCCCCCGAAGTCGCCGAGGCCGCCGAGCTGGCCCGCGATGCGGCCGGCGCCTGCACTCCCGACGGCCGCCCGCTCTACGCCGCGACAGCGGAGGTGCCGTGGCCTGTCGAGCCGCACCTCGTGCTGTGGTTCGCGATCACACTGCTGCGCGAGTACCGCGGCGACGGGCACATCGCCGCGCTCGTCGGCAACGGGCTCAGCGGCCTCGGCGCGCTGATCACGCACACCGCGACGGGGAAGGGCTTCGTCCCGGCGGCCGCGAAGGCCACCCGCGGCTGGTCCGACGAGGAATGGGGCGCCGGGAGCGACCGGCTGCGCGCCGCCGGGGTGCTCGACGGGACGGGCGCGCTGACCGAGCAGGGCACGCAGCTGCGGCAGCGCATCGAAGACCAGACCAACGCGGCCGCCGTCGCCCCGGTGCTGGCCCTCGGCGCCGAGAAGGCGAACCGCCTGCAGGAGCTCGGCCGCACACTCAGCCGGGCGGCTGTCGCCGCGGGCGCGTTCCCCGCTGCGGTCTTCGCCACTCCTCGTGCCTGATCAAAGCTCCTTGCGCGCCGTGTTTGGTAGGTGCCGGACGTGCTGCGGGCGTTCCGGCGCGGTCTTCGCCGCTGCTTGGTCGTGCCTGATCATGCTCCCTTGCGCGGCGGCCCCCGCCGTGCCGCGAACCACGCTCAGTGAGCGCCCCGGGAAGCGCCTCATGCGCGGTGTGACCGATTTCCCGAGCTGACGTGATCGACTCGGCCGTCCGCTTCGGAAGCGCCGGGTAGCCCGTTTGCGTCCGATCGGGTCATGCCACACTTACCCGGCCGGTACCGAGCGGCGGAACCCACGAACCCAGAGTGAGCAAAAGGCTCTGCGGCGGGGGAGTTGGTGCTCGAACTACGAAATACGGGTGGACGGGGTTAATCCTGAGCGGCGTTCCAACGATGATGGAGAGCGACGAGTTCAGGGAGAGTGGCCATACTGTGCCTGGTGTGAATGCATTACTTTCGACGGAGAGCACTTTGACCGTCACCGGTAGTGACGCCATGATGAGCTAGCAACCAGGACCGGACAAGCTCCAGCCCCGTGGGCCCGCCCGGCGAGACCCACCCGACCACACTCCTCGCACCCGGGAGTACGCGATGACCATGATGACGCTTGTGCAGCACCTGGCACAGGGCGAGATCAAGACCCGAGGCGTCCAGCAATGGATGCTCGACAACGTGATTCCGCTCGTCCTGCTGGCTGTCGCATTACTGCTGCTCTGGCTGGGCGGCGGCAAGGGCGACAACGCCGGTGTCATGCGCCGGCTCGCCGGTGTCGTGATCGCGCTCGCGATCATCGGCCTGGCCGTGTCCGGCCTCGGCGTCAACGTCGGCGAGTGGATCGCCGGCTTGTTCACCGGTTAGTAGCGCGGGAGAACGTGCGTGCGGATTCGAACCGATGACGAGGTCTACCGGGTCGACGCCGTCTGGCTCGGCCCGCCGAAGGCCACCTTCCCCTGGCGGGCGAGGTACGTGGCCTGGGGCGTCGGTATCGCCGTCTTCCTGGTGGTACTGACCGTCGAACGGCAGCTGGGTGTCGGCTTCGGCTTCTTCTCCACCGCGTGGGCGTTCATCGCGACGATCTTGATCACCCGGCTCATCACGCGCAAGATCAGTCATGAACGCCCGCTCGGCGCGGTGTTCACGATGTGGCTGCGCGAACTGCACGCCCCGCGTGAACGCACGCGGGGCGACGGCGGAGCCGTCACCGCGACCAAGCTCCGGGTCCAGCCGACCAGGCCCCGGCCGAAGCACAAACGCCCTGGTACGTCACGAGCACGCCGTGGCCGCGCAGCGGCACCGGCGAGGAGGTAACTCTTGTTCGGTAGCCGGAAGAACTCCGAACGCGGCACACGCGGGGCCACCGAACAGTGGCAACCGCGTCCGGGCCGCGCCGCGCCGGCCAAGCCGAAACAGGCCGGCCGGCGGCTGCCGGGCGAGCAGGCCATTCCCACATACACCCCAGAGATCGCCGCGCGCAGCATCGACGGGCATCTGCTGCGCACCGGGCACGAGGTCTACGCCTGGTACCGGCTGGCGCCGCAGCGCTGGTCCTTCCGGTCGGATTCCCAGCGCCGCGACCTGATCGCGGCCATCGCGGGCCAGTACGCCGAACTGCAGGGCCGCTGGCTGCACCTGCGAGTCACCACCAGGCCTTACCCGATCCGCATGTGGGCCGAGGCGCACGTGCACAACGCCGTCGGCCGCCCGCCGGACACACCCGGCGCGCTGTCTTTCGACGACTACCTGATCGGCGAGCAGCAGCAGCTCATGGGCCGTTCGATGGCCGAGAAAGAGGTCTACATCGGGGTCCAGGTGCAGACCCGCCGGATGGTGGACCGCGCGGTCGAGAGCGCTGCGCCGCTGCTGCGCAAGATCCTGCCCGAGGCCGTGGACGCGGAGCTGACCGCGCTGGACTCCGAGGTCGAGCACCTGGACCAGGTGATCGGTTCGTCCGGGCTGGAGGGCCGCCCGGTGCACGCCGAGGAGATGTCCTGGCTGATGCACCGGTCCTGCTCGCTCGGGCTGCCCGCGCCGCGGAGCATGCCCGCCGTGCCGGGCGCCGCCTGGGAGCCGGAGGATCTGGCGAGCTTCACCGACGCCGCCGACTTCCACGCCGACCCGTATGCGCCCACGTTGACCGTGCGCGGCCGCACCGGCTCCAACGCCGGGGTGAAGCGCCATCTCGCGGTGCTGACGGTGGGCCAGATGCACGGGCTGAACATCCCCGAGGTGGACGACCCGTGGGTGCAGCACGCCGACCGGCTGCCCGCCGCGGTCGAATGGTCCGCGCGGATCTACGTGCGCCGGCCCGAGGAGGTCGCCGGCGAGCTGCAGCGCCAGATGAACAAGGTGCGCTCGCAGGTCAAGCACTACACCGACGAGCACGAGCTGGAGCCGCCGCAGTCGCTGTCCCGGCAGGCCACCCGGGTGCTCGAGATCGACGACGAGATGACGTCGGGGTTCACCGCCCTGGCCACCAGGGTGCGTTCCTGGTGGCGGCTGGCGGTTTCCGGCCCGACCGAGCGCGACGCGCTGCGCCTGGCCCAGCAGCTGCTGGAGCTGTACAAGCCGAAGATCGCGATCGAGCACCCCGAGGCGCAGTACGCGATGGCCAGGGAGTTCATCCCGGGCGAGCAGCTGGCGTCCTCGGCCTACATGCGCCGGGGTTCGGTCGTGTGGGCCGCCGCGGCGGTGCCGACGGCCACCGCCGAAGTCGGCGACAGGCGCGGCATCCTGCTCGGCGAGACGTGCACGGCGACCCGGCGCCCGGTGGCTTGGGACCCGTGGATGGCACAGGAAATCCGCGACGGTTCGGGGCTGACCGCGATGGTCGCCGGGCTGGGTGGCGGCAAGTCGTTCCTCGGCGGCGGCATCGTCTACAAGACGTTGCGCGCCGGGGCGCACTGGACGCTGCTGGACCCGTCCGGCCCGTTGTCCCGGCTGTGTGACCTGCCGGAGATCCGTCCGTACGCGCGGCCCATCAACTTGCTCAATGCACAACCCGGGATCCTCAACCCGTATCGCGTGGTGGCCGAGCCGTTGCTCGAACACTTCATGGACGAGGAAAACCCCGAGCGCGCGTGGCGCCGCGAGCGCGCACTGGCCGGTGCCACCCGGCGGCGGCTGGTGCTGGACGTGCTGACCGGGATCCTGCCGTACGAGGTGGCGCGGATGCCGCAGAGCCGGATCGTGCTGCTGCGCGCGGTCCGCGCCGTCGGTGGCCGCTACGACGCGGACCCCGGCCAGGTGATCGACGCGCTGCGCCGGGATTCCAGCGAGCACCACGAGCACGCGGTCGTGGTCGCCGACTTCCTGGACGAGATGCGTGAGCGCATGTCGCTGCTGATCCCGGAGACCGACGCCGACCCGTACTCGGAGACCCGCGACGACCGGCTGACAGTGCTCACGATGGCCGGGCTGACCCTGCCGAAGGACGGTGTCGGCCGCGAGCACTGGACAGACGCCGAAGCGCTCGGCGTGGAGATGCTGAACCTGGCGGCGTGGCTGACCCAGCGGTCGGTCTACGAGAAGCCGAAGGACCTGCGCAAGGGCGTCTGGATCGACGAGGCGTTCTTCCTGTCCGAGGTGCCGACTGGGCGGGTGCTGATGAACCGCTTCGCCCGTGACTCGCGGAAGTGGAACGTCCGGGTGCTGCTGTCCTCGCAGATCCCGGCGGACTTCCTGAAGATCCAGGGTTTCGTGGCATTGCTGGACTCGGTGTTCGTGGGCCGGCTCGACGACGACGAGGCGCAGGCCGATGCGCTGCGCCTGCTGAAAGTGCCGGTCGGCGTCGGCTATGAGCAGGTCGTCGCCGCCCTCGGCCGCCGCCCCGGATCGCAACGGGGCACGGAACGGGATCGCGAGCCACGGCAGTTCATCTTCGGCGACGGTGCCGGCGGCGTCGAGCGCATCCGGGTCGACTTTTCGGGGCCGCACCTGGAACACCTGCGGCGGGTCATGGACACCACCCCGGGCTCGAAGGACGCGCTGCCCGCCGACACCCGCGCGGGCCGGGCGCCCGAGCCGGAGGAGTCGCAGCACGTGGCCGTCCCGCCCCCGCTGGACGACGATCTCGAAGACGACCTCGAACTGGCGGCGGAGCGGGAGGTCGGGTTGACCGAGGAACAACTGCTCGCCGAAGAGGTCCCCGGCGGCCCGGACGACGACGATGCGGGTGAGCCCGCGACCGCCGGCAAACGGGGCGGCACCGGCCGGGACGCCGCATGACAATCGTGACGCTGCTGTCCGTGCTGGCCTGCGCTTGGGGGTGGCACGCGTTCAGGGGATTCCTCCGCCGTGGGGGATTCCGCGGCAAAAGACCGGGCCGCTGGGCGACCGTCGCGATGGTCGGCCTGCTGCTCGGCCTCCAGGCGGTGGCCACCGCCCCAGCCGCCTCGGCGGCCGCTTGCGGGGAGGCGCCGACGCCCGAGCGTCCCGGCGCGGGCATGGTGGGCGCGATCGACCCGCCCGCGACACACGGCGAGAACGGCAGCGCGTACCTGGACTACAGCTACGCCGGGATGGTCTGGTACGTCTACCAGACCGACTGCGGTCCGCTGTCCGGGCTCAACAGCCCGAACTCGACGATCGACACCTGGGCGGGCAACGAACTGTTCAACGTTGCCAAGAACATCGTCGGGGCGACCAACTCGCTGCATTACACGGTGATGGAAGGCGGGTTGCTCAACCCGATCTACAACGCCGTGAAATCCGGGGCCGAAAAGGTCTACAACAACATCTACGCGCAGCTGTTCGGCCTCGCCGCGCTAGTGCTCGCGATCATGATGTTCCGCAACATCTGGCGCGGGGATCTGGCCGCGGTGAGCAAACGCGCGCTCTACGGGCTGGGTGCTGTCTGGCTGGCGGCGTCCTCACTGGCGATGCTGCGATATTTCGATCCCATCGACAAGGCGATCGTCCAGACGACGACCAATATCCAGGCGGGGTTCGTCGACGATTCGGGAAACCGGGTCGTGCGCGAAATCCTGCCGACCGAACTGCACAACCAAGTCGTCTACAACAACTGGCTGCGCGGCGAATTCGGGGCACCCGACGCGGCGCAGGCGACCCAGTACGGCAGGCCGCTGCTCGACGCGCAGGCCTTCACCTGGGACCAGATCCGCGCCGGCGACGACGCGAACCAGGCCGTGGTGGACGCGAAAAAGGGTTCCTACAAGAACATCTCGACACAGCTGGGCACCGCCACCCCGTACTTCACCGGTGAGGGTGGCTCCCGCACCGGTGCCGGATTCCTTGCCCTGCTGCAAAGTCTCGTCTACGCCCTGTTCCAGTTGCTGGCCAAGGCGTCGGTCCTGCTGGCGCAGGTGCTGATCCGGCTGTTCGCGCTCACCGCACCGCTGATCGGGCTCGTCGCGCTGGTGCACCACGACATCCTGCGCCGCGTGGCGAAGGTGCTCGGTGGGGTCGGGTTCAACCTGATCGTGCTGGCCGTCCTCTCGGGTGTGCACGCCCTGTTGCTGCAGGCGATTTTCGCGGCGGGCAACTCGTTGTCGATGCTCACGCAGATGGTCATGGCGGGTCTCGTGACGGTGCTGCTGTTCCTCGTCGGGCGGCCGGTCCGGCGGTTGTGGCAGATGGTCGAGATGTCCGTCGGCATGGTCGGGTCGTCGATCCCGGCGCCCAGCGGCGGCATCTTCTCCCGGCTCCGGCGCAAGCAGGGGCCGACGCCGCAGGACGAGTTCTGGCAGAACGTCCGCGACGGCGACGACAGCGATCTCGAATCCCGCGGCCCGATCGGCGCCACCGCCGGTGGTGGCCGGTTCCGGCCCGAGGCCACGATTTTCGCGAACTCCCAACGACTCGACGGCGCCGGCTCGATGGCCGCGCGGCCCGCTGCGGCCTGGTCCGGTGCACCGCCCGGCGGAGCCTTGCCGGGCAGCAGGCGCCGCGCGTTGCCGTCCGGGGGTGCTCCGGGGGTGTATCCGTCGTATGCCCCGGCGGGCGGCGGTTCGGACGACTACGTCTTCTCGGCGCCGCCCGGCACCACCCGCCGCGGTGACACGGGTTGGGTGCCGCCGCAGCCGCAGAGCCGCCGGGTGGACACCTCGCCGGTGTTCGACCGCGGCTGGGACGAGCAGGAATCCGTTGTGGTGCCTTCGAGGATGGCGCGCAACACGCCCGGCGTGGTGTCGGCGGCACGGGTTCCCGCGGCGCCACAGCCGCGCCGCGCGGAGCGGGAACTCGTCGGTGGCAAACCGGTGCACGTGGTGTTCCGGCCTTCGCGGGGGATAGAGGTGCGCGACGAACCGCGCGACACAGACCAAGTCGTGCGGTGAGGTGAACTAGATGCCGATCAGGACCAACCGCGGGCGCGCCGCGGTCTACCGCCGCCTGTGGGGATTTCCGTTGCGCTCCCCGCGCCACCTCGTCGGGACCGGGATCGTGGTCGCCGCGCTGATCATCGCGATCGGGATCGTGGTGCCGCAGGTGCTCGGCCCCGGTCAGGGCAGCAGCCCGACCCCGGCGGGCCTGCCGCCGGAAAGTAGTTCGGCGCAGGTGGGCGCCGCAACCCCCGCGCCGACGACGGCGATGTCGACCCGGCTCACCGCGCCGCTGGCGCAGCCGACGTCGGCGGCACCGGACCCGGACGCGGTCAACGTCGCCAAGCAGTGGGCGGCGGCGTGGGTGAACCACCCGGCAGGAATCACCAACGCGCAGTGGCTGGACGGGCTCCGCCCTTACACCACCGACGAATTCCTGCCGCAGATGTCCACTGTGGACCCCAGCAACATCCCGGCAAGCCGGCTCACCGGTGACCCGCAGGTCACCACTTCCTTCACCAGTTCCGTCCAGGTCGTCGTCCCCACCGATGGACCGAAGCTCAGCATCACGGTGTCGCGTACCGGCGCCGGCTGGCGGGTGTCCGAGTACGACCAGGCGAGCTGAGCATGCGGATCGGGGTCATCGTCGGGGTGATCGTGGCCGCGCTCTTCGCGGCTGTGATGACGACGGGCGTGGTCGCGAAGGTGGTCACCGACCAGCAGGCGGCGCAGGCGCAGGTGGCGAACGTCAGCTGCGACGCCGCGATCGGGCCGAGCCAGCCGGGGCAGACCCAGACCGCGCAGGGGCAGGCCGCGAACCTGAACGACGGGCAGCGCGGCATCGTGGCCCAGATCGTGGCGATCGGCAAGCAGCGCGGGCTTTCCCCGCGCGCCTGGCAGATCGCGATCCAGGCCGGGATGACCGAGTCGGGGCTGCAGAACGTCGACCACGGCGACCGCGACTCGCTCGGCGTCTTCCAGATGCGCCCCAGCCAGGGCTGGGGCACCGAAGCCCAGCTGCAGGACGTCAACTACGAGATCAACAAGTTTTACGACGTGCTGCTTTCCGTGCCGGGCTGGGATCAGCAGCGGCCGGGGTCCTCGGCGCAGGCTGTCGAGCGCTCGGCTTTCCCGGAGCGATACCACAAGTGGGAGCCGATGGCCGCCTATCTGGTGGAGAACGTCGGTCAGGTCACCGACGCGGTCGGCTGTGGACAGAGCGCGGGGCTGGCGCTGCCCGCCAACAAGGCGGCTTCGACGGCGATCGCGTTTGCCTTGGGGGAGCAGGGAAAGCCCTACGTCTGGGGTGCGACGGGGCCGGATTCCTACGACTGCTCCGGTTTGATGCTGCGGGCTTACGGGGCAGCCGGAATTACCCTCGATCGGGTGTCCAGCGATCAGTACCACGACGGCGCGATGCTGCCGGTGCGTGACGCTCAGCCTGGTGACCTGCTCTTCTGGGCCACCGACCCGTCTAACCCCGCCACCATTCACCATGTCGCGATGTACCTTGGCAACGGGAAAATGGTGGAGGCGCAGCAGACCGGGGTGCCCGTGCACGTCCGGTCGATGTCGTTCGACGAGAACGAGCTCGTGCCGCAGGCCGTGCGGCCGGGCGTGTGAAGCACGAAGGATTGATTGTGGCCAAGAAATTCGGGAAGCGCGGCAAGACCGGGAATCCGCGGGACCTGTTCGGTGCGGCCCCGCCGCCGCCCCGCTCCGCCGCCCGCCCCGCCTCCAGCACCCCGCTGGCGGACTACCTGGAGTCCGGCTGGCCCGGGGTGGACGAGGGGTACGTGGTGGTGCCGCGCTCGCTCGCCGAGTCGATGTCGTTGCCGTGGCAGCAGCAGATGTCCGCCCTGCTGGCGCAGTTTCACCAGACACACCGCGGGCTGTCCTGGCCGGTGTACCGGGTGATCCCGTCGCGGTACGAGAACCTGGTCGATCTGGATGAGGAGCAGCTGGCCGAGGCAGGCTACCTGGTCGAGATCGACTCCGACGGCGACATGGTCTACCGCGAGCGCAGCGGCCGCCGGGTGGAGGACCCCGAGCAGACGACCGTGCTGGTCTCCTGTCTCGACCCGATCCCTCCGCGCGGCGCCGCCCGCCCCGCGCCCGCCGAACCGGTGCCGGACCGCCCCCGCGCCGCGCCGATGATCATCCCGCCGGCCCCGGTGTGGCGGTCGACGCCGGTGGAGCGCACGGGCGACGTCCCGCCGCTTCCCGAGACCCCGCGGCGCCAGGCCTCGGTGGCGCAGGAATCGCAGCAAACGTCCCTTGCTCCCGACCCGCAGCAAACGTCCCTTGCTCCGGGGGTGGAGCAAACGTCCCCTGCTCTCGACCCGCAGCAAACGTCCCTTGCTCCGGGGGTGGAGCAAACGCCCCTTGCTCCCGACCCGCAGCGAACACCTCCCACGCCGGAGCTGTTGCAGCCGCCCACCCCGCCCGCGGAGCCGCAGCGAACGCTCCCTGCTTCCCCGCTGGAGCGCACGCTCCCCGCTCCCGGATCGGAGCAAACATCCCTTGCTCCCGATCCGCAGGTCCAGGCGTCGCAACCGCAGCAAACGTCCCCCGCTCCGGGGGAGTCGCAGTCGCAGGCAGACGGTGATGCGAATGCCGACACCCCGCCGCGCGGCATCCCGATGTCCGACCGCGGCTGGTTCGACGAGTACCCCGAAGAGACGACGAGCTTCGGCCCGACAGGGGATCCGACGGAGCTGCCGTACCGCTATCGCCCCTGACCCCGGGGACGGCCTCGAACCGCACCCCGGCGCGGAAGAGTGCGACGCGCAGCTGGCCGGCGCTCTCGCGGGGATGGTGCCGTGTGCACCGAATGGTCCCATTACAGGCGCGAAAAAATTCCGTACTGTCGTACGGTAAGCGGCTGTGACGGGGGCGTAACAGTGAGTGATCAGGGTAACCGTGTCGACGGGCGGGTTACCGGATCCGTTGTCCAGGCAGGCGCGGTGCACGGCGACGTGCATGTGCACGTGGGCGGCCCGGAGCCGCCGGTGCCGCGCCAGTTGCCGCCGCCGCCGCACAGGTTCGTGAACCGCGGCGCCGAACTGTCCACTTTGGATGCCTGCCGGTCGGGCGTGGTCGTGCTCAGAGGACAGGGTGGCGTCGGCAAGACTGCCCTCGCGCTCTACTGGCTGAACACCGTGGTCGAACGCTTCACGGACGGCCAGCTCTATGCGGATCTTTCGCTGTCCACCGGAGAACCCGTGGCCCCGGAAGTGATCCTCGGCCGGTTTCTCCGCGCGCTGGGCGTCCCGCCGCGGCAGGTTCCCGAGGAGCTGGCCGAGCGCACCACGCTCTACCGGACCTTGACCGCCGGCAAGGCCCTGGCAGTCCTCCTTGACGACGTGGTGTCCGCCGCGCAGGCCCGGGTGCTGCTGCCCGCGTCGCCCCGGTCCGTCACGGTGGTCACCTCGCGCCATTCCCTCGTCGGTTTGGCCGCTTCCGGCGCGCATACCGTGATCGTCGAACCGCTCGACGCGCCGGCGGCACTGGAGTTGCTCAGTGATCGGATCGGGCAAGGGCGGGTCGAAGCCGAGCGCCTGCCCGCGGAGGAGCTCGCCGAGTTCTGCGCGGGTCTGCCGATCGCGTTGTGTGTCGCCGCGGCGAGGGCCGCGGCGCGGCCGAAACGTTCGCTGGCCCGCATTGTCTCCGAGCTGGCGGATGAACGTGCCCGCCTGGATGCGCTTTCCGCGGAAGGCGATCTCTCCGTACGCTCCACTTTGGACGTCGCATACACGGGTCTGTCCGACGAGCTCCGCCGCGTTTACCGTGCGGTCGGCCTGCATCCGGGCGCGGTCTTCGGATTGCCGGTGGTCGCGGCGATGATCGACGGCGACCCGCGGGACACGAAGCGAGCTCTCGACGCATTGGTCGACGCCAGTCTGGCCGAAGAGATCGCCGAGGACTACTACCGCCTCCACGACCTGGTCCGGGTGCATGCGCTGGAACAAGCGGCGGAAGACCGGGTGGAGACCGTCCACCGTGCGTTGCAGTGGTACCTCTTCGCGGCCGCGCTGGCGAACGGGATCGTGATGCCGGCCAGGACGATCCTGTCGCAGGAGTTCGCCGGGAACTTCGTGCCGCCCGAGGAATTCGACACCTATTCCGGTGCGCTCGACTGGCTCGAACGGCATCGCCCGATCCTGCTCGATGCGGCGAAGGACGCGATCAACCGTGGCTGGCCGCGGCTCGCCTACCGGCTCGCCGATGCGTTGCAGCCGTTGCTGATTCTCCACAAGCACCGCGCGGACACGCTGGCGAGCACCGAGCTCGGGCTGCAGGCCGCGGTTGCGGCTGAGGATTCCGATGCGGAAACACGGATGCGGAAGCGCCTCGCGCGCGTCCACATCGACCAGGGACATCTCGATCGTGCCGAAGAACAGACGGAGAAGTTGTTACGGGACAGTCCATCGCGGCGGGACGAAGCAGGCGCCCTGAAGACCCGGGGCTTCCTGCATGCCCGGCGTGGCCGCCTGGGCGAGGCCGCGCGGGATTTCGCCGGCACCGCGGAAATCCTGCGAGAACTGGGCAGACGGCGTGGCGAAGGGCTGGTCCTGGTCAACCTCGGTGAAACACTGCTCGAGCTCGGCCGGGCGCAAGAAGCGCTCGAACACCTTGGCAGAGCCAGGTCTCTCCTCGCCGCACTCGACGAACCGGACCCGTACAACGAGGCGCGTGCCGCCGTCGCGCTCGGCCGGGCGTATCTCGAATGTGACGCACACGCCGAAGCCCAAGCCCTGCTCGAACACGGCCTGACGGTCTTCGCCGAGCAGGGATCGGACTACGAACGCAGCCGCACCCACCGGGCGCTGGCCGAATCGGCGCGTCGCCGTGGCGATGCCGACCAGGCCCGGCGTCACGACGATCTCGCCGAAATGCTGCGCGCTAACTCAGCCGGATGACCGCCGGGAGTGCGTGGTGGGCCGACAGTTCCGCGGACACACCGGCTTCCTCCTCCGGTCCGCCACCGACCTTCCAGCCCGCGGCGAGCACAGCGTGGCGGCCCGCGGCGACGGCATCCCCGAGCGTGAAGTAGTAGTGCACGAACGCGGCGAGCATCGTGTCCCCGGCACCACCCACGAAGCGAACGCCGCGCGGCGTCGACGGCCGCACGTGCCAGACCTCGCCGTTCGACCGCCGGCCGATCACCGAACCTTCGCCGCCGCAGCCAACGATGACAACCTCGGTGCCGAACTGCCGCCAGGTTTCCCGGATCCAGCTTTCCGGCGAGCCGTCCAGAGTTTCGTGCGAGCGGGCCAGAATATGTGCTTCGGACATCCAGTCCCTGTTGTAGGACAGGGAATCGAAGAGATGCAGGTCGGTCGCGAACGGGATGCCGCGGTCGACGCACAGCGGGATGAGCGGCCGGGTGAAGCCGATGTTGGTCAGCACGGCGGCCACAACGGAACTGTCCACGGCCACCCGGTCGGCGGGATACCGCAACAGCGGGGTGGTCCGGAGATCGCTCGCGCCGGACCGGCTGCCGGCCCGGTCGTAGAGCACCATCGCGCGCGGCTGCTCCGCGCAGACCAACGTTGCCGGCCCGTACAACCCGTGCCGCCGCAAGCCGTCCACCGCCAGCCTGCCGATCGGATCGGCCCCGACATACGTCGCGAACGTGACCTCGCTGCCGAGGGTTTGCAGTGTCCGCGCCGTTGTCCAGCCGGTGCCGGCGAGCCGGATGCTGATCTCACCGGGAAGGGTCGTGCTGGACACGAATGGGACCGGAAACGAATCGAAACAGCGGGCCGCCCGCACGGTGACCACCCCAGCGACGAAAATCATCCTGTCACCGTCCTTTCGCGGAACCGCGTTGCCAGTGCTTCGACCGGTTCGACCGCGCGATGTCGTCCGGGCATCGGCAGGCCCAACAGCCGGTACATCTCCTCGCGCAGCAGGCGGTGCGCCTGCCCGGGCCGTGAGGTGAGCCGCGCCGCCACCTCCGCGCTCCACGAATCCGGTGCATTCCACTGCAGTTGTGGCGCGATCGGCTGGAACCGCGACAGCCGGGGTGCCGTGTTGCCCAGAAACGCCTGTGCCGAAGAGGAATCGAGCTCGTCGACGGCGATATCGGTGTGCAGTACCGGCTTCCCGACCGACGCGGCGTAGACGGTGGTCGAGCCGTGGTCCCCGATGACGTGGTCGGCGGCCACCACGACCGCGCGCCAGTCGAGCTCGGGTTCGACCAGCAGCAGCCCGGCCGCGCGTTCCTCGTCGAGCCAGGCCTTCAGCTGCCGGCGGCCGTGCCCGGCCCAGGCCGCGGGGTGGATCATCGCGGCGACCTGGTATTGGCGGGGATCCAGTTCCCGCAACAGTTTCCCGGGCAGATCGTGGTGACGCCCGAACAGTGAACCCGGACCCCAGGTGGACGTCAGCAACACGAGCCGCCGTCCCGGTGGCACGCCGAGCGCCTCTCGGTACTCGGCCCGCGACCCCAGGCTTGCGCGCAGCCGGTCGTAGCAGGGATCGCCCGCGACCAGTGCGATTTCCGTTGCCTCTGGACAGTCCCGGGCCAGGGTTTCCAGCTGCGCTTCGTGCGACAGCACTATCGACGCCGGAATCAGCCGTCCCGACTCGACCAGATGTTCCGCGCCGAGCCCGTACACGCTTCGCCCGACCCGGTGCCCGCCGGGCGCGCGTGGTGTCCGTTTGCCGTGCCCCGCCCCGTGCGGCAGGACCAGGACCGGCGCGTGCAGTTGTGACAGGCCGCCGTACGCCGCCGCCAGTGCGAGGTCGAATCGTTCGCGAACGGCTTGCTGCCAAGGGATTTCCAGTGCGCCCGAGGCACGCAGGAGTTCGCCGGCGCCACCACCGAAAACGTCCGGGCCCTGGGTGAAGACCACCTGGACCCGCGGGTCGGACTCGATGAGGCCCACCACGTCGAGCAGCCGTTGGCCGGATACCACGGTGTGCACGGCCACGAGCACCGTTCGCTCGCTCTCGCGGGTCGACCAGCGACCCGCGTCGATGCCGATCGGCACCGACACCCACGCTTTCCCACTCATGTTGACTCCCCTCGAAGACCGATGCGGCAGCAGCATCCGGGGCGGCGGTGGCCAAAACGGTCGCAATGCGGTTGCCAACGCGTTCAGCGTTCGGTAACGATGGGATATCGGTAGGTAGTTGCCGGACCGGAAGGAATGCCGGTGGAGTGACACTGCTGTGCGGAGGCAGTGAATTGCAGCCCAGTTTCGGGGGCGGGTACCAGTGGAATTTCAGATCCTGGGACCGCTGCGCGTCGAAGCACCGGAAAGCGCGCTGGCGGAGTTGCGTTCGGTCAAGCGTCGCGGTTTGCTCGCAATACTGCTCATGCACGCGAATAAGCACGTGCACAGCGACCGCATCCAGCAGTGGCTGTGGGACGACGAGGTGGACCTGAAGCAGCCGAACAAGGAGGTCCAGCGGTTGGTGTCGCGCGTGCGGAGAGTGCTGAAGCAGACGTCCGCGGCGCCGACCGTTACCGGCGGCAATGGCAATTACCGGCTGAACATAGACCTGAGCATCGTCGATTATTACCGTTTCCGCGGACTGTGCGAAAAAGGCCGTTCCAGGCAGCGGGAAGGCGATCATCAGGGTGTGATCGACATTCTCTCCGAAGCGCTCGAGATGTGGCCGGAAGACGGTGTGCTGGCCAACGTGCCGTTGCCGTGGGCGCGCCAGGAGGCGGACCGGATCTTCCAGGAGGATTTCATTCCGGCGTGCCGTGCGTACTTCGAAGCCAGGCTGGCGAAGGAGCACCACGACAAGGTCGTGCAGGAGACGAAAGCACTGTTGCGGCGATACGACACCGACGAAACGCTGGCAGAGTTGCACATGCGGGGGCTGATCGTCGTCGATGAGGCCGCCGGCGTCACGAGCTTCTACGAACGTTTCTCCCGCCGGCTGAGAGAAGAGTTCGACGCCGAGCCCGGACCGCAGCTGGCGGCGGTGTACCGCGATCTGATCGCGGGCGAACCGCCGGCGGCGGCGTTCGGGCGTCCGGAACCGCCTTCCTTGCTGCCGCGGGATGTTCCGGAGCTGCTCGGCCGGGAGCACGTTTTGCGGACGCTGGACGAGTGGTTGTCCGGCGTGCCCGCCGTGGTCGTGCTGCACGGTGTCGGCGGAGCCGGGAAGACGGCGATCGCGAAGCGGTGGGCCAACACGGCCGCGCCGAGGTTCCCGGACGGGCAGCTGTACTACGACATCAACGGCTACGGCGCCGACAACCCCGCCAAGCCCGCCGAAGTGCTCGCGCGCTTTCTCACCGTTCTCGGGGTCGAGAACGTTCCCGCGGAGCTTGCGGGGCGCGTGATGATGCTGCGGCATCGGTTACGGGGCACCCGCACGCTCGTCGTGCTGGACAACGTCGCGAATGCCGCCGAGATCGCTCCGCTGCTGGAAGCGACTGCACCGTGCCCGGTGCTCATCACGAGCAGACGCAAGCTCGGCGTCGCCGACGCCCGCCAGGTCACCGTGCCGGCGCTGCCCCGCGAGGAAGCGGTGACCATGCTCCGGCGGCGCATCCACGACGCACGGGTCGCGGACGAAAGCGAGGTGCTCGACGAGCTGGCGGCGGTGTGCGCGGACCTGCCGCTCGGCTTGCGGATCGCCGCCGAGTACGTGGCCACCCGCTCGCAGCTGTCGGTGCGTGTCCTGACCGACAAGCTCGGCGCCGAATCACGCCGTCGGTTGCTCAATGCCAAGGACCACGGCGGCGAACAGACCTTGCGCGCAGTCTTCGCGTCCTCGTGCGCGGCGCTCGACCCGCCCGCGAACCGGCTGATCACGTTCCTGGGACTGCATCCCAGCGCGTACATCGGTGTGCCCGCGGCGGCCGCGATCGCCGGCATGTCCCGGCCCGAAACCGAGGACGCCTTCGAGGCGCTGCTCGGCGCTCATCTCGTCGAGCAGGTGACCGGTGATTCGCACCGGCTGCACGACCTCGTGCACGCACATGTCGTGGATGCGGCGCAGCAGCTGACGGAGGCGGAAAGATCCGCCGCGGTGCGCCGGATGGCCGACTTCTACCTCGGCACGGTCGTGGCCGCGATCCGCTGGGTCGCCCCGTATCTCACCGAGGTCTCCCCGCTCGTTTCCGCGACCCCGGCCGTGCCGTCGACGTTCGTCGGGGCCGAGGACGCTCTGGACTGGTGTGTCGAGCATCGGTCACAGGTGGTCGCGGTCAGCCGGTATCTGGCGGGGCAGGGGCTGCATGCCCACGTCTGGCGGCTGATCGGCTTGTTCGACGACGTGCTGAACCGGTACGGCGACCCGCACGAGGCGGCCGAACTGAACGAGCTCGCGGTGCGATCGTCCAGAGTGGACGGTGACCGGGTCGGGGAGGCCATGCTGGCCAACAACCTGGGGTGTGTGTACCAGCATCTGGGCCGGTTCGCCGACGCGGAGTCCTGGCACCAGCGTGCGCTGGCGATCAGCCGGGAACAGGACGACGTGCTCGGCGAGGCGATCTGCCTGCACAACATCGGGGCGACCTGGTTCGCCAGGGAACGGCTGGAACCGGCGGGGCGGCAGTTCGGCCAGGTGCTCGCGCTGTTCGACCGCCTCGGTCACCGACCCGGGAGCGCGAAAGCCCATTTGTGGCTGGGAAAGGTGCGGCACGGCCTCGGCGATGCGGACACCGCGCGCAAGCACTACGAGGCCGCGCTCGACGGGGTGCCGGAATGCCGCGGCGAAGCGCTGACCAGGCTGGCCGAGCTGCATCTGGACGGCAACGGCGACCCGGCCGAGGCGGTCGACCGCTGCGCGCAGGCCGTCGAGGTCCATCGCCACGAGCGGGACGGGCGCCGCACCGGCGCCGCACTCCGCGTGCTCGCCCAGGCGTACCTGCGGCTGGGCGAGTTCGAAGGGGCGCTGGATGCGGCGACCGAGGCGGTCGATCTCGCGGAGCAGTGCGGCGATCCGCTCGGGAAGGCGGCGGCACTGGATCTGGTTAGGTCAGGCCGCTCCGTTCCCCTGCAGCGTCGACATGATGATCCAGCAAGCCGGGGTAGCCACCAGAACGGCGGACATCACCTTGATCGAAATCCGTTTCACGAGACGAAATGATCGCACCATGCCGCGTCAGAGCGCCCAATAGGGTAGCGACACCCATCACCAATGGGGGAATGGTTTACTGAGGGTTTGGGGCCTTGTTCCCGCCGTCGTCCTGATGACACAGGCGCCCGCGGGTGCGAAGCTCGTGGCATGGTCAACGATCCGAACCCGGACCAGGGCTGGTACTACAACACGCGGACCGGCGAGGTGGAGCACCTCGAACGGTCCCGCTCGATCGATCTGCTGGGCCCGTATCCCGACGAGGCCACGGCCAAGCGCGCGCTCGAGATCGCCAAGGAGCGCACGAAACAGGCCGACGAGGAAGACCGCAAATGGAGCGGTAACTGAGCAGAAGGGCCGGCTTCCCCGGCGGAAACCCCGGGGAAGCCGGCCCTTCCGGAACTCAGCAGTCCCGCAGTTCCGGGCTCTGGTTGCGCAACTGCCCGGCGGGCGAGATGAACTCCCGGTAGGCCGCGCTGTCCACGGCGGCCGGGCGGAAGGCGCCGACGCGGTGGCAGTTCTGGAAGGCGAGCTTCATCCCGAAGTGCCGCTCCAGCCCGCCCCGGATCGCGTCGGAAGCCAGCGCGCGCAGCAGTTGCCCGCGTTCGGTTTCGCTCGGGGGCGGGGTCGCGTGGTCGGCGAAGTCGGCGCCCTCCAGATCGGCGGCGACCTGGCTGATCACCTGCCACGCGTAGGGCAGTGAGTCACGCACGCAGGCGACGAACTCCTCGTCGTTCACCGCGCCGGATTCGGCTCGTTCGAGCAGGGCGGCGGGTACGTCCAGGGACAACGGTTTCTCCTTTTTCCGATTGATCTCTCAGCGCCCGGCCAGCGCGGGCGGGCCGGGCACGTACTCGGGATCGACCTGGGCCGCCAGGTCTTCCCCGGCCCAGGAGCGGGCGTTGCGCAGATGGAACTCCACGGCCTGGCGATGGAACCGGTCCCAGTCCCGCGGCGTCGAGTCCACAGTGGACAGCATGGTGGCCAGTGCGTCGAGGTTGTGCGGCTCCAGCGCGGCGATCGGCCGGGCCCGGCCGCGTTCGGCGGCGCGCACGTGCCCGGAGCCGGTGAGCCAGCACAACAGGTTCTCGCCGAGCTGCTCGCGCAGGAACTCCACGTCCTCGTCGTCGGTGACCTTGTTGCCGACCACCGCGAGCCGCACGCCGAAGTCGCGCGCGTAGTCCGCGTATTGCCGGTACACGCCGACGCTGCGCCGGGTCGGCTCGCAGACCAGGAATGTCACGTCGAAGCGGGTGAACAGGCCCGAAGCGAACGCGTCCGCACCCGCGGTCATGTCCAGCACCACGTACTCACCGGCGTCGTCGATCAGGTGGTTCAGCAACAGCTCGGCCGCGCCGACCTTCGAGTGGTAGCACGCCACGCCGAGGTCGTCCTCGGTGAACCGGCCCGTCACGCCCAGCCGCACACCGCCGATCTCGCGGAAGCACTCCGCGAAGATCGGGTTGTCCTCGAAAGGACGCACCAGCCGCGAGCCCCGGCCCGGCGGCGTGGTCTTGATCATCGCGTCCGCGCCGGCGATCAACGGGTTGTCCCCGCGCAGGTAGTCCTTGATCGCGGGCAGGTGCTCGCCGAGCGTCGGCAGCGCCGCCGCTTCCTCCTCGGTGGCGCCCAGCGCGACGGCCAGGTGCTGGTTGATGTCGGCGTCCACGGCCAGCACCGGATGCCCGGAACCCGCGACGTAGGCGGTGAACAGCGAGGTCAGCGTCGTCTTTCCGCTGCCACCCTTGCCCACGAAGGCGATCTTCACGGCGCACCACTCCTCTGCTTGAATCGAAAATGATATCGGTTTTCAATGTTGTCGGGGAAGATACACCCGAGTGGCCCTACTCGATCGAGGGATCAACCGGCCCCCGGCGGGTTAGGGTGCTTGTGTGCCTCAACCGGTTCGGACGCATCCGGCGGAAGGCGACTTCGGCCGCCTGCGCGCCGAGTTCGAGCTGCCGGAGTCCTTCGCGGCCGACGTGCTGGCGGAGGCCGAGGCCGCGGCGATGGATCCGCGCGAGCACGGGCCCCGCGAGGACGCGACGGAACTACCGCTGGTGACCATCGATCCGCCTGGTGCCAAGGATCTCGACCAGGCGATGGCGATCGAGCGGCGCGGCGCGGGTTTCCGGTTGCACTACGCGATCGCCGATCTCGGCGCCTTCGTGACCCCCGGCGGGCCGGTCGATCGTGAGGCCTGCCGTCGCGGCCAGACGTTGTACCTGCCGGACGGCAACGTGCCGCTGCACCCGCCGGTGCTGTCCGAAGGGGCGGCCAGCCTGCTGCCCGGCGAGACGCGGCCGGCGGTGTTGTGGACCATCGACGTCGATTCCGGTGGGGAGCCGACAGCGGTCAGAGTGCGGCGCGCACTGGTCCGGTCCACCGAGCAGTTCGACTACGAAACGGTCCAGGCGGCGCTCGAGACGGGCACGGCGCATCCGTCGGTGGCGGCCTTGGCGCGGCTGGGCAGGCTCCGCCGTGAGCTCGCGGTGAGCCGGGGGGCGGTCGAGTTGCAACTGCCCGAACCGGCCATCGGCGGTGATGCCGGCGACGGCTGGGTGCTCGCGATGCGGACACGCAACGAGGTGGACGCGTGGAACGCCGAGATGTCCCTGCTGACCGGGATGTGCGCGGCCTCGATCATGACCGAAGCCCGGGTCGGCGTGCTGCGCACCCTGCCGGACGCGGACGCCGATTCCGTGCGCTGGTTGCGAAAGTCCGCGCAGGCGCTCGGCATCGGCTGGCCTGCCGACGTCACCGTCTCCGAACTGTTGTCCCGGCTCGATCCGGTCCGCCCGGAGGCGATGGCGCTGTATGCGTGTTCCACTCGCTTGCTGCGCGGCGCCGGGTACACCGCTTTCGAAGGCGAACTGCCCGCCTCGACCACGCATGCCGGGATCGGCGCGCCGTACGCCCATGTCACCGCGCCCATCCGGCGCCTCGTCGACAGGTACGCCACCGAGATCTGCCTGGCTGTCACCGCCGGGGAGCCGGTTCCGCTATGGGTACGGGCCGCGCTGCCGCGCCTGCCGGAACTGATGAGCGCGTCGGACACGAACGCCGCGCGGGTCGAGCGGGCGTGCATCGATCAGGTCGAGTCCTGGATGCTGGCCGAGCACATCGGCGGTACGTTCGAAGCCGTGGTACTGCGTGCGGACGAGGCCAAGGCCGAGATCATGGTGGAGGATCCACCGGTGATGGCCAAATGCGCGGGCGCGAACCTGCCGGAGGGCGAGCGGATCACCGTCCGGCTGCTCTCGGTGGACGTCGACAGGCGGAAGGTTTCGTTCGAGCGTGCGTGATGGCGGACTGGACGGAGCGGGAGACGGAACTGGCCGAGCGCGTGCGGGCCGGCCATGCGGTCGTGGTCAACGTGCGCAAATCCGGGCCCCACAAGCATCTCGTGCCCTGGCTGGTGGAGCAGGGGCTGATCACGTACATCGGGCACGCCGGGAACAGGCATTCCTGGCCCGAGTCCGATTTCGCGAATCCTTTTGTCCGCGAGGCGAGATCCGATCGGCAGGCGATGATCGCGCACTACCGCGAGTACCTGGAAGAAAAGCCCGACCTCGTACGGCGGCTGCGGACCGGCGAGCTGAACGGCCGGGCGCTGGGCTGCTGGTGCGATCCGCAGCCCTGCCACGGCCATGTGTTGCTGGAGTACATCGATGACACTGTTTGACGATCTCGGCGAGGACGTTCCGCTGCGTGGCCGCCCGCAGCGGGTCGTGTCGATGGTCCCGTCGCTGACCGAGGCGATCGCGGTCTCCGTGCCGGGGGTGCTCGCCGGGGCAACGGATTACTGCACGCATCCGTCCACTTTGGATGTCCCGCGGATCGGCGGCTCCAAGTATCCGAAGCTGGACAGGGTCTTCGAACTGGTGCCCGACCTGGTACTGGCCAACTCCGAGGAGAACCGGCCCGAGGACGTGGAACGCCTGCGGGCCAACGGTGTTCCGGTCTGGGTGATGGAGGCTGCGGCCACGGTCCCGCAGGCGCTCGCCTCGCTGCGCCGGATTCTCACCCAGGCTTTCGACCTGGCCGAGCCGGAGTGGCTCGTGCACGCGGAGGATCTCTGGCGTGAGACGCCGCCGGTGCGCAGGCGCGCCGTGGTCCCGGTGTGGCGCAAGCCGTGGGTGATCCTCGGCCGGGACACGTTCGCCGGTGATGTGCTGCGCAGACGTGGAGTGTCCATTGTGTATGGCGAGCACAAGGACAGGTACCCGCGGCCGAAGCTGGACGAGCTCCGCTCGTGGTTCGCCGACGGCACGGCCGACCTGCTGGTGCTGCCGGACGAGCCGTACGAGTTCACCGCCGGTGACGGCCCGGAGGCCTTCCCGGAAGTGCCGTACACGCTGGTGTCCGGACGTTACCTGACCTGGTACGGACCGTCCCTTGTGGACGCATACCACGACCTCAGGCTGTGACCAGTAACGCGATCGTCGAGTCGCCGCAGCGGCGCAACGTCATCGCCGCGTCGGCCATCGCCGTGGCGCCGGAGGCCCACCAGCTCGGGATGTCCGGGTTGCGCACCAGCGAACCGGTGGCCTGTCGCGCGTTGTTCGAGGCGATCACCCGGCTCTGCGCGTTGACCAGCGCGGCACGCCCGCGCAGCGCCCGCAGCTTGTGCTGCACGGTGCGCTCCAGCTCGCGGACCACCACGTCGGCGCCCACCACTCCGGCGAACTTTCCGTTGCGGCGCACGGGAATCGTGAACGTCAGCGTGTAGGTGTCGGTGCACAGGTAGTCGACGTACGGGCCGGTGATGTGGCGGCGGCCGGAGTCGCGCGGCACGGTGAACCAGGACTGGCGGGTGTAGTCGAGAAAGCGCTCGCTGTTCGGGTCGAGGCTGATGAAGACCTGTACCGGCTCGCTTTCCCCGTTGCCGGTCCACCATTCGAAGCCGAACCGCTGGTCGTCCAGGGTGTCCGGGGCCGCGATGAAGCCCGCGCCGACGACGAGCCCGCCGAGCGCCTGCGCGATCTGCGGGCGCAGCCCGTCGAGGTGGGCGGCCTGCACCGGGCCATCGGAGTTGAGGATCGCCTCCGCGCCGGCCACGACCGGCTTCAGCCTGCCGAAGACGCCCTCCACCAGCGCGGACACCTCTTCGACGAGCTCGTCGCCTGCCAGCGTGCGGGTGTGGTTCACGGGGCCGCCCCTTGGTGATCAGGGACCGAGCAGGTCCAGGTGCAGCTCGGCCAGCCGGTCGATGGTGTTCAGTATGTGCTCTTCGGTGAGCTTGCGCGCAAGATCTCCGTCGGCTTCGCCGATCGCCGCCGTGATCGCGCGATGCTCCGCGCAGGCGGTGACGTGCGGTTCGTCGCCGAGCGGCAGCCAGAGCAGCGCACCCTGCTCGCTTTGCAGGCCGACCTCCTGCCGGGTCAATCGCGGGGACTGTGCGGCGGCGGCCATTTCGAGGTGGAACTGACGCTCCGCTCGCGACGCCGCGGCGCCTTTCGCGTGCTCCAGATCGTCGGCCGCGAGCGTCAGCCGCATGATGTCTTCGGCCGAGCTGCGCTCGGCGGCTAGCCTCGCGGACGTGCCCGCGATGGCGACGTAGTGGTCGCCGATGTCGCGAAGCTCGCTCATCGACACGTCGCGCAACCTGTCGCGCCACGACGCTTCCTCCTTCGGCGCGCGTACGAAGCTTCCGCCGCCTCGACCGCGTCGCGTCTGTACTAGGCCCTGTTGGCGAAGCGCGACAAGAGCTTCCCGAACGGTGACAGTGGAGACGCCGAACTGTGCGGCCAGTTCGGCTTCGCTGGGGAGCTGTTCGTCGTCGGCGAGCAGACCGAGGTGGATCGCGTCGACCAGGCGCCTGGTGACCGCCTCGACGCGGCCGGTCTGGTCCAGCGGCGCGAACAGCACGGCTCTCGCGCTGGGTGACTTCAACGTCCTGCGCATCGCGCTCCTTGCTCTGATCGGGTGCCCGCCTTGTCAATCCTGCCTCACCATCTTGTCATATGAAAACTGGTCTTATATGTTTTAGCGCAATCCGGCCGTGGACCAGGGAGGCCGTTCGTGGCACAGCTCAAGCACTTCATCGGCGGCGAGTACATGGAACCCCAGGGCGGCGGAGTTGCCGAGATCATCGATCCGGTCACCGGGCGCCCGTACTGCACGGCCCCGGTCGCCGGCGCCGAGGACGTCGACCGCGCATTACGCGCGGCCGCGAAGGCGTTCGAGACCTGGCGTGAGACAACGCCGGGGGAGCGCCAGCTCGCGCTGCTGCGGATCGCCGACGCCGTCGAAGCCCGCGCGGACGAGATCGTGCGCGTCGAGTCGGCGAACACCGGCAAGCCGATCGTGCTGACCAAGACCGAGGAAATGCCGATGGTCACTGATCAGCTCCGCTTCTTCGCCGGTGCGGCCAGGGCGCTCGAAGGTCGCGCTGCCGGCGAATACATGGCCGGGCACACCAGTTTCGTGCGCCGTGAACCGGTCGGCGTGTGCGCGCAGGTCACGCCGTGGAACTACCCATTGCTGATGGCCATCTGGAAGATCGCGCCCGCGCTCGCCGCCGGGAACACGGTGGTGCTCAAGCCTTCCGACACCACACCCGCGTCGACACTGTTGCTCGCCGAAATCGCCGCCGAGTTCCTGCCGCCCGGCGTGTTCAACGTCGTCTGTGGTGACCGCGACACCGGCCGGGCGCTGATCGAGCACACGATCCCGGCGATGGTTTCGATCACCGGCTCGGTGCGTGCCGGGATGGAGGTCGCGGGCTCCGCCGCTGCGGACGTCAAACGGGTGCACCTCGAACTCGGCGGCAAGGCGCCGGTGCTCGTCTTCCCCGGCGCGGACATCGGCGCGGCCGCCGAAGCGATCGCCGCCGCCGGGTACTTCAACGCCGGGCAGGACTGCACGGCCGCGACCAGAGTTCTTGTGCACCAGGACATCCACGACGAGTTCGTCGCCGCACTGACGGCGCAGGCCGAGGGCACCAGAACCGGGCTGCCCGACGACCCCGATGTCGCCTACGGGCCGTTGAACAGCGCTGGTCACCTCGCGAAGGTCACGGGGTTCATCGACCGGCTGCCCGCACACGCCGCCGTCCACACCGGAGGGAAGCGCGCCCGCGACGAAGGCTATTTCTTCCAGCCCACCGTCGTTTCCGGACTGAGCCAGGACGACGAGATCGTGCAACAGGAGGTCTTCGGCCCGGTGATCACCGTGCAGAGCTTCGCCGACGAGGACGAGGCGCTGGCCAACGCCAACGACGTCCAGTACGGCCTGGCGTCCTCGGTGTGGACCACCGACCACTCGCGGGCGATGCGGCTTGCCGCCCGGCTGGAGTTCGGCTGCGTGTGGATCAACACGCACATCCCACTCGTCGCGGAGATGCCGCACGGCGGGTTCAAGAAATCCGGCTACGGCAAGGATCTTTCGCTCTACGGGCTGGAGGACTACACCCGGATCAAGCACGTGATGACGGCGTGGTCGTGATGTCGCCCAACCAGGCACCCGCCGCGGCCGAGGCGGCGCAAAAGACCGGCGCCGGTGCGCCCGCGATCCGGCTTTCCGGGCTGCGTAAGGAGTTCGGCCCCATCGTCGCCGTGCGCGGGATCGACGTGGAGATCGCCGAGGGCGAGTTCTTCTCGATGCTCGGCCCGTCCGGCTCCGGCAAGACCACCGTGCTGCGGATGATCGCCGGGTTCGACCTGCCGACCGCCGGTTCGGTCGAACTCGCCGGCCGCGACGTGACCCGGCTGGCGCCCTTCGAACGCGATGTGAACACAGTTTTCCAGGACTACGCGCTGTTCCCGCACATGAACGTGCAGCAGAACGTCGAATACGGCCTGCGGGTGAAGCGGGTGCCACGCGCGGAACGCAAACGACGCGCCACCGAGGCGCTGCGCACCGTCCGGCTCGAAGACTTCGCCGCACGCAAACCCTCCCAGCTTTCCGGCGGGCAACGGCAGCGGGTCGCGCTCGCCAGGGCGCTGGTCAACCGGCCCAAGGTGCTGCTGCTCGACGAACCGCTGGGCGCGCTGGACCTCAAGCTGCGCCAGGCGATGCAGACCGAGCTCAAACAGATCCAGCGCGACGTCGGCATCACGTTCATCTTCGTCACCCACGACCAGGACGAAGCGCTGACGATGAGCGACCGGATCGCAGTGTTCAACGACGGCCGGATCGAACAGACCGGCACCCCCGGCGAGATCTACGAACATCCGGCAAGCGCTTTCGTGGCGGGATTCGTCGGCACCTCGAACCTGCTGTCCGGGCGTGGCGCGGAGGCGGTGATCGGGCGCGGCGGGACCTACAGCATCCGGCCGGAGAAAATCCACCTCGATCCCGATCTGTCCTCGGCCGCCGAACCCGGGGAGGTCAGCGCAACCGGCACGGTCACCGCGACACACTACGCCGGCGCCACCATCCGCTACGTGGTTTCCCTCGACGCGGGCGGGCAATTGTCCGCGGTGCGGCAGAACAGCGACCGCGCCCCCGAGCTTGCCGACGGCCGGGTCCGCCTGGTGTGGCGGCAGGAGCACAACTTCCGGATCCCAGAGGACAAGGAGCACACCGATGCGTAACAGCCGGACCCTGCGTCTGCTCGCCGGCCTGGTGTGCGTGGGTACCGCGATCGCGGCCTGCGGCACGTCGAGCCCCGGCACGTCGAACGCGGGCGGGGCGGGATTCACTCCGCCCAAACTGGAACCACTGGCCCAGCTCGGCCAGCCCGAAGGCGCGCTGAACGTGCTGGCGTGGCCCGGTTACGCGGAAAACGGATCGAACGACCCGAACGTCAACTGGGTGACGCCGTTCGAGCGGCAGACCGGGTGCAAGGTGAACGTCAAGACGTTCGGCACCTCCGACGAGGCCGTGAACCTGATGAAGACCGGCGAGTACGACGTCGTTTCGGCTTCCGGCGACGCTTCGCTGCGGCTGGTCGCGTCCGGTGACGTGGAACCGGTGAACACCAGCCTCGTGCCCAACTACGCGGACGTTTTCGACTTCCTCAAGAACAAGTCGTGGAACAGCGTGAACAACGTGTCCTACGGGATCCCGCACGGCTGGGGCGCGAACCTGCTGACCTGGCGCACGGACAAGGTGCGGCCCGCGCCGACGTCCTGGTCGTCGATGTTCGACGTGAACTCGCCGTACAAGGGCAAAATCACCGCCTACGACTCGCCGATCTACATCGCCGACGCCGCGCTCTACCTGATGAAGCACAACCCGGGGCTGGGCATCAAGAACCCGTATGCCTTGGACGACAAGCAGTTCAACGCCGCGGTGGACCTGCTCAAGCAGCAGCGCCCACTGATTTCCGAGTACTGGTCGGACTATCTGAAGGAAAGCCAGGCCCTGAAGAACGGCGACTCGGTACTGGGCACGGCCTGGCAGGTGACCGTGAACGTGACCGCGGACGAAGGTGCGCCGTTGCAGTCCATCCTGCCGAGCGAGGGCGCGACCGGCTGGTCGGACACGTGGATGGTGGCGGCCAAGTCGCAGCACAAGACGTGCGCGTACAAATGGCTGGACTACATCATCAGCCCGAAGGTGAACGCCGAGGTGGCCGAGTACTTCGGTGAGTCACCGGCGAACTCGAAGGCCTGCGCGCAGACCACGGACGCCAAGTTCTGCGACACCTACCACGCCGGTGACAGTGCCTACGCCGCCCAGATCTACTACTGGACCACGCCGATCGCCCAGTGTCTCGACGGCCGCACCGACGTGCGGTGCAAGGACTACGGAGACTGGACGCGCGCCTGGACCGAGATCAAGGGCTGAGCATGAGCCTCGCCGCCGGCGCTTCGAGTTTCCTTTACCGCAAGCCGAAACTGCGGCTGGGGCTGTTGTTGTCGGCTCCGCTGCTGTGGCTCGGGCTGGCCTACCTCGGCGCTCTGGCGGCGTTGTTCGTCACCGCCTTCTGGAGTACGGATTCGTTCACCGGCCAGGTCGTGACGTCCTGGTCGGTGGACAACTTCCGCTCCCTGTTCACCGAAGACGTCTACCGCACCATCACCCTGCGCACGGTCGGCATCGCGGCGCTGGTGACGGTGGTGGACGCGGTGATCGCGTTCCCGATGGCGTTCGCGATGGCCAAGTTCTGCTCACCGCGGGCGCAGCGGATCCTGGTGATCGCGGTGATGACACCACTATGGGCCAGCTACCTGGTGAAGGCCTACTCGTGGCGGGTCATGTTGTCGGGCAACGGTTTGTGGGCCTGGCTGCTGGGCGCGACGCCCGGCTACGGGGTGCCGGCCACGGTGATCACCCTGTCGTACCTGTGGTTGCCGTACATGATCCTGCCGATCTATGCCGGCCTGGACCGGCTGCCCGATTCGCTGGTGGATGCAGCCGGTGACCTTGGCGCCCGGCCGTGGCGAACGTTCACGTCGGTGGTCCTGCCGCTCACGTTCCCGGCGATCGTGGCCGGTTCGATCTTCACGTTCTCGTTGTCGCTGGGCGACTACATCACGGTGAAGATCGTGGGCGGGGCCAGTCAGATGCTCGGCAATGTCGTCTACGACAACATCGGCGCCGCGAACAACCTGCCCTTCGCCGCGACTGTCGCCACCGTGCCCGTGGTGATCATGCTCGGGTACCTGGCCGCCGTGCGGCGCACCGGAGCCTTGGAGAACCTGTGAACTTCTCGAAGACGACGAGGTACGTGCTGCGCGCGGCGTTGGTGGTCGGGCTCGCGGTCATCTACATCCCGTTGCTGATCGTGCTGGTGAACTCGGTCAACTCGGATCCCGCCTTCGGCTGGCCACCTTCGGGTTTCACGCTGGAATGGTGGCGCCGGGCGGTCGAGAACGCCGGGGTGCTCAGCGCGTTGTGGACGAGCCTGGTGGCCGGCGTGTCCGCCACCGCCATCGCACTCGTCCTCGGCACGATGGCCGCGTTCGCCTTGCAGCGGTACCGGTTCTTCGGGCGGGATTCGGTGTCGCTGTTGATAATCCTGCCGATCGCGTTGCCGGGGATCGTCACCGGGATCGCGTTGAACAACGCCTTCCGGACCATTCTCGGGATCGATCTTGGCCTGCTGACCGCGATCATCGCGCACGCGACGTTCTGCATCGTCGTGGTTTTCAACAACGTGGTCGCCCGCCTGCGGCGGATGGGCGGGAACCTCGAGGAGGCGTCCGCGGACCTCGGGGCGAACGGGGTGACGACGTTCCGGTTGGTGACCTTCCCGATGCTGCGCTCGGCCCTGCTGGCAGGCGGCCTGCTCGCGTTCGCGCTGTCGTTCGACGAGATCATCGTGACCACGTTCACCCTCGGCGCCGGGCTGCAGACGCTGCCGATCTGGATCCTGGACAACCTGTTCCGCCCCAACCAGGCCCCGGTCGTGAACGTGGTCGCGGCGGTGCTCATCGTGGTGTCCACCGTGCCGGTCTATCTGGCGCAGCGACTGTCCGGCGACACCGCCAGCGGCGGCCGGATCTAGTCCCCGGCCGCCTGCCGTCGCCGCGTAAGCCAGCCCCGAAGCAAGGTACGTTTACTACGGCTTGAACAGGTCCGTCGCCGCACGCAGCTGCCCGGCGATTCCCGGATCGGCTACGGAATGACCGGCGGAACTCACCAGCACCAGCTGCGACCCGGGCCAGGCCTGGTGCAACGCGTAGGCCGTCGAGGGAGGACAGATCGCGTCGTAGCGGCCCTGCACGATGCGCCCCGGGATGCCGGCGAGCTTGCCCGCGTCGCGGATCAGCTGCCCGTCGGCCAACCAGGCGCCGTGCGCGAAGTAGTGCAACGCGGTCCGGGCGAAGGCGAGCGCGAACGGCGATTGGCTGTACTCCGCCACATACCGGTCCTGCGGGACGAGCGCGACAATCGCGCCTTCCCAACCGCTCCATGCGACGGCCGCCTCATCCCGCTTCGCGGGGTCATCGAGTAAGTCGGCGTACGCGGCCAGCGGATCGTCTCGCCGGTGCTCCGGCACCGGAGCGAGGAACTCCGCCCAGTACTCCGGGAACAGCTGTGCCGCGCCGCCGTTGTAGATCCAGTCGAGCTCGCGACGGCTGGCGGTGAACACCCCGCGCAACACCAGTTCGCTCACCCGGGACGGGTGCGTCTCGGCGTAGGCGAGCGCCAGGGTGGCACCCCACGAACCGCCGAGCACCAGCCACTGTTCGATGTCAAGATGCTCGCGGAGCCGTTCCATGTCGGCCACCAGATGCCACGTGGTGTTCACCGACAGGTCGGCTCCGCCGGAGTTGACGTGCGGCGTGCTGCGACCGGCGCCGCGTTGGTCGAACAGGACGATCCGGTAAGCCTCGGGGTCGAAATGCCTGCGTGACAGTGGCGAGGTGCCCGCGCCGGGCCCACCGTGGACGACGACGGCCGGTTTTCCGTCCGGGTTCCCGCAGACCTCCCAGTACACGAGGTTGTCGTCACCGACGTCGAGCAGGCCCGATTCGTGCGGCTGGATCGGCGGGTACAGGTCGTCCATGGCTCACAGGGTGCCCGATGCCACCTGGTCCCGGCGGAGGTGGCGTCAGGTACTTTCTTGGCGAATGCCCGTGCGTCGCGTTTGTGGAAAGGTCCTCAATGTCCGCTGTGACATATCTCGAGGCGGTTGTTGTCGGCGCCTTGCAGGGCGTGTCCGAATTGTTCCCGGTATCCAGTCTTGGGCACTCCATTCTGCTGCCGGCCTGGGTCGGCGGTTCGTGGGCGAACGATCTGAGCATGGGCAAGGATTCGCCCTACCTCGCGGTTCTGGTCGCCATGCACGTGGCCACCGCGATCGCGCTCGTCGTCTTCTTCTGGCGGGACTGGGTGCGCATCCTGCGCGGGTTGTGGACGTCGATCCGTGACCGGGAGGTCGTCGACCCCGACCAGCGGCTCGCGTGGCTGCTCGTGCTGGCCACCATCCCGGTCGGCATCGCCGGGCTGCTGCTGGAGAGCGCGCTGCGCAACTTCCTCGGAAAACCCATCCCCACCGCGATTTTCCTCGCGCTGAACGGCGCCGTGCTGCTGGCAGTGGAGCGCTTCGGCCGCGCGGGCGCGAAGAAGGAGCCGATGCCGGTCGCCGCCGAGCAAACCATCGACTTCTCCGCCGAGGTGACGATGCCGATGCGTGCGGTGAGCGTCGAAGAGGCCTCCGACCGGCGACTGTCCAAGCTCGGCGTCGGCGAGGCGGTGCTGATCGGCGCGGCGCAAATTCTGGCGTTGTTCCCCGGAATCAGCCGCTCCGGCATCACGATGGTGGCCGGCCTGCGCCGCGGGCTCGATCACGAGGATTCCGCCCGGTTCGCGTTTCTTCTTGCCACGCCGGTGATTCTCGCCGCCGGGGTGCTCAAGATGCCGAGCCTGTTCACCTCGGAGAACCACGCGTCACTCGGCCCGGCGCTGGTCGGCAGCCTGGTGGCCGGAATCGCAGCGTATATCGCGGTGCGATTCCTGACGTCCTATTTCGAGACGCGTACGCTGACCCCGTTCGCTATTTACTGTGTGGTCGCCGGAATCGGTAGTTTGGTGTATTTCGTGGCATGATCGAACCGCTTTCCTGGGGGCGGATTTGGACGGCTTGGACAATTGATGTCCCGGCTGTCGTTTTTGTCGTGGTGCTCGGCGCCGGTTATCTGCTGGCCGCGCGGCGGGTCCCTGCCTGGCCCCGCGGCCGGACCACGGCTTTCCTCGCCGGCCTGGCCACGGTGCTGGTCCTGACGTGCTCCTTCCTCGGTGTGTACGACGACACGCTGTTCTGGGTGCGCGCAACACAGACCGTGGTGCTGTTGATGGTCACTCCACTGCTGCTCGCGCTCGGCGCCCCCCTTTCGCTGGTGCTGGCAGTCGCGCCCTTCGCCGACAAGCTTCGGCGGATCGGCCGCGGTCGCGCGGCGCGTGCGCTCACCTTCCCGCTCGTGATCACGGTGCTGCTGATCGTGCCGCCGCTCGTGCTGTACCTGACGCCGTTGTACGAGCTGACCCTGCGGCACGCGGCGATCGACGAAGTGGTCCGGCTCGCCCTGATCTGCTGCGGGTTCGGCTATTTCTGGACCAGACTCCGGCTCGACCCGACCCCGCGCGAAGACCACCACCTGGTGTCGTTCGGGATCAGCTTCGCCGAGGTCCTGGTGGACGCGGCCCTCGGCCTGATCCTGTGGCTCGGCCCGCTGCGCGCCGCCGGGTACTACGAGGCGCTGGGCCGGACGTGGGGGCCCGACCTGCACACCGACCAGATCATCGGCGCCGGGATCCTCTGGATCGGCGGCGACCTGGCCGGCCTGCCGTTCGTCGGCGCCCTGTTCACCCGCTGGATGCGCGATGACGAACGCCAGGCCGAGCAGGTCGACCGCGAACTCGACGCGATCGAGGAGCAGCCCGACGAGCAGGGCGGCGCGCTCTGGTGGGAGTCCGATCCGGTGCTCGCCGAACGCTTCAAACGAGGCCGTGCCTAGCGCTGCCCGCACCCGGGCAACACCGGCCAGCGGTCCCAAGGAAACGGGTGCCGGGTGTCTCCGGGAAACCCACGCCGCCCGCTGCTCGGAATCGTGGCCCACCCGCCGCCGGCCGTCACGGCCCGCGTGCCGCCGGCGACCACCGGCCGCCTACCGTCGGCCGCCACGGCCTGCCTGCCGCCGGCCGCCACCGGCCGCCTGCTGTCGGGTAGCACGGCCCACCCGCCGCCGGGAACCACGGGTCGCGTGCCGCCGGGCGCCAGGGGACGTCGGCCACCGGCGACCACGCGCCACCCACTCCCAGCAAGCGCCGGCAGCCCGTGCCCGGGAACCAAGCGCCGCCCGGGAAACCGCCTCCACGCGGGAAGCAAGGAACGTTTGCTTCGATCCGGCCGTAGCAAACGCCCCCCGCTTCTTGCGTTCGCGCTAGTGGAAGGCGTGTTCGGGTGCCGGGAACTCACCCCGGCGCACCTCGTCGGCGAACGCCGCCGCGGCGCCCGAGAGCGCCCCGGCCAGGTCGGCGTATCGCTTGACGAACCGCGGCGCCCGGCCCCGGCGCAGCCCGGCCATGTCCTGCCACACCAGCACCTGTGCGTCGCAGTCCGGCCCCGCTCCGATACCGACAGTTGGGATCTTCAGTTCATGCGTGACCTGCTTCGCGACCTCCGCGGGCACCATCTCCATCACGACCGCGAAGGCGCCGGCTTCCTGCAGCGCGAGCGCGTCGGCGACGAGTTCGGCACCCGCGTGGCCGCGGCCCTGCACCCGGTACCCGCCAAGGTTGTGCTCACTCTGTGGGGTGAAGCCGATATGCCCCATCACGGGGACCCCGGCCGCGGTCAGCGCCTCGACATGAGGTGCGAACCGCCTACCGCCCTCAAGCTTGACGGCATGCGCCCGGCCTTCCTTCATGAACCGCACCGCCGTCGCGAGCGCCTGCTCCGGCGAGAGCTGGTAGGAGCCGAACGGCAGATCGGCGACCACCAGCGCACGCTTGGCCGCCCCGGTCACGGCGCGCACCAGCGGGAGCAACTCGTCGACTGTCACCGGCAACGACGTCTCGTAACCGAACACGTTGTTCGCGGCCGAGTCACCGACCAGCAGCACCGGGATGCCCGCCTCGTCGAACAGTTCGGCGGTGTACATGTCGTACGCGGTGAGCATCGGCCACGGCTCGCCGCGGTCCTTGAGCTCCTGCAAATGGGGGATGCGCACCTTCTTCGTGGGTGCGCCGGACTTGGGGCCGCTGCCGTAGGGCGCCACGGTCTCACCAGAACTGGACATCGTCGACCAACCTTCCCTCGAGGCCCTCGTCGGGTCCCCGGGTCGTGGATCTGGGCAACCAAGCGTGACACCGCGCCGCAACCCCACCCAAGTCCCTGCGACGAGCTTCACACGGGGTGGTGACCATGAACGCAGCGGTGCCGCGCTGGCGGCGGAAGGCCGGTGGGATGGTCGCCACGCTGGTGCAGCTGGGTGCGCTGGCGTCGGTGGCGCTGCTGATCTGGGGTGGCCATCGCGATTTCTACCGCTGGACGGTGCTCGGGTTCAGCGTGCTGAACATCCCGGTGGACGCGAACATCCTGATCGCGCTGGTGCTGGCCGTGCTGGGCGCGGCGCTTCGGCGGCGGAAGCGAGCCGCGCTCAACACGCTGCTGCTGTTCCAGTTCGGCGGGCTCCTCACGACGATGGCGTTCCAGGCCGCGTTGTTGTGGTCGCCGGACGCCTTGACGCTGGCGCGGCGGGAGCGGTCCCACATCCCGGTGGCACTGTGGGCGCTGACCGGGGCGGAACTGGTCTCCATCGGGCTGATCGTGTTGCTGTTCGCGCTGCGTACCGCGTTCCCGGCGCGTCTCGCGCCGGGAGCGTGGCGCCACGCCCTGGTTGTCGGCGTGACCGGGCTCGTCGTGGTGATCTTCGCCGGATGGGCGCTGCTGACGGCCTTCCCCGGGACGCTCACGGGACTGGGGGACAGTTTTCTGTGGGCGGCGAACCACGCGACCGGCGAGTTGCTGCAACTGCGCCGGCTCGGTGTCCGCGAGGGGCCGGCGTGGATCGATCTGCTGCTGGACCTCGGTGGCGCGGCTGTCGCGGTGGCGACGTTGTCCACGTTTTTCCGTGGCGTGCGCTCGCAACGGCGGCGCAGCGACGAGGAAGAGCTGCGGGTGCGGTCGTTGCTGGCCCGGTTCGGCGAAGACGATTCGCTGGGCTATTTCGCCACCCGCCGGGACAAGAGCGTGATCTTCTCGCCGAACGGCGCGGCCGCCGTCACCTACCGTGTGCTCGGCGGCACGAGTATCGCGAGCGCGGATCCGGTGGGTGATCCCGAGTCGTGGTCGTCGGCGATCACCGCGTGGCTGGGCGAGGCGCACACCTACGGCTGGACTCCGGGTGTGGTGGGGGCGAGTGAACAAGGCGCGAAGGCATACGCTCGCGCCGGCCTGAAAGCCCTCGAAATCGGTGACGAAGCCGTCCTCGATGTGCGGGACTTCCGCCTTTCCGGCCCGGAGCGCCGCTCGGTGCGGCAGGCAGTGAGCCGGATCGAGCGCGCCGGTTACACCGCGCAGGTGCGCCGGCACGCCGACATCCCACCGTCTGAAATGGACCAACTTGCGCAGAAAGCGCAGCAGTGGCGCGGCGCGGGTACCGAGCGCGGATTCTCGATGGCGTTGTCGCGGCTGGCGGACCCTGCCGACGGCCGGTGCGTGATGGCCGAGGCGTACGACGCCGCCGGCGAGCTGCGTGCACTGCTTTCCTTTGTGCCATGGGGGCGGCGGGGGCTGTCGCTGGATCTGATGAGGCGCGACCGTGGCGCGGAGAACGGCCTCACGGAATTCCTCGTCACGCACGTGGTGACAGAGGCAGGCCGATTCGGTGCGCAGCGGATTTCGCTGAACTTCGCGATGTTCCGGGCAGTATTCGCCGAGGGCGAGCGGATCGGAGCAGGCCCGGTGCTGCGGGCCTGGCGTGCGGTGCTGGGGGTGTTCTCCCGGTTCTTCCAGTTGGAGTCGTTGTACCGGTCGAACGCGAAATACGGACCGGAGTGGGTGCCGCGGTTCGTGTGCTACACGTCCGCCCGGCGGCTGCCGCGGATCGGTTTGGTTGCCGGCGCGCTCGAAGGCTTCCTGCCGACCGGCCTCCGGGCGTCCCGCCGTGCCTTGGCCACCGACCTGGTCGGCGAGGATTTCGTGGCCAGAGTCCGCGAGATCGACAGCACCCCGCCGGCGGAGCCGGTGCTGCGGCGCCCGCAACAGATGCAGGTGCGGATCGCCAAACTCGACCGACTCCGCGATGCCGGGATCGACCCCTACCCACCGGGGTTCACCCGCGACACCACGCTGGCCGAGATCCGTGCCAGGTTCCCGGATCTGCCGTCGGACAGCCACACCGGGTACCAGGTCCGGGTGACGGGCCGGGTGCTGGCCATCCGTGACCTCGGCGGCTTGATCTTCGCGCGGCTTCGCGACGCGACGGGCGAATTGCAACTCATGCTCACCGGCGACGACCTGTGGCACTCCACAGTGGACCTTGGAGACCACGTCGGTGTCGCCGGTGAAGTGATCACCTCCAAGCGGGGCGAGCTTTCGATCCGCGCCGACGAGTGGACGGTGACGGCGAAATGCCTGCATCCGTTGCCGGACAAGCGCAAAGGCCTTACGGATCCGGAAACCCGGGTGCGGCAACGGTATCTGGACATGATCGTGAACCCGGAGTCGGCGGAGATGCTGCGGCTGCGCAGCGGTGTGGTGCGCTCCGTCCGGGACAGCCTGCATGCCCGGGGGTTCCTGGAGGTGGAAACCCCGATGCTGCAGGCGGTGCACGGGGGTGCCAACGCGCGTCCGTTCCTGACTCACCTCAACGCTTACGACCAGCGGATGTATCTGCGGATCGCGCCGGAGCTGTATCTCAAACGTCTGTGTGTGGCCGGGGTGGAGCGCGTGTTCGAACTCAACCGCAACTTCCGCAACGAAGGCGTGGACGCCACCCACAACCCGGAATTCTCCATGCTCGAGGCATACCAGGCCTACGGTGATTACCACAGCATGCGGGAACTGGTGCGTACCCTCATCCTCGACGCGGCCACCGCCGCACACGGCGCGCCTGTCGCACGCCGACCGGACGGAGACCACGACCTCAGCGGGGACTGGCCGGTGATCACCGTGCACGACGCCGTTTCCACCGCATTGGGCGAACATGTCACGCCGGACACGGCGCTGCCCGTGCTGCGGAAATGGTGCCGGCAGGCGGGAGTACCGGTGGACCAGGACGCGGGTCAGGGCGCGCTGGTTGTGGCTGCTTTCGAACATCTCGTTGAGTCCTTTACGGTCCAGCCCACCTTTTACACCGACTACCCGACCGAAGAATCCCCACTGACGCGTCCACATCGGAATGATCCACGGCTGGCCGAACGCTGGGACCTGATCGCGTTCGGCGCGGAAATCGGTACCGCGTACACCGAACTCACCGATCCCCTCGACCAGCGCGCCCGGCTGTACAACCAATCCGTGCGCGCGGCCAGCGGCGACACCGAAGCCATGGAACTCGACGAAGACTTCCTCAAAGCCCTTGAACACGGTATGCCGCCCACCGGCGGACTTGGCGTCGGCATCGACCGTCTCATCATGATGCTCACTGGCACGGCCATTCGTCAAGTCATAACTTTTCCCTTTACCAGAGCCAAAACATGACCGCAGCGCGCAAAACTGTCAGACCCCGGTGCGAACCTGTCCGCAGATCATCTGCGAAAGGAGTCGCCCATGTCCGCCAACGTCCGGCCGGTCACCGACGAACGTGATGGCCTGCTGGCCTTTCTCGCCCAGCAGCGCCATGTTCTCCGCACCGCCGCGTATGGACTCACCGATGAACAGGCCCGCCGGGCGCCGAGCCGAAGCGCGCTGAGTGTCGGCGGCCTGATCAAACACGTCGCGGCAACCGAGCGAGGTTGGCTGGATGTGTTGCTACAACGGGAAAGACCGGAATCTCCACCAGGTGTGCGGGATCTGTACTCCGGAGATTTCCAGCTGACGCAAGGGGAAACGCTGGCCGAGGTCTGTGCCCGGTACGAACGTGTCGCGCGTGAAACGGAGGCGGCCATCGCGGCCATTCCCGATCTCGGACGGCCGGTTCCGGTACCGAAAGGTGTGCCCTGGTTTCCCGCGGATGTCGAGGCCTGGTCCGTGCGCTGGGTGCTGCTGCACCTGATCCAGGAAACGGCCCGGCACGCCGGCCATGCCGACATCGTGCGTGAGCACCTCGACGGCTCGACGGCGTTCGCGTTGCTGGCCGCGGCCGAGCGGCGGTTGCCGGCGCCGTGGGTCAGGCCTTGGGAGCCCGGCTAGAAAAGCGTGGGCTCGTCCGGCCGGGCGCCTTCGATCACCAGGATCCGGCGTTTCGTGTCGACGCCGCCGGGTGCGGAGAAGCCGCCCATCTTGCCGCCGGCCGCGAGCACCCGATGGCACGGCACGATGATCGGGATCGGGTTGTGTCCCAACGCCTGCCCCACGGCCTGCGCTGATCCTGGCATGCCGATCCGGGCCGCCACTTCGCCGTAGGTCAGGGTTTTGCCGGGCGGAATCGCCCGCGCGACCTCGTAGACCTTGCGGTGGAATTCCGGCATGCCTTCGAGGTCGAGTTCGATGTCCGTGAGGTCGAGGCGTTCACCCCGCAGCAGAGCCACGATCTCGTCCATCGCATGCGCGATGTGCTGCGGGGGCTCGGTTTCCACGGCTTCGGGGCACTGCTTGCGCACCGCCGCGCGGGTGGATTCCGCACTCCGGCCGGGCAGGCAGACGCCGACCACACCGCGGTCGCCCCAGGCGATCCCGCAGTGCCCGATCGCTGTCGTGAAGACAGCGAGACCCTGATCAGTCATAAGGGGTCAATTCTCGGGCACGAGGCAGAACGGGTGTCCTTCGGGGTCGGTGAGCACGGTCCAGTCCTCGCCGCCGGGCTGGAACTCTGGCTTGGCGGCGCCCAGTGAGAGAAGTTCACCGACGGTGTCGGCGGGGTCCTTGACGGTGAAGTCGAGGTGGAAATGCTTGGCGTCATCGGGCCAGCCCGGTGACCTGTAGTCCGCGATGCGCTGGAAACCCAGCTGGATCGCGCCGTCCTTACCCAGATACGCGGTGTCCGCATCGCTGGAGGTGATGTCCCATCCGGTGACCTTCGCGTAGAACCCGGCGAGTCCGGCCGGATCGGCGCAGTCGATCACGACGGCGGAAAGTACAGCTGTCATTTCGGTTCCCTTCGTTCGAGGAGTACCGACAGCCTGCTCGTCGTCGTGCGCGCGGTCTTGAAGATTCTTGCGCCGCCGGAATGTCGTATCCCGGGCGTAGCTTGCGGACATGCGTGCTGCCGTTGAACTGGCCGCCCGGCCCGGGTTCGTCGTGCACACGGTGGCGTGCCGTGACGACCACCGTGGCTGGTCCGCGCCCGAGGAAAGGGCCGGGCACGGCCTGGTTCTGGTCCGCCGCGGCCGATTCCGCCGCCGCGTCTCGGGGCGTGTTGCCGACGTCGACGCGACAGTCGGCTATGTCAGCCTGCCTGGCGACGAGGGGTACTTCGCGCATCCCGCCGGGGGAGACGTGTGCACGTCGATCTCGTTCAGCCCCGATCTCTGGCAGGCGACGACGGCCGGTGGCCTTCGTGGCCGCGAGGTCTACGTCGATGCGCGGCTGGATCTGGCCCACCGGCACTTCCTCGCGGCCGCTCGAAGCCAGGACGTCGACTTTGCCCTGGCTGAGACCATGCTTGAGCTGCTCGGCGTGGCGCTCGGCCGTGCCGCGGTCGGTGCACGCCCCTCGGACCGGACGTTGGTGGCACAAGCCCGCGCCGTTATCGCGTGTGATCACCCGGCCTCCGCGGGCTTACTCCCGCTCGCTGATCTGCTGGGGGTTTCGCCGTATCGGTTGAGCCGGTGCTTCTCCCGCGAGCTGGGGGTTTCGCTCACTCACTACCGAAATCGGGTCCGCGTTGGGCGTGCGCTGGATCGTCTCGAAGCCGGTGAGTCAGACCTGGCCGCACTTGCCGTCGGGTTGGGCTTCGCCGACCAGGCGCACCTGACCCGGACAGTGCGAGCCCAGACCGGCAAAACTCCAGCCGCCCTGCGCCGCCTTCTGACCTCGCGTCCGGCCTGACCCGCCCGCCCGGAACCCGGAGCAAACGCACCTTGCTCCCGGGATTGAGCTGTCACCCGGCATGGCGTGATCCCGTAGCAAACGCACCTCCCTACCCTCGGGACGATGGACCGCATTCCAGGACCCGAGCCGCAGATCGGCGTCGGTGTGGTGGCGTCGTTCGACTTCACCCGTGATCGGGAGCTGTGGCGCTGGATGCCGCCCGACGTCACCCTCTACCTGACGCGAACCGAGCCGATCGCCACCAGTGACCCGCAGGAGCTCGTCACCGAACTAAACGTTCCTCGCTACCTGGCACGGCCCACCAAAGAACTCTGCATGCTCGACGTGCGCGCGGTGATCTACGCCTGCACCGCCTGCAGCTTCGTCGGTGGCCCCGAAGGTGAGCGTGCGTTGCGCGAAAAGATGCTCGCCTGCGGTGCGCCGGTCGCGCTGACCACAGCCGCCGCTATGACCCAAGCACTCGCCGCTGTCGACGCTCGCCGGGTCGCCGTTGTCCACCCCTACTCGGCGGAGGTCGGCGAACGCCTCCGCGCATACCTGACGAAGTCCGGTTTCCATGTGGTCTCACTCAAGGGCTTGGATCTCTCCGCAGCCGAACTCCCGCACGTGACCTACGACCGAGTCGCCGATCTTGTCCTCGCGGGCGATCATCCGGACGCCGACGCCGTCTTCATCAGCTGCACCGGCCTGCCGACTTACGATCTCATCGCCCCCGCCGAACGGCACCTCGGCAAACCCGTCATCACCGCGAACCAGGCCACCGCCTGGGCGCTCCTGCGCACCATCCCGCGCCAAGCCGTCGGACCACACCAGCACCTGACGCAGCAAGGTGGCTTTGCTACGGATCAGCCGTAGTAAAGCCACCTTGCTCAAACACGCAGGTCAGCGCTGAGTACCTTCACGCCATCCGTTGGTGATCGGGAGCCGCCGGTCCCGGCCGAAGGCCTTGAAGGTGATCTTCGTGCCGACCGGGTACTGCCGTCGCTTGAACTCGGAGTGGTCGACCATCCGGAGCACCCGGTCGATCGTCTCCGCGTCGAACCCCGCCGCGATCAGGTCCGCGTACCCGCGGTCGCCCTCGACGTAGTCATCCAGGATGTCGTCCAGCAGCGGGTAATCTGGAAGCGAGTCGCTGTCCAGCTGCCCCGGCCGCAGCTCCGCCGATGGCGGCTTGGTGATCGAGTTCTCCGGGATCGGCGGCATCTCCCCGCGCTTCTCGGCTTCCGCGTTCCGCCAGCGCGCCAGCTCCCAGACGTGCGTCTTGAACACGTCCTTGATCGGTGCGAACGCGCCGACCGCATCGCCGTAGATCGTCGAGTAACCCACCGCCAGCTCGGTCTTGTTCCCGGTCGCCAGCACCAGGTGACCCTCCTGATTGGACAGTGCCATCAGCAGCATCCCGCGGGTGCGTGCCTGGATGTTCTCCTCCGCCAGCCCGGTCAGATTCAGCTGGTCGACGTACACCCGGACCATGTCAGCGACCGACTCGGTCCGGAAATGGCAGCCGAGCCGCCGCGCGAGTTCCGCCGCATCCGCCTTGGAGTGCTCCGACGAATATTGCGAAGGCATCGATACGCCGTACACGCAGTCGGGCCCCAGGGCGTCCACCGCCAGCGCGGCCGATACCGCCGAGTCGATTCCGCCCGAGAAACCGAAAATCACCGAGCGGGCACCGTTTTTCTGCACATAGTCACGCAATCCGACGACGAGCGCCGACCACACCTCGGCTTCGTCGGAGAGCGGTTCGCTGATCGGCGCTTCCGCGATCGGCTCGTACGCGGGGACCGGTTCGCTGCCGAGTACCCGCCGGCGCACTGTCATGCCTTCGAACTCGCCCTCGGCGCTGTGGCCGCCCGCCGGCAGATCGAGATCGACGACCAGCAGGTGCTCCACGAACTGCGGCGCGCGCCCGAGCAGTTCCCCGTCCGCGCCGACGACGATCGAATCCCCGTCGAAGACCAGGTCGTCCTGACCGCCGACCAAGTTGGTGTAAACCAATGGCGCATTCGCCTCGGCTGCCCGCCGGGCGACCAGCGGAAGCCGGATGTCGTCCTTCGACCGTTCGTACGGCGAGGCGTTGGGCGCCACCACGAGGTCCACCCCGGCCTGACCGAGCGCGGTCACGGGTCCGCCGTCCTGCCAGATGTCTTCGCAGATCACCATGCCGATGTCGAGCCCGTGCAGCCGGACCACGTCCAGGGTCCGCCCGGCCTTGAAGTACCGCTGCTCGTCGAAAACGCCGTAGTTGGGCAGGTGGTGTTTGAACTGACGCGCCACCACTTCGCCGCCGTAGAGCGCCGCCGCGGCGTCGCGAGGGCCGACCTCGTCGAGGTCGAGATATCCGATGTACACGAGCAACTCGCCGCAGCCGGCTTCGGCCAGCCGCCGCGCCAGGTCATCCACCGCCTGCCGGGACGCCTGCGCGAACGTGGCCCGCAAGGTGAGGTCCTCGACGGGGTAACCGGTCAGGGACATCTCGGGAAAAACCACGACGTGGGCCCCCGCCTGAGCGGCCTTCTTCGCCCAGTCGACGTGCAACTGGGCGTTGCCCGGGACGTCGCCCACTGTCGAGTTGATCTGAGCCAGCGCGATCCGTAGTTGCGGCATACGGACATTCTCACCCAACGGTCGGATCACCACAGCCGAAATGTGCCCCACGGAACCGAGCAAGGGATGTTTACTACGCCCAAGCCGTAGCAAACATCCCTTGCTCCCCGGGTCAGCCCTTCTTGCGGCTCAGCAGGCTCCGCACCTGCTTCAGCGTCTGCTCGAAGTCGGAGTCGAACGGGTTGTCGTGCACCAGGTACGTCCACGTGGAGCTGGGTCGCCGCACCCCCGACGCCGCCAGGTCCACGCCGTCGTCGGTGACTTCGAGATCCTCGAACGACTTGAGCGAACGTTCCTCGATCGCCGGCACGATCTTGCGGAACTCGGGGATCGCCAGCCGGTGAAACTCGTCCAGCGGCGTTTCCCGCGCGAGCGCCCGCAGGTGGATGCTCTCGCGCACATCGGTGAGGAACGCGAGGTGATCCGACCACAGCGCGTCCAGGTGCAGCAGCATGATCTCGCGGCACACCTGCTCGAGCTGCTCCTCTCCCAGCTTCTCCTCGAGCTCCTCGTATTGCTTCTTCGCCGCTTCCTTCAACGTCTCGGCCGCGAGATCGGTCCGCAGCAGCTTGTCGCGGTGCTTGAGCAGCTCGTGCCGCTGATGCTCGATCAGCCGCGTGTAGCGCCAGGTGTTGCGGTGGATCTCCAGATGCACGCCCTCGGCGACCCGCTGCGCGTGGTTGATCTGCCGCTGCGCCGCCGGATCCGTGATCTCACCCGTCTCCTCGTCGGCCTGGATCCCGTCCGGCACGTCCGGCGCGTTCGACAGCACGAGCTCGTCGTTCAGGCTGGCGAAGAACACCGCGCTACCCGGGTCGCCCTGTCGTCCGGACCGTCCGCGCAGCTGCCCGTCCAGCCGGCTCGACGGGTACCGCGCGGTGCCGATCACGTGCAGGCCCCCAAGATCGGCCACCCGCTCACGGTCCGCGCCGTCCCCCCCGCCGAGCCGGATGTCGGTGCCTCGTCCGGCCATCTGGGTGGACACCGTCACCGCCCCGAACGTGCCCGCTTCGGCGATGATCGCGGCTTCTTCGGCGTCGTTGCGTGCGTTGAGGACGACGCATGGCAGGTCCACCTTCGCCAGCTTCTCCGCCAGCTCCTCGGACTCGGCCACGTCCTGGGTGCCAACAAGGATCGGCCGACCGGTTTCGTGCACCTCGCGGATCTCCGATTCGATCGCGCGCAGTTTCTGGGACGGTGACGCGAAGATCCGGTCCGGGTGGTCCTCACGCACGTTCGGCGTGTTCGGCGGGATCACCGCGACCTCGAGCCGGTAGAACTCGCGCAGCTGCTCGGCCACCGCCACCGCGGTCCCGGTCATGCCCGCCACCTGCGGATACCGGGCGAGCAGCGCCTGCACGGTGATCGAGTCGAGGATCTCGCCGCGGTCGGTCGCCGCCACCTGCTCCTTCGCCTCGACCGCCGCCTGCAGACCGTCCGGCCAGCGCTGCAACTCCGCCACGCGGCCGCGCGAGGTGTTGATCAGCTGTACTTTGCCGTCACGCACCAGGTAGTCGACGTCACGGGTGAGCAAAGCGTGCGCGTGCAGTGCGACGTTCACCGCCGCCAACCGCTCGGAGCCCGAGTCGCCGTAGAGGTCGATCCCGCCCAGCGCCTTCTCCACGACCGAAGCGCCGGCTGTGGTCAGCCACGCGTTGCGGCCGTCGGAGTCGGTCTCGTAGTGCAGCCCCAGCCGCAGCCGGCGGACCACGTCGGCCACCTCGATGTCGGCCACCGCGTGGTCCACCGAACCGGCCATCACCAGCGGCACCCGCGCCTCGTCGACAAGCACCGAGTCCGCCTCGTCCACGATCGCGACCTCGGGTTCGGGTTGTGTCAGGTCTTCGACGTGGGTGACCAGCCGGTCCCGGAGCACGTCGAACCCGATCTCGCTCACGGCGCCGTAGGTGACCTCGGACTCGTACGCCGCGCGCCGTTCCTCGCGGCTCAGCGACGGATCCACCCAGCCGACCGTCGCGCCGAGCAGCTTGTAGATCGGCTCCATCCACTCGGCGTCACGACGGGCGAGGTAGTCGTTGACCGTCACGACGTGCACCCGCTTGCCCTGCAAGGCGAATCCGGCGGCCGCCAGCGCACCGGCCAGCGTCTTGCCTTCACCGGTTTCCATCTGCACGACATGCCCGGTGAGCAGCCCCATGGTGCCGAGCAGTTGGACGTCGAAGGCTCGCTCGCCGAGCGCACGCCGCGCGGCCTCGCGGCCCAGCGCACAGACCTCGATCAGCTGTTTGTCGCCGAAGCCCGCCTCCAGCCGCAGTTTCGCCGCGCGTTCGGTCAGCTCGGTGTCGCTGAGCTGCTCGACCTCGGCCTCGAGTTCGCCGATCGCCGGCAGCAGCCCTTCGTAGTGGGTCAGCTCGATGCTGGCCGGACGCTCGATGAGCCGGCGCAGCTGCTTCCCCATTCGGCTGATCAGTGCGGGCACCCTCGGTCTCCTGTCTCTCTCCAACCGTCCACCCGGCAACGTGGTGGTGGTGGTCGTGTGTTCCCCGCCAGGATGGCACGATCACGCCGTGCCCCTCCTACAGCGAGCCCGGTCGCGAACCGTGCGAGTAGCCGTCCTGTCCGGTATCTGCCTGCTGACCCCGCTCGCCGCATGCACGTCGGAGCATTCGAGCACGCCGCAGCCGGAGCAGAACCAGACGGAATCGCGGGGCCCGGTGGGTCCGGTGCCCGCCGGGTTGGACAAGTTCTACGCGCAGCCGCTGGCTTGGGGCGAGTGTGCACCCTACGCGACTACGGATGACGCCAAATCCCTCTTTGGTAGCGACAGTCTGCAGTGCGCGCGACTCACCGTGCCGCTGGACTATGCCGCCCCGCAGGGCGACACGATCACGATCGGCGTGCTGCGGCACAAGGCGAGCGGCAACCGGATCGGCGCGCTGGTGATGAACCCGGGCGGACCCGGCGCCTCCGGCATGGTCGCCGCGGCGAGCCTGTCCTCGCAGATGTCGAACTCCGAGCTGGGACAACGGTTCGACCTGGTCGGTTTCGACCCGCGGGGAATCGGGGCCAGCGAACCGGAGGTCACCTGCCTGACCGACGGCGAGCGCGATTCCGAGCGCGCGGAGGATCTCGACACCGACGGCTCGCCGGCGGGCGTGGCGAAGCAGGAAGCGGAATCCAAGGACTTCGCCGCCAAATGCGCCCAGCGCACCGACCACGGCACGGCGATGCTGGCCAACCTCGGCACCCGGGACGTCGCCAGGGACATGGACGTGCTGCGTTCCGCGCTGGGCGAACAGAAGCTGACGTATCTCGGCTACTCCTACGGCACGCGGATCGGTTACACCTACGCCGAAGCGTTCCCGAACAACGTGCGGGCGATGGTGCTCGACGGTGCGCTGGATCCCAATGAGGACGAAACGGAATCTCTGGTCAACCAGGGCGCGGGCTTCGGCAAGGCGTTCACCCAGTTCGGCAACTGGTGCGCCGCCCGGCAGGACTGCGCGCTCGGCACGAATGCGGCGAACGCGACCAAGGCCTTTCAGGATCTCGTCCGCCCACTGCTGGACAATCCCGTCGACGTCGGCGACGGCCGCAAGCTGACCTTCGACGACGCGACGCTGGGCACCATCCAGGCCCTGTATTCGCAGCAGCTCTGGCAGCCGTTGAACTCCGGGCTCAACGAGCTCAAGCGCGGCCGCGGCACCACGCTGATGGCACTCGCCGACCAGTACAACGAGCGAGACCAGGAAGGCCACTACTCCAATACCCAGGACGCGTTCACCGCCGTCCGCTGCGTCGACGACCCGCGGGTGACGGACAAGAACGAGATCCTCTCCGCCGAAAACCAGTACGACCAGGTCGCGCCCTTCCTCGACGACGGCAGGCCGAACGGTGCCGCGCTCGACGCTTGCGCGTACTGGCCGGTCCCCAACACCTCGGAACCGCACGAGCCGAAGGTCGCCGGAGTGCCGCCGGTACTGGTGATCTCGACCACCAACGATCCTGCCACTCCCTACGAAGCGGGGGTGAACCTCGCGAAGGCGATGAACGGCGCGTTGTTGACGTTCGAAGGCACCCAACACACCGTTTTCCTGCAAGGGAACTCCTGTGTCGACGACGCGGGCACGGCGTATCTGGTCGACGGGACCCTGCCGGCGGCGGGCAAGCGCTGTGCCGCACAGTGACGGAGCTGGCACGATGTGACAGATGCGTTTCCGTCGCTTGCGGCTGCCGGCCGTCCTGGGCTTGGTGTTGTGCGCGCTGACCGCGTGCAGTGGTGCGCAGGCTCCGAGTAAGTCTCCGCAGTCTTCGCCGGTCGCGGATGTGCACGCGCTTGACCGGTTCTACGACCAGAAACTGGCGTGGGGCGACTGCGGTTCCTACGCGACGGGGGAGCAGAGCCAGGACGCGTTCCGCACGCCCGGCGTGGAGTGCGCGCGGCTGACCGTGCCGCTCGACTACGCCCGCCCGCAGGGGCCGACGATCACCGTGGGTGTGTTGCGGCACAAGGCTTCCGACCCGGCGGACCGGATCGGCTCGCTGGTGATGAACCCCGGCGGGCCGGGCGGTTCCGGGATGGAGGCGGCGGCGCATCTGGTGCCGATGGTCGCGAACAACGCGATCGGCCTGCGGTTCGACCTCGTCGGGTTCGATCCGCGTGGGGTCGGCGCGAGTCAGCCGCGCGTGCACTGCCTGACCGACGCCGAGCGCGACGCCGAGCGCGAAAACAATCTGGGCGACGGAACTTCGCCCGGCTCGGCGTCGGCGCTGACGGCGCAGGCGAAGGACTTCGCGGACAAGTGCACGCAGCGCACCGGCGCCGACGTACTCGCGAACGTCGGGACGCGGGATGTCGTCAAGGATCTCGATGTGCTGCGCGCGGCGCTCGGCGACAAGAAACTCAGCTATCTCGGCTATTCGTACGGGACGCAGGTCGGCTATGACTATGCGGAGGCGTTCCCCGGCAACGTCCGCGCTCTGCTGCTCGACGGCGCGATCGATCCCGGCGAGAGCCAGCCGAATTCACTCGTCGCCCAAGGCGCCGGCTTCACCAAGGCATTCGGATTGTTCGCCACGGCATGCGCGAAACACGCGGACTGTGCCGTCGGAACGGACCCGTCGCGCGCCACGCAGGCCTTCGAGGACCTGACCGCCCCACTCCGGCAAACCCCCGCCGACGCCGGGGGAGGAAGGAAGCTTTCCTACGACGACGCCATGACCGCCGTGGTCGAGGCGATGTATTCGCAGCAGTCGTGGCCGATGCTCAACAGCGGGCTGAACCTGCTCCGCGCCGGTGACGGCAGCCAGTTGCTCCAACTCGCGGACGGCTACTACGACCGCGGCCCCGACGGGCACTACTCGTCGCTGCAGGACGCGTACTACGCGGTGCGTTGCGTCGACGGCCCTCGTGTGTCCGACGCGAACGCGATCGCCACGATCCACCAGCGCATGTCCGTCGCCGCCCCCTTCCTCGGCGGCGGCCGGCCCGACGAAGGCGAGCCGGACATCTGCGGCTCTTGGCCGGTGGCGAGCACTTTCCCGCCGCCCCACCAAGCCACGCCCGGGCTTCCCCCGCCGCTGATCGTCTCGACCGTCAACGACCCGGTCACCCCGTATCAGGCGGGCGTCAACCTCGCCGGCGACCTAGGCGGTGGCCTGCTCACCTACGAGGGCGCCCAGCACACGGCCTTCCTGCACGGGAATCAATGCGTCGACGTCAACGGCCTGGCCTACCTCGTCGACGGCACGCTCCCGCCGCCCGGAACCCGCTGCCCCACCTAGCCCCACCTGCGAAAACGAGCAAGGTGCGTTTACTACTGTCTCACCCGGCCGCCGTCGACGAGATCGGCGCGTTCGCATGGGACAGCCCGAGCTCCAACATCACGGCGCCCTCGTTCGGCTGCCGCGGCGGAACCTGCATCCACACCCGCACCAGCGCCCGCGGCTCACTCTGCGTGACCCAGAACTTCACGTCGACATCCGACTGGACTCCCGGCAGCAGCCCGGACACCGCGCTCTGCGTCAGCTCGCCGGTCACCCGGTACGTCTGCACACCCTGAACGTCTTCCTTCGTCTCCGTCTTCAGGCCCGTGGCCGCGCGAAGCAACGAAGGCAGCCCGTGCTGCGGGTCGAGCAGCGCCACGATGTTGTACTCGGCCGGCACCGGCTCGTCGGTCGACGTCCCGTGCTGGTCGGTCAGCCGCAGCGTGTCGCCGTCGATTTCGTACTGCAGCTCGAAACGGTTCGTCGATTCCTGCATGTCGGCCTGCCCGACGGCCGTCCCGTACCGCCCGCCGTCGCGGCTCGCCTGCCCCTTCACCTCGCGCACGTCCAGCCCGGGGATCGTGCCGCTGACGCTGAAGTCGAACTGGATGCTATGCAGCTGTTCGAGTGACGTCGCGGCGTCGTGGACCATCGTGGTCCCGTCGGGCAGAGGGCCGCGGGTGTCCGGGGAGGCACTGCAGCCGCAGGCGAGCGCCAGGAGCAGCACGAGGACACCGGCGGTGCGGCGGCGGAGCATGGAGGTAACCGTAGCGCTGCCGGTCACGGCCTCGAGAAGGTGCGCCGGTACGCCAGCGGCGAGACCCCGATCGCCGCGTTGAGATGTTGCCGCAGTGAAGCCGCCGTCCCGAGTCCCGCCTCGGCCGCCACCCTGTCCACGGCCAGGTTGGTCGTCTCCAGTAACTGCCGTGCCCGCAGTACCCGTTGCTGGTTCAGCCATGCCCGTGCCGACAGCCCGGTTTCCGCCCGGAAGCGCCTGCTGAACGTGCGCACGCTCATCCGCGCGTGCCGCGCCAGCGTGTCCAGATCCAACGGCTCGCCCAGCCGTTCCAGCGCCCACGCCCTCGTCGCCGCCGTACTGCCCACCGCGGAATCGGGCGTCGGGTGGTCGATGAACTGTGATTGCCCGCCGTCTCGCCAGGGCGGCACGACGCAGTACCGCGCGGCGGTGTTGGCCACCGCGCTGCCGTGGTCGGACCGGATCACGTGCAGGCAGAGATCCATCCCCGCGGACAGGCCGGCCGCGGTCAGCAGATCCCCGTTGTCGACGAACAACACGTTCTCGTCCAGTTCCACGCGGGGGTACAGCCGCCGGAACTCCGCGGCGTGCGCCCAATGTGTCGTCGCGCGCCGGCCATCGAGCAGGCCGGCGGCCGCCAGCACGAAGGCACCGGTGCAGATCGACATGATCCGCGCACCGGCCGGGATCATGGCCAGCGCTTCGGCGATCTTCTCCGGCAGCGTCCCGATCCGCCGCGGTCCCTCGACGCGGGTGCCAGGGATCACCACTGTGTCCGCCTCCGCCAGTGCCTCCGGGCCATGCGAAAAATGCGCCGTGTACCCGGGCGTCACGCGCACCGGCTCATCGTCGACGCCGCAGATCCGCACGTCATAGAGCGGTTGCCCATCCCGCTTCGCCGAGGAGAACGCCTGCGGCGGGATGTTCAGGTCGTAGCCGATCACTTCGGAGATCGCCAGTACGACAACTCTGTGCATGGCCGAATTTTTGCATATATTGGCGCTTCGGCCACTCGCCCTGGTCGGCAAGAGTCCGGAAGCTGATCCGGTGACCACTTCCGCACCGTCTCGCCCGCGGATCCACCGCGCCTGGCTGGTCGCTTTCGCGGCCTTTGTCGCGCTCGTCGGGGCCGCCGGTTTCCGCGCCGCGCCGAGCGTTCTCATCGATCCGCTGCACGAAGAGTTCGGCTGGTCCAACACGACCATCTCGGCTGCCGTGTCGATCAACCTGATCTTGTACGGCCTCATCTCGCCCTTCGCCGCCGCGCTGATGGAGCGGCTCGGCATGCGCCGGGTCGTGGCCGGCGCGCTGGTTCTGGTCGCCGCGGGCAGCGGGCTCACCGTGTTCATGACCGCGAGCTGGCAACTCCTGCTGCTCTGGGGAGTCCTCGTCGGCACCGGCACCGGCTCGATGGCGCTCGCCTTCGTCGCCACCGTGACCAGTCGCTGGTTCGTCAAGCACCGGGGCCTGGTCAGCGGTGTCCTCACGGCCGCGGGCGCCGCCGGGCAACTGGTCTTCCTGCCGCTCATCGCCGCATTGGCCACGCACCAGGGCTGGCGTTCGGCGTCCCTGACCGTCGCCGCGGCCGCACTGGTCGTCGTCCCGGTTGTGCTGCTCTTCCTGCGTGACCACCCAAGCGATGTCGGCACGACCGCCTACGGCGCGGCTGAGCCGGAGGAGCGTCCCGCACCGGCGCGCGGCACGGCCCGACGAGCACTGAATGTCCTTCGCGACGCGGCTCGCACCCCGGTGTTCTGGTTGCTCGCCGCCGGGTTCGCGATCTGTGGCGCATCGACGAACGGCCTGGTCGGAACCCATTTCGTGCCCGCGGCCCACGAGCATGGGATGCCGCCGACCACCGCCGCGTCGTTGCTGGCACTCGTCGGTCTCTTCGACGTCGCGGGCACCATCGCTTCCGGCTGGTTCACCGACCGCATCGATCCGCGCTGGCTGCTCGGCGGTTACTACTTCCTGCGCGGCTGTTCGCTGCTCATGCTGCCGCACCTGTTCGCGCCGACCACCGAACCGCCGATGTGGGCGTTCATCATCTTCTACGGCCTCGACTGGGTGGCCACCGTCCCGCCGACCGTGGCCCTGTGCCGCGAGCGGTTCGGGTTGACAGGTCCGATCGTCTTCGGCTGGGTGTTCGCCGCCCACCAGATCGGGGCTTCGATCGCCGCCACCGGCGCCGGCATGATCCACGACCACACGGGTGGTTACGACATCGCGTGGTATGTGGCGGGCCTGTTGTGCGGTCTTGCTGCACTGTTGTCGATCTCGATTCCCTCGGTCAGGGCAGAACGAGAGCCGCGAAACATGGCGTTAACACGTCGCCCGTAGGGTGCGCTCATGGATCGCCAGCAGGAGTTCGTGCTGCGCACGCTGGAAGAACGCGACATCCGATTCGTCCGTCTGTGGTTCACCGACGTATTGGGTTTCCTCAAGTCGGTGGCCGTGGCCCCGGCGGAGCTCGAGGGTGCCTTCAGCGACGGGATCGGATTCGACGGGTCGGCCATCGAAGGCTTCGCGCGCGTCTACGAATCGGACATGATCGCCAAGCCCGACCCCTCCACGTTCCAGGTGCTGCCGTGGGAGACGCCGGAGGGTGGCCACTACTCGGCGCGGATGTTCTGCGACATCGCGATGCCCGACGGTTCGCCCTCCTGGGCCGATCCCCGGCACGTGCTGCGCCGCCAGCTTTCGAAGGCCGGGGAAGCGGGGTTCACCTGCTATGTGCACCCGGAGATCGAGTTCTTCCTGTTGTCGAGTCTGCCGGAGGACGGGACAGAGCCCGAGCCGGCCGACAACGGCGGGTACTTCGACCAGGCCAGCCACGCGACGGCGACGCACTTCCGCCGGCACGCGATCGAGACACTCGAAGCGATGGGCATCTCCGTCGAGTTCAGTCACCACGAGGGCGCTCCCGGCCAGCAGGAGATCGACCTGCGCTACGCCGACGCGCTGACCATGGCCGACAACGTCATGACGTTCCGGTACGTGATCAAGGAGGTCGCGCTCACCCAGGGGGTCCGCGCCACCTTCATGCCCAAGCCGTTCACCAGCCAACCGGGTTCGGGAATGCACACCCACGTGTCGCTCTTCGAGGGCGACCGCAACGCGTTCCACAACCCCGAGGACCCGTTCGAACTGTCGGAGACAGGCAAAGCGTTCGTGGCAGGCCTGCTCTACCACGCACGGGAGATCTCGGCGGTCACGAACCAGTGGGTCAACTCCTACAAGCGGTTGATCAGCGGGGGAGAGGCCCCGACCACCGTGTCGTGGGGAAGGTCCAATCGCTCCGCGCTGGTCCGGGTGCCGAACTATTCACCGGGCAAGGCTTCGTCACGACGGGTCGAGGTTCGCACGCTCGACTCGGCCTGCAATCCGTATCTCGCGTACTCGGTCGTCCTCGCCGCGGGCCTGAAGGGCATCGAGAAGGGATACGAGCTGCCGCCGCCGGCCGAGGACAACATCTGGTCGCTGTCCGACGCCGAGCGCAAGGCCGCCGGCTATGACCAGCTGCCGCAGAACCTCGGCGAAGCGCTCACGGAGATGGAGCGTTCGGAGTTGCTGCCCGAGGCATTGGGCGAACACGTCTACGACTTCTTCCTGCGGAACAAGCGGGTCGAGTGGGACAACTACCGCAGCGCGGTCACGCCGTATGAGCTGCGCACCTTGTTGCCAGTGCTCTGACCTGCGGGTATCTGGTTAGGGGACCCCCCTGTTTCAGGGGGGTTTCGGCACATGTAATCTTCTCTTCGTCGCCAGGGAGACCGGGCTGACGGGGTGAGAGCCCCGGCGGACGGAACCAGGGTCGGGCGGTTGACACCGCGAACCGGACCAGGTAATGTACTGCGACGGCCCTGAAGTAGGGTCGCCAACCACCACTACGAAATCAGTAGGGGTAGAGGCTTCTCTTCATCAGGAAACAAAAAGCTTTGAAGATTCAGTGCGACGGTGTCGCGTGTTGTTTGAGAACTCAACAGTGTGTTTGATGAACTAAGCCAGTAGAGCTTATTTGAACCCTTTGTGGGTTTCTTTGAGAATGCGATCGAGTCGGTCGAACTTGTT
>NZ_DASZWC010000025.1:0-44040 GCF_035546795.1 Amycolatopsis sp.
CAAACCCCGCCAGATCATGGTCGTGCCCGAACTCCCCAAAACCCGCTCCGGGAAAATCATGCGCCGCCTCCTGCGCGACGTCGCCGAAAACCGCGCCATCGGCGACGTCACCACCCTCGCCGACTCATCAGTCATGGACCTGATTTCGTCCGGGCTGCAGTCGGGCAAGGGCGAAGACTGACCTGAACGCGACTGGGGCCCCTTCCCACGGGAAGGGGCCCCAGTCTGTCTGCGGACTCAGCCGGTCACGTCGAGGTGCGCCTTGACCGGGGTCGGCGTCGGCGCCTTGCCGTTCGAGGTCGCCTTGTCCCCTGAGCCGGAACCCGAGCTGCCGCCCTTCGAGGAGGTCGGCGTGCTCGACGTGGACTTCGTCGGCTCGGTGGGCTTCGTCGTGGTCGTCTCGCCGCCGCCATCGCCGTCGTCACCGGGCGCGCAGGTCGCCGACGCGATGTCGATCTTCTGGACGTTGTCCACGTTGATCGAGATGGCGGTGACGGTGACCGAACCGTCCTTGTGCGTGACCTGCTTGTTCAGCACGACCGACAGCACCCCGGGGACCGATACCCCGGTGTTCGCCGGTACGGCCACGTCGAGCTTCAGGTCACCGATCTTCGCCTTGGCGAGCGAGGACGTGGCCTTGCTGCCGTCGCACTGCGCCTCGATGGCCGACGCGCTCAGCAGCGGCTTGCCCACACCGAGGCCAACCGACACGTCCGCGACGCTGGCCCGGGCGCCCTCAGCGCCGGCCTGCGCGTTCAGCACGTGCAGCGAGACCAGGCTGGCGGGCAGGTCGAGCTTGGCCAGCGACTCCTGCGAGAAGCCATCGGAGTCGTCGACGGCCGGGGTCTCCTTGATCGTGAGCAGCCCGGATGCGGAGATCGCGAACGCCGAGTTCACGCCGGAACCGGCCGTGGTCGCGCCGGCGGCGGGGGCGAGCAGCACACCCGAGACGAGCAGCGCGGACAGCGCGCCGACCCCGCCGACGACAGCCTTCTTTCTGGACAAGAAATCACCTTTCCTGGAATTGTTTCCCCGTTTTCCCTGCGCGATCAGACAATGTTGACGATCGTGCCGAGCGGCATTTTGACGAGCTGGTCCAATGCGTCCTGCGGAACGCGGATACAACCGTCGGAATTGGCTTTTCCGACGAAACTGTCGTTCGGCCAGGTGTGCAGGCCGACGGTGCCGGGGCCGCCGCCGAACGTCTCCAGCGAGTCCGAGTGGTAGCTCAGCGGGAGCACGATCGGGCTGTAGGTGTTCTTCGTTTCTTCGATCGACGCGATGATGTAGGCGCGGCCGGCCGGGGTGGGATGCTCCGGCTTACCGGTGCCGATGGTCCACTTCCCGGTCTGCTTGCCGTTCTCCAGGATCTCCAACGTGAACGAGGCGCGGTCGACGTTGATGGCGTAGTCGTTCTGCGCGGATTCCGCGGTGCCTTCGGGTACGTGCACCCAGCCCGCCGAAGCATTCGGCCTTGTCGGCAGCAGCACCTCGGCCCAGTCGTCCTGTTCGGCGACGACCGGAACCCAGGTCGGCGAGCCCATCTGAATCGTGGGCAACTTGGCGATCGGCTTGCCGCCCATGCTCGCGTAGACCACCAGATCGTTCTTCGGATGCAGCACCTTGCCCGCGCTCGCACCGGCTCCCGGCTGCGGATCCAGCGGGGCGCCGGTGACCGTGGCGAAGGTGTTGGCCTCCGGCAGTTGGGTCAGATCCTCCTGGCTGACCGCTGCCGGCGCGACGTCCGGGGAATCATTTCCGGAACAACCAGCCGTGCACAGCACCAGAATTGAGAAACCGGCGACCGCGAAGATTTTCCGGGCGCGCGAAACCGCAGTTTTTTGCATCTACCAATCCTCGAGACAACTTCGGACAGAAAATCCGCCGCGCCGTGTCTCCCCGTGGACACGTGACACTGCAGGGGCGTCTGGGTCAGATAGCTATCAGCAACACGTTCCGATGATCAACTATCGGGTAGCTCACCCTCAAGGCCGCCACCTGCGGAAACGTCGCATTTGCCAAGCTCGCGGAAAATCGGTCAATACACCCGATCGGGTGTTGATCTGTAACGGAAACCGCAGGCATCCACCCTGCCGTGGGCCACCCGGACGAGTGGCCACACCCCCAGCCGGGACACCGCCGGGGCTCGCCCGCACAATCTGACTCCGGGACCCACTATTCCCAAAGTCGAACACGTGTTCTAGGATTCCGGTCGTCGTAGCCGGACCCCACGAAGAGGGAGACCGCACCCGTAATGAGCTTGGACACCACGACCGCCCCGCAGGAGCAGGCCACCGACGAGGAGAAGCCTGCCGCGAAGCCCACCGAGGCCACTGAAACCGAGTCGGCCGAGGAGACCCCGAAGCCCAAGCGCGGCCGCGCGAAGGGCGCCACAGCCCGCAAGACCCGCACCGTCGAGTTGACCCTGACGGTCACCGGCACGGCCGATGGCGATTGGCAGGCAGAGCTCAAGCACGGCAGCACCTGGGTGGCGCGTGGCCTGGCGATCTCCGCCTCGGCCGTGTCCCGCGCGGTCAAGGAGCTGCACGAGGACCTGTCCACCCCGATCGACGAGGTGATCAACCAGGCCCGCGAGCAGCAGCGGGCCAAGGTCGCGCAACTGGAAGCCGAACTCGAAGAGGCGAAGCAGGCACTTGTCGAACTCGACAACTGACCTATAGTCGATAGCGCCCCAGAGACTCGCCGGGGCGGATGCTCACTCGATCAGGCATCCGCCCCGGCGTTCCGTTGTAACGGCATCGCTCCGAGTACGATCTGTATACAACGTGTATGGAGGGAGCGCCGGATGCCTGGCACAGCCAAGGCCGCAGTCTCGGGCCGTGAGAAGGCCTACCAGTTCCTGAAGCGCACGGTGCTGGCCGATCCCGAGCTCGAAGGTGCCTTCGTCAGCGAACAGGACGTGGCAGAGCAGGTAGGTGTTTCGCGAACGCCCGTGCGGGAGGCGCTGCTCCAGCTGGCGTCCGAGGAGCTCGTGCAGCTGGTGCCCAACCGCGGCGCGTACATCGCCCCGCTCAGCGGCCGTGACCTGCGCGAGCTGTTCGAACTGCGCGGAGTCCTCGAGCGATATGCCGCGCAGCGGGCCATCGAGACCGGCAACGTCCCGGTGGCCGAGCTCCAGGCCGCGATGGAGCAGCAAAAGCGGTTCGAGGACCCGGCGCACGCCAAGGAGTTCATCGAGTTCGACCACCTCTTCCACAGCGTGCTGGTCGACAGCGTGGGCAATTCGATGCTCAGCAAGACCTACGCTTCACTGCGCGCCCGGCAGATGCGTGCCGGGCTCACTGCGCTGTCCCGGTCCAGCGATCGCCAAGAGCGGGTGCTCGCCGAGCATTACGCCATCTTCAAGGCCCTCGAGCTGGGCGCCGTATCGACGGCGATCGCCGCGATCGACCACCACCACACGACAACGCTGAACACGCAGCTCACCGCGACGTGACCGACGCGTCCACCTCGGCCGGAGCATCGGCCGACCTGCGGGCGAGCACCACGCCGATCACGCTGACAATGCCCGCGACCAGTACGTACAGGGCGAGCACGAGCCAGGTACCGAATCCGGCCAGCAGGCTCGTGAACAGCAGCGGCGCCACAGCACCGCCGATCACGCCGGCCAGGGTGTACGCGAGCGAGCTGCCGGTGTAGCGCAGGCGCTCCGAGAACTGCTCGGTGATCAACGCCGCCTGCGGCCCGTACAGCGCCGCGTGGATCACCAGCGCGACCACCACGCCGAGCAGCACCGCGGCGAACGAGCGCGTCGACAGCAGCGGGAAGAACACGAACGGCCAGATCGCCCCGAGGATGGTGGCGACCAAGTACAACCGCCGGCGGTCAATCCGGTCGGACAGTGCGCCGAACGCCGGCATGAGCACGAGCTGACAGGCCGAACCGATCATCACCGCCGTCAGCCCCTCGCCGCGCGACATGTGCAACTGCTGGGTCATGTAGGTCAGCACGAAGACCGTGAACAACGCGTACATCACGTCCGGGCAGACGCGCACGAAAATGGCCGCGAGCAAGCCCCGCTTCTCGGTGCGGAACACCTCGGAAATCGGCGCCTTCGGCCGGTCACCGGTTTCGGCGATCCGGCGGAACACCGGCGTCTCCTCCAGCCGCAGCCGGATCCACAAGCCGAATGCGACGAGTACACCGGAGAGCAGGAACGCCACCCGCCAGCCCCAGGAGTCGAACTGGGCCTCGGTGAGCGCGAGCGAGAGCACGGCCAGGACGCCGTTGGCCAGTAGGTTGCCTGCCGGCGGGCCGATCTGCGCGGCCGACGCCCAGAAGCCGCGCCGGGCCGGGTCACCGAACTCGCTGGACAACAGCACGGCGCCGCCCCACTCGCCGCCGATACCGACACCCTGCGCGAAGCGCAGCAGCACTAGCAGCACCGCGGCCAGGCCGCCGACGGCCGCGTGCGTGGGCAGCAGGCCGATCAGGAACGTGGCGATACCGGTGAGCAGCAGCGTCACCACCAGCACCCGCTTGCGGCCGAGCACGTCACCGAGCCTGCCGAATACGAATCCGCCGAGCGGGCGGGACAGGTAGCCGACCGCATACGTGGAGAACGCGGCCATCGTGCTGACCAGCGGATCTCCGCCCGGGAAGAACTGATGCCCGAAGACTGTCGCGGCCGCGGCGGAGTAGGCGGCGAAGTCGTACCACTCCAGCGAAGTGCCGGACAGGCTGGCGAGAAACGCGCGACGCAGGGAAGTCGCGTCCGCCTTCGGCGTAGCGGAGGTCATTGCTCACATCCTGGTCTCGTTGGTCGGACTGATCCGGTAATACTGGTTGTATACAACCTGCATGCGCAAGGTCTGTCAGGTAAGAACTGGGTTACCCCGAAACGGAGAAGGCCATGACGACACCTCCCGAACTGCGGTTCCGGCTGCCCGACGGCGCGGAAGTGACGGTCGGCGTGCACACCCTGCTCAACGGCGGCTACGCCGGGCGGAACCAGGAAGACGTCGCGGCGCACGTCGCCGAACTGGCCGACCTTGGCGTCCCCGCTCCCGAGTCGACCCCGGCCGTCTACCCCGTCTCCCCGTACCTCGCGATGCAGACCGACGAAGTGCCCGCACAGCACGAGCGCACGTCCGGCGAGGCCGAATGGGCATTGCTCATCACCGGCCCACGCCCGGAGGATGTGCTGCTCACCGCGGCTTGCGACCACACCGACCGCGCGCTGGAAGTGCACGGCGTGGCCTGGAGCAAGAACGCCGGCCCGGACGTGCTGGCCCGCGACGCCTGGCGGCTGACCGACGTCGCCGACCGGATCGACGACCTCACCCTGCGCGCCTGGGCGGACGACACCCTGATCCAGGACGGCACGGCCGCCGAGTTGCTCAGCCCCGAGTACTGGCTCGGTTTCCTGACTGAACACAACCTGCACGAGACCGGCGTGGCCCTGCTCTCGGGCACCATCCCGATGCGCGCGGGCGTGGACCAGTTCGCCGGCCAGTGGCGCGTCGAGCTTGGGGACCCCGCCACTGGAGCGGCGATCGACCTCGGTTATCGCGTGCGGCGACTCCCGGAGTTCACCGGGAAATAGCAATTAGGCTAGCCGAAACTAACTGAGGTTTGCCTTTTCTCGGTCGACCGAACATAGCACGACAAATACGCGCGCGCTGTGTTTGAATAAAGCTGTGACCGAAACCCAGGACGCCACTTCGGCGCACTCCCACGAACCGCACAACGAGAGCATCGGCAGCAAGCTGAACTGGCTGCGGGCCGGCGTTCTCGGGGCCAACGACGGGATCGTGTCGGTCGCCGGGATCGTGGTCGGGGTCGCGGGAGCGACCACAGACCGCCCCGCCGTGCTCGTGGCCGGAATCGCAGGACTGGTCGCGGGCGCGCTTTCGATGGCGGGCGGTGAATACGTCTCGGTGAGCACCCAGCGCGATACCGAACGCGCCCTGCTCAGGCTGGAAAAGCACGAACTGAAAACAATGCCGGAGGCAGAGGAACGCGAACTCGCGGAGATCTACGAAGAGAAAGGGCTGTCCCCGAAGCTGGCCGCGGAAGTCGCGCGCGAGCTCACCGAGAAGGACGCGTTCCAGGCGCATGCGGAGGCCGAACTCGGGATCGATCCCGACGACCTGACGAGCCCGTGGCAGGCGGCGTGGGCCTCGCTGCTGTCGTTCTCCGTCGGCGCGCTGCTGCCGTTGCTGGCCATCGCGCTGCCGCCGCTGTCCTGGCGGGTGTGGGCCTGCGTGATCGCGGTGGCCGTCGGCTTGTTCCTCACCGGTTACGTCAGCGCCCGGCTGGGCAACGCGCGTGCCGGGCGGGCCGTGCTGCGCAACGTCGGTGTCGGCCTGCTGACCATGCTGGTCACGTACTACGTCGGCGCACTCTTCGGCGTGGCCACGAGTTAGCGCACGCCCGACATCAGCTTCCGGACGAACGGGCTCGCCATCGCCAGCAGCACACCGATCACGATCGCGACCGCGCCGAGGATGCCGAAATACGGGCCTTCGTTGTCGGCGCTGTAGTACTCGGCCAGCGAGCCGGAAAGCGCCGTGCCCAGCGAAACCGACAGGAAGAACAGCGCCACCATCTGCGTCTGGAACGCCTGCGGCGCGAGCTTCGTGGACAACGACAGCCCGACCGGCGAGAGCATCAGCTCGGCGAGGGTGAACACGAGCAGGATGCCGACCAGGCCGAGCAACGGGGCGCTGTTGGGCCCGCCGCCCGCCATTGGCAGGAACAGCAGGAAAGCCACACCCATGATCGACGTGCCGAGGGCGAACTTGATCGGCGTCGAGGGCTGGCGCCGTCCGAGTTTGGTCCACAGCAGGGCGAACAACGGCGCGAGCACGATGATGAACACCGGGTTGATCGACTGCACCCAGGACACCGGCATCTCCCAGCCGAACAGGTTCCGGTCCAGTCGCTTGTCCGAGTAGACCTCGACCACGGTGAACTGCTGCTGGTACAGCGACCAGAAGGCCGCGCTCGCGATGAACATCGGGATGAACGAGAACACCCGCTTGCGTTCCACCGTGGTGATCTTGCGGCTGGTCAGGATCACCACGAAGTAGATGATCGCGGCGACCGCGACCACCCACACGACGACGTCGGAGAGGTTCGCCGCGGTCACCAGCCCGGTCAGCACCGCCACCAGGATCACGGCGACCGCCAGCACGGCGACGCCGGTCATCGGCAGTCTGCCGCTCGCGGGCAACGGGTTCGGCACCGTCCTCGCCGACTCCGGCAGGTGCCGGCGGCCGATCGTGTACTGAATCAGCCCGAGCGCCATGCCGATCGCGGCCAGCCCGAAACCGAGGTGGAAGCCGACGTTGCTCTGCGCCAGCCCGGTCAGCAGCGGGCCGACGAAGCTGCCGAGGTTGATGCCCATGTAGAACAGGCTGAACCCGCCGTCGCGCCGCTCGTCCTTCTCGCCGTAGAGCGTGCCGACGACGGAGGTCGCGTTGCCCTTGAGGCCGCCACTGCCGAGCGCCACGCACACGAGGCCGACGCCGACCCCGAGGAAACCGGGCAGTACGGCGAGGGCGAGATGCCCGATCATGATCAACACGCCGCTGTAGAAGAGCGTGCGTTCCGCGCCGAGCAGCCGGTCGGCGATCCAGGCGCCGGCGATCGTCGACAGGTACACCAGCCCGCCGTACGCGCCCGTGATGCTGGTGGCGGTGGCCTCCGGCATCGCGAGCCCGCCGTTGGCGACGGAGTAGTACAGGTAGATGGGCAGGATGCCCAGCATCCCGTAGTAGGAGAACCGCTCCCACATCTCCACGCCGAACAGGTTCGCGAGCGCCAGTGGGTGCCCGAAGAACCTGCGGTCCGAATCAGCCTCGGTAGAGGTCGTCATCGCCGACACGTCCCTTTGGTCTAGACATTGTTGGCGATTCACATACTAGAACCTCGTTCTGGTTTGGTCGCGCCGGTCCCGTGCTGCGCCGTCGATTACCGATCCGATCACAGCCACGGCGGAACAAATCGCACGTCAGGCCGGCACCCTCCGTTCGCATCCGCCTGCTTTTGGCCGAATCGGTAAAATGACTTCCAGGTGCGCCGGGAAGTCTGGTCGGCAAGACTGAGCCGACCCCGAAGGAGCCCACCCGTGCAGCGCGCCGCCGCCGAGTTCGTTCGTTTCCTCCGCACCGAGACCACCGGCGGCCTGATCCTGCTCGGCGCCGCCGCGATAGCACTGATCTGGGCCAACTCCCCCCTCGACGACGCGTATCGGACGATCCGGGATTTCCACCTGGGACCGGACTTTCTACACCTGCGGCTGTCCATTGGGGACTGGGCGAAGGACGGCTTGCTCGCGTTGTTCTTCTTCATCGCGGGTCTGGAGCTCAAGCGCGAGCTGGTGATCGGCGAACTGTCGCACTGGAAGCGTGCGGCCCTGCCGGTGGTCGCCGCACTCGGCGGCATGGTGGTGCCCGCGCTCCTCGCGCTCGCGATCGCCGGCGGCACCCCGGGCATCGACCGCGCGTGGGCGATCCCGACGGCGACGGACATCGCCTTCGCGCTCGGCGTGCTGGCGATCACCGGCTCGAACCTGCCCAGCAGCGCGCGGGTGTTCCTGCTGTCGCTGGCGGTGGTGGACGACCTCGGCGCGATCGTGCTGATCGCCGTGCTGTTCACCACCGGTTTCAACCTGATCGCCGCGGCGGTCGCGGTGGTGGCGCTGGCGCTGTACGCCTGGCTGCAGCACCGCCGCGTCCGGACGGCCTGGATCTACGTGCCGCTGGCGTTGATCACCTGGGTCGCGGTGCATTCGGCCGGGGTCCACGCGACGATCGCCGGCGTCGCGCTGGGCCTGCTCACGCGCGTCCGGTCCGATCCCGGCGAGGAGCACGCGCCTGCTTTGCGCCTGGAGCACCGGCTGCAGCCGTGGTCGGCGGCGGTGGCGGTACCGGTGTTCGCGTTGTTCGCTGCCGGGATCAAGATCGACGCGCATTCGCTGACCGAGGTGTTCACCACCGCACTGCCGCTCGCCGTGCTCATCGGTCTGGTCGTCGGCAAGTTCGTCGGGCTGCTCGGCGCCTCCGCACTGGCGGTGAAACTGCGCTTCGCGGAACGGCCGCGCGGCACCGGTTGGCGAGACCTGGCGGCGTTGTCGCTGCTCGGCGGGGTCGGGTTCACCGTCAGCTTGTTGATCTCCGACCTGGCGTTGTCGGGTGAGGAGAGCGAGCTGGCGAAGACGGCGGTGTTGCTGGCTTCCGCGTTCGCGTCGCTCGCCGGGGCCGCGGTGTTGCTTCGCCGCAACAAAGTGCACGGCGCGCGGGAGGACTGACCGAGCCGCCCCGGGCGACACATGGCACGATGGCCCCCGTGAGCAGCCAGGAGCACGAACGCAACGGCCCAGACGGCCTCGGGGCCGTGCCCTACATCCCGCTGTCCGCCGATGACGGCGCGACCAACGGTTCCCAATCGATCGGCAGTCTCGTCGGGCAGGCGACACAACACCTGTCCACGCTGGTCAGGGCCGAGGTCGAGTTGGCGAAGTCGGAGGTCGTCGGCGAGGTCAAGAAGGGCGTCAAGGGCAGCGTCTTCTTTGTGATCGCCGGGGTCGTCGGGCTGTACAGCTCGTTCTTCTTCTTTTTCTTCCTCGGTGAGCTGCTGTCCGAATGGCTCAAGCGGTGGGCGGCCTTCGCCATCGTGTTCGGCCTGATGCTCGTGGTCACCGTGCTGTTCGCGTTCCTTGGCTGGCGCAAGCTGAAGAAGATCCGCGCGCCGGAACGCACCATCACCAGCTTCAAGGACACCGCGGCCGCGCTCAAGCCGAAGCGCGAGGCCGTTCCCGAGCACAGCTGACGTCCGCCGTCTCCGTGGAGCCGCCCGATCCGTCCACCGTCCGGTTCGCCGGGCCCTGGACGCACCGAGACGTGTCCGCCAACGGTATCCGGTTGCACGTCGCCGAGGCCGGTACCGGCCCGATGGTGCTGCTGCTGCACGGGTTCGCCGAGTTCTGGTGGGCCTGGCGGCATCAGCTGCGGTCGCTGGCCGACGCCGGGTTCCGCGTGGTCGCGGCGGATCTGCGCGGCTACGGCGACTCCGACAAGCCTCCGCGCGGGTACGACGCGTGGACGCTCGCCGGTGACGTCGCCGGGTTGATCCGTTCGCTCGGCGAGCGCCGGGCGCATCTGGTCGGGCACGCGTGGGGCGGCATGCTCGCCTGGACGGCGGCCTCGCTGCATCCCCGGTTTGTCGCGTCGGTGAGCGTGCTCGGCGGGGCGCACCCGCTGGCGTTCCGCTCCGCGATCGCCGGAACAGCGTTGCGGCGCAAGCACAACAGCCAGACCAGGGCGATGGGGCACCTGCTGCGTTTCCAGGTTCCGATGCGGCCGGAGAAATGGCTGGTGGCCGACGACGCCGCCGCCGTCGAGCGGCTGATGCGCGCCTGGTCCGGCCCCGTGTGGCCGACGACCGGGGATTTCCCCGACACGGTAAGGGAATTCCGCCAGGCGATGCTTGTGCCCGGGGTGGCGCACAGCGCGCTGGAGTACTACCGCTGGGCGTTCCGCGCGCAGTTCCGCGGCGAGGGTAAGCGCTTCACCAGCGCCGTCGGCACTCGCACCGCCGCGCCGGTCCTCCAGATCCACGGCAGCGCCGACACGTGCGTGCTGCCCGAGACCGCCCGTGATTCCGCGCCGTGGCAAGGGCCGCGGTCACGGTTCGAGTCCCTTTCGGACATCGGCCACTTCCCGCATCTGGAAGACCCCGGCCGCACGGACAAGGCGCTCATCGCGTTCCTCAACGAGCAGTAGCTCAGGCCGCGCAGGACCCCGTGCTGACCCGGGCGCTCAGCGAGGGCGCCTCCTCGATCACCGGGCTCACCTGCTTCGCCGTCAGCGTGAAGCCGGTGTCCGCGTCCTCCACGGAGGCCCCGAACACGACCCCGATGACCTGGCCGGACGGGTTCACCAGCGGGCCGCCGGAGTTACCGCTGCGCACCTGCGCGCGCACCGTGAAAACGTCCCGGCGCACGGTATGTGAATCGTAGATGTCCGGGCCCTGCAACGTGATCTCGTTGCGGATACGGGCCGCGGTGGCGGTGTACGGGCCGTCGAGCGGGTAGCCGAGCACGATCGCGCTGTCACCCGCCTGCCCCGGCGTGGACGCCATCGTCAGCGGTGTGGCGTTCAGCCGCGGCACGGCGAGCACCGCGATGTCGACCTCGGGATCGAAGTAAACGACCCTTGCCGGCAACCGACCCTGCGACGTCTCCACCGCCGTCTCGTCCGTGCCCGCGACGACGTGCGCGTTGGTCACCACGCGCTGCGGCGCGACGACGAAGCCGCTGCCCTCCAGCGCGCGCGAACAGGACGACGCCGTACCGCGGATCTTGAGCACACTGCCCTTCAACTGCTGCACGACGGCGCTGGTCTGCAGGCTCGTGTCCGGCGGCGCGATCTCGTTGATCTGGGTCTTCTGGAACGGGTCCACGACCGACGGGAACCCGGACGCGTCAAGGAGTTTCCGCAGGTCCGCCGGCAACCCTTCGGCGGCGGCCGGCATCGCCTTGTCGACCGCGCCGAGCACGGCCGAGTTGTTGATCGCCTTGGCCAGCCCCGGCAGCGCCGCGACCCCGGTCAGCGGGACCGCGATCAGCCAGGCGACCACGAACACCACGATGCCCTGCACGATCGCGCCGAGCGTCTGGTCGATGCCGGTGAGCTTGCTGGTGTCGAACCGCTGCTTGACCGTCATCTTGATCCGACGGCCTAGCCACACCCCGAGCGTTTCGCCGAGTGCCACCAGGAAGACCACCGTGGCGACGGCGAACGCGACCTTCGCGGCGGGGCTGCCGAACAGCTGGACCACCAGTGGGGCGAGCCGGATGCCGCCGATGGCCCCGGCGATCACGCCGATCAGTGCGGGCAGCGCGATGACGACACCTTGCCGGGCGCCGGAGATCGCGGCCAGCAGCGCCAGCACAATCACCAGCACGTCGACCCAGTTCATCGTGTCTCCCTTTCGTGATCGCGCAACGCTACGTCAAGATCGCGCACATCGTCGCGATCCCACTCGCGTTCCCAGCCACCCAGGGAAAGCAGCGCCGACAACAGGCCGGCCGTGAAGCCCCAGACGAACAACCCGTCGACGACGAAGACCGGGCTCCGGATCGGCATCCCGGGCCTGCTGACCTGGAACCGGTTTGCCGGCTCCGCCAGGTCGCGCACTGCGACCCTGGCCACCGCGGCCGTCTCGGCCGGGTCGACCGCATGCACCGGCGACGGCTTCTCCCAGTGCGCGAGCACCGGTGTCACCGCGAAATGCGACACGGGCACGAACAGCTGCGGGAGGATCGCGACCGGTCGCACACCGATGGGGTCGACGCCGGTCTCCTCCTCGGCTTCGCGCAAGGCCGTGTCGACGATCCCGTCGTCACCGTCCTCGACGCCGCCACCGGGGAACGCGACCTGCCCGGCGTGCGAGCCGAGGGTGTCGGCGCGCCGCTGCAGCAGGACGTCCGGGCCGCGCGGGCCTTCGCCGAACAGGATCAGCACCGCCGCCGAGCGGGTGTACTCGTTGTCCGGCGGGCTGAACCGCATGAACGTGCTGGAGTCGACCCGCCCGCTGGCCTCGACCAGCGGGCGCAACCACGCGGGGACCGAGCCCGCTTCGACCAGCGGGCCGCTCACGAGTACTCCTCCACGGCCTTGCGCACCGCGTCACTGTTGTCGAAGAGACGTGGGTTTTCGATGAAATGAACCTGTCCGTCCGCGGTGACCAGGTACGACGCCGGCAACGCGGAGGGCACCTTGAACGCCGAGCGCGCCGGGCCTGTCGAGCCTTCCCCGTCGAACGCGCTCGGCAGCCGCACGCCGAGCCGCTGGAGCAGTTCGAGTCCGTCCGCTTCCGAGCTGGCGACCTGCACCTCCAGTACCCGCACCGCGCCGACCTGCGCGGCGTACTGGTTCAGCACCGGTAACTCCGTCTTGCAGGGCTCGCACCAGGTGGCCCAGAAGTTGACCAAGGTCGGTGCACCGGCCAGCGCCGTACCGAGATCGATCGTCGAGCCGTCGCCGAGGCATTGCGCCTGCACGCCCTTGAGCTGCGGGACCTCACCCGTGCCGGTCGGGCAGGCCGGTAAGGCCGCCGCCGCGCGGGCCTGCGACAGGTCGGGCGCCGCGGTGTTCTGCGTCGTGCCGTTGTGCCGGGGCAGGACCGCGATGATCACCCCGAGCACCAGCACGCCGATCACCAGCGCCCACTTCGTCGCCTTGGTCACTGCCCTTGCACCATCGCCAGCAGGTGGTCGCGTTCCGGGCCCTTGACGAGCTTCGCCGCCTCTTCGAACCCGGTCGGGCCCGCGCCGTAGGACGGGCAGTCACGGGCGAGCGGGCACGCGCCGCACGCGGGTTTGCGGGAATGGCAGACGCGACGGCCGTGGAAGATCACCCGGTGCGAGAGCATCGTCCAGTCCTTGCGCGGGATCAGCTCGCCGACCGCGTGCTCGACCTTGACCGGGTCCTCTTCCTTCGTCCAGCCCCAGCGGCGGACCAACCGGCCGAAATGGGTGTCCACCGTGATGCCGGGGATGTCGAAGGCGTTGCCGAGCACGACGTTCGCGGTCTTGCGGCCGACGCCGGGAAGTGTGACGAGTTCCTCTATTTTGCGCGGCACCTCCCCGTCGAACCGCTCGACGAGCGCGGCGCCCAAGCCGATCAGCGAATTCGCCTTCGCCCGGAAGAACCCGGTGGGGCGCAGGAGTTCTTCGAGTTCGGTGCGATCCGCGGCGGCGTAGTCGGCCGCGGTTCGGTAGCGCGCGAACAACGCGGGCGTGACCTGGTTCACCCGCACATCGGTGGTCTGCGCGGAAAGTACGACGGCGACGATCAGTTCCAGCGGGCTGGTGAAGTCGAGTTCGGCCTGCGCGTCCGGATACGCCTCGGCGAGGCAACGCAGCATGCGGCGAGCGCGTCTAACAAGAGCAAGCCGGCTTTCGTCACCCTTTCGGGGTGCATAGCGAACGGCGGGGGGCACCCCGATAGCCTACGAAAGGTTCGTCGGCGGCCTCTCGGTGGCCGACACGCCGCAGCCCAGCTTGGCGCAAGAACCGAGCCAACATAAGCGAGGATCTGAAGTCAATGACGGTCTGGTTCGTAGTAGCGGTTCCGCTCGTGATGATGTTCTTCGCGCTGGCCATGGAACGCGTGGAGAGCCGCCTCAAGCACGTCGCCGTGCAGGAGGAAGAGGTCGAGGAGTTCCTCGAGCAGGCACGTCCCAACGAGGTCAGGGCACTTTACGGACACGGGATCGGGCGGGCACTGGAGTTGTTCCGGTTGCGCAGGCTCGGTGGCCGGGCCGCCAAGCTGCGTCCGCGCCGCTCGCGAGGCTAGTTCACGCACGTCACCGACCACCCTCGACGGAGTTCCCATGAGCGGCAGTTAAGCTGGGGCGTCCGGACGAGATCATTTCTCACCCTCGTGGGCGTTGGCAGCCTGCCATTCGGCGAGCCGTGCGGCGATCTCGCCCGAACGGCCTAGACTGCACGCAAGTGATCGGCGACACATCCCCATGTGGGGGTATTCAGTCGCCACCGACGAGGAGGCACGAGGTGGACGAGACCCTGGCCCGGGCGGGCATCTTCCAGGGGGTGGAACCGGCCGCGGCCGAGGCGCTCGCACAGACCTTGGAGACCGTGGAGTTCCCGCGTGGCCACGTGATCTTCACTGAAGGCGAGCCCGGCGACAAGCTGTACATCATCCAATCCGGCAAGGTCAAGATCGGCCGGAAGTCCCCGGACGGGCGCGAGAACCTGCTGTGGATCGCGGGCCCGTCGGACATGTTCGGCGAGCTGTCGATCTTCGACCCCGGTCCGCGTACTTCGAGCGCGACGACCGTGACGGAGGTCCGTGCGGTCAGCATGGACCGCCCGTCACTGCGGAAGTGGATCTCGAACCGGCCGGAGATCGCCGAGCAGCTGCTGCGGGTGATCGCCCGCAGGCTGCGCCGGACGAACAACATGGTCGCAGAGTTGATCTTCACGGACGTGCCTGGCCGGGTGGCGCGGGCGCTGTTGCAGCTGGCGCAGCGGTTCGGCAGCCAGGAGGCCGGCATCCTGCGCGTCACGCACGACCTGACGCAGGAGGAGATCGCCCAGTACGTCGGTGCGAGCCGCGAGACCGTGAACAAGGCTCTCGCCGATTTCGCCCACCGCGGCTGGCTCCGCCTGGAAGGCAAAAGCGTCCTGATCCTGGACCCAGAACGCCTAGCCCGCCGCGCAAGGTAAAACCCAAAAAGTGGCGGTCTTCCCCAGGAAGACCGCCATTTTTATGGCGGGTGACCGGCCCCCACACCGGCACCGGGTTGGGGGGTCCAGGGGGGCGAAGCCCCTCCTGGCGGGGGTTTGGGGGTTCGACCCCCAATGCGATGCCGAAGTTCACCAGCGAAGCGCGAAGCGCGAGCAGGCTGAACGATGAACGAAGGGCCGGGCGCCACCCCCGACGTGGCGCACCGGCCCTTCGCTTTGCGCGGGCCATCCCCCGACGGACCGCGCTCCCCGCCCTCCGGTTAGGCCCCGACCCAAGATCCGGAGGGAGTTCTTCTGTTATGTCAACCATGCCACGGCCCCTACCCCGAAGTTCAAGGCCGTTCATCCCAAAGGACGCGAGCGTGGCCGGTTCGTTGCGCGATTTCCGGAGAAAATCTTCGGTCGTTATCCAACCGAGATCTACTGCCCTGTTCCGGTGACCCAGATCGCCGGTAAATAAGTGGTACTCACGTACCAGATATGGGCATACTGGTACGCGTGTCTCAGTCCACTTCGCTCGCTGACTACCGGTCCGCGCTGACCACCCCCGGCTCCGGCCGCCCACTGGCCGCGTCGCTGCTCGCCCGCCTGCCGATAGCGATGATCGGGCTGTCGGCGCTGCTGTACGTCCAGCGTGAGACCGGTTCGTTCGCCGCGGCCGGGCTCGTCTCGGCGGGGTCGCTGGTGGGCGTGTCGGTCGGTTCGGTGGTGCAGGGCAGGCTGATCGACCGCTTCGGGCCGACCCGGCCGCTGGTGCTCGACACCGTGTTGTTCGCGGTCGCGATGGCGGTGCTCGCGCTGGCCATCGAGGCACATGCGCCGACACCCGTTCTGGTGGTTTTGGGCGGCGGTATCGGCATCACGGAGCCGATGGTCGGCTCCGCTTCCCGTGCGCTGTGGGGGCGGCTGGTCAAGGATGAACGCGCCAAAAACGCCGCCTTCTCCTACGAGGCGATCAGCATGGAGGTGTTCTTCATCCTCGGCCCTGGGCTGGCCGGGGTGCTGGTCGCCGCTCCGTGGCCGGGCACGGGCATGGTCATCGGCGGGGCGTGCATGGTGCTCGGCTCGCTGATGTTCGCGCTGAGCCCGGCGGTCCGCGCCTGGGGTCCGGCCGAGCAGCGGCACGGGTCGTTGCTCGGCGCGCTGGCGGGCCCGGGTATGCGCACGCTCGCGCTGGCCGCGCTGGGTTTCGGCATTGTGATCGGGTTCGTCGAAGTCGCCGTGCCTGCGGCGGCGACCGAGGCCGGGCAGCCCGCGCTGGGCGGGGTGCTGCTGTCGGTCTGGTCGGTCAGCTCGGTCGCGTTCGGCGTGGCGTTCAGCCTGCGGCCGTGGCCGCGGCAGATGTCCGCGCGGCTGCCCGCCCTGCTGGCCGCGTTCGCCTTGCTCGTCGCGTTGTGCGCCTGGCCGTCCACACTGTGGGGCCTGGCCCTGACGATGCTCGCCGCCGGCGCGATGATCACACCCCAGTCGTCGACGCATTCGGCGGCGATCGAGATCGTGGCCCCGGAGGGCACCGCGGCGGAGGCCTTCGGCTGGGTGCTCACCGCGATCACGCTCGGCCTGGCTTTCGGCCAGTCGGTGAGCGGTTACCTCGTCGAGCACCAGGGACCGTCGGCCTCCTTCCTCGCGGCCGGCGGGGCGGCGCTGGTGGTCGCGGCGCTGGTTTGGTTGCTGCGCGGGACAGTCCGCCGGAGCGAAGATCAGTCCAACGCGGTGCTCACGCTCAGTTCCTCCCAGGCGTCCAGGTCCGCCTGATTGCGGGCGTGCTTCGCACGGATGGCCTCGACGGCGTCCGCGCCCAGCGCAAGCCGCAGCGGCGGGTCCGGTGCGTCGAGCGCGCACAGGATCGCGGCCGCGGCTTTGGCCGGGTCGCCGGGCTGGGTGCCGTCCATGGTGTCGATCGCCGCGCGGGTTTCGAGCTCGTAGGCGTCGATCCGGCGCGAGCGGTGCATCCGCGCGCCGCCGAACTCGGTGCGGAAGGCGCCGGGCTCGACGATCAGGACCCGCACCCCGAACGGCGCCAGCTCACCGGCCAGCGCCTCGGAAATCCCCTCCAGCGCGAACTTCGCCGAGCAGTAGGCCCCGAACCCGGCCGGGCTGACCTGCCCGCCCATCGAGCTGATCTGTACGATCGCGCCGCTGCCCTGCGCGCGCAGATGTGGCACCACGGCCTTGGTCACCTCGACCGCGCCGAAGAACATGACCTCCATCAAGGCGCGCAGCTCGTCCATGCCGAGCTCCTCCACCGCGCCGACGGATCCGTTGCCCGCGTTGTTCACCACTACGTCGATCCGCCCGAACGCGTCGAGCGTGGCCTGCACGGCGGCTTCGATCGTCGCCGGGGCGGTCACGTCCAGCGCGCAGGTGCGCACCTGGTCGCCGGCGAGGGCTTCGAGCTGCTCAGGCTTGCGTGCGGTCGCCATCACCAGATCGCCCGCCCGTACCGCGGCCGGCACAAGCTCCCGGCCGAACCCCGACGAGCAGCCGGTGATCAGCCAGACGCGTTGTCGTCCTTCTGTCATGCGTCCAGCTTTCCGGCGGTGAAATGAGGTGTCCAACATCGGCTTCCTCCAGCCGCTACAGTCGATTCCTGTGAGGAGTCCGGAGCTACGGCAGCTGCGGTATTTCATCGCGGTGGCCGAGGAGCTGAGCTTCACCGATGCCGCGGGACGGCTCGGTATCGCCCAGCAGTCGCTTTCCCAGCAGATCAACGTGCTGGAGCGGGTGCTGGGTGTGCGGCTGTTCGACCGGGACACGCGGGGCACCCGGTTGACCGAGGTCGGCCTGCTGTTCCTGCCGGAGGCGCGGGCGGTGATCGACCGCACGACGAAGGCGATCAGCACAGTGCAGCGCGCGGCCCGCGGTGAGGTCGGCACGCTGAACCTGGCGTTCCTCGCGTCCACGGCGAACTACCTGCTGCCGCCCGTCGTGCGAACCGTCCGGGCGCGTTATCCCGACGTCGAACTGCACACCGAGGACGTGAGCATCAGCGAACTGGTTACCGGGCTGCAGGGCGGCCGGTACGACGCGGGGTTCACCCGGCCACCGCTGGTCGACGGGCTGGCCTCGCGGACGTTGCTCACCGAGCGGGTGTGCGCGGTACTGCCGACCGGACATCCCTTGGCGCAGCGGGAAAGCCTGCGCCTGTCGGACCTGGCGGACGAGCCGTGGGTGCTGACCCAGCGCAGTTCCTGGCCGCCGTGGCACGAGAAGTACGACCGGGACTTCCAGGAGGCCGGGTTCGAACCGCGCGTGGTGGAGCGGGCGTCGAGCGTGCAGAACCTGCTGGGCCTGGTGGCCGCCGGGGTCGGCGTCACCAGGCTGGCCGCTTCCGCACACAGCATCCGCCGCGGCGGCGTGGAATTCGTCCCGCTGGAGGGCGAGCAGGCGCACACCGACGTGGTCTGGCTGCCGGAGGCGAAGAAGCCGGCGTTGCGGCGGCTGCTCGAAGTGGTCACCGAACTGGCCGCCGCAACGGATCTCACTCAGTCCGGCTGACGCGCAGGTACTCCAGCTGCGCTCGCACGCTGTGCTCGGCCGGGGCCCACAGCGCCTTGTCGACGTCGGCGTAGACGTGCTCGACGATCTGCCGCGGCGTGGCGTCCTCGCCGAGCACGGCCAGCGCCGAGCGGACCTGGTCCAGCCGCTGTTCGCGGTGGTCGAGGTACTCCTGCACGACCGCGCGGAGGTCGGCGATCTCCGGCCCGTGGCCGGGCAGTCCGCTCAGCCCGCCGGGCAGTTCCAGCAGCCGGCGCAGGGAGCCGAGGTACGAGCCAAGATCGCTGAGCACCGTGGTGCCCCGGCCGAGGATGGTGTCCCCGGTCAGCACGTGCGAACCGACCCGCAGGCAGACCGAATCCGCGGTGTGGCCCGGGGTGTGCAGCACCCCGATCTCCAGACCGGCGGCGCGGATCGTGTCACCGTCGCCGAAGGCCCCGTCGCCTCTGCAAAGCGATTCGTCGAAGGCTCGCACCGGGGCGCCGACCCGTTCGGCCAGCCAGGGCGCGCCCTCGGCGTGATCGGGGTGGTGGTGGGTGAGCAGGATCAGCTCGACCGGCGCCACTTCGGCGAGTTTGGGCAGGTGATCAAGGTCCTCGTAGCCGGGGTCGACGAGCACGCAAGCGCTTTCACCCGGCGCGCGCAGCACCCAGCTGTTGGTGCCCTCGAGCGTCATCGACGACGGATTGTTCTCCAGCAGCACCGAAGCGGTTTCCGAGACGCGGCGCAGTTCGCCGTATGCCGGGTGTGTCATTCGTCCCCCACGATCACGCGGATCCGATCTCCCTCACGGCGCAGCGTCGGGATGATCGTCTCCACCTTGCGTTCGACGGCCAGAGCTTCCGCTGTGGAGCCGAATTCGGCGAGTTCGGTCAAGGTGTGCCAGGTCGGCGGCATCAACGTGCTGCGGCCGGCCTTGGCGTCGTCGAGCGCTTCCGCGGGACGTTGCCAGCTGGTGGATTCCGCCTCCGTGGTCGCGCCGTCCGCATGCTGCCCCTCGGGCAGGACCGCGGCGAAGAACCGCGTGTCGTACCGGCGCTTCTCCTGGATCGGGGTGATCCAGTGCGCCCACGGCCGCAACAGATCGGCGCGCAGGGTGAGGTCGTTGTGGGCCAGGAAATCGGCGAGGGAAAGCTCACGGGATTCCAGCTGCGCGCGGCCTTCGCGATAGCGGGCCGCGTCGGCGACGACTTCACCGGCAGTACCGGCGAGCAGAACTCCGGACTCTTCGAACGTTTCGCGCACCGCGGCACAAACCAGCGCGCGGCCGACGGACTCGGTGCCACCGAACCATTCCGCCCACTCGGCGGCCGACGGTCCCGCCCACGCGACCGAGGCGTCGGCATCTCGCTTGTCGACGGCGCCGCCGGGGAACACGGTCATCCCGGCCGCGAACGCCATCGCCGCGACCCGGCGTTGCAGGAACACCTCCAGCCCTCGGTCGCTGTCGCGGAGCAGGATCACGGTCGCGGCGTCGCGCGGGACGGCAGGGGTCTCCGGTGGTTCCACCGAGAAATCCATGCCGCCCGGCACGGAAAAACTAAGATCAGGCACGCACTGGAACTTACGCGCCGCTCACGATCCGGAGAAGCCGTCGACCCAACGCGGGTTGTCTTCGCCACGCCCGTTGAGCCGGACCTTGGAGGCTTCGGCCCGCTCACGCTCGGCGAGTTCAGCGTGCAGCTCGCGCAGCAGCTGACGGTCGCGTTCGGACAACTGCGGGTCGTTGAGGTCCAGCTCGGGGATCTCGATGACCTCGCCGGGCCCGATCGTCGCCGACGCGATCGCGCGGCCCTTCTCCGGGTCCTCGGCCAGCGCCGCCCGCAACTGGGCGACCTCGGCCGAGCTGAGGTCCATCGTGTTCTCCGCGCGGATCTCCGGCGGCGCCTCCCGCGGCCCGAACATGTGGCCGGGGCCCTCGGTCTCGGCGGGCTCGGGCGTCTCGGCTACCGGCGCCGTCGGCTCTTCCTCGGCGGGTTTCGGCTCCTCGACGGGCTCAGGCGTCGGCTGGGGTTCCTCAGCGCTGCCTGCGTTCCGCGCGACGTGCCTGCCGGACTTCTCCTCCACGGTGGCCGGCGCCGGCTTGGCCGACCGGCCGGATTTTCCCGCCGATGTTTCCCCAGCGAGCCAGACCGCGGTGGCCGAGTTAATCGCTTGTTCGTGGTAGCGGTGCCGCTCGGCGCCGTGTCCGGAGACCTCGACGACCGCACGGATCCCAGCGCGGCGCAATGCCGCGTCGACGCGGTAAGCGGCCGCGGGCGGGTTACCCTCCGGCCCGATCTCGACCAGGACCACGCGCTGCGGCAGCGGCCCCGGCACGCTGCCGGCCGGGGTGTTGCGCCACACCGCGTGCACCGAGCGCAGATCGGGCAGCACCTGCAGGGTGCGGTCGAGCGCGTCGGCGATGCCCTGCTCGGGGTTGTTGTCACCGGTGAAGTGGTGCAGCACGCCGTTGTCGGCCTCGGCGTCGTTGACGGTGAGGTGATCGGCGAGCGTCGCGTCGGAGCGGCTGAGCTCGAGCACCAGCCCGAGCTCGTGCTGCTCCGTCTCGCGCACCGGAAGCTTGCCCGCGATGAGCGCGCCCGTGGTCAGCTCGGCGGCTTCGTCGAGGCGAGCCCTCGCGGTCAGCTCGCGTGCCTCGGACAGCGCACTGTCGTCCAGCCGTCCGGCCAGCGCGAGCATCAGGTTGTGCAGCCGCAGCGGAACTGCGAACCCATCGGTTCCCAGCCCTGCGGCGTCACTGTGGACGTCCACAATTCTCCCTCCAGCGGCCCGCTCTCGGCGGAGACGAGCCGTTACGCAGCGGCGAGCCGGTGCCCCGTGTCCACAGCGCCGGTACAGACCAGCTCGGAACTCGCCAGCGCGGCACGGTGGTACGCGGGCAGGTCGAACCGCGGCGGCATCACCTCAACGCTGGGCTGTTCGTCGCCCAGCACTCGCAGTACCCGCTGCAGTTCCCCGGCCAGCCTTGGCAGGCCGGCCAGCGCGGTGATCAGCAGCACTCGCTTCGGCTCCGAACCGTCGCCGTGCCGCCAGCTCTCCCGCACCTCACCCACGTCCGGCCGGCCGCGCAACGTTGCGTGCACCAACGCGGACACTGAGTCTACGGAGTTCACCCAATCGGGTGCACTCCCCGTGAATGTGTACCGGTTCTCGGGGACCTCGTCCACCCCAAGCGTGGAACTCACCTGATGCCAGTCCGCACCGTGCGGAACCAACCCGGCGACCAGCAGCCGGTATTCGGGCTGGTCGAGGTCGATGTTGTGCTTGAGCAACGTGCGCGGCAGGGTGCGCGCGAGCGTGGTCATCGCGCCCTCGCCCAGCCAGTCCCGGTAGCGCCACAGCAACTGGTCCGGCATTCGGCCGGCCAGGCGCAGCAACAGCTCGTGACACGCAGCTTCGATGTCCGGATCCATTACTGAACCTCCACGATCAGTTCGACCTCGACCGGCGCTCCCAGCGGAAGCTCGGCCACCCCCACCGCCGAACGCGCGTGCGCGCCCGCTTCGGAAAAAATCTCGCCCAGCAGCTCGGACGCGCCGTTGACCACGGCGGGCTGTCCGGTGAATCCCTCTGCCGAGGCCACGAACCCGACGACCTTGACCACCTTGACGACGGAGTCGATGCCGGCGAGCGCGTGCACGGCGGCCAGTGCGTTGAGGACGCAGGTGCGCGCGTAACGCTTCGCCTCCTCGGGGCTGACCTCGGCGCCGACCTTGCCGGTGGTCTCGAGCCTGCCGTCGACGAACGGCAGCTGGCCGGACGTGTACACGTGCGAACCGGTGCGCACCGCCGGGACGTACGCGGCCACCGGGGCGGCCACGGCGGGCAACTCGATGCCCAGTTCGGCCAGCTTCTCCGACCAGGTCATGCGCCCTCCTCTTCGGACGGCATGGCGTTACATGATTCGCTCGCAAGCTCGCTCATGCCTTGGGCCTCTTGAGGTAAGCGACATGCTGCTCGCCACTCGGGTTCGGCAGCACGGTCACCAGTTCCCAGCCGTCCTCGCCCCATTGGTCCAGGATCTGCTTGGTGGCGTGGATCAGTAGCGGAATGGTGGCGTACTCCCACTTCGTCATGCGCCCGAGCGTAACGACCCGATCAAGCGAGCACCCGGCCACCCGAGCACTCTCACTGTCCGTCACCGGTTTCCACCCTGCTGTGTACTAGGCGCGATCGGCCTGTTCCAGGAATTTGGGAGCATGCGCCGACCAGCCGCTGTGCTCGCCACGCTCCTGCTCACCCTCTTCATCGGACCGGCCGCCGGTGCCACGCCCGCGGTCAACGAATGGTCCTGCCGCCCGTCGACGACCCATCCCGATCCGGTCGTGCTGGTGCACGGCACCGGGGACAACAAGGACTACACCTGGCGTCTCCTCGGACCTTTGTTGGCACAGAAGGGTTTCTGCACGTACGCGCTCACCTACGGGGTGCCGGCGGGCACCCCGGCGAGCGACGACCCGGTCGGCGGACTGACCTCGATGGACTCCAGCGCGGCCGAGTTGCAGTCCTTTGTGGACAAGGTGCGAGCCGCGAGCGGGGCGGCCAAAGTGGACCTCGTCGGGTATTCCCAGGGCACCTGGCTCGGCACCTACTACGCCAAACTCCTTGGCGGCAAAGACAAAATCGGCCGGTTCGTGAGCCTGGCGCCGGGCTGGGCCGGCACCGACCCGTACGGGCTCGCCGAGCTGTACGAGCTGCTCAAGGCGCTCGGCCTCGGTCCGGTCGCGCAGGCGGCGACCTGCGCGGTCTGTCCCGAGCTGCTCAAGGGTTCGGACCTGTTGAAGACGCTCCAGGCGGGCGGGGTGTTCCTGCCGCGGATCACCTACACCAACATCGTCAGCAAGGAGGACGGTCTCGTCGTGCCGTGGACCAGCGGGCTGGGTGAGGGGCCGAACGTGACGAACGTCGTACTGCAGGACGGTTGCGCGGCCGACCATGTGAACCACGCCGGGCTGCCCTTCGATCCGAACGCCCTGGGCTACGTGGTCAACGCGCTCGATCCCGCCGGGGCCAGGCCGGTCACGTGCGTGCCGATGTCGCCGGTCCAGCCCCACCACTAGCCCGACACCAGCCCCCCGGGTGATTTACGCTGCGGTAGTGAGCAACCCCCTGGCCGGCTGGACCGACGAACTCGCCCGCGCCCGGCTGCATTTCGTGACCGGCAAGGGCGGTACCGGGAAGACGACACTCGCCGCGTCCCTCGGCCTCGCGCTGGCGCGCGGTGGGCGGCGCGTGCTGCTGATCGAGGTCGAGGGCAGGCAGGGCTTCGCCCAGCTCTTCGACACCGAACCGCTGCCGTACGCCGAACAGCGCCTCGCGTCCGCGCCCGGCGGCGGCGAGTTGCGCGCGCTGCACATCGACGTCGAGGCCGCGCTGCTCGAGTACTTCGAGATGTTCTACAACCTGGGCTTCGCCGGGCGGACGCTGCGCCGGATGGGTGCGATCGAGTTCGCCACCACGCTCGCGCCCGGCCTTCGCGACGTGCTGCTGACCGGGAAGATCAAGGAGTGTGTCGGGCGGACCGAGTCCGACGGCAGGCACACCTACGACGCCGTGGTGGTGGACGCCCCGCCGACCGGCCGGGTGGTGAAGTTCCTCGACGTCACGAAGGCGCTGACCGATCTCGCCCGCACCGGGCCGATCCGGGCGCAGGCCGAAGGTGTGGTGCGGTTGCTGCATTCCGGCGAGACCGTCGTGCATCTGGTGACCCTGCTGGAGGAGATGCCGGTACGGGAAACACTGGACGCGGTGGCCGAACTGGACGGCGCCGATCTGCGGCCGGGCGCGGTGCTGGTCAACCGGGTGCGGCCGCCGCGGCTGCCGGCGCGTTCGCTGACCGCGGCCGCCGACGGGCGGGTGGACGCGTCGCGGGTGCGGTCCGGTTTGGAGGCCGCCGGGCTGGACCTTTCCGAGGCGACGGTGGACGCGCTGGTCGAAGAGACCGTCGAGCACGCCATCCGGATCGCCGCCGAGCAACGGGCCCGCGAGCAGCTTTCCGAAGCAGATCTGCCGACGCTGGAACTGCCGGACCTCACCGACGGGGTGGACGTCGCGGCGCTCTACGACATCGCGGAGTCGCTCGCCGAACAGGGGGTGCAGTGATGGCACTCGACGTGGACGCGCTGATCGACGACCCGGAAACCAGGGTCGTCGTCTGCTGTGGCTCGGGCGGAGTCGGCAAGACGACGACGGCGGCCGCGCTCGCGTTGCGCGCCGCCGAACGCGGCAGGCAGACAGTGGTCTTGACCATCGACCCGGCGCGCCGGCTCGCACAGGCGCTGGGGTTGCGCGAACTCGGCAACCATCCACGTCAGGTTCAGGTGGAGGGTTTCGACCCCAAGGGCGAGCTCTGGGCGATGATGCTCGACATGCGGCGCACCTTCGACGACATGGTGCGCGCGCACGCCGGCCCGCAACGAGCCGAGCAGCTGCTCGCGAATCCCTTCTACCAGACCATTTCCACGTCGTTCTCCGGCACGCAGGAGTACATGGCGATGGAGAAGCTCGGCCAGCTCGCCGCCACCGGCGACTGGGATCTGATCGTGGTGGACACCCCGCCGAGCCGGTCCGCGCTGGACTTCCTGGACGCGCCGACCCGGCTGTCCACCGCGCTCGACGGCCGGATGATCCGGCTGCTCACCGGGCCGGCGAAGGCGGGTGGCTGGGGCCTGCGCAAGGTGGTCACCGCCGGGTTCTCGATGTTCGCCAAGGCGGTTTCGACGATCATCGGCGGCCAGCTGCTGGCCGACGCGTCGGCGTTCATGCAGGCGTTCGACAGTATGTTCGGCGGTTTCCGTGAGCGCGCACGCAAGACCTCGGAACTGTTGCGCAGCAAGGGAACGGCGTTCCTGGTGATCGCCGCGCCGGAGCCGGACGCGCTGCGCGAGGCGAGCTATTTCGTGGACCGGCTCTCCGAGGAGTCGATGCCGCTTTCCGGGCTGGTGGCCAACCGGACGCATCCGGTGCTGGCCGATCTTTCGGCGGGCAAGGCGACAGCGGCGGCGGACCGGGTGGAGTCCAGCGCTCCACTGGCCACCGCCGTGCTGCGGCTGCACGCGGACAGGGTGGCGCTGGCGGAACGCGAGAACAGGCTGCTCTCGCGCTTCACCCGCGCGCACCCCGAAGTGCCGATCGTCCGCGTACCCGCGCTCCCCAGCGACGTGCACGACATGGCGGGCCTCCGCGACATCGGAGACCGGCTTTCGAACGGCGCCTAGGAGACCTTGACGTACTCCCGCTTCGCCGATTCCAGTAGTTCGGACCAGGAGCCGACCTCCGGGCGGCGGCGCAGCAGTGCCCGCCGCTCGCGTTCGGTCATACCACCCCAGATACCGAAGCTGATCCGGTTGTCCAATGCTTCTGCCAGGCATTCCGTGCGCACGGGGCAGCCCATGCACACCACCTTGGCCCGGTTCTGTTCCGCGCCGCGCACGAACAGCTCGTCCGGGTCGGTATCCCGGCACAAGGCGTCCAGGCGCCAGCTCTGCTGCTGATTCGAGTCCATGATGCCCCCAGCTCCTCACCCTCGGCTCACCTTGCTGAAGCCCGGCACCTCCCCGGCACCGGTCTTCGTGAGACGTTGACGGACTGTAGGGCCAGACGGTTCCCCTCGCCAAGATCCCGGCGAATTTTGTTACCGGAACACGTCGCATCGCACCGCCGGACGTGGTATCCGAACCCCCGTGCCCCGGCGGCGATATGCCCGTTCCCACTACCCTGGCTCCCGTGCGGAAGACGGATGGTCTGTTCAAACTGCTCGGCCTGTGCCTGCTCGCGGGGATCCTCGTCGCCGGGGTGCTGTTCCCCATCGTGGGAGCCGCCGGGGTGGCGTCCAACAAGGCGAGCGAGACGGTGGACAGCATGTCCGCCGAGCTCGCGAACGTGCCACCGCCGCTGGTCACGACGATCACCGACTCGGCAGGCAACCCGATCGCCACGCTGTACGACCAGTACCGCATCCCGACCGCGTCGAACGAGATCAATGACGCGATGAAGTGGGCGTTGGTCTCGACCGAGGACCGTCGCTTCTACGAGCACCACGGGGTGGACTGGAAGGGCACCTTCCGCGCCGCGCTGAGCAACAGCACCGGCAGCGAGACCCAGGGCGCCTCGACGCTGACCCAGCAGTACGTGAAGAACTACCTGATCAACGTCGTCTACCGGGACGATCAGGTGGGCCAGCAGAAAGCGCAGGAGCAGTCGATCGCTCGCAAGCTCAAGGAAGCGCGGGTCGCGATCCAGCTCGAGACGCAGATGAACAAGGACCAGATCCTCACCAGCTACCTCAACGTGGTCGAGTTCTCGCGCAAGATCTACGGCATCGGCGCCGCCGCGCAGACGTACTTCAACACGACCGCGGCCAAGCTGACGGTGCCGCAGGCGGCGCTGCTGGCCGGGATGGTCAACAACCCGCCGGTCTACGACCCGTGGAGCCACCCGGAAAAGGCCACCGAGCGCCGGAACCTGGTGCTGGATCGCATGGTGGAGAACCAGAAGCTCGCCAAGGAGGACGCGGACCGGTTCAAGGCCGAGCCGCTGGGCGTGGTACCCGGCGGGCCGTCCAAGCCGGCCGCGAACTGCACCGGCGCCGGGCCGGAGAACGGCTTCTTCTGCCAGTACGTGCAGGATTACCTGCTCACCAACGGAATGACGAAGGACGACCTGTACACCGGCGGCTACACCATCCGCACCACGATGGACCAGAACGCCAACCACCAGGCCAAGATCTCCGCCGAACAGCAGGTGGACAAGACGCAGAAGAACGTGGCGAACACGTTGTCCTTGGTGCGGCCGGGAAAGAACAGACACGAAGTGGTCGCGCTCGCCGCGAACCGGGATTACGGCCCGGACGCGGACAAGGGGCAGACGACGTACGCGCTGCCATCGGACGTGTCCAATGTGACCGGTGCGGGTTCGAGCTACAAGATCTTCACCACCGCCGCGGCGATGGAGCAGCACAAGGTCGGGATCTATTCGACCATCCAGACGCCGCAAAGCTATACGTCGAACGTCTTCGTCGGTGGCGGGCCAGGTTGTCCGCTGGTGGCACGGGGAACGCGCGCGTACTGCCTGAGCAACTACGGCGAAAGCGGCTACGGCCCGTCGATGACGTTGCAGCAGGCGCTCGCTACGTCACCCAACACGGGGTTCGTGATCCTGGAGGAACAGGCCGGGATGGGCGCGGTGACCGACATGGCGCGGCGGCTCGGGATGCGCAACACGATGGCGTCCAACGCGGCCAACGGCGGCGCGGTCGACCCGAACAACAGCCAGGCCGTCTACAACATGAGCCAGCAGAAGTACTTCGGCCCCGGCGGTTCCTCGCAGGCGGGTCTCGGCTCGTTCACCCTCGGCGTGAGCCCGACGAGCGGCCTGGAACTGGCCAACGTCGCGGCGACGATCATGAGCGGCGGCACCTGGTGCCCGCCGACGCCGATCGCCGCGGTGACCGATCGCGACGGCAAACCGAAGGTGATCACCGAAGCCGCGTGTGAGCAGGCCGTGCCGGAGGGACTGGCCAATTCGTTGGCGGTCGGGATGAGCAAGGACGACACCGACGGCACGTCGAAGGCCGCCGCGGCGGCGGTCGGCTGGAACCGGCCGATGATCGGCAAGACCGGTACCACGCAGAACTCCGGTTCGGCGGCGTTCGTGGCGGCCGTGCCGCAACTGGCCGGGGCCGCGATGGTGTTCCGGCCGGACAACCCGATCGGCGGGCTCATCGACGGCGGTCCGGGCAACGTGACCGCGACGAAGGGCAGCACCGACGGCAACATGTTCGGCGGCAAGACACCGGCCCGTACCTGGTTCGGCGCGATGACGCAGATCCTGAACGGGCAGCCGGTGCTCGGTCTCCCGGCGTCCGACCCGGCCTACGAGCACTAGGCACGTAACCTGAAGGGTGTGAGTACGGTCGGTGACAAGATGAGCGTGGCCCGGCTGGCCGCGGGAACCGCGGCGGTCGGAGCGGCTGCCGTCGGCTACGCGGTGGGCATCGAGCGGCGGCACTGGACCCTGCGGACGGCGGAGCTTCCGGTGCTGGCCCCGGGTTCGCGGTCGATCCGCGTGCTGCACATCTCGGACCTGCACATGATGCCGGCGCAGCAGTCCAAGCAGCGCTGGGTCGCCGCGCTGGCCGAGCTGGAGCCGGACCTCGTCGTGAACACCGGCGACAACCTGGCCCACCCGCAGGCCGTGCCGTACGTGCTGCGCGCGCTCGGGCCGCTGCTGGACAGGCCGGGCCTGTTCGTCTTCGGCAGCAACGACTACTACGCGCCGAAGCCGAAGAACCCGGCCCGCTACCTGATGCCGCGTGGGAAGAAGAAGCGCATCCACGGCCGGAAACTCCCGTGGCGGGACCTGCGCGCGGCCTTCGTCGAGCACGGCTGGGTCGACCTCACCCACGCCCGTCATTCGGTGCAGGCCGCCGGACAGACGGTGTTCGCCGCAGGTGTGGACGATCCGCACCTGCGCCGTGACCGCTACGGCGAGATCGCGGGCCCGGCGGAAGCTCACGCCGCTGTCCGCATCGGCGTGACCCACTCGCCGGAGCCGCGCGTTCTCGACCCCTTCGCAGGTGACGGGTACGACCTCGTCCTGGCCGGGCACACGCACGGCGGGCAGCTGCGCATTCCCGGCATCGGGGCGCTGGTCACCAACTGTGAGCTTGATCGCTCCCGGGCGCGTGGCGCCTCCCGCTGGGGCGCCGACATGTGGCTGCACGTGTCGGCCGGCTTGGGTACCTCGCCGTACGCCCCAGCGCGATTCGCCTGCCCGCCGGAAGCCAGCCTGCTCACGCTCGTCCCCCGGGGCAGCAGCCAGGAGAAGGCCCCAAAGGAAACCCGGCGGAAAGCCCCCAGCGACGTCCGCTAGACTTCTCAACGACCCGTTAAGGAACATCGGGGTGTGGCGCAGCTTGGTAGCGTGCCTCGTTCGGGTCGAGGAGGTCGTGGGTTCAAATCCCGCCACCCCGACGTGAAAGTTGGACCCCTGTTCGCGGAATGCGCGAACAGGGGTCTCTCACTTTGTGTCCTTTGGGGGGTCGAACCCCCAAACCCCCGCCAGGGAGGGCTCCGCCCCCCTGGACCCCCTTTCGGCTCGCCTTCGGCATTGCCGCTAGGTTCCGGGGCCAGTTAGGCGCATGGGTCACCGCCCACCCAACGCGAGACGGCAACGCACCGCCAGCCCAAGGGGATTCACACCGAGGGATTCCCCTCCCCAAATCCCGACCCAACTCAGCGAACAGCGGTCAGCTCGATCCAGCACTGCGAAAAATCCCCGTCCCCCGAATGGGACCAGGCCCAGGCGGAGCGGGCGGCGCTCGCCAGCTGGTCCCGGTCCACCTTCGACGCGGTCAGGGCCGCATCGAGCCGCGCCTCCACGTAGCGCGCCAAGTCTCGGTACGGCATGTCCGGGCGGAACCTGGCGTGCGAACGGATGTCCGCGAAACCCGCCTGCTCCACATGCCCCACGATCTGCTTACCGGCAAACGGATCCCCACCAGCACGGCGCCGCAGCAGGTAGTGCCCGCGCAGGGCGGCCACCACGTTCACCGTCTTGGGCCGGAGCACCGCGCGGCTCCAGTCCGAAGTGGACAAAGCAAGAGTGCCGCCGGGCCGCAGCACGCGCCGGAACTCCCGCAGCACGAGCGCGGGCTCACGCAGGTGCTCGAACAGTGCGTGCGCGAACACCAGGTCGATACTTTCCGACGCCACGGGTAACGCGTAGGCGCTTGCCGCGACGAAGTCCACAGTGGACTCTTTCGGGAACTGGTCCGGGCACAGGTCGATACCGAGCACCCGGCCGTCGCCGACCACCGGGACGAACCCGCGGGTGATGGTGCCCGGGCCGCAGCCGACGTCGAGCACGCGCATCCCGGGTTCGAGCAACCGCAACACGAATCCCGCCCGGTCGGTCGCCGTGCGCGCAGTCATCATCGACAGCGCGTCATCGGAGAACCCGGGCGCGTATCCCTCCAGCACACGCCCACCGTACGGGCAACACCTGGCAGGATCGAGGGGTGACTACCCAGCATCCGCCCGCTGTGATCCCCGAACGCCTCTTCGCCGACGCCGAGGCCGAGGCGCGCTGGCGCGCGCGCTTCCACGCCCCGCGCATGTCGGTACCGGACTGGGCGCTGGACGCACCGGCGAAAAACCTCTACGTGTCGAACGCCAGCGGCGTGTGGGAGGTCTACGCGTGGGACCGCGAGACCGACGAGCACCGCCGCGTCACCGACCGTCCGAACGGCACCCTGCATGCCACCACCTCGCCCGACGGCGCCTGGATCTGGTGGTTCAACGACACCGACGGCGACGAGTTCGGCTCGTGGATGCGTGAGCCCTTCACCGGTGGCGAAAAGGAAACCGCCGTCCCCGACGTGCACGACGGGTACCCGGCCGGTCTGGAGATCGGCCGGCGGCTGGTGGCTGTCGGCGTGTCCACCGACGACGGCAGCCGCCTGTTCGCGCACGCCGACGGCAAGACGAGCGAGTTCTATGCCAGCAAGGACGACGCCGGGGTGGCCTCGCTGTCCCGCGACGAGAGCCTGCTGGCGATCTCGCATTCCGAGCACGGTGACTCCCGCCATCCGGCGGTGCGTGTACTGCGCACCACGGATTTCTCGGCCGTCGCGGAGAAATGGGACGGCGAGGGCAAGGGCCTCGACCCGCTGGAGTTCTCGCCCGTCGCCGGTGACCAGCGGCTGCTTGTCCTGCACGAACGCCGCGGCCGCGAGGAACTCCTGATCTGGGACATCGCGGAAGACACCGAGACCGAACTGGAGCTGGACCTGCCCGGCGAGGTCAGCGCGGGCTGGTACCCCAATGCCGACGCGCTGCTGGTGGTGCATTTCCACGAAGGCCGGAGTTCCTTGTACCGCTACGAACTCGCCACCGGACAGCTGTCCTCTTTGGACACACCGAAGGGGCGGATCGGCGGCGCGAGCGTGCGCCCGGACGGCACGGTGGAGTACTCGTGGTCGAGCGCCGCGCAGCCGCCCGTGATCCGTGCCCGTGCGGCGGACGGCACGGACACCGTGCTGCTCACCCCGCCCGGCCGGCCCGCGCCGGAGTCGGCGCCGGTCGTGGACGCGTTCGTCGAAGGCCCCGGCGGCCGGGTGCACGCGCTGGTGGCGCGGCCTGCCGGCGCACCGGACGGCCCGCTGCCGACGGTCTTCACGCTGCACGGCGGGCCGCACGCGGCGGACGAGGACCGCTTCTCCGCGTACCGCGCGGTGTGGCTGGACGCCGGGTTCGCCGTGATCGAGGTGAACTACCGCGGTTCGACGGGCTACGGCTCGGCCTGGCGCGACGCCATCGAAGGCAGGCCCGGCCTGACCGAGCTGGAGGACGTCGCGGCGGTGTACGACTGGGCCGTCGAAAGTGGCCTGGCCGATCCGGCGAAATGCGTGGTCTCCGGCGCCTCCTGGGGCGGGTATCTGACGCTCCTCGCGATCGGCACGCAGCCGAAGCGCTGGGCCGCGGGCGTGGCGAGCGTGCCGGTGGCCGACTACGTCGCGGCCTACGAGGACGAGATGGAGCAGTTGCGCCTCTTCGACAAGGCGCTGTTCGGCGGCACCCCGGAGTCCGTGCCGGCGGTGTACCGCGAGTGCTCGCCGATCACCTACGTCGACGCCGTGCAGGCGCCGGTGCTGGTGCTGGCGGGTGACAACGACCCGCGCTGCCCGATCCGGCAGATCGAGAACTACCTGGACCGCCTCGCTGCGCGCGAAGCGCCGTACGAGTTCTACCGCTACGACGCCGGGCACGGTTCGCTGGTGATCGCCGAGACCATCAAGCAGACCGCGGCCGAGGTGCATTTCGCACTCCGGGCGCTCGACGCCGCGAAGTAGGCGCACTGATGCCGGGGCCGCGCGGCCCCGGCATCAGTGGTGGAACGAAGTGCTGGTGGACGGGCTGTGCTGCGGAGCGGCCTGCCCGTTCAGCTCGGGCAGGTAGTGCTCGAGGTGCTCGACGAGCAGCGCGGCCAGGTCACTGGTGAAACCGTTACGGCACACCACTCTCAGCACGGCCAGATCCGTCCGGTTCGCCGGGAACGTGTACGCGGGCACCAGCCAGCCCCGCTCCCGCAGCCGCCGGGACACGTCGAAGACGTCGAAAGCCTTGACCTCCGGCTTCGTGGTGAAGGCGAACACCGGGAGCTGATCACCTCTGGTGAGCAACCGGAAGGGGCCGAGTTTGTCGATCCGTTGCGCGAGATCCATCGCCACGTCACGCGAAGCCTGTTGCACCGCACGGAAACCTTCGCGGCCGAGCCGGACGAACGTGTAGTACTGCGCCGCGACCTCCGCGCCGGGGCGGGAAAAGTTCAGCGCGAACGTGGGCATCTCGCCGCCGAGGTAGTTCACGTTGAACACCAGCTCGGCCGGCAGCGCCTGCTTGTCCCGCCAGACCACCCAGCCGACGCCCGGGTACACCAGCCCGTACTTGTGCCCGGAGGTGTTGATCGACGCGACCCGCGGCAGCCGGAAATCCCAGGTCAGTTCGGGGTCGAGGAACGGCGCGATCATCGCGCCGGACGCGCCGTCCACGTGTACCGGGATGTCCCAGCCCGTGCGTTCCTGCAGCTCGTCCAGCGCCGCGGCGATGTCCGCGACCGGCTCGTAGCTACCGTCGAACGTGGACCCGAGGATCGCGACAACGCCGATCGTGTTCTCGTCGCAATGCGCGACGGCTTCCTCCGGGGACAGGTGGAACCGGTCGGCCTCCATCGGCACCAGCCGGGGCTCCACCTCCCAGTACTCGCAGAACTTCTCCCAGCACACCTGAACGTTGATCCCCATCACCAGGTTCGGTTTGCCGGTGCGGCCGAGCTTGGCCCAGCGCCGTTTGAACGCCATCCCGGCGAGCATGCAGGCCTCGGACGAGCCGGTGGTCGAGCAGCCCATGATCGCCGTCGGGTCCGGGGCGTGCCAGAGATCGGCGAGGATGTTGACGCAGCGCCGTTCCAGCTCGGCCGTCTGCGGGTACTCGTCCTTGTCGATCATGTTCTTGTCGACGCATTCGGCCATCAGGTCGCGGGCCTGCGGCTCCATCCACGTGGTGACGAACGTGGCGAGGTTGAGCCGCGCGTTGCCGTCGAGCATCAGCTCGTCACGCACGACCTGCAGCGCGGTGTCCGGCGGCACCGGCTGCTCGGCAAGGCGCTGGTGCGGCGGGGAAAGCCGGGCCGCGAGCGCCGGATTCGTGCCACCGAAGAACGGATTGCTCCCACCGCGCGATTCCGGACGACGGGCCTTACCCGAATGCAGGACCATGACAGGACCCTAGCCCCGGAACAGGCAAAGCACAGGGAAGAGCGGGCACCGCCGACGACGGTGCCCGCTCTTCCCGCTGCTTGGGTCAGGCCTGCTGGGCCTGCCACATCCAATGCGCCTTCTCCAGCTCCTGCGTGATCTCGATCAGCAGATCCTGGGTGACCAGGTCACTCTTGTCGGTCTCGTCGATGCGCTTGCGCAGCCGCTGGATGAGGTCGGCCAGAATGTCGACGATCGCCGCCACGGTGGACTCGACACTCTGCCAGTTGTCCGGGTACTCGGGCAGGCCCGAACTCTCCACGACCGTCTTCGCCTTGCCGTTCGGCGAAATACCGATCGCGTTGGCGCGCTCGGCCACCGCGTCCACGTAGTTGCGCGCGGTGGCGACCAGCTCGTCGAGCTGCAGATGCGCGCTGCGGAAGTTGGTGCCGACCACGTTCCAGTGCGCCTGCTTCGCGATCAGCGACAGGTCGACCAGATCGACCAAAGTGGACTGGAGGACGTTGCCGGTGATCTCCTTGTCGCTCTCGGGGAGCGGGCTCTTGATCGGAGAGTTAGCCATGGTGTGCGTGTTCCTCTCTTTCCCTCAACCGGTCTTGGCGGTTACCTCGACCTCGATGTTGCCGCGAGTTGCGCGCGAATACGGGCAAAGCTGGTGGGCCTGGTTCACCAGCTCGTTCGCCTTGCCCTGCTCGATCCCGGGCAGGGTGGCCTCGAGCTTGACGGCAAGGCCGAAGCCGGGGCCGTCCTTGCCGATGCTGACCTCGGCGGTGACCGTGGTGCCGTTCAGCTGCACCTTCGCCTGGCGGGCGACCGCTTGCAGCGCGCTGTGGAAGCAGGCCGAATAGCCTGCGGCGAACAGCTGCTCGGGGTTGGTGTGCTCACCCCCGGCGCCGCCCATCTCCTTCGGGATGGCCAGCTGCTCGTCGATCACGCCGTCGGACGAGGTGACCTCACCGTTGCGGCCGTCGCCGCGTGCGGTCGCCACCGCCGTGTACAACGCTTCCACCACATACCTCCCGTTGTTCCTGGCTGATTCCAACCTTGGCACCAGGAACAACATCTCGCAGTCGCCGAAAGGTGCCCGTCATGACGGGCCTCACTCCGACGGTTACCCGGAAGGTGCCGGTGTGAACCCTCAGCCGCGCTTGGCCTGGGCGAATTCGGTCACATGGCGCCCGATCAGGCGCAGCGTGCCCACCGTCTTCTCGTCGGAGGCGCCGCCGGCCTCGTCGAACTTGGTCTCGGCGGAGTTGACCGAGCCGCCGAGCGGCGTCGGCCAGCCACGCAGCGCGTGCGTGATGGTGCGGAGCTGGTCGAGCGTGGTGACCGCGGCCTGCCAGCCGTAGGCGACGGCGACCAGGCCGACGCCCCGGCCGTCGAGATACGGACGGCTGTCGGTGCGCAGGTCCTCGACGTAGTCCAGGGCATTCTTGATCAGGCCGGAGAGCGCGCCGTGGTAGCCGGGCGAAACGATGATCAGCCCGTCGGCGTTGCGCACCGCCTCGATCAGCCGTTCTGCCTCCGGGGTGCGCTCGGGGATACCTGAGTCGTAGAACGGCAGGACCAGCTCGCTGCCGGTGATCGCCAGCGTTTTCGCCCCCGCCTCCGCCGCGCCTTCGAGCGCGATGTTCAGCGCACGTTCGGACTGGGAGCCCGCGCGCAGGGAACCGCCGATTCCGACCACGTTGATCACCGAGGAGCTAGTCACGCATTCGAGGCTAACCCCTCCACTTAGGTGGAGGACCAGCATTTGGGACGGAGGTAGCGGTCACACCTATCCCTCTTGCGTACTCGTGAGTAACGTCTGGAGGCATGGCGAACCCTCTACGGTCCCGCGTCGAAGCGGCCGCGGCCCAATTGGTTTACGCGCTGCCCCGCCCGGTCCGGCGGCTCATCGCGGGCAGCCCAGTCCAGCGCGACGGTCAGGAACTGGCGCTCGACGCACAGCTGCTGCTCCGGCTGCAGCAGCTCGCGAAGACCACGATGTCCCAGGACACCCCCGAACTGGCCCGGAAGATGCTCGGCGATTCCCAGCATCTGGTCAGCGGCTCGCCCATCCAGCCGGTGGGCACCCGCGAGCTGACGATCCCGGACTCGAACGGCGGAATCCCGGCGACCCTGTACACCCCCGCCGGCCTGCCGAAGGATTCCGGGCTGCTGGTGTTCTTCCACGGTGGCGGCTGGGTGATCGGCACCCGCGCGAGCCACGACAACACCGCGCGGTTCCTGGCAAAACACGCGGGTGTGCGCGTGCTCTCGGTGGAATACCGGCTGGCGCCGGAGAATCCGTTCCCGGCCGCGGCGGACGACGCTGTGACGGCCTTCGACTACGCCTACGCGAAAGCGACGGACCTGGGTGTGGACCCGGCCCGCATCGCGGTCGGCGGCGATAGCGCGGGTGGGAACCTCGCGGCCGTCGCGGCGCAGGTGACCACGCGGCGCGGTGGCCCGGCTCCGGCGTTCCAGTTGCTGCTCTACCCGGGGGTCGACGCCTCGAAGGTGCGCCGGTCCAGGGAGCTGTTCGGGGCCGGCTTCTTCCTGACCGACAAGGACATGACGTGGTTCCTGGACCACTACGCCCCGGCCGGGGTGGACCGCACGGATCCACGCCTGTCGCCCCTGCTGAGCGAGGACTTTTCCGGGCTTCCCCCGGCCTACGTGGCGACCGCGGGCTTCGATCCACTGCGTGACGAGGGCGAGGCATACGCGGAGAAACTGCGTGCCGCCGGCGTGCCGACCGCGTTGAGCAGGCAGTCGGATCTCATTCACGGCTTTGTGAACTTCCTCGGCGTCGGCACCCGTTTCCGGGAGGCGACCGCGGAGGCGGCGGGGGCATTGCGACTCGGGCTTTCCGGAATCGCCGCCAAATAGCCGGAATCCGGCGTGTTGCCACGCCGGATTCCGGATTCCCCCTCTGGCAAACGAGGCTTTCAGTCAGACGCTGGGCAGTGTCGGTGTCGGCACCGGGAGCGCCGGCACCGGCAGGGCCGGCACGCTCGCGCTGCCCAGCAGGCCGCTGAGCAGGCTGGTCACCAGCGTCAGCAGGTTCTTCAACAGGTTGCTGACGATGTTCAGCGGCGGCGGCAGGTCGGGCAGCGAAGGCACCGGCGGCAGCTGCCGCGCGGCAGCCGCCTGGGACGGGTCCGCCAGGATGCGGCTGGCCTCGGTCGACTGGCCGTTGGCGGTCGCCGCCTGCTGCTGGTTCTCGGACTGGATCGTGTACTTCTGGCCTGCGGCGAGGTCGCCGAGCAGCGGGCTGAGCTGGTCGAGCGAACGCTCCGTGCCCGAGACGTCGGAGCCGTAGGCGGCCTTGGTGATCTGGTCACGCAGCTGCAGCACCTGCTGGCCGGCGGCCTCGGTGCTGGACGTGCCCTTGCCTCCCGCCGAGGCCACGCCTGCTCCGGCCAGAGCGAGCACACTCCCTGCGACCAGTACCGCGACAGCGCGGGCGATTTTCCCTTGCATTTCTTGGTTCCCTCCCTGGCTCATGGGCCCTGACTGGCTCAATGACTACCTGCCGTTCCGGGGGGCCGCACACCGAGCGAACCTGGCCCCCGACACGAGGAGGATTCGGAATCGAAAGAATTACCCGCGAAATGGTGAGACTTTCTGTGAGCTCGTTCGCCCATTGATCATGGACGCCGAGAGGACGGAACGCGCTCCGTGTCCGGTTCACCCGATGAAACACCCCGGCTCACCCGTACTGCTATATCTGGTTGGTACTGAACGAAAAGACTGCATCAGACGGGAACAAGCAACCGGGTGAGTGGCGGCGCCCGGGCGTGTCGCGGCCGCCCGTCAGCCCGGATCCCCCTCTTCGAGACAGGCCAGCTGCCGGTCCAGCTCCGGCATGAACCCGGCCGAATCGGGCATGGACTCGAAGTACGCCGAGAGCACGACCCCGAGCAGCACCCCGGACCAGGTGCGGACCCTGAGGTCGTCGGGCTCACGGCCGAGGCGCCGGGCCAGCGCGTCGTGCAGCATGTCCATGCCGTCGCGCATCTGGTCGATCAGCCGGGCACGCAGGCCGGGCACCTCGAAGATCAGCTGCTGCCGCGCGATCTCCAGCTCGGACGCCTCGCGCGGCAGCGCGGCCAGTGTTTCCCTGATCGACGCCCGCATCGCCGCTATCGGCGGCAGCTCCTTGGGTTGCTCCAGGAAGGACTTGATCATCACGGGATCCAGCCGGTCGTAGCTCACGGTGTCTTCCTTCGTCGGGAAGTACCGGAAGAACGTGCTCTGCGAGACCTCGGCGGCGGCCGCGATCTGCTCCACCGTGGTCGCCTCGTAACCCTGCTCGATGAACAGCCGCAGCGCATGGTCCTGGATCGCGGCCCGGGTCCGCGCCTTCTTGCGGTCGCGCAGGCCCGGCCTATCCGGCGACGAAGTCATGCACCGATTCTGCCTTCTGGACATCCTCGGCCTGCCGCGGCAGGAACGCGAGCGTCAAGATCACCCCCACCAGGGCGAACCCCGCGCACACCCAGAGCGTGCTGCTCATCCCGTGCACGAAGGCGTGCTGAACGGCGTCGAGCAGGCCCGGCACCCGGACTCCGGCCGCGGCGCTCTCGCGAGCCGCGGCGGGCGTCGAGGCAGGCAGGTCGGCGCGGTAAACGGCGTTGAGCACGGTCCCGAGGATCGTGACGCCCAGGGTGCCGCCGACCTGGCGAAGTGCTTGCAGCAGAGCGGAACCGACCCCGGCCCGCTGCGGGCTCAACGCGCCGAGCGCGAGATCCATCGACGGCGGCAGGGAGAACCCAAGCCCGATACCGACGAGCGATACCCACACCGCGACGAACCCGTACCCACTGCCGAACGCGGTGCCCGCGCCGAGCACCAGCCCCACGACCATGGCCACGAACCCGATGGCGACCACGATTTTCGCGCCCAGTTTCGGCCGGACCCGGTCGGCGACCTGCACGCCGACGAGCAGTCCGCCGACGACCGGCAGCAGGCGCAGGCCGGTGCCCAGCGCGTCCGTGCCGTACACCGCCTGGAAGTATTGCGGCAGCAGGAAAATCGCACCCATCATGGCGAACTGGGCGAACGTGGCGAGTATCCCGCCCCAGCGGAAACCCTTGGCGGCGAACAGCTTCACGTCGACCAGCGGATGGCTCGCCCGCCGCAGCCACGCCACGAAGGCGGCGAGCACGAGCACCCCGGCGCCCATCGGCACAAGCGCCGACGCCGAACCCCAGCCGCGATTGCCTGCCTCGACGAGCCCGTAGGTGAACGCGACCAGCCCCACGCTCGACAGCGCGATGCCTGGAAAATCGATGCGCTGCGCGGGATTCCCCGGGATCCGGGGCACCAGCCCGACCAGCAGCACGGTGCCGATCGCGATCGGCGGGATATTGATCAGGAACGCCGAACCCCACCAGTAGTTGTCCAGCAGCCAGCCGCCGATCACCGGCCCGAGCGGGATGCCGATCGACATGGCCGCCGCCCACACGGCGATCGCGCGCGCCCGGTCCTTGCCGGGGAACAGCTCGGTGATCACGGCAACCGACATCGGCACCAGAAACGCCCCGCCGACGCCCAGCGCCGCGCGCGCCGCGATCAGCTGACCGGCCGTGGCCGAATAGGCGCACGCGAGCGAGGCCAGCCCGAACAACACCAGGGCGAAAATGAGCATGCGCTTGGGCCCGAACCGGTCGCCGAGCAACCCGGCCGGAAGGAGGCCGGCGGCCAGCACCAGCGTGTAGGAGTTCGAGAACCACTGCAGCTCGCTGGTGGACGCGTCCAGGTCCACCGCGAGCGTCGGCAGCGCGACGGACAGCACCGTCACGTCGAGCCCGAAGGCCAGCAGCGCCACCGCGAGTGCGCCGAGAGCCCACCACCGGCTGCGGCCCGTTCCGTCCATCCCGGCCCCGATCTGAGAGTCACTGTCTTTTGGAAGCTACTCTCACTTTTGCCCAGGCGCCAGAGGTCAGGAGTGGCGAAGTGGGGCGGTGCTCACGTGGCAACCGATCAGAGGTGGCGCGACGCGTCAGAGGCACGCGGTGCGCAGCGCCGACAGGTTCGCCGCGTTCCGCTGCGCCCACTCGTTGAGGTTGCTCAGGTTGTCGAGCTTTCGCTGCTCCAGCGCGAGGTAGGAATCGGCGATCTTGCCGAGCTGCTGCTTCAGGTCCTGGTCGGAGACCTCGTCGGCGAGCGCACGCAACCTGTCGGCCTTCTGCCGCGCCTGCGCGGCCAGTTCGTCCGGATCCAGGTGCACGTCGATGTTGCTCAGCCCGAGCGCCTCGGCACACGCGCTGGTCTTGCTGGTGGCCGCATCGACCTGGTCACAGCCGGCCAGCAGCAACGCGAGCACGGCGATTCCGGTCCCCCAGGCAGGTTTCATACGCCCCAAGCTACCCAAAACGACCGCACCGCCGGTGTCGACCGCGTGCGCCTTACTGATCGACAGTCCTCCACCAGCGAACGGTGAACGCGACTCCCGCCATCACGACGATCGCGGTGAACGCCGCCCAGCCCAACGGAAAACCGCCGCCACCGGCACCGGTCGTGGTCTGCTCCGCCGCCGGGGCGACCGCCGGGCTCGGGGCGACGAGACCGACGCGCACGGAGAGGTCTTCCCGCGGTTTCGGACCGACCGAAAGCGGGCCGAGGCAGCCGTCCGGTTTGCCGGGAACCTGGAAGTTCGCGAACTCGGCAGGCAACTGGGTCAGGTCGAAACAGACCTGGTAGCTGCCGTCGGGCAGATCGTCGAGCAGGTAGTGCCCGTCCGGGCCGGTGCGCGTGGTGGCGACGAGCTTGCCCGCCGCATCCTTCATCGAGACCGTGACACCCGGCACGCCGGGCTCACCGGGATCGGGAGCACCGTTGGCATTGCGGTCGAACCACAGCAGGTCCCCGAGCCGGTTGCGGGCGGCGACCAGGCCAGCGTCCATAGTGGACACTTCACGATGACCGACGCCGACGGTCACCGGCGGCATGCACGAGGTGGCCAGCTCCACATCGGAATCGAGCGCGTCGTCCCCGGAGTCCGGGCGGGCCCATTGGTCGCCGGCGTAACCGGCCGGGAAAGTCTTGGTGTCAAAGCAAACCTGGTACGACCCATCCGGAATGCCGTGGAACGAGTACGCCCCGTCCGCACCCGTCGTGGTCGCTCCCGCGTCCCCGCCGCCGACCTTGACCAGCTTCACCGGCAGGCCGGAAACCCCTGGCTCGACCGGATCCTGCAGCCCGTTGCGGTTGCTGTCGAACCACACGCGGTCGCCGATTTCGTTGGTGGGGGAGGACAAACCGGCGTTGAGTGTCGTGTCCACCCGCTTGCCGAGGCCGATCGTCACCGGTCGCGTGCAGCCGGTGGCGGGATTGGCCGCGGAATCGCCCGCGTACTTGGCCGGGGTGTAGTCGGCGACCTCGGCGGGCAGGTTCGCCAGGTCGAAACAGACCTCGTACTCGCCGTCGGGAATGCCGTCGAAGAGGTAGCCGCCGTCGTCCCCGGTGGTGGTGAACGCGATCTGGGTGCCGTCGTCGGTGCGCAGTTTCACCGGTACACCACGGATTCCCGGTTCGTCCAAGGTGCGCAGGCCGTCCTCGTTGAGGTCGTGCCACACCCGCGCGGCGATCTGGTTCACCGGCGGGGCCAGCCCGGCGTCCATCGTCAGGTCCTCGGTGCGATCCGGGCGCAGTTCGGTCGGCGCGGTGCAGCCGGTTCCCGGATCCGGCGCGGAATCCTGACCCGGCGTACCCGCGCGCGCCTTGACCAGCTGGTAATCCGCATACTGCGCGGGCAGTTTCGTGGTGTCGAAACAGACTTTGTAGGTGCCGTCGGGCAGGTGCGAGAACGCGTACTGCCCGTGCGGACCGGTGGTGGTCGTGACGACCACCTTGCCGTCGGGCGTCTGCAGGCTCACCGGAACCCCGGCGATGCCCTGCTCGCCCGGGTCCTGCAGGCCATTGCGGTTCGCGTCGGCCCACACCAGGTCGCCGATCTTGTTCAGGCCGCCCACCACACCGCCGTCGACCGTGTCGTCCACCGAACCCGGCGGCCCCACCGTCACGCGTACGGTCCCGGTGCCGGGGTCCACAGTGGAATCCGCGGCAGGTGTGACGCTCGCCATCGGGGTCGTCCACTTGAGACCGTCGACCCGCGGCGCGCCCGGCAGCCCGGCGGTGTTGACCCCGGTGAAGTCGAATTTGACCGTGTAACAGGTGTTCGGCTGCAGCTTGTCGCCCGGGCCGAAGGTGTACTCGCCGACGGCATCGGTGGTCTTCTCCGCGAGCGGCGCGCCCGTTCCGTCGCAGGCCAGCAGCTGGACCCGCACCCCGGGCAGCCCCGGCTCGTCGCCGTCCTGCACCCCGTCGCCGTCGGTGTCGAACCACACGCGGTCACCGAGCTGGACGTCGCCGGTGCCGTTGCCGACGCCCATCGTCAGCTCGGCCGGCTTGCCGCCGGAAACGTCCACGAACTCGGTCAGCCCCGCGATTCCCGGCCCGCGCGGCGCGGGCTTGACGTCCGGCATCGACGCCGGGATCTGCGCCTCCACGCGGTACTTCCCGCCGGACAGGGACGCGGTGGGGAGCACGACCGTGCCGTCCGGCCCGGTGGTGCCGCTGGCGCTGGCACCGGACGGGTCGGTGGCCACGACGAGGATCCCGGCGACGCCGGCGTGATCGCCGTCCACCCGCACGACATGCACCGTGAGCGGCCCGTCCGTGCTGTCGGCGACTGCCGGCACGGGCAGCGTGCCCAATGCCATCAGCGCGACCACGGCGACAACGACCTGCCTCAGCAACGCGGCTCCCCGACTCGACCTGTTGAAAGACTGCGCTCACACTAGGAGTGCAGGTGCAAGATCGAGTGGAGAAGCCGCCTCCCTAAAGAGTGAAAGTTGCTAAGCGTTTTCCGCGATGAGCTCGGCGATCTGTACGGCGTTCAAAGCCGCGCCCTTGCGGAGGTTGTCGTTCGCGACGAACAACGCCAGCCCGCGACCGTCCGGCACGCCCTGATCAGCACGGATGCGGCCGACGTAGCTCGGGTCTTTGCCCGCGGCCTGCAGCGGCGTCGGCACGTCCGTCAGCTCGACGCCCGGCGCGCCGGCGAGCAGTTCCTTGGCCCGCTCCGGCGAAAGCGGGGCGGCGAACTCCGCGTTGATCGACAGCGAATGCCCGGTGAACACCGGGACCCGGACGCAGGTGCCGGAAACCAGCAGCGCCGGGATGTCGAGGATCTTGCGGCTTTCGTTGCGCAGCTTCTGTTCCTCGTCGGTCTCGTACGTTCCGTCGTCCACAATGGACCCGGCCATCGGCAGTACGTTGAACGCGATCGGCGCGACGTACTTGGCGGGCTCCGGGAACGTCAGCGTACCACCGTCGTGCGTCAGTTCCGAAGCGCGGGAAGCGGTTGCGCTCGCCTGCGCCGCCAACTCCTCCACGCCGGAAAGGCCGCTGCCGGACACCGCCTGGTACGTGCTGGCGATCAGCCGCACCAGACCGGCCTCGTCGTGCAACGGCTTGAGCACCGGCATCGCGGCCATCGTGGTGCAGTTGGGGTTCGCGATGATCCCCTTGCGCGCCTCACCCACCGCCTCCGGGTTGACCTCGCTCACCACGAGCGGGACGTCGGGGTCCATCCGCCAGGCCGAGGAGTTGTCGATCACGGTCACGCGGGCCTCCGCGAAACGCGGGGCGAGCGAGCGGGAGGCCGTGGCGCCGGCCGAGAAGAGCGCCAGGTCGAGACCGCTCGGGTCGGCGGTGTCGGCGTCCTCGACGGTCACCTCGCGCCCACCGAACGGCAGCACCGTGCCGGCCGACCGCGCCGAGGAGAAGAAGCGGACGTCGGCGATCGGGAAGTCGCGCTCGAGCAGGATCTGCCGCATCGCCGCGCCGACCTGACCGGTCGCGCCGACGACACCGACATTCAAACCGCTCATCGGCGCCGGCATGCGCTCCCACCCCGGCATCACCGCCAAGTTCTTCGCGGCCCTGGCCAACGCCGGCGTCAACATCGAGATGATCTCGACCTCGGAGATCCGCATCTCGGTGATCGTCGACGAGGGCGACG
>NZ_DASZWC010000026.1:0-175094 GCF_035546795.1 Amycolatopsis sp.
CCCACACCCCTCCCCCGAACCGATCCCCAGCGCCCTCAGCGGTCGACGTGCCGTGTCAAGGCATCTTTCCCGCCTTGACACGGTGCGGCGACCGTTGAACACTGCGCGGATTGGGGCGGGGGTGGGGTCACAGAGCGCGGCCACGCGCGGCCGTTGCTGCCGCAACGCAACCGTTGCTGCGCAAGGGAAAAAGATCAAAAGATCTCCTCGCCTGAGGGGGCAGGCTCAAGGATGACCAGGGGAACGCAGTCAACTCACCACAGGTAGGTGGTTGCGTCGGTGGTCATCCCGTCGCCTACTCCCAGGAGTATCACTTTGAGCCAGACCCGTGCGCTTTGTGTGCTCGGCCGCCGGTTCGGCGCAGGGTGCGGGCCTGGCTCAAAGTGATTTCGGGGTCGCCGGCGACGGGATGACCACTCGACTCGGTTGTGTCCCAAAAGAACCCGGGCCCCGCCGCTCCGCGACGGGGCCCGGTAACGCATCGACTAGCTACCCGTGTAGAGCAGCACGTTGGGCGAACCGCTGCCGGCGCTGGTCACCTTGCCGGTGGTTCCCGCCGCAACCAGCGCATTGCGCACCGTCGCCGGGGTGGCCGCGGTGTGCGTGGCCAGGTACAGCGCCGCCGCGCCGGTTACGTGCGGCGTCGCCATCGACGTGCCGCTGATGGTGTTCGTGGCGGTGGTGCTGCCGATCCAGTCCGACTTGATGCTGCTGCCCGGCGCGAAGATGTCGAGGCAGCTCCCGTAGTTCGAGTAGCTGGCCCGTGCGTCGGTGCTCGTGGTGGCGCCCACGGTGATGGCTTCCGCCGTCCGGGCCGGGGAACTGTTGCAGGCACTGGTGTTGTCGTTCCCACCGGCGACCGCGAAGGTGACGCCGGCGGCGATGGCGCTCTTCACCGCGTTGTCCACCGAAGTCGAGGCGCTGCCACCGAGGGACATGTTCGCGACGGCGGGTTTGACGGCGTTCTGGGCCACCCAGTCGATCCCGGCGATCACCCCGGCGTACGTGCCGGAGCCCGAGCAGTCGAGTACGCGCACCGCGGTCAGCTGCACGCCCTTCGCCACACCGTAAGCACTGCCACCGACGGTCCCGGCGACGTGCGTGCCGTGGCCGTTGCAGTCGGTGGCGTTGCTGTCGTTGTCGACGAAGTCATAGCCGGACTTGGCCCGGCCACCGAAATCGCTGTGGGTCAGGTTGATCCCGGTGTCGATGATGTAGGCATGCACGTTGGACGCCGTCGTCGTGTACGTGTACTTGCTGTCCAGCGGGAGCGAGCGCTGGTCGACCCGGTCCAGGCCCCACGACGGCGGGTTGAGCTGGTCGGTGGCGATGGTGAACAGATGGTCCTGCTCGACGTAGGCCACGGAAGGATCGGCGGCGGCGCGCTTGGCCTGCGCCTCCGTCATCGTGGCCGAATAGCCGTGCAGGGCGGTGGAAAACTTCTGGTGCAGCACGCCGCCGAGTTTGCCGGCGAGCGTGTCGACGGCAGTGGAACCGTCCTTGAGCACGACGATGTAGCTGCCGGAGATCGCGTCGGCGCCGCCGGCACCGACGATCGAGCCCTCCTTCGCCATCGCGGGCGCGCTCGTGGCGACGGCCGCGACGACGGCCACGGCCGAGGCCAGGCCGAACGTGGTAAGGGATCTGAGAGTGGATTTGCGCACGGTATGCATTCCTCCTTGGCAGGGCCGGTCCGGCAGGCACAGACCGGACCGCAAGGGGTGAAAAGCATTCACGTAGCGAATGCGATACCGAGAGTAAAAGCGACAATCCACCGCCGGGAAGCCCCGGCACTCGAACAGCCCCGCCCGAAAGTAGGGCCGGAGGTCAGGAGCGGTTCTCGAGCACGTCCAGGATCTGCCGCGCCGTCACCGCGCCGACAGCGCGGCCGTCGTCGTCCACCACCACGCCCAGCCCGGCGGGCGAAGACAGGGCGGCGTCCAGCGCGCCACGGATCGCCGTTCCCTGCTGGTACAACGATCCGCCCGCGACGAGATCCACCTCGGTCAGCGCTCCGTCCACAGTGGATTCCGGGGCGAGCCACCCGCGCGGCTTGCGCTCGGCGTTGACCGCGAGCAGCCAGTCCTGCACCGGGCCCGACACCGTCTCCCCGAGCTCGACCGTGGCGATGTCCTTCACCTCCACTCCGACGGCATCCACAAAGGACAGACCGCGGTAACCCCGGTCCCTGCCGACGAACGAGGCGACGAAGTCGTCCACCGGATGCCGCAGCACGTCGGCGGGCGTGCCGTACTGCGCGAGCTTGCCGCCCACCCGCATCACCGCGACCTTGTCGCCGAGCCGGACGGCCTCGTCGATATCGTGCGTCACGAACACGATCGTCTTGCCCAGCTGCGACTGCACGCGCAGCAGCTCGTCCTGCAGCCCCTCGCGCACGATCGGGTCCACGGCCGAGAACGGCTCGTCCATCAGCAGCACCGGCGAGTCCGCCGCCAGCGCGCGGGCCACCCCGACACGCTGCTGCTGACCACCGGAAAGCTGTGCGGGGTAACGCTTTCCGAGCTCCGTGGGCAGGCCGACGGTGTCCAGCAGCTCGGCCGCGCGGGCACGCGCCTTGCGTTTGCCCCAGCCGGACAGCAGCGGCACCGTGGCCACGTTGTCGAGCACCGTGCGGTGCGGGAAGAGGCCGGCGTTCTGGATCACGTAACCGATGCCGCGGCGCAGCACCGGTGGGTCGGACTCGCGGACGTCCTTACCGTCCAGCAGCACGGCGCCGCCCGTCGGCTCGACCATCCGGTTGATCATCCGCAGTGAAGTGGTCTTCCCGCAGCCCGAAGGCCCGACGAACACGGTGATCGTGCCGTCCTCGACGGTCAGGCTCAGATCGTCGACGGCCACCGTGCCGCCCGGGTACTGCTTGGTGACACCCCGGAACTCAATGCCCACGCCAGCCTCCGAATCGCGGAGAACGGCCGGCCTCCCGTCGAGGAGACCGGCCGTCCGTCACAGCCTCGCGGCTACCCTATCCGGTAACCCCGTCTTCCACAGCCGCCTTGGCCACCGCGGCGGCGACCTCGGGCGCCACCCGTGGGTCCAGCGGGCTGGGCACGATCCGGTCCGGGCCGAGATCGTCCTGCGCCACCGCGACGATGGCCTCGGCGGCGGCCAGCTTCATGTTCTCCGTGATCGCCCGCGCCCCCGCGTCCAGCGCGCCCCGGAACACCCCGGGGAAGGCCAGCACGTTGTTGATCTGGTTCGGGAAGTCACTGCGCCCGGTGGCCACGATCGCGGCGTACTTGGCCGCGTCGTCCGGGTGCACCTCCGGGTCCGGGTTCGACAGCGCGAAGACGATCGAATCGGACGCCATCTCCTCGAGCAGGTGCGGCTCGATGGTCGCGCCGGACAGCCCGAGGAACACGTCGGCACCGCGCAGCGCCTCAGCCAGTCCGCCCCGCAGCCCTGCGGAGTTGGTGCTCCCGGCGAGCTTTTCCTTGATCGGGTTCAATCCCGGGCGGCCCTCGTGGATGATGCCCTTCGAGTCCAGCAGCGTGACGTCACCGATCCCGGCCTCCTGCAGGATCCGCGCGCAGGCGACGCCTGCCGCGCCCGCACCCGAGATCACCACGCGCTGGTCGGCGATGTCGCGGCCCAGCACCAGGTTCGCTCCGCGCAGTGCGGCGAGCGTGACGATGGCGGTGCCGTGCTGGTCGTCGTGCATGACCGGGCAGTCCAGCGCCTCCTTGAGCTTGTCCTCCAGCTCGAAGCAGCGCGGCGCGGAGACGTCCTCGAGGTTGACCGCGCCGTACGACGGGCGCAGCCGCACCAGGGTCTCGACGATCTCGTCGACATCGGTGGTGTCCAGCACCAGCGGGATCGAGTCCAGCCCGCCGAAGGTCTTGAACAGCACCGACTTGCCCTCCATCACCGGCAGCGAGGCGCTCGCGCCGATGTCGCCGAGGCCCAGCACGGCCGTGCCGTCACTGACCACGACCACCAGCCTGTCGGCCCAGGTGTAGCGCTGGGCGAGCGAAGCGTCCTCCGCGATGGCGCGGCTGACCTTCGCGACGCCCGGCGTGTACGCGATGGACAGGTCGCGCGGCTTCGAGATCGGCCTCGCGGCCGCGACGGACAGCTTGCCGCCCTCGTGACCGCCGAAGATCTCCTCGTCGGTCACCGGCGACGTGTCCTGTTCCTGCATCACTTTCCCTGTCGTTGAAGTCATGACGAATCCCTCCCGGGACTGCGAGCGGGGACCTCCCCGATCCCCCAGTAACGAACTGGTTCCTGCTGCTCGGCAGCCCGGCGCGGTGGCGCCGCCTACCGGCCAGGCGTCCGGTTCGGCCGTCCCAGCCCTTGGTGAGGCGACGGCCGCGGACGCGGCGGTCCCACCAGTGTGGCAGGCCCGGCGCAGGTAGTGATCCTCAGGTGCGGCTGACATCACAAAAAACGGCAGGTCAAGGCCCTGATAGCAAGACGTCCGTCCGGCTTGGTTGGCCGTGGATATGGTGAGCGTATGCAGGTGCGCGAGCTGGCCGTCCTGGACGCCTACGAGTTCTCCCCGCCCAAGTTTCCCGATCACCGCGGGCTGTTCGTGGCTCCGTTCCAGGAGCAGGCGGTCACCGAGACGCTCGGGCACCGCCTGCGCCTCGGGCAGACCAACCACAGCGTGTCCCGGCGCGGCACGATCCGCGGCGTGCACTTCGCGGACACCCCGCCGGGGCAGGCGAAGTACGTGTACTGCCCGCGCGGCGCGCTCCTGGACGTGATCGTCGACCTGCGCGTCGGCTCACCGACGTTCGGCAAATGGGACGCGGTACGGCTCGACTCGCAGGATTTCCACGCGGTCTACGTGGCCGAGGGCCTCGGGCACGCGTTCGTCGCGCTGGAAGAGGACACCGCGATGTCCTACCTGTGCTCCACGGGATACAACCCGGGCGCCGAGCACGGGATCACGCCGCTGGACCCGGAGCTCGACCTGCCATGGCCCGACGGCGTGCCCCCGATTCTGTCCGAAAAGGACACTGCGGCGCCGACGCTGGCGCAGGCGCTGGAGTCCGGTCTGCTGCCGGACTACAACGCCTGCCTGGCGCACTACAAGGCGCTGCGCGACGAACTCACCTGATGTCCTGCGCGATGACCCGCTCGATGTTGCGCTCGGCGAGCGCGGTGATCGTGACGAACGGGTTCACCCCGGTACTGCCGGGGATCAGCGAACCGTCGGTCACGTACAGGTTCGAATAGCCCTTGACCCGGCCGTAGAGATCGGTCGCCCTGCCCAGCACCAGGCCGCCCAGCGGGTGGTAGGTGAACCGGTTCTCGAACGCGCGGGTGTCGCCGAACAGGTCGTAACGGTAGATCGTGCCGTTCGCCGAGTTGATCTTGTCGAACAGGTGCTTCGCGGCGTCGATGGATGCCTGGCCCTGCGAGATCTCCCACTGCAGCCGGGCGGAGTCACTCGCCGCGTCGTAGGTGAAGTAGCCGCGCTCGGGGTTGCGGGTGATCGCCAGATACAGGCTCGCCCAGGTCTCGATGCCGGCGGGCACCGGCGCGATCTCGGCGAACACCGGATACCGCGGGTCGTCCCAGGCGTCGATGCCCAGCGCCGGCATCCCGGACTCCAGCGAGCCGACCGGGTCCCAGATGTGGTTGGCGCGGCCCAGCATCACGTTGCCGTTGGTGCCCCAGCCCTGGCCGACCGAATCGTCCAGCGCGGGCAGTTTCCCGGTTTCCCGCGCCCGCACCAGCAACTCCGTGGAACCGAGGCTGCCCGCGCCGAGGAACAGGTACTTCGTGCCGATCTGTTTGGTGGCCAGCACGTTGCCGTCGACGTCGCGCTGCCGGACGGTGAGCAGGTAGCTGCCATCGGACTGCTGCGCGAGGTCCCGCACCTCGTGCAGGGTCTGGATGGTGACGTTGCCGGTGCCGAGCGCCGCGGCGAGGTAACTCTTGTCCAGCGAGCGCTTTCCGTAGTTGTTGCCGTAGATCACTTCCGAGGCGAGCGCCGAGCGGGGCACCTGGCCGGCCTCTTCCTGGCGCAGATAACCGAAGTCATAAACACTGGGCACAAATGCGGTCGTCAACCCGGCGTTGTGTGCGTGTTTACGCGAAACCCGGGCGTATTGGTAGGAATCGCAGCTTTCGAACCAGGTCTGGTCGACACTGTTCACGCCGAGGCCCGCATTGGCGCGCGGGTAGTAGGTGCCGTACATCTCGTCGGCGTCGACCTCGGGCAGGATTTCCTCGAAGTACGAACGCTTCGGAACCACGGCCATCGCCCCGTTGACCAGGGAACCACCGCCGACGCCACGGCCGACGTACACGGACATGTCTCCAAAGTGGACACGATCGAGCACGCCCGCGTACGGGTCGATGTCGTGGTTGGCGATGTCCAGCCACAGGAACGAGGCCAGCGGCGCCTCGGTGCGGTTCTTGAACCACATCGAGCGCTTGTCGGGGCTGAGCATGTTCGTGAAGATCTTGCCGTCGCCGCCGGGCGTGTTCCACAGCTGGCCCATTTCCAGCATGACGACCGGAACCCCAGCCGCACCAAGGCGAAGCGCGGTGACCGCGGCGCCGTAGCCGGTGCCGATGATCACCGCCGGGGAGTAGTCGGCGGACTGCGCGGCCGAAGCTGTGCCGGGCAGGGAAATCGAGGTCAGACCCAACGCCGCTGCCGAGTTCAGCGCGGCCACACCGAGAAAACGTCTGCGAGACAAGGAGGTCGACATGACGCGAACCATATTCGCGTTCGACGTCTCTGTAAACGCCGTTTACCGATTGCTCCTGGTAATCCACACGGTGATCGTCGCGGTCACCACGGGTTGCCCCACGTTGTCCGAGACCGTCACCGGCACGTCGAGTTCGAACCCCTCGTCGCCGAACTCCGGCAGCTCGGAGAGTTCCGCCACCGCACGAAGACTCGTCTTGGCCTTCGCGACGTACGCGACGGTCATCCCCTTCGGCAGCCAACGGTGCGTAGCGGGCACAGTCGCCTCGGCGAGCATCCCCATCGCGACCTCCGCGAGGTTGCATGCCGCTATCGCGTGAAAAGTGCGAATGTGGTTGTGCACACCCCACCACAGCGGCCCAGTCACCTCACAGTGACCCGGACGCAGCTCCCGCACCGTCGGCAGCACGGTGCGGAAATACGGCACACGCAGGCACATCGCCGCCGAGAACAGCCTGTTGCCACCGGGCACGCGGGACAGCCTGCGCCACAGCGAATGCGTTTGGGTCATCTCACACCACCTTGTTACTCGCCGGTAGCCAAGCAGACCGGTGGCTATATTCGCAAGCGTGGACCACGAGCTCTTCCTTCTCCGACATGGCCAAACCGAGTGGTCCGTCAACGGACGGCACACCGGTCGCACCGACGTCCCGCTGACCCCGGCAGGTGAAAGCCAGGCCAGGGCCGCCGGGCTGACGCTCAACGGGCTACGCAGCGGGCCGGCGCTGGTGCTGTCCAGCCCACGGCAGCGCGCGGTGCGCACGGCCGAGCTCGCCGGCCTCGTGGTCGACGAGACCACCGAAGACCTCGCCGAATGGGACTACGGCGAGTACGAGGGGATCACCACCGCGAAGATCCGGGAGACCGTCCCGGACTGGACGGTCTGGACCCACCCCAGCCCCGGTGGGGAAAACAGTGACGAGGTCGGCGCCCGTGCCGATAAGCTCCTCGACCGGGTGCGCGCCGTACTTGCCGAAACCGAGGTGATCCTGATCGGGCACGGGCATTTCAGCCGGGTGCTGGTGGCCCGCTGGATCGGCCTGCAGGCCGCCGCCGGAGTCCACTTCGGACTCGACCCGGCCGGGGTCACGGTGCTCGGCGACGAACGGGGCGAGCCCAAGATCGAAAACCTGAACATCCCCCCGTCCTAGGTAGGTCCCCGTTGGTTCAGATCCGCCGCGTTGCCGAGTCCGATGTAGACACTGTCGTGCAGCTGGTGCACGATCTGGCCGCGTATGAGAAGGCGCCGGCGGAATGCCGGCTGGACGGTGAAAAGCTGCGCACCGCGCTGTTCGGGGAGACCCCGGCGGTGTTCGGGCACGTCGCCGAAGCCGACGGCGAGATCGTCGGCTTCATGGTGTGGTTCCTGAACTTCTCCACCTGGCGCGGCGTGCACGGCATCTACCTGGAGGACCTCTACGTCCGCCCGGAGATGCGCGGCTCCGGCCTCGGCAAGAAACTGCTGGCCACCCTCGCGGACGAGTGCGTCCGGCAGGGCTACGCACGGCTGGAGTGGTCGGTGCTGGACTGGAACCCGGCGACCGGGTTCTACAAGTCGCTCGGCGCGGTCCCCATGGACGAGTGGACGGTCTACCGCCTCACCGACAGCGCCCTGGAAAAGCTCGCCAAATCGGCCTAGCGGTCCTTTTCCCGCCGGGCGGCGCGGCCCTCCAAACCGCCCCGTTCGGCGGCCTCCTCCTCGGTCTCCCCCTCTTGCTGCCCCAGCGCCCACGCCCGTGACGGCTGGCGGAACAGCAGCACGAGGATCAGCACCCCGACGACGATGACCGGCACTCCGGGCCCTGGCTGACCGGACGGCGCCGCCAGGTACCAGCCGATGCCGACGGTGATCAGCGCCATCACCACGCCCGGCGAACGCGCCCACGTGTGCCCGAACGACAGCCCGACGGCGCAGAACAGCACGGCGAGCGCGAACAGGATGTAGAACGCACCCTCGGCCCACACGTTGTTCTTCGGCGCGTCGGAGGTGCCCGACGCCGCGAGCAGCACGATTCCGAACACCAGCAGCCCGAGCCCTGGCAGCGCGGTGACGAGACCGGCGGCCCGGACCTCGCGGGGCGCCGGCAGGATCTTGTCTGAGATCGACACGGGAAACGCGCCTTCCACCTGCGGCTGTGACCTTGTGTGAGCACTTTCGATGGTATGCCACCCGGTCGGCCGTTTTCGAACCGCCGCCATCCGGGACAAGATCTGTATGTCGTCGGCGAGCGGGCGGTCGGCCCGGGTGCACTTGTCACGACAAGCGGTTCGGCGCTTGTCACCAATGCGACCGAAAGCAGGCGAACGCGACCGGCAGCCGAGTGGTGTGCGGCCAGTCCGCCGTGGCTGCCGCCGGATTGGTGACCAGCGGCAGAGCAGGAGGTCCTCCGGCACTCGCAACGGAAACGTGACCTCGCTCCGCGCAGCTGTCCGCGTGCCAGGGTGACTTCGCACTCCGGCGCCGTACCGCGGATCGGTTCTTCACCTACCCTGCGGTTGTGCGCGCGATTCTCGTCGTCAACCCTCAGGCCACCTCGACCACCGCCGGCGGGCGGGATGTGCTGGCGCATGCTCTGGCCAGCCAGGTCAAACTCGAGGTGGTCGAGACGGACTACCGCGGCCACGCGCTCGCGGTCGCCCGTGGCGCCGCGCGCGACGGCATCGACCTGGTGGTGGCGCACGGCGGGGACGGCACGGTCAACGAGGTGGTCAACGGCCTGCTCACGGACGGGCCCGGTGAAGTGCCGGCGCTCGGCGTCGTGCCGGGCGGCTCGGCGAACGTGTTCGCCCGTGCCCTCGGCATCGCGCGGGATCCGATGGAGGCCACCCACCAGCTGTTGCACGCCATCGAGGGCGGCCAGAGCCGGACGGTCGGCCTCGGCCGGGCGGACGAGCAGTGGTTCACCTTCAACGCCGGCCTCGGCTGGGACGCCGACGTCGTCGCCACCGTCGCCGATCGCCGCGGCAAGCAGACCAACGCACTGCTGTACATGCGGGCCGCCGTGAGCTGCTATTTCCGGCCGCCGCGTGGCAGGACCCCGCTCACCGTGCACATCCCCGGCGAAGAGCCGATCGAGGTCCGCACGGCTTTCGTCTCCAACACCGACCCGTGGAGCTATCTGGGCCCGCGCCCGGTGCACCTGAACACCGGCACCTCCTTCGACACCGGCCTCGGCCTGTTCGCGCCGCGCACCCTGGGCCTGCCGGCCGTCTACCGGCACGTGCGGCAGGCGCTGCGCGCGCAGGCCAAGCACCGCGGGCGCAAGCTGGTGCGCTTCGATGATCTGCCGAAGGTCGGGGTCACGGCCGAGGAGCCGGTAAACTTCCAGGTGGACGGAGATCCGGTGGGTCCGCGGACCAGGGTCGAGTTCGTCAGCGTACCGAACGCACTGACCGTGCTGGTCTGACCGGCCCCCGCTGACGAGCCGTTTCCGGTGATCGTAGGCAGCAAAGTGCAACTTGCCGCTCGTCGACACCAAGGCCCCGCTCACCGCAAGGTCCTTCCCATCGGAACGGTGTTTCGGAGAGAAACCGCAGGTCAGCGCGGTCGCCCGACCAGGTGAGCTGACTCACCGATCTCCAAAAAACCCTTGTCGAAAGCGGTGCTTCGTGAAAGCATTCACAAGCACCCCAAAAAAACGACCGCCATGACGACTGTGGCGCATCACATTGCGCCCTTAGAAGGAGCTCACAGAAATGGACTGGCGCCACGACGCGGCCTGCCGAGACGAGGACCCGGAACTGTTCTTCCCCGTGGGAAACAGCGGCCCCGCTCTCTCGCAGATCGCCGAGGCGAAGACCGTATGCCACCGTTGCACCGTCGCTTCCGACTGCCTGGCCTGGGCACTGGCCAGTGGTCAGGACGCCGGCGTGTGGGGCGGCATGAGCGAGGACGAGCGGCGCGCCCTCAAGCGCCGTCGCGCTCACATTGGCATGCGCAGCAACGCCTGACACACACGATATGGCGCGGCTCGACTAGGCCTTGCACCGGCCCCGTCCAAAGCCCGCACCCCGGACCGTCTGAGGTCCGAAGTTAGACGCTCAAAGGGCTGGTACCACTTCGGTACCAGCCCTTTTGGCGTTTGCTGCCGGAGGCTTGACGGCGCAGGCGAGGACTTCTTTGATCTTCCGGCTTGCGTTGCGACAGCAACGCAACGCGCGTGGCCACGCTAAGGGCCGTGCGGGGGCGCCGTCGCGCCGCTCGGCGGAGGTTGGGTGGGCGGTCGCGCTAGAGGCGTCGGCTGAGGGGGATGCGCAGGGTGGCCTCGGTGCCTTGGCTGTCGCCGTCGCGAAGGCGGCGTAGGGAGAGCGAGCCGCGCAACTCCGACTCGATGAGGGTGCGCACGATCTGCAGGCCGAGCCCGTCCGCCCGCTCCAGCGAGAAGCCGGCGGGCAGGCCACGGCCGTTGTCCTTGATCAGCACGTCCAGCCACCGGGCCGAGCGCGTCACCGAGATTTCGACCTGGCCGGGGCGGCCATCGGGGAAGGCGTGTTCCACAGCGTTCTGCACCAGCTCCGCCAGCACCATCACCAGCGGCGTGGCGATCTCGGCGACGACCACGCCGAACGAACCGGTGCGGCGGATGCTCACCCGGGACTCGGCGGTAGCCACCTCGCCGACCATCGGCAGCACCTTGTCCAGCAGCTGATCCAGCTCGACACGCTCGTCGACCGACACCGAGAGCGCCTCGTGCACCATGGCGATGGAGGCCACGCGGCGCACGGACTCCGTCAGGGCCTGCTTGGCCTCGGCGCTCGTGGTGCGCCTCGACTGCAGGCGCAGCAGCGCGGCCACGGTCTGCAGGTTGTTCTTGACCCGGTGATGGATCTCGCGGATGGTCGCGTCCTTGGACAGCAAGGCACGGTCGCGCCGCTTGACCTCCGTGACGTCCCGCACCAGCACGAGCGCGCCCGCCGGCTGGCCGTGCGGGCGCAGCGGCAGGGCGCGGAACAGCACCACGGCACCCCGACGTGAATCGGCCTCCGTGCGGCTGCCCGGCTTGCCGTCGAGAGCGTCCAGGATCCGGTGGGCGACCTCGGTGGCGTCGAACGGGTCGCGGATCAGCGAACGCGTGACCGGCGCGAGCCTCGTGCCCACCAGGTCCGACTCGTAGCCCATGCGGTGATACGCCGACAGGCCGTTGGGACTGACGAACACCACGTTGCCGGTCGCGTCGAGGCGGATCAGACCATCCCCGACGCGCGGGCTGGTGTGCACGTCGCTTTGCGAATCGGGGCTGGGAAAAGTGCCGTCGACGATCATCTGGCACAGGTCGCCGGCGCTGCCGAGGTACGCGACCTCGAGCGGGCTCGGCACCCGGGGCGCGGCGAGGTTGGTCTCGCGGCTGAGCACCGCGATCACGTTCCCGGCGAACAACACCGGGATCGCCTCCCGCCGCATCGGCAGGTCCCGGTACCAGTGTGGATCCTCCTCGCGGCAGATCCGCGTCTCGCGCATCGCCCGCGCGAGCTGCGGATGCTCCTCCACGGTGAACCGGGTGCCGACGACATCCTCGGGATGCGCGGTGGGTGCGGTGGTGGGCCTGGCCTGCGCGACGCAGACGAAATCCCCGCCCTGGGCGTTGTGCTCCGGCGACACCGGCACCCACATCAGGAAATCGGCGAACGACAGGTCCGCGAGCAGCTGCCATTCGGCGACCACGGCCTGCAGATGGTCGGCGGCCTCGCCCGGCAGGCCCGTGTTCTCGGCCAGCAGGTCGGAAAGTGTGGACAAGAATTACTCCACTGAGGAGGACAGGGTTGTCGAACCAACTTACCAATCCGGCCGAAGGCAGGCCGCCCCGAGCAGCACAGTCCGGGCGCCGCCTGCCACACTGGCAGGAGTAAGTCAGACCGAGGAGTGCTCATGTCGAAGCGTGCCCGTAAGCGTCGCGACCGCAAGAAGAACGGCGCGAACCACGGCAAGAAGCCCAACGCCTGAGGCGTTTCGGGCGGAAAAAGGCCCCGGCGGGATCGCCGGGGCCTTTCTCGTGAAGTTGTTCAGTCGCGCCGATCGACGCGGACCTCGGTGCGCTCGATGGTCACCCCGCCGCGGGTCTCCACCGTCTGCCGGATCGACGCGCGCAGCTTCTGCTTCAGCTCCGCCGGGGCGTGATCGCCTCCGCACTTGCGCGCCAGCAGCTGCTTGAGCTGCTCGTCGATGCCGTACTCCTCCAGGCAGGGCGGGCAGTCCTCGATGTGCCGCCGCAGCTCCGCGTCCCGCTCCGGGCTGCACTCCCTGTCCAGCAGCAGGTAGATCTCGGCCAGCGCCTCCTGGCAGTGGACCAGGTCCTTGGCGGGCTCGCGGGCGGTCATCGCGCTACCTCCTGCGCCTGGCCTTTGATGAAGCCGCGCTCACGCGCGACGTCGGCGAGCAGGTTGCGCAGCTGGGCACGGCCCCGGTGCAACCGGGACATCACGGTGCCGATCGGTGTGTCCATGATCTCGGCGATTTCCTTGTAGGCGAATCCCTCGACGTCGGCAAGGTACACCGCGAGCCGGAACTCCTCGGGCAGCTGCTGAAGCGCCGCCTTGACGTCGCTGTCCGGCAGACGGTCCATCGCCTCCACCTCGGCCGACCGCAGGCCACTGGAGGTGTGACTCTCCGCCTGGGCGATCTGCCAGTCGGAAATCTCCTCGGTGGGCTGCTGCACCGGCTGACGCTGGCGCTTGCGGTAGCCGTTGATGTAGGTGTTGGTCAGGATGCGGTACATCCAGGCCTTGAGGTTCGTGCCCTCCTTGAAGGAGTTGAACGCCCCATAAGCCTTGAGATATGTCTCCTGCACCAGGTCCTCGGCGTCGGCAGGGTTGCGGGTCATCCGCATGGCGGCCGAGTACAGCTGGTCCAGCAACGGCATCGCGTCCCGCTCGAAACGCTCGGCGCGCTCCTCGGGACGCTCCTGGTCGGAGCTCGATGTCTCGTTGTTCGGCGTGCTCGGCAAACCTTTCCCTTCCCCGTACGCGTAGGACGCCTTCGAGGATACGCGGGAGCCATTGACCTGGCCGGGCACGGCAGGCTGACCGGGACGCGAGAAGACCTCGATCCGGTCAACGGGATGAGCAAGTTTCGTCATCACGTACGACATAACGACCACACGGCCGGGGGCATTCCCGCGATTTCCGCATCCCGGCATATGGTCTGGTCCTGTGGCAGGCAAGGGAACCCCGGCGACAGCAACGCTCGCGAAGCAGAAGATCGCGCACACGCTCCACACCTACGAGCACGATCCGAAGCACGAGTCGTACGGGCTCGAAGCCGCCGAGGCGCTCGGCGTCGAGCCGGCGCGGGTGTTCAAGACGCTGATCGCTGACGTCGACGGCAGGCTGACAGTCGGGGTGGTGCCGGTCACCGGCTCGCTCGACCTCAAGGCGCTGGCCGCCGCTGTCGGCGGGAAGCGCGCGAAGATGGCCGAAGCGGCCGCGGCGCAGCGCGCGACGGGGTACGTGCTGGGCGGTATTTCCCCGCTCGGCCAGCGCAGCCGGCTGCCGCTGGTGATCGACGCTTCGGCCCAGGAGTTCGACACGATCTTCTGCTCGGGCGGGCGGCGCGGCCTGGAGATGGAACTGGCGCCGGTGGACCTGATCAAGCTGACCTCCGCGACCGTCGCGCCGATCGCGGTCAGCTGAGCGGGCGCAACACCCGCGAAAGCCACTCCGATACAGCACGGGACAGGCCTTCGAGATCCTTGTCCAGCGCGTGCGTCCCCGCGATGACCACCACCTCGTGATGCGGCCCCGCGGCGGGGCGCCCGAACGGGTCCGACTCGCCCTGCACGACGAGCGTCGGCACGGTGACCGCGTCCAACTCCGGCTGCCGCGTCTTCTCCGGCTTTCCCGGCGGATGCTCGGGGAAAGCCAGGCACAGCACAGCGGCGGCCTGCCCCTCCGCGGCCGTCCGGCAGGCCACGCGCGCGCCGGACGAGCGCCCGCCGAACACCAGCGGCAACCCATCGAACCGCTTTGTCAGATCCTCGGCCACCGCCAGCCACGCGGCGTCGAGCTGCTTCGCCGGAGCGGGGGCGCGCCGGCCCGCGACGCGGTACGGCTGCTCTACCAGCGCGACGTGCGCGCCGACAGCCTGCGCGGCGCGCGTGACAGCCACCAGATCCTTGGCCCCGATGCCGCCGCCGGCGCCGTGCCCCAGCAGCACCACGGCGGAGCCTTCCTCCGCGCAATGCAGCTCCGCGCGTGCCGGTCCGTGCGGGGTCGGGATCTCGATCCGGGTCATTTCGGCAGTTCGAACAGGGCCTCGTCGAGGTCGGCCTGGCCGGCCTCGACGCGCTCGACGAGTTCCGCGCCGTTGTTGCGGACGTTGTTCACCTTGTCCGACACCGGCCGCAGTTCCAGCGTGTCCACCAGATCGCGCGGCGGGGTGAGCAGCTCGCCGACCTCGTCGCGGTCCGGGTCCAGCCAGGCGTTCCAGCGGTCCTTGGTCATCAGCAGCGGCATCCGGTCGTGGATGTCGGTGAGCCTGCCGATCGCCTCGGTGGTGATGATCGAGAACGTGATCAACGGCTCGGCGTCCTCGTTCTTCTTGTCGCGCCAGCTCTCCCAGATCCCGGCGAACGCGAGGTCCTCGCCGGTCATGAAGAACGGTTCCTTCTGCTTGCCGGCGCGGCGCCATTCGTACCAGCCGTCGGCGGGCACCAGGCAGCGCCGCTTGGCGAGCGCGCGCTTGAACGCGGGCTTCTCCGTCGCCGTCTCGGCCCGGGTGTTGATCATCCGGTTGCCGACCGAGGGGTCCTTCGCCCAGAACGGGACCAGGCCCCAGCGCATCACGCGCAGGCTCCGCACCGCGGGCTCCTCGTCCAGCACGGTGCCCTCGGCGTCACGGGGATGCCGCTGCACCACGGTGACCACGTTCTTGGTCGGCGCGACGTTGTAATCGTTCTCACGAGCCTGCCCGCCGGTCTCGTCCACGGCGTCGAACTCCTGGACCAGGGCCGCGGGATTTTTCGTCGCCGAGTAGCGGCCGCACATCCGCCCATCTCCTTTTCGCAGGTGCTCGGGAACCCATCGTGGCACAAATGCGGGATCATCGTGGCGGACATACTGACCAGAAGGAGCGCGGTTTGGCAGGCAGGGACTGGCGCAAGCTCGACGAAAGCGATGTCCGGGTGCGCCCCGGGCGTGGCACCCGCCCCAGAAGCAAGCGCCGCCCGGAACACACTGACGCCGTGCGCGCGCTGGTCACCGTGGTCGACCGTGGTCGGTGGACCTGCGCGGTGGAGGACGATCCGAGCCGGGTCGTCACCGCGATGCGGGCCCGTGAGCTGGGCCGGACCCCGGTCGTCGTGGGTGATCGGGTGGGCCTGGTCGGTGACGTGAGCGGAAAGCCGGACACCCTGGCGCGCATCGTCCGGGTCGAGGAGCGCACCAGCGTGCTGCGCCGCACGGCCGACGACACCGACCCGTACGAGCGGATCGTGGTGGCCAACGCCGAGCAGCTGCTGATCGTCACGGCACTGGCCGATCCGCCGCCGCGCACGGGATTCATCGACCGGTGCCTGGTCGCCTGTTTCGCCGGTGGCCTCCGCCCGGTGCTCTGCCTGACGAAATCCGACCTCGCCTCCCCCGACGAACTGATCGAGCGGTACGCCGACCTCGACGTGCCGACGCTGGTGACCCGGTTCGACGAGGACTCGCTGCCGCTCGCCGACACCTTGCACGGCCGGGTTTCGGCGCTGGTCGGCCATTCCGGGGTGGGCAAGTCCACCCTGGTGAACCGTCTCCTGCCGGATGCGGCGCTGGCCACCGGCGAAGTCAGCGCGGTCGGCAAGGGCCGGCATACCTCCGTCGCGGCGATCGCCCTGCCGCTGCCCGACGGCGGCTGGGTGATCGACACCCCCGGCGTGCGTTCGTTCGGGCTCGCGCACATCACGGCCGACGACATCGTGTCCGCGTTCGCCGAATTCGCCGAAGCGGCCGAGGAATGCCCGCCCGGTTGCGGACATCTCGGCGCACCGGAAGATCCTGACTGCATGCTCGACGAAGTAGGGGAAAACAAACGTCTGCAATCGCTGCGGCGGTTGCTGACGTCCCGCGCCGGTCTGGAAACATGAACCCCAATCACAAATCGCCGGACAGGGGCTTCTCGACGAAGAAAACGGCTCTCGCCATGGGCGCGGCCTAGCTGGTGATCGCGCTCAGCGGCTGCGGGGCGCACAGCGGCTGCGGCACGCCGAGCGCCGACCCGCAGCTGTTCGGCAACGCGCAGGAACTGGTCCGCGCGGCCACGAACGGCACCGAGCAGGCGAAGTCCGCGAAGTTCACCATGCAGTCCTCGATGGCGGGCATGGACATCAACGCCCAGGGCGCCGGCCGCTTCGACGGCGACAACACAGCGATGCAGATAACCATGCACGTCAGCACGATCGACGAAGAGCTGCGCTACGTGGACAGGGTCATCTACGTCCAGCTGCCCGAGCAGGTGCGGGCGCGGATCACCGGCGGTAAGCCCTGGGGCAAGGTCGACCCGGACAGCCCGCTCGGCAAGCAGATGGGCGCGGCGGAGGCCCAGCAGAACGACCTGTCCCAGTACCTGCGGCAGATCCAGCAGGCGGGCACCATCGCCCGAAGCGAGCAGACCACGCTCGACGGGCAGCCGGTCACGCACTACTGGATCGACCTCGACCTCGCGAAGATGACGGCCAAGCTGTCCGGCACCGGGATCCCGCAGGCGACACTGGACCAGCTCAAGGACAAGGTCAAGACCACCCGGCCCAGTTGTGGTTGAACGCGGGCCTGCTGCCGGTGCAGGTCACGGAGGACATGACCGAACAGATGAAGGCGGCCGGAGTGCCCGGATCCGGTGCCTCCACGGTGACCATGAAGTACAGCGACTGGGGCACCACGACGGTGGACGTGCAGGCGCCGCCCGCGGACCAGGTCGGCGAACTGAAGCTCCCCGGCTGATCGCCACCGCGTGCCGGTGCCCGGGCGCCGGCACGCGGTTTCAGCCCATGTGCGGGTAGCCGATTTCCGTTGGCGCGTCGAAGGTTTCCTTGATCGAGCGCGGGCTGGCCCAGCGGATCAGGTTGAACATCGAGCCCGCCTTGTCGTTCGTGCCCGAAGCCCGCGATCCGCCGAAGGGCTGCTGCCCGACGACCGATCCGGTCGGCTTGTCGTTGACGTAGAAGTTCCCCGCCGTGAACCGCAGCGCGCGGTGCGCCTGCTGCACGGCCTGCCGGTCGTCGGCGAAGACCGCGCCGGTCAGCGCGTACGGGGCCGTGCTGTCGACGGTTTCCAGGATGCGCTCGTACTCACCATCGTCGTAGACGTGCACGGCCAGGATCGGGCCGAAGTACTCGGTCGAGAAGACCTCGTGCCGCGGATTGTCCGACACGAGCACCGTCGGCTCCACAAAATACCCGATGGCATCGTCGCAATGCCCGCCCACCAACGTATCCAGCGCGGAATCACTGTCCACACCGGACAGTAGCCGGTCGTGCCTGGCGAACGCCCGCGCATCGATCACCGCACCGCCGAACACCGAGAAGTCCGAGACGTCCCCGTACTTCACGGTGCGGGTCAGGTCGGCCAGCTCGTCACGGAAACCGCCGTCCCACAACGAACGCGGCACGTAGGCGCGTGACGCCGCCGAGCATTTCTGGCCCTGGTATTCGAACGCCCCGCGCACCAGCGCGGCGGCGAGCTTTTCCCGGTTCGCCGAGGAATGCGCGACCACGAAGTCCTTGCCGCCCGTTTCGCCGACGATGCGCGGGTAGCTGCGGTAGTGGTCCAGGTTCTCCGCGATCGTCCGCCACAGGAACTTGAACGTGGCTGTGGAGCCGGTGAAATGCAGCCCGGCGAATCCCGGATCGGCCAGCGCGACCTCGCTGACCGCCTGTCCGTCGCCGGTCACCAGGTTGATCACGCCTGGCGGCAGGCCGGCTTCTTCCAGCGCCTGCATGGTGAACTGCGCCGCGAGCTGCTGCGTCGGCGTCGGTTTCCACACGACCGTATTGCCCATGATCGCCGGGGAGGTCGGCAGGTTTCCCGCTATCGCGGTGAAGTTGAACGGGGTGATCGCCACGACGAACCCGTCCAGCGGCCGGTACTCCATCCTGTTCCACGCGCCCGGCACGGAGTTCGGCTGCTCGGCGAGTATCCGCCGGGCGTAGTGCACGTTGAAGCGCAGGAAGTCGATCAGCTCGCAGGCGGCGTCGATCTCGGCCTGCTGCACGGATTTCGACTGGCCGAGCATGGTGGCCGCGTTGAGCGTGTCCCGGTACGGGCCGGCGATCAGGTCCGCGGCGCGCAGGAAGATCGCCGCGCGCTCGTCGAACGGCAGCTCACGCCAGGCGGGCGCGGCCTGCTTCGCGGCTTGCGTCGCGTCCGCCACGTCCTCGTGCGTGGCCTGCGCCGATACCCCGAGCACGTGCCCGTGGTCGTGCGGCGCCACCACGTCGAACGCGGCCCCGCCACCGAGGCGTTTCCGGCCGCCGATGGTCTGCGGCAGGTCGTGCTTGGCTCCCGCCAGCTCGGCCAGCCGCCGTTGCAGGGACTCGCGTTCCGGACTGCCCGGCGCGTACCCCCGCACCGGCTCGTTCCGCGGTGTTGGCACGGTGGTGACGGCATCCATCGAGCTACCTCCCTTGGCGACGGGCTTGTGGCCTGTCTACCCAAGCTAGAGCAGCTCAAGCAGGAAGGGCAGCTCCTGCGGCGCATACCAGGCCAGTTCGTGGTCCTCGGCTTCGCCGAGGGTGAACTCCGCGTCGAGGTCACCCAGATCGGCGGCGTCGATGACCTCGGCGGCGGCGCGGACGGACTCCTCCGCGTCCTCCGTGTCGACGTGCACCGCCGCCACGTCGTCCAGCACGATCGGCCCGGACAGCTTCACCACGGCCGCGTCCAGATCCGAGCGGACCGTGGCGTTTTCAGTGTCCACCGAGATCACCACCCGGCGCGGGCGTTCCTTCTCGTCGGCGCCGATCAACCGCAGCGACGCCCGCGCGGCGTCGATGAGCGCGGCGTACTCCAGCTCCTCGGTGTCACCGCTGACGTACGACTCCCGCAGCGCCGGGGTGAGCGCGAACCCCGTACCGCCGACCGGTTGCAGCTTGCCGTCGGAGACCAGCTTCCGCAGCAGGTCGATCGTCGCAGGCAGATAAACCCTCACCAGTGCGCACCCTTCAGTTCTTCCAGCGCTTCGGAGACCATGCCGGCGAGATTGCCGACGTCGGACACCGCCTTGCGGTCCCCGTTCAGTCCGAAGTAGACATTCCCGTGGTACGACGTGACCCCGATGGCCAGCGCCTGGTTGCGCGCCAGCGGGATCACCGGGTACATCTCCGTCATCCTCGCCTGCCCCGCGTACAGCGGCACCTGCGGCCCCGGCGAGTTCGTGATCACCAGGTTGAAGATGCGCCCGGAGAACGACCCGGCGGCCCGCGCGGCCAGCGAATGCATCGTGGCCGGCGCGAACCCGCCGACCTTCAGCATGGCACGCGCCGCCACCGAGCGGCTGGAGTCGGTGTGCGCGCGCATAGTGTGGCTGATGTGCTGCAGCCGCAGCGTCGGGTTCGGCTCTCCGACCGGCAGATCGACCAGGTTCGCCTCCACCTGGTTGTTCACCAGTCCCGCGGCGGAGAACTCGAAGGTGTCCGGTTCCAGTACCGCCATCGGCACCAGCGCGCGGATGGTGGTGTCCGGTTGCACCCCGGCGCCGCGGGAGAGCAGCCATTCCCGCAGCGCACCGGTGATCGCGGCCAGCACGATGTCGTTCACCGTGCCGCCCTGTTCGGCCCGGATCTTGCGGTAGTCCTCCAGCAGGGTGCGGACCACCGCGAACACCCGCCCGCCCGACACGTGCGTGTTCAGCGGGCCTGCCGGGGCCGGTTTGACGATGGTGCGCAACGCCGAGACGACCCCGCCGACCGTGTCGGCCACCTTGTCCGCGGTCGCCGCCGCGTCGCCGAGCACCGCGCGCATGTTCTCCACCAGCGCACCCGGTTGCTGCACGGTTTCGCTGATCGCGTCGAGGACGAGCTGGCTCGTCGACGGGGGCCGGCGCGCGTTCCAGGTGTCCTCGTAGGGCTCGCAGATCTGCGGCGTCGCGTCGAGGATGAGCTGGCCCAGCTCCACGGTGCCGATGCCGTCGACGACGGCCTGGTGGGTCTTGGTCACCAGCGCCACCCGATCGTGCGCCAGCCCCTCCACGAAGTAGGCCTCCCACAGCGGGCGCTCGTGGTCCATCGGCCGGGCCATCAGGCGCGCGACCAGGTCGAACAGCTGCTCGTCGGTGCCGGGGCCGGGCAGCGCGGAGCGGCGGACGTGGTAATTCAGGTCGAAGTCGACGTCGTCCACCCACACCGGCCGGGCCAGATGCCCCGGCACGTTCAGCACCCGCTGGCGATACCGGGGCAGGTAGCCGAGACGCTGCGAAACCAGGCAGAGGATCTGTTCGTAGTCGAAGCCCTCGCGCGGCCGCTCGAACACCGCGACACCGCCGACGTGCATGGGCGTCGTGGCGTCCTCCAGGTACAGGAAGGAGGCGTCCAAGGCGGAAAGACGGTCGGGCATAGCAGCCAATCTAGCGGCGCGAATGCGTCTCCGTTGAGGGTGGCGGTGGGGAAGCGGCCGGCCACTGGCACACCCTGGTGTACTAGGCCCGTGCACGAAAGCAACACCACGGTGTCCCCCAAAGACCGCTTCCTGACCGTTTACGGCCGCAAGCCGGTGCTGGAGGCGCTGGACGACCCGGACCTGCGTGTCGACAAGGTGATCCTCGCCGACACCGCGCGCGGGCCGGGCGCCGCCGAGATCCAGCGCGCCGCGAAGGCCGCCGGGGTGCAGGTGCAGCGCGCCAGCGCGCACCGGGTGAAAGTGTTGGCGGGCAACGGAAAACAGGACCAGGGTGTGCTGGCCGACGTGGTCGCGCCCCGGATGCGGCCGCTCACCGCGGCGCTGTCCTCGGCGCCGCTGCCGCCCCGGGTCCTGGTGCTGGACGGCATCACCACCCCGGCGAACGTGGGCATGATCCTGCGCACCGCGACCGCCGCCGGGATCGACGGCATCGTCGTGCCGCGGCGGGGTGTGGCGGCGCTGGATCCGATGGTGGTGAAGGCTTCGGCCGGGGTGGCGTTCCGTGCGCCCGTCCTGCGCTGCGCGACGGCCGCCGAAGCGGCAGGCCTGCTCAGCGACGCCGGGTACGGCGTCTACGGCCTCGGCGCGTCCGGCGGCGAACAGCTTTTCGGCGCCGAGTTGCCGGAGCGCGCGGCGTTCGTGCTGGGCGGCGAGACGGCCGGGGTCTCACCTGACGTCGCCGAGTACCTGGCCGGCTGGGTGTCCATCCCGATGCCCGGCGAGGTGGAATCGCTCAACGTCTCCGCCGCCGCGGCGGTGCTGTGCTTCGAGCTCGTCAGGCGGGGAACAACGCGCTGAGCTCGGTGAGCGTGGACTCCACGGACGTGTGGTGCACCCCGGCCATCCCGGCGGCCACCGCGCCCGCGACGTTGCCGCGCGAGTCGTCGACGAACACACAGCTGTCGGCGGACAACCCGAGGCGCTCCGCGGTGATCAGGTAGACCTGCGCGGAGGGCTTCGCGAAGCCGACTTCGCCAGAGAAGACGAGCGCGTCGAAGAAGGCGGACAACCTCGCCTTCGCAGAGCCGCCACCGGCCGCGTTCGACAGCAGCGCCGTACGCACGCCGCGCTCGCGTAGCCCGTCGATAGCCGCGTACAGGTCGCCGGCGTCGGGATCCGTGAGCACCCCGGCGTAGTCCACGATCAGCCCTCGGAACATCGGGCGACCATACCGTTTCACCAGTTCGGGGGCTGTTCGCCCGAATCCGGCCGGTTCGCCCCTCTTCCCGGCGATAGTCCGGAAACACACTGGGGGAACGTTTTGCTGTCCACTGCGGCCCTGAAACCACTGCGGGGCTACGAACCCTTGCGGGATCTGCACCGCTTCACCGAGATCGGCGGCCAGCTCGTGCTGGACCTGATGCCGGCGCAGGATTCCTTGTCCCTGGTGCCACCCGGCCCCGGGGAGCTCACCGCCGGGCACGTTCGCGCGGTGCTGAAAGCGATCCTGGAGGCGCACACCGGCCGGCGTCCGGTGTCGCAGTTGCAGGGGCTGGTGCATCCGCGGCTCTACCGTCGGCTGACGGTGTCGAACCAGCTCAAGGGCGTCCGGTTCGCCCTCAACAGAGTGCGGATCTCACCGGTCGGCCCGGACGCGTACGAGGTATCCGGCGCCGCGGGGGCGGCTTCCCGCACATTCGGCCTGATGGCGCGCTTCGAACTCGGCGAGCCCGGCTGGCGGTGCACCTACTTCGACCTCGTGCTGCCCGCACGCAACCGGGGCTGAAAAGCAGCCGGGGTGGCCTCGCCGAAGCGAAGCCACCCCGTCCCGCCGGGAAGCCGTCAGCGGCCGCCCTTCTTCGTCTTCTTCGCCTGCTCGCGGGCGGCCGCACGGCGCTCGCGGCGAGAACCGCTCTGGCTGCCGGTGGCCTCCTTCGCCCCCGCCTTCGCGGCCGCGGTGCCACGCCTCTGCACCCCGCCCTGCTCGGCCGGGCCGGAGTAGGTCAGCCCGTTCGGCCCGGCGCCGTCACCGTTGCCGAGGCCCTTGCCACGCAAGGCGGACGGCACGCTTTCCCTGGGCTCCTCGCGCGCCGGCGGCTGCGGCGGCGCCTGCTGCGAATGCCGGCCCGCGGTGGGCACCGCGGCGGCGGGCTCGGCGGCCTGCTGCTGCGGCTCGGCCTGCTCGACCTGCAGGTTGAACAGGAATCCGACGGCCTCCTCCTTCAACGACTCCAGCATCGCGTTGAACATGTCGAAGCCCTCGCGCTGGTACTCGATCAGCGGGTCGCGCTGGGCCATCGCCCGTAGCCCGATGCCCTCCTTGAGGTAGTCCATCTCGTAGAGGTGCTCACGCCACTTGCGGTCCAGCACCGACAGCAGCACCTGGCGCTCCAGCTGCCGCATCGCGCCTTCGCCGACCTTGGCGTCGATATCCGCTTCACGCTGCGCGTACGCGGCCTCGGCGTCCTCCAGGAGGGCGCTGAGCAGGAAGTCCGAGCTGAGGTCGTCCTCCTCCTCGGTGAGTTCCTCCCAGGTGATCTTCACCGGGTACAGCTGCTTGAGGGCCGTCCACAGCTTCTCGTGGTCCCAGTCCTCGGCATAGCCGTCCTCGGTCGCGCCCTGCACATACGCGGTGACGACGTCGGAGAGCATGTTCCGCATCTGCTCGCTGAGGTCCTCGCCCTCCAGCACCCGGCGGCGCTCGGCGTAGATCACCTTGCGCTGCAGGTTCATGACCTCGTCGTACTTGAGGACGTTCTTGCGGATCTCCATGTTCTGCTGCTCGACCTGGGTCTGCGCGCTCTTGATCGCGCGCGACACCATCTTGTGGTCGATCGGCTGGTCGTCGGGCAGCCGCATGGTGGTCATGACCCGCTCGACCATCGCCGCGTTGAAGCGCCGCATCAGCTCGTCGCCCAACGACAGGTAGAACCGCGACTCGCCGGGGTCACCCTGACGGCCGGATCGGCCACGCAGCTGGTTGTCGATCCGGCGCGACTCGTGCCGCTCGGTGCCCAGCACGTACAGCCCGCCGGCTTCCTTGACCTCCTCGGCCTCGGCCTTCGCTTCGGCCTTGACCTCTTCGAGCACCTTCGGCCACGCCGTCTCGTAGGCCTCGGAGTGCTCCACCGGGTCCAGGCCGCGCTCGCGCAGCACCTCGTCGGCGATGATGTCCGGGTTGCCGCCCAGCACGACGTCCGTACCACGGCCCGCCATGTTGGTGGCGACCGTGACCTGGCCCTTGCGGCCCGCGCGCGCGATGATCAGCGCTTCACGGTCGTGGTACTTCGCGTTCAGCACCTCGTGCGGAACCCCGCGCTTGACCAGCAGCTTCGAGAGGTACTCGGACTTCTCGACGCTGGTGGTACCGACCAGCACCGGCTGCCCGGCCTCGTTGCGCTCCTGGATGTCGTCGGCCAGTGCCTCGAACTTCGCGGGCTCGGTCTTGTAGATCAGGTCCGTCTCGTCCTTGCGGACCATCGGCCGGTTCGTCGGGATCGGCACCACACCCAGCTTGTAGGTCTGGTGGAACTCCGCCGCCTCGGTCTCGGCCGTACCGGTCATCCCGGCCAGCTTGTTGTACAGGCGGAAGTAGTTCTGCAGCGTGATCGTGGCCAGCGTCTGGTTCTCGGCCTTGATCTCGACGCCTTCCTTGGCCTCGATCGCCTGGTGCATGCCCTCGTTGTAGCGGCGGCCGTGCAGGATGCGGCCGGTGAACTCGTCGACGATCACCACTTCGCCGTTACGGACGATGTAGTCCTTGTCGCGCTTGTACAGCTCCTTGGCCTTCAGCGCGTTGTTCAGGTAGCCGACCAGCGGGGTGTTCGCCGCTTCGTAGAGGTTCTCGATGCCGAGCTGGTCCTCGACGAGCGCGACGCCCTTCTCGGTGACGCCGACGGTGCGCTTGCGCTCGTCGACCTCGTAGTGCACGTCCTTCTTCATCATCGGGGACAGGCGCGCGAACTCGACGTACCAGCGGGCCGACTGCTCGGCAGGGCCCGAGATGATCAACGGCGTGCGTGCCTCGTCGATCAGGATCGAGTCGACCTCGTCGACGATGGCGAAGTTGTGCCCGCGCTGCACGCAGTCGTCCAGCGTCCACGCCATGTTGTCGCGCAGGTAGTCGAAGCCGAACTCGTTGTTCGTGCCGTAGGTGATGTCGGCGTTGTAGGCCTCGCGGCGCTGGTCCGGCGGCAGCTCGGACAGGATCGCGCCGACCTTCAGGCCGAGGAACCGGTGCACCCGGCCCATCCACTCCGCGTCACGTTTGGCGAGGTAGTCGTTCGTGGTGACCAGGTGCACGCCCTTGCCGGAGATGGCATTGAGGTACGCGGGCAGCACGGAGGTCAGCGTCTTGCCTTCACCGGTCTTCATCTCGGCGACCTGACCGAGGTGCAGCGCGGCGCCGCCCATCAGCTGGACGTCGAAGTGCCGCTGCCCGAGCACCCGCCAAGCGGCCTCCCTGGCGACCGAGAAGGCCTCCGGCAGCAGCTCGTCGAGCGACTCGCCGTCCTCGTGCCGCTTGCGGAACTCGTCGGTCTTGGCCTGCAGCTCGGCGTCGGAGAGGTCCTTCACCTCGTCTTCGAGGGTGTTGATGTGGTCGGCGATGTTGCGCAGCCGCTTGAGCATCTTGCCCTCGCCCGCGCGCAGCAGGCGGTTGAGAACCATCCGGTCGACCTCACTAGCTGTCTTGGAAAATGCGCCCGGGCGTGTCCCGGGCGGACCGTGCGCCGCCTCCATCGTAGGGAAGGACGGTCCCGACGTGCACGCACGGCGCCGATGGAACGCGGAACGGCCCGCACGCGCTCCTCGCGTGCGGGCCGTCCGGCGGGTCGTCGCGGCGTTCAGCCGAGCCTGATCACGCCGTAGTCGAAGCCCCTCCTCCGGTAGACGACGCTAGGCAGGCCCGCCTCGGCGTCGTTGAAAAGGTAGAAGTCGTGTCCGACCAGTTCCATCTGGTAGAGGGCCTGGTCGACCGTCATCGGATCGGCTGAGTGGCGCTTCTCGCGCGCGACGCGGCCGGGCTGGTGGCCCAGGGCCTCGTCTTCCCAGCGCTGCGTGGGGAGGTCGAGCTCGGCGCCTTCGGCGATCTCGGTCTCGACGGGGGCGGGCGCCTCGAGCACCGCCGTGCTCGTCGCGGGCATCCCGTTCGCCGACGTGACCGCCGGCATCGGAGAGGTCGCCTCGGCGACCGATTCCGGGCAGCGCCGCCCGTAGTGCACCCGGCGGCGATCGGCAGACCGGCGCAGCCGGTTCTCAAGCTTGCTCACCGCGGCGTCGAGCGCGGCGTAGAAGTCGCCGGCACACGCTTCGGCACGGACCGCGGGGCCCTTGCCCTTGCCGGTGATCTCCACGCGCTGGCAGCTCTTGGACTGCCTGCGGTTGGGTTCGTGGAAGAGCTCCACGTCGTAACGGAAGACTTTCCTGTCGTAGCGTTCCAGTCGCGCGAGCTTGACGCTCACATGCTCCCGGTAGTGCTCGGGCACCTCCACGTTGCGACCTTTAACGACGATGTCCATACACGACCTCCCTCACTCCTGGATGAGTTCGAGCTCTTCGGAATTCGCTGGGCACCGACGGGGAGAGTTCAGCTGTCCGCCGGTACCAGGGTCATCGGCTGTTCACCTCCCTGCCGTACGGAACGGCTATTGCGGTGCACGTTAGCCCGGTAACGCGCATCACAAAACCCCCCGAGCCGGGGGATATCACAGAACGGGAAACAGTCACCGAGCGCGTCCGCGCAGCCCGCCGAGAGCGGGCGCCGGACCCCGTTCGGAGCATCGTCCGGAGGCGGTTTTCACCTTGACACCACAAGGTTTCCCGGCGTCGGAGGCGCTGCGTGACAGCGGCCCGCGAGCGCGGCTCCACCCCAGTGGCCCCTTGCGCCGATGGCCCCGGCTCCTTGGACGGCTCCATGTCCGGACAACGGCCCCGGCGCCGCTCACGTTCCCGCCAGGTACACCTGTGTGGGTGAACGTCAACGGTCTGCCGCTCGCCCCGCCGATGCGTGCGTGGCCGGGTCGCGGCCGGCAAACGGTGGCGTCACCTGCGAGTGGTGAGGTCGTTGTGGCTCTTGGGAACCGGTAAGGACCTTCGATCGGTTGTCCGGTAAGTGAGACAGCGGCGGCGAGGGAAACGCGCCTCGTCCACACCCCGCCACCGAACCGATCCCCAGCGCCCTCAACGGGAACCGCGCCGTGGTGCCCGTTGAACACTGCGCGATCGGGGCGGAGGCGGGCGCACACAGCGCGGCCACGCGCGTCCGTTGCTGCCGCGACACAATCGCGCCGGCCCATCTGCGACAGCCTCACCCGGCGGCCGTCAGCGTCAACCCCGCGGTCACCTCGAATCCCCCTTCCGTCAGGGCGCGAACGCAGGCCGCGAGCGTCGCGCCGGTAGTGATCACATCGTCGAGCAGCACGACCGGCGCGCCTCGCGGCGGGAGGCCACGCGGATCCAGGCACAGCCGGCCGGCGAGGTTCGCGACGCGGGCCGCATGGTCCAGACCAACCGCGTCCCGGGCGCCGCGAGCGAGCCGCAGCGCCGGTGCGACGGCGACGGAATGGCCATCCGCCGCCAACCGCAGGGCGCATGCCCGCGCCAGGCGCAGCAGATGCGGACCTCCCCGAGCACGCGATGCGGCCCGGCGGGACGGGGCAGGCACGAGCCACCAGACACCGTTCGCGTCCGGCCTCGCCGCCGGCAGATCCGGCACCACGGCACCGAGCGCACCGCCGAGCCCTGCGGCGAGATCACGCCTGCCGCGTTCCTTGTAGGCCAGCACGAGCTTCCGCGCCGTGCCCTGGTAGCGGGCGAGCGTGTGCACCGGCACGGCGGCAACCGTCGGACCGCGAGCCACCGGCGCCGGGCGCGCGAACTCCGCGAGACAGTCCGCACAGCAAGCAGCGCCGTGTGCACCGCAGCCCGCACAGGCAGACGGCAACACGAGATCGAGAATTCGCTCCCCCACGTTCACGATCCGTCAGTATGCCGGCACCCACCGACAGTTTTCGCCGATCCGCGGCTCAGCCCGGGTAAAACGGCGTCACGTGCGAGCCCAGCGAGTACGGATGCGGCCGCCAGACCTCGCCGACATCCGACGCCGTCCACAGCCCGCCGACATCGGCGACGACGATCGGGCGTCCGGGCGCGGCGGTGATCGCGTAGACCGGCGGAGTCAGGTTCGAGCTGTTGAAGGTGTCCATCCGCAGCCCGTCGATCGGCACCTTCACCACCGGCTGCGAAGGCATCGACGTGACCGCCACCAGGCTGTCCTGGCTCAACCAGTCCACATCCACGACACCGGTCAGCGAACCCATCTGCAGGATCCGCGGCCCGCGCAGGGTCACCGAATCCTGTGTGCGCACCACGGAAGCCACCAGCAACTGCCCGTTGACGACCATCGCCGCCCTGGCACCGTCCCGCGAGAGCCGCAGTGCGCTGATCGGCCCGACTGCGAGCACTTCTTCGGCGTTGACCGCCTGCCCGGTCCACCCGCCGTCGGAGGTCCGCAACACCCGCACCACGGCCTGCCCGTCCACGACGGTCCAGACCTCGCCCGCCGTACCGTCGGCTGTCGCGGTCGGGCGCCACGTCGGTCTGGTGAGGGTGCCGCCGAACAGGTTCACCTGCTGTGCCGCGCCCCCGTACGAGCCGATGCGCAACTGCTGCCTGCCGTTGGCGTTCTCCACGATCGCCAGCTGCCTGCCGTCGATCGACTGTGCCGCGCTGACCACCTGGTACACACCCTGGCCGGCGGGCCCGGGGATCGCCGCGCCATCGGCCAGCGAGCGGATCCGCCCGTTGACCGCCATCAAACCGGGCAGATCCGCGCCGGGTGAAGCCTGCGACGAATACGACGGCACGTCGGTGAACAGCCAGTCCTCGTGCCCGTCGACCAACGGCGCACCGTCGGAGAGCAGCCGGACCCGGTTCGTCGTAACCGCCTGCAGGGACAGCACGATCTGCGCCGCGATCAGCTTCTTGACCTCCGGCGTCTGATCGCCGACCCCGGTCAACGGAACCTGCAGGGCCCCGTCCGGCGTGGTGGTCACGTTCCCTTCGATGCCCGCGCCGTCGGGCAGTGGACTCCGCACCGCGCCGACCAGCTGGTCCGACGGGCCGGACAGCAGCAACGAAACCACGCGCGCGGGCAGCCCCGTCTGTGGTTTCCCTGCCACATAACGGAGATCGGGCACCGTGGTGTTCGAGTCCTGCGCGAAGAAGTACACCGGCACCCGCACGTAGTTGGCGGTGAAATCGCTGTAGGGCATCACGATGTTCGCGGGCGGGTTGTTGATCCGCCACTGCCCGTCGGCCTGCTTGCGCACCAGCAACCTGAGCTCGTACGGATTGCGGGACGGCAGAAACGAAGAGTCCGCGTTCAGTGTGCCGAGGTTGGTCCCGCGCACCACGACGACCACTTCGTTCGGGTTCGCCGGCAGATCCCCGCCCGAGCCATACACCGTGTTGAACTGGTCGTCGATCACGTTCTCGACCTTGCCCGGCTGCCAGGCCTTCGCCGCGGTGTCGTCGAGATAAGTGCGGGCGGCGGCGTTGTTGCTGATGGGCTGGGCGCTGGCGCGGACGAAGTCACGCGCGACCGTCAGCGGATCGAGGTCGCGGGCAGGCTGCTGCACATCCGGGTTGGAGATCTGGCCCAGTTCCTGCTGCTGCACGGCGACGGGCTGCGACTCCTCCGGCACGGCCGCGCAACCGGCCACGAGCACCGCTCCGGCCAGCGCCGCAAACAGCCGCGCGCCCCTCATCAGACGTCCTCCCTGTACAGCCCGGTCACGATGACGCCGCTGTAGTCCGCGCCCGAGCCGATGCTCGCCTGCCCGTTGACGGCGGCCCCGTCCGGGGGCGCCAGCGGCAGCGGGCTCTCCTCGAACGGCACGCCCTGGCGCCGCGGCAGCGTAAGCCGGAAGCTCGCACCGTATCCGGGCGCGCCCCAAGCTTCGAGCTGCCCGCCGTGCAGCCGTGCGTCCTCGTGGCTGATGGCCAGCCCGAGACCGGTACCACCGGTACGCCTGTTCCGCGACGGGTCCGCGCGCCAGAAGCGGTTGAACACCAGGTCGGCCTCGCCGGGGCGCAGCCCGACCCCGTAGTCCCGCACCGTGATTGCGATGGCGTGCTCGTCCGCGCCGAGGGTCAACCGCACCGGCCTGCCCTCGCTGTGGTCGACCGCGTTCGCCAGCAGGTTGCGCAGGATCCGCTCGACCCGGCGCGCGTCGATCTCCGCGGCGGTCTCCTCGTCCGGCAGTTCGAGTTCGACCTCGCTGCCGGCGGTGTTCGCGATGACCCGCACCTGTTCGACGGCGCGCCGCGCGATGGGCGCGACGTCGATCAGCTCGGCGGAGAGCTCCTCGACCCCGGCGTCCAGCCTGCTGATCTCCAGCAGGTCGCCGAGCAGTGCCTCGAACCGGTCGAGCTCGTCGACCAGCAGCTCGGTGGACCGCGCGAGCCCGGCGGGGAACTGTTCGCGAGAGGCGTGCAGCACGTCGGCCGCCATCCGCACGGTGGTCAGCGGGGTGCGCAGCTCGTGCGAAACGTCCGAAGTGAACCGTCGCTGCAGCGTGCCGAACTCCTCCAGCTGCCGGATCTGCCGCTGGATGCTGGCCGCCATTTCGTTGTAGGACACGGCAAGCCGCGACAGGTCGTCCTCGCCGGTCACCGGCAACCGTTCGTCCAGCTCACCGCCGGCGAACCGCGCGGCCGCCGCGGCGGCGGACCGGACCGGGCGCACGACCTGGCGGGTGACGAGGTTGCTGATCCCGGCCAGCAGCACCAGCAGGACCAGACCACCGACCAGCAGCGTGTTCTGCACCGTGGACACGGTGTTCTGCTCGGCCGTCATCGGGAACAGCAGGTACAGCTGGATCGGCCGGCCGGTGCTGGTGACCGGGGCACCGATGATCAGGTACGTCGTGCGGGCGCCGCCGTCGTCGACCGTATGCGTCTGATACGCGACCTCGTTGGCCTCGGTGAAACGCTGAAGTCCTTCCGGCACCTTGGAAATCGGCCCGGCCGAGTCGGTGGAGCTGGACCCGCCCGCGGTCAGCACCGGCTCGAACGCGCCGGCCGCCGAAGCGCCCGCTCCCTGGTCGTCCGAGGACGAGCTGGTGATCTTCTTCAGTACGTTCTGCAGCCGGTCCGGCAGCGCGTCCTGGTCGCTGATGCCGACCAGTTCGTTCTCCGCGGTGGCCACGACCTGCAGGGTCTGCGCGATCGCGGCCTGGCGTTTGGTGTCGGTGAGCCGGGTGGTGATCTGGTTCTGCAGCACCATGCCCAGCACGAAAGCCACCGCCGAGGACAGCGCCAGCGTGGACACCGTCACCTTGAACTGCAGCGAACGGCGCCACAACACGCTGAACACCGCCGCCCGCTCGCGGCCGTAGGCGCCTGCGCGGCGGGCGAGCCGCAGCACCCGGAACGCGAAGGCGAGGATCTTCTGCTTCATCGCGGGCTTACGGCGGTCCGGCCTTGTACCCCACACCGCGCACCGTCAGCACGACCTCCGGATGTTCCGGGTCCTTCTCGACCTTGGAACGCAGGCGCTGGACGTGCACGTTGACCAGCCGGGTGTCCGCCGCGTGCCGGTAACCCCAGACCTGCTCGAGCAGCACCTCACGGGTGAAGACCTGGCGCGGTTTGCGGGCGAGCGCGACGAGCAGGTCGAACTCCAGCGGGGTGAGCGGGATGGCCTTGCCCTCCCTGGTCACCTCGTGCCCCGGCACGTCGATGGCGAGATCGCCGATGGTCAGCGATTCGGCGGGCTCGGCCTCGGTCCGGCGCAGCCGCGCGCGGACCCTGGCGACGAGCTCCTTGGGTTTGAACGGTTTGACCACGTAGTCGTCGGCGCCCGACTCGAGGCCGAGCACGATGTCCACGGTGTCGCTCTTGGCGGTGAGCATGACGATCGGTACGCCGGACTCGGCGCGGATGGCCTTGCAGACGTCGATGCCATTCATTCCGGGCAGCATCAGGTCGAGCAGGACCAGGTCGGGTTTGAGATCCCGCAGTGCGGGCAGCGCGCGGGAACCGTCCGGGACAACAGCGGTATCGAACCCCTCCCCGCGCAGCACGATGGTGAGCATCTCCGCGAGCGCGGGGTCGTCGTCGACCACCAAGACACGTGCCTTCATGACCACATATTCGCACTTGGGACACCATTCGTGACTTCCGACCCGGGATCGGTCCACGAGAGAGTGTCAGCTTAGCCCGGATGGACCAGCGCACGAGCCGTTTCGGTGGCATCGAAGATCGTCGTCCCGTCCGCCACACGCCACGGCGAAAGCCAGGACCCGGCGGCCAGCTGGTCGTACACCGCGGCGCAGCGGACCTGCAGATCATCGTCGGTTTCGAAGACGTCGCGGGCACGGTCCACTTCGGAGCGCGCGCGTCGCTCGGCCCGCTCCGCGGCGACCTCGGGGCTCACCCGGAGCAGGATCTGGGTGTCGGGCACCGGCAACCCGAACCGGGCGATCTCCAGTTCGCGAACCCACTTCACGAACTCGCCGTGCGCGTCCTGATGGAGCCGCGCGGCACCGTAGGCGGCGTTCGAGGCGACGTACCTGTCGAGCAGGAGCACGTCGTTGTCCCGCAGGGCGGCGTTCAGCTCGTCGAGCGCGCCACGCCGGTCGAGCGCGTAGAGCACGCCCATGCCGTACACGGATTCGCCTAGGTCACCGTGCTCGCGGTGCAGCGCTTCGCGGATGAAGTCGGCATGCACGCTGCGGCCGTAGCGGGGGAACGCCAGCATTGCGACGCTCGCGCCTTCCTCGTGCAGCGCTTTCGTCAGCGCCGCGGCGACGGTGCGCTTACCCGCCCCGTCCAGACCTTCGATGACCACCAGTCGACCCACGCGGCCACATTAACCGGCGGGCCCGGTCGTCACCCGGGCCCGCCGTTCGAACGACCTCAGTACCGGTAGTGGTCCTGCTTGAACGGGCCTTCGACGTCGACGTCGATGTACTCGGCCTGCTCCTTGGAGAGCTTGGTCAGCTCGCCACCGAGCGCCTGCAGGTGGATCCGCGCGACCTTTTCGTCGAGTTTCTTCGGCAGGCGGTAAACCTCGTTGTCGTATTCCTCGTGTTTGGTGAACAGCTCCACCTGTGCGATGACCTGATTGGAGAAGCTGTTGGACATCACGAACGACGGGTGCCCGGTCGCGTTGCCCAGGTTCAGCAGCCGCCCCTCCGACAACACGATGATCGAGTGACCGTCCGGGAAGGTCCACTCGTCGACCTGCGGCTTGATGTTGATCCGGCGGACCCCGGGGTAGCGGGTCAGCCCGGCGATGTCGATCTCGTTGTCGAAGTGGCCGATGTTGCCGACGATGGTCTGGTGCTTCATCCGGGCCATGTGCTCGGCCATCACGACGTCCTTGTTGCCCGTCGTGGTGATCACGATGTCGGCCTCGCCGAGCGCGTTCTCCAGGGTCTTGACCTGGTAGCCGTCCATCGCGGCCTGCAGCGCGCAGATCGGGTCGATCTCGGTGACGATCACCCGCGCGCCCTGCCCGGACAGCGACTCGGCAGCGCCCTTGCCGACGTCGCCGTAACCGCAGACCACGGCGACCTTGCCGCCGATGAGCACGTCGGTGCCGCGGTTGATGCCGTCGATCAGCGAGTGCCGGATGCCGTAGCGGTTGTCGAACTTGGACTTGGTGACCGCGTCGTTGACGTTGATCGCCGGGAACAGCAGCTTGCCCTGCGCGGCCAGCTGGTAGAGCCGCAGCACGCCGGTGGTGGTCTCCTCGGTGACCCCGCGGATGCCCTCGCCGATGGCGGTCCACTTGCCGGGCGCGGCCTTCAGCGACTCACGCAGCAGGCCGAGGAACACCTTCCACTCGTCGGGGTCGTCGTCCTCGGCCGGGGGTACCACGCCGGCCGCCTCGAACTCGGCGCCGCGGTGCACCAGCATCGTCGCGTCCCCGCCGTCGTCGAGGATCATATTTGGTGTCACTGTCGGGCCTTCGCCGTCCCAGGTGAGCATCCGCTCGGTGCACCACCAGTACTCGTCGAGCGATTCACCCTTCCACGCGAACACCGGGACGCCCTTGGGCTCCTCGACGGTGCCGTGCGGGCCCACGACCACCGCGGCCGCCGCGTGGTCCTGGGTGGAGAAGATGTTGCACGAGGCCCAGCGCACCTCCGCCCCGAGCGAGACCAGGGTCTCGATCAGCACCGCGGTCTGCACCGTCATGTGCAGCGAACCCGACACCCGAGCCCCGCGCAGCGGGTACACCTCGGCGTATTCCTGGCGAAGCGCCATCAAGCCGGGCATCTCGTGCTCGGCCAGCCGAATCTCCTTGCGGCCGAACTCGGCCAGCTCGAGATCCGCGACGGCGAATTCCACGCCGTTGCGGGTGTCGTGCCTTTTGGCAACGCTTTCGGGGGTCATAGGGCATTTCCTCCATGATTCGGCGACACCTGAACAGTACCGTTGTCCGTTCACCGCCGAACACCCTCGAAAAGGAGGCGTCCACGTGCCGATTCCCGGCCCGGAGACCAGGATCGTCGAGCTGCGTGTGCCCGGGCTCACCGGGACCACCGGGGAGTCCCTGCTCGACGCCGTGGGCACGGTCGAGGTCGCCGGCGACGGGGTGGGCAGGGTGATCCGGCCCTCGGACCGGTTGCGGCGCCCGGCGCCGGGTCCGGTGCTGCAGGCGCTGGGCCGGTCGGTGCCGCGCACGCTGGAGGGCTACCTGTGGGGCAGCATGACCTCGGGCGGCGCGGCGAAGGCGACGTGGGCGCTGCTGTTCCCGTTCTCGCTGGCCAACGTGGCGCACTGGATGCTGCCGCCGGTGCCCGAGGGCAGCCGGGCCGCGGGCGTGCTCGGCGGTGTGTGCCGGAGCCTGCTGCGACTGGCGGGGTTGCTGCTGACGATGCTGCTCGTCGGTCAGCTGGCGGTGGTCGCGCTGGACCTGTTCGCCACACAATGCCTCGCGCCGGGCACGGGCTGTCTGTCGGCGGTGCCGGACTCGTGGCGCGATCCGGTGTGGCTGCGCACCGCCGCGGGCCTGGTGCCGTTGGCGGTGGTCATCCTGGTGCTGCACCGGGTCTCCGGCACCAACTGGACGGTCACGTCGAACGACGTCGCGCCGCGTCGCGGGGAGCTGCCTGGTGACACAGTCCGCGGCGGCACGGACTCGCCGGTGCTGCGCTGCCTCCACGCGGTCGGGGCGCTGGCCACGGTCGCGCTGCTGGCGCTCGGCGGGCCGTTCCACGTGCCCGACGCGCTGGGACAGCTGATCATCTGGATCTGCGCGCTGGCGTTGGTGCTCGCGACGCTCGTCACCGCGGCCGCGGGTGTGCGTGAGCTGCGTCGCTGGGCGCGGCGCAGTGTGCTCACGTTCGCCGCGCTGGTCCCGATAGCGGTGATCCCGTTCCGGCCGCAACTGCCGTCGGGGTCGAATTCCACCGTCGAAGCCCTCGGTGCCGCGCTGCTGATCGTGACGGTGTTGTTCGCGCTGCTGCTGATTCCGGCGGCCCTGCTGGGCCGGCGCACGTGGAGTGCACAGCCGAAGCGGCTGCGCCCGTGGTTCGGCGGGTGGGCGGCCGCGCCGGTGCTGGTGCTGGCGGTGCTGCTGGGCAGCGGGTTCGGCGCCGGGCTCGCGATCGCGCTGCGCAAACTCGCCGGTGCGAGCCGGCTGAGCCTGCCGGACAGCTACACCCCGATGACCATGCTGTGGGGCGCCGGGCTGGTGCTGGCCGCGGTGCTCGGCACGATCGGGTTCGCGGTCGCGGTGCCGCTGCGCCGGTTCCGCCGCGGCATCCCGGAGATCGTGAAACTGTTGCAGGAGAAGGACGAGAAGGTCGCGGCGGCGGCGTGGGCGCGGTCGGCATGGGAGCGGCGCCACCTGCACCACCTCGCTTTCGGTGTGGTGCTGGGGATGTCCGTCGGCGGCGCCGCGTTGCTGGTGGCGCGCTTCGGTTTCCGGACGCTGCCAGGCTGGCTGGACCCGTTCTCCGCGCTCGGCGTGCTCGCGCTCGGTGCGATGGCGCTGGGGCTGCTGCGGGTGGTCTACACCGCCGCGACGAAGCCGGGCCGGAACAGGCATCTGGGCGCGCTGGCGGATCTGGTGTGCTTCTGGCCGCGTGTGGCGCATCCCACAGTGCCGCCGTGTTACGCGCTGAAGGTGGTGCCCGAACTCGCCGCGCGGGCAAAGGAACATCTCGCGGAACCGAACACGCGCGTCGTGCTCGCCGGGCACAACATCGGCAGCCTGCTCGCGACGATCGCCGCGGCCCGGCTGATGCACGGGTTGTCCGAGGACCAGCGCGCACGGGTTGGCCTGCTCACCGCGGGTTCGCCGCTGCAGTGGGGTTACCAGCGCGCGTTTCCCGCTGTGCTGACACAGAAATCCCTCGCCGCGCTGTCCGGGGAGCTGGACGGGCGCTGGCGCGGGCTGGCGCGGGGCACGGACATCTTCGGCGGCGGCGTGACCACCTGGCGGCACAAGGTCGTGGACGGCAAACTGCTCGGCGACGGCTACCGCCCCGGCGGCGGGATCGGCCCGCTCGACGTGGCCCAGCCGGGCCCGACCGGAGCGCTCGTGCTCGGCGGCGACCACTGGCTGCCGGACCCGATCCGCACCACTCCGGCCACCCGCCGCTGGGCGGCCGGAGTGTTGGGGCACAACGATTACGAGGTGGACCCGGAATGGGACCGCGCGGTCGCGATGGCCGCCGGGCTGGAGTTCCCCGCCACGCCGTCGCGCCCGTTCGGGGAGCAGGTCCCACTGTTTCCCGACCTGCCCCGTTTCAACCTCAACTTCGCCCGCTGACCTCTTCGGCACCGCGCTTGCCGAGCAGTGCGTGCCTTCGCCCGTAAGCGAAATAGATCACCACGCCGACGACCATCCAGACCACGAACCGCAGCCAGGTCAGCACGGTCAGGTTCAGCATCAGCCACAGGCAGGCCAGGATCGCCAGGATCGGGATCACCGGCACCCACGGCACGCGGAACGCGCGCGGTAGCTTCGGATGCGTCCGGCGCAGCACCATCACACCGGCGGAAACCAGCACGAACGCGAACAGCGTGCCGACGTTGACCATCTCCTCCAGCTTGTCCGCCGGGAAGAACGTGGCCGCGATGGCGACCAGTACGCCGACCAGGATCGTGGCCCTGGCCGGGGTGCCGCGCGTGCCGGTGTGCGCGAGCTTGCGCGGCAGCAGGCCGTCCCGCGACATCGCGAAGATCACCCGGATCTGGCCCAGCATCAGCACCATCACCACGGTGGTCAGCCCGGCGAGCGCGCCGACGGAGATGATGTTCGCGGCCCAGTCCACGCCGTTCGCGGAGAAGGCCGTGGCGAGGGTCTTGTGGCTGCCGTCGCCGGCCTTCGTCGCCAGCTCGGTGTACGGCACCATGCCGACGACGACGAGCGAGACCGCCACATACAGCACGGTGACGATCGCCAGCGAGCCGAAAATGCCGCGGGGCACGGACTTCTGCGGATTCTTCGTCTCCTCCGCCGTGGTGGCGACGATGTCGAACCCGATGAACGCGAAGAACACCAGTGAGGCACCGGCCAGCAGTCCGAAGGCGCCGAAGGAACTGCTGCCGCCGCCCGCGATCAGCGAGAACAGCGACTGGTTGACCCCGGTCTCGCCCGAGCCGCTGCCGGCGTTCGGCGGGACGAAGGGGTGGTAGTTCGCGCCCTTGATGTAGAAGATGCCGAGGATGATCACGAACAGCACGATCGCGACCTTGATCCCGGTGATCACCATCGAGAACCGCGACGACAGCTTCGTGCCGAGCGCCAGCAGGGTGACCAGCACGACGACGAGCACCAGCGCGCCCCAGTCGACGGTCAGGCCGCCGAGGGAGAACGATGTCTTCGCGCCGTCGCCGAAGATGTACCCCAGCACGGTTTCGAGGTAGACCGACCAGCCTTTGGCGACCGCGGCCGCGCCGACGGCCAGCTCCAGCACCAGGTCCCAGCCGATGATCCAGGCCATGAACTCGCCGAAGGTGGCGTAGGAGAACGTGTAAGCGCTTCCGGCGACGGGGACGGTGGAGGCGAACTCCGCGTAACAGAGCGCGGCGAGCCCGCACGCGACCGCGGCGAGCACGAAGGCGACCGACACCGATGGCCCGGCGTAGTCACCGGCCGTCCGCGCGGTCAGGGTGAAGATGCCGGCGCCGATCACGACCGCGACACCGAACACTGTCAAGTCCCAGGTGCTGAGGTTTCTTCGCAACCTGGTTTCCGGCTCATCGGTGTCCTTAATGGACTGCTCGATGGACTTCGTTCGCCACAAACCGTTACCTGGCAAGGTGTCCGCTCCCTTTTCCGAACCTGGATCTCAGGGTTGGAAAATCACCCTACTGTATCGATCGTCACCAATCCGGCCACAGTCACGGCTATCAGCCGAACGTAGTTCGGCCTCCGGTTGATCCGGTTGGCCTGCTTTTGGTCCGGATCGATGACCTGGGACAAGCCGGGCGGCGAATCAGACGGTCTGGCGGTCCAGGTCCGGCTCCAGGTAGATGAGGCGCGCGTTCGGCACCTTGGCCCGCACCTTGGCTTCCGCCTCGTCGATCGCCGCGGCTACCTGCGCCACGTCGAGGTTCGGGGTGAGCGCCAGTTTCGCGGCGACGAGCAACTCGTCCGGGCCGAGGTACTGGGTGCGGATGTGGATCACCCGTGCCACGTGCCCGCCGGTCAGCTCGGCGACGATCGCGTCCAGCTCGCCTTCGGTGGCGCCCTCGCCGATCAGCAGGCTCTTCATCTCCACGATGAGGATGATCGCGATGACCCCGAGCAGCGCGCCGATCATGATCGTGCCGATGCCGTCCCAGACCGGGTCGCCGGTCAGCTCCGACAGCCCGACGCCGGCGAGCGCGAACACCAGGCCGAGCAGCGCGCCGGTGTCCTCCAGCAGCACCACCGGCAGCTCCGGCGTGCGGGACTGGCGGATGAAACCCCACCAGGACACGTCGCCCTTGATCTTGCGGGACTCGCCCATCGCGGTGAAGAAGCTGTAGCCCTCCAACCCGATCGCGACGACCAGGATGACCACCGCGACCAGCGGCGCCGACAGCGGCTCCGGGTGCTCGACCTTGTGGATTCCTTCGTACAGCGCGAAAACCGAGCCGAGGGTGAACAGCATCAGCGCCACGACGAACGAGTAGAAGTACCTGTCCCGGCCGAAGCCGAACGGGTGTTCCTTGGTGGCCTTGCGCAGCGAGGTCTTCTTGCCGAGCAGCAGCAGGCCCTGGTTCGACGTGTCGGCGAGCGAGTGCACCGACTCGGCGAGCATCGAGGAGGAACCGGTGAACAGGAACCCGACGAACTTCGCCACCGCGATCCCGGCGTTGGCGCCGAGCGCCGCGACGATCGCCTTCGTCCCACCGCTTGCCGACACACTGACCCCCTGATGAAGGCTCCCGATTTGTCGGGATGAGCCTAGAGAATCGTTCGGAGGCACCTGCGTGCCGGTGCAGGTAGCGGAACCTGAGGCGGCCCCTGACTCCGGGATCGCCTCATCAGGAATGCCGATTCACCACTTCGGCGCTGTCCTCGCCAGCGGCCACCTCAGAACCCGCGCCGGTGCGAGCCGGCGGCCCACAGCAACCGGCTCCGCCGCTTCGAAATGCAGCTCGGTGTCGACTCACCGCAGCAAGGGCAGCCCCCCGACCAGCTTGTCGATCTTGTTGCGCGGCCCGAGCAGTCCGATCGCGTAGTAGGCCAGGTCGGCTTCCTCCGTCTCGCCGACGCCCGCCCGGTATTCCTCGTACGACCGGCTCGCCTGCGCGTGCTTCGTCATGTCGGTGATGAACACGCCTTCCTTCGTCGCGGCCTTGGCCCGGATCTCGCGCAGCTTCCCGGCGTCGGCGGCCAAGATCGAGACCCCCGTCCACGGCAGGCCCGCGTGAACCTGGCCGGACGCGTCCGGCACGGCACCGCCGACGAGGTCCGGCAACACGGCCGCGGCGGCCGCGCCGAGGCAGGCGGTGGCGTTCGCGACGAGCCCTGGGCCCAGCGACGGATCCGCGACGACGACCCACTTCAGCTTCGCGGACCGGGTGGTCGCCCCGTTCCGAACGTCCGCCGCCAGTGTTGCGGCCAATTCCTGATGTTGTGTGCTCACAGGTCTACAAGCTAAGAAGAGATACTCTGCTTCGCCAGCAGCTCCGAATTTGGTTCGACGAGAGGCGCCTGATGGCCGAGCTGGACGAACTTGATAAGGCGTTACTGCGGGAACTGCAGCGCGACGGTCGGCGCACGAACCGCGAACTGGCGGCCGCGACGGGGGTTTCGCCGTCCACGTCGTTGGAGCGCGTGCGGTCGATGCGTGAGCGGGGCGTGATCCGCGGGTTCCTGCTCGACGTGGATCTCGCCGAGCTCGGCCGCCCGGTGCAAGCGTTGATCGCGCTGCGCGTACGGCCGCCGTCGCGGAGGGTGATCGAGGCCTTCCGTGAGTGGGTCGCGCTGCTGCCGGAGACGGTCGGCGTGTTCGTGGTCTCCGGCGGCGAGGACTTCCTGGTGCACGTCGCGGTGCCGGACAACGAAAGCCTGTACGCGTTCGTCATCGACCGCCTCACTCAGCGCCCAGAGGTGGCCGACGTGCGCACGAGCGTGGTCTACGAGCACATCCGCAGCCGGGTGATCGAGCCCACCGAAACCAGGAGGACGCAGTGAACGTCGAAGGATCCACCCACCGGGAGGATGCGACGATGGCCAAGTTCGGGGTATTGGGCCCGCTCCGGGTCGAGGGCGGCAGTCTTCGGTTGCGCGGCGAACGGCAGCGGTCCCTGCTGGCGATGCTGTTGTTCCGCGCCAACGAAGACGTGCCGGTGCCACAGCTGGTGGACGCGCTGTGGATCGGTGAGCCGCCGAAGTCCTACGTCTCCAACCTGCACACCTACGTCCAGCGGCTCCGGCAGCGGCTCGACAGCGCGTGGATCGACCACACCGAGAACGGCTACCGCCTGCGTGTGTCCGAGCGCGACCTCGACCTGCTGGTGTTCCGGGCCGAGGCCGCCGAAGGCAGGCGCGCGGCGGCGCAGGGCGACCACGCCCGCGCGGCGAAGCATTTGCGCCGGGCCCTGGAGCAATGGCGCGGGCAGCCGCTCACCGACCTGCACGTGCCGCCGCTGGACACCGAAGCGAGCCGGCTGGAGGCCGAGCACCTCGGTGTCCTGGAGGACTGCATCGACGCCGAGCTGGCCATCGGCAAACACAACGAGCTGATCGGCGAACTGACCGCGCTGGCGGCCGAGAACCCGTTACGGGAGCGCACGGCCGCGCAGTTGATGATCGCGCTGCAGCGCGCGGGACGGCAGGCCGACGCGCTGTCGGTGTATCGGCGAACGCGCGCGCGTCTCGTCGAGGAGCTGGGCGTGGAGCCCAGCGGGGTGCTACGGCGAGCACAGTCGACGGTGTTGCGCGGCGAGGAACTGACGCCCGGCACGCCGTGGCCGATCTGCCAGCTGCCCGCGGATCTGCTCGATTTCTCCGGCAGGGCAACGGAAATCGACAAGCTGGCGGGACTGCTGAGCGAGCCGGGAATGCCGTTGGTGGTGCTCAGCGGCGAGCCCGGCGCGGGCAAGTCCACGCTCGCCACGAAGGTCGCGCACCGGCTGCGCACGGAGTTTCCGGACGGGCAGCTGTTCATCCCGTTGACCGGCACCTCGGCGCCGCGCGATGTCGGGGCGCTGCTCAACGACGTACTGCGCGCGCTGGACGTGAGCGGCTCGGCGATCCCGGACGACGTACAGGCGCGCGCGGCGGCGTACCGCGGGCTGCTCACCGACAGGCGCGTACTCGTCGTCCTCGACGACGCCGCCGATCCCGCGCAGGTGCGCGCGTTGCTGCCCGGCACGCCCGGATGTGCCGTGCTGGTCACCAGCAGGCGGCGGCTCAGCGCGCTGGAAGGGGCGCGCCGGGTCGAGCTGGGGCCGATGAGCGACGACGAAGCGAGCCTGCTGCTGGCACGCATCGCGGGGCCGGAGCGAGTCGCGGGCGAACGCGCGGCCGCGGCCCGCATCACCGCGGCCTGCGGCAACCTCCCCTTGGCGCTGCGCATCGCGGCGATCAGGCTCGCGATGCGGCCGTACCTCCCGCTCGCCGCTCTCGCCAGCAGGCTCGAGGATGTGCTGCGAAAGCTGGACGAACTGACTGTCAGCGATCTGCAGCTGCGAGGCAGCATCGCGTTGAGCTATCAGGCGCTGAGCCAGGACGCGCAACGCGGGTTACGCGCGATTGCCCGCTGCCGCAATGAAAACCAGCCCGGCTGGGCGGTCACGGCGCTGATCGACCGGCCGGATGCGGACCGCACGGTGGAAGAGCTGGTCGAGGCCGGCCTGCTGTGGCCCTACGGCGCCGACGCGACCGGCGAGCCGCGGTACCGGCTGCACGACATGGTGCGCGTGTTCGCCACCGAGGTCGGGGTGACGGAGGATTCCCGCGACGAGCGAGTCGCCTCGGTGCGCAGGCTCGTCGACGCGGCGATCAATCTCTCCGACGCCGCCGCCCGCGCGCTGCCCGGTGGCGCGCTGCTGCCTTCGGTGGAACTTCCGCCGCAGCCGCTGCCCGCGGAGTTCGTCGCGAAACTGCTCGCGGACCCGCAGGTGTGGTTCGAGACCGAACGCACGAACCTGCTCAGCGCCGTCGCGTCGGTCACCGCGCTCGGCTGGCGCCGCGAAGCCGAACTGATCATGGACCGGCTCGCTGTCTACCTCCGGCTGCGGTGCAACCACGCCGACCTGCGTACGGGCTACGACATCCTGGGCGCCTGAGGGGTTACTTTCCCGAAGTGGCACGGAAAAGCTGAGTCCGGCCTTCGCCGATCGGGCGGATCCGGACGGCCGGGTCGGAGGCCGGCAGCCACATCGACTCGCCCCGGCCGAGCGTCAGCTCCGTGCCGTCTTCGGCGCGCACCAGCAGTTTGCCCGCGGTGCACAGCAGAATCTGCGGCAGCCCGGACCGCACCAGCAGCTCGTCGTTCTTCCCCGCCGGCCACTCGTTGCGAGAGAGCTCGAACTCCGGCGCGTCGGTGTGGTAGACCGCGCCGCATTCGCTCGGTTCGCCGGTCAGGATCGGCATGTCGCAGCACTCGAAGTCGACCACCCGCAGCAGCTCGGGCACGTCCACGTGCTTCGGGGTGAGCCCGCAGCGCAGGATGTTGTCCGAGTTGGCGAGGATTTCCACTGCCGTGCCGTGCAGGTACAGGTGCAGGTTCCCGGCCGGCAGGTAGATCGCCTCGCCCGCGCTCAGCGTCAGCCGGTTCAGCAGCAGCGCGGCCAGCACACCCGCGTCGCGCGGATGCGCCTCGCCGAGCTCCAGCACCGTGCGGCATTCGACATCGAACTCGCCGTGTTCCTTCACATGCAGCACACAGGCGTCGAGCACCTCGGGCAGCAACTCGTCCAGGCTCGCCTGCGGCAGCGTGATCCAGGTGGTGAACAGCGCGCGCATCCCGTCGGAGTCGGGCTGCGCGGCGAGCAGTTCGGTGTACTTGGCCAGGCCCGGGGTCTCCACCGCGCGCAGGAGCTTGATCGTCCTCGTCGGCTCGCGGAAGCCGGCCAGCGCGTGGAATTCCGTCAGCGCGCAGACCAGTTCCGGCTTCGCTGTCGGGTCCGGGTAGTTGCGGTTCGACGCGTCACGCGGGATGCCTGCCGCTTCTTCACGCGCGTGCCCCTCCGCCGACTGCGCGGCCGACGGGTGCGCCTGCATGGACAGCGGTTCCTCGACCGCGAGAATCTTCAGCAGGAACGGCAACCGGTTGTTCCAGCGCCGCGCGCATTCCTCGCCGAGGTGCCCGACCGGGTCGCCTTCGAGCAGTTCCAGCAAAGTGCGCTCGACCCCGTCGGCACCGAGCACCCGCGACGGGTCTCCCGGATGCGCTCCCATCCAGAGTTCGGCCTCCGGGTGCGGAGCCGGCACCTCCCGGCCCTGCAGCTCCGGGATGGTGGTTCTGGACCCCCACGCGTAGGGCCGCACGGCATTGCGGAGCAGCTCCACTTTGTTCTCAACTCCTTGGGCACCCGTGCCAGGGCGCTTTCCGTCTTCAGCCGGTCTCACGCGGTAGCAGGCGCGTAATGACCGGCTCCCCCCAGGCTTCCCGCCGCGAGTCCGAGGTAGACCGCGGCCAGTTCGAACCGTAGCGCTAGCACTCCGGCTCGGACAGGCTCGTCACCGACGATCTCGTCGGCCGGGGCGATGAGCCCCGCACCCGGAAGGGTATGCGAGGCCTCATATCGGGCGGCGTCCGCGGTCGGGCCGGTGTGCAGCGCGAGCAGCAGTACCCGAGGTTTCAACCCCTGCTCGTCGAAATCCGGGTCGGCGAAGATGTCCTGCTCGCCGGAGCCCGACATAGCGGCGCGAAGCAGCGCGGGCCGCGCGACCGCCTGCCGGTAGTCGGCGGCGTCGCAGACCGTGCCCGCGTACGCACCCAACGCGTACGCCGCGTGCTCGGCGACCGCGACCGCCGCAGGGTCCAGGCCCCACAGCATCGGCAGCCGGTCGGCGAGGCGTAACGCCAGCGCCTTCGCCGGGTTGGCGAACGAATCGCGGCCGAGGTGCCCGCGTTCGGCCTCCGCGTCCAGCTGGTCGGCCAGCACCTCGACGTCGGCCACGAGCACGCCGAGCGCATTCGCGGTGAGCAGCCCGGCGGCGAGCCCACGGGCGAAAGTCAGCTCCGGCGGCACCGGGATCCGCGGCGCGAGCAAAAGCCCCTTGCCCGCGATCGACGCCGCGACCGGCCCGTCCTGCGGGCCCGAAAGCACGACCGTCGCGCCGTAGCGGCTCGCGCGCTCGATGCCCGCGGCCAGCTCCCGGTCGGCCGGGTCGTCGGTGTGCGCGAACACCACGTCCAGCGCACCGATCCAGCTCGGCACGGCGTCGGTGATCACGACCGGCACCGGGCACGAGGGCATCAACAGCGCGGCCAGCAGCTTGGTCAGCGCGCGGCCGACCCCGGGCCGGACGACGAGCACCAGCGCACGCGGGCGGCCGAGGTCGAGCCGGTCGGCGAGCTCGATCTCGGCGGCGAGCTCGGTGACGGAGCGAACCTGGGCACCGGCCATCGCCGCGGCGCGAAGCAGGCCGGATGTGTCGGCCTCCGCCAGCCGCGCCGGGTCGTCGAGCAGGGTGTCGTCAAGCACCGTCGGAGTCACCGGAGTCCGGTCCGGTCGCCTCGTCGAGCAGGAGCACCGGAATGCCGTCCCGTACGGGGAAACTGCGCCCGCAGGACGTGCACGTCAGCGCCTCGGCGTCGGGGTCGGCCGGAGTGCCCGGACGCAGCGGGGCGTGATCCGGCGACGGGCACGCGAGAATCTCCAGCAGCTGGGCATCAAGCGTGAGGGGCATGCTTTCTCCTTACCACGCCGGCTGGTTGTCAACCACGGACGATCGCCAGCACTTCGTCGGTGAGCACCCGCACCGCGTCCTCGTCCGGCGCCTCCACGTTGAGCCGCAGCAGCGGTTCGGTGTTGGACGGGCGGAGATTGAACCACGAGCCGTCGCCGAGATCGACGGTCAGCCCGTCGAGCTCGTCGATGGTGACCCCGGGGCGCTTGCCGAACTCGTCCTTGACCGCAAGCTGCTTCGCGACCTGGTCGTCGACCGTCGAGTTGACCTCGCCCGACGCGGCGTAGCGCTTGTACTCCGCGGTGAGCGCGGACAGCGTGCCGTCCTGCTCGCCGAGCGCGGCCAGCACATGTAGCGCGGCCAGCATCCCGGTGTCGGCGCGCCAGAAGTCGCGGAAGTAGTAATGCGCCGAGTGCTCGCCGCCGAAGATCGCGCCGGTGCGCGCCATCTCCTCCTTGATGAACGAGTGCCCGACGCGGGTACGCACCGGCTTGCCGCCGTGCTCGGCCACGATCTCCGGCACCGCGTGCGAGGTGATCAGGTTGTGGATGATCGTCGCGCCCGGCTCCTTGGCCAGCTCTCGGGTGGCGACCAGCGCGGTGATCGCGCTCGGCGAAACCGGGTCGCCGTTCTCGTCGACCACGAAGCAGCGGTCGGCGTCCCCGTCGAACGCCAGGCCCGCGTCCGCACCGACCTCGCGCACCTTCGCCTGCAGGTCGACGAGGTTCTTCGGGTCCAGCGGGTTGGCTTCGTGGTTCGGGAAGCTGCCGTCGAGCTCGAAGTACATCGGCACGATGTCGATCGGCAGTCCCTCGAACACCGTGGGCACGGTGTGCCCGCCCATGCCGTTGCCCGCGTCGACCACGATCTGCAACGGGCGCACGCCGGAAAGGTCGACAAGGTTGCGCAGGTAGGCGGCGTAGTCGGCGAGCACGTCGCGCTTGGTCACCGAGCCGGCCTGCCCGTCGAACGCGGGCACGCCCTGCTCCACGGTGTCGCGGATTTCGGCGAGGCCGGAATCCTGGCCCACCGGGGCGGCGCCGGCGCGGCAGAGCTTGATGCCGTTGTACTTGGCCGGGTTGTGGCTCGCGGTGAACATCGCGCCGGGCAGGTTGAGCGAGCCGGCGGCGAAGTAGAGCTCGTCGGTGCTGGCCAGCCCGATGGACACCACGTCGAGGCCCTGCGAGGTGACCCCTTCGGCGAACGCGTCGGCCAGCCCCGGCGAGGACTCGCGCATGTCGTGGCCGATCACCACCGACGGCGATTCGGGTTTGATCAGCAGGGCGAACGCGGCCCCGAAGTCGCGGACGAGCGCGGCGTCCAGCTGCTCGCCGACCACCCCGCGGATGTCATAGGCCTTCACGATGCCCGACAGGTCTGACACGCGCCTCTCCCCGACTTCCTCGACAACTTTCGATGCCGGAAAGCGTACCGGGAGAAACTAGGAGATCGGATCCGGCAGGACCCGCAGATGTCCGCGCCGCCCGGACGAGCTGTCCGGCTCCGGCGGAGGCGAGGGGCGATCGGTGCGGCCGGCTTCGCGAACGGCTTCGGCGAGGGCGGTCAGCTCGTCGTCGGAGCGGTCCGGAGCGGCGAAGGCACCTTCGTGCCGCACGACTTCCCAGCCCTTGGGGACGGTCAGCCGGAGCGCGTGCTCTTCGCACAGGTCGTAGGAGTGCGGCTCGGACGCCGTCGCGAGGGGACCGACCACCGCGGTCGAATCGCTGTAGGCGTAGGTCAGCGTGGCGACCGCGGGTTGCAGGCACCCCGTCCGCGAACACTTTCGTACGCTCGACACGCATCGGACGATAGCGCCTTCCACCGGCAACTGTGCGCAGGCACACCGCAATGGGGCGCGTAACCTTCCTCCTGTGTCTACGGCTCGCAGTGCACGACAACAGCGCCGCATCCGGCGTGACCGCCATGGGCGCGGGCTGCGCGGACCGCTGTACCCGGCCTCGCTGCCGGCTGCGTCCAGCCGCGCGGAAAAGTTCGACCAGCTCGTGCTCGACGCGCTCGAACCGATCGAGGCCCGCTGGCGCGACCAGCTGACGAAGCTCGACGTCGCGGTGGACGAGGTGCCCGAGGTGCGCGGCCCCAGCCATTCGCTGCAGGCAGAGGGCATCCTGCACGACGGCGCGGTGCCACTGTCCAGGCTGGTCCCGGCCGGTGTGGACCGCAGCGGGCTGCCCACCCGCGCGCGGATCGTGCTCTACCGGCGCCCGCTGGAAGCGCGCGCGAAGGACCCCGCCGAGCTGGGCGAACTGGTGCACGACGTGCTCGTCGAGCAGGTCGCCGGTTACCTCGGCGTGGAGCCGGACATCATCGAAGGCGACTAGGCCCGGGCACGGACGTCAGGGTCGCGAAGAGCACCGCGGCCACCTGCACCAGCAGCAGCACGTCTCGCAGTGTCGACGGGAGCTCCACGAGCACGTCGGACTGCCCGGTGGGTACGGCGACGGCGACCTGGTGCCCCCACGCGGGCACGATCGGCGCCGGCTTGCCGTCGACGGTCGCGTGCCAGCCGGCTTCCAACTCGGCGGACAGCACCAGCAGCCGCCCGGCCACGCCGTCTGAGACGCGCACGTGCACGTCGGGCAGCGTCGCGTCGACCGGGGTGACGCCGGCCGTCGTCGATGGCGCCGAGGACTGGACGGCCTGTTTGGCGACCGCCGGCGGCACGAGCACGACCTGGCCCGACGGCGCGAGCAACCGGAGCACGGCGCGACCATCCGCCGTCGGCTGGACCGCGACGGCGAGATCCGGCGCCACGGCGACGACGGACGAAGCCTCCTCGCCCTCGGGCAGCACGATGAACAACGCGCCCGACGCGGCAGCGGCCGACAGCGCGGCACGGGTGGCACCGGAGGACGGTTGCTGCAACGCGTTCTGCCATGACGTGAGGCGCGCGGGCGTGTTCGCGGTGAGCGCCAGCTGATCGTCGCCGTACGACGGCAGCCGGTTACCGGTCTGGAAGGTGACCTGGTCGCCGGAGCCGACGACCACGACGGACCGGCCGGTGCGCGCCAGTTCGTCGGACTGAGTCGCCGCGAGTTTGTCGCCGCCACCGGAATGCAGCGGCCCGCCACTACCGGCGACGACGGCACCGGTGCCGAGCGCCGCGATGAGCAGAATCCCTGCCACCGCAGCAACTTTCGGCAACAACGAGCTTTCGGTCTTGACCTGGGACGCGGTCAGGACGATCCACAACAGCCCGGCGCCGACCATCAGCAGCGGCACCCCGGTGAAGCCCGTCGACGAGATGCCGCCCTGTAGCGACGGCACCGGCACGAGCAGCACGACCACCAGCCCGATCACGCCCAGCACGAGCGCACCGAGCCCCGGGCTGATCAACGCGCGCGGGCGGAGCACGACGGCCGCGATCGCCACGACGATCACGAGCACGCCGATCGGCCAGGCGCCGGCGCCACCCGGATCGAGCCCGGCGAGATCGGCCGAGGTCGGCACCTGCCCTGGGCCGCTGAGCCCGTGCAGGAACAACGCCGGCTGGTTGACCAGCACCGTCGGCCACGGCAGCAGCAGCGCCAACGGCAGCAACACGACGATGCCGACCGACGCGATCCGCCGCAACAGCCCGTCGACCGGCGGCAGCACCACGAACCCCGCGACCAGGCCGAGTAGCGCAAGCCCGTGTGCCAGCGGGGAAAACGCGCCCAGCAGCGCGACACCGACCGCGCACCACGACGACGCGTGCAGCCATCGCCCACCGGTGCGGGCGAGCAGCGCCGCGATGCCAGAGATCACCAGTGGCAGCAGGATGTGCACGGCCACTACGTCGAACCGGCCCTGCGCCACCGAAGCCGTGGCGGCCGGCAGCAGCCCATACGCGGCGGACACCCCGGCCCGCGCCCAGCGCGACACCGAGAGCCGGCGCGTGGCCACGTACGCGGACAGTCCCGCGAACGCCGCGTCACCGATCAGGAGGATCGCGATGAGGGCCGCCGGCCCGCCGATCGGGGTGAAGATCGCCCCCGCTATGCCAAGCACGGCAAGGGAAGCCGGGGCGGCGCTAGCGGTGCCGCCACCGACGGGATGCCACCCCGCGAGATACATCGACCACATCCGGCCGAGGTCGCCCACCGGCAGCAGACGACCACCCGCGAGGTCCAGGCCGAGTCGACTTCCGTTGAGTACCAAGCCGATCACGGCCAGCACCACGAAAAGAACCACCGGAGGCGAACTCCTCCGGGCGAAGGACACGCGGCCCTCCGATTGCTCCTCGGCCAACGCCGCCTCCAGTACTCGCCCGCTTGTTGCCGCGGGAAAGTACCTTAGACCGCGCGTTTCTTGAGCTTGCGACGCTCCCGTTCGGACAGTCCGCCCCAGATGCCGAAGCGCTCGTCATGGGCCAGGGCGTACTCGAGGCACTCGCCCTTCACTTCACAGCCCTGACAAATCCGCTTGGCCTCGCGGGTGGATCCGCCCTTCTCCGGGAAAAACGCCTCCGGATCGGTCTGCGCGCACAGCGCGCGGTCCTGCCACTCCGGTGGCTCTTCGGGGTCGAAGAGGTCGGTGAACTCGCCCAGCTCCGTCTCCGGGCTCGCTCCCCAATCCACGACTTTCCCCCATTCCCTTCCGTCTGCTTCCAACCGCACTTCCGCCTCCTCTGCTTCCACGCACTCCCCAGGCTGGCGGTGTTGAAGCCGCACCCGACACCCCCTTCCAGCGCCGAATGACAGCAATGTGATTACACCCGTGTAATGCGGCCAGGTCAAGCCGAGTACCGAGTTTGGGGGACCCTTCGGCCCGATCGCGCAAGGGGACACGCCGACAACGAACCGGGCGGATACGACAGACTGTCCTCGTGCAGAGATCAGCGGTCCGTCCAAGCCCTGTGTTCTTCGGCATCCTCGCGCTCACGGTCGTGGGTGGGGTGCTGGCCGCCTTCGGTGATGCCGACTCGGTCCTGAGCTCCTCCCGCGATCCCATGCTGGTGGCCGGGATTTTCCTGCTGGTGGTGGCCGGCTGGGCGCTGTCGCTGACCCTGCACGAGTTCGGCCACGCCTTCCTCGCCTACAAGGGCGGGGACCATTCGGTGGTCGGCAAGGGCTATCTCACGATGGACGTCCGGCACTACACCGACCCGGTGCTGTCGCTGGTGCTGCCGCTGATCCTGCTGGCCATCGGCGGTATCCCACTGCCGGGTGGCGCGGTGTGGATCAACCGGTGGGCGCTGCGTTCCCGTGCCGCGGCCTCGTGGGTGTCACTCGCCGGGCCGCTGGCCAACCTCGTCATCGGCGTCCTGCTCAGCCTCGCGGTGGCCTATATCCCGATGGCCGCCGGGCTCGGCTTCGGCCTGTCGTACCTGGCGCTGCTGCAGGTCCTGACCTTCGTGCTGAACATCCTGCCGGTGCCGGGGCTGGACGGGTTCGGCGCGATCGAGCCCTACCTCTCGCCGCAATCGCGTGAGTTCGCCGCGAAGGTGCGGCCGTGGGCGCCGCTGGCGTTGTTCGCGCTGCTGTTCGCGGTCGCCCCGGTGCAGAACCTGTTCTGGGACATCGCGGACTTCGTGTTCAGGGCCATCGGCGGCGACCAGGTCTCGGCCGCGCTGGGTAACTACGCCTTCATGTTCTGGCGCCACTGAGCCAGCGGGTGCTGCGCTTGGCCACGTGTTTGAGACCGTTGCGCTCGCCGAGATAGTCGCCTGCCATCCCGACCACCGGCAGCGCGCCGAGCATGTGGTGGAAGAAGCGGCCGTGCGGCCGTTTCTCGAGTTCACCGGAGATGGCCAACAGGGACCTGCCCATCCGCCACAGCGCACCGGCCGCGGCCTTGGCCGAGAGCTTCCTGGTGTGCTCGGCGGGTTCGGAGAACTCGCCCGCGAGTTTCACGGTCTCGGCGTCTTCCTGCTCGTCCTGGCCGGCGGCGAGCGACGGGTCGATTTCGCGGTCGAACAGCACCCAGCCGATGAGCCGCACCCGCTCACCGATGTCGTCGATGCCGTACTCGTCCGCGATCGCGCACAGCAATACACCCTGCGCGCTCGCGCCGATCGCGTCCTGCACCGGCAGCCGGTCGGCCAGCGCGCCGCCGATCCCGGGGATCGCCGTCACCAGCGCGGTCAGCCTGCCGACCCGGTTGATCCACCACCGCACGCGTTCGTCGATGGTCAGCTGCGTCCACGCCGGCGTGCCCGGCAACCGTTTCCCGGCCAGACCGTCGAGCCTGCCCGGAGTGCGCAGCGCCGCGACCACCGGCCGTGCCGCGCGCACGAACGGCCGCAGCACCTTCACCACCTGACGATCGGAAATCGCCTGCGCCACTTCATTTCCTCCCAGTAGCGAGAGCGCCACCCAGGGTCATCGCGGCGGGCAGCGCGCCGCCCGCGATGAGCAGCAGCGCCCGCCAGTCCTGGACGAGCACGAGATCGCCGCCCGGCCCGAACAGACCGAGCACCACGATGGTGAGTACCCACAACACCAGTGGCGCGAACGCGGCACGCGGCTTGACGAGTTTCCCCGCCTGCAGGACGAGCAGCGGGGTGGTGACGATCGCGACCACGACGGTGAGCGGCATCGGGACGGCGCCGAGCTTCGGCAGCAGGGTGCCGTCCAGCCGCAATGGCAGGAAGAACAGCTCCAGCGTGGCCAGCAGCACCGTGTCGAGCAGCAGCAGGGCCAACAGCCCGCCGCGCGCGAACGGCTTCTCCTCGGTCATCACAGCCCTCCGAACAGGTCCGTCCCGGCGCCCTCGGCGGGCCCGCGCACCAGTGTGAAGGACTCGGTTTCGCCGATCGGCTGCGCCACCCCGTTGGACAGCGCGAACTCGGGCGGCCGGACGCTGATCTGGGTGGCGTGCGCACCCATGGCGGCGATCTTCGCGTCGAGCTGCCCGCGGATGTCGACGACGGTGGTCGCCTCAGTGTCCGGGCGCGGGTCCGCCCCACCGCCGCTGGCGATGTGGAAGAGCCGTGGCACGTCGTGAGCGGCGGCCATGGTGATCTCGTGCGCACGGATGTGGTCCGGGTGCCCGTAGCCGCCGAAAGCGTTGTAGGTGACCACGACGTCCGGCCTGATCTCGTCGAGGATTTCGCGCAATTGCGCGGTTTGTTCTTCGAGCGGGCCGCCGGCGAACGCGCGCGGATGTGCCGCGGCGGGCGTGCCTGCCATCCCCGAATCGCGCCAGCGCCCTATTCCACCGAGAAAACGGTGCCCGGTCACCCCGAGCGCACGACAGGCCACCGCCAGTTCACCGGCGCGGTAACCGCCCAGCTGATCCGCGGCCCACGAGCCGAGCTGCGCCAGCTCCGGCGGGATGATCTCGCCCTCCTCGCCCAGCGTGCAGGTCACCAGGACCACTTCGGCCCCGGCAGCGGCGTAGCGGGCCATGATCCCGCCGGTGGTAATGCTTTCGTCATCAGGATGGGCGTGGACCAGCAACAACTTGGAAATCACCGGGATTAGACTAGCGGCGCGTAGCGTCTCGGTTGAGGGTGGCGGCGGGCGACGGGTGGGCGACAATATTTCCCTCGCGCCGAGCATCGGTGCCGAGACCTCGGATATCCTCGCGCGAAGTCCCGGCGAACAGCTGATGACGAACGATCCCCCACGAAGGGCCACTGGTGAGCACTGAAGCGACGACGGCGAGACTGGCCGCCTCGGGTTCCGTACTGTCCATTTCCGACCTGAAGATCTCCTTCCAGACCGAAGACGGCATCGTCGAAGCGGTCCGGGGGATCGGGTTCGACGTGAATCCCGGCGAGATCGTCGCCGTCGTCGGCGAGTCGGGTTCGGGCAAGTCCGTCACTTCGATGTCCGTGCTCGGGCTGCTGCCCAAGACCAGCAAGATCGAGGGCGATCTGCGCCTTGACGACCGGGAACTGGCCGGGCTGAAGGACAAGGAGCTCCGGAAGATCCGCGGCAACGACATCGCGATGATCTTCCAGGAGCCGATGAGCGCGCTCAACCCGGTGTTCACCGTCGGCTGGCAGATCCGCGAAGCGCTGCGCGCGCACCAGGACATCTCCAAGAGCGCCGCCGACAAGCGGGCCATGGAGCTGCTGGACATGGTCGGCATCCCGAACCCGGAAGAGCGGTTCAAGCAGTACCCGCACCAGCTTTCCGGCGGTCTGCGGCAGCGTGTCGTGATCGCGATGGCCATCGCGTGCGACCCGAAGGTCATCATCGCGGACGAGCCGACCACCGCGCTGGACGTGACCGTGCAGGCGGAGATCCTCGGCCTGCTGCGCAAACTGCGGGACACCCTGAACACCGCGATCGTGCTGATCACACACGACATGGGCGTGGTGGCCGACCTCGCCGACCGGGTCGTGGTGATGTACCAGGGCGAGATCGTCGAGCAGGCCCCGGTGCACGACCTGTTCGCCGCGCCGAAAGAGGACTACACCAAACGCCTGCTCGCCGCCGTGCCCGTGCTCGGCCAGCGCCCCGAAGGCCGCCGCCTGCTGGACGAAGCGCCGCTGGCGATGGACAGCGAGGAAGCGGAGAAGATCGCCGAGGAGATCCGCCTCACCGACGCCGAACTCGAGGCCCAGATCAAGGCGGACGCGCCCGCACTGGAGATCAAGGACCTGATCCTGGAGTACCCCGGCAAACGCGGCCAGGCCCGCAATCGCGCGGTCGACGGGGTTTCGCTGCACATCGACAAGGGCGAGATCGTCGGCCTCGTCGGGGAATCCGGTTCGGGCAAGTCCACCGTCGGCCGCTGCGCGATCCGCCTGCTCAAGCCCACCGGCGGCTCGGTTTCGGTGGCGGGCAGGGACATCACGAACCTGTCCACAAAGGAACTGCGCCCGCTGCGCCGGTACTTCGCCATCGTCTTTCAGGACCCGGCCTCGACCCTGGACCCGAAGATGACGATCGGCGAGTCGATCGCCGAGCCGATGGTGCTGCACAAGATGTTCTCCGGCAAGGGTCTCAACGACCGCGTGGTTTCCCTGCTGGACAAGGTGGAGCTGTCGGGCCACTATCGCAACCGCTACCCGCACGAGCTCTCCGGTGGGCAGCGGCAGCGTGTTTCCATCGCCCGCGCCCTGGCGCTGGACCCGCAACTGCTGATCGCCGACGAGCCGACATCCGCGCTCGACGTGTCGGTGCAGGCGCGTGTGCTGGACCTGTTCCTGGGGCTGCAGCAGACCCTCGGGTTCGCCTGCCTGTTCATCAGCCACGACCTCGCGGTGGTGGACCTGCTGGCCGACCGGGTCGCGGTGATGCAGCGCGGGAAGCTCGTCGAGGTCGGTACGCGTGACCAGGTGCTGCACTCGCCGAAGGAGGACTACACCAGGCGCCTCCTCTCCGCCGCTCCGGTCGCCGACCCGGTCCTGCAGGCCCAGCGGCGCGCCGCCTGGGAGGCCGGGAAGCTGGCTCCGGTGGCCGCTGCCGATTGATTCACGGCCGAGAAGAGCCCTGCCGGGTACGGCAGGGCTCTTTTTTGTTGCAGGGGCCCATTCTTGGTGGCAGCCGACCCCGGTGGGGTCGTCCCGTCGCCCGCGACCCCGAGAACGCAAGCTCGGCCGCCGGGAAATCGTTGCCGGGAAACGAAAAGTGCCCCTCCCCTGGCACGGGGAAGGGCACTTTCGGTCTGGAACTTACGCCTTCATCCGGCGCTGCCTCGGGTCGAAGGCATCCCGCAGACCATCACCGACGAAGTTGATCGAGAGCGAGATGAGCACCAGCACGACGAACGGGCCGAAGAACAGCCATGGGCGGTTCTGCACCTGTGCGTAGTTCTCCAGGATGATCCGGCCGAGCGAGGTGTCCGGCGGTTGCACGCCGAGGCCGATGAAGCTCAGCGCGGCCTCGACGAGCACCGCCTGCGCGACGGCCAGGGTCGCGTTCACCGTGATGCTGCCGACCATGTTGGGCACCAGGTGGCGGAAGATGATCCGCCCGGTACCCGCGCCGGCCGCCCGCGCCGCTTCGACGAATTCCCGTTGGGACAAGGCCATTGCCTCGGCCCGGGTGATCCGCGCGATCGGCATCCACGCGAACAGTGCCAGCACGATCGCGACCACGAACCAGCTGCCGTGCCCGAAGACCTTCGCCATGATGGCCGCCGCCGCGATCTGCGGAACGATCAGGAACAGGTCTGTCAGCCGGGACAGCGACGAGTCGGTGAACCCGCGCAGGTAACCGGCCAGCGAACCGAAGATGACACCGATCAGGGTGGCCACCACGGACACGATGATCGCGATCAGGAGCGAGAACTGCGTACCGCGCAGGATCTGCGACACCATGTCCTTGCCGACCTGCGTGGTGCCCAACGGGAAGTCACTGCTCGGCGGCGCGAACGACGGGAAGCTCGCGTCCTCGTACGCGTGCGGCCAGAAGATCGGCATGATGATCGCGACGAGCACGATGACCAGCAGCACCACGGTGCTGATCATGGCCAGCTTGTGGTGCAGGAACTTGCGCAGTACGAGCCGGCCCTGGCTGACCGGCTCCGGAAGTGCCTCGGGAGGCAGGATGCCTTCGCGCTCGGCGGTCGAGGCCGCCTCGCCGGCAACCAAAGAGTTCATGTCAGCCAACGCGAATCCTCGGGTCCATGATGCCGTACAGCAGGTCTGCGATCAGGTTGGCGAGCACCACCATCGCGGCGACGACCACCAGCCAGCCCATCAAAACGTTCGGGTCGTTGTGCGACACCGACTGGACGAGCAGCGTTCCCATCCCATGCCAGTTGAACACGGTCTCGGTGATGATCGCGCCGGTCAGCACCTGGCCGAAGTTCACCGAGAACAGCGTCGCCACCGGGATCAACGCGTTGCGGAACGCGTGCCGGAAAATGACGCGGGAACCCGAAATGCCCTTCGCCCGCGCGGTGCGGACGTAGTCCATGTTGAGCGTTTCCAGCATCGAAGCACGCTGGAAACGGCTGTACGCGGCGAAACTGATCGCCATGATCGACAGCGTCGGCAGCAGGTACGCGCCGGAATATCTCGCCAGGAAATCACCGAAACCGGTGGATGTCAGCGTTTCCGGGCTGGTGGTTCGCAACCATGGATTGCCGAGCCAGTCGCTCAACCCGATGTCGTGAATCCACACGTTGAGCTGAATCGCGTAGGTCTTGAGCACCACCGCGACACAGAAAATGGGCATCGAGAACAAAAAGAATGCCAGCGTGGTCGCGACGTAGTCGATGATCGAGTACTGCTTGACCGCGGCCAGCACGCCGACCGCGACACCGACGATGAGCGCCAGGATCTCGGCGCCGACCACCAGTTTGATGGTCACGTCGAAGGCACCCATCACCTTCGGGAACACCGGCTGCATGGCGTTGCCCTGTGCGACCGAAACGCCCCAGTCACCGGTCAGGAAATTACCAAGCCAGTGGAAGTAGCGCGGGATCAGCGGCATGTCGAGACCCAGCTGACGCGCGGTCTCGGCGACGGCTTCGGGGTTGATGTTCGGCCTGCCCCGGAGCTCGGCGAGCGGGTCCCCGGCGGCGGCCACCATGACGAATACCAGGAACGTCCCCACCAGCAGCACGGGGATCGATATCGCCAGGCGGCGAAGAATATAAATAACCAGGTTCAACGAGAATGCTCCTCATCCGGGCCTGGCCGGAAGTATGCAGCCGCGCCCGTGTCCACCGTAATGGGGGTCGCCCAACGATCGACAGCTACTTCCGGAGGAAATCCGGGGGCCGGGTTCGTGACCCGGGCCCCCGGACTCCACCAGGTGAATCCGTTAGTGCGGCAGCTTACTTCTGCGCCCACTCACCGGCGTTCCACAGCGCACCGTTGTACGACTGCATGTAGACCTTGTCGATGCCCTGGAAGGCCCACATCGACGGGGTCGCGAACAGCGGCAGCGAGGCGTAGTCGTTCGCGATCTGCGCGTCCGCCTGCTGGTAGAACTTCGTCGCGGTGGCGTCATCCGTCGCCACGACCGCCTGCTTGAAGGCGTCGTCGACCTTCGGGTCGCTGTAGTTCTGCCAGTTCTGGTTACCACCGGTGGTGTACAGCGGCTGCGACTGCGACTTGAACGGCGCCTGCGACCAGCCGAAGAGGGCGATGTCGTAGTTACCGGTCGAAACGCGGCCACCCGAGAGGAACGTCGGGTCGTTGTCGTTCTTGATCTCGATACCCGCGGCCTTGGCCTGCGACTGGATCAGCTCGACGGTCTGGTCGCGACGCGCGTTGTTGTTGTGCGAGATCGTGACCGAGTACCGCACGCCGTTCTTCTGGTAGATGCCGTCGGCACCGAGGGTCCAGCCGTCGGCTTCCAGCGTCTTCTTCGCCTCGGCCGCGCCCTGGCCCGACTTGTCGGCGTACACGTCCTGGTAGCCGGCGTCACCGGGCTGGTAGATCAGGCTGCCCAGCGGAGCGGCGTCCGACTGGACCTCCTTCAGCAGCTTGTCGACGATCTCCTGGCGGTTGACCACCTGGAAGAACGCCTTGCGCGCGGCTTCGTCCTTGAGGACCGGGTTCTTGTACTGCATGTCCAGGTGCTCATACGTCAGCTGCGGGGCGGAACCGTAGGTCACGCCCTGCGCGGCCAGGCCCTTGAGGGTGTCGGCCGCGGTCGCGTCCGGCTGTGTGGAGGCCACGACCTGGATCTCACCGTTCTGCAGCGCGGTGGCCATCGCCTTGGTGTCGGAGAACTGCTTGACGACGATCTTGGCCGGACCGCCCTTGGCGCCGATCCAGTTCGGGTTCTTCTCCAAGGTGACCGCACCCTGGTTCTGGTCGAACGCGGTGATCATGTACGGCCCGGAAGCCGGCATGAGGTCCTTGTTGAAGCCCTTCCACTCGTTGGTCCAGAAGTCGCCGGCCTTCTTCAGCAGCGCCGGGTCACTGGTCGGAGTGAGCTGGGTGATGTCCGGGATGCCGGTCTTGGCCTCCAGGATGTGCGCGGGCAGCAGCTGCGCGCTGTCGAACAGGCCCTTGTAGTCGATGTAGGGCTGCGAGTAGGTGGTGACGAAGGTCTGGTCGTCGACGCACTTCGCGCTGTCGATCAGGTCATAGCCGGTGGTGGACGCGGAGTTGAACGACTTGACCTTCCCGCTGCCGGCGAGCCAGCCCAGGTAGTAGTCCTTGCAGTTCCACGGGGCACCGTCCGACCACTTCACGCCCGGCTTGATCTTGTACTCGACCGTGTAAGGGTTGGTGGACGTGACGTTCCAGGAGTCCAGCACATCGTTGTTGAGCAGGACCTTGTTGTTGCCGTCGAGGACGTCGGAACCCGCCAGCACTGTGGTGATGACGTAGTAGTTGTACGACGTGTTCGTGTCCGGGGTCTGGTTGTTGTATGCCGAATACGTGTCATCGATACCGACCGTGACGGTACCGTTCCACGCCGGAGCATCCCCCAGTTTGAACGTGCCGGCGCTGGCGTTTTCCGCCTTGCCGACAGCCATGCTCTTGACATCGGTGCTCGAACCGTTCTGGTCCGTGCTCCCGCTGCCGCTGCCGCCTCCGCTGCAGGCGCTCAGCACGAGCGCCGCAGTCGCGGCCACGGTTAAGGCCGAGGCTGCTTTCCATCTGCTCATTTACGTGTGCCCTCCTAGCACTGGACCCATAAGGTCCACACCACTCCGGCGTTAGGCCGGAGCTTATGTCACACCGGATGCACGCGTCCGGCGCACTGCCGGAGAACGCTAGAAAGGCGAGCACACCGAGTCACCACCCTGAGAGCGATTGTGACCAAAGGGTGACTTCCAGCTAACATGAGGACATACGTTGGTTACTTGCCGCCACGTGTCCAGTTGACGGCTGACCCAAACGGCCCAACCATCGAGGGCCCCGGCGTCAAACCGGAAATGCCGGAACCGATCGCCAGTGTGTCGGCCAGCTGGAAAAGCGGCAACACGGTGTGCAGCGCCCACAGCTTCGGTTCCAGTTCGGACAATCCCTCGGCGAGCGTTTTGGTCCCGGCGAGTACGGCGTCGATCGTCGGCTGCAGTTCCGCGTCGCAGACCGCGGCCGGATTCGCCGGCACCACGGCGGTGTTCGTGGAAGTGGTGGCCTGACCGGGGCGGCAGCCGAAGGTGGAGGCCAGCACCGTCGCCGGGTCGCCGCCGACGGCGGTCGGCAGCACCGCGATGTCGACCCCGACGGAACCGGAACCGTCGGTGGTGGCCTGGCCGTTCTTCGCGACCGGCATGGCCAGCAGGTTGGAGAAGAGGTCGCGCGGCTGCGGGTTGATCACACTGACCTGCACGCCCGCCGCCGTGAGCTCGGTGGACAGCTCCTTGGCGATGCTCGCGTACGGCTCCTGCGTGCCCGGCGAGGCGATCACCAGGGTCAGCGGTTTGCCGTCCTTGCGCCAGGTGCCGGCGTCCTTGGTGTAGCCGGCGCTCTTCAGCAGCGCCTCGGCCGCAGCGGGGTCGGGCGTCGACGCGTTCGCCGGAATCGTTGCGGCATAACCGTTTTCGGACGGCGGAAGAACTTGGGCGTCGGCCCGCAGCCCGGCCGAAGGCCCGCCGCCGGTGCCCTCGTCGATGAGCTTGTTGCGGTCGATCAGCGCGGCCACGCCGGCGCGGACGTCGTTGTCGACCAGCGCACCGTTGGCCGGCCTGAGCAACACGCTCGCCACCCGCGGGCTCGCGACGGTGCTCAACTGCACCGAAGGGCCGAGCGCCTGCAGTTGCTGCAGCCCGACGCTGTCGGTGCGGGACATCGCGAATTGGTCGTTACCACTGCGCAGCGCCGTCGCCAGCCCGGCCTGATCCGAGCGGCGCAGCACGATCTGGTCCACGGCGGCCGGTTTGTCCCAGTAACGCTCGTTGCGTTCCAGGATGATCTCGCCGCGCGCGTTGTCCAGTTGCTTGATGGAGAACGGTCCGCCATAGGCCGGGAAACTGCCCTGTAATGCGCTCTGCCAGCCTCCTGGAGCGTCTTTCAGCAGATGCTGGGGCAGGAGGTCGGAAAAGAGCGTGCGCCACCCTGGATAAGGCTGTGAGAACGTCACCTCGACCTTCTTGCCGCCCTCGCCCGGCTGGATGTTCGAGATGAGCCGGTAGCCCGCGGGCTCGACCACCCCGGGCTGGTCACGCATCGCGTCGGCGAGGTAGACGAAGTCCTCCACCGCGATCGGGGCGCCGTCGGACCAGGACGCGTCCTGGCGGATCTCGTAGGTGACCGTGAACGGCTCCTGCGAGGTGACCTGCGCCGAGCGCATCAGCGTGGTGTCGAGCTGGTACTGGCCGTCGTCGGACTGGCGGAACACCGAGGGCAGCAGCAACTGGGACAGCGCGGTGGTGATCGTGGACTGGTCGGCGAGGTTGTGCGGGTTGTAGCCGCCCACGATGTCGTCCATGCCGATCACGATCTGTGACGGGCTGGGCGCGGCCGAGGTGGTGGACTGCGCCACCGGTGACGTCACGATGGGCGCCGGCGGAGTGGACGTGCAAGCGGCGAGCACGGCGGCCAGCAGCGCGATCAGCGCTGCCGCTTTGCCTGTCCGCACACTGCCTCCCCTGGCGCTGAGCCCACGATGGTGCCATAAGGCCTGTTGACGTGGTACCGAGATTGCCAGACCGGCCTCGGGCGCCGTTCACCGGATCAGGTACCGCCAAAAGGTTGACGTCTCACACCTGATCGGGGTTCCACCGGTTTCCGGCCCGGGTGCGCACACCCGGGCCGGCACTGCTCAGCCCTGGTCGCGGCTCTTCAGCCGCGAACGCTCCTTGGCGCGCTGGGAGATGTCCAGCGTCACCTTGCGCACGCGGACCACGTCCGGCGCGACCTCGACGCACTCGTCGACGGAGCAGAACTCCAGCGCCTCTTCGAGGCCGAGCTTGCGCGGCCGGGCGAGGCGCTCCAGCTCGTCACCGGTGGACGAGCGCATGTTGGTGAGCTTCTTCTCCTTGGTGATGTTGATGTCGAGGTCCTCGGCGCGCGGGTTCTCGCCGACGACCATGCCCTCGTACACCTCGGCACCCGGCTCGACGAAGAACGTGCCGCGGTCGGCGAGCTGGATCATCGCGTACGCGGTGATGGGGCCGGACCGGTCGGCGACCAGCGAGCCGCTGTGCCGGGTGCGGATGTCGCCCGCCCACGGGAAGTAGCCCTCGAACACGTGGTTGGCGATGCCGGTGCCGCGGGTCTCGGTCAGGAAGTCGGTGCGGAAGCCGATCAGACCGCGCGCGGGCAGCACGTACTCGATCCGGATCCGGCCGGTTCCGTTGCCGCCCATGTGTTCCATGCGGCCCTTGCGCGCGGCGAGCAGCTGCGTGATCGAGCCGAGGTGCTCCTCCGGCGAGTCGATCGTCAGCCGCTCGAACGGCTCGTGCAGCTTCCCGTCGATGACACGGGTGACCACCTGGGGCTTGCCGACGGTCAGCTCGAAGCCCTCGCGGCGCATCTGCTCGACCAGGATCGCCAGCGCCAGCTCACCACGGCCCTGCACCTCCCAGGTGTCCGGGCGCTCGGTGGGCAGCACCTTGATGCTCACGTTGCCGACCAGCTCCTGGTCGAGGCGCGCCTTGACCAGGCGGGCGGTGACCTTGTCGCCACCGTTGCGGCCGGCCAGCGGCGAGGTGTTCACACCGATCGTCATCGAGATGGCGGGCTCGTCCACGGTGATCCGCGGCAGGGCTTCCGGGTTCTCCACGTCGGCGAGGGTGTCGCCGATCGTGATCTCCGGGATGCCCGCGATGGCGACCAGATCACCGGCCGCGGCCTCCTGCGCCGGCACGCGCTGCAGCGCCTCGGTGACCAGCAGCTCGGAGATGCGCACGTTCTGCGTCGTGCCGTCCTCCCGCAGCCACGCCACGGTCTGGCCCTTGCGGAGCTTGCCGGAGTGGATGCGGATCAGCGCGATGCGGCCGAGGAAGTTCGACGCGTCGAGGTTGGTGACCAGTGCGCGCAGCGGGCCTTCGATGTCGGCCTGGGGCGGCGGCACGTGGCGGAGCAGGGTGTCGAAGAGCGGGTCGAGGTTCTCACTGTCGGGCAGCTCGCCGTCCGCGGGCTGCTCCAGGCCGGCTCGCCCGGCGCGCGCGGAGGCGTAGACGACCGGCAGGTCGAGTACCGCGTCCAGATCAGCGTCCTCGATGTCCCCGGCCAGGTCGAGCAGCAGGTCGTGGGTCTCCTCGACGACCTCGGCGATCCGGGCGTCGGGGCGGTCGACCTTGTTGACCACCAGCACGACCGGCAGCCCGGCCTCCAGGGTCTTGCGGAGCACGAACCGGGTCTGCGGCAACGGGCCTTCACTGGCGTCCACCAGCAGCACCACACCGTCGACCATGGCGAGGCCGCGCTCGACCTCGCCGCCGAAGTCGGCGTGGCCGGGGGTGTCGATCACGTTGATGGTGACCGCGCCGTCGGCCGTCCGGCGGTGGATGGCCGTGTTCTTGGCCAGGATGGTGATGCCCTTCTCCCGCTCGAGCTCGCCGGAGTCCATCACGCGGTCGACCATCTCGGCGCGCTCGGCGAAGGCGCCGGACTGCCTGAGCATGGCGTCTACGAGGGTGGTCTTGCCGTGGTCGACGTGCGCCACGATGGCCACATTGCGGAGGTCTGTGCGGACCTTCTCGGCAGTTGCTGCGGGCACGCGAGGACTCCTGTACTAAAAGGGGTGAAAGTGGAGAACGCCCCGGGCCGACTCTGGCCATAGGCGGTCGCGTCCAGGATACCCTTTGCCCGTTTGTGACCAGCACCACGCCGCGATCATGGTTAGGTTCACCTACCCTAACCCTTGTGGGCAAGAAGGATGCGGACCCCAAGGCGGTCGTCCGCAAACTCATGAAGCGCGGCAAGGTCAAGAAGGAGTGCTGCCGCTCGAAACCGCGCTGCCGCAAATGCCCCGTGCTCGCCCTGCAGCAGGCGAAAACGGATCTGCGCAAGGCAGCTTGAGGTCTTCTCGGGGGATGTTCAGGCCGTGTGCGCGACCGCCTCGTTGAGCAGCCGCACCTCGGGCGCGGTCCGCGTCGCGGAGAACTCGACCACCTCGTACTTCGCGAGATGACCGACCGAGAACGGATCGGTGCCGAGGATCGCGTCGAGCTTGCCCCGGGCCATCGGCCGCGTGATGATCACGCCGCCGTTGCGCGGATTCCGGCGTCCGGCGGCGAGGAATTCGCCGGCCTGGAAATGCTTGTCGAGCCATTTCGCATGGTCCGGCAGCGCGTAGTCGACTTCTTCCAACGGGGCTGTATAAGTCAGCAAGACGACGTACATGCTTTGACGGTAACCCCGTCCGCGCGCCGTGACAGCTGTTAACCGGGGTGCGTCGTGGCTGATTCATCACTTCGGCAAAGCGCTGGTAAAGCGGCTGGCGGCAAGGGTTTCCGGTCGGCTAAGCTTTCCCCATGCGTAGCTTCTCGGGACTGTGGTGGCCGCCCATGGCGGCCCTTGTTCCCGTGCGCTGACACGAAATGTCGACGAGGCCGCCCGCGTGGCGGCCTTCGTCGTTTCCGCGGGTGGCGTGAACCCGAAGGAAATCCGATCATGAGGTTCTCCGGAATCACTCCCTCCGGCCACACCCAGCTGGGCAACTACCTCGGTGCGATCAGCCGCTGGGCGGCCGACGGCGGCGCGGAGGACCTGTACTTCGTCTCCGACCTGCACGCCATGACCACCACGCACAACCCGGCCGGGCTGCGCGGCCGGGCCACCGAAATGCTGGCCGTGCTCATCGCGTCCGGGATCCCTGCCGAGCGCGTGTTCGTGCAGTCCGATCTGGCCCGCGAACTCGGCGCGCTGACCTGGATCCTGGAGTGCACCTGCTCCTACGGCGAGGCCGCGCGGATGATCCAGTTCAAGGAGAAGGCCAAGGGGCAGGCCGGGGTCCGGCTCAGCCTGCTCACCTATCCGGTGCTGATGGCCGCGGACATCCTGTTGCAGGGCGCGTCCGACGTGCCGGTCGGTGAAGACCAGCGGCAGCACGTCGAACTGGCCAGGGCGCTCGCGCGGCGGTTCAACTCGACGTACGGCGAGGTGTTCACGGTGCCACGCGCGGTGCTGCCGCATGCCGGGGCCAGGGTGCGCGATCTGGCCGACCCCACCCGGAAGATGTCGAAGTCCACAAGGGACTCCGCCGGGGTGGTGTTCGTGCTCGACGAGCCGGAACTGGTGCGCCGCAAGTTCCGCAAGGCGGTCACCGACGGCGAATCGGTGCCCGCCTACCAGCCGGAAGAGCGGCCGGGGGTGGCGAACCTGCTGGAGATACTGGCCGTGTGCACCGGAACCACGCCACCGGAAGTGGCCGGCCAGTACCGGTCCTACGGGGCGCTGAAGGACGCCGCGGCGGACGCGGTGATCGAGACGTTGCGCCCGGTCCGGGAACGCACCCTCGAACTGCTCGACGACCAGGAGGAGCTGACGAGGATCCGCAAGGCCGGCGCGGCCAGGGCGGCCGAACGGGGTGAGCACCGGCTCTCCTCGGCGCTCCGGCTCATCGGGGCGGGGTGAGCAGCGCCCGCAGCTCCGGCAACAGTTCGAGATCGGCGGGCAGCCACTGCAGATCGTCCAAAGCGGACAGATCTATCCAGCGGAGATCCTTGTGCTCCAAGGCTTTTGGTTCGTTCCTCGGATCGGCCAGCCGCGCGGCATAGGCCTTGAGCACCAGCCCCGGCCGCAGTTGCACGTCGGCGCCGACCCTGGCGCCGACGTGCACCGCGACGCCGAGTTCCTCCATGCATTCCCGGCGCAGGGCCGCGGGCTCGGACTCGCCGGCTTCCACCCGGCCGCCCGGCAGTTCCCACCGCCCGGCGACTTCCGGCGGGTAAGCGCGCTGCTGGGCGAGCAGGGCGTCGCCCCGCACGATGGCCGCTCCGACGATCACTCTCACGAAGTGGAGACGTTACCGGCCCGCCGCCAGGTCACCTGGAAGCGGGCACCACCCTCGGGCGACTCACTGACAGTGACCCGGCCACCCCGTCGCCGTACCGCTTCCGCGACCATCGCGAGCCCCAGCCCGGTACCGCCGGAAGAGCGCGAACGGTCGTCGGCGACGCGGTAGAACCGGTCGAAAACGCGTTCGCGGTGCTCCGGCGGGACCCCTGGCCCGTCGTCGTCGACGACCAGCCGGACCATCGAATGCCCGGCCAGCACGGACACCACGATCTGCGAGCGCGCGTACCGGCATGCGTTGCGCAGCAAGTTGTTCAGCACGAGTTCGACCTCCGACGGCGCGGCGTGCGCCCAGACCTGCCCGCCTGCCCCGCTCACCCGCGCCGCCGGGGCGCCTGCCGGAAGCCGGTGCACCGCCGCGCGCGCTTCGGTCATCAGCTCCACGGGCTCGGCCGCGGGCAGCTCGCCGGCGTCGGACCTGGCGAGCGCGAGCAGGCCGTCCAGCAGTGCCGACAGGCGTTCCGCCTCGGCGAGGACGTCGGCCAGGGTTTCCTGTGCCAGCTCGGGATCCGGGTTCGCCACGGCCACCTCGGCCTGGACCCGGATGGACGCGACGGGCGAGCGCAGCTCGTGCGCGGCGTCCCCGGTGAACCGCCGCAACCGCAGGCTGGCCTCCTCCTGGCGGGCCAGCAAGGCGTTGAACTCCTTGGCCAGTGCCCGAAGTTCGTCCTTCGCCTCGGGGATCGGCAACCGCTGCCCCGGCGGCAGCGCGCGCACGGATCGCCGCATCCGTTCGACCTGGCGCAGGGCCGTCCGCACCACCAGCCAGGTCGCGGCCGCCACCACCAGTGCGCCGATCGACGCGGCCGCGAACAGCCAGTGCGAGCCGGTGCGCGCCGACTCGGCCAAGCCGATCAGGCCGGTGCCGGCGACCACGAGCCGCATTTCCCCGTCGGGCGCGGTCACCACCGCCGCACGCCAGCGTTGCGCCACCGGCTCGCCGGTGTCGATCGACTCTCCCGCTTTCAGCGCGCGCACCACGCCAGGGGTGAGATCGGGGACCGGCGCGACGCCGTCCACCGGCGTGCCCGTGGTGTCCAGGACCCGGACCGTCACGCCGTCGAAGGGCGCCGGCATCCGTCCGGCCGAAACCGCGGCCGATGCCGGAGCGAGCGCGTCGCCCAGCTCGGTGTCCACCGCCTGCAACCGCAACGGGCCGAGGCCGCGGCCGGCGATCACCGCGAGCCCGAGCAGTACGCCCAAGGTGACGGCGGCCGCGGGCACGGTGATCCGCAGCCACATCGGCCAGCGTGAAATCACCCGGGCAGTACCTCGTCCAGCGCCGCGTCGGAGGCGAGGTACCCGTGCCCGCGCACGGTGCGCACGAGCGCGCCCGCGCCCACCGCGTCGAGCTTCCGCCGCACGTAACCGACGTAGACCTCGACGACGTTGCGCGTCGCCGCTTGCTCGTCACCCCAGACCGCGCGTAGCAACTCGTCCTTCGTGACGACCGTGCCGGCGCGGCTGACGAGCACCTCCAGCAGGCCGAATTCGCGCGGGCTCAACGCCACCGGGTCGTCGTGCCAGCGCACTTCGCGGGTGGCGCGGTCGACGAGCAGGCCGCCGATGCGCAACGGCCCGCGCAGCCCTTCGGTGGTCGCGCGCCGCAGCACCGCGCGGACCTGCGCGACGAGCACCACGAACGAGAACGGCTTCACCAGGTAGCCGTCGGCACCGAGGTCGAGCCCGTCGGCCTGGTCGACCTCGCCGTCCTTGGCCGAGATCATCAGCACCGGGGTGGAGATCCCCTGCGCGCGCAGGGCCTGCAGCACCCGGTACCCGGACAGCCCGGGCAGCATGATGTCCAGCAGCAGCACGTCGAACGAACCGGTCTGGGCCAGCCGCAGGCCGCTGGGCCCGTCGGCCGCCGTGACCACGTCCATCCCTTCCGCGCGCAGCCCACGGTGCAGCGCCTTGCGCACACCCGGCTCGTCGTCGACCACCAGCACTCTGGGCTTCACGCTGCCTAGAATGCACGGTTTTCGCTGGCCTTGCCTTCGTTCTCAGCCACCTCTCAGCGTCTCAGGCCCATCTCAGTGCCGAAGCGGGAGCGTCATCGGCGGGGACGGAGCACACTGGTGCTCGCCACGGACAGGGAGAAGAGTTCGATGCAACCGAAGACGAAGGCCATCACCGCCGCGGTCACCGGCTCGGCGCTCGGGGTCGCCGGCCTGGCGTGGCTCGCGATGCCCGCCACCGCGGGCGAGGCGCCGCAGCTGCCGTCGATCAGCGCCGAGGAACTGGTGCAGTCGGTGCTGTCCACGAAGACGCCCGCGCTGGACGGGACCGTGAAGGTGGACAACAACCTGGGGCTTCCGACGACCGCGCTGCCGGGGGGCACGAGCCTGAGCCTGGACGCGGCGCACGTCTACAACGACGGCAACGGCGACAGCAAGCTGTCGATCGAACAGGGCCAGGCCGACACCACCGTCGTGCACAACGGCAACACGGTGTGGACGTACAGCTCGAAGGACAACACCGCGACGAAGGCCACGGTGCCCGCCGACATCGCCCGCGGCGAAACCGGCGACGGCCAGGTATCCGACCCCGCGGCGGCGGCCACGCAGCTGCTCGCGAAGATCCGCGAGAGCAGCACGGTCAACGTCGAAGGCACGGCGCGTGTCGCCGGGCGGGCCGCGTACGAGCTGGTGCTGACACCGAAGCCCACCGAGCGCACGATGTTGCGTGAGGTGCGCGTGGCCGTCGATTCGGAGACCCGGACGCCGCTGCGGCTGGCCGTGATGACCTACGGAACGGCCGACCCGGCGCTGCAGATCGCGTTCAGCGACATCGACTTCGCCGCGCAGCCTGCCAGCGAGTTCCAGTTCACCCCGCCGCAGGGCGCGAAGGTGACCGAGAAGCAGGCCGAAGTGCCGCAGAAGCCGGACACGGGTGACACCAAGGTCGTCGGCGAAGGCTGGGACAGCGTGGTCGTCGGCACCGTCCCGGCGGACACCCTGCAGCCGAAGAACGACGGGAAGGGCCAGTCGATGGACCCGAGGAAGCTGCTGAGCCAGTTCGGCAAGCCGGTCAGCGGGGCGTTCGGCTCGGGCTACGTGATCTCCACGAAGGCCGGCACGGCGCTGATCACCGATGACGGCCGCTTCGCCGCGGGCGCGGTGCCCCAGCAGGTCCTGATCGACGCGCTGGGCACGAAGTGACCACCTCCTTCGAGGTGCGCGACGGGGCGGCGGACCGCACGGCCGCCGCCCCGGCTCCGGCACTCGCCGCGCGGACCAGGGGGTTGCGCAAGGTGTACCGGAGCACGGTCGCGGTGGACCAGGTCGATCTGGACGTGCCCGAGGGCGCGGTGCTGGGCATGCTGGGCCCCAACGGTTCCGGCAAGACCACCACGATCCGGATGCTGCTCGGCCTGGTCCGCCCGACCGAGGGCGAGGTCGAACTGCTCGGCCACGCCATGCCCGCCGGCGCCCAGCACGCGCTGCCCGACGTGGGCGCGCTCGTGGAGGGCCCGGGGTTCCACCCGTTCCTGTCCGGCCGGGAGAACCTGCGCCGGATGGCGGCGGCCGAACCCCGGCTGGCGGTGGAGGACGCACACCAGGCGGTGGAGGACGCGCTGGAGCGGGTCGGCCTCGGCGCGGCGGCGCACCGCCGGTACCGGGGCTACTCGCTGGGTATGAAACAGCGGCTGGGCCTGGCCGCGGCGCTGCTGGTGCCGCGGCGGATGGTGGTGCTCGACGAGCCGACGAACGGGCTGGATCCGTCCGGCACCAGGGAAATCCGCAAGATCATCGGGGAGCTGCACGCCGACGGGGTGACCGTGGTGGTGTCCTCGCACCTGCTCGCCGAGGTAGAAGCCACCTGCACGCACGTGGCGGTGCTGCACGACGGCACGGTCGTCGCACAGGGCGAGCTGAGCGAACTGCTGGAGTCCGGCAGCCCAGGCGTTCTGGTGTCCACTCCGGACGGTGACAGGGCGCTGGATGCCTTGCGGGGAGCGAGAATCCCGGCCCGGCTGACCCCGGACGGAGTGCGCGCGGACCTGACGACGGCGCTTGCCCCGCAGGTGGTGGAGGCGCTCGTGCACGCGGGGGTGCCGGTACACGAGGTGCGCCGCGAGCGCACCGATCTCGAGGATCTGTTCGCCCGGCTGACACAGCACGAAACCGAGTCGGCCGGACTGTCCGAAGTGGACGCAGGAGGGGTGGGGGAATGACGGCGGCGACACTGACCGTGCCGACCGGCCGGACACACGTCGGCCTGGCCCGGCTCTACCGCGCGGAACTGCGCTGGATCTTCCGCCGGCCGCGGACGCTGGTCGTGCTCGGCCTGCTCGCGCTCGTCCCGGCCGTGATCGGGATCGGCCTGGCCGTGGCCGGCGATTCGGGCTTCGGCCCCGGCAACACCAACGCGGGCGACGGAGGCGGCGGGTTGCTCACCTCCGCCGCCGGGAACGCGCTGGTGCTGCCGATCGCGGCGCTCGCGGTGACGCTGAACCTGTTGCTGCCGTTGACCACCGCGATGTCCGCCGCGGACGCCCTGGCGGGCGAGGCGGCGCACGGCACACTGCGCGGCTGGCTGCTCGCGCCGGTCAGCCGCGGTCGGCTGCTGCTGGTGAAAGCGCTCGGCGTGGCCACCTTCACGCTGGTCGCCGCGGTGCTCATGGCGGTGGTCGGCGTGATCACCGGGCTGGTGATCAACGGGACCGGTTCGCTGTTCACCTTGACCGGCACCACGTTGTCGTTCGGCGAGGCACTGGGCAAGATCGCGGTGGCGGCGGCCTGGGTGACGCTGCAGCTGTGGGCCATCGGCGCGGTGGCGCTGGCGATCTCCGCGTCCACCGAACACCCGATGCTGGTCGTGGTCTCGGTGCTCGCGGGCACGATCGTCTCGGCGGTGCTGCTCCTGCTCTCGGCGGTCGACTGGCTGCATCCGTTCCTGCTGCCGCAGTCCTGGGATTCGATCACCGACATCCTGCGGGATCCGATGCCCACCGACGGCCTGGCCCAGGGCGCCGTCCGCGCCGCGTGCTACATCGTGATCGGGCTTTCGCTGGCCTACGCACGCATCGCGACCAAGGACGGCTGAGTTCAGGCCGCGTTCAGCCCGAAAACGCTTCGCCGCCGCCTGCTCCACTGCGGCGAGCTGTTTCGCATAGAGGGCAACACGTTCCGGCTCCGCCTCGGCCAGTGCACGTACGGCAGCGGAGCCGGACTTGGCGAAGATCGCGGTGTCCATCGCGCCCGGTTCGACGACGACCACCGGGATCCCCCACGGCGCCGGCTCGGCCCGCAGCGAGCCGGAGAGGACGGTGAGTGCCCGCTCGCGCAGGCCGCACGGTTCCTCGAACTGGCGGCACAGTTCCTCGGCGGGCACCAGTTCGAGCGGGCCCTGGACGAGCACGCCGGCGTTGTTGATCAGCAGTTGCAGGCCGTCCGGCCCCCGTTCGTCCGCGATCGTCTTGACCACCGAAGCGACGCTTGCCGGGTCGGTGACGTCCAACAGCACCCGCCGCATGCCCGGCGCGGAGTGGCCCATGCCAATCCGGACACCTGCTCGGCGAACGCGGCGACGGAGCCTGGCGACCTGACCGCCCACCTGGACCAGGAGGCGAAGTTCTACCGCGAAACCGCGACCACCGACCACGCCTTTCGCCGACGCCAAGGATCGCCGCGAGTACGGTGACAGCCCGCAGACCAAATCCATGCGGACCACCGTCGAGGCCGCGGTGCGGCTGTACGAAACCCTTGCCGACAGGGCGGAATGGGCCAAAACCTCAGGCCCGCACTAGCACGACCCCGTCGGCATCCACGGCAAGGGAGACCTCGTCGCCGGGATTGACATCGGCGTCGACCGTTGTCGTCGCGTCCACTGTGTACTGTCCGGTTCGGACGCGCAGCCGGGCGTGCTCGCGGCGGTGCACCTTGCTCAGCACCTCACCCTTGACGCCTTCGGCAGCGACGTGCAGGGCATTGGGCCGCAGCCCGATGCGGACCGGACCTTCCGCGCCGGGCAGCGTCACCTCCCCGAGCGCGAACCGCACCACGCCGCCCTGGGCGGATCCGTCGAAAAAGCTCGTCACACCAAGGAAAGTGGCGACGTCTTCGTCCGCCGGGCGGCACCACACCTCCCGCACCGCGCCGATCTGGCGGATCTCCCCCGCACGCAACACGGCGACCCGGTCGGCGAGGGTGAACGCCTCCTCCTGATCGTGCGTGACCAGAAGCGCGGTGATCTTCGCACCGCGCAACACTTCGGCAAGGTCCAGCGCGAGCTGTTCCCGCAGCCCGGCGTCCAAACCGGACAGTGGCTCGTCCAGCAACAGCAGTCGAGGCTTCGGCGCGAGCGCCCGCGCCAGCGCAACTCGTTGCGCCTCGCCGCCGGAAAGCTCGGTGACCCGGCGCTGCCCGTAGCCGCGCAACCCCACCAGTTCCAGCAGCTGCCCGACGCGGTCCTTCCGGTCGCGCGCGGACATCCGCCGCATACGCAGGCCGAACTCGATGTTTCCGGCGACATCCCGGTGCGGGAAGAGCTGGCCGTCCTGGAACACCAGGCCGAACTCGCGCTCGTGCACCGGCACGTGGGCCAGGTCGTCCCCGTCCCAGCGGACGGTGCCCGCGGCGAGCGGTTCCAGGCCGGTGATCGCGCGCAGCAGGGTCGACTTGCCCGAACCGGACGGGCCCAGCAGCGCGAGCACTTCGCCGTCGGCGATGTCGAGCTCGGCGTCACCGACCGCGGTGAACGAGCCGTAACGGACGCTGAGACCCTGCACGGAAAGGCACATGTCAGAACTCTCCCACCCGGCCGGAACCCAGCCGGTCGATCACGATCACGGCGGCCATGGTCACCAGCATCAGCAACGCGCACGCCGCATACGCCATCTGGTTGTTCAGCTGCCCTGGCCGCGCGATCAACGCGGCGATGGCCACCGGCAGGGTCGGTTCCTGTGGGCGCGCGAGGAAACTCGTCGCGCCGAACTCGCCGAGCGCCACCACGTAACCGAAACCCGCCGCGGCCACGACGGACCGGATCGTCAAGGGGACGTCGATCTCCCGCCACACCCGCAGCGGCCCGGCACCGAGCGTCGCGGCGGCTTGCCGGAGCCGGTCGTCCACGGAGCGCAGCACCGGCAGCACCATGCGCACGACGAGCGGAATGATCACCAGCGCCTGCGCGAGCGGCACCAGCAGCGGGGAACGGCGCAGGTCACCGGGCAAGGCGTCGAGCGTGATCAGGTAGCCGAAACCGACCGTGACCGCGGAGACGCCGAGTGGCAACATCAGCGCGGCGTCCATGCTTTCGGCCAGGCCATGGGAAATCCGGCCCGGCGCCCGGCGCAACGCCACCACGAGCACCGCCGCCGAGACGCCGATGATGAGCGCCAGCATCGTCGCGTCGGTGGCGGTGCGCAGCGAAGTCAGCGCGGCCTCCCAGCCGGAAACCTGCAGCGTGCCGTCGTTCCCGGTGCTCGACAGCGCCCGGTACCCGGCGAAGCTCCAACCGTCCTCGGTGGACAGTGAACGGACGAGCAGCGCGACGATCGGCGTCAGCAGCAGGCCCAGCACGCCGACCGCGGCGCCGACCACCCACCACTCGGCACGCACCGGCCGGCGCGCGACCTCTCGCCGGGAACGAAGGCGCAGCGCGGTCTCCCGCTTCCTCCGAGCGACCGCGCCGAGCAACAGCACGGCGAGCACCGCGGCGATCTGCACCAGCGACAGCGCGGCCGCCCCGCTGAGGTCGAGCAGGTTCTCCGTGCGCAGGTAGATCTCGGTTTCCAGGGTGCGGTAGCGCGCTCCGCCGAGCACCAGCACAACGCCGAAACTGGTGGCACAGAACAGGAAGACCACCGCGGCCGCCGACATGATCGCGGGCAGCAACGCCGGCAGGGTCACCGAGCGGAAGGCCCGCCACTTCGACGCCCCCAGCGCCCGCGCGGCATCTTCCGCGCGTGAGTCCAGGTGCCCCCATAGCCCGGAGACGGTGCGCGCGATCACCGCGACGTTGAAGAACGCGTTGGCCAGCACGATCGAGAGCACCCCGCCGTCCGGCCACAACGCCCGGAACGCCAGTCCGACCACCACGGTCGGCAGCACGAACGGGACCAGCACCACGGTGCGGATCAGGCTCACGCCGGGCAGGCGCACCCTGGCGAGCACGAAGGCGAGCGGCATCCCACCCAGCACGGCGAGCACCGTCGAGCCCGCGGCCTGCGCCAGGGTGAACCACGCAAGCCGCCAGGTTTCGCCGTCCGCGAGCGCCGTGAGCACGTCGTTCCCGACGAATCCCCGGTTGAGGATCGCCAACACCGGCCAGGCGAAGAAGACCACGAGGAAGCCGAGCGGGACCAGGGCCAGCAGCCCCAGCCCCGCACGGCTCACTGGCCTAGCAACGAACGCCACTGCGCGATCCACTGTTCACGCCCGGCCTGCACCCGGTCGCCCGGCAGGTTCGCCGGGCTCGGCGGCAGCGGCGCGGCCTGCGTCCAGGCCGTCGGCAACGCCACGCCCTGGCGCGTCGGGTACACGTACATGTTGTCCGCGACGGTGGTCTGGAACTGCTGGGACAGCAGGAAGTCGATGACCTTCTGCGCCTTCTCGGGCTGTTTGGTGCCCGACAGCACGCCCGCGTACTCGACTTGGCGGTAGCAGGTGTCGAGCAATGCCTTCGTGCGTGGCTTGCCATCGTCCCCGATCTCGGCCGCCGGCGAGGAGGCGTAGGAGACGACGATCGGGCGTGGGCCCTTGCCGGAGGAGCCCGAGAAGTCCTGGCTGTAGGCCTCTTCCCAGCCGCTCACGGTCTGCAGGCCGTTGTCCTTGAGCTTCGTCCAGTAGGACTGCCAGCCCTGCTCGCCGTATTTGGCGATGGTGCCGAGCAGGAACGCCAGACCCGGCGAGGACGTCGCGGGGTTTTCGACGACGAGGAGGTCCTTGTAGCGCAGGTCGGTCAGGTCGTCGTAGCTCGTGGGCGCCGGAATCCCGTTCGAGGCGAACCAGTTCGTGTCCACGTTCAGGCACACATCGCCGAGATCCACCGCCGACAGCCTGTGTTCACTGTCGACGGCATAACGCTGAGGCCCACGGTCGGCTTCCGGGCTCGTGTACGAGTCGAAGACGCCTTCACTGAGCGCGCGCGAGGCGAAGGTGGAATCGACCCCGTACGCGACGTCGCCGAGCGGGTTGGCCTTCGTCAGCACAAGCGAGTTGGTGAGCGCGCCCGCGTCGCCCTTCTTCAGGACCTGGATCTTGATGCCGGTCTGCTGCTGGAACGCGTCGAGCACCTGCTGCGGCGCCGCCCACGAGTCGTGCGTGACCAGCGTGACCGTGGCGCCGTCGGCCTGGTCGTTTCCGCCGATCAGGGTGCAGCCCGCGGTGAGGACTCCCACCAGTGCGAGCGCCAGGCCCGTGCCCCAGTTGCCTTTCATGGCCCTCCTCGCGCTCACCGGCAGGAGGGATCGAAGGCCTCCCTGGCGCCGGCATTATCCGGATCAGGTGCGGACGGTCGCGGGCTCGGCGGCCCGCCTCTCAGCCCGGTCAGGTACCGGACTCCCGTGGCAACCGTGCAGCGTACCCGTCCGGGTATCACCATGGGACACATGGCAGAGCTATGGACGGACGAACAGATCTCCGCCGGGCTGGGCAAGCTTCCCGGCTGGCAGCGCAGCGGTGATTCGCTGGAGCGCACCGCGGAGCTCGCGGATTTCCCGACGGCGATCGAGGTGGTCAACCGGGTGGCCGAGATCGCGGAGAGCGTGCAGCACCATCCCGACATCGACATCCGGTGGCGGAAGCTGACATTCCGGCTGAGCACGCATTCCGCGGGCGGACTGACCGAAAAGGACTTCTCATTGGCCGGACAGATCGACGCGACGATCGACGCGGTGTGATCTGCCTCGCGACGGCAACATAAGCGGGGTGCTGGTGCGTTGCCCAGGCGGGAGGACGCACCATGTCGAAGATCATCATCCGGGCCACGGGGTTCGTGGCCGTGTTCACGTTGTTGTTCGCACTACTGGCCGGAGCCGCGGAGGCGAGCCCGGCTGCTGCCACGGGGAAGGCAGCCACCTCGTCCACGGGCGGGACGGGCGCGACGGCGGAGAAGCCCGGACCGGCCGCCGCGTCGTCCACGGGCGAGACCCGCGCCGTGGTGGTGGGCGGCCTGGCGTTCGTGCTGATGGTGGGTGCCGCGGGCGCTGTGCTCTGGCACACCGCGCGCGGCCGTCATTCAGCCGAGTGACCTGCGCCGGAGCGGGCGTGGGGTGAATTGCCTCACAGGTGGATGAGAGTGGTAACACTCACCGTGATCCACACGCTGTCACCCGAGGAAGAGCCGTACTAGCCCCTCGGGACCAGTCATGCACACAAGCACCCCCGCCCTGTCCGCCACCCAGCGCGCCTGGGTTTCCGCGATCGCCACGACCATCACCCTGCTGGTCGTGATCCTGCTCGGCGTCGCCGGCTGAGTTCTTAGATCCACCCCGACGGCGCCGGCTGATTCTTTCGGTCGGCGCCGTCGGTTTCGCAGTGCCGGGAGTCAGACGTTGAAGCGGAATTCGACCACGTCGCCGTCCGCCATCACGTAGTCCTTGCCTTCCATCCGGACCTTGCCCGCGGCCCGCGCGGCGGCCACGGAACCGGCATTCATCAGGTCGTCGTACGACACGACCTCGGCCTTGATGAACCCGCGCTCGAAGTCGGTGTGGATCACCCCGGCGGCCTGCGGCGCGGTCGCCCCCTTGGGGATCGTCCAGGCGCGCGACTCCTTCGGCCCGGCCGTCAGGTACGTCTGCAGCCCGAGCGTGTGGAACCCGGCGCGAGCCAGCGCGTGCAGCCCCGGCTCCGGCTGCCCGACCGACTCGAGCAGTTCGCGCACGGACTCCTCGTCGTCCAGCTCGAGCAGCTCGGCCTCGATCTTGGCGTCGAGGAAGACGGCGTCGGCGGGTGCGACGAGCTTGGTCAGTTCCTCGCGCTTCGAGTCATCGGTCAGCACACCTTCGTCGGCATTGAACACGTACAGGAATGGCTTCGTGGTGAGCAGGCTCAGCTCACGCAGCAGCGCACCGTCGACCTCGTTCTGCGCGGAGAAGAGCGTGCGGCCGCTGTCGAGGATCTCCTTGGCCTGCTGCGCCGCTTCCAGCGCGGGCCGGTTCTCCTTCTTGGTGCGCGCCTCTTTCTCCAGCCGGGGCAACGCCTTCTCCAGCGTCTGCAGATCGGCGAGGATGAGTTCGGTGTTGATCGTCTCGATGTCGGACGACGGGTCGATCCGGCCGTCGACGTGTACCACGTCCGGGTCGTCGAACACGCGGATGACCTGGCAGATCGCGTTGGCCTCGCGGATGTTGGCGAGGAACTTGTTGCCGAGCCCGGCGCCCTCGGACGCCCCCTTCACGATGCCCGCGATGTCCACAAAGGACACCACGGCGGGCACGGTCTTCTCCGAGTCGAACAGCTCGGCGAGCTTGTCCAGCCGCGGGTCGGGCAGCGGCACGACGCCGACGTTGGGCTCGATCGTGGCGAACGGGTAGTTCGCGGCGAGCACGTCGTTGCGGGTCAGCGCGTTGAAGAGGGTGGACTTGCCGACGTTGGGCAGCCCGACGATGCCGAGGGTGAGACTCACGGGCGTCGAGTCTACGTGCGGCCGTGTGCAACCCCGGCCCGGGCCGCCCACTCTCGTGTCGGTTTTCCGCCAGTCAATCCGCTGACCTGCTGGCAGTATCGAGAGCATGACAGCCGTAGCTACCCCCGCCGAACAGGCGGTTTGGCGCGACGCGGAGCGTTGCTACCGCGCCCTCGCCTCCCGGGACGCCCGCTTCGACGGCCAGTTCATCGTCGCCGTGAAGACCACGGGCATCTATTGCCGGCCGTCCTGCCCGGCGCTCACGCCGAAGGCCGCCAACGTGCGCTTCTACCCGACATCGGCAGCCGCGCAGGCAAGCGGATTCCGCGCCTGCCGCCGCTGCCTGCCCGACGCCGTGCCCGGCTCACCGGAGTGGAACCTGCGCGCCGACCTGGCGGCACGGGCGATGCGCCTCATCGCCGACGGCGTCGTCGAGCGCGACGGAGTGCCCGGCCTCGCCCGCAGGCTCGGGTATTCCGAACGCCAGCTCGGCCGGGTGCTCACCGCGGAGCTCGGTGCGGGCCCGCTCGCACTGGCCCGCGCCCATCGCGCGCACTCGGCCCGGCTGCTCATCGAGCTGTCCGAACTGCCGCTCGCGGATGTCGCGTTCGCCTCCGGGTTCTCCAGCGTGCGCCAGTTCAACGACACCATCCGCGAAGTGTTCGCACGGACACCGTCGCAGTTACGCGCCTCTGCCACGACAGCCCGTCGCCGGGCGAACGGCAGTAAGGCGAACGGCAGCGAGCCGGAACCCGCCCCCACCACCGGCACGAAGCTGTTCCTGCGCCTGCCGTACCGGAAGCCCTTCGATGCCGAGGGCATCCTGGGCTTCCACTCCCGCCGGGCGGTCGCCGGTGTCGAATGGGCACGCGACGACGGCTACGGCCGCACCCTCCGCCTGCCGCACGGACCCGCGACGATCCACCTCACCCCGCAGGACGGCCACATCCGCTGCGAGCTCCAGCTCGCCGACGTGCGCGACCTGGGGAGCGCCGTTGCGCGCACCCGCCGCCTGCTCGACCTCGACGCCGACCCCGAAGCCGCGATGCGCGTGCTGCGCACGGACCCGGCGTTGGCGCCCGCCGTCGAAGCCACCCCGGGCATCCGGGTTCCGGGCGCCGTCGACGGATCCGAGCTACTGCTGCGAGCCATGCTCGGGCAGCAGGTATCGGTCGCCGCGGCCCGCACGGCCGCAGGTGCGCTCGCCGAAGCGCTCGGCGAGCAGCTGCCGTGGCCGAGCGGCACGCTGTTCCCGGCACCCGAGGCCATCGCCGAACACGGGCACGAGGTACTGCGCGGCCCCGAGCGCCGGATCTCCGCGATCCTCAGGACAGCCGAAGCCCTCGCGTCCGGCGCCGTCGACGTGCACGTTGGCCGCGACGCCGACGAGCTGCGCACCGAACTGCTCGCCCTGCCCGGGGTCGGCCCGTGGACCGCCGACTACGTACTCATGCGCGTACTCGGCAGCCCTGACGTCCTGCTCACCGGCGACCTGGTGCTGCGCAAGGGCGCGGCAGCGCTCGGCATCGGCGATCTCGACCGGCATTCCCAGGCCTGGCGGCCATGGCGCTCCTACGCAGGCATGTACCTGTGGCGCAGCGCCTGACCGGCCGGCACCGGACCCACCGGCACCCGAACCACCGCCACTACCGAGACAGCGACACCCCAGCACCCAGCACCCAGCACCCCAGGCATCCGTACCCGAGGAGATCTCGATGAGCATCGCCCATTGGTCCACAATGGACACATCCACCGGCCCCTTCACGGCCGTCGTCGCTTCGGACGGGGCCGTACTGGCCTCGGGCTGGACCGCCGACGTCACCGAGCTGACACCGCTCATCTCGCGCTCGCTCGCACCGGGCGACCTGCGGGAGAAGCGCGACCTCGGCCAGGTCAGCACCGCGATCCGCCGCTACCACGAGGGCGACCTCGAGGTGATCGAAGAGGTACCGGTCCGCCAGCGTTCGGGCGAGTTCCGCGAGCACGCCTGGGATGTGTTGCGCACCGTTTCGGCCGGCAAGCCCGTCAGCTACGGCGAGTACGCCGCACTCGCGGGCAGGCCGACAGCCGTCCGGGCGGCCGCTGCTGCCTGTGCGCGCAATGCGACGGCACTGTTCGTGCCCTGCCATCGGGTGCTGCGAACCGGTGGAGCCCTCGGTGGCTTCCGCTGGGGCGTCGATGTGAAGCGCTGGCTGCTCGCACACGAGTCCCCGGAGCGGGTCGCCGGGCTCGGCTGAAGGTCACATCTGAACCTCCAGGGTCGATCCGGTCCGCGCCTTGCGCACCCGCAACCGGGTGGGGATGCGCTGGCGCAGTTCCTCGACGTGCGAGACGAGTCCGACAACCCGCCCGCCGGCACGGAGCTCGTCGAGGATGTCCATCACGACGTCGAGGGTTTCGGCATCGAGCGTGCCGAAACCCTCGTCGACGAAGAGAGTGTCCAGCAATGCGCCACCGGTCTCGGCGGCCACCACGTCCGCCAGGCCGAGCGCGAGAGAGAGCGAAGCCAGGAACGACTCGCCACCGGACAGGGTCTTGGCCGGGCGGACCGTGCCCGAATAGTCGTCCAGCACGTCGAGACCGAGGCCACCGCGGGCGCCGTGAGAACCCTTCGCGTCGGAATGCACGAACGAGTACCGGCCCTGACTCATCGTCCGCAGCCTGGCTGTGGCGGCGAAGGCGACCTCTTCCAGGCGCGCGGCAAGCACGTACGACCGCAGCGACATTTTCCGCGCGTTCTGACCGCGCCCGTTGACCACGTCGGTGAGCGCATCCAGTTCGGCGAAGTCGGCTTCCAGTGGGCGGATCGCCTCGTCGGCCGCAGCAAGCCGTTCGGCGAGCGTGTCCAGTTCCTTCGCCCGGCTCACTGCGGCGCGCGACACGGCGACAGCCGTCTCTGCCTCGGTACGCGCGGCTTTTGCCGTGCCGGCCGCCGATTCGAGATCCACCTCGTCGTTCGGCGTGATCCCGGCCAGCTCGGGCTCGGCCAGCACCCCACGCGCTCCGGCCTCCTCCTTCGCCGCTGCCGAAAGCTTTTCCTCCAGCCTCGCCACCGTTTCCTCGGACCGGGCCGCCGCCCGCAGCTCGTCGACCGAGGCGAACCCCGCACCGTCCAGCGCTTCCTGTAGCTCCTCCTGCCGCTGCGCGAGCTGCTCCTCCGCGGTCACCCTCCGCAGCTTCGTCTCGGCAAGCGCCTCCAAGGCCCGGACAACGCCAGTCAGATGAGCACGCCGCGCACCCACATCGGTGTGTTCGCCGCGCGCGGCTTCGAGCCTTCGGCCCCGCTCCTCGATCTGCTCGGCCAAGGTCCGCCGCCGGGTCTCGGCCGCTGTGGCCATGTTCTGTACCGCGGCCAACTTCTCGTTGAGCGAAGCGGACTCGTCCTCGGCCGCCTCTGTCTCGGCAACCAGAGCGGCCTTTCGTTGCGCCAGCGCGGAGACTGCCACCAGTTCGCCGCGGACCTGGTCGAGCTCAGTGCTCAGTTCGGCCTCGGTACGACCCCGCAAACGTTCGCGCAACGCGGTGAGCGCGGTCCCCGCCTTGTGCCGCGCGGTCTCGGCGGCGGCCCGAGCTTGCTCGGCTCGCTGCTCGGCAGCTTCCGCTGTTGCCTCCTGCTCGCGATCGACCAGGCCCTTGGTCGCCTGGGCCAGCACAGGGTGGTCACCGGAACCGCAAACCGGACACGGCGCCCCATCGACAAGGCGGGCCGCAAGCTCCGCGGCCATGCCGTCGAGCCGCAGCGCACGCAGTTCGAGGCGATGTTCCCTGGCCTCAAGATGATGCTCCGTCGCCGCGCGGACCTCGTCCTCCGACACCTTGAACGCGGCTTCGGCCGCAGGCAGGCCCATCGCGTCGCGCACCGCGGCAGCCAGTTCCGTTTCCCTGGCGCGCAATGTCTCCAGCCGGATCACGGCGGCATTCGCGGCTTCCAGATCGGTGCGCAGTTTCTTCAACCGCTCAGGCAGCCCGGCCAGCCTCTCGGCAAGATCCGCCGCTTGTCGGCGCGCATCCGAAACCGCTTTGTCGAGTTTGCCCAGTTCCCGCCGATCCTTGCCCTGCTGCTCGGCTTCCGCCACAAGTCCGGCGAGCGCGCCGGCTTCCTCGCGCAACTGCCCAGCCAACCGCCGCAACTCCGCCGCGTCAGCGTCGGCCGAGCCGCTGCCGCCCAACTCGCGGGCACGGAGTTGCTCGGTCTGCCGCGCCTCGTCCAGCTCTCGCGCGGACCGCTCGGCCTGCATGGCCAGGCCAAGCACTGACGTGGCCCGCCGCGCCGCCTCGACCTCCTCGGACCAGCGCTGCAACTCCGGCCGCTGTTCCTCCAACGTGGCGAGTTTCCGGTGCGCCGCCCGGACACGGTGTAGCCGTTCCGCCGCTGTCCGGCGCTCGGCCAGCATCGCCTCGGCCTTCTCCTGCAGCGACCTCGCCCGTGCCTCCACGGCCTCGGCTTCGCGAACGCTCTCCGCCGCACGTTCCCGGATTCCGGCCACCCAGTCGGGCAGACCCTCCTCCGGCGCCTCTTCCTTGGCCACCTGCGCGAAGCGGGCAACCCATTCCCGTACCTCCTGGCGCCGCCGCTCCAGCTCCTGCCGCCGCTCCAGCCGAACGTTGCGGAACCAGGCCTCCACGTCGGCGAACCGCTTGGTGCCGAACAGCCTTTCCAGCAACCGTTCACGCTCGTCGGTGTCCGCGCGGAGGAACCGCGCGAACTCCCCTTGCGGCAGCAGGACGACCTGGAAGAACTGGTCGGCACTCATCCCGAGCAGCCCCTGCACGGTGCGGCCGACCTCGTCGATCCGGGCCAGCCCCTCCGCCGGATAGCCGGCCGGCACATCATCCAGCCAGGTCAGCGATGCCCTGGCCTGCTGCGTCGTCGTGCCTTCGCCACGTCGTTTGGCACGTTGGTACTCCGGGCACCGCACCAGCCGCATGCGCTGCCCCTGCACGGTCAGCTCCAGCGCGACTTCCGTGGCCTGCTCCGGATCGGCCGAGTCGCACCGCAACCGTTTCACCTGCCCGCGCGCGCCGGGCACCACACCGAACAACGCAAACGCCACTGCGTCCAGCAGCGTGGTCTTCCCGGCGCCCGTCTCCCCGTGCAGCAGGAACAATCCATCGGAACCGAGCGCGTCGAAATCGACGACCTCGCGCCCGCGGTATGGGCCGAACGCAGTGATCTCCAGGCGGTGCAGTCTCATGACTCGCCCCTGCCCGCGGCTTCGAGCGCGCTCCGCAGCAGCTTCCGCTCGCGCTCGTTCGGCGGCGCACCCCGGCAGTCGTCGAGGAAGTTCCGCGCGATCTGGTCGTCAGAACGTCCGCGAACCGCTTCCGCATATCGCAGCGTCGCCGTTGTGTTGCCGTTCTCCGGCAACCAGTCCAGGTGCACGGCATACGGGAAACGCTCGCGCAGCCGCCGCATAGCGTCGACGGGGCGGACGGAATCGGTCAGCGTCACCGAAAGGTACGACTCCGCGAGGGCCTCGTGTTCCGGAGCGTCGAGCAAGGCCTCCAGTTTGCCCGAAAGCTTCGCCAGTTTCCGGGGAACCGGCAGCTCGTGCCGCCGCACGTCGGCGAGCCCATTCGCGTCGACGTCCACCAGCCAGACGGATTTCCGTTGCTGCGCTTCGGAAAACGAGTACGCCAGCGGACTGCCCGAATAGCGCAGATGCTCGGCCAGCGTCTGCGGGCCGTGCAAATGTCCCAACGCAACGTAATCCATTCCCTCGAACACGTCCGCGCCGACCTGCTCGACTCCGCCGACGGCGATCGTCCGCTCGGAATCGGTACCCTGCCCGCCGGTGACGAAGGCATGCGCCAGTACGACCGACCGGGCCCCATCGCGGCCGGCGAGATCAGCTCGCACGCGGCGCATCGCCTCGCGGAGAACTCCGTTGTGCCCCTTGGCATCCGGCACACCGAGGCCATGCCTCGCCGGTTCCGGCTCGAGGTAAGGAATGCCGTAGATCGCGACCTGGCCGTGCTTGTCCGCGAGCAGCACCGGATCGTCGATGCGGTCGATCGTGGTGCGCAGGTGCAGACCGCCCGCGGCGGCGAAATCCCCGAACGCGCCGAGCCGGGGCGCGGAATCGTGGTTGCCGGAGGTGATCACCAACTGCGCGCCGGCCTGCCGCAACCGCAGCATCGCCCGGTTCGCGATCTGCACGGCTTCGGCGGAGGGGACCGCGCGGTCGTAGATGTCCCCGGACACCAGCACGACGTCCACCGCCTCGGCGGACACCAAGTCCGCGAGGTGGGCGAGGACGGCTTCCTGCTCGGCGAGCAGGTCCGCGCCGTGGAAGGTGCGTCCGACATGCCAGTCGGAGGTGTGCAGGAATCTCACAGCGCCCAAGCTAAGGCCGGGTACCGACAAAACCCCGGAGACATGCCGCAGCGGTTCACCCGATCAGGGAACAATCACAGTTCCGTTCGCCGCCGCGACCGCGCGTCGTCGACCAGCGTTCCACTGTGCAAGATCCCGTTCATCGCGCGAGACCGCCACGCCGCCGTCGAGTCATACAGCGGAGCTTCGGTGTCGATCACGGAAATCAGCACTCCCGCACGGTTTCGCGGCAATCGTCCAGTGACGACCCCGTCCGCGCGAAGGAAGAACGCACCCCAGCAACTCTCCCTCGCGGAAGAATTCGGGCAGCTGATCCACAGATGATTCGCGGCAGCAGCGGCGGTCATTGTCGAGGGCTGGGTGATACCGGGGTAGGTGCCGCCGGGATTGAGCCGCTGCAGGTCATCGCCCACCTGCGCCCGGACAGCGGCAAACGTTTCGGGCGACATGTGCGCGGCATGGTACGAATGGAACACCAACTGCACTTCTTTTCGTTTGTAATCGCGGTAAAGCTCGGGATAGCGGAAGTCATGGCAGATCAGCGCGCCGCAGCGTATGCCGTTGATCGTGAAGACCGTGGCGTGATCGCCGGGCGTGTAGTGTGCAAGATCGCCGGATCGCTCGTCGGGGCCGCCGGCGCAGAATCTTTTGTCGTATCGGTCGACTATCGCACCGCAACTGTCGACGACGTAAAGACTGTTGTGCGGCTTGTGTTTCCCGGTCAGTGGATGAGTCGAGCCGAGCACTGCCCAGATGCCGAGCCGCGCGACGAGGCCAAGAATTTCGCATGTCACGGATTCCAGCAACGACCAGTCGAATCCCTGGTAATCCGAAAAATCCGAGCCGGCATATCCGGAGAGGCAGGCTTCCGGGAAATGCGCCACATCCGCGCCGTGCTCGTGCGCGAATCGCAACTGGCGTCGAACATAACGAGCGTTGCGGCGGATGTCCGCGCTGACCGGGAACTGGCAGGTCGCGACCGTCAGGGTGGCCATGCCACCGAGTATTCACCCGAAAGCAGGTTTGTCTCCAGCTGCGCCCGCAGGTGGGTTCCAGTCGGCGACGCCACGGAACGCGCGTACCGAAACGCCGAGCGGGGTCAGGCGAATCAGGGTGTTGCGGATCGCCGTCAGCGTTCTGCCGGACACCGCCGGGGCGAGGCCGGCGGTGTGGGACCGCTTGGCAAGGCGGTGCACGCGAGGCAGCCGAGACCTGTCGTAGCCGCGTAACCGGTCCTCGACGGCACCACCGCTGTCGAGCGCGGCGGCAAGTTCGACCGCGTCTTCGAGCGCAAGGCAGGCGCCCTGGCCGAGATTGGGCGTCATCGCGTGGGCGGCATCCCCGACGAGAGCCACGTGACCGCAGACGAGCGTGTCCAACGGCACGAGTTCGAAAAGCTCGTGACACAACAGCTCGTCCGGCGTGGCCGCGGCCAGGAGCTGTGGCAGCGGATAGTGCCAGGGCGCGAAACGCTGTTGCCACCACGGCAAAGCGCGCGACGCCTCGGGGACACGACGAGTGACGTAGTAGGCGTAAAGGCGACCTTCCGGAAGCGGGGAAAGACCTGCGTAATCACCGCGCCCCCACGTTTCCCCGCCGCCGACCGCGCGCGAGTCCTCGAGCTTTCCGATCAACCGAGCCGCGACCATCCCGGTCGTGCGCACTTCGGCTCGCGGCCACAACGCACGGCGGACCGCACTGTTGAGGCCGTCGGCGCCGATCACGACGTCGCCGCGTAGGGCGCCGTCGACAACCGCGTCCGCAGTCACGCCGCCGACCGCGGCGCCGACCCGGATGCCGACTTGTTCGTCCCCGGCCAAGGCATCCTGCAAGGCCGCCAGCAGGTGACGACGTTCGAGCACCAGGATTCCACCGTCCGGCTGCGCGGCGAGTTCGCGCATGACGTCGCCGGTGAGCCATTTCCCGCGCTGATCACGCATGCCGCCGCTGACCAGAGCCTTCCCGCGCGACCGGACGTGCGGACCGAGACCGAGTACGTCGAGCGCACGCAATGCGTTGGGCCACAACGTGATTCCGGCGCCGATCTCGCTGATCGAGGTTCGCCGTTCCAGCACGGTCACTCGCCAGGACCTGCGCCGCAACGCCAGCGCAGTCGCCAGCCCGCCGATGCCACCACCGACGATCACCGCATGCGGATTCGCTGCCATGCCGACCACTCCCTCTACATCCGTAGAGCTACGCTACAGATGTAGAGGATCGGAGGAAAGCCGATGGCAGACCGGATGACGTTGATCGGCGACACTGCTATCCAGCTGCTCGCCGAGCGAGGGATGCGCGGGCTGACGCATCGCGCGGTCGACGAGGCGTCCGGGTTACCCGCCGGCTCCACGTCTTACTACGCGCGGACGCGGGAAGCGTTGCTGGAACTGACCGTCTCCCGGCTGCTCGCGCTCGACCAGGCCGATGCCGCCGGCGGTCCGTTCCCCACGACTGCGGGCACGATCGACGAGCTGACCGAGCTCATCGCGCGCGGCCTGCAGCAACTGCTCGACGGCGGGCGGGTTCGCACCCTCGCCCGCTATGAAATCGCGCTCGAAGCAATGCGGCGCCCCACATTGCGCTCTTACTACGACCGCGCGGGAAAGGTCCTGCGCCGCCAAGCAGCCACGCTGCTGGAGCAAAACGGCTCACCGGCACCCGAGCGGCACGCGCGAGCGCTGATCGCGTGGTGCGACGGCATCCTGTTCGACTCACTCGCCGGCGCCGGCGGCGGGTGGGCATCGGGACGGCCGACGCTGGCCGAACTACGCCGGAGCACGGGCGAACTGCTCGCCGGGATGCTGGGGTCCGAACAAAATTCCTGACCGGCGACAGCGCTGGTCAAAACCCTTGGCACACAAGTAAACCAGCGCCGGAATCCGGGTTGGATTCACCCGATAGCGCAGCCTGGGAACGGCCCGTTGCGCCGATTCTGTCGGTGGCCTGCGCCATGATGCGGGGCAAGTGATCCGAACAGGAAGGAGGCGGGCGTGGCGTCCACCGTGATCAGCACCGCGGCCATCGTCATCGCGCTGGCATTGGTGGTGGCGATCGCCTTGCTGTGGCGGCTCTACAACGACAGCCTGCGCCGCGCGGACGCCGCGGCGCGGCAGGTCGAGGCGGAGCGTTCACGAGTGGATCAGCAGCAAGCCGCCCTGCGCCGGTACGAGGTCGCGTTCGCCTCGATCAGCGGCCGGGGCGAGTTGGGTGAACAGGTTCTGGTGGAAACCGCGCGGGCGCTCGGGCTGCGGGAAGGGCTGCACTTCACCCTGCAGACCGACCTCGCGGGCGGCGGCGCGGCGAAACCGGATCTGGTGCTGCGGGTGGGTGGCGATCGCACCGTTCCGGTCGACGCCAAGGCGAGCATGGCCTGCTGGGCGGAGGCGGTCGAGACGAACGACGCCGACGAACGGCTGGACGCGTTGCGGGTGCATGTCCGCAATCTGCGCTCGCGGGCGGCGGAACTGGCGGGGAAGGGCTACCAGCGCTGGGCGGACGGCATCTACGGCACGGTGATGTTCGTCCCGTCCGACGCGGCGGTGGTGGCCGCGCTCGACACCGACCCCGAACTGCTGCGGTGGATGCTCGACCGTCGTGTCTTCCTGTGCGGACCCACGGGGTTCGCGGTAGTGGCTTCAGCGGCGTTGTTCGCGGCGAGCGACCGGGCGGTCGTCGAGGACATCGAACGCGTCCGGGGCGGGGCCGCGGCCGCGCACCGGGCGGCAACCAACGCCGCCGAAGCGGTCAACCTGTCCAGTACACATCTGCAGCGGTTCCTGTCCGCACGAAGGCGCGAACTGGACGCGTTGGAGAGCTTCCGGACCGCAGTGTCGCCGTTGACCGAAGCCGCCGCGAGCCCCTCCGAAGTACCCGCGATCCGGAAGGGGGACGAGCTAGCCGCAAGCTGACACGTAGGAGTCCGTGGCGGACCGGCGAAATGCCCCGTTCCTGCCTTGGCCACCCGATTCGCGGCTCGATCACTCGGTACCGGAGCCGCGGCCGGGGACCACAGGACGACGGTTCCCCGGGGAGCACGCACCGTGTCCATCCCGCTGCGCGAGGCATCCCAACGCGAGATCTCGGCGCCGGCCGTCACGGGCCTCTACGTAAAAGACTGATTGCCAACACACCTGACATCCGGTAAACACGCTGGTCAGCGCGATGCAGGCAGGCCACAAGCGAGGCCCGGCCAGGGCAACCACACGGAGCGGGAAGCGCTTGGCGTCTTCCACGAGTTACGGTGTTGCGCTGTGACCGCCATTCGCGATCGGCAGAGCGCCCCTGACGCCGACGAGGTAGCCGTTCCTTGGGACGAGCGTCCCGTCGTCGGTGACCGGCGCGGGCTCCCCTGGTGGGGAGCAGTGCTGCTGGCGTTCGGCCTGGCCATCGTCGGTGCGATCGTCGACGTGCAAATCGGCGGCTCGCTCGGCTGGTTGTTCTACACCTGTTACGTGATCGGCTCGCTCGCCGCGATCTGCGCGGTTCAGCGGCGCAGCTTGTTCGGACCAATGGTGCAACCGCCGCTGATCCTGGCGGTCACCGTGCCGGGCGTGGTGCTTCTGGTTTCGGGACTCCCGGCCAGCAGTGACACCTTGGCGAAGGCGCTGGCGGTCGGTACGCCGCTGATCAACGCCTTCCCGACGATGGCGATCACGACCGGATTCACGCTGGCGATCGGGATTTTCCGGATCTACCGCGAGCGGGACCCGAAGGCTCCGGTGAAGGGTTCGAAGGCGGATGCCGCCGCCGCGGCCAAGAAGCGCCCGCCGGCCAAGGGCCCGGGTCGTGACGGTGCGTCCCGCCCTGGGCGGCCGGCACGAGACGGTGCGCCCGGCCGTGAAGGTGGGCGTCGTGACCGTGAGGCCGCCGCTGCGGCCCGCGAGGGTGCCCCCAGGCGGGATGAGGCCGCAGCGAAGCGTGAGGGCGCGGCGCGCGGACGTCGGCCTGCGGAAGGGCGTCCTCAGCCGCCGCGCAAGCCTGCCGCGGATCAGCACCCGTCACTGCCGCTGACGCCACGACGTCCGCGGCCGGAGGACCCGCCCCGGCGCGGGGAGCGCGGCGGGGAGCCCGGTGCCCGTGAGCGGAAGCCACCGCCACCGGGTACGCGGCGGCCGCGTCCGCCCGAGGGCGAGCGTCGGCGCGGCGGTGAGGACCGCGGTAGTGCGGACGATCGGCCGCGGCGGATGCCGCCGCGAGGTGACGGTGACCCGCGAGGCGGTCAGGGCGATCCGCGGCGTTTTCCCGGGCGGCGGGGGAATCCGCCGCAGCGCGGGCGGCGGCCGTGGGACGGCGAAGAGTGACTGGGAGCTACGAAGCTCCGGTCAAGCCGTTCGTTCCTTGTTGCCCTGTATAGGAATTTGTCCGTCGGACAAACAGCACATGACGCTCGCGCGTGGGCAGACATGAGGTCTGGACCATGCCCGAGCGCCGATTGGCCGAGCCGTCAGCGGCGGGACTACTTGCCGACTTTGCTGCGCAGCTCGCGTGGTAGCGCGAAGGCGATCTTCTCGTTCGCGGTGGTGACTTCCTCGACCTCGCCCCAGCCACGCTCGGCGAGCCAGGCGAGCAGGTCCATGACGAGCACGTCCGGCACCGAGGCACCGCTCGTCACGCCGACAGTGCCGACACCGTCGAGCCAGGACTCGTCGACCTCGCGCGCGAAGTCGATCAGGTGCGCGTCCTTCGCGCCCGCCTGCAGCGCGACTTCGACGAGCCGCTTGGAGTTGGAGGAGTTGCGCGAACCGACCACGAGCACCAGGTCGCATTCGCCGGCCATGGCCTTCACCGCGACCTGACGGTTCGAGGTGGCGTAACAAATATCGTCGCTGGGCGGGTCCGCCAGGTCCGGGAACCGCTCCCGCAACTGGTCTACGCGCTCCATGGTCTCGTCCACGCTGAGCGTGGTCTGAGAGAGCCAGACCACTTTGGACGGATCGCGGATCTCGGCCTTGGCGACGTCGGCCGCGGTGTCGACGAGCTGCACATGGTCCGGCGCCTCCCCGGAGGTGCCCTCGACCTCCTCATGGCCCTCGTGGCCGATCAGCAGGATGTCGTAGTCGTCCTTGGCGAACCGGTTGACTTCCTTGTGCACCTTGGTGACCAGCGGGCAGGTGGCGTCGATGGTGCGCAGGTTCCGTTCCTGCGCTTCGGCGTGCACCGCCGGGGAAACGCCGTGCGCGGAGAACACCACCAGCTCGCCCTCGGGCACCTCGGATGTCTCGTCGACGAAGATCACGCCGCGCTCGCGCAGCGTGTCGACGACATGCCGGTTGTGCACGATCTCCTTACGGACGTACACCGGCGGCCCGTAGAGCTCCAAGGCCTTCTCGACCGCGATCACGGCGCGATCCACACCGGCGCAGTAACCGCGCGGTTTGGCCAGCAGCACTCGCTTGGCGGACTCGGGGGAAGGTGTCCCTGCACTCATATCCCCCAGGGTACGGCCCACGGCCGGGTGCTCGCGGAACGGCCGCTTCCGCCCCGGTCACACGCCACTACCACCGGAAATCCGGACCGCGACGCACCTGATGCCACCAGCTTGGGATGCCACCCGCTTGGGCGCACCCCTGCACCAGCCACGCCACGCCACAACACGCGCTGCCGCGCCGCGCCGCCCGAGTGAGCCCCAGGTGCCGAGCCGACCCTCCGGCCGCACCCGGTTCGAGGCTCTCTAACCCAGGACCGCCCGCTGCCGCGGCGGCGTTTATGCGCCGGGGTGGCGTACTGCCGGCGGGCCGACATTGTGCGGCCCGTCACGTCGGGTGGGCCGTTGGTCTTGATCGGTTGGGCAGGATGGCCTACTTGCGGCACGCTGTACGCATGAAGCCGCTCCCGCTCCCCCTCCGTGTCGCCGCGGGCCTGGCCGTGACGGCTGCCGAACACGCCCGTGAACTGCCCAAACAGGTCGCCGGACTGCCGGTCACGGTGTTCTCCCAGGTCCTCCAGTTCTCGATGCGCCTGCAGCAGCACGTCACCGAGCTGGCGATCAAGGGCGACGAGGTGCTCTCCTCCCTGCGCCCGGTCGAGGAGGCGCCGAGCTGGGCCACGTTCGACGAAGACCTCCCGCCGGCCGAGGAACCCCGTTTCGGCAACGGCAACAACGGCCATCGGCCGGTCACGGTGCTCAGGGACGTGAGCGACAGCGCTCCCGAAGTGAGCCCCCGCGACCCGTGGGAGCAGGAGGAGGAGGCGCTCGCCGAGGACCACGCCGACGGCGAGTTCGACAGCGCCAACGGGAGTGTCGGCGACCGCGCGCTCGGGAATGCCGGCGAATTCGACGGCAGCAGCGACACGAGCCTGGGCACCGACACGAGCCTGCACACCGACACCGCGAGCATCAGCGCGGCGAGCGAAGCCGGCCGCGCAAGCGGCAATAGCGACGCCGGCCAGGGCGCTGGGGTGAGCGGCAGCACGGGTGCCGGGTCCGGGCCGATCGGGCTGACGAACTACGACGAACTGACGCTGCCGCAACTGCGCGCCCGGCTGCGCCGTCTGTCCCTCGGTCAGCTCGGGGAACTACTGGCCTACGAGCGCGAGCACGGCAACCGGCCGTCGTTCGTCGGGATGCTCACGCGCCGGATCGGCAACGTGCAGCGGCTTGCGGACAGTGACGGGCCGGAGACCAGCGAGCTTTGAGTCGCCGCTGAGCGTCGCGCACCAGCACCGTCGCGCCGCCGAAAACCGAATGTCACCGGCGGCCCCCGCCTCACAACGGGAACAGCCGGCGACCAGCCAACCACAACCGAGGTCAGGAAAACAGCCGGTGACCAGCGAAACGACCGCGGCCAAGGAACAGACCAGCGCCGAAAACCCCTGGCCGGTCCGCACCGTCGCACGCAAGATCGCCGACTGGGTGCACCGGCTCGGCGCGGTCTGGGTCGAGGGCCAGCTCACCCAGATCTCCGCGCGCCCCGGCACGTCGACCGCCTTCCTCACCCTGCGCGACCCGAGCGCCGACGTCTCCATGACGGTCACGTGCCCGATGCGCCTGCTGCGCGGGGTCGAGCCGCCGCTGCGGGAGGGCGCCAGCGTGGTGGTCTACGCCAAACCCACGTTCTTCCTCGGCCGCGGCACGATCAGCTTGCGTGCCAGCGAAATCCGCGCGGTGGGCATCGGCGAGCTGCTCGCCCGGATCGAACGGCTGCGCCGTCTGCTGGAGGCCGAGGGCCTGTTCGCCAGGGAACACAAACGCCGGCTTCCCTTCTTGCCCAAGGGAATCGGCCTCATCACCGGCCGCGCGTCCGCTGCCGAGCACGACGTACTCGCCAACGCGCACGCCCGCTGGCCCGCCGCGCCGATCCAGGTGATCAACACCGCCGTGCAGGGCCCGACCGCCGTCCCGCAGATCCGCAAGGCACTGTCCATTCTGGACGCTGACCCGAACGTCGACGTCATCGTCATCGCACGAGGCGGGGGCAGCGTCGAGGACCTGCTCCCCTTCTCCGACGAAGCGCTCTGCCGGGCGGTCGCCGCCGCGCGCACGCCTGTGGTCAGCGCGATCGGGCACGAACCCGACACCCCGCTGCTCGACCACGTCGCGGACCTGCGCTGCTCGACCCCGACGGACGCGGGCAAACGGATCGTGCCCGACGTCAAGGAGGAAACCGCCCGCGTGCACCAGATGCGCGACCGCGCCCGGCGCGCCCTGCACGGCTGGGTCGACACCCAGTGCCGCCTCCTCGACCAGCTTCGCAGCCGCCCCGTGCTCGCCGATCCCTTCGCGCCGGTCGAGCGGCGCCGGGAGGACGTCGAGCTGCACCGCGAACGCGGCCGCCGCGCGATGCTGAACACGTTGTCCCACGAGCAGGCCGCGATCGCCTCCGCGCGGGCGCGGCTGACCGCGCTCGGCCCGGCCGCGACGATGTCGCGCGGCTACACCGTCGTGCAATATCCCGACGAGGCAGGCAACCTCCAGGTACTCCGATCCATCTCTGAAGTAGCGGAGGGAACCCCGCTGCGCGTGCGGGTCGTCGACGGGGCGGTCCACGCGACGGTCACCTCGACGGAACCAGGAGAGTAGGAAGTGCGAGCCCCCACGTTCCTCCCGCTCACCGCGGACGTCGCCGCGCGCGCGGGAGCCAGGGCTGTGCTGCGCGAAGCCGCCGAAACCGACGAAGCCGCCAACGCCTGCTGGGCGTCGCTGCTCGCCGGCTGCGCGGCCGTGAACCGCTGGGGCCTGGACACCCACCTTCGACGACTGGCCGAGGTGACCGCCAGGCAGGTGGGCACGAAGTGGTGGTTCGGCGAGGGCGCGGAGTACCGGCGGCGGGTCGCGCACGCACAGGGTTACGTCGAGGATGCGATCACTGAGAGTGACGGCCAGGAGTTCGCCCAGGCCTTCATGGGGTACGACCACGCCATGGCGAGCGCGCTAGTGTGCGCTGATGAGCGACGCCCAGGAAAACACCGAGCTCGGCTATGAACAGGCCCGCGACCAGCTCGTCGAGGTGGTGCGGGAGCTGGAGGCCGGCGGCCTGTCGCTGGAGCAGTCGCTGTCGCTGTGGGAAAAGGGCGAGCACCTCGCGAAGGTCTGCGAACGGCATCTCGAAGGCGCCCGCGAACGCATCGAAACCGCGCTGAAATCGGTCGAGGACGACGAGGAGCCCGCTGCCGGAGACGGACAGTGAGCTTTGCCATGCGGATGGCGGCCTGAGTTGTCGGCGGCGTCTGAGAGAATCGACCTCCGGCCAGCACCGACCCTGGAGGCATCAATGTCGAGCGGCACCCCGTCCCCCAGCACTGAGCGACGCAAGGAAGCGCCCGATCGCAACCTCGCGATGGAGCTGGTGCGCGTCACGGAGGCGGCTGCGATGGCGGCAGGCCGCTGGGTCGGCAAGGGCGACAAGAACGGTGGTGACGGCGCCGCGGTGGACGCGATGCGCCAGCTCATCTCCACGGTTTCGATGCGTGGCGTAGTGGTCATCGGCGAGGGCGAAAAAGACGAAGCGCCGATGCTCTACAACGGCGAGGAGGTCGGCAACGGCGACGGCCCGGCCTGCGACGTGGCGGTCGACCCGATCGACGGCACCACGCTGATGGCCAAGGGCATGCCCAACGCGCTGGCCGTGCTGGCGGTCGCCGAGCGCGGTGCGATGTTCGACCCGTCCGCGGTGTTCTACATGGAGAAGCTGGCCGTCGGCCCCGAAGCCGCCGGCGCGATCGATCTGTCCGCGCCGATCGCGGAGAACATCCGCCGGGTGGCGAAGGCGAAGCACAGCGGCGTTTCCGACGTGACGGTCTGCATCCTGGACCGGCCGCGGCACGAGCAGATCATCAAGGAGGTCCGCGACGCCGGTGCGCGGATCCGGTTCATCTCCGACGGTGACGTGGCCGGCGCGATCGCGGCGGCCAGACCGACGACGGGTGTGGACCTGTTGGTCGGGATCGGCGGCACGCCGGAGGGCATCATCGCGGCCTGCGCGCTGAAGTGTCTCGGCGGCGAACTGCAGGGACGGTTGTGGCCGAAGGACGACGCGGAGCGGGAGAAGGCGCTCGCCGCTGGGCACGACCTCGACCGCGTACTGACCACCAACGACCTGGTCCACGGCGACAACGTGTTCTTCTGCGCCACCGGCGTGACCGACGGTGACCTGCTGCGCGGCGTGCACTACCGCGCGGGTGGTGCCACCACGCAGTCGATCGTGATGCGCTCGAAGTCGGGCACGGTGCGCCTGATCGACGGTTATCACCGGCTGACGAAGCTGCGCGAGTACTCGGCGATCGACTTCGACGGCGCCCCGGGTGACGACGCCGATCTGATGCCCCCGATCCCGTGAGGCGCGCGCTGGCGATCACCGCGGGCTGCCTGCTCACGGTGATCTTTTGTGTATCACCCGCGTCGGCGGTCCAGCCTGCGCTGGTCGGCGGTGTCCAGGCCGATCAGCCGTACCCGTTCGCCGCGGCGTTGCAGAGCGCTTCGGGCGAGTTCTTCTGCGGTGGCTCGCTGATCGACCCCTCCTGGGTGGTCACGGCGGCGCACTGCGTCGAAGGCCGCCGGCCGGACGCGTTCACCGCACGGGTCGGCAGCAACGACCGCACACAGGGCGGCGAGGTAGCCAAGCCGGACAAGGTCGTGGTGAGCCCGGATTACAACCCTTCGGGCGCCGGCGGGGACATCGCGCTGGTGCACCTGACCGCTCCGGTCCAGGCCGCTTCGGTCGCGATCGGTACGGACACGGCGCCGGGCACCAAGGTCCGGCTGCTCGGCTGGGGCCAGACCTGCCCGGACCCGAACTGCGGGCAGGCGCCGAACGTGTTGCAGCAGCTGGCGACCCAGCTGCTCGACCCGGCGAAGTGCACCGCCGCGATCGACGCGAAGACCGAGCTGTGCACCGACAATCCCAACGGGAACTCGGGCGCGTGCTACGGCGACTCCGGTGGCCCGGAAATCGCGCAGGTGGACAGCCGCTGGCTGCTGCTGGGCGTGACGAGCCGTCCCGGCAACAACTCCTCGACCTGTGCGACGGCGCCCTCGATCTATACCTCGGCGGTCGCGTACACGAGCTGGATCAACGAGCAGCTCGCGCCGCCACCGAGCACAACCCCGACACCGCCGCCGGCCTAGTTGGATGGTCTTCGCGTCCTGCCACGTAGCGATGGCCTCGGGTCACCATGCGAGGCGCGCGTCGGGGCTGCGGGTGCCGCGGAAGTTGTCGAAGTCGGTGGCCACGGCTCCGGTGACGGCGTTCAGCGCGGTCTTGGAGCTGCGAAGGTCATGGTGTTCACGCCGGCGTTGTTGACCAGCACGTCCAGGCTGCCGCCCTCGATCCGAGATCGCCGCCGCGACCGGACTGTCCGACTCCGAGTTCGGTGTGCTCAGTCGCCTTGAGGACCTCGGGGGCGGTGTGTTGCGCCAGATGCCAGACCTGTACCCGCCGAACTGCACTGGCCACCGGAAGCCGACCGACTGTCCGATGTAGACAAACCGGCGGCCGTCACGAACGTTCTGGCCCGCTACACCTGGTCATTCGACGTTGCTGGAGTGCCCGGGGAACAGGTGTGCTTCCGGGTCGAGCGCGACAGCGATGTTGTTGACCGCGGTGGCCGCTTCGCCGAATCCGGTGGCGATCAGTTTGACCTTGCCCGGATAACTGGCCACGTCGCCGGCCGCGTAGACGCGGTCCCGGGCGGTCGCCATCGTTGAGTCGACGGCGATCGCGCGGTGGTCGATCTTCAGCCCCCAGTCCTCGATCGGGCCGAGGTCGGCGGTGAACCCGAGCGCCGCCACCACGGTTTGCGCGGGCAGTACCAACGGCTCGGCTCCCTTGGGCTGCACGGTGATTTCACACAGCTGGCCCGCGCTGTCCGCCCGCATCTCGGTCACCTCGGCGTCGGTCACCAGCCGGACGCCGAGCCGCTGCGCTTCTCGCACGATCGAATCGGCGGCGCGGAACCTGCTGCGACGATGCACGAGCGTCACGCTCGCCGCAACGGGATGCAGCGCCAGCACCCAGTCGAACGCCGAGTCACCGCCGCCGACGACCACGACATCGTGCCCGGCGTGCGCGTCCAGCGCGGGCACGAAATGCACCATGCCCCGGCCGAGCCAGCCGTCACCGGCGGGCAGCGGCCGCGGCGTGAACTCGCCGATCCCGGCGGTGATCAGCACGGCGCCCGCACGGATGACGTCGCCGCCGTCGAGCAGGACCTCCAGCCCCGGCTCGGCCTGTCGCAGGCCTTCGGCCTTACGTCCCAACAGATATCGCGGGTTCCACGGCGCGGCCTGCTCGACGAGGCCCTTGATCAGATCCCGGCCGCGGATCGCCGGGAACCCGCCGACGTCGTAGATCATTTTCTCCGGGTACATGGCCGTGACCTGGCCGCCCGCCTCCGGCAGCGAATCCACCACGGCTGTCGAAAGACCGCGGAATCCCGCGTAGTACGCGGCGAACAATCCCGTGGGTCCCGCCCCCACGATCAGCAAATCGACCGACAGCTCCTGAGGCGCGCCCACGGCGTACCGCCCTTCCGCAGTGATCTCTGGCATTGCGATCCTAGCTACTTCACGTGCGCAAGCACACGAAGCGGGCGCGGTCGGGCTGCGCGAGACTGGCGTTATGGCTGAACAGGAATACCGGATCGAACACGACACGATGGGCGAAGTGAAGGTGCCCGTCGACGCGCTGTACCGGGCCCAGACCCAGCGTGCCGTGGAGAACTTCCCGATCTCCGGCCGCGGGCTCGAGCGTGCCCAGATCCGCGCACTCGGCCTGCTCAAGGCGGCTGCCGCGCGCGTGAACGCCCGGCTCGGGGTGCTCAAACCCGAGGTCGCCGAGGCCATCGCGGAAGCCGCGGACGAGGTCGCCGAGGGCAAGTACGACGAGCATTTCCCGATCGACGTGTTCCAGACCGGTTCCGGCACCTCCTCGAACATGAACGCCAACGAGGTGATCGCGACACTGGCGAGCCGCAAGCTCGGCACCGACGTGCACCCGAACGACCACGTCAACGCGTCGCAGTCGTCGAACGACACCTTCCCGACGACCATCCACGTCGCCGCGACCGAAGCCGTGCTGACCGACGTCATTCCCGCGCTCGGTCACCTCGCCGCGACGATCGAGCAGCGCGCCGGGGAGTGGCAGGACATCGTGAAGTCCGGCCGCACCCACCTGATGGACGCCGTGCCGATCACGCTGGGCCAGGAGGCAGGCGCTTGGGCCGCGCAGGTGCGTTACGGCATCGAGCGGCTGCAGTCCGGGCTGGAGCGCCTCGGCGAACTGCCGATCGGCGGCACCGCGGTGGGCTCCGGGCTGAACGCCCCTGATGGCTTCGGAGCGTCCGTCGCGGACGAGCTGGCGCGGGTCACCGGCCTGCCGCTGACCGAGGCGCGCAACCACTTCGAGGCGCAGGCGAGCCAGGACAGTGTGGTGGAGACTTCGGCGAATCTGCGCACGGTCGCGGTCTCGCTGAACAAGATCGCGAACGACCTGCGCTGGCTGGGTTCGGGGCCGCGCACCGGGCTCGCGGAACTGGCCCTGCCGGATCTGCAGCCGGGCTCGTCGATCATGCCGGGCAAGGTGAACCCGGTGATCCCGGAGGCGACCCTGCAGGTGGTCGCTCAGGTGATCGGCAACGACGCGGCCGTCGCGTTCGCCGGTTCGCAGGGCAACTTCCAGCTGAACGTGAACCTGCCGGTGATCGCCCGCAACGTGCTCGAATCGGCACGGCTGCTCGCCGCCGTTTCGCGGCTGCTGGCGGACAAGGTGTTCGCGGGCCTGACCGTGAACGAGGACCGCACGAAGGCATACGCCGAAGGTTCGCCATCGATCGTGACGCCGCTGAACAAGTACATCGGTTACGAAGAGGCGGCGGCCGTCGCGAAGCAGGCGTTGAAGGAGCTCAAGACGATCCGCGATGTCGTGCTGGAGCGGGGCTACATCAAGCAGGGCAAGCTGACCGAGGCGCAACTGGACGAGGCACTGAACGTGCTCCGCATGGCGCGCGGCGGCAAGTAGCGACGGTCACGCCACGTTCCGCCGCGGCGGCGCCGGACGTCCGGCAGGTCCGGGACTGACGTCCCCGGCCGGTTCGCCCGCGCCATACCTGCCCGGCCTCGGCCTGCGCAGCCCGCGGCCGCCGAGCAGCGCCGTACACACCACGCCGAGCAGGAGCGGCACGTGACCGACCAGCCGGTACCAGCCGACCGTCCCCTGCACGATGTCGAACAGCGACAACACCACCAGCACGCCCGCGAAACTGCACAACACCGGCAGCTGGCTGCGCGCCCGCCCCGGCCGCGCGGCGACCCAGAGCAGCACGACCCCGACAGCGAAGTTGAACGCGACGGCCTCGTGCTCCATATGCGAACCCGGGTCGACCAATCCGTCGCTGCCCATCGGCTGTGGCAGGAACAGCTGCGAAACCACGATCGAGAACTGCGAGATCGCCGTGAACACCAGCGCCCAGCGCGGCCAGTCGATCGGACCGGACCGCCGGGGCGGGGCGAACCCGGCGAGCACTTCCTCGGTCACGTCGGGCGTGTCCGTCGCCTGCTCGATGCGGACCAGCCTGGACACCGCCGCCGCCTCGTCCCCCCACCACACGCACGCCGGGCAGCGGCTCAGGTGCGCCTCCAGCGCGGCCGGCTCGACGCCGGGGTCCTCGCCGTCGAGCGTGGCCGAGATCGCCTCGCGTGCGGTCGTGCAATCCATATCCCTATTGTCGTTCGTCTCGGGCGAATAGTTCCTTCACCGGACGTGGCAAAAAACCCGGCTCCGATTTCACAGATCGGACACATCCCCTTGATCCGGGGTTTCCCCGGCACCATAAAGTCCTCGGCACGAGTCCGTGGAGAGGACGCAGCAGTGGATGACGACGAGATCACGCGGAACGCCTTCCGCGCCGCCCGGGGCGACGAGGTGTCCGCCGAGCGCTTCGTCGCGGCGACCCAGCGTCAGCTGCACCGGCTGCTGACCTACCTGTCCAGCCCGGCCGTGGCCGAGGACCTGATGCAGGAGACCTACCTGCGCGCGTTCGCCTCGCTGCCCGCGTACGAGGGGCGCTCACCGGCGCGGATGTGGCTGCTGGCGATAGCGAAGCGGGTGGCGGCCGACCATCTGCGCGCGAACCGGCGGCGCCCGCTGACGAGCAACACCGAGGACTGGATCGCGACCGCCGAGCTGAACGGGGCGCACAGTCCCGACCACGGCCGGGTCGTGGTGCTTCGACGGCTGATCAAGGAGCTGGATCCGGAACGGCGGGAAGCGTTCGTGCTGACCCAGGTGGTCGGGCTGTCCTACGCCGACGCCGCCGAGGTCTGCGACTGCGCTGTGGGCACCATCCGGTCGCGGGTATTCCGGGCCCGGGAGGAACTGACCTCCGCGATGCGCGCCGGCGAAAGCCGCGTCTCCAACGGCTGAGGCCTTACCCGATCACCAGCACGAGCTTCCCGCGCACGTGGCCTTCCTCGCTGACGCGGTGCGCCTGCGCGATCTCGGCGAGCGGGAAGGTCTGCGCCACCGGCAGCGCGAAACGCCCGGACTCGATCAGCTCACCGATCCCGGCGAGCGCGTGGAGCGCGCGGCCGGCGTCCCCCCGACTGAACAACACCCCGTGCTTTTGCGCGCCGGCGAAATCGGCGATGGTCACGACGTGTTCCGTCCCGCCCGCAAGCTCGATCAACTCCGGCAGGACGCCGCTACCGGCCACGTCGAGCGCGACATCGACACCGTCGGGCGCGAGCGCGCGAACCCGCTCGACGAGGCCATCGCCGTACGCGACGGGCTCGGCCCCCAGCGAGCGAAGGTAGTCGTGGTTGGCCGGGCTCGCCGTGCCGATCACGCGCGCGCCGCGCGCCACAGCGAGCTGAACCGCCGCGCTGCCAACGCTTCCGGAGGCGCCGTTGACCAGCAGCGTGCTGTCGCTCCCAACGCCGAGCTGGTCGAGCGCGCGGGTGGCCGTCTCGATGGCGGCCGGGAGCGCGGCAGCGGCCGGGAAATCAAGCGACGGCGGAATCGGCGCGTAGTGCGACAAGACCACCAGCTCGGCCTGCGCCGCTTCCTCGGCGGAGAAGCCGAACACGCGATCGCCGGCGGCTACGTCCGAAACACCCGCGCCGAGCTCGTCGACGACGCCCGCCGCTTCGTGGCCCATGGTCTGCGGGAGCTCTTCGTCCATCAGACCCCGGCGCTTCTTCCAGTCGCTCGGGTTGATGCCGGCCGCGCGCACCGCGATCCGGACTTCACCGGGCCCCGGATGCGGATCGGGCAGGTCCACGACCTCAAGGACCTCCGGCCCACCGAACCGGCTGAATCGAACCGCCTTCATCCTGCTCCGATCCCCACTCACAAGGTCGCGGTTGCCGCGCGAACGGCAGTCTGCCAGCCACGTATGGGCAGCGCCGTCCGGTACCATTAGGTGGCCGACTCCAGCAGCTGCTTCGCGATCCGCTTGGCGCTGGCGACAGCCCAGGGCACCACGTTCAGTGACGCGGCCACCGTGGCGCCTTCGAGCAGGATGAACAGCGATTCCGCGAGCTTCCCGGCGCTGCGCAGCCCGGCCGCTTCGGCCAGTTCACGCAGGTAGCCGAGCATCCATTCCTTCTGGGCCTTGATCGCCTCGCGGCCGGGATGCTCCCCGTCGGGCAGCTCGGCATGCGCGTTGACGAAGCCGCAGCCGCGGGAATTCTCCGTGGCCATCCACTGCTCGAGCGCATCGAACACCAGCAACGGCCGCCTGACCGGGGCGGTGCGCGCGCCGTGCGCCACCACCGCGAGGACGTGCGCCCGCCAGCGTTCGTCACGGCGGCGCAGGTACTCGGCGACCAGCGTCTCCTTGGCGCCGAACCGATCGTAGAGGGTCTTCTTCGTCACTCCCGCCGCGGCGGCGATCGAATCCACACCTACCGCGTGAATCCCGTTGGCATAGAACAGTTTCCCGGCGACTTCGAGCACCCGCTCCGCCGCCGGGGTCAAGGTCCGGGTCTCGCTCATCCCTTGACAATATACCGATCGGTATAGCTACGCTACCGACTATACCGATCTGTATACCTGGAGGTCCGATGTGGACATTCGTACTCGGCGCCGGGTTCGTGCTGCTGTGGTCGTCCGGCTTCGTCGGCGCCACGCTGGGCGCCTCCGTCGGAACCGCGATCACCTTGCTGGCCTGGCGTTTCCTGCTTGCGGCGGTGCTGCTACTCGGGTGGCGGCGGCGAATTTCGTTGCGCCCGAAGCAGATCGCGGCGCAGGCCGGAATCGGACTGCTGTCCCAGGGCTGTTACCTCTACGGCGTGTACGAAGCGGCGGACCTGGGTGTCGCCGCGGGTACGTCGGCGCTGATCGCCGCGCTGCAGCCGATCGCGGCGGCCGTGCTGGGGCAGGTCGTACTGGGTGAACGCGCCGATGCGAGGCAGTGGATCGGGCTACTCGGCGGACTGGCGGGCGTGGCGCTCGTGGTCGGCGGCGACTTCGCCGGCCACTCCGGCACCCCGGCCTGGGCCTACGCCTTGCCGCTCGGGGCGATGCTCGCGCTGGTCAGCGCCACGCTCCTGGAGCGCAAGGCGCGAACGGAAGTCCCGCTCGCCGATTCGCTCGTCGTGCAGTGCGTGACCAGCGCACTTGGGTTCACCGTGCTGGCCGCCCTGACCGGGCAGCTCGCGCCGCCGATGACCGGCTCGTTCTGGTTCGCCGTGCTGTGGGTGGTCGTGCTGTCCACGTTCGGTGGATACGGCTGCTACTGGCTGTTGCTGAGGCGCACGTCGGTGACGACCACATCGAGCCTGCTGTATCTGACCCCGCCGGTCACGATGCTCGCCGCCTGGGTGATGTTCGGCCAGCGGCTGACGTCGACCGGCCTGCTCGGCCTGGTGATCTGCTTCGGCTCGGTCGCGCTCGTGCTGCTCCCCCGGAAATTGTCGGTGCCTCGGGGCAAAATGACCTCATGTTCCTCGCCGACATCGTCTCCGCCTCCGCGGCGCTAGCGGCCACGCGCTCGCGCAAGGCGAAGATCGCGACGTTGGCCGAGCTGATCAACCGTGCCGGTTCCGCCGAGCTGCCCGCGGTCGTCGCCTTCCTCACCGGGCAGCCGACGCAGGGCCGGATCGGCACCGGATGGCGCACGCTGGCGGAGCTGGGCGCGGCTCCGGCGAGCGAGCCCGCGCTCACCGTCGCCGAGGTGGACGCGGCGCTCGGCGAGGTCGCGGGCACGTCCGGCAGCGGGTCCGCGAAACGCCGGGCGGAAACCCTGCACGCGCTGTTCGCCGCGGCGACGGAGGCGGAGCAGCGGTTCCTGTTCCGGCTGCTCACCGGCGAGCTGCGGCAGGGCGCTCTGGAAGGCGTGATGGTCGACGCCATCGCGGCCGCGGCCGGGGTTCCCGTCGAGGCCGTGCGGCGCGCGTTCATGCTGTCCGGGCAGCTGCCCGTCACGGCACTCGCCGCCGTCGCGGGCGGTGCCCCAGCGCTCGGCGAGTTCCGGCTCACGCTGGGCAGGCCGGTGCGCCCGATGCTGGCTTCGCCCGCCGAATCACTGGACGAGGCGATGGCGGAGCACGTGTCCGCGATCGTCGAGTACAAAATGGACGGTGCGCGCATCCAGGTGCATCGCGACGGTGAAGAAGTGCACGTGTACACGCGCACACTGCGCGAGATCACTGGGCATGTCGCCGAGCTGGTCGAGCTGGTGCGCGGGCTGCCGTGTGAATCCGTTGTGCTGGACGGGGAAACACTCGCGCTCACGGACGACGGAAGGCCGCGGCCCTTCCAGGAAACGATGAGCCGGTTCGGTAGCACCCGCGAGGAGCAGGTGCGGGAGTTGTTGCTGCGGCCGTATTTCTTCGACTGCCTGCACCTCGACGGCGTCGATCTGCTGGATGCTCCGCTGCGGGAACGCAATGCGGCGCTGCGCGCGGTGGCGGGCGAGCACCTCATCCCCGGCGAGTCCGAGCCGACGGATGCCGCGGCGATCCTCAGCGCTGCGCTCACGGCCGGGCACGAGGGAGTGATGGTGAAATCGCTCGACTCGGTGTACGCGGCGGGGCGGCGTGGCCGGGCCTGGCTGAAGGTGAAGCCGGTGCACACCCTCGATCTGGTGGTGCTGGCCGCGGAATGGGGGCACGGCAGGCGCACCGGGTATCTGTCGAACCTGCACCTCGGGGCCCGCGATCCGGACGGTGGGCCGCCGATCATGGTGGGCAAGACGTTCAAGGGCCTGACCGACGAGTTGCTGGCGTGGCAGACGAAAACGTTCCCGGAGCTGGAAACCCGCCGCGACGACTGGACGGTGTACCTCCGGCCGGAGCTGGTGGTGGAGATCGAGCTGGACGGGGCTCAGGTCAGCACGCGGTACCCGGGCGGGCTGGCGCTGCGGTTCGCGCGCGTGGTGCGTTACCGCCCGGACAAGGAGGCCGCCGAGGCGGACACGATCGACGCTGTCCGCGCGACGTTGAAGGGCTGAGCCGTGGTCAAGAGCGGCCAAGGAAGATCGGGTTCGTCATGGCCGCCATCGCACCGAAGTTGAGCGCGGGTGAAAGCGCCGGTGCACCGGCTGTGCCGTCGGTCAGCGGGTGCCGCACTTCGGCGCGCACGTAAGCCGAGACGGCGGGCGTGGTCAGCCAGGTCACCGAACCGGCGCCGGACGTGTCCAGGCTCTGCTGCAGGATCTGCCCCTCGTCGGTGATCAGCCGGACGGTGCCGTTCGGCACGCCCTTGATGTCCAGCCGCACCGAAACCTTGTCCGCACTGCCCACGTCGAGCCGCTCGCCGATGCCCGCGGACTGTCCGCGCGGGCCGGTCGCGGTCAAGGTGAGGTCGACGGCGGCGGATTCGGCGAGCCAGTTCCGCCCGGCCTTGATCCCGGCGAGAATCGCGTCGCGGGAAAGGTTGTCGGCGAGCACCACGTTCTGCGGCAGGCCGATCACATTGCCCGGGTTGTGCGCGTCGCTGTTGCCCATCGCGGGCAGCCACTGCCCTCCGCCACCACGCACGTACTCCACGAGTTTGTTGTCCCAAGTGGACACCGTGGCGTCGTCATCCCAGGTCCACGGACCGTTCCACACCTCGACCGCGTCGAAGTCGGCGTAGCCGAACTTGAAATTGCAGGCCACCCAAGGACAATACGGATGCGCGGCCACGCACAGCCCGCCGGAGTCGTGCACTTCGCGCGCGTAGTCGGGCAAAACGTGGTCGCGGGAGCGGTAGCGCCAGTCGACGAACTGCCCCGGTTTCAGGCCGAGCGCGAGCCAGTGCCCGTTCCGCGTGGTGACCTCCTCGCCGAGGATGATCAGCAGATCCGGCCCGGCGAACTCGCCCCACACCCCGTGCGAGGACGAAGTGTTGTGGTCGGTCGAGGTGATGAAGTCCAGCTTCGCCGCGCGCGCACCGGCGGCGACCTCGGTGGGCAGCCGCTTTCCGTCCGAGTACACGGTGTGCAGGTGGCAGTCGCCGCGATACCACGCGCGGCCTCGGCCGCTCGCCTTCAGCGGCGGGTAGTTCGGCTGGTACGCCGCGCCCGGCGCGCCGTGGGTGAGCGTCACCTCGACCCGGTAGTCCATCCCCTGCGGCGCCACCTGGTACGGCCCGAGCACGATGTTCCACGTACCCGGCATGACGTCGCCGGGCAGGTAGCCCGGGGTCGCTTCGCTGCGGCTGATCGAGAACCGGTCCCGGAACCCGCCGGACCAGCCGCGGAATCCGGCGCCGCCCAGCTTCGTGCCGCGCGCGTCGAAAACCCCGATGTCACAGGAGTTTCCGGGCGTACCGGACGGCACGGCGGGCTCGTCGTAGCTGTACACCGCGGAGATCTGGTTGACCCCGGCCGGCACCTGCACCGGCAGGTACACGAAGTCCGCCACGCCAGGATCGAAATGCCCGGTGATCACCTTGGTCTCGGTCTGACCCTCGGCCGCTTCGGCGAATGCCACGGGCGCAAGCGCGGCGGCGGTACCGACACCGGCCGCAGTCAGGAAATTACGCCGTGACACACCGGCCCCACAGTTCAAGCACATGCCCGCACGCTTGCAGAAACCGGTGAAGCCGCCGGGCCGATCAGCCGTCCGGCCGGTGTCGTCGGGCTGAATCACAGCTCCTTTTGAATTAGGTATACCTAACCTAAGTAATGGACGACGCACACCCGTCGACCGCTGTTTCTGCTGCTCCTCGCGGTCGCTTTGATCATCTCGGCGCGGTGCTGCTGCACGACGACGGCAGCGAAGCCGCGACGATCGTGCGCCAGGTCCGGGTTCCGCGCACGCAGCTCGGCATCCTCGTCGGCGTCGCGCTGGGCGCCGCCGGGGCACTGACGCAAGGGACACACCCGCAATCGGGCGTGGACGGCCACCGGCTGATCCTCATCGGCGTCGGCGCGGCCGCGGTGCTGACCGCCATCACGTCCTGGCTGCTGGCCGTCGCGAGCATCAACAACACCGCGCAGGCCGTGGTCCGGCTCACCGGCGGTTCCCGGCCGCCGCTGTTCGCCTCCGCACTACTCGTGCAGGCCGCAGACCTGTTGGGCCGCAACGTGTTCAGCTGGGAGATCCCGGTCGGACTGGTGACCGCGGTGCTCGGCGAGCCCTACCTCCTCTGGTTACTCGTTCGCAGGAAATAGAAACGCCGGAGGGTCGCACTCGGCCTGCTGACTGGTCGTTCACCGACGATCTGGCAAGAAGGCGTTGCACGGCTTCAAGGACGTCAGCCGGCAGCGGGCCGTTGCTGAGACCGCGCCGATCATCGCGCTGAAGATGGCCGGCTCCGCGCCGTCCGTGGTGAACCGGACCGTGGAGCTAGCGACCGCGCTCGGCGCCACCCCCACCGCGCGGCAGGACTAGACCGCCGCCGCACCGGGTCTGTCTTCGCGCGCCTGCCCGCGGCGGCCGCGGCCAGGTGTTCCCTCGTACGCCCAACAACCTCGCCGGCCATCTGGCGGGCTCCCACTCTTGCACCGCCACGCAAGCCACCGTAAAACAGGTTGTCTAGGGTTGCTTGCTATGACGGCAACGGTACAGAACGTGGTCACTTCCGGGGTTTTCGAACTGGACGGTGGCAGCTGGGACGTGGACAACAACGTGTGGATCGTCGGTGACGACAAAGAGGTTTTCGTCATCGATGCCGCGCACGACGCGGACCGCATCGCCGATGTGGTCGGCGAACGCACGCTGCGCGCGATCATCTGTACCCACGCGCACAACGACCACGTCAACGCCGCTCCCGCGCTGGCCGACCGCACCGGCGCGCCGATCCTGCTACACCCGGACGACCGCGTGCTGTGGGACATGACGCACCCGGACCGCGCCCCGGATGGCGCGCTCGCCGACGGCCAGGTGCTCACCATCGCGGGCACCGAACTGTCCGTGCTGCACACGCCGGGCCACGCGCCGGGCGCGGTGTGCTTGTACGCCAAGGAACTCGGCGTGGTGTTCACCGGGGACACGCTGTTCCACGGCGGTCCCGGCGCCACCGGAAGGTCCTATTCGGACTATCCGACGATCGTGCGCTCCATCCGGGAAAAGCTGTTCGCGCTGCCCGAGTCGACCAGGGTGAACACCGGCCACGGCGAGTCCACCACACTCGCGGCCGAGAAGGCGAACGTCACCGGCTGAGCCGCGGGCACTCGCCTTCGGCGCCGGCACGGACCCAGCGCACGAGCCCTGCGACGTCGATGCCGTGCGGCGCCGACGCGGCGTACGGCTCGATCGCGTCGGCTCCGCGAGTGAGCAACGCCACCGCGCCCTTACCGTTCCCGCGCGCCGCGTGCGTCAACCCGACGGCCAGCTGGGCCAGCCCCTTCCACAGGCCTCGCTCGGCCCCGTCGGAAGACTTCCAGGCGTCCTCGAAAACCTCGTGCGCGTGGAACGGCTTCCCCTCGTCGAGCAGGCGCTGCGCCTCCGTCAGCGTCTCCTCCGGCGTGCGCACGACGCCCTCCGGCTGGCGCGGCACCCCCTGCTCGCCGTAGGGCAACGGCCTGCCGAGCCCATCTCTCGGACGGGCGTTGCGAGCGCGCCCCTCGACGTCTCGATCCCGCTCGGCCATATGTCCATCATGACGTATCCTGGGTTCTCGTGCGCTTCCTCGATGGCCACCGGCCAGCCAACGACCTCACCTACGACGACGTGTTCCTCGTGCCGAACCGTTCGGACGTGGAGTCCAGGTTCGACGTCGATCTGTCCACAGTGGATGGAACGGGCGCGACGATTCCCATCGTGGTGGCCAACATGACCGCGGTCGCCGGCCGCCGGATGGCCGAGACGGTGGCCCGGCGCGGCGGGCTCGTGGTGCTGCCGCAGGACGTGGACCCGGCGGCGGTCGCCGAGATCGTGGCGTGGGTCAAGCAGCGGCACACGGTCTGGGACACGCCACTGGTGCTGACGGGCAACGACGCGGTGGCCGACGCGCTGAACCTGGTCGGCAAGCGGGCGCACGGCGCCGTCGTGGTGGTCGACGGGGAAGGCCGGCCCACCGGGGTGGTGGACGAAAACGATTGCGCGGCGGTCGACAGGTTCGCACGACTGTCCGAGGTCGCGTCGCCGCCCGGGGTCACCGCGCCGCTGGACACCCCCGCTCGCGAGGTCTTCGAGCGCCTGCACGCCGCCGGTTCACGGCTCGCGCTGGGCGTCGACGCCGAAGGCAGGCTGGCCGGCGTGCTCACCCCCACCGCGGCGCTGCGCGCCGACATCTACCGCCCGGCGGTGGACGACAAGGGCAAGCTGCGCGTCGCCGCTGCCATCGGCGTGAACGGCGACGTCGCGAAGAAGGCCGAGGCCGTCTTGGCCGCGGGCGTCGACGTGCTCGTGGTGGACACCGCGCACGGCCACCAGGAGAAGATGATCGCCGCACTGAAGGCGGTCCGCTCGGTTTCGCCGCAGGTGCCGGTGGTCGCGGGCAACGTGGTGACGGCGGAAGGCACCAGGGATCTCATCGCGGCCGGTGCCGACGTGGTCAAGGTCGGCGTCGGCCCAGGGGCGATGTGCACCACCCGGATGATGACCGGGGTCGGCCGCCCGCAGTTCTCCGCGGTCGCCGAATGCGCGGCCGCCGCACGGGAGCTGGGCAAGCACGTGTGGGCCGACGGCGGGATCCGGCACCCGCGGGACGTGGCGCTGGCGCTGGCCGCCGGTGCGTCCGCAGCGATGGTGGGCTCGTGGTTCGCCGGCACGCACGAGTCGCCCGGCGACCTCCGCTACGACGAGAACGGCCGCCCGTACAAGGAATCCTTCGGCATGGCGTCGAAGCGTGCGGTGGCAGGCCGGACCCGCACCGACAACGTCTTCGAGCGCGCAAGGAAGGCACTGTTCGAGGAGGGCATCTCGTCCTCGCGGATGCTGCTCGACCCGACTCGGCCGGGCGTGGAGGACCTGCTGGACTCGATCTGCTCGGGCGTGCGTTCCTCGTTCACCTACGCGGGCGCGCGCGGTATCGAGGAATTCTCCGAACGGGCCGTGCTGGGCATTCAGTCCGCCGCCGGATTCGCGGAGGGACGCCCACTCCCCGCGGGCTGGTAAGTACCTTTTGCCGGTTTCCTCTTTCCGCGAAAACAAGCGGAAGGAAAACGCGCCTACCCTGAACAGGGTGACCGACGCAGTCGTGGTGACCGAACTGGTCAAACGCTATCGGAAAAATGCCCCGCCCGCGGTGGACGGACTGAGTTTCGCGGTGCCACCGGGCGAGGTATTCGGCCTGCTCGGACCCAACGGAGCAGGCAAAACGACCACGGTCGGCGTGCTGACGACGCGCGTGCTCGCCACTTCCGGGCAGGCGCTGGTCTACGGCGTGGACGTCCGCCGCTCGCCGAGTCAGGCAAGGCAACTGCTGGCCGTGGTGCCGCAACGGAACAATCTGGATCGCTCACTCGACATCCGCGGTAATTTGATCTTCCACGCGATTTACCACGGTGTCGGCCGGGCCGAACGGAATCGCCGGGCCGACGAGATTCTCCACCGGATGGGCCTCGCCGATCAGGCAAAAGCGAGGTTGGATTTCGTTTCCGGCGGCCAGTCCCAGCGCGTGATGATCGCGCGCGCGTTGATGCACCGGCCCAAGGTGCTCTTTCTCGACGAACCGTCCACCGGGCTGGACCCGCAGGCGCGGCTGTTCGTGCACGAGCGAGTCGCGGAGCTGAAGGACGACGGGGTCACGGTCGTCCTGACCACACATGACATGGACGAAGCCGCGAAACTGTGCGACCGGGTCGGCATCGTCGATCATGGGAAGCTGCTGGCGCTGGACACGCCGGCCGCGCTCACCCGTTCACTGCCGGGCAGCACCACGCTGAGTATCACGGTGCAGACCGGGGGCCACACACCGGAGCGAATCACCGAAGCACTGTCCACAGTGGATGGAGTCGAGCGGGTCGAGCGGATCACGAAGGCGCACGCCGGCCCGGCGGACATCGAGCAGTTCCGGCTATACACCGGGCACGAGCCCGCGGTCGCACTCCCGTCGGTGCTGAAAACGCTGACCGCACTGGGTTGCGACGTCAGCGACCTGGCGATCGGCACCCCCAGCCTGGAGGACGTGTTCATCCACCTCACCGGACGGGAACTGCGATGACCGCCGCCGTCGAACTCCCCGGCGCCGGCCCCGGCACCGCCGCCAGAACGTTCCTCGCCGTGCTCTGGCGGGATGTCTTCGTAACCGGGCGCGAGCTGCTGCCGTTCCTGGCGCAGGTGGTGATCCAACCGTTCTTCATGCTGTTCATCTTCGGCAAGGTGCTCACCGGGATCGGTTACGTGCAGGGGAATTTCGCCCAGATCCTGCTGCCGGGCATGGTCGCGCTCACCGGCTTCCTCACCGCGCTGCAGAACACCACCATGCCGCTGATCCTGGACTTCTCGTGGACGAGGGAGATCGAGGACAGGCTACTGGCGCCGATGCCGATTCCCTTGGTGGCGCTGGAGAAAATGGTCTTCGGGGCGCTGCGCGGGATTGTCGCCGCGCTGCTGATCATCCCGATCGGCTTCCTGATCCTGACCGGGATCAACTGGCCGGCGTCGGCGTGGCCCGGCGTGCTCGGCCTGATCGTGCTGGGCTCGCTCGCGGGCGCGGCGATCGGCATGACGATCGGCACACTGGTCAACCCGCGGCGGATCCAGATCATGTTCGCCGTGGTGCTGATGCCGTTGATGTTCACCGGTTCCACGCAGTTCCCCTGGCACGGGCTCACGCACCTGCGCTGGTTCCAGGTGATCTGCGCGCTCAACCCGCTGACCTACGTCAGCGAGGGCATGCGCTCGCTGCTGCTCGTGGGCGAGGTGCAGTCCATTCCGCTGTGGATCGACCTGCCGGTGATCGTCGTGGCGTTCGGCGTGTTCGCCGGCATCGGCATCAAAGGCTTCCTGCGCCGCGCCATCGACTGAGACGGGGTGTTCCCGCCCCGGAAACCCAGGGCGGGAACACCTTCGGCCTATCCGTGATCCTCCAGCATTTCGGTCACCAGCGCGGCGATCGGCGAGCGCTCCGAGCGGGTGAGCGTGACGTGGGCGAACAACGGGTGCCCCTTGAGCTTCTCGATCACCGCCGAGACGCCGTCATGCCGGCCGACCCGCAGGTTGTCCCGCTGTGCAACGTCGTGGGTGAGCACCACCCGTGACGCCGTGCCCAGCCGGGACAGCACAGTCAGCAACACGTTCCGCTCCAACGACTGCGCCTCGTCCACGATCACGAACGCGTCATGCAGCGAACGGCCGCGGATATGCGTCAACGGCAGGACTTCCAGCATCCCGCGGTCGAAGACCTCGTCGAGTACGTCCTGGCTGACCAGCGCGCCGAGGGTGTCGAACACCGCCTGCGCCCAGGGCTGCATCTTTTCGCTCTCGTTGCCGGGCAGGTAACCGAGATCCTGCCCACCGACGGCGTACACCGGGCGGAACACCACGACCTTGCGGTGTTCACGCTTTTCCATCACCGACTCCAGGCCGGCGCACAGCGCCAGCGCCGACTTGCCGGTGCCGGCCCGCCCGCCGAGCGAGACGATGCCGACCTCGGGGTCCAGCAACAGATCCAGCGCGATCCGCTGTTCCGCGGAACGGCCGTGCAGCCCGAAGGCCTCGCGGTCGCCACGCACCAGCCGCACCTTCTTGTCGGGCGTGACCCGGCCCAGTGCGCTGGAACTGCCGGACAGCAGCCGGACACCGGTGTGGCACGGCGATTCGCCGAGATCCGGCTGGCCGAAGTCGGCGAGGTCCACCGACCCGTTGGCGAACAGTGCGTCGATGGCCTCGGTCGGCACGTCGACGTCGGCCATCCCGGTCCAGCCCGAGGGCGTCACGTCCTGTGCCCGGTACTCATCGGCGTCGAGCCCGACGGCACCGGCCTTGACCCGCAACGGAATGTCTTTTGTGACCAAAGTCACGGTCTTGCGTTCCACGGCGAGGTTCAGCGCACAGGCCAGGATCCGGTGGTCGTTCGAGTCCGTCCGGAATCCGGGCGGCAACACTGTCGGGTCCGAGTGGTTGAGCTCGACGTGCAGGGTGCCGCCGTCCTCACCGATCGGGATCGGCGCGTCCAGCCTGCCGTAGGTCCGCCGCAGGTCATCCAGCATCCGCAAGGATTCCCGCGCGAACCAGCCCAGCTCGGGGTGGTGCCGTTTCGCCTCCAGTTCGCTGATCACGACCAACGGCAGGACCACGGCGTGCTCGGCGAATCTGGTGACCGCCCACGGGTCGGACAGCAGGACCGAGGTGTCGAGCACATATGTGTGCCGCTGGGATTCGGTGGGTAGCGGACCAGCCGCTGATTCTCCAGCGCCCTCCGCGCTGGTCGAGGCCTTCCGGGGCGAACGCTGCGCAGTCACGACGGCATCTCCCTCAGTGGGCGTGGCACCACGCCCGCACTCGCTGGGCCGGGCACCGCCCTGGCTTGTCCGTAGCCGCTGACGCCGGTTGCGTCAGGCAGCGCGGCCAAGAGGGCCGGGTGCCGGCCCCCTCGTGCGTTTCGCGAACGACGCCACGGCTACCGCCGCCGTCGTTCCCTCAACTACCGCCACGTCCAGGGCCTCCCGCGATGAGCCGCAAGGTCACGGTCCATCACTTCGGAAGTTACCTTCGAATCGCCGATCTTGCAGGCAGCCAGGCAGGTGATTCGCAAAGATGTCATCTCACCGTCGGTAGAACCATCGCACTCGACCGTGCACCGAGAGTGATGTCAATTACCGAATCGGCGGTGCCGCCAGGCGTAATCCCGCAGCGCACGGAGGAAATCGACCCTGCGGAAGGCGGGCCAGTACGCCTCGGTGAACCAGAACTCCGAATGAGCGGACTGCCAGAGCAGGAACCCGGAAAGCCGTTGTTCACCCGAGGTCCGGATGATGAGATCGGGGTCGGGCTGGCCCGAGGTGTAGAGATGCTCGGAGATGTGGTCCACGTCGAGGATCTTGGCCAGCTCGCGGATCGAGGTGCCTTCGTCGGCGTGCTGCAACAGCAGCTTCTTGACGGCGTCGGCGATCTCCTGGCGGCCGCCGTAGCCGACCGCGATGTTGACCTCCATGCCGTCGCGGTTCTCGGTCCGCGCCGCGGCGGCCTTGAGGCTGCGCGCCATTTCGGCGGGCAGCAGCTCCAGCGCCCCCACCATCCGCAGCCGCCACGGGGTCTCCGGCGCGGCCAGTTCGTCGACCACGTCCACGATGATCTTCAGCAACGCCTCGATCTCGTCGTGCGCGCGGCCGAGGTTGTCCGTGGACAGCAGCCACAACGTCACGACCTCGACGTCGGCCTCGCGGCACCACAGCAGGAAGTCCGCGATCTTCTTCGCCCCGGCGCGATGCCCGTCGGCCACGTCGGTGAAGCCCGCTTCCCGCGCCCAGCGGCGGTTGCCGTCCAGCATGATCGCGACGTGCCGGGGATGACGTCCGGCTGCTTGCTGGATGAGCCGGCGACCGTAGACGGTGTAGGCGATCCGTGAACCGATAGAGCGAAGACTCACGTCGGCCAAGCGTACGCATACCGCTGTGTGATGGTGGTTCCGGCCACGGGGACTGGCGTAAAACCTACGGGCCCGTAACCTGAAAAGCGTGACCCTTGCGAGCGAGACCCCCGTGGTCGACACCCGTCCCCGTCTTCGCGGTCATATCCATTTCTGGTCGTTCTTCGGTGCGCTGGTCTGCGCCGCGACGCTTGTCACGATGGCCGCCACGACGGTGTCCGGCCAGGCCGCGCTCGCCACCGCCATCTACGGCGTGACCGTGATGGGCGTTTTCGGCGTGAGCGCCCTGTACCACCGGAGGCTGTGGGGCCCGCGCGCCTACCAGTGGATGAAGCGCGCGGACCACTCGATGATCTTCCTGTTCATCGCCGGCACGTACACGCCGTTCACGCTGCTGTCGATGTCGAAGCCCACCGGCTACGTCATCCTGGGCATCGTCTGGGGCGGCGCGGTGCTGGGCGTGGCGCTGAAGATGCTGTGGCCGAAGGCGCCGCGCTGGCTCGGCGTGCCGATCTACGTCGCACTCGGCTGGGTGGCCATCTTTGTGCTGCCGGAGCTGGCGCGGCACGCCGGCGTGACCGCGCTCGTGCTGCTCCTCGTCGGCGGGCTCTTCTACACCGCCGGCGCCGTCTTCTACGGCACCCGCTGGCCCAACCACTGGCCGGAAACCTTCGGGTACCACGAGTTCTTCCACGCCTGCACCGTGCTGGCCGCGATCTCCCACTACGTGGCGATCTGGTTGGCGATGTACGCCTAGCCGGGCTCGCCGCGGTAGGCCCGCGACCGATTTTCGAGTGCTCGGTCAACCGCACCAACGCCTCCAGCGCGTGCCAGGGTGCTGCACTCCAGGATCGTCGCGCGGGTGACCAGCCAGTTCCCGCAACGCGGACGAGTCCAGCCCGCGCCAAGTGACCGGCGCGCCTCGGCCTGGGCTGGAGTGATCACGCCCCGATCGAACCGGCGCCGGAATCCGGCGGCCACCAATTAACCGGCCGCGCTCACCGGTACCGCTCCAATTCCCACGGGTCGTGCGCACTCACCAGGACCACCTCGTCCCCGTGTTCGCGCACCAGTTCCCGCAGCCGCGCCTGGGTGCCGAGCCGGAGGTCGTGGTGGATCTCCGAGCCGGTCTGGACGAGGTCCAGCAACGGGTGCGGATGGTGATCCGTGTCGAGTTCGCGGTGGTAGTAGTACGCGTCGCCGCAGTGCAGGAGCCATCGCGAACCGTCGCGCACGGCCACGCCGGCGTGGCCCGCGGTGTGCCCGCCGAGCGGGACGAGCCGGATATCGGCCGGCAGCCCGTCGAGCGGGACGGCCGTGAAGCCGAACCAGTCCGCGTTGACGTCCGGCGTGTACGTGACCCACTTCGGCCCGTGCTCCCAGTGCGCGGGGCGGTACCGGTAGCTGGGCGCCTCGGCGACAGCCGCCTCGAGTTCTGCCGCCAGCACGTGCACTTGTGCGTCCGGGAAGTCCGGCAGGCCGCCGCAGTGGTCCACATCCAGGTGCGTCAGGACGATGTGCCGGACGTCGCCCGCGGCGTAGCCGAGCCGCTCGACCTGCCGGATCGCCGTTTCCTCCTCGGACAGGACAGGCTGCGCGTTTTCGACCCACCCCGCACCCAGCGTGTCGGCCGGGCGCCGCACGTCGTCGAGACCAAGGCCGGTCTCCACAAGCACTAGACCCGCCTCGGTCTCGATCAGCAGACAGTGGTTGACCGCGTGCGCGGGCCGCGGCCCTTCGTAGGTGGCTTCGATCTGTCGGACCGAGCCGCAGTTGAGGTGCTGAATCTTCATGGCTGCTAGCCTGCAACTTGAAGCGCGCTTCAAGTCAAGCCTCGGAGACGTACATGCTCGATATCGCCGTGATCGCCGAAAAATCCGGGCTCGCGCCCTCGGCTCTGCGCTACTACGAACAGAAGGGGCTCATCTCCTCCGCCGGCCGCAACGGATTGCGGCGCACCTACCGCCCCGAGGTGCTGAGCCGGCTGGCGCTCATCGCGTGCGCCCGCGGCGCCGGCTTCACGATCGCCGAGATCGAGCGGTTCCTCGCCGCCACCCCGGGCGACACCGAACTCCGCAAACGCATGGCCGAGAAGGCCGACGAGCTGGAAGCAGACATCCTCCGCCTCTGCCGGATGCGCGACAGCCTCCGGCACGCCTCGACCTGCACGCACGAACCGCTCGTGGAGTGCCCTGACTTCAAGAGCACCATCGACCCCGGCTAGTCGAGCATTTCCGCGCGCAGGAACGGTTCCGGGATCGCGAAAGCGTCCACGAGCAGCCTCGCCTGCGGACGCAGCTTCGCGCACAGGTCGTTCACCGCGGCGATCACCGACTTCGCGCGCGAAGCGGTGATACGGCCGTGTTCGAGGAACCAGGCGCGGTCCTCTTCGATGTTCGACAGCACGTACAGATCGCACAGCTGGTTGAGCAACGCACGCGCCTCGTCGTCCTCGCATCGCTCGATGGCGGCCACGAACGCTTCCAGCACAACACGATCGACATGCACACGCGCCGCGTTCAGCACGTGGTCCTGCGCGTCGTTGAACGCCTGGAACGGATCCCCTTCAGCGGCACGGCGAAGCCGGCGCGCGACGCCTTCCAGCACGTGCTTCTCGCGATCCTCGAACAACGAGACCTGCCATCCGCGGTCGGACAGCACGCCTTCGTCGTCGCGACCCGGCGCCGCGTCGACGAGCCGTTCGATCACCTTCCGCGCGGCCGTCCGCTCGATCACCGTGTCCACCACCTGCTCGGCGACGAACCTGGCCATCTCCAGCGGGCTCAGATCGGCGAAGTGATCGCGGTAGTTGGTCAGCAACCCCTTCGCGACCAGTTGCAGCAGCACGGTGTTGTCGCCCTCGAAGGTGGTGAACACGTCGGTGTCCGCCTTCAGCACGGCCAGCACGTTCGCGGCGAGATATCCCGCGCCACCACAAGCTTCCCGCGCGGTCTGGATCGACTTCGTCGCGTTCCAGGTGGCCACCGCCTTGATCCCGGCCGCGCGCGACTCCAGCTCCCGCTGGCTGCGCTCGTCGACCTCTTCGTCGGCGCCCTGGATTTCGTGCAGTTTCCGGACCAGCTCCTCCTGCGCGAAGTGCAGCGCGTAGGTCTTCGCGATCGCGGGCAGCAGTTTCCGTTGGTGCGCGCGGTAATCCAGTACGACGACCTCGTTGTCGTCGCCGGGCCGGTTGAACTGCCTCCGCTGCTCGCCGTACCGGACGGCGAGGGCCAGCGCCCGCTCCGTCGCGCTGGTCGCCGCGCCCGCGACGCTGATGCGACCGCGGATCAGCGTGCCCAGCATGGTGAAGAAACGCCGGCCGTCGCTCTCGATCGGACTGGAATAAGTGCCGTCCTCGGCGACATCGCCGTACCGGTTGAGCAGCGCATCCCGCGGCACCCGCACCGAACGGAACGTCAGCCGCCCGTTGTCGACGCCGTTGAGCCCCGCCTTCCGCCCGCAGTCGCCGATTTCCACCCCGGGCATCGGCTCGCCGACCTCGTTGCGGATCGGCACCAGGAACGCGTGCACGCCACGGCCTTCGCCGCCGGTGATGAGCTGCGCGAAGACCACCGCCATCCGCCCGTCGCGAGCGGCGTTGCCGATGTAGTCCTTGCGGGCCGAGGGATCCGGGGTGTCGATGACGAACTGGCGCGTCTCCGGGTCGTACGTCGCCGTGGTGCGCAGGTGCTGCACGTCGGAGCCGTGCCCGGTCTCCGTCATCGCGAAGCAGCCGGGCAACTCCAGATCCATGATGCGCGGCAGGTAGCGCTCGTGGTGCGGTTTCGTGCCGAGCAGCTGCACCGCGCCACCGAACAGCCCCCACTGCACCCCGGATTTGACCATCAGCGAAAGGTCACCGAGCCCGAGCAGCTCGAAGGACACGACCGAGCCGCCGATGTCCCCGCCGCCACCGTATTCACGGGCGAACCCCAGCCGCGGTTGTCCCGTTTTGGCCAGTTTGTGCAACTGGTCGGTGACCCAGGCGCGGTAGTCCTCGGTGCTCAGGTCTCGTGGCTCGTCGTAGGCGTTCTCGCTCAGCTGCGCCCGGACTTGTCGCCGCAGCTGTCCCCACTGTCCATCCAGTACGACCGTCAACGCCTCAGGGTTCATGCCCCAAGTTTCGCGCAACGGGCCGGGAGCCGCATGGTTCAGCCCAGGTCGGGGCCCTTCGCCCGCAGATCGTCCACTTTGGACATCGCGGTGCGCAGCTCGGCGAGCCAGTCCTCGGCGTGCTCACCGACCAGCCGGACCGCCCAGGCCAGCGCCTCGGACCGCGAGCGGGCGACACCGGAGTCGACGAGGGTGTCCAGCACCCGGCGTTCCGGCTGCCGCAGCCTGGTCATCACCGGCACGGACAGGGTGGTGAACAGCTCGGTGGTCTCGCCGATCCGCGCGCCCCAGGCGACCTTCCGCTGGTAGCGGTGCTCGGCCTGGCGCGCGATCTCGATCCGGTGGTCGCGGGTGTCCTCCCGGAACCGGCTGATCCGGCCGGACTCCGCGGCCGCGCGCGCCGCGTCGTCGGTGAATTCCTCGGTAAGCGCCGGCAGTTCGCCGACGACGAGGATCTCCTCGCGGTCGACGGTGATCTCCGGCGCGCTGGTGAACCATTCGTCGGGCAGTCGTCCGGTGAACCAGCCCTCGGCGTCTTCGGCGGGCGGCACCTCGCTCTGCTGCCAGCCGCCGCGTCCCTTCCAGCCTCGTCCTTGCGTGCGCATTCCGACCTCCGCGATTACATGATTACATCGCTACACACGCTACGCCGATTCCTCCGGTCCGAGACGCCTGTTTGCCGAGGGCGAAACCTAGCGGGCCAGCACCGCCTCGAGCTGATCGGTGCTGGTCACCGGCCGATCGCAGACGTACCCGCGGCACACGTAGGCGGCCGCTGCACCCTCGACGAGCGGACGGTCGGCGAGCAACGGCACGGTCTCCGGCTGGCCCGCGAGCACGACGCCACCGCCGTGCACGAGCTGAGCCGCCGCCGTCCGCAACTCCGCCCAGGACTCCGGGTCCAGACCGACCACGGCGACTTGGATCGGACCGGAAAGCAGCGCCTCCGCGACGGACAACCAGTTCCCGGCGAAGCGGGGCATCTTCGTGGCGAGCTTGCCGACCCGGCTCACCGCACGCTCGGCCGCCTCGCGATACCGCGCGGACTGCTCCGGCCCGACGAGCACCGACGCCGTGACCAACGCCGCCGCGAGCGCCGAAGCGCCCGAAGGGCTCGCGTTGTCAGCAGGGTCGGAAGGCCGCTGCACCAACGCTTCCGCGTCGTCCGCCGTGTCGTGGTACGCGCCAGGCGTGCCTTCGACGGCGAAGCGGTCGAGCGCAGTGTCGAGCAGCTTCGTCGCTTCGTCGAGCCAACGCTGCGCGCCGGTCGCCTGGTGCAACGCGAGCAAGCCCTCCGCGAAGCACGCGTAGTCCTCCAGCACGCCCGCCGCATCGCCGACCTGACCGTCTCGCGAGCTTCGCCGGAGGCGTCCGTCCACAAGGTGTAGGTCGAGGATCATCTCGGCGGCGCGTTCCGCGGCCTCAACCCACTCCGGCTCGTTCAACGCGACGCCGGCTTCGCAGAGCGCGGTGATCGCCAACCCGTTCCAGGATGCGATCACCTTGTCGTCGCGGCCGGGCTGCGGACGGAGGTTGCGCACGCCGAGCAGCAGCCGGCGAACCCGTTCGAACCGTTCGGAATCGTCCGGATCCGTGCGCAGCTGCAGCACCGACGTGCCCCGCTCGAAGGTCCCGGAATCGGTCACCCCGAACAGCTCGACGGCCCAATCTCCGTCCTCCCCAAGGATTTCCCGCAGCTCACCGGGCGTCCAGACGTACGTCAGGCCCTCTTCGCCGGACGTGTCGGCGTCGAGCGAAGCTGCGAACCCGCCTTGAGCCGTGCGCAGTTCGCCGAGCAGGAACCCGGCCGTCATCCGGGCGACCGTCAACGCGTGCGCGGATTCCTTGAGCCGCGCGAGATGCGCGTACACTCGTAGCAGCAAAGCGTTGTCGTACAACATCTTTTCGAAATGGGGCACCACCCAGGCGGCGTCCACCGAGTACCGCGCGAACCCGCCGCCGAGCTGGTCGTACATCCCGCCGCGCGACATCGCCGACGCGCATTCCTCCACCAAAGAAAGCGCCTGAGCCGAACCGGTGCGCTCATGGTGGCGCAGCAGGAATTCCAGCACCATCGACGGCGGGAACTTCGGCGCACCACCGAAACCGCCGTGCACCGGGTCGGCGTCCGCGGCCAGGCTCGTCACCGCCGCGTCGAGCACCTGCGCATCGACAGCCGTCTCCGGCAACGGGCCGGTGCTCTCCGCGAGATGCGCCACGATCTGCCCTGCGCCCTCGCGCAACTCGTCACGGCGCTCCTGCCACGCCTGCGCGACGGCGACGAGCAGATGCTGGAACGACGGCATACCCGGCCGCGGCTCGGGCGGGTAGTAGGTGCCGCAGTGGAACGGTTCCCCTTCCGGGGTAAGAAAACACGTCATCGGCCAGCCGCCCTGCCCGGTCATCGCCTGGGTGGCGGTCATGTAGACGGCGTCGATGTCCGGTCGTTCCTCGCGGTCGACCTTGATGTTGACGAAGTTGTCGTTCATCAGCCGGGCCGTTTCGGCGTCTTCGAACGACTCGTGTGCCATCACATGGCACCAGTGACAGGCCGCGTAGCCGACCGACAGCAGGATCGGCACGTCACGGCGCTTGGCCTCGGCGAGCGCTTCAGTGCCCCACTGCCACCAGTCCACCGGATTCTCGGCGTGCTGGAGCAGGTACGGGCTGGTCGCGGTGGCTAGTCGATTGGCCATGACACCAGGGTGTCACGGCACGGAACCGGCCGCGCCGCTAGGAGGTTTCGCTCTTCTCCTTGGCGGCAGCCGCGGCCTTCGGTTCCTCGGACGCGGACTCCTCGGGCTGCTCGCCGCCGGTGGCCTGCTCGCCGTCGGGATCGAAACTCGCCGGCACCCGCTTGAGGTGCTTCGTCATCGAGCGGACCAGGAACGCCACCGCGACCAGGAACACCAGCAGCAGCAGGAAACCCACCGGCGAGGACTTGCCGAAGTCCTCGCCCTGGCCGCCGTTGTCGCCATTGCCCGGCTGCTGCGCCAGCACCAGCGCGGTCGTCGCGACCGGCGCCGCCACTGGCAGCACGAAACTCATGCCGTCACCTTCTCCCTCACCCCGGCGAACAAATCGTCCTCCGGCAACGTGCTGTCGACAAGGGAGCGGACCAGCTCGTACTCCTCGGTCGGCCAGATCTGCCGCTGGAGGTCCAGCGGGACGGCGAACCAGCGGCTGTTCGGGTCGATCTGGGTGGCGTGCGCCTTGAGCGCTTCGTCCCGGACCTCGAAGTAGTCGCCACAGTCGACCTGCGTGGTCACCCGCTCCATCACGTCGGCACGGTCAGGATCCCACTTGTCCAGCCACTCGGCATACGGGGAGTCCAGCCCGGCCTCGGTCAGCGCGTCGTGGAACAGCTGCATCCTCGCCCGCGAGAAACCGTGCATGTAGTACAGCTTCAGCGGCTGCCACGGCTCGCCCGCTTCCGGGAAGCGCTCCGGCTCGGCAGCAGCGTCGAAAGCCGCGACCGAAACCTCGTGGCAGCGGATGTGATCCGGGTGCGGGTAACCGCCGTTTTCGTCGTACGTGAGCACCACGTGCGGCCGGAACTCGCGGATGACCTTCACCAGCTCGCCCACCGGCTCCTCCAGCGGCACCACCGCGAAGCAGCCCTCCGGCAGCGGCGGCAGCGGGTCACCCTCGGGCAGCCCGGAGTCGACGAAGCCAAGCCAGTGGTGCTTGATACCGAGGATCTTCGCGGCGCGCGCCATCTCCTCGCGCCGGATCTCGCTCATGTTCGCCCGGACCTCGGGCTTGTCCATCGCCGGGTTCAGCACGCTGCCGGCTTCGCCACCGGTGCAGCTGACCACCATGACCTCGGCACCCTCGGCGACGTACTTCGCCATCGTCGCCGCACCCTTGCTCGACTCGTCGTCCGGATGGGCGTGCACCGCCAGCAGACGGAGGCGCGAGGATGGCTCGACTGTCCGTTCGTCAGATCCCACCATGCCTGCAACGACCCCTTCTGCACCGCTATTCCACGCCTGACGGATACTCGACTCTGACCCCATTGTCCCCGGGGGTACGACAAGACCGATCAGGAGGCCCGGCTTTGAGCACACGCGCGCTGCCGGAGGGCCGTTACGGCACGGCGCGTGACCGCACGTCCAGCCGTTGGCGGCGCTGGGTGTGGACAGCGCTCGGGCTGGTGGCCGGCTTGGTCGTGGCATGGGTCGCCTATCTCAACCTGGGGCCCGCGCCGATCACGGCCGACCGGGTCGGTTTCGAGGAGCAGCCGGGCGACGCGATGTCGGTCACCATCAACGTGACCCGGGACGACCCGTCGAAGCCGGGCGTGTGCATCGTCAAACTGCAGGACATCTCGGGCGCGGAGAGCGGACGCAAAGAGGTCTACATCCCGGCCGGGGACAACCACAGCAAGCAGACGACAGTCGTGCGCAGCGTCGGGCAACCGGTCACCGCGGACGTGTTCGGCTGCTCGTACGACGTACCAACATATTTGTCAAGTAGCTAGCGGCCAACGGGGTGAATCCCGCGCCCAGTGTCCGGAGACCGCCAAAACGGGCGGCCTCCGTGACGCTCTGCGTGCTATCCTGGTCTACCGGCACGGCCCAAGCGGGCCGTGTTTTTCCTTTATCTCAGCCTCGCTGGCTGCCAGCCAGTGGGGCCGCCGGCTTGTATACCCATGCCCGGCAGGCACGACGAGGAGATGGTGGCCGTGAGCGACACCCAGGTGACCTGGCTGACCCAGGAAGCCTTCGACAGGCTCAAGCACGAGCTCGACGAGCTGATCGAGAATCGTCCGGTCATCGCCGCGAGGATCAACGACAGCCGGGAAGAGGGCGACCTCAAGGAAAACGGGGGCTACCACGCCGCCCGTGAGGAGCAGGGCCAGGCCGAGGCGCGCATCCGCCACCTGCAGGAGCTGCTCCGTTCCGCCAAGGTCGGGGAGGCCCCCGCCAACGACGGCACCGCGGAGCCCGGCAAGGTGCTCACCGTCCGCTACGACGGTGACGACGAGGACGAGCAGTTCCTGCTCGCCACTCGCGAAGAGGGCGCCGAGGGCGAGCTCGACGTGTACTCCCCCGAATCGCCGCTGGGCAAGGCCCTGCTCGGCGCGAAGGAGGGCGAGTCGCGCGAGTACGACCTGCCCAACGGCAGCAGCCAGAAGGTCACCCTCGTGAAGGCTGTGCCCTACAAGGGCTGAGCTCACGGCAGCGGGCTTCCCGGTCACGGCGAAGCCCGCTGCGTGCCCGGCCTCGCGCTAGCGTTGGCTGATGAATTCCCTGCCGATCTGCGCCACCTGCGGGATGCAATACGCCGCGCCCAGGTCCGACTGCCCGATCTGCGAGGACGAGCGCCAGTACGTGCCGCTGTCCGGCCAGCAGTGGACCGATCTGGACACGCTCCGCGCCAACCACACCGGCCTGCTTCGAGAAGAAGGCCCGGGCGTGCTCGGTGTCGGCTGCGAGCCGGCGTTCGCCATCGGGCAAAGAGCCCTGCTGGTCTCCGCCCGATCCGGAAATTTCCTGTGGGACTGCTTCGCCTGTCTCGACGACGAAATCGTCGCGAAGATCAACGAACTGGGCGGGCTCACCGGTATTTCGATCAGCCACCCGCATTTCTACTCAACGGTCGTCGAGTGGGCGCATGCCTTCGATGTCCCGGTCTACCTGCACGAGAAGGACCGGGAATGGCTCGGCCGCCCCGAGTCCTCGGTCGAATGGTGGAGCGGCGAGACGAAGCAGGTCGCCAAGGACCTGACATTGATCAACCTCGGCGTGCACTTCCCGGGTGGCACGGTGCTGCACTGGCCCGAAGGTGAAAACGGAAAGGGCGCGCTGCTTTCCGGCGACATCGTCAAGGTGATCCCGGACCGCAAGTTCGTCAGCTTCATGTACAGCTACCCGAACCTGATCCCGGAACGCCCATCGGTGGTTCGCCGCGCGGCGGAAATCCTTGCCGGGTACGAGTTCGAAGCCATCTACAGCGCCTGGTGGGACTCGATCGTGCGCACGGACGGGCACGAGGTCGTGCAGCGCTCGGCGAAACGCTACCTGGATTTCGTGTCGTCGTAGGCGATCCGCTCCAGCAGCGGGCGCACCCGCGGCGGGATCGGCGTGGTCAAGGCGAGGGAAGTGTTGGTGCGCAACACTCCTGGCAGCCCGACCACCTGGTCGATCACCTGCTGCAGATCCTCGTGGTCACGCGCGACAAGGCGCACGAACAGATCGCCCTGACCGGTGGTCGCGTGCGCCTCGCAGACCTGGTCGATCGCGGCCAGCCCATCGGCCACCTCACGCCTGCTGCCCTGCGCGATCTCCAGCACGGCGAACGCGGTGAGCCCGTAGCCCATCGCCGCCATGTCCAGCTCCGGCGGGAAGCCACCGAGCACACCCTGCTCGTTCAATCTGTCCAACCGCGCCTGCACGGTCCCGCGCGCGACGCCGAGCCGGCGGGCGCATTCGAGCACGCCGAGCCGGGGCGCATCGGTCAACAGCAGCAACAGCCGGGCATCAAGCGAATCCAGGGCGTCCACCTCCTACACCGTGTGCTCGCGGACCAGGGTGTACCCGGCGCGCTGCAGTTCGGTGGAAACCTCCGCGCAGTGCTCCAGCCCGCGGGTCTCGAGGTTCAGCGCCAGCTCGACCTCGCCCAGCGCCAGCGCACCGGAAATCCGCGAATGCTCCACGTCCAGCACGTTCGCACCCAGCTCGCTGATCCGCGACAGCACCGAAGCGAGCACGCCCGGCCGGTCCGGCACCCGCAGGCGCAAGGCCAGGTAACGCCCGCCGGCGGTCATACCGTGCTGGATGATCTGCAACAGCAGCAAGGGATCCACGTTGCCACCGGACAGGATCCCGACGATCGGGCCCTCGAAAGCGTCCTGATGCTGCAACAGCGCGGCGACCGCGGCCGCACCGGCCGGCTCCACAACGAGCTTCCGCCGTTCCAGGCAGAGCAGGACGGCGCGGGAGAGCGACTCCTCCGAAACGGTCACCACGTCGTCCACCAGCGCCTCGACGTGCGCGAACGTCACCGGCCCCGGCTGTCCGACGGCGATCCCGTCGGCCATCGTGGACGGATTGTGCACGCGCGTCGGCCTGCCCTCTGCCAGCGACAACCGCAGCGACGCAGCGCCCTCGGCCTGCACCGCGACCACCCGCGCCTCCGGCCGCAGCGCCTTGACCACCGTCCCGACCCCGGTGACCAGCCCGGCACCGCCCGCGGGCACCAGCACCGTGGCGGCGTCGGGCACCTGCTCCAGCAGCTCCAGCCCGACCGTGCCCTGCCCGGCGATCACGTCCTCGTGGTCGAAAGGATGGATGAACACCGCACCGGTCCGCTCGGCGAACGCGATCGCCTCCGCCAGCGTCTCGTCGAAAACATCGCCGTGCAGATGCACATCCGCGCCGTACCCGCGGGTGGCCGCCAGCTTCGGCAACGGCGCCCGCGTCGGCATGAACACCGTCGACTTGATGCCGAGCAACGACGCGGCCAGCGCGACACCCTGCGCGTGATTACCCGCGCTCGCCGCCACGACCCCGCGCTCCCGTTCGGCCGCGCTAAGCCCGTGGATCCTCGTGTACGCGCCACGAATCTTGAAGGAACCGGTGCGCTGCAGGTTCTCGCATTTGAGATAAACCGGGGTTCCGTGAACCTTTTCCAGATCCCGTGCGTGTTCCATCGGGGTGACCCGGACTATCCCTTCGAGGAGCGCACGCGCCTCGTTGATCCGGTCCAGGGTCACCAATGCCATAACCGGGATCATGCCACCCCGGCCGGACCGCTTTGGGTACCCTGGACGCGGTCAGGACCGGGAGTCAGGGAGTAACCATGCGAAGCCGGAGCGGTACGGCCGACGGCGACAGCCGGCGCGCCCTTCGTTCGGCCGGGATCCTGCCCATCATCGCGGCGGTCACCTCGGCCCTGGCGTTGACAGGCGCCGCGTTCTACACGGTCGACAGGGCCACCTGCGGTGACCCCGCGCAGTACATCCGCCACGACAATCACGTCGAACTCGTGGGTGGCTGCGTGGACAGCACGGAACTCGCCCAGCTGCGCACGCAGACCCACTCCACCGGTTCCTCCGGTGAGATCGCCGACGACAACTACCGGCCCTAGCCCAACGCCTTCCGCAGGTCCTCGATCAGGTCGCGGCTGTCCTCGATCCCCACCGAGAGCCGCAGCAGATCGGCAGGCACCTGCAGCATCGAACCGGCCGTGCTCGCGTGCGTCATCCGGCCGGGATGCTCGATCAGCGACTCGATCCCGCCCAGCGACTCGGCCAGGATGAACAGCGACGTCCGGGCCGAAACGTCCAGCGCCGCCTGCTCCCCGTCCACATGCCGGAACGAGACCATGCCGCCGAACCGCCGCATCTGCTTCGCGGCCACCTCGTGCCCGGGGTGCTCGGCCAGGCCCGGGTAGTAGACCTGCGCGACCTTCGGATGCGCGGCCAGCGCCTCCACGACCCGCTCCGCGTTGTCGCAGTGCCGCTCCATGCGCACGGCCAGCGTCTTCGCCCCACGCAGCGTCAGCCACGCGTCGAACGGGCCCGGCACCGCGCCGGCGGCGTTGCGCAGGAAGAACAGCTGCTCCCGCAGTTCGTCCTCATTGGTCAGCACCGCGCCACCGACCACATCGGAGTGTCCGCCGAGGTACTTCGTGGTCGAGTGCACGACGATGTCCGCACCGAGCGCCAGCGGAGTCTGCAGGTACGGCGTCGCGAACGTGTTGTCCACGACCAGTCGTGCGTTCGCGCCGTGCGCCACCCCGGCCAGCGCGGGGATGTCGGCGATGCCGAGCAGCGGGTTGCTCGGGGTCTCACACCAGATCAGCTTGGTCTCCGGCCGGACCGCGGCCCGCACCGCGTCCACGTCGGCGAGGTCGGCCACGGTGTAGCCGACACCCCACTGGCTGAGCACCTTGTCGATGAGCCGGAAGGTGCCGCCGTAGGCGTCGTTGCCGAGCACCAGATGGTCGCCGGGGCGCAGCGTCGACCGGAGCAGGGCGTCGGTCGCGGCCATGCCGGACGCGAACGTCAGCCCATGCCGGGCGCCTTCCAGCGCGGCGAGCTGCTGTTCGAGCGCGGTGCGCGTCGGGTTCGCGGTGCGCGAGTACTCGTAGTCACCCTCACGGGTGCCGCCGACACCGTCCTGCGCGTAGGTCGAAGTCTGGTAAATCGGCACGATGACGGCGCCGGTGCGCGGATCTGGCTCCTGACCAGCGTGAATCGCGCGGGTCTCGAAGCCGAAACCGGAGGTGTCGTGTGTCATGGGACCAGGCTACGACCAGCCGCTGGTCACCCATCGTGCGGTCGGCCGGACACTGGCCAGCACGAGGGTGACGACGGCGGGCACGCACAGCAGCGCGGTATAGCCCACCGGGATCGTCTTGTCCGCCAGGCCGAGGAAATACACCCCGAACGAGCCCAGGACCAGCACCGACAGGTAGAGCAGCAACGCGAGGACCGCCCCGGCGACGGTGAACACCCGCCCGAACCGTTTGGCGAGAATCAGCCCCACCCCGCCGGTGATCAATGTTCCGGCGACGATCACGTGCAGCAGGAAGGTCAGCAGCGCACGCCCGAGGTCGTCGTCGCCTGCCAGCATCACCGCACCACCGGCGACGCCGATGAGGTGGAAAATCCCGCCGAGTAACGCAAGCACGGCGGCGGGGATTCCGGTGCCGCCTCCGCGGGAGGACTGTAAAGGCATGGTCAATGACCTACCAGGTCGGCGGTGGCCCGCTTTGCGGCGGGTAGGCCTGAACCGGGTAGCTCAACTCCGCCGGCCGGTGCCGCAGATAGCGGAAAGTCGCCGGCAGCAAGGAAAGCACGACCACCACGAAACCACCGGCCGCCGCCACCACCCGCACCCACGCGTCGTCGAGTTCGAACCGGGCCACGGCTCTGAAGAACTGCGAGAACTGCCCGGGATAGAGCAGCAACGGTTCGGCCACCACCGCTCCGATGGCCGCGAGCCCGCCGATGAGCAGCAGCACCGCGCCCGCGACCGCGCGGAAGAAGGTGACCAGCGCACCGATCAACAGCAGCAATGCGGCACCGAGATACAGCCCGAACACGATCTTCGCGTCGCCCGGCAGGTCGTCGATCCCGAAGTCGATGAACGTCTTCACCGGGAAGTAGCCGAGTGCACCGGCGAGCGCCAGACCGGCCAGCCCGGCCAGGATCGCCGTCGCGCCAGTGGGCCGGCGCTCTGCTGCGGGACGGCCGAGTGGGTTGGTCACTGTGCCCCCAGATGGCGAGCGCGACGCTGGTGCGCACACTTTAGCGGCGGCGGGAGCATTCCGGACATGGTTTCCGAAACCGAAAAAACACGATGCCCCCGGTCTTCCGACCGGGGGCATCGAGGTGGTTCAGCTGGTCACCACTGCGGCGGCTGACCGGGCTGCTGGGGCGGCTGGCCGTAAGGGCCAGGCTGCCCGTAACCACCCGGCTGCTGCGGGGGCTGCCCGTAACCGCCAGGCTGCCCCGGCTGGCCGTAGCCGGGCTGCGGGAACCCACCGCTGGTCGGCGTCGGACCGCCGGGCTGCTGCGGGGGCTGCCCGTACGGGCCGGGCTGGCCGAAGCCACCACTCGGCGGGCCGTACGGACCAGGCTGGCCGAAGCCACCGGGCTGGCCGAACCCGCCGCTGGGCGGGCCACCGAAACCACCGGGGCCTGCCGAGGGGCCACCGCCGAGACCAACGAACTGCCGCGTCGCCGGGATGAGCCCGAGCGCACCGATCGCGCCGATCAGAATGCCGAAGATCAGCTCGAACACCACGCGGGTCAGGTTGCCGAGGTCCGCGAGGAAGACGATCGAGAAGATCAGCAGCAGCGCACCGCTGCCGACGAGCAGCCACGTGGCGATCTTGTTCTTCAGGAACAGCAGCACACCGCCACCGACCGCCGCGAGTGCGGCGACCGTGATGACGACTACGTAGATCCACGCGCGCGTGGTCAGGCTGTCCGCGTCCTTGTAGGCGTCGCAGAAGCTGGAGCTCTGGCCGTACTGCTGCATCTGCTGCACGCACGAGTCGTAGCTGCCGCCACTGCCGCCCGAGCCGCCGAGGTCGCCCATCAACGTGAAGGCGAGGATCGCGCCGATCAGGCCGAGGACCGCGGCCACCCCGGCCGCGATCCAGCCGAACAGCTGGTTGTTGCCGCCACCGCCGGCAGGCTGGCCGTACGGCGAGCCGTACGCACCGGGCGGCGGGCCGCCGAAACCACCGGGCTGACCACCCGGCACGCCGTAGCCCTGCGGGGGCTGCGGCTGGCCGTATGGGCCAGGAGGCGGCTGCTGGCCGAACCCACCGGGCTGGCCGTAGCCGGGCGGGGGCTGCTGCCCCATAGCCGCCGGGTTGTCGGCGGCGCTGGGCGGCGGCGCGTAGGGGATGGAGGGCGGCGGCTGGGAGCCTGGAGGCACCAGTTGCGTGGACTCCGCACCGGGGGTCTCACCGCCCCCGGCCTGGGTCGCGCCGGACCCACCCTGCTCGCCGGGCTGGCCCGGCTGCACCACCTGGGTCGGTTCGGAGGACTCCCCGAACTGACCGCCGGGCTGCGGCTGGCCTGGTTGCACCACCTGGGTCGGCTCGGACGAGCCGAACGGACTGTCTTGCTGCTGAGGGCCGCTCGACGGCTCCTGCGGCGACTGTCCGCCACCCCAGGGCTGATTCGGCGGCTGCGGAGCGCTCATGCGGGTCTTGAACCCCCCTTGATGAGGACTGTTTGAGGACAAAAATTTGTCTACTGGCGGCACACGCTATCGGATGGCGCCTGCCGACGCTCGTAACGCCCCGAACGAAAAGGGCGATAAGTCTACCCCCGGCGCCCGGCGAGGAAACCCAGGAGATCGTGGCGGGTCACGACGCCGGCCGGTTTGCCGTCCAGCAGCACGAGCGCGCCGTCGGCTCCGGAGAGCGCGGCCATCGCCGAACTCACCTGTTCGCTGGCGCCGATCGTCGGCAACGGCGGCGACATGTGCAGGTCAAGCCGGTCGGCCAGGTGCGCCTTGCCGGTGAACAGGGCCTCCAGCAGGTCCCGCTCGATGACCGCGCCCACCACCTCGGCCGCCATCACCGGCGGTTCCGCGCTGACCACGGGCATCTGACTGACGTTGAACTCGGACAGGATCGCGACCGCTTCGGCGACGGTCTCGTTGGGGTGCGTGTGCACCAGGTCCGGCAGCGCACCGGTCTTCGCCCTGAGCACGTCGCCGACAGTGGCGCCCGAGCGATCCGGCGAGAGGAAGCCGAACGACGACATCCACTGGTCGTTGAACACCTTGCCCAGATAGCCGCGACCGCCGTCGGGCAGCAGCACCACGACCACGTCGTCCGGGCCGAGCCGTTTCGCCAGCTTCAGCGCCGCCGCGACGGCCATCCCGCAGGAGCCGCCGACCAGCAGGCCCTCCTCGAGCGCGAGCCTGCGGGTGATGTCGAACGATTCGGCATCGGAGATCGCGATGATCTCGTCGGCGACCGACTGGTCGTAGGTTTCCGGCCAGAAGTCCTCACCGACGCCCTCGACCAGGTACGGACGGCCCGAGCCGCCGGAGTAGACGGAGCCCTCCGGGTCCGCCCCGACCACGCTGACCCTGCCGTCGGAGACCTCTTTGAGGTACCGGCCGGTGCCGGAGATCGTGCCACCGGTGCCGACGCCCGCGACGAAGTGCGTGATCTTGCCTTCGGTCTGCCGCCACAGCTCGGGACCAGTGGAGTGGTAGTGGCTGGCTGGGTTCTCCGGGTTGGCGTACTGGTTGGGTTTCCAGGCGCCGTCGATCTCTTCGACGAGCCGGTCGGACACGGAGTAGTAGGAGTCCGGATGCTCCGGCGGCACCGCGGTCGGGCAGACCACCACGCGGGCGCCATAGGCCTTGAGCACGTTGCGTTTGTCCTCGCTGACCTTGTCCGGGCAGACGAACACGCACTGGTAGCCCCTGCGCTGCGCCACCATCGCGAGCCCGACGCCGGTGTTGCCGGAGGTCGGCTCGACGATCGTGCCGCCGGGGCGGAGCCGACCCGAAGCCTCGGCGGCCTCGACCATGCGCAGCGCGATGCGGTCCTTCACGCTGCCGCCCGGGTTGAGGTACTCCACCTTGGCCAGCACGAGCGGCTGCAGGCCCTCGGTCAGCGCGTTCAGCTTGACCAGCGGGGTGTTGCCCACGAGGTCGACGACATGCTCCACGTATTCCACCCGGTCAGCCTAAACGGTCGGCGCGGTGGTTCACGTCGCCTTCTGGTTTGCCCAGCGCGCCCGGCAGTGCAGGATGTAGGTAAGCACCCGCTTAGCTTGACCCGAAGGAGTGTCCTGCCATGCCCGAAGCCGTGATCGTGTCGACAGCCCGCTCGCCCATCGGGCGTGCGAACAAGGGCTCGCTCGTGGACCTGCGCCCGGACGATCTGGCCGTGCAGATGGTCCGGGCCGCGTTGGACAAGGTCCCGCAGCTGGATCCGAAGGACATCGACGACCTGATGCTGGGCTGCGGCCTGCCGGGTGGCGAGTCCGGGTTCAACATGGGCCGCGCGGTGGCGGTGGAGCTGGGGTACGACCACCTGCCGGGATGCACCATCACGCGGTACTGCTCGTCGAGCCTGCAGACCACGCGGATGGCCCTGCACGCCATCAAGGCCGGCGAGGGTGACGTGTTCATCTCCGCCGGGGTCGAGACCGTTTCCCGGTTCGGCAAGGGCAGCTCGGACTCGTGGCCCGACACGCACAACCCGCTCTTCGCCGAGGCCGAGGCCCGGACGGTGCAGACCGCCACCGAGGGTTCGGACACGTGGACCGACCCGCGCGAGGACGGCAAGATCCCGGACGTCTACATCGCGATGGGCCAGACCGCCGAGAACCTCGCGCGGTTGAAGAAAGTGTCCCGTGAGGAGATGGACGAGTTCGGTGTCCGCTCGCAGAACCTGGCCGAGAAGGCCATCGCGGATGGCTTCTGGGCCAAGGACATCACCCCGGTGACACTGCCCGACGGCACGGTGGTCGCCAAGGACGACGGGCCTCGCGCCGGCGTGACGCTGGAAGGCGTGTCCGGGCTGAAGCCGGTCTTCCGGCCCGATGGCCGCGTCACCGCCGGCAACTGCTGCCCGCTCAACGACGGAGCCGCCGCACTGGTGATCATGTCCGACACCAAGGCGAAGGAACTGGGCCTCACCCCGCTCGCGCGCGTGGTGTCCACCGGCGTCTCCGGGCTTTCGCCGGAGATCATGGGTTACGGCCCGGTGGAGGCGTCGAAGAAAGCGCTCGCGAAGGCGGGGAAGACGATCGGCGACATCGACCTGGTGGAGATCAACGAGGCATTCGCGGCGCAGGTCATCCCGTCGTACAAGGACCTGGGCATCGACCTGGACAAGCTGAACGTCAACGGCGGCGCGATCGCCATCGGCCACCCGTTCGGCATGACGGGTGCCCGGATCACGTCGACGCTCATCAATTCGTTGCAGCACCACGACAAGCAGTGGGGCCTGGAGACGATGTGCGTCGGCGGCGGCCAGGGCATGGCGATGGTCCTGGAGCGCCTCAGCTGACAGTTCACCTCGGGTGCCCGGTCGGTTCAGGCGACTGGGCACCTCGCGTGCGGGCCGTTCGGGCTGCCGAGCCGGTCGGCCGAGCGAGCATTCGACCGGGCCACCCCAGTGGAACGAGCGCGTCGGGTAGCGCGAGCGGCGACCCCGAGGTGAACGCCACCCAAAACTGACCCGAATAGACCGGCCGAGCCCGCAAGCCCGGCCGGCTATTCGCGTTTTTGGTTCCGTTCGCGTTCAGCCCCCGCCACTGCCGGCCGCCTGAGCGGCATCCACTCAGGAACAGAAGCCGGGAGCCGAACTCGGCGATGCACAGTTCCCGACTGTTTCCCTTGGGGGAAAACAAAATTCAGCAGAACTTCCCGCTCCGGGCGGGCGCCGATGCCTTCAGCGGCGCCGGACGGTTCCGCCCGTAGCGGGGTTCCCGCTCCTCGGCAGCTTCTTCACACGGAGGGACACCCGCCGAGGATCAGGCGGTACCGCCCGTCTTCGCGGCACAGATCGTGGTCGCAGGCTGCGAGTAGACGAAGGCCCCGTCGGCGTCGGAACCATCGCATGCGCTCTGATCCGACTGGCCGGTAACGACCTTCAGGATTTTCACCTCTGCGGTCGGGTCCGCGCACTCGACTCGCTTATAGCCATCCGTCGTGCTGCTCAAGACGTTCGCGAAGCAGTCGCCATCGCGCGCGTTCAGCATCAGACACAGCTTGTAATTTGTTCCCCGTCCACTCACGGAGTACTCGTCGTAGTCGCCGTCGGGGCAAGTCCCGTTGTCGTCATCCAGCTTCACGCCGATCTTGACGTTGGCAGAGGCGTCGGCGCAGTCGACCTTGTCCGGCTCTGCCCCGCTCCGGAACTCCTTGACGTTGAGACAATCCCCCACGGCCGCGTTGTCCGGCGAGGACTTGAACCAGCTGATGCCGCCGATCACGACCAGGACCACGACAACCACACCGATGCCCAATGCGATCCAGAGCTTCGCCTTGGACCGCTTGATCGGCGACCCAGGGGGCGGGCCGTAGCCTCCCATCGGCTGGCCGGGCGGCGGGAACGCTCCAGGCTGCCCGGGTGGGGGAAAGGCGCCGGGCCCACCGGGCGGCGGAAAACCCTGACCTGGCACACTGCCGGGCTGACCAGGCGCAGCACCAGGATGACCGGGAGCCGCGCCGGGTTGGCCGGCTGCCGCGGGCTCCGGCGCGCCGAACGGGGTCGGCTGCCCCGGCTGAGGGGGAAGGGACACACGAACCTCACAAATGTGAAAAGACGTCAGATGCCAGCATCTAACACCGCGTGATCAACCCCCTTGACGAGACCCGCCAATAAGGTGAAAAACAGACAGGGGGCGCCCGGTCGATCACCGAGCGTCCCCTGCTGAATGCAGCAGTTCTAGTCGTTCTGCAGGTACGACAGCAGCCGCAGGATCTCCAGGTACAGCCAGACCATCGTCGTCATCAGCCCGAACGCGGCGAACCACGCCCACTTGGACGGCATGCCCTCGCGGATCATCCGGTCGGCCATGTCGAAGTCGAGCAGGAAGTTGAAGGCCGCGATGCCGATGACGACCAGGCTGAAGATGATCGCCAACGCGCTGCCGTCACGGAGCCCCATGTTGACGCCGAGCAGGCCGAGGACCAGGTTGAGCAGCATCAGGATCGCGGCACCCGCGGTGGCCCCGATGATCCATTTGGTCAGCTTGGGAGTGACCTTGACGGCGCCGGTCTTGTAGACCACCAGCATCGCGACGAACACCCCGGCGGTCCCGAGTACCGCCTGCAGCGCGATCCCCGGGTACACGAGTTCGAAAATGCCGGTGAGCGCACCGAGGAAGACGCCCTCCGCAGCCGAGTAGATCAGGGTCATCGGCCCGCTGGGCTTCTGCCGGAAGATCATCACCAGCGAGAGCACAAGGCCGACGAGCATCGCACCGACCATGACGCCCACGACTGCGCCCACGCTGCCGCCGTTGACCTGCCCCTGCGCCCAGATCGCCGCGAGCACGCCGGTGACCAGCGCGGCTGCAAGTGACATGCCGGTCTTGATGACCACGTCGTCGACCGTCATCGGACGGTCAGCGGCTCCCGATGGCGCCTGCGGCATGCCATAACCGGGCACGCCACCTTGCGGTTGGTTGAAGCCCACGGAGGGCCCGTACTGGCCGAATCCCGCTGCCCTGCCGGTGGGCAGATTGCGGAACGCGGGGTTGCTCGTCGAACGCACCTTGATCCTCCGGATCTCCTGGCCTGCATCAGGTCTAACGGTGGGGGCCGCCGACCAGTTCCCGTTAAGTAAAGACGACTTTACCCAGCTGTCGCGGGCGCGAGCGGCGCGGCACACGTAAACAGCGGTAGTCAGTACTTCGGCGGATTGTCCATGAACCTCTTTCGCGTCGCCCTCACCAGGGGTATCCGGCCCGTCACTGACCCGTCGTCGGGCACGATACCCAAAGGAGACGGCCGTTCATGGGGAGGACGCCACGCGCCGGGCGGGCATTCTGGCGGCCTGCGCGCTCTGTGCTCTGGGAACCCCAGGACAGTCCTACGGCGGCAAAGCCGGGTCCGACGACTGGTTGGGCTCCTACCTGGTCGGCGGCAGCAGGTGTTCTGCGTGCAGTTCGAATACTTAGGCGCCCGACACCGACGAGCAGGATCAGCCGGGCGCCGAACTGCGGACCGAACGGGGCGAGCCCTGACTTCCGAGGTCTCGGCGAACATCTCCTGTCTCTTGCTGCGCTACGGCAACACCGGCGACGCGGACCAGGCTGCCGCGCCGGCCCATCTCCTGCACCCGTGGACGTCACCACCCCGCGCCGGTCACGACGACCTCAACCCCGCCCTCGATTTCCGGCACATCGCCTACGACGCCCCAGCACATCTGGCCGAACTGCCCGCCGCGGCCAAGCAGGCGGTCCAGCAGTTGACCACGGACGCCGAGCCGAACCGCGGCCCTTGGACAGCGTCGGTGACGGCGCCCAAGGAACCTCAGTCGATCGGCACCGCCACGCAATGGGCCGTCACCGTGCACAACCCCAAGGGCAACGGCCTGGCCCAGGAGACGGGACCGCGACGATCGAACTCACGCCCACCGATACCGAACCTCGTCTCACGAGCACTCTCGCCGCCCCCGCGGGAAAGCCATACCTAGAAACTCCAATCGACGTCGACACCCAACGTGTGGTGTCCACCGGCGGCGAGAAACAGTTGACCGCACAAGCAACCGTGCCGGCGCAACGCAGCCCGGATCGGTCCACATCACGAAGTCGGACAGCAAGAGCGGCAAAGGACAGCGGGGTCGCCCTGCGGCTGACCGCGAAGGACCAGATCTCTCGCCCAGGGGCAAAGTGGCGAGCCGCTCGTGAGCCCGGATGGAACGCCGGCCGTGCACACCACCGAGGGAGAGGCCGGCGAAGCGGTCGCCGAGAATCTTCAGACACCGCAGGAGATCTGCGTCATCGGGGTGAGCCCTCCGGAGGGCCACGACGATGCTTTCGATCCCACCGACCCGCGTTCGGCCTGCGGCACAGTCAGCCCGGAGCGACCCTCGCGTTGACGATCGAAAACATCCCCAACGAGGTACCGACGGCGATCCCGGCGGACGCCGGCCCACCGGCGGCCGTAGTCCATGCCGCGACCAGCACCACCACGTCGCCACTTAGCATCGCCGCCCTCGGAACAGTCGCATTGCCGGGAACGGCATTGGTCGGTTTCCTGGCACGCCGCCGGTTCGAACGGAACTGAGCGATGTACCCGGAACAAGGAGGAGGAGACTCGCCAAGGCTTATTTTCTCGGCGTGGAAAGCCTTCTCCTGCCGGTATTGCTGATCGCGGCCACGCTTCTCCGGCCACCCGCGAGGTCGATCGCAGGAAGTCCGCGAGAACCGATGACCGTCGTCCAGGCACCAACCACCGGAAGCAAGGCTCCTCCGGCGCCCAACTCGGGCTCCGCCCCAACCACTGCGCCGCAGACGACAGCCACCGTTCCCCGTTGCCCGCTTCGGCGCAGGTCCCGACGCAGGCAGCCGCACCCGATCAAACCCCGCGCACCATCCGCCTGCCTGATGGCAGCACCGCCCGCCTGGTGCGGCAGGCTGTGGTCGCCGGGGTTCTTCCGGTATCGAGGAACTTCGACGAAGCGGCGTGGTGGGGCGCGGATCTCAGCGCCCAGCGTGGTGCCACCGCGTTCGCCGGACACGTGAACTGGGGTGGCAGAACGGCCCGTTCGCCATGCTGTGGACCGTCCGGATCGGTCAGGAAGTCGCCGTCGCGGACGCCGGCGGCAGACCGGTGACCTATCGGATTTCCCAGCTCGTCACGTTGCACACGGACCAACCGCCCAGTGTGCGCCGGACCTGTTCAGTCAAACCGGGACACACCGGCTGGTACTCGTCGTCTGTGGCGGCGAGTACGCGCAGAACCGGGTCGCGATCACCGACCCGGCCTGAGCCGGTTTACAAGCACACTATGAACGTCGCCGAATCGGAACGGCTCGACGGATTGTCAAGCAACGGCGGGCGGCAGATTTCGCCACTCAGCCGGCCTATGTAATCGGCCGGCTCCCAAAGTCCGTCGGCGGTCAGGACTGTTCCGCCATCAGCAGGATCTGCAGATCCCGCACCAACCGGCCCGCGTCTCCCTCGCCGAGCGGTGCGAGAAACACACGGTCCACCTCCTGCCGAGCCTTGTCCGCCTTGAGCAGTCGTTCATGCCCCTCAGCGGTCAGGCCGACCATGTTCTTGCGCCGGTCCTCCGGACTGCGCCGGCGCTCGACCAATCCCTTGCCCTCCAGAGCGTCGATCAGGGCGACCATCGTCGTCCTGTCGACCCGGAGCCGACCCGCTACCTCGAGCTGCGACAGCGGGTATTCGGCCGCCAGTACCGAAAGCACGGCCAGCTCACGACCGTCGATGCCGAATGGCGACAGCGCGAGCGCCACCGCGTCACTCAACTTCAGCTGGACGTGCTTGAGCAGGTAACCAAGGCGGGAAACCAGCACGTCCGGGAGCTTCTCGTCGACCATACCACAAGTCTAGCAGGAAACTGATAGTCAGTAGTTCTGATGATCTTCTATATTGACGACATGAACATCAAGTTCGGCATCAAGCCCACCCCGATGCACGTCCGGTACGAGGACGTGCATCGGGTCTGGCAGGAGGCGGACGACCTGCCGGAGATCGAGGACGCCTGGCTCTGGGATCACTTCCTCCCGCTGGCCGGCCCGAAAAACGGCCCGGTCCACGAGGGCTGGACTCTGCTGAGCGCCCTCGCCGCGCAGACCGAGCGACTGCGCCTGGGACTACTGGTGACCAGCAACCGGGTTCGCGAACCGGCAGTGCTGGGAAAGATCGCGTCGACGGTGGACGTGATCTCGCAGGGACGACTGATCATGGGCCTGGGCGTGGGAGGGACTCATCAGCCCCCGGACGCGGGCGGGGTGGCAGGCGAGAACCCGGCGCTCGCCGAGTACGAGGCATGTGGACTGCCCCTCGTACCCCCGGGCGAGGGCATCGGGCGCCTGGCGGGGACCATCACGATCCTCAAGCGGATGTGGACCGAGGAGGTCTTCGACTACACCGGGCACTACTACCGGCTGAAGAACAACCGCAACGAGCCGAAACCGGTCCAGCGGCCAGGGCCGCCACTACTGATCGGCGGCTGGGGCACCCGGACATTGCGGCTGGTCGCCGAACAGGCGGACATCTGGAACATCCCCGGGCCGCCCCACAACAGCGTGGATGTCGTAATCGAACGAAGTCGGGTCCTGGACCGGCACTGCGTGGATGTCGGCCGGGATCCGGCTGAAATCACACGGTCGGTGCAGTACATCGTCTCGTACGACGACGTCGCGCATTCACGGAAGGAGATCGGCGAACTCATCGAAGCCGGTATCGGGCACATGGTGTTGAGCCTGCGGGCTCCTTACCCGAAGGGGGTGGCAAGTTGGCTGGTTGAGGAGATCATCAGGCCGCTGCACGGCTGAATGGGTCGCCTGAGGGCGTGGTGATGGTCTCGGCATCGCGAGTGCAGCAGAATGCGTAGTGGCTCTGCACAACGCGGCGAAAGGGTGCACCATGCCCGGCTATTTAGTGACCGGCGCGACCGGCCTGATCGGTCGCCAGTTCACCCAGCTCCTGCTCGCCCGAGAGGACACAGAGCGGGTGTACCTCCTGGTGCGGGAAGCATCCAGAGCACGGCTGGAGAGGCTGGTCAACGGGTGGCCGAACCCGGACCGGGTCACGCTGGTCACGGGGGATCTTTCCGCCGAGCGGCTCGGGGTCAGTGACGAGATTCGGCAAGACCTCCGAGAGCGGATCGACCACCTGGTGCACCTGGCGGCCCTGTACGACATCACGGCCGATGACGAGACGAGCATCCGGGCCAATGTGGACGGAACCCGAAACGTCATCGACCTCGCCGCGGACATCAAGGCAGGTTGTCTGCACCACGTGTCGTCGGTCGCAGTGGCTGGTGATCACGAGGGCGTGTTCACCGAGGACATGTTCGATGTCGGCCAGCGATTGCCGACCGCGTACCACCGGACGAAGTTCGAGGCCGAGCGGCTTGTGCGCCAGCAACATGACGTGCCATGGCGGGTGTATCGGCCGGCAGTGGTGGTCGGGCATTCGCAGACCGGCGAGATGGACAAAGTGGACGGTCCGTATTACCTGTTCACCGCCATCGACAAACTGAACCGGCTGCCGAACGTGCCGTTGGCGGGCCCGGACCTCGGGGACACGAACATCGTTCCGGTCGACTATGTGGCGGAGGCATTGCTTGCGCTGGTGGGCAGGCCCAACCTGGACGGCTGCGCCTTCCACCTCGTGAGCCCGGAACCCCAGTCCGTGGTGAGCGTGTACAACGCTCTCGCCAGGGCGGCCGGGGCGCCGACCGTCAATGTGGAGCTGGACCCGCGGTTGTCGCAAGGGCTTCTGCGCCTGGTGAAACTGGCGGAGCATGTGCCGGGCGTGTCGATCGTCCGGGACGCGTTCTTGGCACGGCTCGGTATTCCGCCGGTGCTGTTGGAAACGATGTCGTTTCCTTCGGTGTTCGCCACGACAGCCACTCGGAAGGAGCTCGCGTCTTCCGGAATCGAAGTACCGCGAATCGAGAACTACGCACCGGTGCTGTGGCGGTACTGGCGTGAACATCTGGACCCGTTCCGGGCACGCCAGCACGGGAATCGGGGTGAGCTCGACGGCCGACGGGTGATCATCACCGGGGCATCGTCGGGGATCGGGCGCGCCACCGCGCTGAAGGTGGCGGCCGAAGGCGGTGTGCCGCTGCTGGTAGCGCGACGCCAGCACGAATTGGAGGAGGTCCGAGACGAGATCATCGCGGCCGGTGGTTCGGCAGCGGTATACCCGGTCGACCTGACCGACGAGGAGGCGATCAACAAGCTGGTCAAGCAGATTCTCGACGAACACGGCCGGATCGACATGCTGGTCAACAACGCGGGCCGCTCGATCCGGCGGTCGATCAAGCTGTCGTACGACAGGTTCCACGATTACGAGCGCGCGATGGCGATCAACTACTTCGGCGCGGTGCGACTGATCCTCGCGGTTCTGCCGCACATGTCCGAGCGCAAGTTCGGACACGTCGTGAACGTGTCGTCGATCGGCGTGCAGGGCATCGCTCCCCGGTTCTCTGCTTACGTAGCGTCAAAAGCGGCACTGGACTACTTCAGCAAGATCGCGGCGACCGAGACACACGGTGACGGGATCACCTTCACGACCATCCACATGCCACTCGTCCGCACGCCGATGATCCGGCCAACCAAGATCTATGACGCGTTTCCGACGAAATCACCGAACCAGGCTGCGGACATGGTGTTGCGGGCACTGAAAGAACGGCCGAAACACATCGGAACGCCCGAGGGGTACCTCATCCAGGCGGCTTACACTTTGCTGCCCGGTCTCGTCGACACGGTGGCGTACGAGGGTTTCCGGATTTTCCCGGACTCGGCGGCAGCCGGGGGCACGGGACAGATCAAGCTGGGTAAGGGCGAACAGCACCTGTCCAGAGCCGCCACCAGGTTGATCAAGCTCACGCGCGGCTTCCACTGGTGAGTCCAAAAAGCTCAGACACGTTCTGACCTGACAGCACTAACACCCTGTACGCGGGTACCTTCTTCGATATGGTTCCCGAGCGAGACAACGCCCTCCTCCCGCTGAAGCGTGAATACAACCAGGTGTGGCACGGTTTCGACCGCGGCCAGGTGCTGCAGTACCTCGATCACGTCGAGGCGAACCTGCGGCGCGTCATGGCCGACCGTGATGCTGCCCGCGCGCAGGCGAGCACGATGTCGCGGGAGCTGGAAAACGCGCGTGCCGAGATCACGCGGCTGCGCAACCGCGTGGAAGAGCTGAAGCGGCCACCGGAGCGCGTCGAGGATCTTGACGAGCGGATGCAGCGCACCGTCGATCTCGCGAACGCTCGCGCCGAAGAGATCGTGAGCCGGGCGCAGGTCGCGGCGGAGGAGCACTGGGCGAAGAGCACCGACGTATCGAGCCGGCTTCGGGAGCGCTACCAGACGTTGATCTCCGCTCTTGAATCGCACGCCGAAGCGCTGGAAGCCGAACACAAGAACGCGCTCGACGCCACCAAGAACGAGGTGCGCAAGCTGACCACCGAGGCGGCTCAGCGGCGCACCGCAATGGACATCGAAGCTGAACGCAAGCGCCGGACCATCGAGCACGACTTCGAGACGTCCATGGCGTCCCAGCGCAGCCAACTCGAGAAACACATCGCCGACCAGCAGACGGCGAGCAAGAACCAGGCTGAGCGGCGGATCGCCGAGGCGACCGCAGAAGCGAAACGGCTCGTAGACGAAGCGACAACACGGGCGAAGCGCCTGGTCTCGGAAGCGACCGCGCACGCCGAGCGGCGCGAAAATGATGCCGAGCGGAAGGTTCAGCGGCTCAACGGGCTGAGCGAGCAGGCCGTGGCCCGGCTCCGGCGGGCGAACGAGGTGCTGGCGCGCAGCCAGTCCTCGCTTGAGCCGTTGCGGGACGAATCCGTCGTGAACATGAGCAGGGCGACGGAATCCATCGACCCGCCGACCAGGTCGGCCGCGACGAAGCCGGCGGCAGTCGGCCGGGGTGCGACTGCGGCCACCGCTACCAAACAGGCCACGTCGCCTGCCGCCAAGCCCGCGACGAAACCGGCCAGGCAGCCCGAGACGACGGACAAGGACGACGCCAAGACCTCTGGCGAGAAACCTGAACCTGCCGGGTCCAAGCGGCGCTGAGGGAGGGCCCTGCCTGGCGAGCGGGAGCGGACGCGCCATCCGCCGGACCGCCGGACCGCCGGACCGCCGGACCGGCTGACCGGCTGACCGGCTGACCGGCTGACCGGCTGACCGGCTGACCGGCTGACCGGCTGACCGGCTGACCGGCTGACCGGCTGACCGGCTGACCGGCTGACCGGCTGACCGGAAGTGTGGACCCGCCGGACCGGCAGGTCAAAGCACCGGGTCGCTGGCGGCGGAGATCCGGCAGATCGGCAAGGGCGGCGGATCAGGGGCATCGAACTCGCGAGATCACTGGCCCGCGAGTCACTGCGGCCGCGCGCCAAACCAGATCACGAGCCACCGCGGCCGCAAGCCAGCCACATCGCGAGTCGGCCAGGCCGCGAGCCAGGCAAGCCGCAAGCCAGCCACGTCGCAGCCCAGCCAGCCGCAAGCCAGATCGCGGGGCAGCCAGATCGCGGGGCCAGCCAGCCGCAAGCCAGATCGCGGGCCAAGCCACATCGCGGGTCGGCCACATCGCGCGCCAGACAAGCCCCAAGCCAGCCAAGCCGGCCAAGCCTCAAGCCAGCCACTCGAGCCAGCCCAGGCCGGCCACATCGCGAGCCACCGCGGCCAGATCACGAGCCACCGCGGCCGCAAGCCGGCCAGGCAACCAGCCAGCCGGCGGGCCACGACGCTCTACGGCAGGCGCGGCCAAGGATTCAAACGCTCCAGCTGCGCGGCGAGGCCCAGGAGGCGGGACTCGCCGCCTGGGGTGGTTACCAGCTGGACTCCGATGGGCAACCCGTTCGGATGGCGGGCGGCCGGTACGGTCATCGCGGGGAAACCCGCCAGGTTCCACAGGCCCGCGAAACCCGCCACACGGATCGACGGCAGGGCGTTCGCCAGGCAGGAGCGGGTGTGCCAGCGCTCGGCCTTCGGGGGCAGGGTCGCTAGCGCCGGGGTCACCAGGACGTCGTGGTCCTCGAAGAAGCGATGCGCGCGTTTGAGCCAGCGGTCCCTCGTGCCCGGCCGGATCAACTTCGCCTGCCGCAGCGCGCGGCCGAGGCGCACCTGCGTCCGGGTGCGCGGCTGCAGCAATCGCTCATCCAGCCCGTCGGCCTGTTCGGACGGACCGCCGAACCATCGCGTGAGGATGCCGAGCGTCGCCTCGAGCCCATACTCCGGTGTGGCGCGCTCGACGGAATGTCCTTGTGTCACAAGGAGATCCGCAGTGCGAAAGAGCGCATCGCGCAGTGGCTTCGGGATCGGGGCATGCGTGAGCGGCACATCCGTGGAAACCGCGACACGCAACGGGCCCGGCTCGCTGACTTCGGCCAAGGCCGGCCGGTCGGCGAGAACGGACAACAACAATGCGGCGTCGGCGACCGTCGTGGCGAGGCTGCCGTGCGCGGACATGCCGTACCAACCGCTTTCGCTCAACAGATCCGCGCCCGGCTTGATCCCGACCAGGCCACACATGGCGGAGGGCAGCCGGATGGAGCCGAGGCCATCGGTGCCGTGCGCGAAGGGCACCAGTCCGGCGGCGACCGCGGCAGCGCTGCCGCCGGATGAGCCGCCCGCCGTGTATGCCGGGTTCCACGGGTTGCGGGCGATCCCCTCAGGTGCATCGCTCATCGGCCAGATGCACAGCTCCGGCACTCGTGTCAGGCCGACGATCACCGCGCCTGCCGCGCGAAGCCGCCGGACGATCTCGGCATCCTCGGTCGCCGACCTGGCCGGCACGGCAGCCGAGCCCCAGGACGCGTATTCACCGCTCACCTCGGCGACGTCCTTGACCGCGACCGGTACCCCGGCGAGCGGAAGATCACCGAGGTCGGGCCGCGCGGCAAGCGCTTGCGCCTCGGCCAGCGCCTCGACCGTTCGGATCTTGCGGAACGCGCCGACGACGCGGTCGGCGGCCTCGATCCCGTGCAGCACCTTTTCCGTCAGCAACACGGGGTCGAGCCGGCCCGTGCGCACGCCTTCCGCCCATTCCGCAGCCACCATGCCGGAACTCTAACGCCGAAAATCAGCCCTCGGCGGAAGCCGGCGCGGTCGCGGTGCGGTCCGTGCCGAAGCTGATGCCCTTGGCCTCCTTGCCGACCAGCGTCAGGACGGCGACCACGATCAGCACCGGAATGATCGTCGCGGCCAGCGCGAACGGATATCCGTGGCTCGCGGCCAGCGCCTCCTGGATCGGCAAATTGAACGCAGCCAGGCAGTTGCCCAGCTGATAGGTCACGCCCGGGTAGAACCCGCGGATGGCGTCCGGCGACATCTCGGTCAGGTGCGCCGGGATGACACCCCACGCCCCCTGCACCATGAGCTGCATCAGGAAGGCCCCAAGGCAGAGCATCGCCGCCGTCGTCGAGAACGCGAACAAGGGCACGATCGGCAGCCCGAGCACCGCGCAGAACGCGATCGTGTACCGGCGGCCGAACCGTTCCGACAGCGAGCCGAAGATCAGCCCGCCGGCGATGGCGCCGACGTTGTAGATGACCGCGATCCAGGTGGCCGTCGTGGTGGACAGCCCCGCGCCGCCGTTTCCGTGCGCCGACAGGAAAGTCGGGTACACGTCCTGGGTGCCGTGGCTCATCCAGTTGAACGCCGTCATCAGCAGCACCAGGTAGATGAACCGGCGGATGATCTTCGGGTCGAGCAGGATGTCCTTGACCGAGGTGCGGGTGACGCGCATCTTCTCCCGCGCGGACTCCCACACCTCCGACTCCTTCACTCTGGCCCGGATGATCAGGCTGATCAGCGCCGGAATGACACTCAAGGCGAACAGCCACCGCCACGACAGCCCGGCCCAGTCGAGGATCACCAAGGAAGCCAGCGAAGCGAGCAGGTAGCCGAACGAGTACCCCTCCTGCAGCACTCCCGAGAAGAACCCACGACGTTTGGTCGGAATCTTCTCCATCGCGAGCGCGGCGCCGAGCCCCCATTCGCCACCCATGCCTATGCCGTACAGCAGCCGCAGGATCAGCAGCACGGTGAAGTTCGGCGCGAAAGCACAGAGGAAACCGACCACCGAATAGAAGATGACGTCGACCATCAACGGGATCCGGCGGCCGATCCGGTCCGCCCACAGCCCGAACAGCAATGCCCCGACGGGCCGCATGATCAGCGTGGCGGTGGTGATGAAGACGACCTCGGACTTCTGCATCCCGAAGCTCTTGGCGATGTCGGCGTAGACGAAGACCACGATGAAGTAGTCGAACGCGTCCATCGTCCAGCCGAGCACTGCGGCGAGGAACGAGTTCCGCTGATCGGAGGTGAGGCGCTGACGCGCACCGGTCCCGGATGACGACTCTGCCATGCCTGTAGACCCTATTTCGGCGGCGTTCGCCGAACCACTCTTACCGGTGATTATTTTCTAACCTACCCGACAAAAGGGATGTATCAGGCTGTTCCGAATTCAGCCCGTACTCCTAACAGCCGAATCGGCCGGCTGTCCTCGAAGCGCGCCAGCACCGCCAGCGCCGCCTTCTCGATGTCTTCCGCGTCGCTTGTCGGGCCCGGCAAAGTGCTGCTTCGGGTCTGCGTCACGAAGGGCGCGAAGCGCACCTTCACGCCGACGCGCACGGCGGGGCGCCCTTCGGCGACCACGTCCTCGGCCACCCGCCTTGCCAGCGTTGCCACCTCGCGACTGATCTCGACAGGATCGGAGAGGTTGTGCTGATAGGTCACCTCGCGGCTTCGGGATCGCGGCACGTATGGGGTCGCGGTGACCTCCCGATCGCCGACGCCGAGACCGAGGATTCGGTACCACGGACCCATCGTCGGCCCGAACCGTTCGGCCAGCTCTTGTGGATCGCTCCGGCCCAGCTCATCGACGGTATGCACGCCCAGCTCGGCCAGCTTCTTCGCGGTTTTGCGACCGATCCCCCACAGTGCCTCCGTTGGCAGCCCGCCCATCACCTCGTCCCAGTTCTCCTTGGTGAGCCGGTAAATCCCCGCCGGTTTGCCGAATCCGGTGGCGAGCTTCGCGCGCAGTTTGTTGTCGCCGATGCCGACCGAACAGGACAGACCTGTCTCGGTCTGGACCGCTGCCTGGATCTCCGCTGCCAACGTTTCGGGCTCCTCGGTCCGGACGCCGAGGAAGGCCTCGTCCCAGCCGACGACCTCGACCACCACGGGGAACTCACGCAGCGTCGCCATCACCCGTTCGGAGACCTCTTCATACGCGGGCTTGTCCACCGGGAGGAACACCGCGCCCGGACATCGCTTCGCCGCCAGGCGCAGCGGCATGCCGGACTGGATGCCGAACTCACGCGCTTCGTAGGAGGCCGTGGCCACGACGGCTCGCTGTGTCGGATCCCCCACGCCGCCAACCACGACAGGACGTCCGCGCAGCTCAGGGTGCCGCATCACCTCGACAGCGGCGATGAACTGATCGAGGTCGACGTGCAGGATCCAGTCCTCGGGCACGCGATCAGTATGGGGCCACCCACGCATACGAGCCGCCTCGATTCATCCCCTGCCGTGACGCGCGCCACTGTAGGGTGGCGCGGCCCGCCCGCCGACCACTAGAAATCTCGAGCGGGTTAGTGTGACTCACCCAGACGAAGGATCAGGAAGGGCACGATCTGTGACGACCGCGACCCACAGCCTCGACACCTCGTCAGCGACCACGACAGTGGCCGAACTGCTGGCGCGCAATGGCGCCCACACCAGTCCCGCGCCCCATCGACGCAGCCGCGTCGAGGCCGAGAACGGCCAGTTCGGCGGCACGTTGCCCCGGCTGCCCATCCCCGAGCCGGCACGGCCGCCGCTCGAAGACGCGACCATTCAGATCCAGTACCGCTACGACGAATCGACCGTCGCGGCGCTTCTCGCTGAGCCCCTCGCCGAGACGGCTGCGGTCGCGGAGCCGCCGAAGGAGAAGAGCCGCGCCGGGCGCAAAATCGCCGGCCTGGCCTTTGCCGGCGCGGTATTGGTCGGTGGCTGGGCGTTGGCCAGCGCGCAGACACCGTCGCATGACGGGCCGGTCAACGCGGGCCCCGTTCCCGGGCACGGCAGCGATCCGGCGAGGGACGCGCTGTCGAACCTCTCCGCTCCGGTAGGTGGGCAGGTCGCGCTGCTCGCCGCCGCCACGCCGACCGGCACAGCCGAAATCCCGGCGCCGGCCAGCACCGCGGAGCGGCAGCCCGACCAGGGCAAGATCAGCGGCACTCTGCCGAACACGCAGAAAAAGACTTCGGCGCCGGCCACGAAGAAGGCCGCGAAGCCGCCGGCCGTGATGACGAAGATTCCCGCGCAGATCCCGATTCCGACCGGATGGCCGGGCTCCGGTGGCTACCCCGGGCAGCAGAACAAGGGGAATCACGGGAAAACCCACAAACCGCGCCACTGAACCAGGCAAGATCGGGGCATGCTGGAGGTGGAGCCCCGCGACCTGGTCGGCAGGACGCTGACCGGTGCGACAGCCGGCTGGTTCGTGATGGACGCGGCCAATGTGCGTGATCTCGTGCATGTCTGGATTCGCGTCGACGGATTCGGATCGATGCGGTGTCACACGCTCTCCGGCATCCGGTTGTACCGGAGTTCGCCACACGCACATTACGAAGTGCCCGAATTCGGCGCGAAGGTCAACATCGAGGACATGGCGCCGGAGCCACTCGCCGGGCTGGTCGGGCACGAGATCGTGCGAGTCACCCCGCTGACCTGCCGAGCACATGGCGCCGAAGCGGGTTTCGTGCTCGAAACGACGGGCGGCTCGGTGGTGATCGCCGAGGTCGGCGACGGCCTGCTGATCGGCGACTGGGCGGACGGACGTCGCTGGGCCGAGCTCGGGCTGGACCCCGCTTGACGCACCGGCACCGCCCGCGTGGTGAATGACGTGCCCCGGACGGGACTCGAACCCGCACTGCGTCGATTTTAAGTCGACTGCCTCTGCCGATTGGGCTACCGGGGCACCGCACAGACTACTGCGGCGCCCCGAACCGTCAGGACTTGGACGCCCTGGCGAACTCTTCCTTCGGGTTGTTGATCTGGCCCAGCGAAACGACCTCGCGCCGGAACAGACCGCCGAGGGTCCAGTCGAGCAGGATGCGCGCCTTGCGGTTGAAGGTGGGCATCGCCTTGAGGTGGTATGCGCGGTGGAAGACCCAGGCCGGGAAGCCCTTGATCTTCAGGTTCAGCGCATCCGCCACACCCTTGTGCAGGCCGAGCCCGGCCACGGCACCCAGGTTCTTGTGGAAGTAGTCCTTCGGCTGTCCACCGCGCAATACGCGGATGATGTTCGCCGAGAGCACGCGCGCCTGCCGCACCGCGTGCTGGGCGTTGGGCGGGCACGTGGCCGTCGGGTCCTGCTCGGTGCGCGAGAGGTCCGGCACCGCCGCGTTGTCACCAGCCGTCCACACGTCGGGGTGGCCGACAACCTGCAGGGCCGCCGTCGCCTCGACGCGGCCGCGCTTGTCGACCGGCAGGTCGGAGTTGGCCAGCACCGGGTTGGCCTTCACACCGGCCGTCCAGATGATGGTGTCGCTCTCGAACTCCGTGCCGTCGGACAGCGTGACGCGCCCGTTCTCGAACGACTTCGCCGCTGTCGACAGGTAGACCTCGATGCCGCGCCGTTCGAGCTGCTCGACCGTCCACACGCCGAGGGTCTCGCGCACCTCGGGCAGGATCCGGCCGGCCGCCTCGACGAGCACCCAGCGGATGTCCTTCGGCTCGATGTTCTCGTAGTACCGCGTCGCGAAGCGGGTCATGTCCTCGAGTTCGGCGAGCGCCTCGATGCCCGCGAACCCGCCGCCGACGACGGTGAACGTCAGCAACCGCTTGCGCAGCTCCGGATCCAGCGTGCTGGCCGCCTGGTCGAGCTTGGTCAGCACGTGGTTGCGGAGGTAGATCGCCTCGCCGATGGTCTTGATGCCGATGCCCTCTTCGGCGAGACCGGGGATGGGCAGCAGCCGGGCGACGGCACCGAGCGCGACCACGAGCACGTCGTAGTTCAGCTGCTCGATGTGCCCGTCGGCGGCCTCGACCGTGACGGACTTGCGCTCGTGCTCGATCTTGTTGACGCGTGCGGTCAGCACGTGGCAACGCTTCAGGACCCGCCGCAGCGGCACGACCACGTGCCGCGGCTCGATGGCGCCGGCAGCCGCTTCCGGAAGGAAGGGCTGGTACGTCATGTGGGGCTGGGGATCCACAATGGTGACGGACGCTTCATTGGCGCGGAGCTTCTTTTGGAGTCCCAACGCGGTATAGAGCCCGACGTAACCACCGCCCAGAATCAAGATCCGGGTCGGTTCCGACTTCGCTACGGCCATAGCAGCATCTTCCCACCGTCGCTTGACATCCGCTCGTGCACCCCAACCAGCTGTGACCCCGGTCGCGTGGCAGGGCGAAACGATTCAGACAGCTGCTCGGCCGAGTCCGGCCACGTCAGCGGCACGGCTGAGAACCTCCCGCAGCATGGCTGGGGTGAGCCTGCCCGTGAAAGTGTTCTGCTGCGAGGGATGAAAACAACCGAAAACACTCAGCCCCGGGTTCCCGGGGAGCACGATTTCCGCGCCGTGGCCGAATTTCGGGCGTGGTTTCGGGACCGGCCAGACGGCGTCGAGCACCGGTAGCAGCGCCTGCCAGCCGAAAGCACCGAGCACCACGACGGCCCGCAGGGTCGGGCGCAGCAACTCCAGCTCCCGCACCAGCCAGGGGCGACATTCGTCACGTTCACCGGGCGTGGGTTTGTTGTCCGGGGGCGCGCAGTGAACCGGGGCGGTGATCCGGGTTCCGCGGAGCTCCAAGCCGTCGCCGAGCCGCGTCGACTGCGGCTGCGAGGCGAGGCCGACGTCGTAAAGGGCCTGGAACAACACGTCGCCGGAACGGTCGCCGGTGAACATCCGGCCGGTGCGGTTGCCGCCGTGCGCGGCCGGCGCGAGTCCGACGATCGCCAGCGCGGCGCCGTCTGGGCCGAAGCCCGGCACGGGACGGCCCCAGTACGTCTCGCTCGCGAAGGCGGCGCGCTTGGTGGCTGCAACATGCTCGCGCCACTCGACAAGCCGCGGGCACCGGCGGCAACCGGACACCGCTTCGTCGAGTTCTGCCAAAGCGCTCACCCGGCCAGCCTAGGTCGCCTCCCGTCGATAGATTCGACGCATGCCCGAAGACACCAAAGCCGAGGAGAACGGCGAAGAGCGGCCACCCGAGCCGACCGACGACCTGGTCACCACGAGCCACACGATCACGATCAAGCGCCGCAAGCTCGCGTATACGGCACAGACCGGGCGCATCGTGCTGCGCAAGGAAGTGAGCACGGACGGGAAGTTCGACGGTCACCTGCCCAAGGCCGAGGTGTTCCTGACCGCGTACACCCTCGACGACGCCGAACCCGGTTCCCGGCCGGTCACGTTCGCGTTCAACGGCGGTCCCGGCTCGGCGAGCGTGTGGCTGCACATGGGTCTGCTCGGGCCGCGGCGGGTGGTCTCCGGCGACGTGGACAGCCCGGAGCCGCCGCCGTACCGGCTGGCCGACAACCCGGAAACCCTGCTGGCACACAGTGATCTGGTCTTCATCGACCCGGTTTCCACCGGCTACTCGCGCGCGGCGACCGGCGAGAAGGCGAAGGACTACCTGGGTTTCACGCCCGACATCGAGTCCGTCGGCGAGATCATCCGGCTGTGGACCTCGCGCAACGGCCGCTGGCTCTCCCCCAAGTATCTCGCCGGCGAGTCCTACGGCACGCTGCGCGCCGCCGCGCTGGCCAACCATCTGCAGGAACGGCACGGGCTCTACCTCAACGGCGTGATGCTGATCAGCAGCGTGCTGGACATGGGCACGATCCGGTTCGCCGAGGGCAACGACAAGCCGTACCCGCTGTACGTGCCGACGTACGCGGCGATCGCGCACTACCACGGCCGGCACGGCGAGCGCCCGCTCGACGATGTGCTCGCCGACGCCGAGGAGTTCGCGTCGCGCGAGCTGCCGTGGGCGCTGGAGCGCGGCGCGCGTTTGTCGCCCGAGGAGCGCGCCGAGGCCGTGCAGACGCTGGCTTCGCTCACCGGGCTGGAAGAGTCCTATGTGGACAGGGTGAACCTGCGGATCGAGCACATCCGGTTCTTCACCGAACTGCTGCGCGACCAGGGGCTGACGACCGGCCGGATGGACGGCCGGTTCACCACCTGGGAACCGGACGGCGGCCGGGAGCAGATGAGCGACGACGCCTCGATTTCGCGGATCATCGGCGCGTATTCGGCGGGGTTCAACCATTACGTACGGGACGAACTGGAATACGTCAACGATCTGCCGTACGAACTGCTCGCGATGGACGTCGTGCGGAACTGGTCGTATTCGGAGTTCGAGGGCCGCTCGGTTTCGGCGGTGGACGCGCTCAGTTCGGCGATGCGGGCGAACCCGCATCTCAAGGTGCATGTCGCGCTGGGTTATTACGACGGTGCGACCCCGTATTACGCGGCGGAAAGCGTGCTGGCGCATCTGGTGATTCCCGAGGAACTGCGGGAAAACGTGGAATCGGCGTACTACCCGGCCGGGCACATGATGTATGTCCACGAACCTTCGCGGGTGCAGCAGTCGAAGGATCTCGGGGAATTCGTGGTGAACAGCAGTAATCGCTGATCCGGTTCGAAGGGCAGCCTTGGCGGCTAGACCGGGGAACACCGGGGGTTTCACCGAATCGGCGAAACCCCCGGTGCCGCGTCAGGACTCGTCGTCGTGGACGGTGATGTACGCGGTGTTCTGGCCGGTAACGGCGTTCGTCGGGTAGCCGAGGACGACCTCGTACCTGGTGTCCGCCGTGGCGTCCACAACGGCGTTCTCCACCACCGGCACCCGCACGGCCGCGCTGGTCTGCCCGGCCGGGATCACCACCTGCTGCGCCGCGGCGGTGATCTGCGTGCCGCCGGAAAGCGCTTGCAGGTGCACGGTCACGGGTACAGCGCTCGCCTTCGACAGTGCGACCGTCACGGTGGCCTGGCCCGCGTTCTCGGCCGCCGTCGTACTCGTCACCGACAGCTGCGGCAGCGTGGTCGGAGCGCCGGTGCCGACGGCCGCGTTGCTGAACGCCAGATCCGACAGCAGCACCCCGCTCGCGGCGGCAGGCGTGGTGATGCGGATCTGCCGGATGTTCCGCGTGTTCACCTTCGTGAGCTGTGAAACCGGCCACCGCACGGTGCGCAGCCAGGTCTTCGGCAGCACGTCCTGGTTGCCCGGCAACGAAGTCAGCGCGTCGCTCAGCGCCGAGACCGTCGACGACTGCCCGCGTCCGGCGCCGTCGACCACCGTGAGCGTGAGGTCGGCAGCGGTGCTCACACCGTCGAGCGCGGCGCGCACGGTCAGCGCTCCGTACCTGCTGACGTCATAACGCGGCAGCGCAGCGGTGACCGTGCCGGCGCCCGTCCACTGCAGGTGCAGCATCGGGCTCGCGGGCACGTTCGGCGTGTGCGTCGGCGGCGTGAACGACGGGAAGCGGCTCGTGTAGGTCGAGTCGCTGCACGACGGGAGTCCGCTCTGCGACGAGACACCACCGATGCTCGCGCAGTACTGCCCGTTGACAGCGCCCGAGAACTGGACGTTCGACGCGCTCGCCTGCAGCGGTGCCACGTCGAGCCGCTGCGAAGCGGGTGACTGCGTCGCCTGCAGCACGGTCGCCGCGCCGACCTGGACGCTGCTGCCGGATCCACTCTGGAACATCGGCAGGAAAGCGCTTTCCTTGCCCAGCGTCAGCCGGAAGAACCCGGCCGTGTAAGCGACACCCACCCGCTGCTGCTCGGCAGCCGTGAGCCGGATACTCGTCGCGGGGCTCTGGCCGCACGTCGGGTCGGCCGAGTCCACGTAGGCGTCCCAGTCGTCCCCGTAGATCCCGGTCCACACGTCGTTGAAGTAATTGTGGTCGGCGCCCATCACCATCAGCGACGACTTCAGCGCGCTGTCCGAGCCGTCGGTGTAGCGGAATCCTCGTAGAAGTGCTGTCCCTCCTGGTTGGAGACATCCCCGTCGCAGTAGGGCAAAAGCACGGCCAGCGGCACGTCCGGCAGCGCCGGGCGGGTGCGGTCGATCGGCGCGATCGCCAGCACACCCCTGATCCCGTACGGGCTCGGGCGAGCGGCGTTGAGCAGGGACGCCTTCACCACGCCGTCGCCGCCTCGCGAGTGGCCCATCAGCCCGACATTGGAGAGATCGAGCTTGCCCTTCAACAGCGAACTCATCCCGGTGGCCGTGCCGGCGTTCGCCTTCGCCAGCAGATCCAGGTGCGTCAGCACGAGCTGACCACGCGCCGAGCCACCACGGTCGTCCGCGGCGGTCTGGTCGTAGACGCCGATCGCGTCCGCGCTGATCGACACGACGACATAACCCCGGCCGGCCAGTGTCTCGGCCGATTCCGCGTAGCCGAGATCGCTCGGCACCGGCTGGAATCCGTTGGTGCACGGCCAGTTCGCGTTGTCGAGTTCCTTGGTGTCCGGGTTCTGGCAGGCATCCTCGCGTCCGTGCAGGAACACCACCACGGGCCGCTGCCCGGACGCGCCGTCCGGCACCCAGACCGCGGCACGCTCCTCCACCGGCAGGTTGCTCACGCCGGACAGGTTCAGCGCGGTGTCACCGAAGTCGTAGTCGGCGCGGGTGACCTGGTAGCCGCCCTTGGCCGAAGGTTCGGACGTGATCGGGTCCCGGCCGCCACTTCCGCCGTGGAGGCGGCATTCGTGGTGTTCGTGCCCGGCACCACGCCGTTCCACGCCAGCCGCACCGACGACGGGTGCGCGGCCGCCGGATCCGCGGTGACGAGGGTGAGCGTCCGGCCGTCCGCCGACTGCTGCGCGGCGCCGAGCGAACGGCCGTCGACCGCGATTTCCGGTGCCGCGTCACGGGTTTGCAGTCGCTGGTCGAGTTTGAGGGTGAGCTGATACGCGCCGCCGACGGATGTCACCGACCAGGCGCCGTCCGGCGAAGGAGTGTCCGCCGCCGCGGCCGCTGTTGGCAGCAATGCCAATCCCAGCGCCGAAATCGCGCCGGCAACTGTGGTTCTTCGCAGTTTGCGCATCCACAGATCCTGGGGAGGGGCACCGACACGACGCCGACCCCGCCGGAGCCGGAACACGCAGGTGTGCCGCCCGACTACGGGAACGGCGGAGGGCCGGTTCCCGGACAATCCGGAAACCGGCCCCCGCAACGGAAAGACTCAGTGGACGTAGGAAGAACCATGTGTCACGGCGGCGTAGGCATCCACGGCACCGTGCCCGTAGAAGCCGTTGAACGACGCCGAACCCGTGCACGTGGCGGTGTATGAGGCGTCGCGGCCCTCGTCGAGGTAGTCGACCGTGCGCGGCACCGGGCACGCGATGTGCGCGGCCGTCCCCTCGATCACCCGCTGCACCGCGTCCGGGCTCAGCCCGAACCCGCCCTTGCCGGGCTTGCCGTACTGGGAAACGATCAGCGCGGCGACACCTGTCGCGTGCGGCGTGGCCATCGAAGTGCCTTGCAGGTACTGGTAGTAGCCCACCCGGCCGTCCGGCGCGACGGCCTTCTGCACCCCGAGCGCGGCCCCGTCCGGGGTCACGTTCCCGGCCGCGTCGATGTTGCCCTCCGCCACCCCGACGTTTCGCGGGTACGCCGAGAGGATTTCGTTCTCGTTGGTGCGGTACCAATCCGTGCCGAACCCGTCGCGGTAGTACCCGCCGGGCGCGGACACCGAAATCTGCTCCGTGCCGTAGTTGGAGTAATCAGCCTTCGCACCCGAAGGACCGAACGAGCCCACGCCGATGGTGTGCGGGCCCTCGGTGGGCATGGACAGGCAGCTCGCGTTGTCGATCGAACGGTCGTAGGCCGCGTCGGCGGGGTAGTCCGGGCTCGTGGCGTCCGGCTGCGGCGAGCCGAGGTCCGAATGCTCGTTCCCCAGTGCGACAACGGAAGTGACGCCCTTGCCGTAGGCGTAGTTCAGCGCGCGGGTCACGGCCTCGACGATGGTGCGCTGCTCGAGCTGCTGCTCGGCGGTGTCGGCCGGGTTGTTCGCGCAGTTGTACAGCCACGGGTCCACGTAGAAACTCATGTTGACCACGTCGATGCCCGCGTCACCGGCGTAGGTGAGCGCATCGACTGTCGGCTGGAGGAAGAAGTATCCCGAGTCCTGCCCGGCGCGGATGTTCACCAGAGTCACGCCCGGCGCCACCCCGGAAATGCCGAAACCGTTGGCGGACGCGGCGATCGTGCCTGCCACGTGCGTGCCGTGCCCGTTGTCGTCGTGGTCCACGGGATCCACGCAGCCGCGGTACTCGCATGGCCCGTCCACGACGGCGCCCGTTTCGTCCGTCGGGATGTCGCGGGTGAAGTTGCGGGAGTCGGCGGCGTCGAAGTTCGGCGCGATGTCCGGGTGTGAGCCGTCGACGCCGGTGTCGATCACGCCGACCTTGACCCGCTTGTCACCAGGCTGCACGGTGCGGGCGAGGTCCGAGCGCACGGACTTGAGACCCCAGAGCTCACTGTCCAGCGGGTCGGTGCCCACCGGTTTGGCCGCCGGCGACGTCCCGGCCTTGCCGCCGGATTCCTTCTCCACGGCGTTCGGCTTCGTGACCGCCTTGTCCTTGGGCGCCTGGCCGATCGAGGTGGCCTTGGCCGCGCCGTAGACCGCGCCGCTGGCCGAGACGCGCTCGACGAAGCCGTTGGCCGGTGCGCTCGCGGTGATCAGGCCGACCGCGGTGTTGCTGTGCAAGACCGTGCCACCGGCGGTCCGGATCGCCTGCTCGGCGGCGACCACGCTCTGGCCTGCCGCGGTCAGGACGGTGAACTCCGTGGTCGCGCCGGAAAGCTGCGGTTGTGCCGCGGCGGCCGGACCCGCGACCGCGAGCCCGCCGAGCAGCGGCAGCACGAGCGCGGCGACGAGCAACCTGGTTCTTCTCAAGGAAAACTCCTCCTCACCAAAGGGTGAGAGGAACCTACCCGGCAAACGGTCGAATCGGAACGAAAACCCGACGAAAGTCAGTGGTCACAATCCGGGCGCGGACACTCAGACCAGGGAAAGCGCTATCCCGTCCAGGATGTCGTGCTCGCTGACGATCAGCTCGGCCGGGCCGCCGCGCTCGGCCAGCTGTTCGGCGAGCAGCCGGACGATCAGCGCGCCACCGCCGATCACGTCGACGCGGCCCGGGTGGATCACCGGGTTCGCGCCGCGGGTGGCGTGGTCGGCGGCCAGCAGCTCGCCGGCCACGCGGTCGATCGTCGCCCGGGAAAGCTTCGACAGGTGGGTGCGCTCGGAGTCGTACTCGGGCAGCTCCTGCGCGACCGCGGACAGCGTGGTGACCGTGCCCGCGACCCCGATCCACGTCCTGGCCTTCGACACGTCGACGACCTCGAACGCCTGCTCCAGCACTCCGGTGGCGAACTCGCGCGCCGCGGCGATCTCGACCTCGGTGGGCGGGTCGGATTTCAGTGCGCGCTCGGTGATCCGCACGCAGCCGATGTCGACCGATTTCGCCGACGTCACCGAAGCCCGCTGACCGTCCCAGTCGCCGAGCACCAGTTCCGTGGAGCCGCCGCCGAGATCGACCACCAGGAACGGGCCGTCGTCGGGATCCTGCTCCCCGACCGCGCCGGTGAACGACAGCCGCGCCTCTTCGTCCCCGCTGATCACTTCCGCTTCCACACCAAGGACATCGCGCGTCATCGCGAAGAACTCGTCGCGGTTGCTCGCGTCGCGGGTGGCCGACGTGGCGACCATGCGCACCCGCTCGGCACCCTTGCGCCGCGCCGCGATCGTGTAGTCGGCGAGCGCCGCGCGGGTGCGTTCGAGCGCTTCGGGCGCCAGCCTGCCGGTGGCGTCGACGCCCTGGCCGAGCCGCACGACCCGCATCTCACGGTGCAGATCGCGCAGGTCGACGGTACCGTCATGGCGCTGCGTCAGTTCGGCTACGAGCAGGCGGATGGAGTTCGTTCCACAGTCGATCGCGGCAACACGAGGCATGAGCCCACCCTAAGGGGTCGGCGTGACACTGCTGGTTGTAGTGGTCGTCGTGGGGTCGCACGGGTTCGGTGTCGCGCTCGTGGTCGTGGTCGTCGTCGTGGTGGTCGTGGTCGACGTCGGGCTCTCGCACGTCGGCGGCGTCGTGGTTGTCGTGGTTGTCGTCGGTGGCGTCGTCACCGTGACCGGGTTCGAGCCGGTCGGCGTCGGCGTGGCGGACGTGGGCGCATTCGCTGCGCTGACAGGTGGCGGCGTCGGGGCGACGGACACCGGGGGCGCCGCGGGCTGCGCGGGCATCGAGGGGGCACCGATCGGCACCGTGCTGTCCGGCAACAGCGAGACACCGTTGCGGTAGGCCTCGGCCCACAGGATCACGGTGTCCACGTACACGTCGGAGTTGTTGTAGCGATAGATCGCCGAACGCAGCTGATCCGGGTTCGCCAGGTCCAGCCCGCCCGAGCACAGGTAGCGGCCGGTGGCCAGGGTCGCGTCGAAGACGTTGTCCGGGTCGGAGACCCCGTCCCCATTGCCATCCGCGCCGTAGAACAGCCACGTGGATGGGATGAACTGGGTGGGGCCGACCGCCCTGTCCCACACCGTGTCGTGGTCCCAGCGGCCGCCGTCGGTGTCCGGGATCGCCGCGGTGTCGTTGGTGCCGTTGAGTTCCGGGCCGAGGATCGGCTCCAGTGTGTTGCCCGCCTTGTCGACGTAACCACCGCGCGCGTGGTTGGACTCGATCCGCCCGATGCTCGCGATGAGCGCCCAGTCGATGTGGCAGCCGGGCATTTCCCTGGCCATGATGTCCGCCGCGTTGCGGTATGCCGCGAGCGCGGTGCCGGGGATCCCGAGCGGTCCGCTCGGGAGTTCGTACGCGGGAAGCGGTTCCTGCACGGCGGCCGGCCGCGGGAGGCTGCCGTCGACGCTGACCGCCACCAGTTTCGGGTCGAAGCCCTCCACAAGCGGGATGTCGCGGGTGCGCTCGGCGGCTGGGGTGGCCGACCAGTCACTGGTGCCACCACTGGCCCACACGGCGGGTAGCACCGCGAGTACGCCACCGACCGCCGCGACAAAAGTCTTGTGGCGCAAGCCGATTCTTCGTGCCTTGCGCCGGGCGATGCGAACCCGCGTCAACCGCACAACCCCAGACCCCTCCGTCCGGAACCCTGCCTGGGTCGATCCTCACCCAGGTGGTGTTAAGCCCATGTGACAGGGCTATCCGAACGCAAGGGGCCAGTGTTACTGCGTCGTCTCCACCAACCCGACCACAGTCACGGCGATCCACCTTGCGTAGGCGGCTTCCCGTTGATCACGGTCGGCCTACTTTTGGTCGGTTTGGTGGGGGGCGCAGTCTCCCGAAGGCCAGTCCGGCCGGAGCAGTTCCAGCGTCTCGTCGCCGAAGGGGTTCACGCCGGGGCCGCAGGCGAGCGTGTGCGCGAGGTGGACGTGCAGGCATTTGACCCTGCCCGGCATACCGCCGGCGGTGACCTGGTGCCCAAGCGGTTCGATCGCGTCACGTTGCGCGAGGTAGGACTCGTGCGCGCGCAGGTACGCCGCGGCCAGCTCCTCGTCGGTCTCGAGCCGCGCCGTCATCTCCTTCATGATCCCGGAAGCTTCCAGCCGTCCCACGAGCGACGCCAGCTTCGGGCAGGTGAGGTAGTACAGCGTGGGAAACGGCGTCCCGTTCTCCAGCCGCGGACTGGTCTGGACCACGGAAGGATGGCCGCTGGGGCAGCGCGCGGCGACGGCGCGCAGGGCCCGCGGCGGGCGGCCGAGCTGGACGGCGATGATCTCGCGGTCGGCTTCGGTCACCGGTTCGAACGAGGGCAGTTCCGTGCTGTTCACACCCCCATTGTCGCTGGCCGGTGTTCAGCCGCCGAGGGTGGACCAGAGTTGGTCGTACCACGCCGAGTCGCCGGGGCCCGGTTTTTTCTGCTCTTGTCGTTGCTGCGACTGAGGTGCGTCCTCGGGCAGCTGCACCAGATACGGCGTCTCGCCCGGCATGACGTAGCGCAGCCGGCTGCGTGCCTCGGCTTCCACCTGCGCCGGGTCGCTCGCCGCCGCCTGCCGGGATTGCAGCTCGGCGACCTGCTGTTGCAGCGAGGCCTGCCGCTGCTCCTGCTCGGCGATCTCCGAACGCTGGCTCAGATAGGTGCGCAACGGCACGGCGAGCGTGAAAGCCAGCGCGCACACCACGATCGCGATCACCGCCGCCCGCCGGGTGGTGGACATGCCCAGCACCCTGGCCGCGCCCCCGGCCGGGTTCGCGCCCAGCCCGCGACGCAGCCGCGCCTTCACGGGCTCGCGGCGCACCTGCCGCGGACGCCGGGCGGGAGCCCCGTCGACGCGGCGGGACGTGCCCTCCGCGCGCCGGGACGGGAGGCCGTCAGTGCGACGACCTCCCCTGCCCGTGCGCTCCCTGCCCCGCTCTCTCATCGGGGACGTCAGCTCTCCGGCGCGAACCGCGGGAAGGCCAGGTCACCGGCGAAGCGGGCCGCGTCGCCGAGGGTCTCCTCGATACGCAGCAACTGGTTGTACTTGGCCACCCGCTCGCTGCGGGCCGGGGCACCGGTCTTGATCTGGCCGACGCCGGTGGCGACGGCCAGATCCGCGATCGTGGTGTCCTCGGTCTCGCCGGAACGGTGGCTCATCATGCTCTTGTAGCCGTAGGAAGTGGCGAGCGTGATCGCGTCCAGCGTCTCCGACAGGGTGCCGATCTGGTTGACCTTCACCAGCAGCGCGTTCGCCGCGCCACGCTCGATGCCCTGCTCCAGGCGGTCCGGGTTGGTGACGAACAGGTCGTCGCCGACGAGCTGCACCCGCTCGCCGATCTGGTTGGTCAGCGTGACCCAGCCGTCCCAGTCGTCCTCCGAGAGCGGGTCCTCGATCGAGACCAGCGGGTAGCTGTTCAGCAGTTCCGCGTAGTACGCGCCCAGCTGCTCGGCGGTCTTCTTGGTGCCCTCGAAGCTGTACGTGCCCTCGGAGAAGAACTCCGTCGCGGCCACGTCCAGCGCCAGCGCGACATCGCGGCCCGGTACGTAGCCGGCCTTCTCGATGGCGGTGGTGATCAGGTCGAGCGCTTCGCGGTTGCTGGACAGGTTCGGCGCGAACCCGCCCTCGTCACCGAGGCCGGTGCCCAGCCCGCGGCCCTTGAGGACCGACTTGAGCGAGTGGTAGACCTCCACACCCCAGCGCAGCGCCTCGCGGAAGGACTCCGCGCCGATCGGCGCGATCATGAACTCCTGGATGTCCACGTCGGTGTCGGCGTGCGCGCCACCGTTGAGGATGTTCAGCATCGGCACCGGCAGCACGTGCGCGTTGGGGCCGCCGAGGTAGCGGAACAGCTCCAGCTCGGCGGACTCCGCGGCGGCCTTCGCCACCGCGAGGGAAACTCCGAGCAGCGCGTTCGCGCCGAGGCGGGACTTGTCCGGGGTCCCGTCGAGGTCGACCAGCTTCTGGTCGACGATGCGCTGCTCCACGGCTTCGACCCCGGTCAGCTCCGGGCCGATCTCGTCGAGCACCGCGGCGACCGCACGCTCGACCCCCTTGCCGTTGTAGCGCTTGATGTCGCCGTCGCGCAGCTCGACTGCTTCGTGCTCACCGGTGGAAGCGCCTGAGGGCACCGCGGCGCGCGCCAGCGTCCCGTCGTCGAGCGCCACCTCCACCTCGACGGTCGGGTTGCCGCGCGAATCCAGGATTTCGCGGGCGCCTACCTGCTCGATGACCGCCACTCGTCGCTCCTCAATCGGTTGTCCCGGCGATGACGGCACCAGCGTAACGGCAGGTCGTTGTCGCCCGGTGGAGGCTCACACCAGTTATTCGGGCCGGATCTCCTGCCAGCCCGACGGCAGGTCCGCGGTATCCGAGATCTGCTGCCAGAACGTCCAGCTGTTCCCGCCGATGTCGGCCACCGTGAACACCCTGGCCCCGTACGGCTGGTCCTGCGGCGGAGCGACGTCACAGCCCTCGCCCAGCGCCTCGCAGACCAGTTCGTACTGGGCGTCCGCGTCCGGGACGAAAATCACGTTGAGCTGACCCACCGGGCGGTCGACGCCCTTGGCCTCCCAGTAGTCCGCACCCACGCTCGCGAGCACGATGTCGGCGTCGCCCGCCGAGAGCGTGGCCTGGAACACCGCACCCGAACCGTCCACATAGCGGACGCGCTCGGTGAAGCCGAAGACGCGGACGAGCCAGTCCAGCGCCTCTGTCGCGTCGGTGTAGTACAGGTAAGGCGAGAGGCCGAGATAGCGCGGTTCTTCGCTCATAGCGGGATAGTGCATCATGCCGCGCCCCGCGCCCTTGATCGCACCCCTGCCGAAACGCGCCATCGGCGGGTAATCTTGATGTGACTATGGATGACGAGGACCAGGGCCGGGATCATGCCGGCGAGCACCGGTTCAAGGCGTTCCGTCAGGCCGAGGCGTTGATCGAGAACAGACGTCCGCTCGATGCGCTCAAGGTGCTGGAGCCGGTGCTCGAGGCCGAGCCGGACAAATCGAGCGTGCAACTGCTCGCGGGGCGCGCGTACTTCCATTCCGCGCAGCTCAAACACGCCGAGCAGGCCTTCACGCGCGTGCTGGAGCTGGATCCGGCGGATCACTACGCCCGCTTCGTCCTCGGGCGGACACTGCAGCGCCTCGGCCGGTTGGTCGAGGCGCTCGGTCAATTACGGATGGCCTGGGCGATGAATCCGGTGCCGGAATACCAGGACGCCTTGTCGGAGGTCAACGCCCGGGTCCGGCTGCGGGAGAGCTAACCGCCGGCGAACTTGTTGGTGTCGTTGAAGATCTCCTGTGCGTCCGGCGCCGATTGGGTGTAGTTCAGCACCGTGAGCCACCAGCCGTTCACGGTGGACAGGTCGGCGCCGGACGAGCACAGGTACCGGGCCATCGTGTAGGCGGCGTCGTCCGGGCTGCGGGGGTCGGCCGGTTTGCCGTCGGCCACGGCGCGGGCGGACCAGCGTTGCCAGATGTCCTGGCGCACGGGCAATGGACCGGCGCCGGCGGCTTCCGACTGGCCGATTCCGGCGAGCGTGGCCCACGACAAGTGACAACCGGGCACCTCGCCGCGCAGCCACATCTCCGCGCGGCCGTAGGCGACGAGCACCGGGCGGGCGAGTTTCGTTGCCGGGGCGAGGTTTTTCGCCCAGGTGTCGAGTTCGGCGAGGTCCGAGGCGCGCGGGCGGTCGGGCGGTGCGGCGACGGCGGTGCGCGGAGCCGTCGCGCCCGGTGGCGGCACGAGCGATTCGACGGTGGCGGGAGCGACTGGAGCCGGCGCCGCCGGGGCGTCCTCGGGGCGGCCGGTGCCGATGGTGAAGATCAGGATCAGCCCGGTCGCGACCACGCCCAGCGCGAGCAGCAGCGAAGACGAGCGGTGCGGCGACGGTGGTGCCGCGATGTCCCCAGACTGGGTGGAGTCATCCACTCGAACAGGTTAGCCCGCCTACTGTGGGCGAGGTCGCGTAATTCGTTATGGACCGGTCGGTGCGCCCGTGACCAGCGGAAACACCGACGGTGATACCCGTTTCGACCGCTTTTACCGATCGGATGCCCAAGATCGGACTGGACTTTCAGGCAAGGCTTACCTAAAAATTCTCGGAGTCCGGTTCGAGAGTTGAAGGCGGTCAGACGGTGTTGTTCTCCAGCCTGCTCATCGGCTTGCGCGAAGGCCTCGAGGCCGCGCTCGTCGTGAGCATCCTCGTCGCCTTCCTCGTCAAGACCGAGCGGCGCGGCGTGTTGCGCTGGGTGTGGCTCGGCGTGACCGCGGCGGTCCTGCTGTCGATCGCGATCGGCGCGGTGCTGACTTACAGCACGGCCCAGCTCTCGTTCGAGCAACAGGAACTGCTCGGCGGGAGCCTGTCGATCGTGGCGGTCGGGTTCGTCACGGCGATGATCTTCTGGATGCGCAAGGCATCGAAGACGATCGCCGCCGAACTGCGCGGCAAGATGGACTCCGCGATCGCCGTCGGCCCGCTGGCCGTGCTCCTCCTGTCCTTCCTCGCGGTCGGCCGCGAAGGACTGGAAACGGCGGTTTTCTTCTACGCCACAGTGGAAAGCGCGCAGGGCGGTACCACCCAGCCGCTGATCGGCTTCGCCATCGGCATCGTGATCGCCGTAATGATCGCGTACCTGCTCTATCGCGGCGCGGTGCGGTTCAACCTCGGCAAGTTCTTCACGATCACCGGCGTGCTGCTCGTGTTCGTCGCCGCGGGTGTGCTCGCCTACGGCCTGCACGACCTGCAGGAGTCGGGCTTCCTGCCGGGGCTGAGCACGCTCGCGTTCGACGCCTCGAACGCGGTTCCGGAGACCTCCTGGTATGGCGCCCTCCTCAAGGGCATTTTCAACTACTCGCAACAGACAACCGTGCTGCAGGCCATCGCCTGGGTGGCCTACGTGGCCATCGTGCTGCCGCTGTTCCTGCGGCGCTCCGCACCCAAGCCCGTGCCCGTGGGTACGAAGGAGTGATCTTGCGCAAGACCATGTTCGCGCTGGCCGGTTCGGCAGCGCTGCTGAGCCTCACCGCGTGTTCCGGCGGCAGCCAGGACAACGCGGCCGGTGGTGCGATCACCGTCGCGGCCTCCGACACCGCGTGCCAGGTCTCCACGTCCAGCGCCAGCGCCGGGAACCTGACGTTCGAGGTGAGCAACAAGGGCACCAAGGTGACCGAGTTCTACCTGTACGCCGAGGGCGACCGGATCATGGGCGAGGTCGAGAACATCGCGCCGGGGCTGACCAGGAAGCTGACCGTCGAAGTGGCCGACGCCGGGAAGTACCAGACGGCCTGCAAGCCCGGGATGGCAGGTGACGGAATCCGCAGCGACTTCACCGTGACCGGTGGCGTCGCCAAGCAGACCGACGTGAACACGCAACTGGCCGAGGCGACCAAGTCCTACGCCGCGTACGTCGCAGGCCAGACCAGCGCATTGCAGGCGGAGACCCAGAAGTTCGCCGACTCGGTGAAGTCCGGCAACGTCGCCGATGCCAAGAACCGTTACGCCACAACGCGGATCTACTACGAGCGGATCGAGCCGGTCGCCGAGAAGTTCGGCGACTTGGACCCGGCGATCGACGCGCGCGAGGCCGATGTCGAAGCGGGCCAGCAGTTCACCGGCTTCCACCGGCTCGAAAAGGACCTGTGGGTCACCGGGCTGCAGCCCGACAGCGCGCAGATCGCGGACAAGCTCGTCACCGACGTCAACGACCTGGTCACCAAGACCCAGACACTGCAGCTGACCGGGCTCGATCTGGCCAACGGCGCCAAGGAGCTGCTCGACGAGGTGGCGACCCGCAAGATCACCGGCGAGGAGGAGACCTTCTCGCACACCGACCTGTGGGACTTCCAGGCCAATGTGGACGGTTCGAAGGGCGCGATCCAGGCCCTGCGCCCGGTGCTGCAGGAACGCGACCCCGCATTGGTGTCCACATTGGACACCGAGTTCGCGAATGTGCAGCAGCTGCTGGACGCGACCAGGGTCGGTGACGGGTACAAGTACTACAACGAGCTCAGCCAGGACCAGATCAAGCAGTTCGCCTCGGCGGTGGACGCGCTGAGTGAGCCGCTGAGCAAGGTTTCGGAGGTCGTGGCGCAGTGACCGAGGTATCCCGGCGCAAGGTGTTCGGCATCGCCGGCGCCGGTGTCGCGCTCGCGGGTGCGGGCGTCGCCGGCGCCGGGATCGACCGGGCGATCCGCCCCGCGGCGGCAGCGACCGACATCGTGCCCTTCCACGGGGCGCATCAAGCCGGAATCGTGACCCCGGCGCAGGAACATCTGCACTTCGCGGCGCTCGACGTCACGACGCAGGACCGCGCGAAGCTGGTGTCGTTGCTGCGCACCTGGACCGACGCGGCGCGGCAGATGACCGCGGGCAGCCAGGTCGGCACGGGTGGCGCTGTCGGCGGATCCCTGGCCGCGCCGCCCAGTGACACCGGCGAAGCGCTCGAACTGCCCGCGTCCGCGCTGACGTTGACCATCGGGTTCGGGCCTTCGTTGTTCGACGACCGGTTCGGGCTGGCCGGGCAACGGCCGGCGGCGCTGACCGAACTGCCGGCCTTCCCGCAGGACAAGCTCGACCCCGCCCGCAGCGGCGGCGACCTGTGCATCCAGGCTTGCGCGAACGACCCGCAGGTCGCCGTGCACGCGGTGCGCAACCTGGTGCGGCTGGGCTTCGGCACCACCGAAGTGCGCTGGTCCCAGCTGGGTTTCGGGCGCAGCTCGTCCACCTCGCGCACGCAGAGCACACCACGCAACCTGTTCGGCTTCAAGGACGGCACGAACAACCTCAAGGCCGAGGACACAGCGGCGCTGGACCAGTATGTGTGGGCCACCGCGGCGGACGGCGCTCCCTGGCTCGCCGGGGGTTCCTACCTGGTGGCCCGGCGGATCCGGATGCACATCGAGACCTGGGACCGCACGTCGCTGGACGAGCAGCAAAAGGTCATCGGCCGGACGAAGGGCACCGGCGCGGCGCTCGGGCAGACCGCCGAATTCGACCCGGTTGACCTCGATGTGGGTGGCGCGGGCGGCGAACCGCTGGTACCCGAGGACGCGCACATCCGGCTGGCGTCCGCGGAAACCTTGAAGGGGGCCCGGATCCTGCGCCGCGGCTACAACTTCGTGGACGGCTCCGACGGGGTCGGGCACCTGGAGGCCGGGCTGTTCTTCCTGGCTTTCAACCGGGATCCGCGCACCCAGTACATCCCGATGCAACGAGCTCTGTCCACAAAGGACGCGATGATGGAGTACGTCCAGCACACAGGTTCGGCGCTGTTCGCCGTGCCGCCAGGCGTCGGTCAGGACGGCTACTGGGGCGAAACCCTGTTCGGCCAGTAGGCCCGCCAGCCGTCGGCCTCCAGCGTTGCCGGGTCGATGCCGTCGGCGCGCGCGTTCGCTTCCGCCGCACGGACATCCGCGGCGAACCGCTTCGCCACCGCATGTAGCTCACCTTCGGGATCCACGCCCGCACGTCGCGCCGTGGCGGCTGCGCGGAACAGCTCGGCGCCGGCGCCGGAGCCGGTGGGAAACAGGTCCAGCGGGATCCCGGCCCGGCCGCTGCGCTGGCCGAGCTTCCCCGCAAGAGCAGCCGCTGGCTGCCCCAGCGCAACACCGTCCACAATAGACAGTCGCTGCTTCTCGGCCTGCTTGAGCTCCTCCCACTTCACTTCCTGGTGTTCGGGCGTGTGGATCCGGTCCCCGTCCGCGAACACGTGCGGATGCCGTCCGACGAGCTTGGTCACCAGCTCGCCTGCCACCGTGTCGATGTCGAACGGTTCGCCCTCGTGCTCCGCCGCCACGCGCGCGTGGAACAGCACCTGCAACAGCACGTCGCCCAGTTCCTCGAGCAGCGCCGGACGATCGCCCTCTTCGATGGCTTCCAGCAGTTCGTAGGTCTCCTCGACCAGGTACTGCCGCAGGGAATCGTGCGTCTGCGCCGCGTCCCACGGGCAGCCGCCCGGCGAGCGCAGCACGTCCATCACCTGCGCGGCCTCGACGAGACCGGCGCCGACAGGCTGGGTGATCACGTGCGCGCCAGGCAACGCCCGTACCGCGGGCTCGTCCCGGTGACCGGCGAAGAGCACCAGCGGCGTCTCCTCTGCCTCAATCGCGAGCGTTGCGCTGTCCGGCACGGGCTTCGCGCCCAGCTGCTCCGCGATGTCCGCGCCGAGCCCCGCCGCGTAGACGGCGCGCGCGCCGCGGAGGAACGGAAGCGCGGCGGGCGGGACCCCCGCGTCGGGATACGGCAGGAGGACGACCGTGGCGGTCAAGGCTGGGCGGATCCCTTCACGGAGAGCACGAGGCCGGTGGTTTCGGCAGCGCTGGGCGCGACGTCCATCGCGACCGGGTCCCACACACCGTAGCGCGGGTTGATTTTCATCCCGGATTCGTCGACGAAGGGCTGCAGCAACCGGGCCCCGATCGCGACCAGCTCACTGGCCGTCGGCTCGCTCGCGCTGTCCACCGCCTGCGGGGTGCGCAGATCCCGTGCGCGCACCACCGCCACGATCCACGTGCCGTCCTGCACGCTCGGCTGGAACGCGACGACCGTGCCCGGCTGCACGCCGTAGAGCACGGTGGCGGCGAGGTCCGGGCTCTGCACGGCGGGCACCTTCTCGCCGACGCTGGCCTGCTCACCGGCGGCGGCATCGGACTGGATCACCCGCGCGGGCGCGCCTGGGTCGGTGGCCATCTGCTGCACCTTGGCGAACGCCTGCTCGCGGGTGCTCGCCGGCTGCGCGCCGCCCTGGTCGGCGACGACGCTGGTGTAGTCGAAGCTGACCGACATCGTCGGGAAGTACCTGGCGCCGAGCTCCTGCATCAGCAACTGGTCGGTGATCGCCTCGCGGTGGTCACGCACGCGGAAGGCGATCTGGCGGGCCAGCTGCGACGGGTCCACGTTGGTGGTGGACAACGGCTGCGCCAGTGGATCCTGCGCCAGGGTCTGGTTGACCACGTTCGCGTCGGCCACCAGCCCCTCACTCCGCGCGGCACGGCCGATCGCGTCGTGCAGCACGAGCTGGCTCACGAGCTCGCGGCCGAGCAGATCCAGCTTGTGCTGCTGGGAAAGCTGCTGCGCGGCCGGCTGCTCCCGCACCGCCTTGTCGATCAGCTGCTGCACCTGATCCTGGGTGACCTCGTGGTCGGAGAACAGGATGGCGGCGCCCACCTGACTCGGCCCCGACCCACATCCGGCGAGCAGGAGGCAGGCGGCGAGCACGGCGACCAGCGCCCGAGGACGACCCATGATCCGCATCACCCGCGTACCCTCTCACAGCCCTGGGGATTTCGGGACCCCACGCTGGTTACTAGTCCGGCCGGGAGTAGGCGGACACCAACCGCAACGGACTTGCTCGGAGAAACCCATTTCCGCCGTGGCTGTAGTCGGACTGGTAACGATCGGCAGATTAACCGACTCCGGCGGGCGCCTTCGTCAGGTTGTGCAACAACTTCGTGCACCACTCGAGGAGCGCCTCGTCGCGCAGCGGCGGGGCCCCGATGCGGCCACCGGCCGGGCCTTCGGTCGGTTTCGGCACCGAGACGGTGTTCGTGACCGCCTTGAACATCGCCTTCGGGTACAACCGCTTGAGCCGCACCAGTTTCGAATCCGGCAGCGGCAAGGGCGCGAACCGGATCGTGTTGCCCTGCAAGGTCACCTCGGTCACCCCGGCCTCCCGGCACGCGTGCCGGAAAGTCGCCACCGCGAGCAGCCTGCGCACCGCCGCGGGCGGCTGGCCGTAGCGGTCGATCAGCTCCTCCTCCACCGCGTGCAACGCCTCGGCGTCCGGCGCCGCCGCGATCTTGCGGTACGCCTCCAGCCGCAGCCGCTCGCCGGGCACGTAGTCGTGCGGGATGTGCGCGTCGACGGGGAGATCGACCCGGACCTCGCCGAGCTCCTCCTCTTCCATCGGCTCCGCACCGGCACTGCGGCGGAACACGTCCACCGCTTCCCCGACGAGCCGGACATACAGATCGAACCCGACTCCCGCGATATGCCCGGACTGTTCGGCGCCCAGGATGTTCCCGGCGCCGCGGATCTCCAGGTCCTTCATCGCGACCGCCATGCCGGCCCCGAGTTCGGTGTTCTGCGCGATGGTGGCCAGCCTGTCGTGCGCTGTCTCGGTCAGCGGGGTCTCGCCCGGATACAGGAAATACGCGTACCCGCGCTCGCGGCCACGGCCGACACGGCCACGCAGCTGGTGCAGCTGCGCCAGGCCGAGCATGTCGCCGCGCTCGACGATCAGCGTGTTGGCATTGGAGATGTCGAGCCCGGTCTCCACGATCGTCGTGCACACCAGCACGTCGAACTCGCGCTCCCAGAAGCCCTGGATGACCTTCTCCAGCTTGTCCTCGTTCATCTGCCCGTGCGCGGTGACCACCCGGGCCTCCGGCACCAGCTCACGCAACCGCTTCGCGGCCTTCTCGATCGAGGAAACCCTGTTGTGCACGTAGAAAACCTGGCCGTCACGCAGTAGCTCACGGCGGATCGCGGCGCCGACCTGCTTGTCGTCGTACGCGCCGACGTAGGTGAGGATCGGGTGCCTGTCCTCGGGCGGAGTGAGGATCGTGGACATCTCGCGGATGCCGGCCAGCGACATCTCCAGCGTCCTCGGGATCGGCGTTGCCGACATGGTCAGCACGTCCACGTGCGTGCGCAGCGCCTTGATGTGTTCCTTGTGCTCGACGCCGAAACGCTGCTCCTCGTCCACGATCACCAGGCCGAGGTCCTTGTACCGGACCCCGGTCTGCAGCAGCCGGTGGGTGCCGATCACGATGTCGATCTCACCGTCGGCCAGCCCGGCCAGCACACCGTCCACTTCGGACTTCGCGGTGAACCGGGACAGCCCCTTGATGTTCACCGGGAACGACTGCATCCGCTCCGAGAACGTGTTCAGGTGCTGCTGCGCCAGCAGCGTCGTCGGCACCAGTACCGCGACCTGCTTGCCGTCCTGCACCGCCTTGAACGCCGCGCGCACCGCGATCTCGGTCTTGCCGTAGCCGACGTCGCCGCAGATCACCCTGTCCATCGGGACGCCGCGTTCCATGTCGGACTTGACCTCGTCGATCGCGGCGAGCTGGTCGTTGGTCTCGGTGAAGGGGAACGCGTCCTCCAGCTCGCGCTGCCACGGGCTGTCCTGGCCGAACGGGTGGCCCGGCGCGGCCTGGCGGGCGGCGTAGAGCTGCACGAGCTCGGCGGCGATCTCCTTGACCGCCTTGCGCGCCTTGGCCTTGGTGTTCTTCCAGTCCGAGCCGCCCAGCTTGTTCAGCGAAGGCAGCTCGCCGCCGACGTAGCGGGAGACCTCGTCGAGCTGGTCCGTCGGCACATACAGCCTGTCGCCGGGGTGCCCGCGCTTGGACGAGGCGTACTCCAGCAGCAGGTACTCGCGGGTGGCGCCGGCGATCGTGCGCTGGACCATCTCCACGAACCGGCCGATGCCGTGCTGGTCGTGCACCACGTAGTCACCGGGCCGCAACGCCAGCGGGTCCACCGCGTTGCGCCGCCGGGACGGCATCTTCGTGCCCAAGTCCTTTGTGGACGTTCCGGCCGTCGCGCCGCGACCGGTGAGGTCGGCCTCGGTCAGCACCACCAGCCGCAGCCGCGGGACGACGAATCCCTCGGCCAGCCCACCACAGGCGACCGTGACAATGCCCTGCGTGAGCGGGCCCGGCAACCCGTCGCCCGCAAGCGTGGCGGGCACCTCGGCGCCGGAAAGCTGCTCGACCGCGCGCGTGGCTGTGCCGTGCCCGGCGACGACGAGCACCCCGGTGCCCCCTGCCGCGAGGTGCGCGCGCAGATCGGTGACCGCGCGCTCCAGGTCGCCACGGTAGGTCGGCGACGCCTCGACCGCGACGGCGTACACGTCGGAATCCTCGGTGGTCAGCTGCGAGAGCGTCCACCAGCGGCGGTTCGTCTCCCCGGCGTGCTTGGCGACCTCCGCCAAGTCGCGGTAGGCCGAGGCACCGAGGTCGATCGGGGCCTGCCCGCCGCCGGCCGCGGCCATCCACGACGCTTCGAGGAACTCCTGCCCGGTGCGCACCAGGTCGTGCGCTCGGGCGCGGATCTTCTCCGGGTCGGCGAGCACCACGTGGGTGCCCTCGGGCATCGCGTCGGTGAGCAGGTCCAGCTCGCCTTCGCAGAGCACCGGGATCAGCGCCTCCATGCCCTCCGACGGGATCCCGTCGGCGAGTTTGGTGAGCATCTCGGCCAGCTGCGCGTCCGACTCGTATTGCTCGGCCAGCTCACCCGCGCGCGCCTTGACCACCGGCGTGAGCAGCAGCTCCCGGCACGGTGGCGCGTGGAAGGCCTGGATCTCGCCCGGCAGGGAACGCTGGTCCGACACCGCGAAGGCACGGATCTCGCTGACCTCGTCACCCCAGAACTCGACCCGGTATGGGTGGTCGGCCGTCGGTGGGAACACGTCGAGGATGCCGCCGCGGACGGCGAACTCGCCCCGCTTCTCGACCATGTCCACCCGCGTGTAGGCCAGCTCGACCAGCCTGTCGAGCACTGCCTCGAACTCGTTCTCCACGCCTACGGTGAACTGCACCGGGGCGAGCGCGCCCAGCCCGGGCGCCATCGGCTGGATCAGGCTGCGCACCGTGGCGACCACGACCCGCGGCGCGTCCTCGCCGCGCAGCCGGTGCAGCACGTCGAGCCGCTTGCCGACGGTGTCGGCGCGGGGGGACAACCGTTCGTGCGGCAGCGTTTCCCACGAGGGAAAATCGGCCACCGCGGCCGGCCCGAGCAGGCTGGTCAGCGCGGCCGTCAGCTCCTCTGACTCACGACCGGTGGCCGTCACCGCGAGCACCGGCACACCGGCGCCCTCGTCGGCCGCCAAGGCCGCGACGACCAGCTGCCGCGCCGTGGTCGGCCCCTGCAGATCGAGCAGCGGCGAACCGGCGCGCTCGACGACCCCGCGCAGCGCCGGATCGCCGAGTACCGCGGACAGCAGACCGGACAACACCCCGTCTGTCACGAAAACTCCCCTGTGCAGACCTGTGGACGCACCCCTGCCCGGGACGAGAGGATCAGGGGCTCTCGCTACCCAGCCTACGTCGGAGGACCGACAACAATTCCGCCACCTTGCCCAGCTGCCCGGCGACCACGGCGGGGTCCACCGCGGCGATCCGCAGCAGGATGTGCTCGGCGCCGACGCCGGCGAACCGCTCGAGCATCGGCACGACGTCTTCGCCGGTGAGCATCACCTGGATCTTCCCGATCACGTCGAGCGGGCGCTGGTAGGTGGCCCGGCAGTACTCGTCGAGGGCCTGCGTGCCGCGCTCGGCGTCGTCGTCGACAAAGACGGTGGCGAACAGCGCGGGCGTGACCGGCCGGGCGCCCGCGACCTCACGGATCGTGGCCAGCCCGTTCGCGTAGTCCACCGGGTCGGGCGGGTACGGGAGCCAGCCGTCGTAAAGGCGGCCGGCGCGCCGGAGCGCGGCAGGGGTGATGCCCGCGAGCCAGATCGGCGGGCCGCCTTCGCGGGCCGGGCGCGGTACCTCGGGCAGCCAGTCGTAGTGCAGCACCTTGCCGTGGAAGGAGTCCGGCCTGCCGGTCCACAGCTCTCGCCATAGCGTCACGGTGTCGTCGAGCTGCGAGAACCGGGTTTTGAAATCGACACCGACCAGCTCGAACTCCTGCTCGCTGAAGCCGGGGAAGCCGGCACCGACGCCGAGCACCAGGCGTCCTTCGGAGATCAGGTCGAGGGAGGAGATCGTGACTGCCGCGTGCGCCGGATTTCGGTAGGCCGGCAGGAGCGCGGCCGTGCCGAGCGTGAGGCGTTGGGTGGCCTGCGCGACCGCGGTCAGCAGGGTAAGCGGTTCGACGCGGGCGCGGGAGAGCGAATCGCCGACCCACACCGAGTCGAAGCCCGCGCGCTCGGCGTCGACGGCCATCGCGACGAGCGCCGGCGCGGAGCCGCCCGCCTCCAGCTGGGCCTGGCCTGCGGGAAGAAGAAGTCCGTATTCCATGGGGAAACACTCGCCGCGGCCGGGCATACCTTCAATTCCCCGGAGAGTATCGCTATCCGAAGAAGTCGCGGTGCCGGCGCACGAAGTCGGCGAACTCGACCGCGGGCTCACCGGTGAGGTCTTGCACGGCGGAGGTGACGGTCTCGGCGCCGCCATCCCGATAAGCGCGGGCTACTTCGATCAGGGCGTCGGCCTGGAACTCGGGCAGTCCCCTGCCGATCATCGCCGCGCGGGCCTCGTCGTCGGGGAAATGCACGTAGCGCACCGGCTTCCCGAGCACGTCGGAGAACACTTCGGCAGCCTCGACGTACGTCAGCGCCCGCGGCCCGGTGAGGTCGTAGATGCGGCCGTCGTGGCCGTCGCTGGTGAGCACGCGCGCGGCGGCCCTGGCCACGTCGCCGGTGTCGATGAAGCTGATCGGCGCGTTGATCAGCGGCTGGCTGAACACGCCCGCTTCGCGGATCGAGGTCTGGCGCAGGAAGTTCTGCAGGTAGAAGTTCGGCCGCAGGATCGTCCACCGCAGCCCGGAGGAGGTCAGTGCCCGCTCGGCCGGCCGGTGCAGGCGGGCGATCGGCGAAAGTTCCTCGTCCGCACGCCAAACCGACAGCTTGACCACTCGCGCACCCGCCTTGCGGGCGGCTTCGAGCAGGTTGAGCTCGTGCACCGGCTGGTCGGGCCCCGTCGCAGCGAGCAGGAACACCGTGTCGACCCCGTCCAGCGCCGGCCCGAGCGTGTCCGGCACGGCGAAATCCAGCAGCACCGCGTCTTCCGTCACTTTTCGCGGGTCACGGTAGGCAGCTCGTACGGGCACACCCTCGGCACGCAACTCCGCGAGCAGCGCCGTGCCGACATTACCGCTCGCACCCGTCAACAAGATCATCTTCGTCCCCCATCCGCATTCCCTCCAGGGAATCGCGCGTACTGCGAAGATACCGAGGTGAACGATTTCGGTGCTGCGTTGCGGGAATGGCGAGGGCGGCGGCGGTTGTCCCAGCTGGAACTGGCTCTGCGCGCCGGCACCACGCAACGGCATGTGAGCTTCATGGAGAGCGGCCGGTCCACTCCTGGCCGCGGCATGGTGGTGCGCGTGGCCGAGTCGCTGCAACTGCCGCTGCGGGAACGCAACGCGCTGCTGCACACCGCGGGCTACGCGCCGAGCTACCCGGAGACGAGGCTCGACGATCCCGCGCTGAAGCCGGTGCTCGACAGCCTGCGGGGACTCCTCGACGGCCACCGCCCGTACCCGGCGATCGTGGTCGACCGGTTCGGCGATCTGGTCGCGAGCAACGACGGGATCAGTGTGCTCACCGAAGGCGCCGCGCCCGAACTGCTCGAACCGCCGGTGAACGTGCTGCGGCTGGCGCTGCACCCGCACGGGATGGCGCCGCGGATCGTGAACTTCGACGACTGGGCGCAGCACGTGCTCGAACGCCCCCGGCAGGAGATCGCCCGCGCCCCGCACGAACGGCTGTCCGCGCTGCTCGACGAGCTGCGGGGTTACCTGCCCGAACCGGCCAACCCCAGTGCGGAACACCTCGGCTTCGCCGTCCCGCTGCGGTTACGGTCCGCGCTCGGGGAACTGCGTCTGATCACCGCGATCACCACGTTCGCGACCGCCGTGGACGTCACGGTTTCCGAACTGCGGCTGGAAACCTTCCTGCCGGCCGACGAAGCCACCGCGATCGCCCTTTCTCGGCCACAATGACCGCATGCGCCGTTTCGGAATCGTCCTTTTTGCCTTGCTCGCCACGGCGTGCACGAGCTCACCCGCCCAGGAGCTCCCGCAGCAGCCGAGCACGGTGCCGGGGGAAACGAAGCTGCGGGTCGACGTGGTCGCGCACGGGCTGGAGCACGGCTGGGACATCGGATTCCTGCCCGACGGCAGGTACCTGGTCACCGAACGGCCGGGCAGGCTCGCGCTGATCGATCCGGATGGGACGGTCACGAACGTCGGCGCGGACCTGTCCGACGTGTACGCCAAGGGCGAAGGCGGGCTGATGGGATTGGTGCTGTATCCCGATTTCGCGCAGTCGCGCCGGTTCGTGACCTGCCAGACGCACCAGGAGCACGGCAAGGCCGTCGACATCCGGCTGGTCACCTGGACGCTGTCGGCCGACGATCGCACCGCGGCCAGGTCCGGCGAGCTGCTGACCGGGCTGCCGGTCAACGACAGCGGACGGCATTCCGGCTGCCGCCCCGCGATCGGCGCCGACGGGGCGCTGCTGGTGGGCACCGGCGACACCGCGCGCCCGACAATCGCACAGGACAGGCACAGCCTCGGCGGGAAGGTGCTGCGGATCGACCTGCGCACCGGGAAAGCCTTGCCGGACAACCCGTTCATCACCTCGGCGGATCCGAACGAACAGCGGATCTCCAGCTACGGGCACCGCAACGTGCAGGGCATCACCGTCCGTCCCGGCAGTGGCCAGGTGTTCACGGCCGAGCACGGCCCGACCTTCGACGACGAGATCAACCTGAACCAGGCGGGCGGCAACTACGGCTGGGATCCCTCGCGGGGCGGCACCAACACCACGGACTACGACGAGAGCGTGTCGATGACCGACACCGATCGCTTCCCGGACGCCGTCCGTCCACTGTGGACCTCCGGGCAGATCACCGAGGCCATCTGCGGCGCGGCCTTCCTGACCGGCTCGCAGTGGGGCGAGCTGGAGGGGCGGCTCGCCGTGGTGGCGCTCAAGGGCCAGAAGATGTTGCTGTTCAACGTGGACGCGTCGGGCAAGATCACCCAGGTCACCCTGCCTCCCGAGTTCAACGACACGTTCGGCCGCCTGCGCGCCGTCCGCTCCGCGCCCGATGGCTCGCTGTTCGTCACCACGTCCGACGGCAGCGACGACAAGCTCCTGAAGATCACGCCTGCCTGAGGCATTGACGCAGCTCAGCGGGAACGTCTGGCGGACCGCCGTCGCAACCGGCTCGGTGGCGACACCCCACCGGTTCGGTTGGCGCAGGGCCAGGACCGCGTGCTGCCCGCGTATCTGCATCTGCATGGCGGCGGCTGGATGCTCGGCTCCGCGCCCGGACAGGACGAAAAGTTGTGGCGGCTCGCCGAGCGGGCGCGGCCGGCCTTCGTCAGCGTGGAGTGCTGCCTCGCGCCGGAACACCCTTCCCCGCTGGGCCTGAGGACTGCGAAGCGGTCGCGCAGTGGCTCGTCTCCGATGCCGCGGCCGGCGCCGCCCGGCCCGCGACACTCGACGCACTCCACCCTGAACTCACAGTCGCTAATGCAGGCGCAGCTTCGGCTTGTGCTCCAGATGTGACAGCCCGTTCCACGCGAGGTTCACCAGGTGCGCGGCCACCTCGTCGCGCTTGGGTTTGCGGGCGTCGAGCCACCACTGCCCGGTCAGCGCGACCATGCCGACCAGCGCCTGCGCGTACAGCGCGGCGAGTTTCTCGTCGTAGCCGCGGACCGTGAACTGCTGCGCCAGGATGTGCTCGACCTGGCTGGCGATATCGTTGAGCAGCGTGGAAAACGTGCCGGTCGACGAGGCCACCGGCGAATCCCGCACCAGGATCCGGAAACCGTCGTGCGAATCCTCGACGTAGCCGAGCAACGCGCTCGCCGCCTGTTCCAGCATCGCGCGCGGATGCCCGCCGTGCAGGGTGGACACCATCCGGTCCAGCAGCACCTGCGTCTCGCGGTCCACGACGACGGCGTAGATGCCTTCCTTGCCGCCGAAGTGTTCGTACACAACGGGTTTCGACACGTTCGCGCGATTCGCGATCTCCTCGATGGAGGTGCCGTCGAAACCCTTTTCGGCGAAAAGCGCCCGCGCCACGCTGAGCAGCTGCTGGCGGCGTTCGGCACCGGTCATCCGGACGCGGGTCACCGGGGCCGGCGGGCGCGCCCCGGTGACGACGTCACGTTTCTGCTTTCGTCTCGCCGCCACCTGCGGCAGGCTACCTTCGCTACTCGGTCGCCAGGCGGGCGAGCCGGGTCGGGGTCGGCCAGCGCACGTTGTCCACCCAGCCGAACTTCTCGAAGGCCCAGATGACCCGCGCCGAGATGTCGATCTGACCGCGCTTCACGCCGTGCCGCGCCGAGGTCGGGTCGGCGTGGTGCAGGTTGTGCCAGGCCTCGCCCATGCTCAGGATGGCCAGCGGCCAGAAGTTGGCCGACCGGTCGCGGGCGGCGAACGGGCGTTCGCCGATCATGTGGCAGATGGAGTTCACCGACCACGTGACGTGGTGCAGGACGGCCACCCGGACCACGCCGGCCCAGAAGAAGCCGGTCAGGGCGCCCCACCACGACCAGGTCACGAGGCCGCCCACCAGGGCCGGCAGGATCAGC
>NZ_DASZWC010000027.1:0-5416 GCF_035546795.1 Amycolatopsis sp.
GAGTGCGCAACAGTTTCACGGTGATCTCGCACGCGATGCCGAGCGTGCCCTCCGAGCCGAGGAACACGCCGCGCAGATCCGGCCCGAGCTGCTCGCCGGTGTCCGAGCCGAGTGTGACGATGCTGCCGTCGGGCAGCACGATGAGCAGGGAGAGCACGTGGTTGGTGGTGAAGCCGTACTTCACGCAGTGCGCGCCGCCGGAGTTCTCCGCGACGTTCCCGCCGATCGTGCAGACCTGCTGGCTCGACGGGTCCGGCGCGTAGTAGAGACCATGCGGGGCCGCGGCCTTGGTGATGTCGAGATTGGTGACCCCCGGCTGCAGCACCGCGCGCCGGTCGAGTGGGTCGACCTCGAGCACTTTACGCAACCGCTGCAACGAGATGACCACGCCGTCGGCGACGGGCAGCGCCCCGCCGGACAGGCCCGTACCCGCACCCCGCGCGACGAACGGGACCCCGTGTTCGTGGCAGACCTGCACGGCCGCGGCCACTTCGGCGGTGTTGCCCGGCAGCACGACCAGCGCGGGCGTCTGGCGGAAGCCGGTGAGGCCGTCGCATTCGTAGGTGCGCAGCCGGACCGGGTCGGAGATCACGTTCGCGGCGCCGACGGCCCCGGCCAGGAGCCCGGGCACCCGCGCGTCGAGCATGGCTCCCACCCTCTTTCGCATGGTGGAAAATCGTTGCCGTCAACAGGAAACCCTAGCCCGCGCCGGGCCGGGGATGTCAAGCTCCGGTGATCGCTTAGCGCTCGTCCGCGCCGTCACCCGCGCCGCGGCGAGGCTCGCCGGGCAGGTCCGCGGCCCTTGCCGGTTGGCCCGGTGTTTCGGTGGGCATGCGCTGGTGTAGGTGTGGTGGGGCTGGATCGGTGGGTTGCCTGTGGCGATTAGCCTGGCGAGGCTGTTCCGATCATTCCCTCGGCGTTCATCCCCGCCTTCACCCGCGCCGCGGCGAGGCTCGCCAGGCACGTTCGCAGCACCTGCCGGTTCGCCCGGTGTTTCAGTGGGCATGGGGCGTAGCACTGCCGATTCGCCGCCGTATCGGGCATGCGCTGGTGTAGGTGTGGTGGGGCTGGATCGGTGGGTTGCCTGTGGCGGTCAGTCTGGCGAGGCTGTTCCGATCATTCCCTCGGCGTTCATCCCCGCCTTCACCCGCGCCGCGGCGAGGCTCGCCAGGCACGCTCGCAGCACCTGCCGGTTCGCCGCCGTATCGGGCGTGCGGCCGCAACCAGGGCAGTACAGCCGCACCTCCGCCGCCAGTTCGTCGACCACCACGACGACCGGGCACGCGCAGTCACGGCACCAGCGGTGCCCGGTCACCACGACGACGTGCGCGGGGGAGGCGATGCAGTGGTGCAGCCAGTGCCGGTGCGTGCGGCACGTGAGCCGCTCGAACGGGTCCATCCCGCCGGCCTCGGCCCGGTCCTCTCCGGCCAGCGCCGCGGTCGGCCCGCGGTCGGCGAGGTCGCCGTACCGCCCGGTGCGGTCACTGCGGATCATCACCCACGATAGCTCCGCGCGAGCCGCCCCCGGAGCCCGCCGCGTTCCGCCTGTCTCAAATTGAGACCCGCGTTCCGGCCTGGCGGGGCTGTAATCGCCGCGTAGGTAGCCAGAGGGAGGCTGATCGTGATGTCCTCAGTGCACAGCAACGAAGCCCCGTCGACACCCACCGCGCACGAGGTGCGCTCGATGGTGGAACGTGAGGCACCCCCTGCCCCGACCGGGGTGGTGGTCGGCGCGGGCGGCGACCCGCTCATCATCGGCCTGCCGATTTTCGCGGTCGGCTCACTGGCACTGGGCATGGCCCTGATCGGGGTGGTGCCGGCCACGGCGCTGGGCGCGGTGGTGCCGATCGTGCTGTTCGGCACCGGGCTCTACCTCGGGGTGGTGACCGTGTGGGCGGCGATGCTCGCGCAGACCATCGTCGCGGGCATCACGGGGACCTTCTCCGGGTTCTGGCTCAGCCTCGGCGCGCTGCTGCTGGGCCTGCAGCACAACTGGTACGGGGTGGCCGCCGACCAGGTGGCAGGCGTGGAACAGCTGTTCTTCATCGCTTGGGGCTGCCTGTTCCTGTTCCTGCTGATCCCGTGCCTGCGGCTGCCCGCCGTCTACCCGGCCGTGGTCGCGCTCGTCGTCGCGGCGTGCGCGCTGGCCGCCGCGGCGGCGCACACCGGTGACGCGAACCTGCTCAAGGCGGCCGGATACGTGATCCTGGTGTTCGCGCTGCTCGGGTTCTGCGCGTTCGTCAACGTCGGGCTTACCGCGATGGGCGCGAAGCGGCCGTTCCCGCCGCTCGGCCGCCCGCCCGTCGGCTGACCGGCTTCGCCGGGCACCCCTTGGCGTGGTCGTCCACCACACCGACCGCTTCGAGGTAGGCGTACGTGATCGTGGTGCCCACGAAGGTGAACCCGCGGCGTTTGAGGTCCTTGCTGATCCGGTCGGACAGCGGGGTGCTGACGGGCAGTGCTTCCCCCGGGAGCGGGCTGTTGACCACCGGCTCGCCCCCGGTCCACTGCCACAGGTACTCCGCGAAGGACCCGAACTCGCCTTGTACGGCAAGGAAAGCCTGCGCGTTGCGGACCGTGGACCGGACCTTGAGCCGGTTGCGGACGATACCCGCGTCGGCCATCAGCTCGTCGAGTTTCGGCTGCCCGTACCCCGCGATCTTGTGCACGTCGAACCCGTCGAGCGCGGCGCGGTAGTTCTCGCGCTTGTTCAGCACGGTGGACCAGGACAGCCCAGCCTGGGCGCCTTCGAGCAACAGCAGCTCGAACAGGTACCGGTCGTCGTGCGACGGCCGGCCCCATTCGGCGTCGTGGTATGCCGTCATCAGCTCCGAGCCCCGTGCCCAGGCACACCTTGGTTCGCTCATCCGGATTCCTTTCGCCGGCGACGGCCCCAGCCGCGCGTGGCCCCAAGCTACGGCAGGGCTACGACAAGTTCGTGCACCTCGTGGCCGCCGCGGTCAGCCCAGGATTTCGCGGGACTTCAGGTGTGTCACGAGCAGTTCGCCGACATGGCGGATGTGCTCGGCCATCGCCGTGCGCGCCGCGTCCGGATCGCGGGCCCGCAACGCGGCGAGCACCGGCAGGTGATCTTGGGCGGAGGCGGCGGGCCAGCCTTCGATGGTCCCGAAGAAGCGCAACGGCACGTAGTTCACCGTCAGGCTGAGCAGGCTCGCCATCCGGTGCGACTGCGAGGCTTTGTTGATGACGCGGTGCATTTCGTGGTTGTGCCTGTCGACGAGCTTCGCGTCGCCCGCCTTTTCCGCCGCCACGACAAGTTCCTGCAGTTCGTCGAGCCGGGCGAGATCCTCGTCGGGCAGCACGACGGCGGCGCGGGCCGCCAGCTCGCCGGCGATGAACGCCTGCACCGCGAACAGGTCGCCGATGTCGCGCGGGGTCAGCGGCACCACGCGATACCCGCGCCGCGGCTCCCACCGCACCGACCCCTCGCTGCCCAGCAGCATCAGCGCCTCGCGCACCGGCGTGGGGGAGACGCCGAGCTCGCGCGCCAGGTGCTCGGTGCGGATGAACTCCCCGGCCCGGAACTCCCCGGCCATGATGCCCTCGCGGATGTAGGCGGCGACTTTTTCGCTCAGCTGCTGGCGGTCGTCGGTGGGTCTGCCCATCCGGGCAGGTTAGCAAGATTCTATAGAATATGCGCCGAGCCGGGGTAGGGTTGGCCACGGACCCACCGGATGCCGAGGACGAGGGAGTTTTGGTGACTGACCGCACCGCGCTGTATGTGGACGGGGCCTGGGCGCCCGCCGACGGGGGCGAGACGATCCCGGTCGAGAACCCGGCGACCGAAGAGGTGATCGCGGCCGTCCCGGCGGGTACCGCGGCGGACGTCGACCGCGCCGTGACAGCGGCGAAGCGGGCCTTCCCCGGCTGGGCCGCCACCTCCCGCGCCGAGCGCCGGGAGCTGCTCGACCGCCTGCTCGGCGGGCTGGCGAAACGTGCCGAGGAGATCGGCGAAACCATCGCGCGCGACGTCGGCACCCCGCTGCGCATGGCCACCCGGATCCAGGCCGCCCTCCCGCAGACCGACGTCAAGACGTACGTGGACCTGCTCGCCGAGGAGGAACAGGACGAGCGCGCCGGCAACTCGGTGATCGTGCGCGAGCCCGCCGGGGTGGTCGCCGCCATCACGCCGTGGAACTACCCGCTGCACCAGATCACCTGCAAGCTCGCGCCCGCGCTGGCGGCGGGCTGCACCGTGGTCATCAAACCGAGCGAGGTCGCGCCGCTGGCGGCCTACCATCTCTTCGACGCCATCCACGAAGCCGGTTTCCCGGCCGGCGTGGTGAACCTGGTCAGCGGCACCGGCCCGGTGGTCGGCGAGGCGCTCGTGACCCACCCGGACGTCGACGTGGTGTCGTTCACCGGTTCCGTGCGGGCCGGTTCGCGGGTGGCCGAGCTGGCCGGGCGCGCGATCAAACGCGTCACGCTGGAGCTGGGCGGGAAGTCGGCCAACGTGATCCTGCCGGACGCCGACCTGGAGACCGCGGTCAAGGTCGGCGTCGGCAACGCCTTCCTCAACGGCGGGCAGACGTGCACGGCGTGGACCAGGATGCTCGTCCCGGCCGCGCTGGAGGACCAGGCGTTCGAGCTCGCGAAGACGTTCGCCGAGGGGTTCACGCCCGGCGACCCGCTGGACCCCAAGACGAAGCTCGGCCCGATGGTCTCGCGCGCGCAGCGTGACCGTGTGCGGGGCTTCATCACGCAAGGCATCGACGCCGGTGCCCGCCTGATCACCGGCGGCGCCGACACGCCGGTGGGACGCGAGGTGGGTCACTTCGTGGCGCCGACCGTGTTCGGCGGTGTGCACCCGGATTCGGTGCTGGCACAGGAAGAGATCTTCGGGCCGGTGCTGTCCGTACTGTCCTATCGCGACGAGGACGAGGCGCTGGAGATCGCCAACAACTCCCGCTACGGCCTGCACGGCGCGGTGTGGTCGGCCGACCAGGACCGCGCGATCGCCTTCGCGCGGCGGGTCCGCACCGGCCAGATCGACGTCAACGGCGGCGCGTTCAACCCACTCGCCCCCTTCGGCGGCTTCAAGCAGTCGGGCATCGGCCGCGAGATGGGCACGTTCGCCATGGCCGAGTTCACCGAGATCAAGTCCATCCAACTCTAGAAAGGCACCGATGTACGAGCTGGACGCCGCGGAACAGGCCATTGTGGACACTGTGCGCGACTTCGTGGAACGCGACGTGCGGCCGGTCGCACGCGAGCTGGAGCACGAGAACACCTACCCCGAGAAGCTCATCGAGCAGATGAAACAGCTCGGGGTCTACGGGCTCGCGATCCCCGAACCCTATGGCGACCTGAAGGTGTCCACCCCCTGCTACGCGCTGGTGACCGAGGAGCTGGCGCGGGGCTGGATGAGCCTGGCCGGCGCGATGGGCGGGCATAC
>NZ_DASZWC010000028.1:0-171320 GCF_035546795.1 Amycolatopsis sp.
TCGATGTCGATGATGTCGTCGGAGATCTGGAACGCGGTGCCGACGATGCCGCCGAGCCGGCTCAGCCGTTCGACCTGGTCCTCGGTGGCACCGGAGAACGTGGCGCCGAAACGGCCCGACGCGGAGATCAGGCAGGCGGTCTTCTCGTAGATCACCTTGAGGTAGTGGTCGACCGGATCGACGCCGGCGGTGTTGCCCTTGGTCTCGCGCATCTGGCCCGTCACCAGCTGGGCGAACGTCTCAGCGATGATCCGCACCGCGTCCGGGCCCAGCCGGCTCACCAGCCGCGACGCCGTCGCGAACAGGTAGTCGCCGGCCAGGATCGCGATGTTGTTGCCCCAGCGGGCGTTGGCACTGGGCGCCCCGCGGCGCATCTGCGCCTCGTCCATCACGTCGTCGTGGTACAGCGTGGCCAGATGCACCAGTTCGACCGCCGCCGCGGCGGTCACCACGCCCTGGTGATTGCCCTTGCCGAACTGCGCGGCCAGCAGCGTGAACAACGGCCGAAAACGTTTGCCACCCGCTTCGACCAGGTGGGACGCGGCGTCGTGCACCGCCTTGACCTCGCTGCGTGCGGTCTCCCGCAGGAGGTTCTCCACATCGGCGAGGCCGGCCGCCAGCGTGCGCAGCAGTTGCTCATCGGCGATCCGCAGACCCACGCTCGCGCGCAGATCCTCGATGGCGCCTCCCTGAACCGACACGTTCCCCTGCCCTCTCGCACTCCGTCACGGTCTTCACCAGCGTAATGGCAAGGCAGAGCGCCACCGAGGGGCGTTGGCCAAGGGCCTGGGTGACGAACACGACAAAGCTTCGCCCACCATCGGGTGAGGAACGCCCGGGATGGGGGCGCACGCGGTTAGCCTTCCGCCTGTGACCAGCAGGAAGACGCAGAACACCATCGTCGCCGCGATCATGCTCGGGATGCTGCTGGCAGCGCTCGACCAGACGATCGTGTCCACCGCGCTCCCGACGATCGTCGCCGATCTGGGCGGGGCGAACCACCTTTCGTGGGTCGTCACGTCGTACCTGCTGGCCGAAACGATCATGACGGTGCTGATCGGCAAGTTCGGCGACCTGTTCGGCCGCAAGAAGGCGTTCCTGGCCAGCGTGGTGTTGTTCCTGGTCGGCTCGTTCTTCTCCGGCTGGGCCGATTCGATGGTCTGGCTGATCGCATTCCGCGCCGTGCAAGGCCTCGGCGGTGGCGGGCTGATGGTCACGTCGTCCGCGGTGATCGCCGACGTGGTGCCGCTGCGGGAGCGCGGGAAGTACCAGGGCGCGATCGGCGCGATGTTCGGCGTCGCCACCGTGGTCGGCCCGTTGCTGGGCGGGCTGTTCGTCGATCATCTGAGTTGGCGGTGGGCGTTCTACGTCAACATCCCGCTCGGGGTGCTGGTGGTGGTGATCGCCGCGGCGGCGCTGCCGTCGGTCAAGAGCACTTTGAAACCGCGGATCGACTATCTGGGGATTTTGCTGATCGCTCTGGCGTCGACGGGCTTGACGCTGTTCACGAGCTGGGGTGGCACGGAGTACCCATGGGCTTCGCCGACGGTCATCGGGTTGGCCGTCGGCTCGGTGATACTGCTGGCGCTGTTCGTGCTGGTGGAACAGCGGGCGGCGGAGCCGATGCTGCCGATGCGGCTGTTCCGCGGCAGGGTGTTCACGGTCGCTGGCATCCTGAGTTTCGTCGTCGGCTTCGCAATGCTCGGCGGGATCACGTACCTGCCCACGTATCTGCAACGGGTGCAGGGCGCCAGCGCGACGGAGTCCGGGCTCCGGATGCTGCCGCTGATCATCGGACTGATGATCACCACGCTGTCCAGCGGTGTCGTGATCAGCCGCACCGGGCGGTACAAGATCTTCCCGCTGGCCGGCTCGCTGGTGATGGCGCTGGGTTTGTTTTTGCTGTCCAATTTGGACGTCAATACGAGTTTCTGGGTCGCCTCCGGGTACATGATCGTGCTCGGCCTCGGGCTCGGTTGTTGTATGCAGGTACCGACAATCGTCGTGCAGAACACCGCGGACTACGACGATCTGGGCGTGGCGACGTCGGGCGTGAGCTTCCTGCGGACGATGGGCAGCTCCTTCGGGGTGGCCGTGTTCGGCACGATCTTCACCAACCAGCTACCCGCGGTGCCCACTGTTCCGTCCTATGTGGACGCCATCCAGACGATGTTCCTGGTGGCCACACCGATCGGCATCCTGTCTTTCGTTGTGGCACTGTTCTTGAAGGAGGTTCCGCTCCGCGATTCGACGAAGGCCGTGGCTGCGGGCAGCACTGGTTTCTCGGAACCGGGCTCCGGGGATTCGCGGCAGGAACTGGAAAAAGTCGTGGCCGCGGTGTGGCGCAAGCGAAAGGCCGACCCGGGCCCGGCGATCCTCGCACGCTCGGGCGTACCACTGACTCACGCGCAGGGCTGGATGCTGGTGCAGGTGTACCGGCACAGCGTGGACGACGGCTCCGCGACGCTGCACGAACTGGCCGAGCGGACCGAGGTTCCGGCGGGCATTTTCGAGCCCACCGCACGGCAGTTGGTCGACATGGGCTACCTCGCGGAGGCCGAAGGGCACTTCCGTTTCACCGGTTTCGGCACGGAGACGTTCGGCCGCCTGGTGACGGCGTGGCGCGTGTGGCTGCTGGAGTCCCTGGCGAGCTGGGACGAGACCAAGGACCGTGATTTCACCGCCTGCATAGACGAAATCGCCGAGCAGCTGATCAGCAACAGCCGCGAACTCTCCGCCGCCAAACACGCCGCCGTTTCCGCGTAACCCCCTTCCTCACCGGGTCCCCGTCCGCCTTGGCGCGTCCGCCTCGGCGTCCGCCTTCGTGCGTCCGGCGTGACTGACGAGTTGTGGCGCGGTTGGGACCGCTGATTCCGTTGCCGCAGCCGCGTTTCCGGTACCCGGTCGCAAGCGTGGTGATGATCGGGCCGGCTTGGAGGGCATTCTGTATCTGCTGCGTACAGCGATCCGGGGGACCGGTTGCTGCCCACCAAGCTGCTCGATGCGCCGGGCGCGACGTGCTGGCGACGGTTGGCCGAGTGGCAGAAAGCCCAAGTGATCAGTTCAGTTTGAGTGGGTGGACGTGTCGGCCTCACTGGCCCGGCCGGAATGCTCGCAGCTCCGTCGCGCGTCGGCCGACCCTGACGCGTGTTTGCCACGCCAGGTCGCCGTTTTCACCGCATCCATCGCCTTTTCCTGCGCTACATCGGTGTTTTCTCCCCTCCAGTCCGCATGACAGCCGTTCCCGGTCGCATGTTTGTGACGCCAGTCGCCGTTTTGGCGACACCCGTCGATGTTTCTCCGTCTTGTTTCATCACTCCTCCAGTGTTTTGCCGCGCCTGTCGGCCTTTTCGCCGCACCCATCAGTGTTCTGCCACGCCCGTCGGCGCGTCGGTATTCCCCGGCGGGTGCCTGCCGCGCCGGTAGAGCTGTCAAGAACCCGCCGATGTCTCGGGCGCTCCAGCCAGCGTGTCGCCGCGCACGCCGCCGTAGCCCCAAAATCGCCGTATGACCGAACAAGTTGGTGCGTTCGCCGCTGACCTCGGCGCTCCTATCGTTCCGACGCGTGCTCGCCACCCGCGCCGGCCACCAACCCACTGTCAGTCCAAGTCGCGCGCGCCGTCAACCCCAAATCCCGGAAACGGCGAGGTTATCCACACCCACCCAGTTATCCCCAGAATCCAATTCTGTTTCCCACGTCCCGCCCCGAATCAGGCAGACTCGAAGCATGACTCCGAAAACCAAACCCAACCGCCGCGCGGCCAACAGCGAGATCCGCGGCATGTTCGAAGAAGCCCGCAGTCACGGCCTGGCGAGGCGGCACCTGCAAAAGCTGCGCCACCTCACCGAGACCGGCCGACTGCCGTTTCCCTTGGCAGAACTGGAAAAACCGTCAGAAGGCGAACGAGCCCGCCCCGGCCCAGCCGAGCGCGAACGAAGGCACCACACCGAGCAGCAGGGTGATGATCACCCCGAGCGTGATCGCCGCCGTTGTGAAGGCGCCCGGCACGGTCACGGTCGGCCCGTCGGCCGCCGGCTGCGAGAAGTACATCAGCACCACCACGCGCAGGTAGAAGAACGCCGCGACAGCGCTGAACACGAGCGCGATCACCACGAGCGGCGCCATCCCGTCCCGCAGCGCTGCCGAGAACACGACGAACTTCCCGACGAAGCCACTCGTCAACGGGATACCGGCGAGCGCGAGCAACAGGAAGGTGAACACGCCGGCCAGCACCGGAGATCGCTTGGCCAGCCCGGCCCACGCCGACAAATGTGTCGCCTCACCGGAAGAGTCCCGCACGAGCGAGACAACACCGAAGGCGGCCAGCGTGGTGAAACCGTAGGCCAGCAAATAGAACAGCGTGCCGGACAAGCCCTGCTCGGTCATCGCCAGCGTCCCGACGAGCAGGAAGCCGGCGTGCGCGATCGAGGAGTAGGCGATCATGCGCTTCACGTCGGTCTGCGTCAGCCCGAGCACGGCGCCGATCGCCATCGAAAGGATCGCGACGGCCCACAGCACCCCGCGCCATTCCCAGCTCGTCGATTCGAACCCGACGGTCAGCACCCGCAGGATCCCGCCGAACGCGGCCACCTTCGTGCAGGCGGCCATGAACGCGGTCACCGGAGTCGGCGCACCCTGGTAGACGTCCGGAGTCCAGGTGTGGAACGGCCCCACCGAACCCTTGAACAACAGCCCGACGACCAGCAAGCCCATCCCGGCGAACAGCAGCGCGTCGGAGCGGTCCGAGCCGGCGGCGGCGTGCGCGATGTCGGCGAGCTTCACCGAGTTCGCGTAGCCGTAGAGCAGCGCCAGCCCGTAAAGGAAGAACGCCGACGAGAAGGCACCGAGCAGGAAGTACTTGACGGCCGACTCCTGCGACAGCAGGCGCCGCCGCCGCGCGAGCCCACACATCAGGTAGAGCGGCAGGCTCAGCACTTCCAGCGCGATGAACATGGTCAGCAGGTCGTTCGCCGCGCAGAACGTCATCATGCCGCCGAGCGCGAACAGCGTCAGCGGAAACACCTCGGTCTGCATCCCGGTCGAGCCGACCTGGGCCCGGTCCTGGAACGTGCCGGGCCGGATCGATGCCTGTGCCACGAACGCGCCGCCGGGTTCGACGGAACGGTCCGCGATCAGCAGCACCGCGCCGAGTGCCAGTGCCAGCAGCGTGCCCCAGAGGAACAACGCCGGCTTGTCCACCGAGATCGCCCCGGCGAACGTGGTCAGTCCGGCCTTCGGCGAACTGCTCACGTAGATCACGAGCGAGACACCGGCGGCGACAACGGCCAGCAGGCTCAGCACAACCTGCCCCGGCCAGCGCATGTGCCGCGGCAGGAATGCCTCGAACAGCACGCTGACGCAGCCCGCCGCGAGCACGATCAGCACCGGCAACACAGCCGCGTACTCGATCTGCGGCGTCGCGATCTGCCCTTGCTGGGCCAGAACCTGGATCACTTCGCCTGTCCTCCCTGGATGGCCGAAAGGGTGGCGTCCACCGACGGTCCCACCGTGTCCAGCACCGGTTTCGGATAGAACCCGAGTCCGATGATCAGCACGACCATCGGGATCAGGATCGCCAGCTCCTTACCGCCGAGATCCTTGATTGCCTTGCGCGCGCCCAGTTCCGGCGCGATAGCCGTACCTGGGCCGCCACCGGCGCCGACAAGCGCGTCGCCCCGGACCGGCCCGGTCATGATCCGCTGGTACAGCCACAGCACGTAGGCCGCGGCGAGCACCATGCCCAAGGTCGCGAGGATCGCGTACACCGGCTGGGTCTCGAACGAACCCAGCAGTACCAGGAACTCACTCACGAAGGAGTTGGTCCCCGGCAAGGACAAAGTGGACAGTCCCGCGAGCAGCAACATCCCACCCAGCAGAGGAGTCACCTTGTACATACCGCCGTAATCCGAGATCCGCGTCGAGCCACCGCGCGCGATCACCAGGCCCAGCACCACGATCAGCATCCCGGTCGCGAGGCTGTGGTTGAGCATGTAGGTCACCGAGCCCACGGTGGCCTGCTGGGTGAACGCGAAGATGCCCAGCGCGATGAACCCGAAGTGAGCAATGGAAACGTAGGCCACGAACCGCTTCATATCCTGCTGGCCGGCCGCGAGGATCGAGCCGTAGAGCACACCGATCACGGCCAGCACCAGCACCAGCGGCGCGAGCGCCTTGCTCGCGGCGGGGAACATCGGCAGGCAGTAGCGCAGGAAGCCGAAGGTGCCCACCTTGTCGAGCACGCCGACGATCAGCACCGCCACGCCGATGGGTGCCTCGCCGGCCGCGTCCGGCAGCCAGGTGTGGAACGGCACCAGCGGTGCCTTGATGGCGAAGGCGAGGAAAAAGCCGAGGAACAGCCAGATCTGCGTGCCGGTCGGGGCATCCCGCACCACGGTGACGAGGGTGGCCCAGTCGAATGTGCCGTGCCCCAGCTTGTCCGCGGCGAGCGAGTACGCGCCGATCGCCGAGGCCAGCATGATCAGCCCGCCCAGAAAGGAGTACAGGAAGAACTTCACCGCCGCGTACTGCCGGTTCGCGCCGCCGTAGCCGCCGATCAGGAAGTACATCGGGATCAGCATGATCTCGAACAGCACGTAGAACACGAACACGTCGGTCGCGGCGAACACCGCGATGGTCAGCGCCTGCTGCACCAGGATCAACGCGAGGTACCCGCCGGCGCTGCGGCCTTCCGGCAGCTTGTCGGCGGTGCCCAGCGCACCGATCACGATGGGCACCAGGAAGGTGATCACCGCGATCATGATCAGCGCGATGCCGTCGACACCGAAGGAGATGTGGACACCGAAGCTCGGGATCCAGTCCATCGTCGTCGTCTGCTGCAGCCGGGCGCCGCTCGGGTGATAGCTCGCCCACGTCGGGATGATCAGCAGGAACTCGAGGATCGAAAAGACGAGCGCGACCGTCATCGCGGTCCGATCGTTCTTTCGCAGTCCACAAAGGACCAGTGCGCCGACCAGCGGCAGCAGGATGAGGGCCAGTACCCAGGTCATGAGAACCTCACCAACAACAGGGCCGCGACCAGTACGAACGAACCGGCCAGCATGGAAAGCGCGTAGGAACGGACGAAACCTGTCTGCAATCGGCGTAGTCGCCCGGAACCTCCGCCGAGCGCGGCGGCCAGTCCGTTGACAGCGCCGTCAACGCCCCGGCTGTCCAGGTAGACCGAGAACCGGGTCAGCCACATACCGGGCGTGGCGACGAGGGTTTCGTTGAGGGCGTTGCCGTACAGGTCCTTGCGTGCGGCCCGCACCACCGCGGATACGTTCTGCGGCCGCTCCACGGGGGTGTCCCGGCGGCCGACCACGAGCCAAGCGACAAGCACACCCAGTGCGGAAAGGAGAACTGTCAGCCACGGGATCAGCGAATGCGGCAGCACACTGTGCTCGGATTCGGTGAGCTCGCCCAGCGACGGAGTGAGCCAGGCCGAAAGCCGGTCGCCGAGTGAGAAGAACGCCCCGGCGCCGACGGAGCCGATCGCCAGCAAGATCATCGGCACCGTCATCACCGACGGGGACTCGTGCGGGTGGAAGTCGCGGCCGTCACTGGACTTGATGTCCTTCCACCGTTCCTTGCCGAAGAAGGTCATCAGCACCAGACGCGTCATGTAGAACGCGGTCAGCGCCGCGCCCAGCATCGCGGCGAGCCCGAACACCCAGCCGCGCCAGCCTTCCTGACCGAAGGCGGCCTCGATGATCGCGTCCTTGGAGAAATAACCCGACAGGAAGGGGAAACCGATGAGTGCGAGGTAACCGAGGCCGAACGTGACGAACGTGATCGGCATCCGCTTGTACAGCCCGCCGAACTTGCGCATGTCGACTTCGTCGTTCATCGCGTGCATGACCGAGCCGGCGCCGAGGAAGAGGCCCGCCTTGAAGAAACCGTGCGTCAGCAGGTGCATGATGCCCAGCGCGTAGCCGAGCGGGCCGAGCCCGACGGCCAGCATCATGTAGCCGATCTGGCTCACCGTCGAATAGGCGAGCACCTTCTTGATGTCGTCGTAGGCGCAGCCGATGATGCACCCGATCAGCAGCGTCACTGCACCGACCAGGGTGACGATCAGCCTGCCGCTCTCGGTCTCGTTGAAGATCGGGTTCGACCGGGCGACCAGGTACACCCCGGCGGTCACCATCGTCGCGGCGTGGATGAGGGCCGACACCGGGGTCGGACCTTCCATCGCGTCGGGCAGCCAGGCCTGCAACGGGAACTGGCCGGACTTACCGCAGGCGCCGAGCAGCAGCAGGATGGCGATCGCGGTGATCACGCCGGCCGGCGCGTGGCCGATGTTCGCGAACACGCCAGCGTAGGTCACGGTGCCGAGGTACTTGAACATCAGGAAGATCGCGAGCGCCAGGCCGACGTCGCCGACCCGGTTCATCAGGAAGGCCTTCTTCGCCGCGGTCGCGGCCGACGGCCGGTCCGTGTACCACCCGATGAGCAGGTACGAGGCGAGACCGACGCCCTCCCACCCGAGGTAGAGGGTGATGAAGTTGTTGCCCAGCACCAGAACCAGCATGGAGGCCACGAACAGGTTCAGATACCCGAAGAAACGGCGCCGGTTGACGTCCTCGGACATGTAGCCGATCGAATAGATGTGGATCAGCGAGCCGACCCCGGTGATCAGCAGGACGAAGACCAGCGACAGCGCGTCGATCCGGAAGCCGAAGTCCACGGTGAGGTTTCCGACCGGGAACCACGAGTAGAACTTCGTGTCGGCCGGTTTGCCGTCGCTGCCGAAGAACAGCACGAGACCGTAGACGAAGGAGGCGATGACGGTCGCACAGCCGAGCAGATGGCCCCAAGCGTCCGTGCGCTTCCCGCCCGCCAGCAGGATCAGCGCGCCCAGGGCCGGGAACGCGACCAGCAGCCACGATGATGCGATCACTTAGATCCTTTCTGCGGCGCGCAGCGCCTCCGCCACGGAAGTGGAGGGGAGCCGGCGGTGAAGCCTTTCAGTACTTGAGCAGGTTGGTGTCGTCGACCGAGGCCGAACGCCGGGTGCGGAAGATCGACATGATGATCGCCAGTCCGACCACGACCTCCGCGGCGGCGACGACCATCACGAAGAAGGCCATCACCTGGCCGTCGAGGGAGCCGTTGATCCGGGCGAACGTGACCAGGGACAGGTTCACCGCGTTGAGCATCAGCTCGATGCACATGAACACGACGATCGCGTTGCGCCGCACCAGTACGCCGACCGCGCCGATCGAGAACAGGAGGGCCGAAAGCAACAGGTAGTACGTCGGTGTCATTCCGTGGATCCCTTCAGCGCGTGCGCGTCCGGATGGGGTTCGGTGCCCTCGACCACCTTCCGCTCGGCCTCGAGCTGGGCCGTCGGGGTGGACTCGATGATCGCGGACAGCGAGTCCTTCGCCACCGTGCCGTCCGGCAGCAGTGCCGGGGTCATCACCGAATGGGAGGTCGCGAAAACACCGGGACCGGGCTTCGGCGACATGCGCTCGTACTCGCCGCGGAACCGGGCTTCGACGAGTTCCTTCTGCGTGCGACGGCTGCGTTTCTCGGTGAACGCCAGCACCATCGCGCCCAGCGCGGCGGTGATCAGCAGCGCGGAGGTGAGCTCGAACGGGAACAGGTAATCGGTGAAGATCAGGCGGCCGAGGCCGCCGGCGCCGCCGTTCGGCGGGGTGGCCGGTGGCACGTTGTCCAGTGCCCGGATCAGCGCGGTCGCGATCAGCCCGGCGATGCCGATACCGAGGATGCCGCCCCAGAGCCGTTGCCCGCGAAGGACTTCGACCACGGAGTCGGAGCTTTCCCTGCCGACCAGCATCAGCACGAACAGGAACAGCATCATGATCGCGCCGGTGTAGACGATGATCTGCGTGAAGCCGAGGAACGGCGCCTGCTGCACCATGTACAGCACGCCGAGGGAGAACATCGTCATCGCCAGGAAGAGCGCGGAGTGCATCGCGCTGCGGGCGAAGATCAGGCCGAGCGCGCCGAGCAGCGCGACCGGGCCGAGGATCCAGAACGCGACGGCCTCGCCGACCGAGGTGCTCTGGTTCACCGCCTGCGCGAGCACCAGCGTGCTCGTTGCCCCGATCATGAGGCCACCTCCACAATGGACACCGCCGCAATGGACACTGCCGCATAAGGCACCGCCGTTATGGACACCGCCGCATAAGGCACTGCCGCAACGGGCACCGCCGCATCAGACACTGCCGCATAAGGCACTGCCGCATCAGACACTGCCGCAATGGGCACCGCCGCCGACACCGTGGTCGACCGCCGCGGCGCGCGCAACGCCGGGAATGACGCGCGCACCGCCGGGAATGGCGCACGCCGCGCGAAGGCCTCGTCGGCGAGCATCGAGCCGGTCATGAGATCACCTGCTCGTGCGCGGTCTCGACCGTTTCGCCCGCCGGGACGCCGCGGCCTCGCGCGAGTTCGGGACCGTTGACGTAGTAGTCCTGCTCGTCGTCGCCGAGGCGCATCGGGTGCGGCGGCTGCTCCATACCCGGCAGGAGCGGGGCGAGCAGATCTTCCTTGGTGTAGATGAGCCGCTGCCGGTCGTCGTCGGCGATCTCGTAGAAGTTGATCATCGTCAGCGACCGAGTGGGACAGGCCTCGATGCACAACCCGCAGCCGATGCAGCGCAGGTAGTTGATCTGGTAGTCCGCGCCGTACCGCTCGCCCGGCGAATACCGCGCTTCCTCGGTGTTGTCCCCGCCTTCGACGAAGATCGCGTCCGCCGGGCAGGCCCACGCGCACAGCTCGCAGCCGACGCACTTCTCCAGCCCGTCCGGGTGCCGGTTGAGCTGGTGCCGCCCGTGGTAACGCGGCGCGGCAGGCGCTCCGGCCTCCGGGTACTCCTCGGTCGCCACCTTCTTGAACATCATCGAGAAGGTGACCCCGAAACCCTTGAGAGGATCAAACATTCCCATCGGAACTCCCAACCTGGGCGGGTTCGCCGGCAGCCTTGACCCGGCGACGGCCCTTCCTCTTCGCGGCGTTGCGGTCCGGCACCTGCGGCACCTTCAAATCCAGTGGCGGCAGCGGATATCCGCCACCGGTGATCGGTACCCGGTCGTCCTCCGGCGGGCGCCGGTCGGGCACCAGCAGCGCGACCGCGATCGCCACCACGGCCACGATCACCACGCCGATGACGATCTGCGAAGTCGACAGTCCGCCGTTCTGGTGCCGCAGCGCGCGGATCGCCGAGACGATCACGATCCACACCAGGTTGGCCGGCACCAGCACCTTCCAGCCCAGCTTCATGAACTGGTCGTAGCGGAATCGCGGCAGCGTGCCGCGCAGCCAGATGAACCCGAACAACAGCGCGAACAGCTTGATCGCGAACCAGATGATCGGCAGCCAGCCCTTGTTCAGCGGCGAGTCCAGCCCGACGAACGGGAACATCCAGCCGCCGAGGAACAGCGTCGTGCAGAACGCCGAGACGATCACCATGTTCACGTACTCGGCGAGGAAGAACATCGCGAACTTCATCGACGAGTACTCGGTGTGGAACCCGCCGACCAGCTCCGACTCCGCCTCTGGCAGGTCGAAAGGCGCGCGGTTGGTCTCGCCGACCATCGAGATCAGGTAGATCACGAAACTGGGCAGCAGCAGGTAGAAGTACCAGCCGCTCGACTGCGCCTGCACGATGTCACCGGTCGAGAGCGACTGCGCGTACAGCACCACCGCGACGATCGACAGGCCCATCGCGATCTCGTACGAGATCACCTGTGCCGCCGACCGCAGCCCGCCGAGCAGCGGGTACGGCGAGCCCGAGGACCAGCCGGCGAGCACGATCCCGTACACCCCCACCGACGAGCAGGCGAGGATCACCAGCACGCCGACCGGCAGATCCACCAGCTGCAGCACCGTGCGCTGCCCGAAGATCGACACCTCGGGCCCGAACGGGATCGCGGCGAGCGCGATCAGCGAGGGCACCACGGCGATCACCGGCGCGAGGAAGTACACCTTGCGGTCGGCGGTGTCCGGGATGATCTGCTCCTTGAACGGGAGCTTGATCGCATCCGCCAGCGACTGCAGGTACCCGCCGGGGCCGACCCGGTTGGGGCCCGGCCGGTTCTGCATCCGGCCGACGGCCTTGCGCTCCCAGACGATCAGGAAGATCGTCAGGATCGGCCCGATCAGCAGGATCACGACGGCCTTGAGCAGGATCAGCCACCACGGGTCGTCGGCGAGCAGTTCGGCCCTGGTCAGCTGCTCCGGCGCCTGCGCGAGGAATCCCGTCACCGCACACCTCCGCGGATCGACACCACAGACCCATGTCCCGCGCCGAGCGTCGCGCGCACGGCCGAGCCTTCGGAATTCGCGGGCAGCCAGACGACACCCTCGGGCACGTCCGCCACCTCGACCGGCAGCGTGATCTCACCGCTCTCGGTCGAAACCGTCACCGTGTCGCCCAGCCTTCTCGCCGCTTCCGCGGACACGCGCGCGACGACCTTGCGCGCGGTGCCTGCGAGGTGTGGCTCGTCGATCTGGAGCGAACCGTTGTCCAGCAGCTGCCGCCAGGTGGCCAGCCGGGCTTCGCCTGCGGCCGGCGGTGTCGCGGACACCTTGGTGGCCGGCGCGGTGAAGCCGCGACCAGGCGCAACCGAGCCGAGCCGGGCGAAGTCGCCGTACGCGGCGGCGGGCGTCTGGGTGAACAGGTCCGCGTCCATCTCCACGGCCAGCGTGTCCAGGACCCGGCCGTCTCCCAGCGCTCCGGTGTTTTCCAGCGTGATGTCGAAGGCGCGGCGGCGGCCTTCCCAGTTCAGGTAGCTGCCCGCCTTTTCGACATCGGGCGCGATCGGCAGGACCACGTCCGCGCGCTCGGTGACCTCGCTCGGCAGCAGCTCCAGGCTGACCACGAAATCGGCCGCCTCCAGGGCACGCCGCGCGAGCGCCGGGTCGGGCAGGTCGTTCGGATCGACACCGCCGACCACGAGGCCGCTCAGCGAGCCGTCGACCGCAGCGGCCAGAATGCCGCTGGTGTCGCGCCCTGGGGACGAAGAAATCGTTACACCCCAAGCGGATTCGACCTCCGCACGGGCGCCTTCGTCGGTGACCGGACGCCCGCCGGGCAACAACGTGGGCGCCGCGCCCGCTTCGAGCGCTCCGCGCTCACCCGCCCGGCGCGGGATCCACGCGACCTTCGCGCCGGTGCGCGTGGACAGTTTGTCCACCGCCGCGAACAGGCCCGGCACCTCGGCCGCCCGTTCGCCGACCAGGATCACCGCGCCTTCCGCGCCGAGCGCGCTGTGCAGATCCGGGGCGTGGTCCGCGAGCGCGTCGAGCGCTGACGGCTCCGTGCCTGGCGTGCAGGCAAGGAGTTCGCCATAGGTCTTGCGCACCGAGGAAGTGGTCCACTGTCCCAAGTGGACGATCTTGGCGCCGCGCTTCCGGGCCGCCTTGCGCAGCCGCAGGAAGACGATCGGCGCCTCCTCCTCCGGCTCGAACGCCACGGTCAGCACCGCCGGTGCGGCTTCCAACGCCGCGAAGGTGACACCGTTCTCCGGGGTGGTGCCGACGACGCGACCGGCGAGGAACGCCAGCTCCTCGTCCGAATGCGCCCGCGCCCGGAAGTCGATGTCGTTGGTACGCAAGGCAACTCGCGCGAACTTGCCGTACGCGTACGCGTCTTCGAATGTCAGCCGCCCGCCCGCGAGTACGCCGACACCGTGCGAGTCACGCGCCCGCTTCAGCCCTTCGGCCGCCGTCCGCAGCGCCTCTGTCCACGAGGCTTCCTGCAGCACGCCCGCGACGTCCCGGACCAACGGACGCCGGATCCGGCTCTCGGCCGCCGCGTACCGGAACGCGAAGCGGCCCTTGTCGCAGATCCACTCCTCGTTGACCTCGGGGTCGTTGCCCGCGAGCTTGCGCGTCACCTTGCCGCGCCGGAAGTCCGTGCGCTCCGCGCAGCCCGACGAGCAGTGCTCGCACACGCTCGGCGAGGACACGAGGTCGAACGGCCGGGACCGGAACCGGTACTGCGCCGACGTCAGCGCGCCCACCGGGCAGATCTGGATCGTGTTGCCGGAGAAGTACGACTGGAACGGCTGCCCGGAAGACGTGCGAGAAGCCAGATCCAGCACATCCGCTGTCTCAGCCGTACCGATCTGCTGATGCGCGCCGCGCTCCAGCAGGTCGATGAACGGGTCGCCGGCGATCTGCGCGGAGAACCGGGTGCAGCGCTGGCACAGCACGCAACGTTCGCGGTCGAGCAGCACCTGCGTCGAGATCGGCAGCGGCTTGGGGAACGTCCGCTTCTTGTCCACGAACCGCGATTCGGCCCGCCCGTGCGCCATCGCCTGGTTCTGCAGCGGGCATTCACCGCCCTTGTCGCAGATCGGGCAGTCCAGCGGGTGGTTGATCAGCAGCAGCTCCATCACGCCCTGCTGCGCCTTGTCCGCCACGGCCGAGGTCAGCTGCGTTTTGACGACCATCCCGTCGGCGACGGTCATCGTGCAGGAGGCCTGCGGCTTCGGCATCGGCCGCCCGCCCATCTCGACCTCGACGAGACACTGCCGGCAGGCACCGGCCGGGTCGAGCAGCGGGTGGTCACAGAACCGCGGGATCACGGTGCCCAGCCGTTCGGCGGTGCGGATCAGCAGCTCACCCTTCGGCGCGATGACCTCCTCGCCGTCGATCGTGAGCTTGACGTGCCCCTCCGGAACCGGATCGGACTTCGGCTCGGTGTCCTTCTGACTTGGCGCCATCGTCATGCCTGTGCTCCCACCAACTCGCGCTTGTTGCTCTCACACAGTGCGAGGAACTCGTCGCGGAAGTACTTGATGCCACTGGTGATCGGGTTGACCGCGCCGTCACCGAGCGCGCAGAACGAGCGGCCGAGGATGTTGTCGCAGACGTCGAGCAGGGTGTCGATGTCCGACTCCGTGCCGTGCCCCTCGACCATCCGCTCCAGGATCTGCGCCAGCCAGTACGTGCCCTCGCGGCACGGTGTGCACTTGCCGCAGGACTCGTGCTCGTAGAACTGCGTCCACTTCATCACGGCCCACGGCACCGACACGGTCTCGTTGAAGACCTGCACCGCCGTGGTGCCGAGCATCGACCCGGCCTCGGCCGCGCCCTCGAAGTCCAGCGGGATGTCGAGGTGCTCCGCGGTGAACATCGGCGTGGACGAACCACCCGGCGTCCAGAACTTCAGCGGGATGCCGTCCTTCATGCCCCCACACAGCTCGAGCAGCTCGCGCAGCGTGGTGCCCAGCGGGGCCTCGTACTGGCCGGGCAGCTCGACGTGCCCGGAGATCGAGTAGATCTTCGGGCCGGGCGACTTCTCGCGGCCCATCTTGCGGAACCAGTCCGAGCCCGCGTTCACGATGTACGGCGCGCTCGCGATGGTCTCGACGTTGTTCACCGTGGTCGGCGCGGCGTAGAGACCGGCCGCGGCCGGGAACGGCGGCTTGAGCCGCGGCTGGCCGCGGCGCCCCTCCAGCGAATCCAGCAGCGCTGTCTCCTCACCGCAGATGTACGCGCCCGCGCCGGCGTGCACCGTGATGTCGAGACCGAAGCCGGAGCCGAGGATGTTGTCGCCGAGGTACCCGGCACCGTACGCCTCGCGCACCGCCGCGTTCAGCCGGCGGATGCAGTGCAGCGCCTCGCCGCGCACGTAGATGAAGCAGTGGTGCGAGCGCATCGCGTACGAGGCGATGATGCAGCCCTCGATCAGCGAGTGCGGGTCCGCCATCATCAGCGGAATGTCCTTGCAGGTGCCCGGTTCGCCCTCGTCCGCGTTGATCACGAGGTAATGCGGTTTGTCCTCGTTCGGCGGCATGAACGACCATTTCACGCCTGCCGGGAAACCCGCGCCGCCGCGGCCGCGCAGGCCCGCGTCCTTGATCAGCTGGACGAGCTGCTCCGGGGTGCCCGCGAGCGCTTTCCGGATCGCCGTGTAGCCCTCGAGCTGCTCATAGGTCTCCAGCCGCCACGAGTTCGGCGAAAGCCAGCGCTTGGTGAGTACCGGCGTCAGTGGGTCTGTCATTTCTTCTCCACCTCCGGCAGTGCGACGTCCTCCATCACGGGAGCCGTCCAGCCGCGGTCGGCCGCGATCCGGGCCCCGCGCACGGTTTCCACCGCCTGCGACGGACCGTCCACATGGGACCGGTACGTTTCCTCGTCCTCCGGGAAGAACCCGGCGAGCTGCAGCTCCGCGCCCTTGAAGTCGGTCAGCGGCGCGCCCCGCGTCGGCGCGGGCTTTTCCCCGCGCTGCAAGGCTTCCACGAGTTCGAGGGCCGATTCCTCCGACTGGTTGTCGTAGTACTCGTAGTTGACCTGCAGCACCGGCCCGAGGTCGCACGCGGCAAGGCATTCCGCGTGTTCGAGGGTGATCGAGCCCGTCTCTCCCGGCTCGCCGGCGGTCTCCTCGTGGCCGACTCCCAGGTGCTCGCTCAGCTTCTTGTAGATCGCGTCCCCGCCGAGCGCGGCGCACAACGTGTTCGTGCAGACGCTCACCAGGTGCTCACCGCACGGGCGGCGCTTGTACATCGTGTAGAACGTGGCGACCGCGCTGACCTCGGCCTCGGACAGGTCGAGCTGCATGGCGCAGAACGCGATGCCCTCCTGGCTCACATATCCCTGCACCGACTGCACGAGGTGCAGCAGCGGCAGCAGCGCCGACCGCGACTGCGGGTACCGGCCGATCAGGTTCTCCGCCTTCGCCACGATGTCGGCGTCGAAGATCTCGGTTGTGGTCAACGGTCCACTCCCCCCATCACGGGGTCGATCGAGGCGACGGCGGCGATGACGTCCGCCACCAGCCCGCCTTCGGACATCGCCGGCATCGACTGCAGGTTCACGAAACTCGGTTCCCGCACGTGCACCCGCATCGGCCGGGTGCCACCGTCGGACACGACGTGGAAACCCAGCTCCCCGCGCGGCGACTCGACCGGCGCGTACACCTGCCCCGGCGGCACCTTGAAGCCCTCGGTCACCAGCTTGAAGTGGTGGATCAGCGATTCCATCGACTGGCCCATGATCTTCCTGACGTGCTCCAGCGAGTTGCCCATGCCGTCACTGGAGATCGACAGCTGCGCCGGCCACGCGATCTTCTTGTCCGCCACCATCACCGGGCCGGGCTCGGCGAGCCGCTTCGCCACCTGCTTGATGATCCGCAGCGACTGGTGCATCTCCTCGACGCGGCACAGGTACCGCGCCCAGCAGTCCGCTTCCGTCGAGGTGGGAATGTCGAACTCGAACTCGTCGTAGGACGAGTACGGCTCCACCTTGCGCAGGTCCCACGGCAGCCCGGCCGAGCGCAGGATCGGGCCGGTGACGCCGAGCGCCAGGCACGCGTCCACCGGCAGGTAGCCGACGCCCTTGAGCCGGTTGCGCCAGATCGGCTGACCGGTGAACAGCTTGTCGTACAAGGGAAGGCGCTTTTCCATCACCTTGACGAACTCGTCGATCTTCGTGAGCCCGTCGGTCGGCAGATCCTGCGCGACCCCGCCCGGGCGGATGAACGCGTGGTTCATCCGCAGCCCGGTGAGGAACTCCAGCAGGTGCAGCACTTCTTCGCGTTCCCGGAACCCGAGCGTCATCGCGGTGGTCGCGCCGAGTTCCATCCCGCCGGTGGCGATGTAGACCAGGTGTGAGCCGATCCGGTTGATCTCGCACAGCAGCACCCGGATCAACTGCGCCCGCTTGGGCACTTCCACGCCCAGCAGCTTTTCCACCGCCAGGCAGTAGCCCAGTTCGTTGAACAACGGCGACAGGTAGTCCATCCGCGTCACGAAGGTGACGCCCTGGGTCCAGGTGCGGTACTCGGTGTTCTTCTCGATCCCGGTGTGCAGGTAGCCGATCACCGACCGGAGCTGGGTGACGGTCTCGCCCTCCAGTTCCAGCACGAGCCGGAGCACGCCGTGCGTGGACGGGTGCTGCGGGCCCATGTTGATGACCATGCGCTCGTCGTGCTGGGCGTCGGTGAGCACGTCGTCCCAGTCGCCACCGCTGACGTGGTAGACCCGGCCTTCGGTGGTCTCCCGCGATTCCGCGTATTCGGTGCTCATCGCGCCTCCAGCGGTAAGGAGTGCTTCGGCGTGCTCATCGCGCCTCCAGCGGTGAAAAGTGCTTCGGCGTGCTCATGAATACGACCTCCGCTGATCGGGCGGTGGGATCTCCGCACCCTTGTACTCCACCGGGATCCCGCCGAGCGGGTAGTCCTTGCGCTGGGGGAAGCCGTCCCAGTCGTCCGGCATCAGGATCCGGGTGAGCGCTGGATGGCCGTCGTAGACGATGCCGAACATGTCGTAGGCCTCCCGTTCCTGCCAGTCGGCGGTCGGGTACACCTCGACCACCGAGGGCAGGTGCGGATCCTCGATGTCGAGGGTGACCTCGAGCCGGACGCGCCGGCGGTAGGTCATGGAAGTCAGGTGGTACACCGAATGCAGCCGCTGCGGCACGTCCGGGCCGTAGTCCACACCGGACACCGAGCTGCACAGTTCGAAGCGCAGCCCCGCGTCGTCGCGCAGGATCCGGCACGCCTGCACCAGATGCTCCCGGTCGATGTACAGCGTGATCTCGTCGCGGTCGACGGTGATCTGCTGGACCGCCTCGGCCGGGACGCCGTTTTCGCCCAGTGCGGCGAAAAACTGGTCCGCGAACTCGTCGAACCAGCCGCCGTAGGGCCGTTCGGCCGGGGGCGCGGTGTAGGCAGGCAGCCGGAGGCCGCCGTAGCCGGAGGTGTCCCCGCTGTCGTGGACACCGAACATCCCGGCCCGCGCCCGGCCCGCGACCACCGGCTGCGCCGGGCGCGCGCCCTGTGGCTCGAGCCCGCCTTCCGGACGATCGGCGCTGGACTGCTCGCCGCCGGGTACTGGTTTCTCTTCGGACATCCCGGATCACTTCTTCGCGTACTTGATCGACGAGGGCACCAGTTCGGTTCGCTGCCCGGCGCGGAGCGCGGCCCGCTGCGGGCCCATCGGCTCGTCCTGGATCTTGGCGTGCAGCTTGAGAATCGCGTCCAGCAGCATCTCCGGCCGCGGCGGGCAGCCGGGCAGGTACATGTCCACCGGCACGATGTGGTCCACGCCCTGAACCACCGCGTAGTTGTTGAACATGCCGCCGGAGGACGCGCACACGCCCATCGCCAGCACCCAGCGCGGCTCGGCCATCTGGTCGTAGATCTGGCGCAGCACCGGCGCCATCTTCTGGGTCACCCGGCCGGCGACGATCATCAGGTCCGCCTGCCGCGGCGTCGCGCTGAACCGCTCCATGCCGAAGCGCGCGATGTCGTAGCGAGAACCGCCGGTGGTCATCATCTCGATGGCGCAGCAGGCGAGCCCGAACGTGGCAGGCCACAGCGAGTTCTTGCGTGCCCAGTTGACCAGGCCTTCGAGGCTGGCCAAGAGGATTCCGTTGGGGAGCTTTTCTTCCAGACCCATTGCCCTAGTTCCAATCCAGTCCGCCGCGGCGCCAGACGTACGCGTAGGCGAACCCGACGGTGGCGATGAACAGCACGATCTCCACGAGGCCGAAGATGCCGAGCGAATCCGCGGACACCGCGAACGGGTAGAGGAACACCATCTCGATGTCGAACAGGATGAACAGCATCGCGGTGATGTAGTAGGCGACCGGCATCCGGCCGCCACCGACCAGCGGTTGCGGGGAAGGCTCGATCCCGCACTCGTAGGCCTGCAACTTGGCCTTGTTGTACCGGCTCGGCCCGACCAGTGGCCCGAGCAGTACCGAACCCACCGCGAACGCCGCGGCCAGCACGAACAACAGGACCAATGGCACGTACATCGCCGGGCTGGCAGAGGCGCTCTGCGCTACCAACATGTGTCCCACTCCTTCCGCCACACCGCGGTGCTTGTGAAATTGTTCACAAGCTTCCCGTCGAAGTTGTGAAGCGGTTCACAAAGCATGGGGGCAGTGTAGGACGTGCCTCACATTGTTGTCGCGGGGTCCTTCCGATAAGGCAGCCCTAACCTCGCGAAGGCAGAAAAAAGACCGGCAGACGCTAGACCTGGGACAAAAGGTTCAAGATCAGCTGCGGTGTCCGGTTGCACGGAGGGTCAATGTGACGTAACCCACGCGAGATGATCACGCACTGGGCGTAAGACGCGCCGCGAGCGCGATCATCCGGTCCACCGAGTCGCCGCCCTTGGCGTCGTAGCAACCGGAAAGACCCTTGTAGATCAACGGAATCAAGGGGTTGACACGAAGCCCATACTTCGTCGCGACCCGCATGACCTTCGGATGCCCGATGGCCTTGGCGAAAAGATTGCCGAGCCGGTAGTACCCGCCCATGAGCTCCTTCAGTGCCACTGGGTAACCACTGAGCGCCCGTTCGCGGGACGACCCTTCGGGGCGGGCGAGCGCCTGCACGACGAACTCCGACGCCAGCTGCGCCGACTCCATCGCCGACGAGATGCCCTCGCCGTTGAACGGGCTCACCATCCCGCCGGCGTCGCCGAGCAGAAGCAGTCCGTTGCGGTAGTGCGGAGTGCGGTTGAAGCCCATCGGCAGCCCGGCGCCGCCGATCTTGCCGACCGCGTTCTCCTCGCGGTAGCCCCACTCCTCGGGAGTGGAATCCAGCCACGAGCGCAGCAGCGCCCGATAGTCGGTGTTGCGGAAGGCTTTCGACGTGGAGAGCATGCCGAGCCCGACGTTCACCGTGCCGTCACCGAGCGGGAACGCCCAGCCGTAGCCCGGCAACAGCTTGGGGTCACGCGGATCCGAGCGGTCCCAGAGCTCCAGATGCCCCTCGATGAACGGGTCGTCGTGGCGCGGACTCTTGTAGTAGCGCCGCACGGCCACGCCCATCGGCCGTTTGTCATCGGTGTCGATGCCGACGGAGCGGGCCAGCTTCGCATTGACGCCGTCGCACGCGAGCACGAGCGGCGCGTAGTAGCTGACCGGCTTCCTCTCCGGACCCGTCTTGGCCTCGACACCGATCACGCGCCCGGTGCGCTCGTCGGTGATCGCGCCGGTGACCGTGGTGCGCTCCTGCAACCGCGCGCCCGCCTTCACCGCCGCCTTCGCCAGCAGATCGTCGAAGTCCTGCCGGGTGCGGGAAACCCCGTACGGCGGGTAGCTGGTGAGTTCGGGCCAGTCGAGCTCCAGCGTGAGATCGCCGGTGAGGATGCGCAGGCCACGGCTGTGCACCCAGCCCGCGTCGGTGCTCGTATCGATGCCCAGGTCGATCAGCTGCTTCACGCCGCGCGGGGTCAGGCCGTCACCGCACACCTTCTCGCGCGGGAAGACCGTCTTCTCCAGCAGCAGCACGTCGACCCCGGCGCGCGCCAGGTACGTGGCGACGGTCGACCCCGCCGGGCCGGCACCGACGACGATCACCTGGGCATCAGTCATGCCGTTCAGTCTAGAGGTGGCTTGATCGCGCGATGGATGGCGACGACGCCGAACGTGAGGTTCAGCCATTCCACGCTGCGCCAGCCCGCGGCCGCGATCGTCTCGGCGAGCCGACGCTGGTCGGGCCAGGCCGCCATCGATTCGGCCAGGTACGCGTAGGCCTCGGGGTTGGTCGAGGTGAACCGGCCGAGCAGGGTCATCGCGCGCAGCAGGAACTTGCGGTAGAGGAACCTGATCGGCGGGAACGGCGGGGTCGATGCCTCCAGGATCACCAGCCGGCCGCCCGGCCGCACCACGCGCAGAATCTCGACCAGCGCCTCCTTCGTATCGACGAAGTTGCGGATGCCGAAGCTGATCGTCGCGGCGTCGAAGGAGTCGTCGGCGAAGGGCAGGCGCAGCGCGTCGGCCGCGACCATCGGCACGCCGCGGTGCTTGCCGCTGCGCAACATGCCCAGCGAGAAGTCGGCGGCGAGGCACCACGCGCCACTGCGCGCGTACTCGCTTGTCGACACGCCTGTCCCGGCGGCGAGATCGAGCACCTTCTCCCCCGGGCGCGCGTCGAGCACGCGGGAGGTGGTGGTGCGCCAGCGGCGGTCGAACCCGAAGGTCATGAAGGAGTTGGCGCGGTCATAACCAGCCGCGACGCCGTCGAACATGGCGGCGACCTCGTGCGGGTCCTTGTCGAGGTCTGCTCGGGACATAGGTAAAACATAATCCGCAGCCCGCGGTCCGCTCCCCGAGGGCCAGCGCGGTGTGTAACCGGCGCCGGGAATGGCTACGTGAGGCGGGACAGCTCCGACCCCGACCTCGCGAGTGAGTTGATGACGAAGAAATCACTGCGTGCCCTGACCATCGCCGCGGCCGCGCTGCTGCCGCTGACCGGCACCCCCGCCGAAGCCGCAACAGCCCCGAAACTACTGCTCAATCAGGACTTCCCGGACCCCGGCGTGCTCGCCGGGCTCTGGGGTTACTACGCCTTCTCCACCGCCAGCCCGTCGGGACGCGTGCCGATGGCGCGGACGGACGGCGCCGAAAGCAATTGGTCGGTACAAGGCGACGCGCTGACCGGACCGCCCTCGTGGGCCGACCCGGCCAGTCAGTACTGGGCGCCGGACGTCTCGCGCGGACCCGACGGCCGGTACCTCATGTACTTCTCCACCCACACCGCTTCGACCGGGCAGATGTGCATCGGCACCGCGACCGGTGACAGCCCGCGCGGACCGTTCCAGCCGGACAGCGACGCGCCACTGGTCTGCGTCGGCGAGGACCGGTCCGACATCGACCCACAGTCCTTTATGGACATCGATGGGAAGCGTTATCTCCTCTACAAGAGCGACACCGACCCGACGACCATCTGGCTGCAGGAGGTCTCCCTCGACGGCCACGCCCTGCGCGGCGACCGGATTCCGTTGCTGCACGCCGACCGCCCGGAGGAACACGGCGTAGTGGAGGCGCCGTCCTTGGTCCGCTCCGGCTCGCAATACGTGCTGTTCTTTTCCGGCGACTACTTCACCAGCACCGGCTACCACACGTCCTACGCGACAGCACGGAACATCACCGGCCCCTACACGAAATCCGCCGACTCGTTTCTCACCACCGGAACCCTCGGCGGTGCCGTCGACGGGCCCGGCGGTGCGGACGTCGTCGGCGGGCACATCTTCTTCCACGGCTGGCTCTCCAAGGAACACCACGCCCGCGGGCTGTACTCACTGCCGATCCGATTCCATGGCGGCAAGCCGGAGATCGGCTGAATCCCTTGCCATACAGGCAGATGCGGGGCCCGCGCCGGTCCGACCACCGGCTTGCGGAACGGGGAACCCCCATTCGGCCGCCGGGAGGATGCCAGCGAAAGTCCAAAGCGCGACACAAGGCGGTCAGCCCGGAATGACGGAAAGCATTCCGCGCACGGAAGCGGGCCAGGTGAATTCCTCGGCGCGCGCCCGTGCGGCCGCCCGCCGGATCTCTTCCGGGCTTTTCAGTAATCCTGTCACCGCGGACGCGAATGCGAGCGGAAGATCGGCAACGGCCGCGCCGCATCCGGGGCGCACGATCTCACGCAATGCCGAAGAAGCGGAGACTACGACGGGCGTGCCCGACGCCAGCGCTTCCAGCGCCGCCAACCCGAATGTCTCGTGCGGACCGGGAGCGAGTGAAACGTCCGCGCTCGCGAGCAGCCGCGCCACGTCCCCACGATTGGACAGATAACCGAGAAACGTCACGGGTAGCCCACGGGCACGGCGTTCGAGCGCGCGTCTTCGCGGGCCGTCGCCGGCGATCACCAGCCGGACGTTGTCGCCGGACTCGGTCAGCTCGGCGATCGTGTCCACACTGCGTTCTACATGTTTCTCCGGCGACAATCGTCCACAGTGGACTATCAGTGCGTCGGCGCCGACGGCAAGCGAATGCCGCCAGCCGTCGTCGCGCATCCCGGGCGCGAACGCGGTCAGATCCACCCCCAGCGGAACCCGCTGTACGTTCGGCGCCCCGATGCGGTCGAATTCCTCGCGCGCGAACGCGGTCGTGCAGACGACCTTGTCGTAGCTCTCGGCCATCCGGCGGTTGGCCAGATCCGCGGCACGCCTGGCGACCGGACCGGGCACAAGGAACTGCTCGAGCAACCGGTCCAGGCGCTCATGTGAAATGACCATGCTCGGCACGCCTTCGCGTCGCGCCCACGCGCCCATCCCGCGTAGTGTCAACCGGTCCGACACCTCCAGCCGGTCGGGACGCAACACGCGCAACAGCGCGCGGACCCGGTACGGATCGACGGCGCGATAGCCCCCGGTGCCCGGAATCCTGGGCGCCGGCAAGGAAAATCGACGTACCCCGGTGGGCAGCCACTCCTCTGCATACCGGGTGCCGGGCACCACCAGGGTCACGTCGTGCCCGCTGGCGACGTAGCCGGCGCCGAGGTGATGCAGCGCCGTGCGTAGCCCGCCCGATTTCGGTCCGTAGAAATTGGCGAGCTGGACGATATGCATCGCCTCAGGCCGCGCGGGCGGCGCGGCCTGTCACGGCCTCGTAATGCCCGAGGAGTTCGTCGCACACCGCGGGCCAGGTCCGGCCCAGGACCACCTTGCGCGCCTTCTGCCCGAGCCGGGCACGCGGCGCCGGATCACGCAGTGCATCGACCTTGGCGACAAGTTCGGCCTCGAACCCCGGCCGGTCCGCGGGCAGCAGGTATCCGGTCCGGCCGGGCAGCACCAAATCGCGCGGGCCACCGGCGTCCGGCGCGAGCACCGGCAGGCCGGAGGCCATCGCTTCCTGCACCGCCTGGCAAAAAGTCTCGTAGGGACCGGTGTGCACGAACAGATCGAGGCTCGCATACGCCGTCGACAGCTCTTGGCCGTAGCGCGCGCCGAGGAAGGCCGCGCCCGGAATGCGTTCGCGGAGCAGATCCAACTCGGGGCCGTCGCCGACGATCACCGGGCGCACGCCCTGAAGGCCGCCGAGCGCGACGAGCCGGTCGACCTCCTTCTCGGGTGCCAGCCTGCCGACGAATCCGACCAGCAGCTCACCGTTCGGCGCCAGCTCCGCGCGCAACTTCGGATCAGCGTGCTTCGGCGAGAACTTCTCCACGTCCACGCCACGCCCCCACCTGTATACACGTGGTATACCGTGCGTACGCAGGTTGTCGACCGCGTCCGTCGACGGGGCCAGCGTCCGGTCGGCGCGGGAATGCAACCGCCGTACCCAGCGCCAGGCGGCGCGGGCGCCGAGGCCGAGCCCGTACGCGGTGGCGAAACCGGCGATGTCGGTCTGGTAGACCGCGACCGTGGGCACCCGCAGCCTGCGCGCGGCGGCGAGCCCGCGGGCACCGACCACGAACGGCGAGGCCAGGTGCACCACATCCGGGGCGAACGCGGTCATCGCGGTGAGCACGGTTCTGGTGGGCAGGCCGATCGGCAGGGAATTGACCACGGGCAGATCGACCGCCGGGATCCGGACCACCGGGGCGCCGTGGTACCGCGCGGGCCCGGCGAGACCGGGAGCGATGACGAGTACCTCGTGGCCGCGTTCATGCAGGTGTTCCACCACGCGCAGCACGGAGTTGGTCACGCCGTTCACCTGCGGGAGGAAGCTTTCGGTGACGATGGCGACTCGCACGAACCCAAGTTCGCACCCCGTCCGGTTCGTCCGGAGAAGCCCTCGTAACCAGCTTGCGAACGGTGCCGGAACTTCTCGAAGCTCGCTGCAGGTCGGTTTCCCGGGCCACACACTTCATCTCCGCGTAGCGTTCCGGACACTCGGCGCGGCCACACTAGACCGGCGTGACCCTTTTATCCGCACGCCCGTCCCAGCCGGTCGAACCCGGCCTGCTGTCACGAGCGCTCGAGGTCGCCGGACGGCTGGCCAACGAGGCCACCGACGTGATCACCGCTACCGCCGGCCGCGGTGCGCATCCCGGTATCAAGGACTCGCCCTTCGACTGGGTCACCGACACCGACCGGATCCTGGAGCGGCACACCCGCCGCGTGCTCACCGCCGAATTCCCCGGGATTCCGGTGGTCGGCGAGGAGTACGGCGCGGACATCGGCGCCGACGACGCCCCCTACCGCTGGGTGGTGGATCCGGTCGACGGCACCGCGAACTACGTGGCCGGAGTTCCTTGGTGCGCCTACAGTCTCGCGCTGATCGACGCGTCGGGGCCGGTGGTCGGCGTGGTCGCCGACCCGTACCGCGCGCAAATCTACGCCGCCGCCCGCGGGCGCGGCGCACGCGCGAACGGCAAACCCGTCAAGCTGCTGGACCGGACCGGGTTCGAGGGCGCGATCGTGTGCACCGAACTGGCCCGCAAGGGTCCGTGGCCGGGGATGGGACTGTTCATCGAACGCGCGGCCGCCGCGCATGCCGGGGTGCGGGTGCTGGGCTCGGCCGCATTGTCCATCGCGCAGGTCGCGCTCGGGCACGCCGTCGCCGCGGTGCTGCACAGCTATCACGAGTGGGATGTCGCGGGCTCCGTCGCGCTGGCGATCGAGGCCGGCGCCGTGGTGCTGGACCGGCGGGGTGCCGGCACGGCGCTGCCCGCCGACGGGTTGCTGGTCGCGGCACCGAGCGCGGCGGAGGAAGTGCTTTCGTGGTGGCAGGAGACGGCCGTAGTCGTGTGAGCACGGAAAGTCAGAAGGTTGACAGGGGATCTTCACTTGGGGTCGGTGCGTCTCAACGAGACCGGACCCCAATCCCCCGATACTGGAGCGAATTCTCATGATCATCTACGGCTGGCGGCGCAAGATCCTCGAACTGGCGACGGCCACATACCTGTGTGGACAGTGCCAGAACCCGACGGCGCACGCGCTCCGCCGTGCGGTCACGAAGCTCACCCTCTTCTGGATCCCGCTGTTCCCGATCTCGTCGAAGTACTTCACCGTCTGCACCTTCTGCGGAGCGACCAACAAGCTGACCAAGGCCGAGGCCGAGCAGGTCCAGGCGATGAACCAGCCGGCGCCGCAGGGCCCGGTCTCGCAGCAACAGCAGCAGTTCCCGCAGCAGCAACAGTTCCAGCAGCAGCCGCCGATGGGCCGGCAGCCGTACCCGCCGTCGCAGCCGTTCCCACAGCAGCAGCCCGGTCCTTACCAGTCGCGCTGAACCAGGGCACGAAAAACCGGCTGTCCGCCTTCGGGTGGGCAGCCGGTTTTACTTTCCGCTCATGGCCGGCGCTCTGGTCTGGACCTCCGGCGTGGCGTTGCGGCCGCGGTGCCGGATCCACCACAGCAGGCCGATCGCCACGGCCCAGGTGATCAGCGCTGTGCTGCCGAGCGGCAGCAGCGTCAACGTCGCCGTGCGGCCGGCGACGCGCGCGAGCTCCGGGTTCGCGACGTCGTACTCGACCCGCACCAGGTCACCGGCGACGAGACCGCCCGGGTAGAGCACGCCGTTGGCGGGGATGTGCACGATTCCGTCCGAGGTTTCGAACCGGATGATCGTACGGTCCCAGGACACCGAATCCACATGCGCGGTCGCTTCGCCCAGATTGCCGGAAATGGCCTGGTCGTTGCGAATGGCCGCGAGCAGCAGCCCGACGCAGAGCACGGTGATCAGCGACGCGACGGCAAGCACGACACGCCGCCCGATCAGCCGTCGCCGCTCGCTCTTCGTCACACTATCGAGCATAGAGCGCGGGGATGCGGCGGCGGCGGCGGATCGGTCGGAATACCTCAGTACTGCTGCTCGGCTGCCAGTTGCCGGTGGGTGGCGTGGATCTTCGCGAACGACTTCGGCTGGGCCTGCGCGGTGACGGTCGCGGTGCCGTTCGGCCCCGTCGCCGGCTTGCCCTTGGTGAACAGCCAGGTGTTGAACAGCTGGTGCAACGGTTTGCCGGACACCTGCTCGGCCAGGCCGATGAAGTCGTCGATCCGGGCGTCGCCGCCCTTGTGCTGGGCCACCCAGGTCTTGAGGATCGTGAAGAACGCGTCGTCCCCGACTGTCGTGCGTAGCGCCTGCAGTGTCAGCGCCCCGCGGTCGTACACGGCGTCGTCGAACTGGTTGGCCACACCCGGGTCGCCGGGCAGCACCTGCCAGAGCGCGTCGTCGGCCGGGTGCGAGTCGTAGACGTACTGTGCCAACTCGGCCGGTGTGCCTTCGCCCTCGTGCTCCGACCAGAGGTATTCGGCGTAGGAGGCGAAACCCTCGTTCAGCCAGATGTCGCTCCAGCGGCCGAGCGAAACCGCGTCCCCGAACCACTGGTGCGCGTTCTCGTGCGCGATGACCGAGGTGTTGCTGCCGGAGGCGAAGAACTTGCTGCTGTACACCGGCCGCGTCTGCGCTTCCAGCGCGAAGTTGAGCCCGGTCGACACGACGCCGCCCTGCGCCTCGAACGGGTAGGGCCCGAACTGCGTCGAGAGGAACGAGTCGATCTCCGGGGTCCGCTCGACGCTCGCCTTCGCCGCGTCGAGCGAGTCACCTGTCGCCGGGTCGTAGGCGGTGACGAACGGTTTGCCGTCCGGGGTGGTCGACTGGTTGACCTGGAACGCGCCGACCTCCAGCGTCGTGAGATACGTCGCCTGTGGCTGGGTGCTGCGCCAGTTCCACCGCGTCCAGCCCGCACGCTGTTTGGTGGTGCGCACCAAAGTTCCGTTGGAGAGGGCGGACACGTTGTCCGGCACCTCGACCGACACGTCGAAGGTGGCCTTGTCGGTCGGGTGGTCGTTGGCCGGGTACCACCACTGCGAGTTCTGCGGTTCGTCCACGGCCAGGGCGCCGTCGGGTGTCTTCTTCCACGCGGTATAGCCGTCGATGACGACCTTGGACGGGGTGTCGGCGTAGTTCACCACGACGGTGATCGTCTGGTTCTTCGCCAGCGGCTTCGCCGGGACGACCACCAGTTCGCCGTTTTCGTTCGGGTCGCTGTGGAAGGTGGCCGGACTGTTGTTCACCAGCACCGAATTGACGTGCAGCCCGAAGTCGAGGTCGAAGCTGGAGAGGTCCTGGGTGGTCTTGGCCAGGATCGTCGTGGTGCCGGCGAGCTGATCGGTGGCCGGCTGGTAGGTGAGCCGGATGTCGTAGTGCGCGACGTCGTAGCCGCCGTTGCCCGCGTACGGGTAGTACGGGTCGCCGACGCCGGACGCCCCGGCCGCCGGCGCGGCGCTCGCAGTTGCGGTGAGCAGTGTGGTCGCGATGCCAGTGGCGATTGCCCCCAGGCCCGCTCGGGTTCGCAGACGCATGGCCGTGAACGTAGACCGAAACCGACCAACCGGATACGGCAGAAAGAATGGTTCTTACCATTCGGGAGCTAGCGGAGTACGTCCGATACCGCCGCCCGGACGCGAGCATGCAGATCGCGGTGGCGCGAACGGTCCACTCGTACCTCCACGACTCGTAGGCCCGGGACCGGGCGCAGCGCATCGCGGAACTCGTCGAGGCTTTCGGCCAGCCGGTGCGGCACGTTGAAACCCGCGCACAGCGAACCGAGGTCGGCGCCGTGCGGGGTACCGAAAACCCGCTCGAAGGCATCGCTGTGCTCGGGCGCACCCTGTTCCAGGAGCGAGAAAATACCGCCGCCGTCGTCGTTGAGCACCACGATCGTCAGGTCCGGCCGGTCGCCGCCGAGCAGGCCGTTGACATCGTGCAGGAAAGTCAGATCCCCGAGCAGCGCGTACGAATGCCCGCGGTGCACGCTGGCCGCGCCGAGCGCGGTGGACACCGTGCCGTCGATCCCGGCCACCCCGCGATTGCGGTGCACCAGGACGTCCGGCCGCATCCGGCCGGCCAGCGCCACATCGCGCGCGGGGTTCGACGACCCGACCACGAGCAGCGCCTCCGAAGGCAGTGCGTCCACCAGCTCCGCCGCAACGCGCAGCCCGCTCGGCCACGGCTCCCGGCGCAGTGCGGCGCTCACCGCTGCCGTCGCGGCGCTGTCCGCGCGCTGCCAGCTCGCCAGCCACTCCGGGTCGGCCGGCTTGCTCGGCTCGTCGAACCACTGCCCCACCTGCCGGACGTTGTGCGCGGGCGCAGGCCAGTCCGAATCCGGCCGCACCAGCAGCACCTCGACGTCGGCGTCCGACAGCAACGCCTGCACCTGCCGGAAGACCGTCGGCCGGCCGAGGCACAGCACCTGCTCCGGCCGGTGCCGTGCGATGAACTCCTCCGCGCCCAGCAGCCAAACGCCGCTGGTGATCGCGCTCGATCCGGACAGCCCGAGACCGCCGGTCTCCGACACCACCGGCCAGCCGTGCTGCTCGGCCCATTCGCTGGCCGCGCCGACCCCGCTGTCGCAAGCGATCACCAGACCGCAGCGCGCCGAGGGCACCACGAACGACGGCAGCGCCCCGAAATCCGGCAATTCCGTCCAGCGCGCCCCACCCGGCCTGCCGTCCAGCGACTCGAACCACTCCGGGTCGCCGTCGGGCACCAGCGGCTCGCGGAACGGGATGTTGAGATGCACCGGGCCGCAGCGCCATTCGCCGTAGGCGGCGTTCCACGCGCGGCAGATCTGGCTGCGCCAGTAGGCGTTCTGGCCCGCCCGCCGCTCGGCGACCGCGAACTCGTCGAAGTAGCGCACCGCGTTGCCGTACAGCCGCTGCTGCTCGATCACCTGGTTCGCCCCCGCCGCGCGCAGCTCCGGCGGGCGGTCCGCGGTCAGCACGATCAGCGGGACCCCGGCGCGGTCGGCCTCCAGCACTGCCGGGTGGAAGTTCGCCGCCGCCGTGCCCGAGGTGCAGACCAGCGCGACCGGGCGCCCGGTGCGCGCCGCGATGCCGAGCGCGAGGAAGGCCGCGCCCCGTTCGTCGATGCGGACCCGCAGCTGAAGGCGGCCCGCCGTGGCGGCTTCGTGCAGCGCCAGCGACAGCGGCGCGTTGCGCGAACCGGGGCAGAGCACCACGTGGGAGACGGTGTTGCGGACCAGCTCGTCGACGATGACCTTCGCCTGCGCGGTAGACGGATTCACCGGGCGCCCCCCGGTGTGTCGTCCGTCATCATGGCCACACGTCCTATTCTCCCAAACGTGCATGACGCCCAGGTTTCCGAGCTATTCGACCCCGCAGCGTGGACCGAAGTCGAGGGCTTCGGGTTCACCGACATCACCTACCACCGATCCGCCGAGGCGCGCTCGGGCAAGCGCGTCGTCCGTGTCGCCTTCGACCGTCCCGAGGTCCGCAATGCCTTCCGGCCGCACACGGTGGACGAGCTCTACCGGGCGCTGGATCACGCCAGGATGAGCCCGGACGTCGGGTGCGTCCTGCTCACCGGGAACGGCCCGTCGCCGAAGGACGGCGGCTGGGCTTTTTGTTCCGGTGGTGACCAGCGTATTCGCGGTCGGTCCGGCTATCAGTACGCCGACGGCGAGACCTCCGACACGGTCGACCCCGCCCGCGCAGGCCGGCTGCACATTCTCGAGGTCCAGCGGTTGATCAGGTTCATGCCCAAGACGGTGATCTGCGTCGTACCGGGCTGGGCCGCCGGCGGCGGGCATTCGCTGCACGCGGTCTGCGACCTGACCCTGGCTTCCGCCGAACACGCCCGGTTCAAGCAGACCGACGCCGACGTCGGCTCGTTCGACGGCGGGTTCGGGTCGGCGTACCTGGCCAGGCAGGTCGGGCAGAAGTTCGCGCGCGAGATCTTCTTCCTCGGGCGCGAGTACACCGCCGAGCAGATGCACCAGATGGGCGCGGTGAACGCCGTGGTGCCACACGCCGAGCTGGAGGCCGAGGCGCTGCAGTGGGCATGGGAGATCAACGGCAAATCCCCCACCGCGCAGCGGATGCTCAAGTACGCGTTCAACGCGATCGACGACGGGCTGGTCGGCCAGCAGCTGTTCGCCGGCGAAACCACCCGGTTGGCCTACATGCAGGACGAGGCCGTGGAGGGCCGCGATGCCTTCCTGGAGAAGCGCTCGCCCGACTGGTCCGCTTTCCCGTACTACTACTGAGGTCCGCGTGCGTGAGGTCTGGGTCGACGGGTCCGTCGACGAACTGCGGAATGCGCTTGCCGAGGCACTTGACGGTGGCCCCGCGGTGTTGCCCCTGGCGCCCGGCTCGGCGGAGCTGCGGACGGCGATGGCACCCGGCGAGCCGGTCGAACCCGGCACGGCGGTGATCATCGCGACCTCCGGGTCCACCGGCCAACCCAAGGGTGTGCTGCTCTCGGCCGACGCGTTGCGCGCCTCGGCGACGGCGACGCACGAGCGGCTCGGCGGCCTCGGGCACTGGCTGCTGGCGACGCCGGCGCAGTACATCGGCGGTGTGCAGGTGATCGTCCGGGCTTTGCTGGCCGGCAGCACCCTCGCTTCGTTGCCGCCGGGCCGGTTCACAGGTGACCTGTTCGCCGAGGCGGCGGGCCCGGTGCTGGCCCAGGAGGGACCGCGGTACACGGCCCTAGTGCCGACCCAGCTCACCCGGATTCTCGACGCGGGCGGTCCGGGTCTCGCCGCGGCGCGCGCGTTCGACGCGATCATCATCGGTGCGGCGGCGACATCGGGCGGTCTGCGGGAGCAAGCGGCCGAAGCCGGGGTTTCGATCGTGCCCGCGTACGGGATGAGCGAGACAGCCAGCGGGTGCGTGTACGACGGCGTCCCGCTGGACGGGGTACGCGTGGATTTGGCTTCGGATGGCCGGATCCTGATCGCCGGGCCGGTGCTGACGCACGGCTACCGGCTCCGGCCGGATCTCACCGCCGAAGCCTTCGCCGACGGCTGGTTCCGCACCGGTGACCGTGGCGAGTTCGCCGGCGGCAGGCTGCAGGTACTCGGCCGGATCGACGACGTGATCAACACCGGCGGCGTCAAGGTGTCGGCGGCGGCGGTGGAGCGGGCGCTCGCGGGCTGCCCCGGGGTGCGGGATTCCTGCGTAGTGGGATTGCCCGATCCCGAGTGGGGCGAGCTGGTGGCCGCCGCCGTAGTGCCGGATGGGCCGCCGCCGGATGTCGCCGAGCTGCGCGCGGCGGTGCGGGAATCCGCTGGTGCGGCGGCTGTTCCGAAGCGGTTCGAGTTCGTCGAGGCACTCCCGCTGCGCGGCCCGGGAAAGATCGACCGGAACGCGGTGGCGACGCAAATTTTCCACCCGATTGGTTGACACCGTCCGAAAGTCCGATTTCACTCGCTTGCATGATCTCGCTGAAACGCGTCCTCCTCGCCGCGCTGGCGCTGCTGGCGTTGACGGCCTTCGCCGCGCCGGCGGCGTCCGCGGACGAGCCCGGCTCCGGCACCCTCACCTGGTCGGTCCCGCTCGACTCGGAGTGATGCCCGTCCACCACAATGGGTGACATGGCGACAGTCGCAGAGTGGATCGAGGGGGCCCGCCCACGGACCCTGCCCAATGCCGTGGCTCCCGTTGTGGCCGGGATCGGCCTGGCCATCCAGCTCGGCGCCTTCACCTGGTGGCAGTCGCTGCTCGCGCTGCTGGTGGCGCTGTCGCTGATCATCGGCGTGAACTTCGCCAACGACTACTCCGACGGCATCCGCGGTACCGACGAGAACCGGGTCGGCCCGCTGCGGCTGGTCGGTTCCGGTGTCGCCGCCCCGAAGCTCGTGCTGACCGCCGCGCTGGCCTGCCTCGGCCTCGCCGGGGTGCTCGGCCTGGTCCTGGTGATCGCGACCGGCCGCTGGTGGCTGCTGGTGATGGGCGCGGTGTGCATCCTCGGCGCCTGGTTCTACACCGGCGGCAAGAAGCCTTACGGCTACGTCGGCCTCGGCGAGATCGCGGTGTTCGTGTTCTTCGGGCTGGCCGCGGTGCTCGGCACCGTTTACGTGCAGGCAGGGAAGGTCAGCTGGGAGGCCGTCGGCACCGCCATCGCCGTCGGTTGTTTCTCCACCGGCGTGCTGACCGCGAACAACTTGCGTGACATCCCCACCGACCGCGAAGTGGGCAAGAAGACGCTCGCCGTGCGCCTCGGCGACTCCGGCACCCGGCGGTTCTACCTGTTGCTGATCACGGTGCCTTACGTGGTCAGCATCATCCTCGGCATCGCGCACCCGCTGGCGCTGATCGCACTGATCACCGCCGCCATGCTGATCACCCCGGTGAAGGCGATCACCAGCGGCGGGACCGGCCGCGGGCTGATCCCGGTGCTGCGCGACACCGGCCTGGTGATGCTGGCCTGGTCCGTGCTGACAGCGATCGCGCTGGCGCTCAGCTGACCCGGCGTTCCTGGGGATGACAGGACCAGTCACCGGCTGATCCGCGCGCCTAGCCTTGACGGTATGACCGAAGCGAACCCGCTGGGCGACTACCTGCGCGCCCGCCGCGAGCTGGTCACCCCGGAGTCGGTCGGGCTGCCCCACACCGGTCTCCGCCGCGTGCCCGGCCTGCGCCGCGAGGAAGTGGCGATGCTGGCCGGCATCAGCGCCGACTACTACCTGCGTCTGGAGCAGGGCCGCGACCGCAACCCGTCGGCTCAGGTGCTGGAGGCGCTGGCCCGGGTGCTGCAGCTGGACGCGCCCGCCACCGAGTACCTGCAAGGGCTCGGCGCGAGCCGGCCGCGTCGCCGAAAGCGCCGTCCACGGCCCGAGACCGTACCGGCGGGCATCCGGAAACTGCTGGCGACCGTGCCGCTGCCGGGTTTCGTCGAGGGCAGGTGCTTCGACGTCCTCGCGTCGAACGAGCTGGCCGTCGCGCTCTCGCCGCGGCTGGCCGAGGGCGGCAACAGGCTTCGAGACTTCTTCCTCGATCCGGCCGAACAGGCGCTGTTCGGCGACTGGGAAGAGGCTGCGGCCGCACTGATCGCCGGGTTCCGCGCCTCGGTCGGGACCGACATCGACGACCCGCGGTTCATCGAGCTTGTCGGCGAGCTTTCCTTGGCCAGCAACACCTTCCGGACGTTGTGGGCCCGCCACGACGTGGTGCGCCGGCAGGGCGGATCCGTGACGCTGCACCACCCCGAGGTCGGCGAACTCACGTTGTACCGGGAGAAACTCGCGATCACCGGCACCTCGGGCCAGGTCCTCGTCCTCTACCACCCCGAAGCCGGCACGGAGCACGCCGACAAACTCGCGCTCCTCGCGTCCTATGCGCTGCCGGCCCACGACGACGAGCCGGGCCGGATCACCCCGGACCTCAGCTGACCCAGCGGCCGGTGGCCAGGAACTCCCGCATCGTCGCCAGTTCCGGTTCGATGGCCAGCTCGTGCCCGGCAAGCCACTCGTCGTCGTAGTACGTGTGGGCGTAACGCTCGCCGCCGTCGCAGAGCAAAGTCACCACGCTGCCGTGCTGCCCGGCGGCGAGCATTCGTGAAATCAGCTGAAAGGCTCCGTAAAGGTTCGTCCCGGTCGAACCGCCCGCCCAGTGCCCGGTGCGTTCGCGCAACAGCCGGATTGCCGCCATCGAACCGGCGTCGGGCACCTGGATCATCTCGTCGATCACCTGCGGCACGAACGACGGCTCGACCCGCGGCCTGCCGATTCCCTCAATACGCGAAGGCATTCCGGTGCTGTAGTCCATCGCACCGGTCTCCCAGGCGCCGAAGAACGACGAATTCTCCGGGTCCACCACGCAGATCTTCGTGGTGTGCCGCCGGTAACGCACGTACCGGCCGAAGGTGGCGCTGGTGCCGCCGGTGCCCGCGCCGACGACGATCCACGACGGCACCGGATGCCGCTCCAGCTTCATCTGCGCGAACACCGACTCGGCGATGTTGTTGTTGCCACGCCAATCCGTGGCCCGCTCGGCGTAGGTGAACTGGTCGAGGTAGTACGCGTCAGGCGCCGCGCCCAGGCGCTCAGCCTCGGTGTACATCTCGGCCGGAATGTCGACGAAGTGGCAGCGACCGCCGTAGAACTCGATGAGCTGCACCTTCTCGCGGCTGGTCTTGCGCGGCATCACCGCGACGAACTCCAGGCCGAGCATCCGCGCGAAGTAGGCCTCGGACACCGCCGTCGAGCCACTCGACGCCTCGATCAACGTGGTTCCCGGCCCGATCTGGCCGTTGACCAGCGCGTACAGCAGCAACGAGCGGGCCAGCCGGTGCTTGAGCGAACCGGTGGGGTGCACCGACTCGTCCTTGAGGTACAGGTCGATGCCCCATTCCAGGGGCAGCGGGAAGACGTGCAGATGTGTGTCGGCGCTGCGGTTGGCGTCGGCCTCGATCAGCCGGACCGCCTCGCGAACCCAAGCTCGGTTCACTCCTGCTCGCTCGCCTGGGAGACCGGCTCCTCCTGCTCGGCGTCCGTCTCGGACTCGCCGCGCAACTGCGCGCGCAGCTTCGCGCGTTCACGCGCGCGGCGCTCGTTGCGGGCGGCCAGCCCGGCCGTGACCCGGACGTTCAGCTTGCGGAACGCGAGCAGCCCGACCGGCAGGCCCACCACGATGCCGACCGCGAGCGCGACCAGCAACGGAACCTTGACCAGCACCAGGACCAGGGCCACGACCACGATCAGGCCGAACCGGGCCAGCAGGTAAAGAGTCAGGTCACGGGCCAGGTGCTGTCGTTCGCTCACGGCAGTCAAGGCTACGCGCCGTCCTCCGGCGGATCTTCGAGACCGTTGTTGTTCGGCCTGCCCTCGAAGCGGGTGGACAGCACGACCGTGGTGCGCGTGCGGGCCACTCCGGCTATCCGGCGGAGCCTGCCGAGACACCGCTCCAACTCGTCCACTGTGGGCACCCGGACCTTGACCACGAATGCCTCGTCCCCCGCCACCGCGTAGCAGCTCTCGACCTCCGGGAGCTGGCCCAACGCCTCGGCGACGTCGTCGTCCTCGGCCACGTCGGTGGGCTGGATGCCGACCAGCGCGGTGACCCCGAGGCCGACCGTGCTGGGGTTCACGACCGCGTGGTAGCCGGTGATCACGCCGGCGGATTCGAGCTTGCCGACCCGCTCGTGCACGGAGGACGCGGACAGCCCCACCGTTCTCCCGAGCTCCGCGTAGGTCGCCCTGCCGTTGAGCCTCAGCGCCGCGATGATCTTGCGGTCCAGTGCGTCCACAATGGTCACCATAGCCCTGTCCAGGCTGGGCGATTTGTCCCTTACTACCTCTTTACTCTTCGACAACCGTTCGAGTACCTGCCGGGTGAGATGCAACGATTGCCGTGTTGATATGCGGGGGCGAATTGCCTCCGGTATAGCACTGAGGTCGTTAAGGAGGCGGAAAATGACCGCAACCGTCGGAGGGCGTCTGCTGACGCCCGGCGAGGTCGCCGCATTGTTCCGGGTGGACCCGAAAACCGTGACACGCTGGGCGACAGCGGGCCGCATCGGTTCCATCCGCACCCCCGGCGGGCACCGCCGGTTCCGGGAGTCCGAGGTCAACGAGCTGCTCGCCGAGCTGACCACGGACGCCAGCGAGCCGACTCGCGGCTGAGCGCCCGGCACAGCCAGACCCGCGGCCCGGCGTTCGGTGTCCTTTGCCGACACTGCCGGCAGCCGCGGGCCCAGGGGCTGCGGCGAGTTCCGGGGCCAGCCGCCGGGAACCCGACAAAAGGGTTACGCTCGCAGATGCAGTTCCCGCGCCTCAAGCACTCGGAAGGGAGCGAGCATGATCTACCTGCTCGCAGCGGTCGGAGCGCTCACCATCGCTGTCCTGTTGTGGCGTGCCTTCGGGCCGGAGCGCGTCGGCGTGGCCTCCCGCCAAGCCCCGATCGCCCCCGACGACGACCCTGATTTCCTGCGCAAACTCGGTGAACAGCAGCATCGTCCCGACGACGAAAGCTGAAGAACTACTTCCCTGGGAACGCGTCGGCCATCGCGGCGGCCAGTTCCAGCAACGCCATCCTGGTATCCGGCTCGAGGCGGTCGAGTTCGATCTCGGCGCCCTCTTCCAGATGCGGATCGAACGGGATCCGGCAGACAGCCCGCGCCCGCGCCTCGAAATGCGCGGCCAGCTTGTCGAGATCGACCGAGCCGGCCTTCGGGCGCACCGAGTTGATCGTCACGATCGAGCGTTTCACCAGGTCGCCGTAGCCATGCGCCTCCAGCCAGTCGATCGTGGCCGAGGCGCTGGTGGCACCGTCCACCGAACCCGACGAAACCACGACAAGCGCGTCCGCCGAATCCAGCACGCCCTTCATCGCCGAGTGCATCAGCCCAGTCCCGCAGTCGGTGAGCACGATGTTGTAGTAGTGCTCCAGCAGGCTAACCGTGCGCAGGTAGTCCACCTCGGAGAACGCCTCGGAAACCGCCGGATCCTGTTCACTGGCAAGGATTTCCAGCCTGCTCGCGCCCTGTGAGGTGTACGCCCGCACGTCGCTGTAGCGGGTCATCTTGTCCGCGTCGCGCAGTAGGTGGCGGACGGTGGCGGTGGTCTCGATCGGGATTTTCTGCGACAGCGTGCCGCGGTCGGGGTTGGCGTCCACCGCGATCACCCTGTCCCCGCGCAGCGACGCGAACGTGGCGCCCAGCGTGGTGGTGATGGTGGTTTTGCCCACCCCGCCCTTGAGGCTGAGCATCGCGATCTTGAACGAACCCCGCAGCGGCTGGTTGATCCGCGCGATCAGCTCCCGCTGCTTGCGCTCGCCCGGGCTCTCCCCCGGGTTCACCAGCTTCCCGCTGCCAAGGTAAAGAGCCTTGCGCCAACCCGACCGCGGAATGCGCTTGGGCGCCGGGACGTTCGGCCGCTCCGGCGGCCGGACCCGCGAGGGCTGCGGTAGCGGCGGATACGGCGACTGCGGCTGCAGCGGCGGCAGGTTGGGGTCGTACCCCTGCGGCTGCTGGTACTGCGGGCGCCGTGGCGGCTGGGCCGGATGCGGGGTGGAGTCCGTGCGCTCCTCCGAAAAGTAGGGTTCGCGCGGTTGGTTCATCAGCCAACCCCGGCGTAGGAATGCAAGCCCGTCGTGACCAGGTTGACGAAGAACAGGTTGAACACGGTGACCGCGAAGCCGAGCGTGTTGATCACCGCCGCGCGGGTGCCGCGCCAGCCTGCCGTCGCCCGCGAGTGCAGGTAGGCCGCGTAGACCACCCACGCGACGAACGCCGTGGTCTCCTTCGGGTCCCAGCCCCAGAACCGGCCCCACGCCGACTCCGCCCAGATCGCCCCGCACAGCACGCCGAAGGTGAACAGCGGGAACGCCAGGATGGTGGTGCGGTAGGCGACCCTGTCCAGCACGTCGGCGGCGGGCAGGCGCGAGGCGAAGCGGGCGAACTTGCCGTTGCGCTCGTACGCCGTGCGGAACAGGTAGAAGATGCTCGCCACGCCCGGCACCAGGAAGATCCCGGACGAGGTCGCGGCGGCGGACACGTGGATGACGAGCCAGTAGGACTGCAGCGCGGGCACCACCGGGGCGGCGACCGTGTAGAGCAGGGTGCCGCCGATGAACATCAGGATCACGATCGGCAGCAGCATGAACCCGGACAGGTGCCGCACGGTGAACTTGCGGATCACGAAAAGCCAGGTCACCACGGCGATGAACGTCACCGCCATGATGTATTCGTACATGTTGCCCCAGGGCACGCGGTGCGTCGCCAGCCCGCGGAGCAACAGCGCCGCGAAGTGCAGGAGCGCGCCGAGCACCATCAGCGAGGCGCCCATCCGGCCGATCCGCTCGGCACGGCCGCGGCGGCCGGACGGCGTGGCCGGGGCGGGTGGCTCCTCGACGACCTCCGTGGCCGAAGGGCCGCCGGCGCCGGCCAGCTCACGCACCCGGGTGCGTTCGGCCGCGCGCCTGCCCTTCACGCCGAACGACTGCTCGATCAGGAAGAACACCAGTGCCAGCACGTAGATCGCGGTCGCGGTGGTGTAGGACCAGTCGCTGTACTGCGACAACGTTTCATTGACCGGCATGCCTCGTCCTTCTCTTCCCGGTGACCAGCTCGTCCGCGATCCGGACGAACTCCTCGCCATAGCCCGCCTGGTCGGTGCGGGCCAGTCCACCCACCTGCACCACGGTACCGGCTTCGCCCTCGCTCGCAGGGCTGACCCGCAACCACACCCGACGTCGTTTGACCAGCAGTGAAGCGCCGAGCCCCAGCAGCATCGCGACCGCGAACACCAGCACGTAGTCCTGCGTGGGGTCGTGTGAGACCTGCAACGAAACCCACCGCTGCGCCCCGTCGAAGGTGATCTTCGTGCCGTCCGCCAGCGAGACCGACTGGCCGACACTCAGGTTCTGCCTGGCGACCCGCTTGAGCCGCCCGTCGTCGACCATCGACTGGTCGATCTCGAAGATCGACTGGCCCTGGCCTGAGTCGAGGCCGAGATCGCCCTGCATCACGTCGATCGCAACCATCGGGTTGGTCATCGAAGCCGAGGTCGAGGTGAGCACGCCCCCGTGCACCATCCCGGTCGGGGCGAACAGCCCGGTGATCGCGAGCTGCTTGGTGCGCCGCTCGGCCGCGTCGGTGACGCCCGGCGGGTCGAACTTCGTCGCGCCCTCGGACAACTGCGTGGTCGTGTCGGCCGGGCGCCACTGGGTCTTCTGGGTGCGGGTCTCGCCGTTGGGATAGGTCACCGTGAAGATCGGTGTGTACCCGTTGCCCAGCAGGTAGACGCGGTCGCCCGCGGTGCGCAGCGGCGAGTTCACCTCGAGCAGGTAGGGCTTCCAGGTGTTGCTTTCGAGATCAGCGCCGGACTGGTACTGGATGTTCGACTTGTAGGCCACCGGTTCGCCTGCCGCGGTGTAGTCGGCGGTGAAGTCGTTGACCTTGACGCAGAACGGGTCGAGCTGGGTGCCGTCCACGCGCAGCCCGGGGTTGAACGAGTCGTAGGCGTAGACCCCGGAGTTGCAGAACTGGGAACCGTCGGCCTGCACGATGACCTGGCCGTCGTAGCTGTACAGCTTGCCAAGCGCGAACGCGATGATCAGGCCCAGCATGGCGAAGTGGAAGATCAGGTTGCCGGTCTCACGCAGGTACCCGCGCTCGGCGCTGATCGTGCGGACACCGTCGGCCTCTTCCCGCTCGACCGTGCGCCAGCCCTTGAGCCGCCGCCGCGCGCCTGCCAAAACCTCGTCCTCGCTGCGCTCCACCGTGGCTTCGCGGAAGTGCGGCATCCGGGAGAGATTGCGCGGGGTGAGCACCGGCTTCGCCCGCATGGAGCGGAAATAGTCGAAGCTGCGCGGCAGCAGGCAGCCCACCAGCGAAACCATCAGCAGGAAGTAGATCGCCGAGAACCAGACGCTGGAATAGACCGTGAAGAACTGCAACCGGTCCAGCAGGGTGCCCCACCAGCCGTGATCGGTGATGTACTGCGCCGTCTTGTCCGGGTTCAGCGCCCGCTGCGGCAGCAGCGCGCCGGGCAGTGCGGCGAGCGCGAGCAGGAACAGCAGGATGAGCGCGGTGCGCATCGACGTGAGCCCGCGCCAGACGTTGCGCAGGAAGGCGAGCATGCGCTGCAGCGGCGTGACCTGGTACGGCCGCTTCGGCTCGGGCGGGGCCTCAGTCGCGGTCATAGCGGAAGCACCGTGTCCGTCACGAAAGCGTTGCGCAGCCAGCCCATCAGCTCTCCCCACAGGCCGGTGACGAGCAGGACACCGACCACCAGCAACAGTCCCCCGCCGAACAACTGCACGCGGCGGCCGTTGCGGCGCAACCAGTCCGTGGCCCGCACGGCCCAGCGCGCGCCGAGCGCGATCAGCAGGAACGGCAGGCCGAGCCCGAGGCAGTAGACGAGCACGAGCAGGAACCCGCGGGCACCCGCGCTCCCGCTGGCTGTGGCCATCGCCAGCACGCCGGACAGCGTCGGGCCGATGCACGGGGTCCAGCCGAGGCCGAACACCGCGCCCAGCAACGGCGCGCCGAGCAGCCCGCCGCGCGGCACGCGGTGGAACCGGACGTCCTTCTGCAGCGCCGGGATCAGGCCGAGGAACACCAGCGCCATCGCGATGGTGACCACCCCGCCGATGCGCTGCAGCAGATCCTGGTTGCCCAGTACCGCGTCGGCCAGCCACACCAGCGTGCCGAGGCCGGCGACGAACACCACGGTGAACCCGAGCACGAACAGCGCGGCCGCACCGACGACCGAGTAGCGGCCCTTCTTGCGCTCCTCGTCCGCGCTCACAGCCGGCGCGTCGGCGCCGACGAGCGCGGCCAGATAGGCCAGGTAACCGGGGACGAGCGGGACCACGCACGGCGAGGCGAACGAAATCGCGCCGGCGAGCAGTGCGACTCCGGCGGCGAGCAGCAGCGGCCCGGAGGTCGCCAGCTCAGTCACGGAGTTCACTCTGCTGAGGGTAAGCAGTGAGTTTGGCGTGAACTCTTCGGGGCCCTGCTCAGCTGGCCAAACACGGTCATTCCGCGGCCAGTTTCCGCACCAGCGGCTCGATGTCGCTCGCCAGCAGGCTGCGCAGGTAGACGGCGGCCACCCGCTGTTGTTTGTCGATCACGATCGTCGACGGCACGACGTTCACCGGATACCCGGACAGCCGCAGCAGGGACCGGCCCGGCGGGTCGTAGATCGAGGGGTACGTCAGGCCGCGGTCGCGTACGAAGTCCTGCGGGGCGGACTTGTCGTCGTCACGGACGTCGAGCCCGAGCACCTGGACCCCGGACGCCTGCGTTGCGTGGTAGAGCTTTTCCATCTCCGGCGATTCGGTGCGGCAAGGCGCACACCACTGGCCCCAGATGTTGAGCACCACGACCTTGCCCTTGAAGTCGGCCAGCGAGATCTGCTTGCCGTCGTTCATCAGGTCGTCGCCGGAGAGGTTCGGGATCGTCTTGCGGTCGGCGCCGTCGTAGGTGATGTCGGTCTTGCCGCCGGGCGAAACGAACTCGAAGGTACTGCCCTGGGAAACGGCGTCCTTGCCGGTGCTGCAGCCGGCCAGCGCCAGCACCGCGGCCAGTACGAGGACAACGCGTTTCATGCGCCGGTCACCTTCGGGTCGGTGCTGCCGGCCGGCTCGCTGTAGACGATGTCGACGAGTTCCTCGCCGTCGAACACCAGGCTGGTCAGCGAGGCCAGCGAGCACTGCCTGTGGCGCGGGTCGTGCCAGAGCGTTTTGCCTTCGAGGAACCGGCGCAGCGTCCAGATCGGCAACTGGTGTGACACGCACAACGCCTCGTGCCCCTCGGCCGCCGCGCGCGCCCGGTAGATCGCGCCCAGCATCCGGTGCGCGATCTCCAGGTACGGCTCGCCCCAGGACGGCCGGAACGGGTTGCGCAGCTTCGACCAGTGCTTCGGCTGGCGCAGCGCGCCGTCGCCGACCGCGACCCGCTGGCCTTCGAAATCGTTCGCGGCCTCGATCAGCCGCTCATCGGTCTGCACGTCGAGCCGGTGCGCTCCGGCTATCGGCGCCGCCGTCTCCTGCGCGCGCTGCAACGGCGACGCGACGACGTACGTGATGTCGTGCCCCGCAACGGCTTCGGCCACCGTGAGCGCCTGGCGCTGGCCGCGCTCGGAGAGCCGGAATCCGGGCAGGCGGCCGTAGAGGATGTGTTCCGGGTTGTGGACCTCACCGTGCCGGAGCATGTGCACGATCGTGGTCACCGGCTGGCCTCCGCGGCAGCGGCGGCGGCAGCGGGTAACGCGGCCTCGATGACCTCGAACACCGCGTCGTCCATCGCGGCGTTGACGAACCAGGCCTCGTACGGACTCGGTGGCCCGTACACGCCCCTGTCCAGCAAGGCGTGGAAGAACGCGGGAAATCGCCAGGTCTCGGAGTTGGTCGCGTCGTGGTAGTTGCGGACCGGCTCCTCGGTGAAGAACACCGTCACCAAGTTGCCCGCGTACGCGATGTGATGCGCGACGCCCGCGGCAGTGAGCGCTTCGGTGAACAGCGCGCCGAGGCGCTGCGAGTTCTGGTCCAGCGCGCGGTACACGTCGTCATCCGCCGCGCGCAGCGTGGCGAGCCCGGAAGCGACCGCCACCGGGTTCCCGGACAGCGTGCCCGCCTGGTAGACCGGGCCGCCCGGGGCAAGCTTGGCCATCACCTCGCTACGGCCACCGAAGGCCGCGGCCGGTAGCCCGCCGGACATGACCTTGCCGAACGTGTACAGGTCGCCGGCCACTCCGTCGAGGCCGAACCAGCCCGAGCGCGAAACCCGGAAACCGGTCAGCACTTCGTCCATGATCAGCAGCGCACCATGCTGGTGCGCCACCTCCAGCAGCCCGGCGTTGAAGCCCTGGACCGGTGGGACCGCGCCCATGTTGCAGGCCGCGCCCTCGGTGATGACCGCCGCGATCGAATCCGGATTGTCCGCAAAGGACTTTCGCACCGCGTCGATGTCGTTGTATGGCAAGACAATCGTGTCCGCCGCCTGCGCGCCGGTGACCCCAGGCGAGGTGGGCAGGCCGAGCGTGGCGACCCCGGAGCCGGCCTGCGCGAGCAGCGCGTCCACGTGCCCGTGGTAGCAGCCCGCGAACTTGATGATCTTGCTGCGGCCGGTGAACCCGCGCGCCAGCCGGATCGCGCTCATCGTGGCCTCGGTGCCCGAGTTGACCAGGCGGACCTGGTGCACCGGGTCGACGCGGGAGATGATCTCCTCCGCCAGCTCGACCTCACCGACGGTCGGGGTGCCGAACGAGAACCCGGCCGACGCGGCCTGCCGCACGGCGGCGACCACCTGTGGATGCGCGTGCCCCAGGATCATCGGGCCCCACGAAGAGACCAGGTCGACGTAGCGGTTCCCGTCGACGTCCCAGAGATAGGGGCCCTCACCGCGGGCCATGAACCGCGGGGTGCCACCGACCGAGTTGAACGCGCGCACCGGCGAGTTCACGCCGCCGGGCGTCGCGGCAGTTGCCCGCTCGAACCATGCCTTGGACTGATCGACTCCGTGCGTCACGACTGCCAGTCTCCCAAAGGCGGGGTCAGGCCTCGTTGAGGTGGGCTACGTAATCCTCGATGGTCTCGTCCGTCGGCTGCTTCTTCCGCTTCCTGCGATGCTTCGCGCGGATCGCCAGCAGGACTTCGCGCACGGCCTCGACCAGCAGGATCGCCGCCAGCGCGCCCAGGCCGATCGCGGCGGCCATCCAGTTGCCGAGGTAGCGGGTGGAGGTGAGCACCGTGCCGTCGCTGAGGTTGACCGTGAGCGTTTTCACGCCGGCGTGCCAGCAGCGGAAGGCGAACCACACCGCGACCGCGGCCAGGATCAGCTCGACGACCGCGATCAGCGCGCGCCACGGCCGGTGCAGTTTCGCGGGCGGCTGCTGCGGCAGCTGGACGTCGTTCACAGTGACCAGACTCTCACGTCCGCCGCAGCGCGTCGCGCAGTGCCGTCACGTCCTGCGCCCAGGCGAGCACCACGGTGTCGTCCTCGAGCCGGAGCGGCAGTTCGTCGTACTTGCGCGGGGTGCTCCAGCCGCCGCCGAGCACCCTGGCCCCGGTGGGCGCGCCGACGTCGTCCACCTCGGCGATTTGGCTCAGTGGCAAGGACTCACGGCCCTGCAGCAGTTCGGTGGTGGTGACGCGGACGGTCAGGAACCGGCGCCGCGCGTAGATCCACGGCGCCGTGATCGCGGCGAGCCCGATGCCGACCAGCACCCAGGCGACGGTGTGCGTCGCCCCCGTGGCCAGCTCCGCGAGGTAGCCGACGACAGCGAACAGCGGGCCGTAGAGCAGCGCCGTCCACTTCGCCCCGTACTCGACGAACCGCGTCTCGCTCACTTGGCCCTGCGGCTGACTTTCGGGAAGTAAGGGGTGACCTTGGGCAGGTACATGAGGATCAGCGCGACGAGCCCGATCAGGGTGGCCACCAGCGTGACGATGCTCGCGAACTGCACCAGCAGCTGGAACAGCAGGGTGATCACCATCAGCACGGTCAGCACCGTGCGGGCGGACCTCGTGCCCTGGCGCGCCTTCCAGGCGAACAGCACGTACAGCGCGGCGAACGAGACCGCGCCGACGAGCACCACCGCGAACACCACGGTCATCCCGGACCGGATCTGGTCCCCCGTGATCGAGGTGTTGGTGTTGCTGGTGACCAGCTGGTCGATCAGCCTGTCCCGGGCGAGGAACATCAGCAGGTAGCCGACGATGAAGACCACGCCGGACGCGACCCACAGCCAGAACGACACCTGTACCGGCTTGGGCGGGTCCACGACCGGGACCTCTTCGCCCGGCAGGCTCGGCGCGGGCGGCAGGCCCTTGCTGCGGCGCTCGTCGTCCGATTCCGGCTTTTCCGGCTCTTCAGGTGCGGTCACCCACGCAGGATACTGGCCGCCGTCAGAAGCGGCGGAGCCACTTGCGGTGGGCCGTCAGCCGGCACCGCTGCGGGTTCTCAGACGGCTTCTCGCGAGGACAGCGCCGAAGTGGTGAATCGGCATTCATGATGGGGCGATCCCGGAGTGAGAAGTCGTCTGAGGTTCCGCTACCCGCGCCGCCAAGCAAGCCGCACCGGCGAATTGTCAGTCCAGCCAGGCCGCGGCTTCGGTGGCCCAGTACGTGAGGATCAGGTCGGCGCCCGCGCGGCGGATGGACGTGAGGACCTCGAGGATGGTGCGCTCGCGGTCCAGCCAGCCGTTCGCGGCGGCGGCCTCGACCATCGCGTACTCGCCCGAGATGTTGTACGCCGCAACGGGAACGGGCGAAACCTCGGCCGCCGCGCGCAGGATGTCCAGGTACGACAGCGCCGGTTTGATCATGATCGCGTCGGCGCCCTCGGCGACGTCCAGCTCGATCTCGCGCAGCGCTTCCCGCGCGTTGCCCGGATCCTGCTGGTACGTCTTGCGGTCGCCCTTGAGCTGCGAGTCCACCGCTTCGCGGAAGGGGCCGTAGAAAGCGCTCGCGTACTTGGCCGAGTACGCGAGGATGACGGCGTCGGTGTGCCCGTGCTCGTCCAGCGCGGAGCGGATGGCGCCGACCTGGCCGTCCATCATCCCGCTCGGCCCCAGCACGTGCGCGCCCGCTTCGGCCTGCGCCACGGCCATGTCTGCATACACCCGCAGCGTCGCGTCGTTGTCCACGCCGCCGTGCTCGTCGAGCACGCCGCAGTGCCCGTGGTCGGTGAACTCGTCGAGACAGGTGTCGGCCATCAGCACGGTTTCGTCGCCGAGCTCGGCACGCAGGTCCCGCAGCGCGACGTTGAGGATGCCGTTCTCGTCCGTGGCGCCGGAGCCCACCGCGTCCCGGGTTTCGGGGATACCGAACAACATCAGCCCGCCGATGCCCGCACGCACCGCGTCCACCGCCGCCTTGCGCAGCGTGTCGCGAGTGTGCTGCACGACGCCCGGCATACTCGCGATCGGACGCGGCTGATCCGCCCCCTCGGCGACGAACATGGGCAGGATCAGCTGCCGCGGCCGCAGGGTGGTCTCACTTACCAAGCGCCGCATGGCGGGCGTGCCGCGCAGCCGACGGGGACGATGCTCGGGGAACACCCCAACGACGGTACTCCGGCCCGAAAAAGCCCTCCTTCCCAGGGGAAAGGAGGGCCTTCGCGACTCAGGAACGCCTGGTGCGCTTCGCCTTCCGGGGTGGTGGGAGGGCGCCTTCGGCACGCAGTTTCGCGGCGTGCGCGGCCAGCGCGTCGACCAGGTTCGGGATGTCCGCCTTCTCCGGCTGGACATCCACCCGCAGGCCGAACTCCACGGCGGTCTCCGCCGTCTTCGGGCCGATGCAGGCCACCAGGGTCCGGGTGTGCGGCTTGCCCGCGATCCCGACCAGGTTCCGCACGGTGGAGGACGAGGTGAAGCAGACCGCGTCGAACCCGCCGGTCTTGATCATCTCGCGGGTCTCGGCGGGCGGCGGCGCGGCGCGGACGGTGCGGTACGCCGTCACGTCGTCGACCTCCCAGCCGCGGTCGACCAGGCCGGCCGACAGGGTCTCGGTGGCGATGTCGGCACGCGGCAGCAGCACGCGGTTCACCGGGTCCAGGATGTCGTCGAACGGCGGGAACTCCGCCAGCAGGCCCTCGCTGGACTGCTCGTCCTTCGGGATCAGCTCGGGGTTGATGCCGAAGGCGCGCACCCGCTCCGCGGTGGCCTGGCCGACGCAGGCGATCTTCACGCCCGAGAAGGCACGTGCGTCGAGGCCGAACTCCTCGAACTTCTCCCACACCGCGCGCACCGCGTTCGCCGAGGTGAACACGATCCACTGGTAGCGGCCGTCGACGAGACCCTTGACCGAACGCTCCATCTGCGCCGGGCTCCGCGGCGGCTCGACCGAGATGGTCGGCACCTCGTGCGACGTGGCGCCGTGGCTGCGCAGCCTGTCCGCCATCTCACCAGCCTGCTCCTTGGTGCGCGGCACCAGGACCTTCCAGCCGTACAGCGCGCGGGACTCCCACCAGGACAGCTTCGAGCGCTGACCGGCCGCCTCGCCGATGGTCACCACCAGCGGGCCGACCAGCTCGCCCGCGTCCTGCGACAACGTGGCCAGCGAGCTGTCCAGGGTGCGCTGGGTGTTGATGGTGCCGTTGGACGTCACCGCGACCGGGGTGGTCGGCGCCAGGCCGTGCTCGACCAGCGCGCCGGCGGCTTCGGCCAGGTGGCTCGACGTCGCGTGCAGCACGATCGGCCCCGGCATGCCCGCCAGCCCGGACCAGTCCACGTCACTGCGGACGTCGACCTCGGCGTGCGAGCCGCCGAGCGCGATACCGGCATACGCGGGAACCGCGGAGCCGGGACTGACGCCGGGCACGATCTCGAACACGGCGCTGGTCTTGGCCACGGCCTGCACCTCGGCGACCACGGCGGGCAGCGTCAGCGGGTCACCGCCGACGAGCCGGAGTACGAGGCGGCCGGACTTGGCCTCGTTGGCCAGGTCCTTGGCGACCTCGCCTGGTTCGCCGACCGCGGGCCGGACCTCGGCGTCCGCGCTGGCTTGGGCGAGCACGCCGGCAGGCACGTCGGGGTCGGTCACCACGACCTCGGCCTTGGCGAGCAGTTCCTGGGCACGGACGGTCAACAGTCCGGCGTCGCCGGGGCCCGAGCCCACGAACGCGACGCGCCCAGCGGTATTCCGCGCGGGGGTCATCGTGTTTCTTTCTCCAGTGCGATCTTTGTCAACGTGAGTTGCGGCCAGGTCCGGACAACGCTCCGGCACCCAGGTCGAGCAGCTCCGCGGCCACCTCACGGCCGAGTCGCTCCGCTTCGCTCTTTTCGGCCAGCGCTGAGGCCTTGATCATTTCGACGGACTCCCCGTCGAGCCCGGCGGCGGCCGTACCCCGCAGCGAAACGCGCTCGATCACCGAGCCGTCCGCGTCGAGGTCCTCCACCACCTCGGCCAGCGCCCCGACGGGCGCGCTGCAGCCGGCTTCGAGCGCGGCCAGCATGGCGCGCTCGGCCGTCACCGCGACCCTCGTCGCTTCATCGTCCACAGTGGACCGAAGCAGGTGTTCGATGTCCACGTCGTCGACGCGGCATTCCACTGCCAGCGCACCCTGCGCGGGCGAGGGCAGCAGCTGGATCGGGTCCAGGGTCTCGGTGATCTTTTCGGCGAGGCCCAGGCGGACGATCCCGGCGCGGGCCAGTACAACCGCGTCCAGCTCACCGCTCGTGACCTTGCCCATCCGGGTTTCGATATTGCCGCGGATCGGCACGACGTCCAGGCCGAGCCCGAGCGCCCGCAGCTGCGCTGTCCGGCGCGCCGCGCCGGTGCCCACCTTCGACCCGGGCGGCAGCTCACCGAGCGTCAGGCCGTCGCGGGCGACCAGCGCGTCACGCGGGTCTTCCCGCTGCGGAACCGCGGCCAGCACGATGCCCGGTTCCGGCGCGGTGGGCAGGTCCTTGTACGAGTGCACGGCGACGTCGACCTGCTTGGTCAGCAAGGCTTCGCGCAGCGCCGAGGTGTACACCCCGACGCCGAGTTCGGTGACCGGCGTGCTCTTGTCGCGGTCACCGGCCGTGGAGACCTTGACGACCTCGACGTGCTCGCCGGCGGCGCGCAGGGCGTCCGCGACGATGCCGGCCTGGACCAGGGCGAGTGCACTGCCCCTGGTGCCGATCCTGATGGTTCGTGTCACTGGGTTTCACCGTCTGTCTTGGACTGGGGAGTGGGGCTGGCGACCACGGCGGGCGAAGCCGGGTCCAGCTCGAACAGCTCCCGCAGCGCGTTGGCGTAATCGGTGCCCTGCGCGTCCGCGGCGAGCTGCTTGACCCGCACCGTCGGCGCGTGCAGCAGCTTGTCCACGACGCGGCGGACGGTGCGTGCGAGTTCGTCACGCACGCCGGGCTCGAGCTCAGGCAGCCGGTGGTCCAGCCGCAGCAGCTCGGCGTCGACCACCTCGGCGGCCCGCTTGCGCAGCGCCGTCACGGTCGGGGTGACCGCAGCGCTGCGCTGGCCTGCCAGGTATTCGCGCACCTCGTCGAGCACGATTCCGGTGGCACGGGCGATCTGCTTCGCGGACGAAACGCCGCCCGTGTCGTCCATCCGGCGGCGGACCGTCTCCAGGTCCACCACCCGCACGTCAGGCACGTCCGCGACGGCCGGGTGCACGTCACGCGGCAGGCCGAGGTCGCAGATCACCAGCGACCGTCCCGCGCGCGGGAGAATGTGCCCAGCGGTCAGGACGACGTCCTGCGCGCCGGTGCAAGTGACCGCGAGATCGGCCTCGGCGAGCCGGGCCGCGAGCTCGTCCATCCCGGAGGCACGGGCCGGCACGCCCTGCTCCGTGATGTTGCTCGCCAGCCGCGCCGCGTTGTCGTAAGTGCGGTTGACCACCGTGATCCGGCCGATGCCGGCCTTGCGCAGCTGGCTCGCGGACAGCGCGCCCATCGAACCCGCGCCGACGACCACCGCGTGCTTGCCCGCGATGTCGGAGGTCTCGCCCAGCGCCTCGGAAACCACCGAAGCGCCCAGCGTGTCGAGGCCCGTCTCGGAGTGCACCCGCTTGCCGACCCGCAACGTGGTCTGGATCAGCTCGTGCAGGGTGCGCCCGACGGTGCCGGATTCCCTTGCCGTGGCATAGGAATTACGGACCTGGCCGAGGATCTGGGTCTCACCGACGACCATCGAGTCCAGGCCGGCGGCGACCGAGAAGATGTGCTCGACCGCAGCACCGGCGTAGTGCACATACAGGTTGTCGTAGAGGTCCGCGGCCGCGCATCCGGCGTGCTGCGCAAGCACCTCCGACACGTCGGCGAGCCCACCGTGGAACGTCTCCACGACGGCGTAGACCTCGATGCGGTTGCACGTGGACACGAGCATGGCCTCGTTCACATGCGCGCCCTGCTGCAGCTGGTGCAGCACCTTGTCCAGCTCATCCGCGCCGACCGCCACGCGCTCGAGCGTGCGCAGGTCCGCGGTGCGATAGGAAAGCCCGACGGCCAGGACAGACACTTGTTACCGCACCACCATTCCGTTGCCCACCGAGTGGGAGCCGTTCGCGTCGTCGGCGCGCCGGGCGACGTGGAAGGACAGGATCTGCAGCTCCACCGCCAGATCCACCTTTCGAACCTCGATGTGCTCCGGCACCTGGAGCACCACGGGCGCGAAGTTCAGGATGCACTGCACCCCGCCCGAAACCAGCCGGTCGCAGACCGACTGCGCCGCCGTGGGCGGGGTGGCGATCACGCCGATGGAGATCCCGCGCTCGGAGCAGACCTTGCGGATGTCGTCCAGGTGCGAGACCGGAATCCCGCCGACCGGCACACCGACCAGGTCCGCGTCCACGTCGAACAACGCTTCGACGGGAAAACCCCGGCCGGGGAACCCGCCATAATTCGCCAACGCATGACCGAGGTTTCCGATTCCCACCACGGCGACCTTGTGCTGGCGGGTCAGCCCGAGCGTCCGCTCGATCTGGCCGACGAGCACCCGCACCTCGTAGCCGACGCCACGTGTTCCGTAGGAACCCAGGTAGGACAAGTCTTTGCGGAGTTTCGCGGAGTTCACCCCGGCGGCGGCCGAAAGCTCTTCGCTGGCGACGGTGGTCGCGCCCTGCTCGGCCATCGCGGACAGCACCCGCAGGTAGACCGCCAGCCTGGCGACCGCGGCCTCCGGGATGGACTTGGGCCGGACCGGCTCGGAGCCGTTCACGCCGACGGCGGGCATTTCGGCGGTGGGCGCGTTGTCGGCATCGAGTTCGCGCGCGACAGCGGAGCCATTTCGCCGGCCACGCCGTGCCACCACGCTGGCCTCCTCTTCCGACACCGTCAACACCGCTCGCGAACTTTCCCCTTGACCCGGCGAACGAAGTCCGGTTTGATGCCGGGCCGCGCGGGGGGACTGGCAATACGGTAGCCATTTGTGAACGCAGGCACAAAGTCGCTGGTCGCAGGCATGACCAGAGACACACAGGGCACTACAGCTAGTTCGCGGAGAACGTGATGGTCTGCCAGCCGGTTGCCCCGTCCGGGACGACATCCGCGATCTGATCCGTCTGCGTGTAACCCGACTTGTCCGTGGCCCGAACGGTGACGGTGTGCGAGCCCTTCGAGGCGTCCAGCTGGGCCCACCACATCCGCCAGGAGTCGATGTTCACCTCAGTGGAAAGCATCGCGTCCTGCCAGGGCCCGCTGTCCACGCGCACCTCGACGCGGGAAATTCCGGTGTGCTGCGCGAACGCGATTCCGGCCACCCGCACCTTGCCGGGGGCGACGCCGCCGTTGGCGAGGTCGATCCGGGACTCGGTCTTGACCGGCCCCTGCTCCGACCAGCCGCGCTGCAGCCAGTAGGCCTGTTTCGCGTCCCACGTGGTCAGTTCGAGATCGGTCACCCACTTCGTCGCCGACACGTAGCCGTACAGGCCGGGCACCACCAGCCTGGCCGGGAAGCCGTGTTCGATCGGCAACGGCTCGCCGTTCATGCCGATCGCGAGCATCGCGCCGCGGCCGTTCTCCAGCACCGTCGACACCGGCGTGCCCGCGCTGAACCCGTCCGAACTGGTCGAGAACAGCTGCTCGGCGCCCGGCCGGACCCCGGCCTCGTTCAGCAGCCCGGCGAGATCGACGCCGATGAACCGCGCGGTCGAGATGTACTGGCCGCCGACGGGGTTCGACACGCAGCAAAGCGTGATGATCCGCTCGACCAGCGGCCGGTTGCGGATGTCGTCGTAGGAGTAGGTGATCTCCTTGTCCACCATGCCGTGGATGCGCAGACTCCAGTCCTCGGTACGCACCTGCGGCACCACGAGCGCGGTGTCGATCCGGTAGAAATCGCTGTTCGGCGTGATGAACGTCGGGGTGCCGAACTTGGCGAAATCGGCGCCGGCCGGCACCGCGGGCGCGGGTTCGGCGGGCACCAGCGGCCCGACGGCGGCGCGGGAACTGCCCGCGTCCTTACGCGTCCCGACCCATTGCCCGATCACCCCGACCACGGCCGCGCCGGCCGCGGTGATCAGGAAGCTCCGCCTGCTCGCGGAGGTGTCCCCGCGCAACGCGACCTTGTGCAGGATCCGGAAGACGGTGACGCCGGTGAGCAGGCTCATCGCGGGGGCGAAAAGGGCGGCCTGGCCGAGATCCGGCCGGAAGTAGACGGCCACGATGCCGACCACGCCGAAGGCACCGATCAGGAGCTGGCCCGGCAGCGGACGCTGGCGGGAGATCAGCCCGGCGACGATCGCGAGCACGATCATCACCACGGCCATTCCGCTCAACAGCACCGTTTTGTCGGCGGTGCCGAAGGCGCTGACCGCGAAGTTCTTCAGCCAGGTCGGGGTGAGATCGATGGCCGCGTTGCCGACCGCGAGGTACGGCGAGGCGTTGAACCCGACGAACGCGGCCACCACGTGTCCGGCGGCCAGCGCGGCGACGAGCGACAGCACGCCGATCAGCCCGGCGACCGGCGCCGGTAGTTTCGGCGCCGCCTGGATCGGCGCGTCGTGCAGGTCGGTGCTCACGTGTTCATTCTTCGCCCGCCGCCTGCGAAATCACCGTCAGGAAGGGCTTACGAGTGCCTTACGAAGCCGGTCCTCTTCGACTTTCCAGTACCCGTGCTCGACGTCGTCGATCAGGATCACCGGCACCCGGTCGCCGTACTCGGCGCGCCATTCCGGATCCGAGTCCACATCGGCGGTGTTCCACTCGACACCCAGCTCACCGCAGATCCGCTCGATATCGGCCTCAGCCACCTCACACGCATGGCAGCCGACGCGGCTCATGACCGTCACTCGTGTTTTTGCGGGGTTCCGCACCCGTCCGGTCCTCCTCCGCGGCGGATTCCTGCGTCACGCCGCCTCGTGTGGTCCTCGAGCCTATGACCGCAAACGTACGCGCCGCAGTTTCCCGGTGGGCGAATGCGGCAGCGACTCCGCGAACTCGATGGTGCGCGGCACCTTGTACCCCGCCAGCTTCGACCCGCAGTACTCGACGACCTGCTGTTCCGACAACGACGCCCCTTCCGCGGGCACGACCACGGCCTTCACCGACTCGCCGCTGCGCTCGTCGATCACCCCGACCACCGCGACCTCGGCCACCTCCGGCAGCTCGCCGATGACCTCCTCGACCTCCTTCGGGAACACGTTGAACCCGTTCACGATGATCAGGTCGTTGGCGCGGTCCACCAGGTGCAGATCGCCGTCCACGTCGAGGTAGCCGACGTCGCCGGTGCGGAACCAGCCCTCTTCGTCGGGTCCGTGCGAGCCGTCGGGCCAGTATCCGGAGAACAGGTTCGCGCCGCGGATGGAAACCATCCCGGTGCCCGCGTCGTCCTCGACGAACGCGTCGTCGAGGTCGTCCGGGTCCAGTGGCACCTCCTCGGCGAGCCCGTCCGGACCGACCAGCCGCAGCTCGACCCCCGGCACCGGGCGGCCAACCGATCCGGGCTTGGCGTAGCCGGTGACCAACGTGGACGTGACCACCGGCGCCGTCTCGGTGAGGCCGTAGCCCTCGAACACGGCCAGCCCGGTCTTCTCGCGGATCGTGGCCAGCACCTTCGGATGCAACGGCGCGGCGCCGGAGTTGAGCAGCCGGACCGTGCCAAGGCCGGCGCGCAGTTCCTCCGTCGGCAGCGCGGCGAACTCGTTGTACATCGCGGGCACGCCGCCGATCACCGTCACCCGCTGCGCCGCGCACACCTCCAGTGCCTTGACCACGTCGAACCGTTCCGCGAGCACCGCCGTCGCGCCCACCGCGGTGGCGTGTAGGAGGCCGGGGCCGAGGCCGTAGACGTGGAAGAGCGGGATGGCGATGAACACCCTGTCCCGGTGTTTCAGCGTGTCCGGGACCGCGCTGAGCTGCTCGAGATTCGCCAGCAACGCGCGGTGCGAGAGCATCACGCCACGTGCCGGGCCGGTCGTGCCGGAGGTGTAGGACAGCACGGCGATGTCCTCGTCGCCGCCGACGGATTCCAGTGATTCCTCGGACTCCGCCGAGGGCAACACACCTTCCTCGGCGTCACGGCTGAGCACGAGCTTCGCGCCGCTGTGCTGCAGGGTCGTGTCCAGTTCGGGCTTGGGCGCCAAGGGGGAAATCGGCACCGCGATCGCGCCGAGCCGCGCCACGGCGAACAGCGCGGTCGCGAAATCGGCCGACGTGGGCAGCCGCAGCGCCACCCGGTCACCGCGCCCGATGCCCTTCGCGGCCAGTTCCCCGGCCAGGCCGTTGACCGCGGAATCGAGCTGTGACCAGCTGAAGGCCGTACCGGCGGTGGTGTCGACGAGAGCCACGGAGCCGGGCCACTCGGTGGCGGCACTGGCGAGCAGATCGGCGATGTTGCCCATGTCCCCAAGTGTCTCCCTTCCTCCCCCGTCATGGGGAAGCCCGCGGATCGTCGCATTTCCGCAACCGACACCACTACCTACTTCCGGGTAACAACACGTATGCTGCTCAACGCGCCGGAGTGGTGGTGCTCACTCGGGCCGGGACAGAGGAGTCGCCGTGACGAACTGGCTGGTAGCACGCCCACTTGGGCTGCATGTCGGCACGCTCGGGCGCCCGGCGGACGAGCAGCCGGCGGCGTGGGACCTGGTGCACGCGGCGCAGGAAGGCGATACGGCGGCCTTCGGTTCGTTGTACGACCGATACGTCGACGTCGTGTACCGCTACGTCTACTTCCGCCTCGGCGACCGGGAACTGGCCGAGGACATCACCAGCGAAACCTTCCTCCGCGCGCTGCGCCGGATCACGTCGGTCAGCTACCAGGGCCGCGACGTCGGCGCGTGGTTCATCACCATCGCCCGCAACATCGTGCTCGACCACGTGAAGTCCAGCCGGTACAAGCTCGAACTGGTCACCGACGAGGTCTCGGAGTCCGGTTCCGCCCCGTTCGCCGGGCAGAGCTTCGCCGACGGCGCCGGCCCGGAGCAGCAGGCGGTGTCGAGCGCGACGCGGGACGCGCTGTTGAAGTGCATCGCCGCGCTCGGCGAGGACCAGCGCGAATGCATCGTGCTGCGGTTCATCCAGGGGCTTTCGCTGACCGAAACCGCGCAGATCATGAAGCGCAACGAGGGCGCGATCAAGGCGCTGCAGCACCGCGCCGTACGCAAGCTGGCGCAATTGTTACCACCCACCTGGCGTTGAATTCCGTAACACACCCAGGGTCCGACTCGTTTCAGACGACGTGAACGTGCCCGGGTGGTCGGCGCGCGAACTGGAAGTCATTTCCGATTTGCGCGCACTCGGTGACGCGACCCCTGACGCAGCGGCACGGGAACGGATCCGCACCGGAATCGTGAACCGGCTCGCCGACGGGGAGCGCCCACCGAGCAGGCGAAGGCGTGTGCTGGCCGAAGTGCTGGCCGCCGCCGTCGCCCTGATCATCGCGCTCGGCGGGATCGGGCTGCTGCTGTCGCGCAACGCGCTGCCCGGCGACCCGCTCTACGGCGTCAAACGCGCCGGGGAGTCCGCCGAACTCGGGCTGTCGTTCGGGGACAAAGCCAAGGCACAGAAGCACCTGGAGTTCGCGGCGAACCGGCTGGACGAGGCAGGCTCGCTGGCGCACGGAGACACCACGGGCTACCAGGCGACGCTGGCGGATTTCCGGCGTGAGGCCGCCACGGGCACGTCGATGTTCACCGTGCAGGCGATGCAGGCAGGCGGGCCGTCGCTGGACGAGCTGCGCACTTGGGCCGCGCAGCAGAGCGCGAAACTGGCGGCTTTGCGCCCCTCGGTGCCCGAAGCCGCCACCAGCGCGTACACCTCTTCGGCTGAACTCGTCACCCAGATCGGGCTCCGCGCGCAGGGCCTGCTCGACCGGCTCAACTGTTTCGAGATCACCACCGGGGTGCCGGACGGCCTCGGCGCCGTCCCCGCGACGAGCCCGTGCCAGCCCGCCACCGACGCTCTCAACGGCAATCAGCCGCCGTTGCCGCTGCCCGCGCCGGTAGCCCCGTCGTCGGTTTCGGTCGAGCCCGTCCGCACGACTACCCAGCCCACGGCCACGTCGCAGGCCCAACCGACCGGAAAACTGCCGCCCGCGAGCGGCGGCGTGGCGCCCACCGCCGTCAACCCGCCCATCACGGCGCCGACCAGTCCGGCGCTGCCGACGACGGTCCCGACGTTCCCGCCGCTGCTGTCGATTCCGCCCCTGCTCCCGGGCCTTCCCGGGGTGGGGATCGGCTGAGGCCGATCGCTACCCTTTCCACGGAGACAACCGATTCAGGAGGCGGTCTGCGTGTGGCGCGGCAGGGGCAAAGGCCAGGAACTGGAACGACTCGCCACGCTCGCCGGGGAGGCCTCGGCGGATGCCGCGGTGGCGATGGAATCGGTGCGCCTGGAAGGGGTCGAGCCGGTCACGCCACCCGCTCCCCCGGACCTGACCGCGGCTGCTTTTTTCGACGTGGACAACACCATGATGATGGGGGCGTCGATCTTCCACTTCGCCCGCGGGCTGGCCGCCCGCAAGTACTTCACCACCTCGGATCTGGCCGGGTTCGCCTGGCAGCAGGTCAAGTTCCGGATCGGCGGCAGGGAGACCAAGGACAGCGTCAAGTCCAGCCGTGAACAGGCACTGTCCTTTGTGGCCGGTAAGACGGTGCGTGAGATGACGGAGGTCGGCGAGGAGATCTACGACGAGCTGATGGCGGACAAGATCTGGTCCGGCACCCGCGCGCTCGCGCAGATGCACCTCGACGCCGGGCAGCGGGTTTGGCTCGTCACCGCCACCCCGGTCGAACTCGCCGCGATCATCTCGCGGCGGCTCGGGCTGACCGGCGCGCTGGGCACGGTGGCCGAGCACGTGGACGGCGTCTACACCGGCCGGCTGGTCGGGGATCTGTTGCACGGCAGGGCAAAAGCCCACGCGGTGCGGGCGCTGGCGTCCCGTGAGGGGCTGAATCTCCGGCGCTGCACGGCGTACTCGGACTCCTCCAACGACGTGCCGATGCTTTCGGTGGTGGGCACGGCCGTGGCGGTCAACCCCGACGCCGGGCTGCGCGAGATCGCCCGCGCCCGTGGCTGGGAGATCCGCGACTTCCGCACCGGCCGCAAGGCGGCCAAGATCGGCGTGCCGTCGGTGCTCGGCGCGGGCGCGGTGGCCGGCGCCGTCGCGGCGGGGATGGCGTACCGCCGCCGCTGACCTCAGAGCGGGGCGTGGCACGGCAACGTAGCGTTCGAAGGCGAGCCGGTAATACCCTTCCGCCGCGGCGAGTTCGCCCGCCGGCAAGTACGCCCCGGTGAGCGCCTTGCTCGACCCGGCCGTCTCCGGCCTGCTCCTTGACGGGCTGCGGCCGCCCGCGGTCAGCCCTTGAAAACGCTCGCCCGCTGCGAAAGGCGGCGGTAGAGCGACTGCTGGATCGACTCGCGCACCTGGTCGGTGATGCCGAAGACCAGCATCGGATCGTCCACGTCCTCGGGCTCGTAGTCGTCGGTGCGGATCGGCTCGCCGAACTCGATGGTCCACTTGGTCGGCAACGGGATCGCGCCCAGCGGGCCGAGCAGCGGGAACAGCGGCGTGACCGGGAAGTACGGCAGCCCGAGCAGGCGGGCCAACGGCTTGAGGTCACCGATCTTCGGGTAGATCTCCTCCGCACCGACGATCGAACACGGGATGATCGGCACACCCGTGCGCAGCGCCGCCGAGACGAAACCGCCACGGCCGAAGCGCTGCAGGCGGTACCGCGAGGAGTACGGCTTCCCGATCCCCTTGAAACCCTCCGGCCACACGCCGACGAGCTCGCCGGAGTTCAGCAGCCGCTCGGCATCGGGGTTGCACGCCAAGGTCTGCCCGGACTTGCGGGCGAGCGCGCCCAGCAACGGGGTACGGAACACCAGGTCCGCGCCCAGCATCCGCAGATGCCGGTGCGCCGGGTGCTCGTCGTGCACCGCCACGGCCGTCATCACCGCGTCCAGCGGGAGCGTGCCGGAGTGGTTGCACACGATGAGCGCCCCGCCCTCCTTGGGCAGGTTGTCCACCCCGACCGTGGTCACGCGGAACCACTTCTCGTAAAGCATTCGCAACGGCGGCAGCAGCAGGGTGTCGGTCAACTCGGCGTCGAAACCGAACTCGTCCACCGCGTATTCGCCGGTCAGCCGGTTGCGGAGGAAGGTCAGCGTCCGGGTGATCGCGTCGGGCTCGAGCGCGGTCGGCGCCGCCGGGGCATGAGGCAGGTTCACCACCGGCGCCTCGGCCTGACCGGCCGGCTGCGTTCTGGTCGGCTTTCTGTCCTGCGCCCGCCGCAGGGGGATCACCTGGGCTTGCACGCTGCTCGTCACTGGTCCGGCCCCGTTTCCTGTCGTTTCCGGGTTCATCGGGTCTGGCCGGTCGCGGCGGCTGTGAGGACCTTGCCCGCCGCCTCGGCCAGCTGTTGTCCGTCGACGACCGGGCGCAGTCCCGCGCCGCGCACGTAGTCGTCGAATGCCGCCGGCGTCGTCCATCGCGGCCGGTAACCGAACTCCTGCTTGAGCCGGGTGGTGTCCACGACGCGGCCGTAGTTCAGCAGACGCACCTGGTCCGGGGAGAAATCGACCACACGCGCGCCGCGCAGCATCTTGGCGACCGACGGAATGACCGCACGCGGGACTGGTAGCTCAACCCGCCCTGCGCGCCGGATCGCCTGTGACAGGGCGAGTACCCCGTCCGACGCCACGTTGAACACGCCCGGCCGGTCTTCCAGGGTGGCTTTTTCCAATACTGCCAAGGCATCGGCCGAATGGAGTAGCTGGATACGCGCGTCGTACCCGAGCACCGTCGGCACCACCGGGAGCGCGAAATACCGCGCCAGCACGGTGTCCACGTCCGGCCCGATCAGGTTCGCGAAGCGCGCGGTGGTGACGGTGATGTCCGGCCTGCGCCGGGCCAGGCCCCGCACGTAGCCCTCCATCTCGACCGCGTCCTTGGCGTAGCCACTCGTGGACGCCGGGATCAGCTCCGAGTCCTCGGTGAACACGGCCGGCGAACGCGCGCCCGCGCCGTACACGGCGGCCGTGGACTTCACCACGAGCTTGCGCACCCAGGCCGAACGCTGGCACGCGGCGAGCAGCCGCATCGTGCCGATGACGTTGATCTCCTTGATCGCGCCGCGGCGGGCCGGGCCCGCGGGATGGCAGGTGGTCGCGGCGTGCACCACGGTGTCGACCTTCGCGTCGGCGATCACCCTGGCGATCAGCGGGTTGCGGATGTCGGCACGCACGAACTCGGCGTGCCCGAGGCGGCGCCGCAGCTGTTTGCCCGGCGGCGTGGTGTCGACCCCGATGACGCGTTCGACCTCGGGATTGTTCCCGAGACGGGAGAGAAGCCTGCCACCGAGCTCGCCTCCGACCCCGGTGACGAGCACGACTTTGGACGGCATGGAACCCCCTGGCGAAAGGGCTGGTTTCGGCGGCGACGCAGATATTACCCCGGGAACGTGGGCCCAGTCAGCGCCGCTAACACGCTATTAACCCAGGTCACGGGCTGTGTGCGGGCCTCACCCAAATGGCCGCGACCCGCTCGGGTAACCGAGCGGGTCGCGGAGAGAAGCAGTTCGCCTGAGCGTCACTTACCCTGCTTGCGGCGCTGCATCCGAGTGCGGCGCAGCAACTTCCGGTGCTTCTTCTTGGACATGCGCTTGCGGCGCTTCTTGATCACCGAGCCCACAGGGTGCTCCTTCGCGGTTGGTGCTTATTTGACGCTGCCCGGCGCAGCGTCCAGCGGATGGAGCGCAACAGGCGCGAGCGGTTTACCAGGTTACCCGTCGCGCCTGGGGGCGGAGCGCACGCCCCTACCTAACCGACGTCGAAATAGGCGCCTTCCAGGTACTCGTGGACAGCTTTCTCGGGCACCCGGAACGACTTGCCGACGCGAACGGCCGGCAGCTCGCCCGAGTGCACGAGACGGTAAACGGTCATCTTGGAGACCCGCATCAGCGTGGCCACCTCGGCGACCGTCAGGAACTGGACCTGCCCGACAGCGGGCACGTCCTTCTTGTTCGACGGCATAGTCACCGTGCCCTTCGACACGTGCCGTGCCGCGCGGCTTCCCCACCGGCGGTACAGACACGCACGTGCTTTACCTCTGAGAGTAGCGGGACTGCTGGGACCAGTGCGACGCCTGGCGCGAAGATTGGTCCAACCGGGCACCCGAGCCGGGCGAAACGTCGGATTTTCGCCCCCGGCCCGGCCCGCCGGACCTACTTCCCGAGTTCGACCGAGCGGTCCCTGGCGGCCTCGATGGCGGCCAGCAGCGCGGCCCGCACGCCGTGCTTCTCCAGCTCGCGGATCGCGTTGATCGTGGTGCCCGCGGGCGAGGTGACCGCCTCGCGCAGGATCACCGGGTGCTCGTCGGTCTCGGCCAGCATCTTCGCCGCGCCGACCGCCGACTGGATGATCAGCTTCTCCGCGACCGCGCGCGGCAGGCCGAGCAGGATCCCGGCGTCGATCATGGCCTCGACGAGGAAGAAGAAGTACGCCGGGCCGGAGCCGGACAGCGCCGTGACCGCGTCCTGCTGCGACTCGGGCACCTCGATGACCTGCCCGACCGACGAGAGCATCTCCTTGACCAGCGCGACGTGCTCCGGAGTCGCGTGCGTGCCCGGGGAGACGGCGCTCATCGCCTCGTTCACCACCATCGGGGTGTTCGGCATCACCCGGACGACAGGCACGCCTGCGGGCAGCCGGCGCTCGTACAGCGACGTCGGCAGGCCCGCGCACAGCGACACGATCAGCGAATCCGAGCTGACCAGCGGGGCCAGCTCGTCCAGCACCGGCCCGATGTCCTGCGGCTTGACGGCCACCACCAGCACGTCGGCGCGCTTGGCCGCCTCGGCCACCCCGACCCCGGCGACGCCGTACTGCTCGGTCAGCTCGGCCGCGCGCTCCGGATGCCGTTCGGTGAACAGCAGATCCGCCGGCCGACGCCCACTGTGCAGCAGCCCCGACAGCAACGCTTCACCGATCTTTCCCGCACCCAGTACCGCAATCGTCGTCATGTCTGGAGGGTAAGCGGCGACTAGGGAGGCGCCGGAGCGAGGGCGAGCTGCCTCGCCTGACAGACCAGCCGTCCCGCCGAGTCGATCACCGTGGCGTCGGAGTCGAACCAGGATTCCTGCACCGAACGGCAGTCGACCTGGACCCGCAGCCAGCCCGGCGCCGGGCGGGTCCGCAGCAACGCCGTCAGCTGCGCCGTGGGCGCCCAGCCGAAACGGCCCAGGTTGAACACCACCGGCGGGTTCACGTCACCCGCGAGCAGCACGAAGTACGGGTCGGGCAGGCTGTGCCGCGGCCGCACCCACAGCCGGATCCGCGGCGGATCCCCCGCGCGGCCGGCCAGATACCCCACGGTGGCCGGGTCCAGCCGGACATCGCAACCCTTGGCCAGGTTGAACGTGCCCTCCGCGCTGTCCCCGCCGAGCTGGATCGCCCGCGGCGGCGGTTCGGCCGGCATCGGCGGCAGATCGGCCCATTCCGGCCGCCGGACCGGCAACCGCCCGGCGGTGACCGTCGCCTCGACACAGCTGCGCCCCCGCTGCTCCAGCCGCACGGAGACGACCGTGGCGCGGCGGCCGATCTTGCGCAGGTCGGTGCGCAACAGCACCGGCCCGATCGCGGGCGGGCGCAGGAACTCCGCGCTCACCACGAGCGGCTCGGCCGACGGGTCGCCGCGCTCGGCGATCACGGCCGTCGCGGCCTTGGCGATGAGCGCCAGCAGGAACCCGCCGTGTGGGTGACTGCCAATGGCCCATTCGGGGCGCAGGTCCGAGGTGAACGTTCCGTCTCCCAGCGAGCGCACCGCGCAGGCCACCTCGAAGGCCGCGGGGTCGTGGGCTTCCAGTGTGCTCACGAACGGCTGACCAGCGCGCGCAGGAAGAAGGCCAGGTTCGCGGGCCGCTCGGCCAGCCGGCGCATCAGGTAGCCGTACCACTGTTCACCGAACGGTACGTAAACGCGCACGAGCTCGCCCTCGGCGGTCAGCCTGGCCTGCTCACCGGGCCGGACGCCGTACAGCATCTGGTACTCGTACGAGCCCGGTTTGCGCCCGTGCCAACGGATCCGCTCGCCCAGGATGTCGATCAGCCGTGGATCGTGAGTGGCGAACATCGGATAGCCGGCACCGGCCAGCAGGATGTTCGCCGCCCGCACGTACGCCAGGTCGGCCTGGTGCCTGCTGCGCCACGCGACCTCGCGCGGCTCGGCGTACGCGCCCTTGCAGAGCCGCACTCGCGAGTCGGGCACCGCCAGCGTCACGGCGTCGTTTTCCGTGCGGTTGAGCGAAGACTGGAGCACCGCCCCGACCCACGGCCAGGTGTGCCGCAGCTCGTCGAGCGCACGCAGGGTGGCGTCGGTGGTGCGGTGGTCCTCCATGTCGAGGGTCACCGTGGTGGCGCACTGCTCGGCCGCGGCGCAGATGCGCCACACGTTGTCCAGCGCCAGCTTCTCGTCCAGGCACAGGCCGACGGCGGACAGCTTGACGCTGACCTCCGCACGCGCGGCCAGCCCTTCGTCGTAGAGCCGGTCGAGCAGCGTGAGGTAGGTCTGGACGGTCCTCTCGGCCTGGCCAGGGTCGCGCACGTCCTCACCCAGGTAGTCCAGGGTGACGTAGCGACCGTTGTCGACCAGGTCACCCACCACGGTCACGGCGTCGGCCACGGTCTCACCGGCGACGAATCGCTCCACCAGGCCCCGCGTCGCGGGGATGGTGGCCACGGCACGGCGTATCGAGTCGTTGCCTCCGGCGGCCAGGATCAACGAGCGCAGCGGGTTCACGACCGAAACTTTACGTGTTCGTATATCGGAAGCCCATGCTGTCGGACCCAAGAGCGAACGTGAAGTTGATCTTCTTTTCGGACTCAGTGCCCGAGGTGGAACCGGGCGAACAACAGGGCCTCGGCGAGATCCTTCATCCGGTGCGCCGAACTGGCCGCGCGCCGGGTGTTGATCTCCAGCACGACCTGCCCGCCGAAGCCGCCCATCGCCAGCTTCTCCAGCACCTCCGCGCACGGCTGGCTACCGCGGCCGGGCACCAGGTGCTCGTCCTTGGGCACCCCGGTGCCGTCGGCGAGGTGCAGATGCGTCAGCCCGGCGCCCATCCGGTCCACCAGCGCCAGCGCGTCCATCCGCGCGGCGGCCGAATGGGACAGATCCAGCGTGTAGTGCGGATAACCCACGTCCGTGGGGTCGATCGAGGGGCGGAACGCCGACATCCGGGCGTCCCGCTTCCCGCCAGGCGGCCGGACCTTGAACATGTTCTCGACCGCGATCTCGATCCCGCTTTCGGCCTCGAGCTCCGCGATCAGGTCACCGAACGCGTCCCCGTAGCGGCGCTGCCAGCGGAACGGCGGATGCACCACGACTGTGCGCGCCTCCAGGTCCAGCGCCGCCTCGACGCTGCGGCGCAACCGGATCTCCGGATCCGGCGACCACACCCGCTGCGTGATCAACAGCGACGGCGAGTGCACGGACAGCACCGGCATCCCGGTGCGCCGCGACCACCGGCGCAGCTCCGGCACGTTCTGGCTGACCGGGTCGACCCAGACCATCACTTCGACCCCGTCGTAGCCGAGGTCGGCGGCCAGTTCGAAGCCTGTACCCGCGCGCAGCGGCCACACCGACGCGGTGGAAAGCCCGACCGGTGGCGTCAACGCGACAGCAGCAGCAACGCGGCAGGCGACACGGTGACCACGAGGCCGACCAACACCGCCAGCACCATCGTCTGGATGTCGTCCGCGCGGCGGATCTTGCGCACGATCCACACCAGCCCGACGATCACCACGAGCGCGGCGACCAGCGCGGCCGCGGGGATCTGACCCCACAACCAGTTGAAGCCCAGCCAGACGGCCGCACCGCCGAGCACACCCAGCGCGAGCTGGGCGGCCATCGACAGCCACTGCTTCGCCGGCGAAGCCTCGGCGCGCGGCTCGTCGTCCGCGTCCTCATCGTCGTCGACGGGTTCGGCGTCGGACTCGTAGTCGTCGTAGCCGCCGAGCCGTTCCGGCTCCGCTTCGCCGAAGTCGCCGAACTCGTCGACCTCTTCGTCGTCCTCGGCGAACGGGTCGTGGAAGCCGGTGGCCTCCATCGCCTGGTCGTCGAGCCGCGGTGCGGGCGTGAACGCCGAGGGATGACCCTCGGGCAGCACCGGCGGGTTGTACGCCGACGGGTGCCCTTCCGGCAGCACCGGCATGACACCGACTTCGGTGTCCTCCGAGCTGACGTGCTCGCGCTGACGACGCCAGCGCGACAGGCCGGCGGGCGGCGAGTCCGGTGGCACGGCGGCCTCCGGCGGCTTGTCGGCCACCGCTTCGAACTGCTCGGTGTGCGGCTCGGGCTCCGGGCGCTGCCGGGCGGGCGGCCTGCGCGGGCGGCGCGGCGGTGCCGGGAAGGCACCGCTGGCCATGCCCCCTGGCGGGCCGGGGTCCGGCGTGTCCTCCGGGGCGGGCGCGTCGAGCCCGTCGAGCCGTGCGGACAACGAGTTCTGCTGCGGGGCCGGGCGCAACGGCGGCACCTGGCGGGTTTCTTCGGCCTTCGCCGGCTGCTCCGGCTCGGGCGGACGGCCCGGCGGACGCTGGCGCCGCGGCGGCAACGGGAACGCACCCGACTCGGGCGCGGGCGGACGCGGGAAACCACCTGAATCCGGGCCCTTCGGGCGCTGGAACGCACCGGACTCCGGCGCCCCGTTCACCGGGCCGTTGCCGTTGGCAGGCCTGGGAAAAGTGCCGGATTCCGGCGGGCGCTGGAACGCGCCCGACTCCTGCGGGGGCGCGCCGTTGCGCGGGAACCCACCCGGCTCGGGCGGACGCTGGTAGCCGGTACCGGACTCCGGCGCGGGCGGACGCGGGAAACCACCCGAATCCGGGCCCTTCGGGCGCTGGAACGGGCCGGAGTCCTGCGGCGGACGCTGGAAAGCACCCGACTCCTGCTGAGGTGCGCCGTTGGGCCTGCCGAACGCACCCGGCTCGGGCGGCACCGCGCCGTTCGGGCGCTGCGGCTCCGGCGGCACCGCGCCGTTCGGGCGCGGGAAGGCGCCGGAAGGCTGCTGGTTCCCGTTCGGCCGGGCCGGCGGAGGCGGCTGCGGCGGGGCGGGCGGGGCTTCGTTGTCCGGCTTGCGCCGGCGGCCCGAGGGCGGCGGGGCCTGCGCGTCGCCGCCGCGGACCCGGTCGATGATCGCCTGCGGCCCGGTGTCGGAGACGCCGTGGCCACGCCGCGGCGGCTCCTGCTCCCCGCCCGCGGGCGGCGCCTCTTCCGGCTCGTCCGCCGCACGACGGTGGCGGCGCTTGCCCTCGACCTGCCCGCCGTGCAAGGCGAGCAGCTCGGCCACCGTCTTCTGCGAGCGATCCTGTCCGCTCTCTCGACTCATCAGCGTTTCATCCCCACCGCGCGTCCGTGCCTGTGCGGGACACCCGCACCCGATCGGTCCTCCTCCGCGAGCCTCTCCTGCGTCATGCTCGCGTCGTGCGGTCCTCGGTGATCGCGTACCCTGCCCCGGACACGGCTACGGACACGGAACCTTGCTTCACGCATCCCTGCCACCTTTCCACCGTGCCCCGAGGGCTTCGCTCCCGTCCACCGAGCTGCTGTCACCGGTCCTATTCGGCGATGAACTGCGCCATGCTCCCGGAGCAGTGTCGTCGCTACCGTTCGAATGGTCCAGTCGCCGCAGGATCAGACCCTCTCGCAGCGCCCAGGGACAGATCTCCAGTTCTGCCAGCGACAGCGCCCGCATGGCGGCCTGGGCCACCAACGCGCCGCCGACCAGCTGGTGCGCCCGGCTCGAGCTGACACCTTCCAGTTCGGCCAGGTCCGCCGCCGTCATCCGGGAGACGAAGGCGATGAGCTGCCGCAGTGCGGTTTCGGACAGGGTACGGCGTACCCGGGGACCCGCACCGGACGGCGCCGCGCCGGTGAGCCTGGCCAGCGAGCGGAAGGTTTTCGAGGTGGCAACGACCCGGTCCGGCTGCCCGACCTTCGCGACCTTCCTGGTCAGCGGGGTGAGCTGTTCGTCCAGCCACGCCGAGGTGGCGACCAGCTCCGAACGGCTGGGCGGGTCGTGGGAGAACCGCGTGCGAGTGATCCGGCCGGCACCGAGCGGCACGGATTCGGCGAGCTCCGGCTCCTCGTCGATGCCCATCGCCACCTCCAGCGAACCACCGCCGATGTCGAGCACCAGCAGCCGACCGGCCGACCAACCGAACCAGCGGCGCACCGCGAGGAACGTCAGCCGGGCCTCGTCGACACCGGAAAGCGCTCTCAGCTCGACGCCCGTTTCGTCCCTGACTTTCCGCAGTACCTTCCCGGAGTTGGTCGCCTCGCGTACCGCCGAAGTGGCGAAGGCCATGACCTCTTCGCAGCCGAGCCTCGCCGCGGACGTCTTGGCCGAGTGCACGGCCGAGACCAGCGCGTCGGCGCCCGCTTTGGTCAGCTCGCCGGAGTTGTTGATCTGCTCCGCGAGCCGCAGCACCGTCTTCTCCGAGTGCATCGGCGTCGGGTGCGCGCCACGATGGGCGTCCACCACGAGCAGGTGGACAGTGTTGGACCCGACATCGAGTACCCCTAGGCGCACAAAGCCCTACGGTACCCGGCCAGGTGGTTACGTCTCGAACTTGTAACCAAGACCGCGAACCGTCACCAGGTGCCGCGGCGAGCCGGGGTCCGGCTCGATCTTGGACCGCAATCGTTTGACGTGCACATCCAGGGTTTTGGTGTCCCCGACGTAGTCCGCTCCCCACACGCGGTCGATCAGCTGGCCGCGGGTGAGCACCCGGCCCACGTTGCGCAGCAGGTACTCGAGCAGGTCGAACTCCTTGAGCGGCAGCGAGACCTCGCCGCCCTCGACGGTGACCACGTGCCGCTCGACATCCATCCGCACCGGGCCCGCGGCCAGCACGAGCGGCGCCAGTTCGCCCTCGGCCCCGGCCTCGCCGCCGCGGCGCAGCACCGCGCGCACCCGCGCGATCAGCTCGCGGGCCGAATAGGGCTTGGTCACGTAGTCATCGGCGCCGAGCTCCAGCCCGACCACCTTGTCGATCTCACTGTCCCGCGCGGTCACCATGATCACCGGCACCGTGGAGCGCTGCCGCAGCTGCTTGCAGACGTCCGTGCCGCTCATCCCTGGCAGCATCAGGTCCAGCAGCACGATGTCGGCGCCGTTGCGGTCGAACTCCTCCAGCGCCTGCTGGCCGGTGATCGCCACCGCCGCCGTGAAGCCCTCCTTGCGCAACAGGAAGGCCAACGGGTCGGCGAACGACTCCTCGTCCTCGACGATGAGCACCCTCGTCACTGTTTTCCTCCCTGGTCTCGACTGGTCACGACGAGCGGGGTTATCCGCTCGGGGTTCTCGGCGGGCGCGCTGCCGTTGCCGGTCGAACGCTGGTACACCGGCAGCCGCAGGGTGAACGTCGATCCGGTGCCCTGCAAGCTCCACAGCTTCACCTCGCCGCCGTGGTTCGCGGCGACGTGCTTGACGATCGCGAGGCCGAGCCCGGTGCCGCCGGTGGCACGCGAGCGCGCCTTGTCCGCGCGGTAGAAGCGCTCGAACACCCGTTTCTGGTCCTCTTCGGCGATGCCGATGCCGCGGTCGGTCACCGCGATCTCGACCATGCCCTCGTTGAGCCGCCGGCTGACCGACACCGGGCTGCCCGGCGCCGAGTACGCGACGGCGTTCTCCAGCAGGTTGGACAGCGCGGTGACGAGCAGGGTGCGGTCGCCCTCGATGAGCAGTCCGCTCGGCGCGTCGGCGGTGACGTCGATGTCGGCCGACTCGGCGGAGAGCTTGGTCCGCCCGAGCGCCTCCCGGACGACGGCGTCGACCTCGACCACGTTCAGATCGGGCAGCCGCTCGGCGCCCTGCAGCCGGGACAACGCGATCAGCTCGGTGACCAGCGTGCCGAGCCGGGTGGACTCGTGCAGGATCTTGCCGCCGAAACGGCGCACCTCGTCCACGTCTTCGGCGGCGTCGAGCACGGCCTCGGTGAGCAGCGCTATCGCCCCGACCGGGGTTTTCAGCTCGTGACTGACGTTGGCGACGAAATCGCGGCGGACCGCCTCCAGGCGCGCGGCCTCGGAGTGGTCGACGGCTTCGATGACGGTGAACCCGTCCCCGAGCGGGCGCACCTCACCGAGCACCGCGGCCGGCTGCCTGCCGCGCGCCTCCAGCGGGGAGAGGTCGATCTCGAGCTCCTCGTCGGTCTCCACGACCTGCTCCGCCGCCGTGCGGGCGCGCGGGTCGGCGCGGTTGTCCTTGATCAGGCCGAGGATCTCGGCCCGCCGGTTGTGCAACACCATGTCGCCGAAGCGATTGAGCACGAGTACGCCGTTGTTGGACGACCGGACGAGCCGGAGCAACAGTTCGGCGACGGTCGGCCCGACGGGCCTTCGCGTCTCTCGGCGCCGTCTCGACCGGGAAACGAGGAAACCGAGCAGCACGCCTACCAGCAACGAGCCGGCGGCCAGGGCGAGTCCGGCACTCACGCTCACGGCTGAATCGTAAGCATGAAGATGTCCATTTGACCTAGTCTTGGCGGCCTTCTCGTGACGCCTGCGACACCTTCAGCGGCTTTGTTCGCTCCGCATTCAGCCCCCGTTCACCCCCGTGGTGCCGCGCCGTGACACCCGCCCCGATCGGGGCTCACTGGATCGAGTTCAACCGGGCAATCTCCTCTTCGGACAGTCGCAACGCCGCGGCGGCGATGTTCTCCTCGACGTGGCTCGGGTTTCCGGTGCCCGGAATCGCCAGCACGTTGGGCCCCTGATGCAAGGTCCAGGCCAATCGGACCTGCGCGGGCGAGGCGCCGTGCGCCTGCGCGATTTCGGCGACCGCCGGGTGCTCGCCGCCGCCGGCGATGGCGAAGAACGGCACGAACGCCACGCCCTCTTCGGCGCACAGCTTGATGAATTCGTCGTCCTCGCGGCGCGCGGTGAGGCCGTACTGGTTCTGCACGCAGACGACGGGCGCGATCGCCTGCGCCTCGCGGAGGTGCTCCGGGCTCACGTTCGAGATCCCCAGGTGCCGGATCAGGCCCTTCTCCCGCAGTTCGGCGAGCACGCCGAACCGGTCGCCCAGCGAGCCGGTGCCGCGGTCGAGTCCACCGCCGATGCGCAGGTTGACCACGTCGAGGTGATCGCGGCCCAGCTCGCGCAGGTTCTGCTCGACCTGCGAACGCAGGTACTCGGGCCCGTACGCGGTGATCTGGCCGCTGACCGGGTCGAGGCCGGGGCCGACCTTGGTGGTGATGACCAGGTCCTCGGGGTACGGGTCACCGAGCGCGCTGCTGATCAGCGCGTTGGAGGAGTGGATCCCGCGTGCGTAGAACGCGGCGGTGTCGATGTGGTTGACGCCGAGTTCGACGGCGCGGCGCAGCACGGAGATGGCGCGCTCACGCTCGGCGAGGGTGTTCTCGGGCTCGAAGCCCATCAGGCGCATCGCGCCGAAGCCCAGCCGGTTGACGGTGCGGTCGCCGAGCTGCCAGGTGCCCGCCGCGGTGGCGGTGATCGTGTTCGCTGTCATGCCTCCAGCCTCCGGCGGAGATACATTCCACGCCCCCGATTGGCAGTTTGCTGCCAAACTTGACTCATGGAGCTGACGCGGGAAGCCGCGGTCGTCCGTGGCGAGGCCGAGCTGTTCGCCCGCACGACACACCTGTTCGCGACCGCCGACGAGGTCGCCTGCGCGGCCAACGACCTGCACACCTTCGCGGTGTCGCAGCTGCCGGAGGAGGCGCACCGGCACACCGGCGCCGGGCGGATCCGCAAGATGTACCGGCCGGCCGTGCTGCTGGATCCCGACATGGCCGGGCACCTGGAGCACGTGCGGAAGGTGGGCGCACAGGTGCGGATCACCACCGACGAGATCAACGAGACGATCATCCTCGACCAGCGGGTCGCGATCATGGCGGGCGACCGGACGGGCGGCGAGCGCAGCTACGGCGTGATCACCCAGCCCGAGGTCGTGCAAAGTGTCATGTCGCTGTTCAACGCGGCGTGGCGCGCGGCGACGGAGATCGAGGCCTACGACGCGGACTTCGCCGAGGTGCGCGCACTCGCGCCGCAGATACTGGAAGTGCTGGCTTCGGGCTGCAAGGACGAGACGGCCGCCCGCACGCTCGGGCTCGGCCTGCGCACGTACCGCCGCCGGGTCGCCGAGCTGATGTCGGCGCTCGGCGCCACGTCCCGGTTCCAGGCCGGGATGCGCGCGAGGGAGATCGGGCTGATCTAGAGTCGGGCGAGATGTGCCCGCACCACGGCCTCGATCTGGCGCGGTGTAAGGGCTTCCGGGTGTAGCACGCCGTCGAAGCTCAGCCCGTCGAGCAACGCGATCAGCCTGCGGACCTCGAGTTCGAGATCGTCCACTTCGGACCGTTGCAGCACGTGGCGCACCAGGGCGCGGGTGCCTTCGGCGGCCTCACGGGCCAGGTCGGTGAGCGCCGGATCGGTGCGCGCGGCGGTGACGAACTCCACGAAGACGGTGACCTCCGCGCGGCGCTTTTCGTCCAGCGGCAGGAGTTCGCCGAGCAGCCCGACGACGCGCTCCCGCCGCTCGCTCGCGGAAAGCCCTGTGGCAGCAACGAGTTCGTCGGCTCGCTGCCGGATCCGGGCGGCCACCCTGTCGATCATCGAACGCATCGCGAAGCGCATCAGCTCCGCCTGGTTGTCGAAGTAATGCCGCACCGAGCCCACGTTCAGCGCCGCTTCCGCGGCCACCGTCCGCAGCGAAACCCGATGCAGCCCTTCCCGCGCGGCGAGGCGGAACAGCGCGTCGGCAACCTCCGCACGCCTGCTCTCCGGATCCACGATCTTCGGCATGGTTTCTTTTTATCACAACTGTGCTATCTTCTATTTATCACAGGTGAGATACCAAGGGGGTTCCATGGAAACCGTGCTCACGCTCCTGCTGATCCGGTTCGGCATCATCGCCGCCGGCCTCGTCGTGGCCGGGCTGGCACTGTTCGGTGTCGTGCTCCTGCTGCGCCGGTACGGCCGGGGCGAGCAGGCCAGGCAGCTGACCGAGTTCGCCGCCCGGCAAGTGCTCCAGGCGCGCCGGCGGCGGCGATGACGGGCGGCGAGCTGGTCCACCACCTGCTCACCGACCTGCTCGTCAAGGGCGCGATCGGGCTCGCCGCACTGCTCGCCTTCGCGCTCGGCGCACTGCTGCTGTGGCGCAAGCTGGGCCGCTGAGCGCGCGAAAAAGCCCGGCTCCCTTGGGGGTGAGCCGGGCTTTCCCGGTTCGCGTCAGCGGCCCTGCGCGGCGACCGCGGCGGCGGCCTCCTCGGCGGCGGCCGGGTCGAGGTACGTCCCGCCGGCGGTGACCGGCTTGAGGTCCTCGGTCAGGTCGTAGCGCAGCGGGATGCCGGTGGGGATGTTCAGCGCGGCGATCGCTTCGTCCGAAATCCCGTCGAGGTGCTTGACCAGCGCGCGCAGCGAGTTGCCGTGCGCCGCCACCAGCACCGTCTTGCCCGCCCGCAGGTCCGGCACGATCGCGGACTCCCAGTACGGCAGCAGCCGCGCGACCACGTCCTTGAGGCATTCGGTCAGCGGCGCATCGGCCGCGTAGCGAGGGTCGGCGTCCTGGCTGAACTCGTCGCCGCGCTCGATCGGAGGCGGCGGCACGTCGTAGGAGCGACGCCAGAGCATGAACTGCTCCTCGCCGAACTCGTCGCGGACCTGCTTCTTGTTCTTGCCCTGCAGCGCGCCGTAGTGCCGCTCGTTGAGCCGCCAGTCGCGTCGCACGTCGATCCAGTGCCGGTCGGCGACGTCGAGCGCGATGTTCGCGGTCGAGATCGCGCGGCGCAGCAGGGAGGTGTGCACCACGTCGGGCAGCACGCCCTGTGCCGCGAGCAGTTCGCCACCCTTGCGCGCCTCGCCCTGCCCCTGTTCGGACAGGGGCACGTCGACCCAGCCGGTGAACAGGTTCTCCGCGTTCCAGGTGCTCTGCCCATGCCGGAGCAACACCAAGGTCCCTAGTTCGGCCATACTCCGAATCTAAACCGCGACCGGAAGGGTCCCCGCCGCGGGTGGCAGCCTCTACGCACAGTGCGTTACCGCTCGGTAACACGCCCCTTGGGGCAACAAAACGGGTAGTGGATCATGACCGCGCTAAGTGACACTTGCTGCGTTGAGTTAACAGACGTTATGAAGTTCACTCGAATGGAGTAACCAGTAGTCTTGTGATTACTGGTGGACATCTGACAAGTTGACTACGTCCCGCGCCGCTGGATTCCACGCACTCCCCAGCGGCAGCGGGGTACGACCGCAGCTCGTCTCCCCCCTGCCGAGCTGCGGCCCCGCCGGCCCCGTTGGCACTCCCCCTCGCCACCGGGTCCACAGCGGCGGGAGCGTCAGCGGGGCGGCTCGAGTTCGCGACTCCCCCTCCCTCGAGCCGTCCCGCCTGCACCGCTAGGGGGCGGGCTTCGCCCGAACCCGGAACCACCGGCGCCGCAGCGCGAACCACGCCAGCAGCCCGAGCGGAATCCCCAGCACCACCAGGAACGGCAGCACGGCGCCGACCACGTTCAGCGCCCCGCGCCCGAAGCCGAGGAACCCGTGCCAGCCCGACGAAAGCCCGGCGACGAAACCGGACTCGGCCACGGGCGGCGGCGGCACCGGCGACGGCGTGACGGTGATCATGATTGTCGACATGGCGACACTGTTGGCGAGCGCGTTCTGCCTGGCCTGCAAGGACTCCAGATCCGCCTCCCGCGTGCTCACCTCCGACTCCAGCGACGTCAGGTCACTGATGCTCTTCGCCTGGGCGAACAGCGCGCACGCGGTCGAGGCTGCGCTGCGCGGAGTCGATCCGCGAAGCGACATCCACGCTCTGATCCGTCACGTCCTGCACGTTCTGCCGGACGTTGGTCACCTCACCGAGCCTGCTCACCTGATCCACCACGGCGTCGAGCCGGTCACTGGGCACGACAAGGTTCAATGTGGACGAACCCGCGTCCGTGTTCTCCGAGCCCGAGTAACCGCCCGCGGCGACGGCAGCCTGCCGCGCCCGGTCGGCGAACCCGCGCACGTCCGGCGCGACGATCGACAGCTCGGCCGTGCGCACGAGCTGCCGGTCGGTGCCCGAGATCGGCACGGTCGCCTGACCCGGCGCACCTGGCGCGACCTGCTTCTGTGCTCCGCTGTCCGGCGCCGCCTTCGTCGGCGCGATCGCGGGGACACCCGAAGCGCTCTCCGAACCCGCGGAATTCGAGGTGCACCCCGCGGCCAGCGCCAGCACGGCGATCGCCGCCGCCAGCGCGAAGTTCGTTCTCATCCTGTTCTCCCTCCAGCTGTGGCGGGAAGACGGGACGGACGATCAGCCCGGTTGCACCCGATCGGTCACGAATCGGTCAGCGAGCCCGGCTCGTGCGGCCGCGCTGGCTCCACCAGGTGTTTGAAGGCCTGCAGGTTGGCCAGCGACTCGCCACGCGAGACGCGCCAGTCCCATTCGCGCTTGATCGACGTGGCGAAGCCGATCTCCAGGATCGTGTTGAAATCCCCGTCGGCGGCCTCCAGCACCTGGCCGAGGATCTTGTCCAGCTCGTCTTCGGTGACCGACTCCAGGCCAAGCCGCCCAACCAGATAGATGTCGCCGAGGGCGTCGACGGTGTAGTGCACGCCGTAGAGCTTTGCGTTGCGGCGCAACAGAAAACGGTAGACCTCTTCGTGCGCCTCGTCGGGATGGCGGCAGACGAAGGCCTCCACAGCGAAGGCATGCGCCTGCACGATCAGCCAGCAGTTCGTCTGCAGCTTCTTCACCCCGGGCAGGGTGACGAAGTACCGGCCCTCGCCCTTTTTGTCGTACTTGAGGTCTGCACTGTCCAATGTGGACTGGATGACCTTGTCGAGACTCACACCGCCACCTCCCGACGAATCGCGGCGTGGAAGGAATTCGCCGCTGCGCCATAGGTTGCCAGCAATGCGTCCGTCGTGCGCGCCCAGGAGAACCGCTGTGCGTGCTGCACGGCGTTGTCCGCCAGTTCGGCGCGCCTGTCCGGCCGCAGTGCCACGCTGCCCAGCGCACCGGCCCAGTCGGCCGCCGTGTGTGTGGGCACCAGCAAACCCGACACGCCGTGCGCGACGGCGACCGGCAGCCCGCCGACCTCAGCGGCGACCACCGGCGTGCCGCAGGCCTGCGCTTCCAGCGCCACCAGCCCGAACGACTCGTTGTAGCTCGGGACCGCGACCACGTCCGCGGCCCGGTAGACCTCGGCGAGCAGGTCCGAGTTCTGCGGCGGCAGGAACACGGTCTGGCGCTCGATGCCCAGCTGCACAGCCAGTTCCTTCAACGCCTGCGGCTGTTCGAGCCCCGAGCCGGACGGCCCGCCGACCACCAGCACGACCAGCCGCTCACGCAGTTCCGGCCGGTGCTCCAGCAGGTGGGCGGCGGCGTGCAGCAGCACGTCCGGCGCCTTGAGCGGCTGGATCCGGCCGGCGAAGGCGAGCACCACGGCGTCGTGCCGGAGGCCGAGCTTGTGCCGGGCCTGCGACTGCGACCCTGGCGTGAAGCGCCCGAGATCCACGCCCGGCTCGACGGTGTGCACCGCATGCGGGTCCGCGTCGTACAGGCCGACCAGCTGCCGCGCCTCCACCGGCGTGTTCGCGACCAGGCAGTCGGCCTCGGCCACCACCTGCTCCTCACCGATCACGCGGGTGCGCGGCTCCGGGCTGTCGCCCTCGGCGAGCGCGGCGTTCTTGACCTTGGCCAGCGTGTGCGCAGTGTGCACCAGCGGCACGCCCCAACGGTCCCGCGCCAGCCAGCCGACCTGCCCGGACAGCCAGTAGTGCGAGTGCACGAGGTCGTAGTAACCGGGCTCGTGGAAGGCCTCGGTGCGCAGCACGCCCGAGGTGAACGCGCACAGCTGCGCGGGCAGCTCGTCCTTGCCCAGCGGCTCGAACGGGCCTGCCGGGATGTGCCGCACCAGCACGCCCGGCGCCAGCTCGGCAACCGGCGGCTGCTCCGACGACGTCGCCCTGGTGAACACCTCGACGCTGATCCCGCGCCGCGCCATCTCGACTGCCGTGTGGGTGATGTAGACGTTCATCCCGCCGGCGTCCCCGGTCCCCGGCTGCTCCAGCGGCGAGGTGTGCACGGACAGCACCGCGACCCTGCGCGGCCAAATCGTCGAGGTCTTCCGTGATCCGCGCAGCGAGATCGTCACCCTGTTCACTCCCGTGTGTTGCCTGCGTCCGCGCAAAGGCGGAGGAACCGCCTCCAACAACAACCAGGCGGCCCCTCGACATCTTCCCCAACCGGGTTGCGGACTACAGCGCGGACTTCCCCTGCCAGGCCGACCAGCTGACGAACCAGTCCGCCACGTCCGAATTGACCGGACTGCCCAGCCGGGAGCCGGTGATCTCGACCGGATCGCCGATCAGCGCCGAGTCGAAGAAGCTCTTCGCGTCGGCCTCCAGCAGGTTGACGCAGCCGTGCGAGTTGTTGGTCTTGCCGATCGCGGCCGCGTTGTCCTGGTTCTCGTGGATGAACTCGCCGTGGTTGGAGATCCGGCAGGCCCACTTCTTGTTGACGTTGGTGTAGCCGTAGCGCGCGTTGTCGAAGATCGCGTGCGGCTCTCTCGTCATCACGATGAACGTGCCGTTGGGCGTGTTGCGGTTCACGTCGGAGTCCAGCCCGTTGCTGCACGGGAAGCTCTTGGCCAGCGAGCCGTTGCGGTAGACGTTCATCACGTGGTCCGGGGTGTGGATCTTGACCACCTGGTTGCGGCCGATCTTGAATTCGCTGGTCACGTCCGCCCGCGCGTACGCGCCACCGCCGAGATCGATTCCGTACAGCTTCGCGCCGACGGTGACCTTGGTACCGGCGGGCCAGTACTCCTTCGGCCGCCAGTCCACCTGCCGATCCGACAGCCAGCCCCACGAACCCTGCACGGTCTTGTCGGTCTCCAGCGTCAGCGCCTTCTCCACCTCGGCCTTGTTCTTGACGTCGGTGGTGAACTTCACGCTCACCGGCATCCCGACGCCCACTTCGGCATCGTCACCCGGGTTGACCGTGACCCGGACCTGGTTCGCCGGCGACAACGTGGCGAAGCTGCCGGCGAGCTGCACGGGCTTGTTGTCGCTGCCTGTGGCGCTCGCGGCGTACGTGTACGTCTTGCCGTAGCCGAGGGTCTCGCTACTGGTCCAGACCGTGCGGTCGGCGTTGAACGAACCCGCGACCGCCTTGCCGTCGGCGTTGGTGAGCTTCACATCGGTCAGCGAGCCCCCAGTGACCTTGACCGTCACGGGCTGCAGCACCGGGACGTCCTTCGCGTCGATCGCCGGTTCCGCCGTGAGTTTCGCCACCGGCTGCGCGGGCGTGGTCTGCCCGCCGTCGCCGGTCACGCCCCCGCTGCCCCCACCACTCGAGCACGCCGCCGCGACCGCCCCCGCGCCCGCGACCAGCACGCCTTTGACCAGCGTCCGCCTTTCCAACACGAAAACCTCCGCACTCCGTCGTTCCCCGACAGCCTCACCGGTGCCGGGGCTCCCCGCGTTACCGACGCTCCCCCGCTGGGAGTATGGGTGGCATGAGCAAGCGAACCGCAGTGATCACCGGGGCCAGTGCGGGAATCGGCGAAGCCACCGCCCGCGCGCTGGCGGAAGCCGGTTTCCACGTCGTGCTCGGCGCACGCCGACAGGACCGCCTGGAGAAGTTGGCAGCCGATTTGTCCGGTACCGCACATGTACTGGACGTGAGTGACCCCGCGTCGGTTGCCGCTTTTGTCCAGCAGATCCCAGAATGCCATGTTCTGGTCAACAACGCGGGCGGCGCTCGCGGCCTCGAACGGGTTGTCGACGCGGACGAAGACCACTGGCGCTGGATGTGGGAGGTCAACGTCCTCGGCACGCTCCGGATGACGAAGGCCCTGCTGCCGAAGCTCATCGCGTCGGGCGACGGGCACGTCATCAGCGTCACGTCGATCGCCGCGCACGAGTTGTACGAGGGCGGCGCCGGCTACACCTCGGCCAAGCACGCCCAATCCGCCCTGCACCGCACGCTGCGCGCGGAGCACCTCGGCGAGCCGGTGCGGATCACGGAGATCATCCCGGGCATGGTCGAGACCGAGTTCTCGGCCAACCGCTTCGACGGAGACACCGAGCGCGCCGCGAAGGTCTACCAGGGCATCACGCCGCTGACGGCGGACGACGTCGCCGAGGTGATCGCCTTCGCCGCCACCCGGCCTTCACACGTGAACCTGGATTCGATCGTGCTCAAACCGCGCGCCCAGCTCGACGGCACCCGGTCACACCGGGACAGCTAGATCGCGCAGTTGATCAGCAGGGGCTCGGGGTGGAGCGTGACGCCGAAGCGTTCGCGGACGCCGTCGCGCACCTCACGGGCCAGCGTGAGCAGGTCCTCCGTCGTTGCGCCGCCGCGGTTCGTCAACGCCAGAGTGTGCTTGGCGGACAAGGAAACCCGGCCGCCCGGCCCGGGGTAACCCTTGTCGAAACCGGCGTGCTGGATCAGCCAGGCGGCGGACAGCTTCACGCCGCCGTCCGCCGGGTAGCGCGGCGCGCCCTCGCCGAGGCGCGCCAGGACCGGGGCCGCTTCGGCGTCCGGGATGATCGGGTTGGTGAAGAAGGATCCGGCGCTCCAGGTGTCGTGGTCGGCCGGGTCGAGCACCATCCCCTTGCCCCGGCGCAGCTCCAGCACGGCCTTTCGCGCGTCGGCGGCGGGCACCCGGTCGCCCAGTTCCACGTCCAGCGCGCGGGCAAGTTCGGCGTAGCGGATCGGCGCCGACAAGCCGTCCGTGCGCAGGGTGAACCGCACGCTGAGCACGATCCCGGCGTCGGTGCCCTTCAGCACGCTGGTCCGGTAGGCGAAGCCGAGTTCGGCCGCGGTCATCGTGCGGACCTCGTCCGTGCGCCGGTCGTACAACTCCACCGAGGTCAGCAGGTCGGCGACCTCGCAGCCATACGCGCCGACGTTCTGGATCGGCGTCGCGCCCACCGAGCCGGGGATCCCGGACAGGCATTCGAGCCCGCCGAGCCCGGCCTCGACCACGGCCGCGACGAACTCGTCCCAGTTCTGCCCCGCGGCGACCTCGACCGAATCGCCGTCGACCCGCCAGCCGCCGGTGGCGATCTTGATGACGGTGCCGTCGAACCCGGCGTCACCGATCACGAGGTTCGAGCCGCCGCCGAGCAGCAACACCGGTGCACCGGCGCCGCGCACGGCCGCGAGCAGCTCATCTGTGGTCTCGGCGACGACGAAACCGCGCGCCGGGCCACCGAGGCGCAGTGTCGTGTACTCGGCGAGGACGTTCTGGGTTTCGACTGGTGCCACGGGTCCAAACGGTACTGTGTCGTGATATGCCATCCCGTATCGAGCACCGCGCCGAGTTCACGCAGAGCGTGTCCGAGGTGTTCGCCGCCCAGTCCAGTGAACCGGCGCTGCGCGCCCGGCTGAACGAGATCGGCGGCGACAACGCGGCCTTGCTCGACTACGCCGAGATCCCCGGCGGGGTGCGCTTCCAGCTGCGCCAAGGCGTCGGCGCGGAAAAGCTGCCCTCGGCGGTGCGGAGCCTGCACCGCGGCGATCTGTTCGTCGACAGGCAGGAAAGCTGGACCCTGAACGGCGAGACGGCCGTCGGCACGGCCAAGGCCACGGTCAGCGGGGTGCCCGGCGAGATCACCGCGCGCACCGCGCTCAGCTCCGAGAACGGCAAGACGGTGCTGCGCATCACCGGCGAAGTGAAGATCCGCATCCCGATCGTCGGGGGCAAGCTCGAGGGCTTCGTCGCTGATCAGATCACCAAGCTGCTCGCCCGCGAAGCCGAGTACTCGGCCCAGTGGCTCGCCGAGCGCCACTAGGAACGCCGACCCGAGGAACCACCAACCCGAACCGCCTGCGCCGCGTCGATCGCTGGCTGGCGGGCGCGCCGCAAGTGTCCACAGTGCTGCGTCGCGCCACGGATCCGCTGGTGGTGGACCTGGGGTACGGCGCGTCCGGGATCACCGCTTTCGAACTCGCACAGCGGCTGCGTGCGGGGCACCCGCGCGTGCGCGTGCTCGGGCTGGAGCTGGACCCCGATCGCGTGGCCGCCGCGATGCCGCTCGCGCAGCCGCCGTGGCTGGAGTTCCGGCGCGGCGGATTCGAACTGGCCGGCACCCGGCCGGTGCTGGTGCGCGCCTTCAACGTCTTGCGGCAGTACGCGGAGGACGAGGTCGCCGGGGCGTGGCAGACGATCGTCGACCGGCTCGCGCCGGGCGGCCTGCTCGTCGAAGGCACGTGTGACGAGATCGGGCGGTTGTGTTCGTGGGTCACGGTTTCCGCAGCGGGTCCGCACCGGCTTACGTTGTCCTACAAGCTGAGCACCCTGGACCGGCCGTCCACTGTGGCCGAACGACTACCGAAAGCGCTCATCCACCGGAACGTTCCCGGCGAGCCCGTGCACGAGTTTCTGTCCATATTGGACTCCTGCTGGGCGGCGGCCGCACCGCACAGCGCGTTCGGCATTCGGTTCCGTTGGCTGGAGACAGTGCGTATGCTCACCACTCGCTGGCCGGTGCTCGACGGCACGCGCCGCTGGCGGCTCGGCGAGCTGAGCGTTCCGTGGCACACCGTCGCACCACTGTGAATGGGGATAGCCCCACTATCGAAGCAGGGCGCCCCGGTACGGGTGATCCCGGAGTTCTCCCCGATATAGCACGAAACCTCTGTTGAACAGCCGTTCTCGCGGGCCACGATCACCGCATGACAACCTTCGTCGAAACCGAGAAACAGTACCGGGCGGTGATCACCCGGGACCCGGGAATCGTCCGCGAATGCCAGGAACTGCGGCAGCGCGTCTTCTCCACCGAATTCGCCGCGGAATCCGACGCCGACGAATTCGACGAGGTCTGCGAGCACCTCGCGGTCCTGAACGAGGGTGAAGTCGTTGGCACGTATCGGATGTTGTTGCCCGGCAGCAGTAATCGACTGTATTCGGAGGGCGAGTTCACCCTCGACGCACTGGCCCCGCTGCGGCCGGAGCTGGTCGAGACCGGCCGCTCCTGCGTGCATCCGGAGCACCGGTCGGGCGCGGTGATCAACCTGATGTGGTCGACGATGGGCAGGTACGTGCGGGCCGCGGGGTACCGGCATCTGGCCGGCTGCGCCTCGGTCTCCCTCGCCGACGGCGGTGCCGCGGCGGGCACCACCTGGCGGTTGACCCGGGAAAAGCACTTCGCGCCGGCCGAACTCCGCGTGGCCCCGCGGCAGCCGTGGATCCCGCGTCAGCGCACCGACGGGCGCACGACGTATGCCGGGATTCCGCCGCTGCTGCGCGGGTACCTCCGGCTCGGCGCCTGGGTTTGCGGGCCGCCTTCGCACGATCCCGAGTTCGACTGTGCGGACTTCTTCACGCTGTTGTCCTTCGACCAGGTCGGGCCGCGCTACCGGCGTTACTTCTTCGGAGACGGCGAATGAACACGTGGGCCATCTATTCACCGTGTACACCGCACTGCGTCACCCAGCCGCGACCTTCGGTCACGACAATTCGATCCGTGCGCAGATGGCAGGCGGTGACCTCGGTGCTGGCCGGGACTTCCGCCGCCGTACGCCGGCGAGAGCTCGGCGCGCAGGCCCGGCGGCTGCTTTCGGAGCTGGACATCGACCTGTCGGCGAACACGGACCGCCTCAGCGTGCCGGGTGAGCGCGGCACGCTGCTGGTCGCGAACCACGTGTCCTGGCTGGACATCGTCGCGGCGCTGGCGATCGAGCCCGTCGGTTTCCTTGCCAAGCGGGAAATGCGCGAGTGGCCGGTGCTCGGTGGGGTCGCGGTCCGCTGCGGCACCACATTCATCGACCGGGACGAACTGCGGGGGCTCCCCTTCGTCGTTTCGGATCTGACGTCGCTGTTGCTGTCCGGGCGGTCGGTGCTGGTGTTCCCGGAGGGCACGACGTGGTGCGGCCACTGCCGGTCGGCGGACGGGCTGCCCGGCGGGGTCTTCCGGCGCGCGGCTTTCCAAGCGGCGATCGACGCGAGCGCGCTGATCCGGCCGGTCACCTTCGAGTACCACCAGGGCGGGGAACCCAGCACGGTGGCGTCATTCGTCGGCACCGACACGTTGTTCACCTCGCTGCGCCGGGTCGTGCGGGCGGACGGGCTGGGTGTCCGGGTCACGGCGCAGCCGGCATTCGCCCCGGACGGCGACCGCCGGGCACTCGCGGCACGGGCGCGGATGGACGTCCACCAGGTCGCGCATGTTTGAGTTCCTGGAGAGGATCACCGGCCTACTGCAGGAAACCCTGGATTCACCGTGGCTGTGGCTGATCGTCTTCCTGGTGGCGGCGCTGGACGCGCTGCTGCCGTTCATGCCGAGCGAGACCACGGTGGTCACGGTCGCCGTGCTGCTCGGGGCAGACTGGCCGAAGCTGGCGCTGCTGGTGGTGGTCGCGGCGGCCGGCGCATTTGCCGGTGACTGCCTGTCGCACTGGATCGGACGCCGGGCCGGGCCGCCGGTGATCGCGCGGCTGCAGCGGGGCGAAGCGGGCCGAGCGCGCTACGCGTGGGCGCGCACGCAAGTGGATCGCCACGGCGCGCTGTTGATCGTGGCCGGCCGCTACCTGCCCGGTGGCCGGGTCGCCAGCGGACTGGCAACCGGGAGTATGGGTGTGCCGTGGGCCCGATTCGCCGGACTGGACGCGCTGGGCGCTGGTATATGGGCTGTATACAGCGTGTTCATCGGTTGTGTGGGAGGCGTGGGCTTCGCGCACGAACCGGCCAAGGGGCTGCTGTTGTCGTTCGGGCTCGGCCTGCTGGTGGTGGGCCTGATCGAGGTCGGCCGCCGGTTACGCTCGCGGCATGCAGCACGAGGAATTCGTCGCAGTGATCAGGGAACAGTCGAGCGCGTTGAAGACGGCGGCCGTCGCGGCCGGGCCGGACGCCCCGGTGCCCACCTGCCCAAGGTGGACTGTGCGCCGGCTCGTCGGTCACCTCGGGCGCGTGCAGTCGTGGGTACGGTCGGCGCTCGCCGACCCGAGCGGGACCGGCGTGGAACGCGGCCGTCCGCCTGAGGACTGGGAAACCCTGCTGGCCTGGTTCGACGAGCAGTGCACGGAGATGACCGCGGCGATGGCCGACCCGGACGCGCCGGCCTGGCTGCCGTTCGACCGGTACCCGAAGGTCGCGGCGTCGTGGGCGCGGCGACAGGCGCACGAGGCGGCGATCCACCGGCTCGATGCCGAGCACGCACTGGCCGCGGAACCGTCGATGGTCTACGACGCGGAGCTGGCCTCCGACGGGGTCGACGAGCTGATCAACTGGATGGTGCCGAGCCGGGCGGACTGGTCGAAGTCCACCGCCAGCGGCACGATCGCGTTGTATGCAACCGATACACAACGTGCATGGCGGGTCGAACTGACGCGTGGCGCCCCGCCCCGGGTGGAACCCACCGAAGGCACCGGTGATCTCACCATCACGGGCACCGCGGACGCCCTGTACCGCCGGGTGTGGTCCCGACCCAGCAACGCCACGGTCACCGGCGACACCGGGCTGCTGGAGCCGATCGCCTCCCCCTGACGCAAGCACAGCGGCACTACCAGGGAAGATGTCCTGGTGTCCGAACGACGTTATGTGATCACCTTCGGCTGTCCCGACCGCACCGGCATTGTCGCGCGCGTGTCTTCGTTCCTCGCGGACGCGGGCGGCTGGATCGTCGAGGCGGCCTACCACACGGACCCGGACACCGGCTGGTTCTTCACCCGCCAGGAGGTCCGGGCCGATTCCCTGCCGTACGACGTGGACGAGTTGCGTACACGGTTCGCCGAGGTCGCGAGCACCCTGTCGGCGGAGTCGAACTGGCGCGTCGAGGACACCGGGGTGCGCCGCCGCGCCGTGCTGCTCGTGTCGAAGGAAGGGCACTGCCTGTACGACCTGCTCGGCCGGGTCGCGTCCGGGGAGCTGGACGTGGACGTGCGCGCGGTGATCGGGAACCACGATTCGCTGGCCGGAATCACCCGCGCGCACGGAATTCCCTTCCACCACGTGCCTTTCCCGTCCGGGGACAAGGCGGCGGCCTTCGCCGAGGTGCGCAAGCTCGTCGAGGAACACGATCCGCACGCCATCGTGCTCGCGCGGTTCATGCAGATCCTGCCGCCGGATCTGTGCGCCGCCTGGTCCGGCCGTGCATTGAACATCCACCACAGCTTCCTGCCGTCGTTCGTCGGTGCGCGGCCGTACCACCAGGCGCACCGTCGCGGCGTGAAGCTGATCGGCGCCACCTGCCACTACGTCACGGCCGACCTCGACGCCGGGCCGATCATCGAGCAGGACGTGATCCGCGTCGACCACGGCGACACCGTGCCCGACCTGGTGCGCAAGGGCCGGGACATCGAGAAGATCGCACTGGCCCGCGGGCTGCGCTGGCATCTGGAGAGCCGTGTTCTCGTGCACGGCAACCGGACCGTCGTCTTCTGAGTCAGCCGAAGACCAGCCAGGTACCGGCGACGAGCACCGCGTATACCGCCACGGCGGCCCAGACGATCCTGGTGCGCCGGCGTTCCGGCCAAGGGGTGAAACGCAGCAGCCAGGCGAGCGCGGGCAACACCAGGATTCCGTGCATGGCAACGAAATGCACGGGCTTGAGCGCCCCGGCCGTGGTGTAGGCGAGTTGTGGCTGTCCGCCGCGGGAAAGACTCACCCCGTCGGCGATCATGATCGCGCCGACTCCCAGTGAGACGACCAGAACGACCAGCCCGGCACGCAGGGCCAGCAGCATGCTCGGCGTGAGCCCGCTGCTCGACCGCAACGCGACCACAGTGAACCCGAGCACGGTCGCGAGGATCACGCCGCCGCCCAGCGCGAGCATCATCGAGACCGCCGAGTCGAACCCGCTCTCGAAGTTGAAATGCGACGGCACCCGGCGCCACACCTGCATGGTCACCAGCGTCACTTCCACCACGCTGACCGCGGTGAACAGCCCGAGCAGCACCGTGCGGGTCCGCGACCGCATGGTCAGGAACGACGTCGCCCACGCCAAAGTCGCCAGCGTGAGCCCGAACGAAAGCCCGAAGGTCATCGCCTTCCGGTAGGACAGCGGCCCTTCCCAGGTCGTGCCCGACGCGATGAGCACGACCAGGTGCACGAGCCCGCTCGCGAAGAGGACAGCGGCAACGGCATATGCGACCCGCTCCACCCGACGGCCGCGGCGCACTTCCTGAACAGTCATGCGGAAATCGTCCGCGCGAACGCGTCGCGCGTCGTCCGTCGAGGATCGGCTTTCCGGCCTACGTCCGGTTCCGTACCGGCGCGGTCCATACCACGGCCAGATGTGAATCATTTTCTGGTAATACTGCGCGACCAGAGTGTTTCCGACGGAAGGAGAATCCCGATGAGGTTCGTCCGAGCACTGACGCTCTCGCTGGCCGCGCTGCTGCTCGTCGCCCCGCAGGCGACGGCGGCCGATACCGGCTCGCTGAAACTGTCCCAGGCCACCACGGTCGGTGTGCACAACACGTATACACAGGATGCCTACCCGTATCTCGCGCAGGCGCTCGACGCCGGCACGTCGATGGTCGAACTCGACGTATGGGACAACATCCTCACGAAGACCTGGCAGGTCAGCCACGAAAACCCGGTCGGGAACGACAACAACTGCGTCTCGGCGTCCAACGGTTCGAACCTCTACACCGGCGACCGGAACCAGGCGCTCGGGGCGTGCCTGTCCGACATCCGCTGGTGGCTGGCCGCGCATCCGGACGCCGGCCCGGTCGTGGTGAAGGTCGAGCTCAAACTCGGGTTCGACGACCGCGACGGCATGGGCCCGGACGAGTTCGACTCCTACGTCAAGGCCAACGCCGGAGACGCCCTGTTCACCCCGGCCGGCCTGCTCGGCTCATACTCCACTTTGGACGATGCGGCGAAGGCGAACGCTTGGCCCACGCGTGCCGCGCTGGCGGGGAAGATGATCCTCGAAGTCATCCCCGGCACCGTCGAGCTGGCGAACCCGACGGACACGCTGCATACCGACGTCGAATACGCCACGTATCTCAAGAACCTGCACGCAAGCGGCAATCTGGCCAAGGCGACCGCGTTCGCGAGCGTGCTCGGCGCGTCCTCGGGCGACCCGCGCACGCAGTACGCGGACGCCTCGATCCGGCCGTGGTTCGTGTTCTTCGACGGCGACGCGAGCAAGTACGTCGACGGCGGTATCGACACCTCCTGGTACGACACCAACCACTATTTCCTGATCATGACGGACGCGCAGAACGTCGCACCGGCCATCGACGGCACGAACCCGACCATCCAGGAGGCGACAGACCGGGTCACGCTGCTCGCTTCGAAACACGCGAGCGTCGTCAGCTCGGACTGGCGGAACCTGACCACCGTGCTCCCGCTGGTGCTGCCGCGGGGTTAGACGCGGACGAGCATCTTGCCCGTGTTCGCCCCATCGAGAAGGTCGAGGAAGGCTTGCGGCGCATTGCGCAGGCCTTCCACGATCGTCTCCTCGTACCGCAGCTTGCCGTCGCGCACCAGCGGGGCGACCTCGGCGATGAACTGCTTCTGCAGGTCGAAATGGTCACCGACGAGGAATCCTCGAATGGTGAGCCGTTTGCCGACGATCTTCGTCAGATTCCGCGGCGCGGCAGGCGGCTCGGTCGCGTTGTAGAGGGAAATCATCCCGCAAACGGCGAACCTGGCGTGCGGTTTGGCCGATTCGATGGCGGCCTCCAGATGCTCGCCGCCGACGTTGTCGAAGTACACGTCGATGCCGTCGGGCGCCGCTGCCGCCAGCTGCTCGGCGACCGGAGCGTCCTTGTAGTTGAAGGCTGCGTCGAAGCCCAGGTCGTCGATCAGGTGCTTGACCTTGGCGGACGAACCGGCGCTGCCGACGACCCGTTTGGCACCCTTGAGCTTGGCGAGCTGACCCACCACCGAGCCGACCGCCCCGGCCGCGCCCGACACGAAAACCGTGTCATCAGACCGGAACTCCGCCACTTCGAGCAGACCGGCGTACGCGGTCAGGCCCGTCATGCCAAGCACCCCGAGGTACGTGGTCACCGGCGCCGCGTCCGGATCCACCTTCGATACGCGCTGGGCGTCGACCACCGCGTGCGAACGCCAGCCGAGACCATGCAGCACGGTGTCACCCGGCCGGAGTTCGTCCACAGTGGATTCGAGCACCTCGCCGATCGCGCCACCGAGCATGGCCTTGCCGACCTCGTACGGCTCCACATAGGACTTTGCCGCGCTCATCCGGCCGCGCATGTACGGGTCGACACTGATGAACAGGTTCCGCACCAGCACCTCGCCCGGAGCCGGGCTGGGCAGTTCGGTGTCCACAATGGAAAAGTTCTCCGGCGTCGGCCGCCCCGTGGGGCGGGAGGCGAGCCGGATCTCGGTCGCGGTGGTGCTCACCGTGGAACTCCCTACGTCGATGGCGTATGGGGTGATACCCACACGCCATCGACCCTAAGCGAGTTCCACGGCAGTCGCGTGGCGGCTCAAGCGAGCTCGGCCAGCTTGCCAAGCACGCCGTCGTAGATGCGCTTGAGACCGCCGGGCGCGAACGTCTTCTCGAAGAAGCCGCCGATCCCGCCGGCACCCTGCCAGCTGGTCTCGATCCGCACGACACTGCGGTCACCCGACGGGCGGACCGTCCAGGTGGTGACCATGGTGGAGTTGGCGTCGGTCTCCACCAGCGTGCCGGGCTCCGGCTCGGACACGGTGGCCGCCACGTCGCGCACCCGCTTCGAGGTGGCCTGCAACTTCCAGCGCGCCTTCGTGCCCGCACCGGTGCCGCCTTCGGTGACCTCGTAATCCCGGTACTGCTCGGTCAGGATCTTGGGCCGGGTGTCGGCGTAGTCGGCGACCAGCGCGCGCACCTTCTCCGCCGATGCGTCGATCGTCCGTTCCGCGACCGCCGTGACCTTTGCCATCTTCACTCCCCGATTCGTCTTGGTCGTTTCGACCGCGACTCTAGTAATCAGGCGAGGCCCTGTTTGCTCAGCCAGTCCTTCGCGACGTCGGCGACGGCGTCACCGTCCGAATCGACCTGCTTGTTCAGATCGCGCAGCTCGTCGGTGGTGAGCTTGGCGCTGACCGCGTTGACCGCGGCCTTGAAGTCGTCACCACGCGCGTCGAGCACCTTCTTGTTCACCGCGGGCACGATGTTCTCGGTGGCCACGATGCCCAGGTCGTCCTGCAGCACGGTGTACGACGGGTCATCGGCCAGCGGGCTCACCGAGTCGACCGGGATGACGGTGACCGCGCCCGAGTCCAGCTGGGAGCGGCGGGGGCCGGCTTCCTGGATGCTTGAGAAGGTGACGTTGAGCTTGTAGGCGTCACGGAAGCCGATGAAGCAGTTCGACCTGGTCTCGCACTCCGGCGGGCCGCCGAGCACGACCTTGTCCAGCTTCTTCAGGTCACTGATCTTGGTCAGGCCCTGGGACTTGGCCAGGTCGGCCTTCACGATGTAGGTGTTCTTGTTCTCCGCCGGGGCGTAGTTGAGCAGCTCGACGCCCGAGGGCGCGAGCAACTCGGCGAGCTTGGCGTGCTCGGAGTCGGCGTCCTTCGGGGCGTCCTGGTTGAACCCGGAGCTGATCGCCGCGCCCTGGTACTCGGGGATGAACTGCAGCTCGCCCGACTTGAGCGACGGGTACACCAGCTCGCGGGAGCCGATGTTGAACTGGCGTTTGACCGGGTAGCCCTTCGCCTCCAGCGCCTGCGAGTACAGCTCGGCGAGGATCTGGCTGTCGGTGAAGTTGAACGACGCCACGACGATCGGGTCGCCACCCTTGCTGGGCGCCGCGGACTGGCCGCTGCCACCACCACAGGCGGCGAGACCGAGCATCGCGGCAGCGGCGACTCCCGCGATCTTCAGGCTCCGGGTCCAGCGCATGGGTTCTTCCTCCCGTTCGAAACGACATGGAGGACCCTAGCGGCGATCACCGACAGAAACCACATACTGAGAAATCCACCATCGCGCGGCCCTATGCTTCCCGGGTGGGTGCATACGTGCTGGCCGAATCGTCGCGGCCGCTGTTCGAGTGGCGGTGGGTGGAGCGCAACGCCGACAACATCGTCCAGCGATTGGGCGAACACCTCGCGCTGACGGCGACCGCGCTGGGCGTCGGGCTCATCGTTTCGATCGCGCTGGCGGTGCTGTCCCTGCGCTGGCGGTGGTTCTACCCGGTGGCGCTGTCCACGGCGGGCGCGCTGTACGTGATCCCGAGCCTCGGCGCGTTCGCGTTGCTGGTGCCGTTCTTCGGGCTGTCGTTCACCACGGCGGTGATCCCACTCGCGACGTACACGCTGCTGATCCTGCTGCGCAACATCGTGACCGGCATCCAGCAGGTGCCCGGCGACGTGCGTGAAGCGGCAGTCGGAATGGGCTTCACGCGGGCGAAACTGTTGATGCGGGTGGAACTTCCGCTCGCACTGCCGGTGGTGATCGCCGGGCTGCGGGTGGCGGCGGTGACCACCATCGGGCTGGTCACGGTCACGTCGATGCTGGGCATGGGCGGGCTCGGGTACTTCATCCGCCAGGGCATCCAGACCGCGACGCCGAACCCGACCGCGATCATCGTCGGCATCGGCTTGTCGATCGTGCTGGCCGTGGTGGTGGACTTCCTGCTGTGGCTGTCCGAACGGGCGCTGGCCCCGTGGGCCAGGAAGGGGCGCGCGTGAGCAACATCTTCGCCGAGGCGTGGGATTGGCTGGGCGAGCCGAACCGGTGGAGCTGGTCGGACCCGGCCGGCATCCCCTACCGCACCCTGGAGCACCTCGGATTTTCCGCGCTCTCGCTCGTGGTGGCGGCCGCTCTGACGATTCCGCCTGCGCTGTGGCTGGCGCACTACCGGCGAGCCGCCTTCCTGGCCAGCAGCGTGGTGAACATCGGCAGGGCGATCCCGAGCTTCGGGCTGATCATCCTGTTCTGGTACCTGGCGAGCCGGTGGGAGCTGGACACGTCGTTCTGGCCGCTGCTGATCGCGCTGGTCGCGCTCGCGATGCCACCGTTGTTCACCAACACCTACGCCGGGGTGATCTCGGTCGACTCGGATGCCGTCGACGCCGCGCGCGGCACCGGCTACCGGGAACGGCAGATCATGTTCGGCATCGAGCTGCCGCTGGCGCTGCCGGTGATCCTGGCCGGCGCGCGGGTCGCGTTTCTGCAACTGGTCGCCACGGTGGCGATCGGCGCGATCGTCAACAACGGCGGTGGGCTCGGCCGGTACATCGTGGACGGGTTCGCGCAGGGCGTCGGCGGTTACGGCGAGATCCTCGCGGGCGGCGTGGCGGTGATCGTGCTGGCGCTGCTGTGCGAGGGCGCGTTCAGTCTCCTCACGCGTTGGGCCGTGCCGCGGGGTCTGCGGCTGGAGACTGCGCGGCAGGCGCAGGTGTTGTGAGCTCCGGCAGCGCCGCGACGAGGCGTTCGAGCTCCGGACCCAACGGCCGGTCCGCCACGACCGGCGGCACGATCCCGCCGATCCAGCGATAGGTGTCGGCGAGCCCGGGCGCGGGCGTCGTTATACGCATTGTATGCGCCTGGTATGCGGTGATCAGCTCACAAGCGGTGATCACGTCGAGGTGCACAAGCGTTGTATGCAACTGGTATGCAGCGGCGGAGGCGAAGACCTGGACGTCTTCCTGCCCAGCCGACGTATCAAGCGAACCGAGCGATGCGGGCGCGATTTGTATACGCATCGAATGCAGCTCGCCCACCGCGCGTTTGTGCAGCGGTGCGAGGCCGGCATTCGGCCCCGGCTCGGGCGTCAGCTGCGCGGGCAGCCCGCTGAAACGTTCGTCGAGCATCCGGTGCATGCGTTGCACGCTCACCTCGGCCACATGCATGAGCGCAGCCTTCACGGCGTCCATCCGCAGGCCCAGCTCCGCGGCGTGAAAGCCGGCTGTCGAGACGAACTCGCCGGCCAGGAAAGCGGGAGAATCCATTGGCGCGCCAAGGAAGCGCAGCGTCGCATCCTCCAACTCGGCGAGCGTCCGGCTGGCGTAGGCGATGGCCTGTGGTCCGACACGAACAGACACCGGCGCCTGCACGACATCGTCCCGCCGCACTCCGCCGTCGGTCGGATCCCGGACGCGCGCGAGCACATCCGCCAGCACCTGGTCGTTCCCGGCCAGCTCGGGCCGGTAGATCCCGCGCGGCGCACCCAGCGCGTCGACGGCCAACGCCGTGCATACAAGTTGTCTACCGACGGCTTCCGAGGCTTGGGCACCCAGCAGAACCGCCTGCGCGACGGCGAGCGGCGAGCCCTGGATGAAGCTCACGCCTTCCTTGGGCCCGGGGCGATACGGCTCGACGCCTCGATCGGCCAGTGCCTTGCTCGCCTGCACTTCCCGCCCGTTCTCCAGCACCGTGCCGACGCCGAGGACCGTCTGAAAAGCGTGGGACAACGCGAGAATCTCGCCGGCCGACCCGAGACCGGTGGCCGGCACGGCCGGCACGAAATCGTCGTTCAGCCTGGCGACGAGGAACCGCGCGGCGTCCGCGCTCGCCGCTGTCTCCGGGGCCAGAAAACCGCGTAACCGCACGGCGAACAGCGCCCGCACTGCCTCCGGCGAAAGCCACGGCGGCCCGCCGACCGCACGGCCGACGAGCAACCTCGCCTGGTGCTCGGCCTGTTCCTCCGCGGTGAGCGAGGTACCGGCCAGGCGTCCCATCCCGGTATTCACGCCGTATACAGGTTGTGTACGGCCGTTCAGCGCGGCGAGCATCGCCTGCCGGCGGGCAGCGACGCTCTCCAGCAGACTCTCGTCGAGACTTACCCGCGCGCCCCGGGCGATCTTCCGGATCGCCGCCGGATCCAGGTCCTCCGGACCGCGGACGAAGATCGTCACCCGACCGGCTTGGCCAGGTTTTCGATGACCTCCGCGCTCGGCAGCGAGGCCAGCGCGGAACCGGTGATCAACAGCTTGCTGCCGCGGATCCCGCTGCCGATGACCAGCTGCGGCGCGTCGGCCACGGCCTTGTCGATCAGGATCGGCCAGTCGGCGGGCAGGCCGACGGGCGTGATCCCGCCGTACGCCATCCCGGTCAGCTCGACTGCCTCGTCCATCGGGGCGAAGGAAGCCTTGCGCACGTCCAGCCTGCGCTTGATCACGCCGTTCACATCCGCGCGCGTCGTGGCCAGCACGAGCGCCGCCGCGAATCGCACCTCGCCCGCCCGTTTCCCGGCGACGACGACACAGTTCGCGGAGGCCGACAGCGGCGACGAGTAGGCCTCACAGAATGCGGCGGTGTCCGCCAGTTCGGGATCGATCTCCACGACGGCGACTTCCGATTCGTCCAGCGATCCGAGCGCCTTGGCCACAGGTTCGGCCAGCAGATCGGCCCGCTCGGACACCGGCTCGACGGTCAGCGTGCCGGCGATGGTCCAGTTCGTCATGCCACGAGGTTAGCGGCGGTGTGCTACCAGTTCTTCCCGCGCCGCTGCACTTCGATCAGCTTCGGCCGGACGTCGACCATGTACACGAGCACGGCGACGATCCCGGCCAGCCAGAAGATGGTGCCCGCGCCGCCGAACCCGAACAGGCCCATCGCGACGGTGCCCGCGCCGGTGATCGCCAGCCAGATCGGCTTCGTCTTGCGTTCGGCGGCCGTGAACGCGTCGGAACGCTGCAGGAGCGCATGGAAGAAGGCGACGAGCCCCACCAGGGTCCCGGCCCAACCGATGATCAGCATGATCCACTGCGCGATTAACGGCACTGTTCCAGCCTACGTCCCTTCACCCCCACGAACCCGCACACCTGTGACCAGAATGCCACGAAAGGCCCGTCCGGCACACAGCGTGTGCCGGACGGGCCTGCCGGTGAAACGGGTTACTTCGCGGTCTTCGGGCCGGTGGTGCCGCCGTTCGCGGGCTTCTTCGCGGTGGCGGTGGTGCGCCGCGTGGTGCTCGCCGGCTTGGCGGCCGGAGTGGTCTTGGGAGTGGTCTTCTCCTCCACGACGACCTCGGCGTCGACGATCTTGTCCGCGACGTCGTCACTGGCCTCGGCGACTCCCTCGGCGACCTTCCTGCCGCTTTCGCGGGTCTTCTTCTCGGCCAGGCCGAGCAGCTCCTCGACTCGCTCACGGGCCTCGGCGCCGACCTCACCGACACGACCCTGCGCCTGGTGCAGCGCCTCTTCGACCTGCTCCAGCACGCTCTTCACGCGCGGCTCGGCCACGAACTTGTCCCAGGCCTGCTCGCCGTTCTCGGCCAGCTTGCCGTACAGCTTCAGCGCGGCCTCGGTGTACTCGTCGATGAGCTTGCGCAGCTCGGCCGGGTCCAGCTTCTCGCGCAGCGAGGTGACCTCGGTCGGCAGCTCCTCGATGTTCTTGCGGGCCGCCTCGCCGCCCTCGGTGACGCGGGTGCGCGCCTTCTCGACGGCGTCGGCGAGCGCCTGGCTCGCCAGGCTGCCGGCGCCCAGCGCGGCGAGCAACGGGGTGCGAAGCTGCTCGACTGCGGTGTTCACGGCCTTGCGGACGTCATCGGTCCTCGTGCTCGGCATGATCTTCACTCTCCTTTTCCGGGAGATCAGGTGTGTGGTTGTTCTCGCGCCGGAACGACTCGTAGACATCGAGCAACACCTGTTTCTGCCGCTCGGTGAGCTCGGTGTCGGCGCGGATCGCGTCGGTCACCGGCCCGCCGTCGGGCAGATCGAGGATTCCGGCTTGCACGTACAGGGCCTCTGCGGAGATCCGCAGGCCCCGGGCGATCTGCTGGAGGATCTCCGCGCTGGGTTTGCGAACCCCGCGCTCGATCTGACTCAGGTACGGGTTGGACACTCCGGCGAGCTTCGACAGCTGGCGCAGCGAAATCTTCGCGGTGTTGCGCTGCTGGCGGATGTACTCGCCGATGTCGGAGGCGATGTGACCGACCTTCTCCATCGGCCCAGCCTGCGCGTTTTCGAGGTCTCCCTCGTCCGGCATCTGGCTCATCTCCTCGCGACACCTCCAAGCTATACTTAAGTGCTAGCTATTGCAAGCACCCTGCTTGCAACCTTAGGGGGTGACTTGAGTCACCGACTAAAGTGGGTGGATGGAAAGCGCCGTACGGGCACGCCGACGGCTCACCGGCGCCCTTCGCCGTGCGGGCGCGCTGTCCGACCCCGCCTGGATCGACGCGTTCCGGCAGGTCCCCAGGCACGCTTTCGTGCCACGCTTCTTCGTCACCGAGGGCCGCGAATGGGTCGCGGTGGACAGGTACGACCCGGGCTGGCTTCGCGCGGTGTATTCCGACCGGGTGCTGGTCACCCAGCTCGACGAGGATCCCGGCGCCTGGCAGGCCGCGCGCCGCTCCGGGCCGATGGCCGGAGTGCCGACCTGTTCGTCCAGCATGCCGTCGATCATGGCGATCATGTTGGAGGAACTCCTTGTGAGTTCCGGGAATCGGGTGTTGGAGGTGGGCACCGGGACGGGGTACAACGCGGCCTTGCTGACCCACCGGCTCGGGTCCGCCCAGGTGTCCACAGTGGACGTGGACGGTGAGCTGGTGCGTTTGGCCCGCGACCGGCTCGCGAGTTGCGGCTACCGGCCCCGGTGCGAGATTCGTGATGGCGCGCAAGGATTTCCGGAGCAGGGCCCCTACGACAGGGTGGTGTGCACCTGTTCGGTGTCGACGATCCCCCAGGCCTGGCTCGATCAGACGAAGCCCGGCGGGCTCGTGGTGACCACGTTGAACCGGCCCATCGGCGCCGGCCTCGTGCGGATCACTGTCGCCGAAGACGGCACGGGCTGTGGACAAGTACTCGCCCGCGACGGCCGGTTCATGCCGCTGCGAGCGCACCGGCTCACCGAACCCGGGTGGCTGCTGCGGAAAGTGCAGCCCAACGGCGACGCTCCCCGGACGACACCCCTTTCGGTGCGCGCCACGCTCAATCCGTCCAGCAGGTTCGAGTTCTTCGCCGGCCTGGCGTTACCCGAGGTCTCCCCCGCCCTCTATCCCGCTTTCCCGGACGCCACGTTCCTTGTGCACGCGGACGGTTCGTGGGCCCGGCATTTCACCACCAACGGCCGTTATCTGGTTACCCAGGGCGGTCCGCGTCGCTTGTGGGATCTGCTCGAATACGCCTACGCCGACTGGCAGGAACTGGGCGAGCCGTCCCGCGACCGTTTCGGCGTCACGATCACGCCGGAACGTCAGGAACTCTGGCTGGACGACCCGGCGTCGAAACACGTGTGGCCGTTGTAGGGGTGACTGTGGATTCCTTTGCGGAACCACAATTCGGTGTGCTCGGCGGCCGTGTCGAGATCGGCGTCGGTGGTGTCGAACAGCTGCACCGGCGGGTCGAAAGTGTTGCTGCGCAACCATTCGCTGAATTCCAGCGTTTCGGCGATGCGGGGCTCGTCCCACTCCCGCCAGGCCGGCCGAGCCCGTAATCGTCGCGCAAGCGCCTCCGGTGACGCGACGAGCGCGAGGTAGTGAATCTCGGTGAAGAGCACGCGCTCAGGCAGTCGTTCGAACTCCGGCGGGACGACCGTTCCGCACAGCACCACCGGTTTGCCGTTCTGATGGATCATCGCAGCCATCCGCAGCCAGGCGGCACGGAAGGCTGGGTGCCCGTCCACATCGTCGCGCAGCCCGGCTGTCCACAACACGTCCTGTTCAAGAACGACCGCGGCACCGGCCAACCGCTCGGCGAGCAGAGGTCCGACCGTGGATTTCCCGCCTCCGCTTGGCCCGGTCAGCGCGAACAGCGGCAGTCGGTGGAATGGCCAGCGGCGACCGCACCGGACGCAATGCCGCGTGGCGCCCTCGACGAACGGCACGTCGGCGCGGTCACCGCAGGCGGGACAGATCCGTGGATCGAGCATCGGGTGGGTCGAGCGCTCAGTCGAAGAGGTTTTCGAGGAAGCTTCGCTTGCGCTGCCCCCGATACGGCCGGGGCGAATCGCCATACCCGCCGCGGTACGGACGTGGGGAGTCGGCATGTTCGCGATAAGGCGATGGCGAATCCCGGTGCCCGCGATAGGGCTGCGGCGAATCCGCGCGGTAGTGCGGCTGATGCCCCGGGGTCGGCCGATACGACGGGCCTCGACCGTAGGCCGGGTCGCCGTCGTAGGGCGGCGGCGCGCCGTAGTAAGCGCTTTCCGCACCCGCGATCTGCTCCAGCTCACCGCGGTCGAGGAAGATGCCGCGGCAGCCTTCACACTGCTCGATGTGCACGCCGTTCTTGTCGACGGTCCGCATTACGTTCTGACATTTCGGACAAATCACACCGAACTCTAGCAAGCGCAGAGGCAGAACGGGTGCCCGATGGGATCCGCGAACACCCGGAAGGTCTCGGGCTTGTTGTCGAGCAGCTTGGCGCCGAGCGCGAGCGCGCGCTTCTCGCCCGCGTCGAGGTCGTCGATGCCGAAGTCCACGTGCAGCTGTTGCGGAACGTCCTGACCTGGCCATTCCGGGGGCCGGTAGCCCTCGACGCGCTGGAACGCGAGCTGGACACCGTTCGGGCCGGTGACCGTCACCCATTCGCCGTCGTCCTCGGTCTCGGGTTCGGGCCATTCGAGCAACGCCGCGTAGAACGCCGCCAGGGCCTGCGGATCCGGGCAGTCGAACGCAACGCAACGGAACGTGGGCACGGCCGTCATGAGACGACTCCCTTCGGGTAACCGGTGAAGACATTATGGAGGTTAGGTCAGCGAGGAGCAACCGCTGTTCTGCCTACACTGGTTACCGTGACTGCTCTGTCCACAGACGCCAAACTCGTCGTCGACTTCCTCAATACCCTCGATGTGGAAGAAGCAACCGATGTGCTCGACCTTGCGTCGAGCTGGCGGCGGTGGACAGCGGACCGCCGCCTCGCGCCGGACGCGCTCCCCGCCGCAAGAGCCGCCCGCGCCGCCCTTCGCGCCGCCGTGGGCGATGTCGCGGGAGATGGTGCCGGAGCTGGGACGGTAGATATCGCGGGGACTGCGGCCGGCAACGAGACGGGGGCTGCCGAGGGAGCTGCGGTTGGCGATGGAACGGTGGCCACGGGAGCTTCGGTGCGCGTTGGGACGCTAGATATCGCGGGAGCTGCGGGCGTCGGAGGTGGGACGGGAGACCCTGCGGGAACTGCCGGTAGAAACGAGGCGGGGGCTGCGGACGTTTCCGGAGCTGCGACCGGAGACAAGATGGGGGGCGCGGTAGCGAGCGCCGAGCACACGCCGTTCCCCTTCGCGGCTGCCGTGCGGATCGAACTGGGAGCCACCGGCCCCGAACTGGTCACGGCGAGTGCCGTCGCCGAAGTACTGGCAGCCGCCACGAGACTCGCCGTACTGGGCGACTGGCCCCGCCTGAAAATCTGCCCCGCCGACGATTGCCGGTGGGCCTTCTACGACCGGTCGCGGAACCGGTCCCGGACCTGGTGCTCGATGCAGGTTTGCGGGAACCGCGAAAAGGCCCGCGCCTGGCGCGAGCGGGCGGGGCAGTAGCGGCGGGGTGCTGGCCAGGCGGCGGCTGAGCGAAAGTAGCGCGCGGCGGGGGCCGCGGCGATGGCTGAGCAGCGCGGATGGCGAGAGTTGCGCGGCGGACCGGGGCGGCAGTCTTATTGACGATCGCGGAATGGCGCGGCGTGACGCGGCGATAGTGGCATGGCGAGGCGGGGCTGGGCGCAACAGTCGCGGCAAAAGCTGCGCGACGCTCGTAGGACGGCTGCGGAACGGCGGCGAGCAAGCCGCGCGAAGCGCGCAGGGCGGTATGGCCACTACAGGCGGTGTGGCGGTGTGGCGGTGTGGCGGTGTGGCGGTGTGGCGCAGCCATGCCAGTGTGACGCAGCAAGGCAGTGTGACGCAGCGTTGCAGTGTGGCGCAGCGTTGCAGTGTGGCGCGGCGTTGCAGTGTGGCGCGGCGACGCAGTGTGGCGCGGCGACGCAGTGTGGCGGAAGCTATGCAGAGCGGCGCAGCAAGGCAGCAGCGAGAACCCAACGCAGGCCGGCAGCGCAGCAAGCTAAAGGGGGAAGCGGTGCGCACACGCTTGGCAAAGATCGCAATCGCAGCGGCGGGGCTCGTGAGGGTGGGGCACCGGAAGACTCGCGGCGCGGACTGCGCCGAAGGCGGGCGGACCGCTGTGGCCGGTGCCGAACAAAAGCCGCAGTCGGGGCTCGCGACGTTCAGGCTCGGGCTTGCCGGCGTTGTCGGCCTCGTCGCCGTTGGGCTTGTCGGGTGTGGGGCCGCCGGGGGTCCGGCGCCGGCATCCACAACGTCGCGTGTGGACACGGCGGTTTCCGCCGGTACATCCACGCCGACGGCCACACAGACGGGCGCCGAGAAGTTGATAACTGTGCCGGACGTGTCCGGGATGAACCATCAGCAAGCCCAGGACACGATGCAGGCCGCGGGGCTCTACAACCTGCGCGAAGTGGACGGAAAGGGCCTCGGCCGGGCATTGGTCGTCGACCGCAACTGGGTGCAGGTCGCTCAGGATCCACCGGCGGGCACCCGAGTGCCGGGCGACGCCGTGATCACCTTGACGGCGGTGAAGTACACCGACAGGTGATCAAGCCCGAACGAGTTACCCACAGATGGTGCTGTGGATAACCCCGTCTTCTGTGGATAACCTCGGGAACCGCTGGTCAAAGGCCTCGGTGGAATTCACAGCCGGGGTCGATTTTCGACGGGTGTGGATTGATCTTCTGTTCTGTTAGCCTGAAACGACGATTTCATTGAGAAAACCGACCACGGTGGTGACATGGGCGGAATCTCTGCTTCCGAAGCTTCCGAAGTTGTCGTACAGGCCGAACCGGTACTCGACGTCGTGGCCGAACTGGGCGAATCCCCGCTCTGGGATCCGGCCATCGGGCTGCGCTGGCTCGATATTCCCCAACGAAACCTGCACACACTGACCCTGACGGGAAAGCATCACGTCACGAGGTTGTCCACAAGAGTGACGGCGGTGAAACGCGGCCCCGGCACGCGGCTACTCGCGGTGACAGCCAACGGTTTCGGGCTCCTCGATCCGGAGTCCGGCGCCGCCGAAGAACTCGCGCACGTTGTGGATGCCCCGGTCTCGATGAACGACGGCGCGATCGATCCACAGGGCCGCGGTTGGGCAGGCTCTGCCGTCCGCGACGGCAGCGGCCGGGGTGCGCTCTACCGGTTCGACGGCCGGACGGCGAGCGCGCAGCTCGGCCGGATCGCCATGTCGAACGGCCTCGACTTCTCCCCGGACGGATCGGTGCTCTACCACGTGGACAGCACCGCCGGAACGCTCAAGGCCTGGGAGTTCGACCAGGGTTCGGGAGAGCTCGGCGATTCCCGGCTGCTCCGGAAAGTCCCGGCGGAAGTGGGGCTGCCGGACGGGTTGACCGTCGACGCGGACGGGGCGGTCTGGCTAGCGGTCTGGGGCGCGGCCCAGGTGTGGCGGATCGATCCGGTCACCGGCGAGACGACGGCCACCGTCGAGGTGCCCACGCCATGTGCGACCAGTTGCGTCTTCGGCGGCCCCGAGCTGACCACCCTCTACGTCACCACAGCGAATCATGAGGCCCCGCCCGGCGGCGGTCTCCTCTACGCCGCGGATGTGCCCGCACGCGGCCGCCTTTCCCATCGTTTCTCCGGAGGTGCCTGATGAAGGTCGCACTGATAACCGGCGCTTCGCGCGGAATCGGCGCCGCCGCCGCCCGGCGGCTCGCGGCGGACGGGCTGGCCGTCGCCATCAACAGCTATCCGGACGAAACCCTGATCACGGCGGCGAAACAGCTCGCGGACGACATCCAGGACGCGGGCGGAGAAGCGATCGTGCTGCCCGCCGACATCACGGACTCCCACGCTGTGGACAAAATGTTCACAGCCTGCGAAGAGCAGCTCGGCGAAGTCAGTGCGCTCGTGCTCAACGCGGCGGCAACCGGACGCCAGCCGTGGGATTCGATCACGGAATCGGCCTGGGACAACGTTTCCGCGGTCAACCTCCGCGGCGCTTTCCTGTGCTCCCGGCGGGCCTTCGGCGACGGGCAAGGCCCCGACAGCGGCACCGTCGTCGTCATCAGCAGTGTGCTCGCGAAGCTCGGCGCGCCGCAGTCTTTGCATTACGCGACAACGAAAGCAGGCCTGCTCGGGTTCACCCGCTCGCTCGCGAAGGAGCTCGGGCCACGCGGGATCCGGGTCAACGCCGTGCTGCCCGGCGCCATCCAGACCGAGGAAGAACTGGAGAGCTTCCCCGACCAGGAGGCCGTCCGCCAGGACGCGCTTTCCCGCCAGTTCCTCCAGCGCCGCGGCCTCGCCGTCGACGTCGCGGGCACCATCAGCTTCCTCGTCGGGCCGGACAGCGGGTTCATGACCGGCCAGACGCTCAGCGTCGACGGCGGCTGGGTGCTGCTCTGACCGCCGAAACTCAGAACAGCAGCTCGGCGATCGTGTAGATCACGAGGCCGGCAAGTGCGCCGACGACGGTGCCGTTGATGCGAATGAACTGCAGGTCACGGCCGACCTGCAGTTCGATTTTCCGGGACGTCTCCTCGGCGTCCCAGCGTTCCACGGTATCGGTGATGATCGTGGTGATCTCGCGCGAATAGTTGGTCACCAGGTACGCCGCGGCACCCTCGACCCAACCGTCCACTTTGGACCTCAAGCCGTCGTCGGTGACGAGGCGGCCGCCGAGGGCCGCCAGGCCTTCCCGCACCCGCAGCCGCAGCTCGCTCGACGGATCCTCGGCCGCTGTCAGCAGCATCCCCTTGGCCGTCGTCCATGCCGAACCGATCAGCTTCTGCACATCCGGGTGGTCCAGGATCTGCTGCTTGACCTGCTCGGCCCTCGCCATCGTGTCCGGGTCCTGCTGCAGGTCCTGTGCGAACTCGTTGAGGAACTTGTCCAGCGCCAGCCGCATCGGGTGGTTCACGTCGGTCTTCACCGACCAGGCGAACGAGAGCACCTCGCCGTACACCTTGTCGGCGAGCATCGAGTCCACGAACTTCGGCGACCAGCTCGGCGCCCGGTCGGACACGACGCGCAGCACGGTCTCGTGGTTGTCCCGCACCCATTCGTACGACCTGTCGCACATCAGATCGACCAGCTTGTAGTGCGCCCCGTCGGTGAACACCTGCGCGAGCAGCTTCCCCAGCGGCGGCCCCCACGGCTTCTCCACCACACGCCGCACGACGGCCTGCTCCAGTACCGCCTGCACGTCCTCGTCGCGCAGCACCTTCACCGCGCCGCGAACCACCGTCGCCAGTTCGGAGGTTACGCGCTCCGCGTTGGCCGGTTCGGCCAGCCATTCCCCGAGCCGCCTGGCTATTTCGGCGCGGCCGAGCTTGTCCCGGACCACCTGTTCGGACAGGAAGTTCGCGCCGACGAAGTCGCCGAGGCTGCTGCCCAGCGCGTCCTTCTTGTTCGGGATGATCGCGGTGTGCGGGATCGGCAACCGCATGGGATGCCGGAACAGGGCGGTCACCGCGAACCAGTCCGCGAGCGCGCCGACCATGCCCGCTTCGGCCGCGGCGCGCACGTAGCCGACCCAGCCGGACCAGCCGGCGGCCTGTGCCCAGCTCGTGAGCGCGAACACGACGGTGGCGCCCAGCAGGAAGGCCAGCGCGACCAGCTTCATCTTGCGCAGACCGCGCCGCTTGACCTCCTCGTTGGCGAGGCCACCCGGCGGATCGGCAGGTGTCAGTTGCTCCACACCGCCATTGTCCGTGAGGATCGGGGATTATGCGTGCACCAGCTCTCGTTCCCCGGCTCCGGCCGTTCACCTCGACCATTTTCGCCGAGATGACGGCGCTCGCCGTCCGCACCGGGGCGATCAACCTCGGCCAGGGCTTCCCGGACACGGACGGCCCCGCCGGGATGCTCGACGCGGCGAAGGAAGCGCTGTACGGCGGCGCCAACCAGTACCCGCCGGGCCCGGGGCGGCCCGAGCTGAGGGTGGCGATCGCCAAGCACCGGCAGCGCTACGGGCTGGAGTACGACCCGGAGACGGAGATCCTCGTCACGGCGGGCGCCACCGAGGCCATCACGGCCGCGCTCCTCGCGCTCACCGAGGCCGGTGACGAGGTGATCGTGATCGAGCCCTACTACGACTCCTACGCCGCGGCGGTCGCGATGGCCGGGGCGACGCGCAATGTCGTCCCGCTGAAGGAGAGCCAGGACGGCCCGTTCGTGCTCGACGTGGACGCGCTGCGCTCGGCCGTCACACCGAAGACGCGGGCGATCCTGGTGAACTCGCCGCACAACCCGACGGGCACCGTGTTCACCGAGGCCGAGCTGAGCGCGATCGCGGATCTGTGCGTGCGCAACGACCTCGTCGCGATCACCGACGAGGTGTACGAGCACCTGGTGTTCGACGAGGGCACCCACCGGCCGTTGGCCACCTTCCCGGGAATGCGCACCCGGACGGTCTCGATCTCCAGTGCGGGCAAGACGTTCAACTGCACGGGCTGGAAGATCGGCTGGGTGTGTTCGACGCCGGAACTCGTCGGCGCGGTCAAGGCGGCCAAGCAGTTCATGACTTTCGTGTCCGGCGGCCCGTTGCAGCCGGCCGTCGCGTACGCACTGGAGCACGAGCTGCCGTGGGCCGAGGAGCTGCGCACGTCGCTTGCGGGCAAACGGGACAAGCTCTCGGCCGGGCTCGCCGAAGCGGGCTTCGACGTGCATCCGAGCTTCGGCACGTACTTCGTGTGCGCCGACGTGCGGCCGCTGGGCTTCGACGACGCGGCCGAACTCGCCTGGCAACTGCCCGAACGGATCGGCGTCGCCGCCGTGCCGGTGAACGTGTTCGCCGACCATCCGGAGGACTGGAAACACTTGCTGCGCTTCGCGTTCTGCAAGAAGGACGAGGTGCTCGACGAGGCGATCGCGAGGCTGCACAAGCTCGGTTAGGGCTTGTCCTCCGGGGCTTCGGCTTTCGTATAGAGGATTTCGCGAGCCTGCTCCGCGGCGCGGGCGATGCTCTCGGCGACGAAGTCGACGAAGCGGGCGATGTTTTCGAGGCGGACGGCGGCCGGGGTGCCGGAGCCGAGGACGTGGACGCCCTGCCGCGCCGTCTCGGCGAACTGGGCGTTGGACCGGGCGCCGGCGATCATCGACTGGTACCAGACGTCGTCGTCGACGACGTAGCGCTCGCGGCGGCCTTCCTCGCGGTCCCGGCGGATGAGGCCCTGGCTTTCCAGGAATGCCACCGCTTTCGAGATCGACGCCGGGCTGACCTGCAGGTGCCGGACGAGTTCGGGCGCGGTGAGGCTGCCCGTGTCGGTGATGTAGAGGCAGGTCAGCACGCGGGCCGTCATCTTGGGCAGGCCCGATTGCATGAGGTACGTCGTCAACGTTTCCTCGTACTCGCGCACGGTCTCGGCGTCGCGGCCGTGGGCCTGCGGACGCGCCTGCTGCCCGCGAGGCGCCGCCTGCCGACGCCGATGCGCGCGGCGTTCGGTGGCGCGATGGGCCAGGTCGGCGCGGTAGCCGGTGGGGCCACCGTTACGCATGACCTCACGCGTGATCGTCGAGGTGGGCCTGTCGAGACGCCTGGCTATCTCCGCATACGCGAGGCTGTCGGCCAGGCCCAGCGCGATCTGCTGACGTTCCTGCTGGGTGAGCCTGCCTCCGGGCATTGCGATCTCCTCCGTGCTCTCTCGGTGCCACCAGCATAGCGTTCACATCCATCTCATTGCAACGATCAGATCTTTCGTCGTTGCGTTAGATTCGAATCCATTGCAACAATTTGGGCTCCTTGAACTGCTGAAACGCTACTTATATGCAACGATCTTGTTGTCAGATTCTCGAACGCAACGTAGCGTTTCCACTATCAGAAACAACGAGCACAGGAGCTGAGCACAATGCAGAACTTCACCACCTCCGCCCCGATCACCACCGTCCTCGATATCCCCGCCGGGCGCGTCCAGTTCATCGCCGCCGACCGGGCCGACGCCACCGTCGAGGTGCGGCCGGCGGACGCTTCGAAGAGCCGCGACGTGAAGATGGCTGAGCAGACCGCGGTCGAATTCGCCGACGGCGTCCTGCACATCGAGGCCTCGCCGAAGAACCAGATCCTCGGCGCCGCCGGCTCCATCGAGGTGACGGTCCAGCTGCCCGCTGGTTCCCGCGTCGAAGCGAAGGCGGCCAGCGCCGAGCTTCGGGGCGTCGGACGGCTCGGCGACGTCACCTACGAGGGCGCGCAGGGCGAGGTCAAGATCGACGAAGCCGCGAGCGTCCGGCTCACCAGCCACGCCGGTGACGTCTCTGTCGGTCGCCTCAACGGCCCCGCCGAGATCACCACCGGCAAGGGCGACATCCGGATCGCCGAAGCGACGAGCGGCAAGCTGGTACTGCGGACCGAGGCAGGCGACGTGGTTGTCGACGCCGCCGCCGGGGTTTCCGCCGCGCTGGACGCCGGCACCTCCTACGGCCGGATCCACAACTCGCTGAAGAACTCCGACGGCACGGCGGGCCTGCACATCCACGCGACCACGTCGTACGGCGACATCACCGCCCGCAGCCTGTGACGAGCGGGCGTCCACAGTGGACGCCCCGCTAGGCATGGTCGTAGCCCTGCGCCGCGAGCAGGCGGCGCAGGCGATCCAGCACGCGACGGCGCAACGGGCCGACGCTGCCGACCGGAATTCCCAGCTGCACGGCGATTTCCGCGTGGCTGGCGGGCGGGGTCCGGGCCAGCAGGTGCACCAGTTCACGATGCCGCTCCGGCAGCCGTTCGACCGCCTGCCAAAGTGCCCGGTCCCGCTCGGCGGACAACAGGGACAGCTCGGGCGACGGCCCGGCGGCGGGGCTTTCCCTGTCCGGGCAAGGGATCTCCCGCTCGCGGGCCCGCAATACCCGCAACGCCTGCCGTCTCGCCGTGGTGGCCAGCCAGCCAGGCAGCTTCGCCGGATCACGCAGCCCGGCCGGCAGCTGCGCCAACGACAGCCAGGTGTTCTGGCAAACGTCGAACGCGTCCGCTTCGCCGAGGCGGTACGACTTCGCGACGGCGACGACGAGCGCGGACAATCCGCGGACCAGTAGTCGCCATGCCGCTTCGTCTCCGCCGAGGGCGCGGGCGAGCAACTCGCCGGGATCGGCTTCGGGCACGACCTCGTCTCCTGTCTCCCCAGTCGGTCACTGTGCGAAGTTCAGACGCGACACTGCGCGTGACGGCTCCCGGAATGACGAGGTCAGCTACGGGTTGAGTAGTCCTACTCACGGCCTCGGGCAACATCCAGGGCGCAAAAAGCGATACCCAGAGTGATCAAGTTCTGGTTAGATGCACGCAAGCCGGTAAGTCTTTTCGGCCGTCTGGGGTGGATCGAAACCTTTCGAGGTGAAACACTCGCCAGCGATGCTAGAAAGAGGCCGGTTTCCCGAGATCAACAACCTGGTCTGAAGAAACTTCAGCAGTGTCGGTTCGAGGTGCGCTCGGATCGTGGCCCGGACGGTGGTGATGGCGGTGACGGACGCGGGAATCGCGCACCGCGCCGTGCCGCTGTGGGCAAAACTGCTACTGGCCACCGGATTCGCCGTCGCCGGCTGGTTGCTCAGCGCGATGCTGGGCGGGTACACGGCTTCGGCCGACGAGGCCACCACCAACACCGACGACACCGCCGTCCAGCCTGCCGCTCAGCAGGGCCTGCTCGGGTTGCTGAACACGACGGTCACCACGCTCACGAACACGGTGCACTCCACCGTGTCCACCACGGTGACCACGCTGACCAGCACCGTGAACCAGGTGACCGCAGCCGTCACGACCACGACCAGCGCCGTGGTCACCCCCGTCACCACCGCGCTGTCCACACCGGTGGCCACGACCACCAAGAAAACGAGCACGGCGGATGAGCCCGCCACGAAGGTCCAGACCAAGGCCGACACGACCACCGAGCAGGTGGCCGCGGCCTCGGCGCACGCCGCAACCGAAGCACCGGCACCCGCCGCAGCGCCAGTCCACGCGGCTCCGGCGCAACCGCAGACGGTGAAGCAGCGGGAGCCCGTGGCACGGCAGGTCGTGCACGCGCCCGTGTCGGCTACCGTCGTCACCGTCCAGCCACGCGACGACTCGCCGGCGCCCGCGCCGGCGTCACCGGCCGGCCAGGTCTGCGGAATCAGCACCGCACACGACGGTGGCAACCACAGCAAGCATCCGTTCGCGATTCTCGGCGCCTGCACCGGCACCGCACCGCTGGCGGCCATCGGCGCACCGCGCCGGGACGCCTGTGAGGAGAACAGCCGCGACGCGGCGCTCCCCACCACCTCTCCCGACTGATCCCACCCCGGTCCCACAGGCGAACCGCGTCCAAAACAAGATCAACTTTGCGCGTTTTCCTTGTTTTCAGGGGTTTCTCATGCACGACACCATGCTTCCCGACCGGCCTCTCGCGCCTGGCCGGTTCGGGCTCCGGTCCCGGTTCCGCGGTGCCCTGGTGGCGCCGGGACCGACTCCGGGTACGCGCCGGGCGTTCCTGCTCACCGCGCCGAGCAGGAACAACCTCCCGGTGCGCGCCTAGTCACGGGTGCGCGGCCGGCACGTCGAGGGGCGGTGCCGGCCGCAATCCCGTGGCACTCCCCGCCCTACCGGGCGGGGCCCGCAGCCGGTGCGCTGGACGAGTCGACCGCGACAACTCTTCCCTGGGAGTGGCGGTCCTCTCCAGCGCACCGGCTGTTCTCTTGTTGGCGGACAGATTAGCCCGAACGGACGCGGCACGTGAGCCGTTCAGTGGAATTTCTCAGCGCACCTGGATTTCGCCGCCCACGGATTTCCCTCGAACGGCCGCCTCGGCCAGCGCCAATCGGCGGACTGCCTCGCGAAGTCGTTCGGGCGGCTGCGAAAACGGCAGTCTGATCCAGCGCTCCAAGCCCCCGTGCGCGCCGAAACGCGAGCCGGGCGCCAGCTGCAGACCGTGCCCGGCGGCGGCCACCGCGAGCCTGGTGCTCATCGGCTCGGGCAGCGCGCACCACAACCAGAACCCGCCGGACGGCAGCCGGAATGTCCACTCTGGACAGTGCTCGCGCACGGCCGCGGCGAGCACGTCCCGTTGCGACCGGACCTCCTCGCGCCGCAGCCGCAGCGGTTCGGGGTCCGCGAGCAGTTCGGCCAGCACGAGCTGCTCGAACACCGGGGAGCCGAGATCGAGGCCGAACCGCGCGGACGACAGCCGGGCCAGCAGATCCTCCGACGCCCGGATCCAGCCGATCCGTAAGCCGCCCCAGTAGGCCTTCGACGACGTGCCGACGAGGATCGCCCAGTCACCGGCGGCGAACGGCCGCGGCGCGGGGCCGCCGTCGAGATCGAGTTCGACCAGTGTTTCGTCGATCACGGCCGGGGTCCGGGACGCCGTGAGCATCGCGGCGAGCCGTTCGCGGCCCTCGTCGTCCAGCCGCAGCCCGGTCGGATTGTGGAAGTCCACGATCAGGTACGCCAGCCTCGGGCCGGCCTGCCGGAGCGTGGCCTCGATCCCGTCGAGGTCCCAGCCGTCGCGGTCGAGCGCGACCGGCACCGGAATGGCGTGCGCGGCGCGGATGGCCTCGAGCGCGTTGGCGTAGGTGGGTTGTTCGACGAGCACGCGGTCGCCAGGGCCGGCGAGCATCCGCAGCGCGAGCACGAACGCGTGGTGCGCGCCGTTGGTGATCATGATCTGCGACGGCGACGTGGGCAGCCCGCGTTCGGTGTAGCGGGCCGCGATGCGTTCGCGCAGGATCGGTAACCCGCGATCGCCGTAGCCCGGGCTGACCAGTTCGTCGGCGAGGAGCACGCGCGCAGCGTCGAAGGCCCGCGTCATCCCCGAAGCCGCGGACGGCGAGGCGCAGACGAAGTCGATCAAGTCGGTGCTGTCCGACGAAGCGGGGTTGATGCCACGATGGCGCTGGGGCGAGGTGATCCACGAACCGGAACCTCGACGGCTCTCGACGAGACCGCCCTCGCGCAGCCGGTCGAGGGCGGAGCCGATCAGCGTGCGGCTCGCGCCGAGCGCGTCGGCGAGCTCACGTTCGGCGGGCAACTGGGTGCCGACCGGGAGATGACCGTCGAGCACCTGGAGTTCGATGGCCGAGGCGAGGTCCGTCGCGCCGCGCCGGGAACGGCGCCAGTCGCCCAGCAGGGCGGCCAATCGGTGCCCCGAGATCCGGCCACCGAGGACAGACGCGGAGTTCATAAGACCAATTCTTGCATATTGGCTCTGTCAAATCAGGCCAATCTCCAGCATTCTCAGCAGGTGGCTTCAATAGATCTCGGTCCGGTGAGCGTGGCGGTCAGCCCCCTCCGGCGGCTGCCCCAGCTCGTGGGCGGGCTGGCGCTCTACGGGTTCAGCATGGCGATGATGACAAGGGCCGGGCTCGGCCTCGACCCGTGGGACGTGCTGCACGAAGGGATCATGAAGCGCACCTCGCTGACGTTCGGCACGGTGGTCGCGATCGCGTCCGTCGGGGTGCTGGTGCTGTGGATCCCGCTGCGGCAGCGGCCCGGGATCGGCACGGTGCTCAACGTCATCGTGGTCTCGGTGACCGTCGACCTCGGCCGGGCGGTGCTGCCGCAGCAGACCGAGCCGGCCTGGCAGATCGTGGTGCTCATCGGCGGGATCGTGTTCAACGGGCTGGCCACGGCGGCTTACGTCGGCACACGGCTGGGCCCTGGCCCGCGAGACGGGCTGATGACCGGACTGTCGGCGCGGACCGGGCGTTCGGTCCGCCTGGTCCGCACCGGGATCGAGGTGGCCGTGCTCGCGGTCGGCTGGCTGCTCGGCGGCACGGTGGGCGTGGGCACTGTGCTGTACGCGCTGGCGATCGGCCCGCTGGCGCAGGCCTTTTTGCCGCTCGTCGTTTACCGCGCACGAAGCTAGGTAAGCGCTTCCCGCAGCTTCGCGGTGTCGACGTCGAAGCGCGCGAGCACGTCGGCAGCGGGACCGCGCTGGAGGGTGAGCGCGATCAGGATGTGCTCGGAGCCAAGGTGTTTGCCACCCGCCCTGATCACCTCCTTCAGGCACAGTTCCAGGGTTTTCTTGGAGTCGTCGGCGAACGGCAGATGCCCCTTGGCGCTGAACCGTTGCGCGAACGCTCCCGGGCCGTGCGCTTCTTCGACGCGTTCGATGATCCGGTCGACGTCGATGCCGAGTTCGCCGAGTGCCTGCGCGTCGGCGTCGGTGATGCCGCCGCGTCGCCGCACCCGTTCGATCTCGTCGGTGACGTCGGCGGCCGGCACGTTCAGACGGCCGAGCAGCTGCACCGCACGGCTTTCGGGCGCGCCGACCAGCGCGGCGAGGACGTGCAGCGTGTCGACCGCCGCGGCATGCTGCTCGATCGCGCTGTGATGCGCCTTGGTGACCACTGCGCGGGCGTCGTCGGTGAACCTCTCGAACATCAGTTCCTCCCGTACTTCTTGTGCACTGCCTGCCGGCTCACCCCGAGCTCGGCGGCGATGTCCTGCCAGGACCAGCCGTGCACGCGTGCGCTGCGCACCTGCACGGCCTCGAGCTGCTCCAGCAGCCGGCGCAGGGCGGCGACGGCCCGCAATCCCACCCGGGGATCACGGTCGCCCGCGCGGGCGGCCAGGTCGGTTGCCTCAGTCATGCTGTCAACGTACGTTGACAGCTGGCGCGTGTCAACTGAAGTTGACAGTTAGGGTCGGGGAATGCCTACGATCAAGGTCGCCGAACAGGCGGGCGTCGGCACGGACGGCAGACCGCGCCCCAGCGAGGATCACGTGGTGTTGCTGGAGAACGCCGTCGTGTTGCTCGACGGAGCCACCGCCCTGAGCTCGGACGAACTGTCCGGCGGCTGGTACGCCGGGCTGCTGGCCAAGCAACTGACCGATGAGCTGCGCGCCCACCCGGATGACGAGCTGCGCACGGTGCTCGCGCGCGCGATCAGCACCGTCGCCGAGGCGCACCGGTTGCGGCCAGGGTTCTCCCCGTCGAGCACGGTCGCGATGGTGCGCTGGCGGGGCGACCAGGTGGACGGGCTCGTGCTCGCCGACAGCCCGATCGTCGCTTTTGGACGGTCCGGAGCCGAGGTGCTCGCGGACGACCGGCTGGTTTCGTTGCGTAGACAGGGAAAACTGGTCACCGGCGCTGACGTCCGGGAACAGCGGAACAACGGGTTCTGGGTGGCTGAGGCGGATCCGCTGGCGGCGTCGCAGGCTTACTGTCGCGCCTGGACGGGACTCGACGCGGTACTGCTGGCCACCGACGGCGTCTCCGTCGGGGTCGACGACTACCACCTCTTCGACTGGCCCGAGGTGCTGGAACTCGTTCGTGCGCAAGGACTGCAGGCCGCACTCGACACCGTTCGCGCCGCCGAGGCCGCCGATCCCGACGGCACGAGGTGGCCGCGCGCCAAACGCCACGACGACCAGGCTCTTGTACTGGTGGAGTTCCCTTAGTCGGCTCAGGGTAAAGATCAGGGAGTTCTCCTGATCACCTGGACGTGCGGCCGGGCCAGGCTGTTCGGCATGGGGATCGCAACCGAACCGGGGGACAGAACCAGGCCTTGGCTGATCACCGCGGGTGCGGCGATCGCCTGGGCCGGTTTCACGTGCGTCGTCCTGCACCTGGTCAGCGGGCGCAATCCCGTCACCGACACGCTCTCCAGTTACGCCTACGCCAACGGCGGCGAGATGCTCGGCGCCAGCATGCTCGCGCTCGCCGTCGGATCGCTGGCCCTGCTGGGCGCGTTGTGCGCCGCGCGTGCGGCCGGCGGGCTGACCCGTCTGCTGTTCGGCACGTGGTCTGCCGGGCTCGCCACCGCCGCCGTCTTCCGCGCGAGCTACCCCGAACACTCGAACCCGCTCAGCGGGCAGATCCACCTTTACTCCTGCATGCTCGCGTTCGTCAGCCTGCCCGCGGCCGGTTTCTCTTTGCTGGACAGGTTTTCCGGCGCCGCGCGGAAACAGCTGGCCCGGCTGACCGGATTCGCAACCGCGGCGCTGGCCCTGTTCGGCGTCACCTACGCGCTCCCCTGGCTCATCCCCATCGGCCTGGTCCAGCGCACCGCGCTCGCCACTGATCTAGCGCTGCTGTGCGGGATTCTCGTGCTGATCGCGAAGAACGCCTGTATCCAAGCCGCCACCACCCCCTCTTTAATCGACGAGGCCGGACTCTCCGACGACCGGCCTGCTGGGGGCGGGGGAGTCGTCGTGCGCTGAGTGACCGCGCGCCCTCCCCTGCGCAAAACACGGGAGGAACTCGATGACCGAAGTCATCACCGAACGAGAAACCCTTGTCACCGCACCGAATTTCGGGCTCACCAAGTTTCTCGACCCGCTACGGGTGCCGCCGGTGCTGCGGCCGCACCTGTGGTGGAAGCAGGACGATCTCACCGTCACCATGCGCCGCACCGCCGTCCAGCTGCACTCGCAGCTGCCGGAGACGGAAGTCTGGGCCTACGACGGGCATTTCCCCGGCCCGACCATCGAAGTGCGCAGCGGGAAACGGCTCCGGGTGTCCTGGACCAACGAGATCGAGGGCAAAATGCCGCTCGTCGCGGTGCAGGGCCCGATCGCGCAGGCACCGGGCAACGGGCCCGGCGGATACCGGGACGCGGACGGGAATCTGTTGCCCGGCTTCGAAATCATCGACGGGGTGCCCGACCTGCCCGCGTGGACGGTGGTGCACCTGCACGGCGCGATGACCAACGCGGGCAACGACGGCTGGGCGCACAACGCCGTCCTCAAGGGATTTTCCCAGCTCACCGAATATCCGAACGGCCAGCAGGCGACCACCATGTGGTACCACGACCACGCGATGGCGGTGACCAGGTTCAACGTGCACACCGGGCTCGCCGGGATGTACCTGATCCGGGACGCCGAGGAGGACGGGCTGGAACTGCCGCACGGCAGGCACGAGATCCCACTCCTGCTCACCGACCGCAATCTCGACACCGACGCGGACGGCGCGCTCACCGGGCAGCTGCTGTTCAAGATCCCGGTCGCGCCCAGCGGTGCGCCGATCCCGTTCACCGGCCCGTTCAACCTGGTCAACGGCACCATCTGGCCGTATCTGGACGTCGAACCGCGCTGGTACCGCTTCCGCGTGCTCAACGCATGCAACTCGCGGTTCTACCGGCTGAACCTGGTCGACGAAACCGGGGCGGTGCACAACGACGCGGTGCGGATCATCGGCACAGACGGCGGCCTGCTGCCCGCGCCCGCGGAACTGCCGACGCCCGGGCTGACGCTGGCGCCGGCGGAGCGGGCGGATCTGCTGATCGACTTCAGCAAGTTCCCCGGGCAGTCGCTGCGGCTGACCGACACGAGCGTCACCGGTCCGACCGAACCGGACCTGATGCAGTTCCGGATCGAGGACAGCCACCGGCACGATTCGTTCGTACTGCCGGAAAAACTGTCCCGCTCGTACGTGCGACTGGTGCACGGCACCACCGTGCCCGAGGATCACGGCCACGTGTTCGTCGGCCTGGTGCCGCCCGGCACGGCGGGTGAGCCGCATCCGCAGATGTGGGAGCTACAGGAAGTGGAGGAACCACCGACGACGTTGCCCGCGGCGGGTTTCATCCAGCTCACCGACCCGTCGACCGGCGCGGTGCGCACGTTCCAGAAGGTGGCGCAGCTGTTCGACGACACCACGACGTTCTTCATCGACCATGGCCGGTGGGCGGTGTGGAACCTGGTGCACCTCGGCGGGCCGACGCATCCGATCCACATCCACATGTCGCAGTTCCAGGTGCTGACGCGCAAGCAGCTCGACACGCAGGGTTTCGACACCATTGTGGGCGGTACGAGCGTCCCGCTGCCCGCACCGGCGGACGGCAGGCCGATCGAGAAGTACGAAGAGGGCTGGAAGGACACTTTCCAGGTGCAGGCGGGCGAATGGGTCACCGTCGCCGGGCGGTTCCTCGGCGCCACCGGAGAGTTCATGTACCACTGCCATCTGCTGGACCACGAGGACAACGGGATGATGCGGCCCTTCGTGGTGCATCCGCCGGAGGTCGCGAAGTTCCACCTGCATCCTGGCGGCGGCGGGCATCACGGGCACTGATCCTGCGGTAAGAACGGCGTGATGGACTCTTTCGTGGCGACCGTGAACGGAATCCGGATGCACTACCGGCGGGCCGGGGAGGGTCCGCCGGTAGTGCTGCTGCACGGCTGGCCGCAGACTTCGGCGTGCTGGCACAAGATCGCCGACGAGCTGGCGGCCGAGTACCCGGTGCTCGCGCCGGATCTCCGTGGCTACGGCCGGACAAACCGGTGGGCGGCTACGACAAGCGGACGATGGCCGCCGACATCTCGGAACTGGTGCGGGGCCTGGGTTTCGAGCGGGTCAGCGTGGTCGGGCACGATCGTGGGGCCAGGGTGGCGCACCGATGGGCGCTCGACCGGCCGGACGAGGTGGCCCGGCTCGCCGTGCTGGACATCATCCCGACCAGGGCGATGTGGCAGCCGATGGACGTGGTGATCGGGCGGGGTTACCAATCCGGCCAAAAGCAGGCGGACACTGTCCGCAGCCGAAATGCTGGTAGAAACCCATTTCCGCGTGGCTGTGGTCGGCTTGGTAACGACCGGCACAGTACTGGCACTGTTTGTTTCATCTGCAGCCGGAACTGCTGGCGGGCCGGGACATCGCCAGGTATCTGAACTACTTCTTCGAACGCTGGACCTATCAGCGGCACGGCCTGGAAAACGTCGAGGAGTACCTCCGCGCCTTCTCCGCGCCTTCTCCGCGCCGGGTGCGCTGCGGGCAGGGTTCGACGACTACCGCGCGTCCTTCCCCACCGACGCCGAGCACGACGAAACCGGCGCGGGGCGGAAACTGGCGATGCCGGTGCTCGCGTCGCGGGGCGACACGGGGTTGCCGGCCAAGCTGCCCACGCTCGACATCTGGGGCGAGTATGCGGCCGATGTGACTGGGGTCGAACTCGCTGAGTGCGGGCACTTTCTCGCGGAGGAACAGCCGCGCGCGGTGCTCGACCACCTCCGCGCCTTCCTCACGCGATGATCCGGAAGATCGGATGGTTCGGGGCGATCTCGCGCAGCTTCTCCTCCGGCGCCTTCGCGTCCACGCCGTTGAAGAACATGCCGACCTCGAACTTCCAGCGCTTGAGGTAGGCGCGCAACAGGGCGGGCTTCTCGTCGTCGGGGAGCTCGGCCGCACGGAAGGTCTCGATCCGCCTGCCGACCCGCAGCTGGCCTTCACCCGCTACCCGCAGGTTGCGCACCCACTGCGTCTGCCCGCGCGGCGCCACCAGGTAGCGCTCGCCTTCGAAGGTCAGCAGGTTGACCGGGTTCGACCGCAGTTCACCGCTTTTGCGGCCGCGGACCGACAGTACGCGGCTGCCCAGCAGGCTCACGCCGCGCTCGGTCAGCCACTGGACGGTGTTGTGCATGAACTGCTCGCCGGTGCCGCGCTTGATCTCGTTCATCGGATCTCCTCAGATCTTCGAGAGCGGTGCTCTCTGTTGAGATCAGTGAACACCGCACAGTCTGTCGTGTCAAGAGCAGTGCTCTCGAATTTGTTCGTCGCTCTCAGAGGTGGCACACTGAGCGCATGACAGCCATCCGGACCGCCCGGGACCGCGCCCGGGCCGAGCTGACCCAGGAAATCAAGGACGAGGCACGGCGCCAACTCGGGGAAGTCGGCGCGCACGGGCTTTCGCTGCGCGCCGTGGCCCGGGAGCTCGGCATGGTCTCGTCCGCGCTCTACCGGTACTTCCCGAGCCGCGATCACCTGCTCACCGCGCTGATCGTGGATGCCTACAACGCGATCGGCGAAGCGGCCGAAGCAGCCGAAGACAACGGCCGGACGCCGGTCGAACGCTGGTGCGCGATCTGGGACGCGACCCGCGCCTGGGCGAAGGCACATCCGCACGAGTACGCGTTGATCTACGGCTCGCCGATCCCCGGCTACCAGGCGCCGCAGGACACCACGGCGCCCGCGGCCCGCGTCGCACTCGCATTGGTGCGCGTGATCAAGTCGACCGAGCTGAAGGTGCCCCGCGAAGGACCGAGGCTGAGTGCGGAATTGAGTCGCCAGGCGAAGGCGCTGACCGAGGCGCTCGAGGCCGACCTGGCACCGGGCGAGGTCGGCCGCCTGGTAATCGCCTGGACCCAGCTCTTCGGACTGATCAGCTTCGAGCTGTTCGGTCAGTACGTCGGCTCATTTGACCCGGCGGATGAGTTTTTCGCTTACACCGCAAGGCAAATGGCACAGTTCGCCGGAATGTCCTGAGCGGCTCAGCGCACGGTCACGCCGAGCAGGGCGAGGACCTCGTCATCGGATGTCGGGCGGAAATCGGCGTACCACTCGCCGACGGCCCGGAAATTGGCCGGTTGTACCACGGAAATGACCTCGTCGACCTCGCCGGCGTCGGCGTCCTTCGCGGTGACCGGCGCCGCGAACACCAGCCGACGCGGCCCTTCCCGGCGGATCGACCGGGCCGCGGCACGTGCCGTGACGCCTGTCGCGAGCCCGTCGTCGACCAACAGCACGTCACATCCGCCACAGGCCAGCGGGTTTCGCCCACCGAGGTAAACGTTTTCTCGCCGCCGCGCTTCGGCCTGTTCGGCACCACGCGTTTCCCGCAATGCTTCCGGCGTCAGCCCGAGCGCCCGCAGGGCGTGGCCCTCGTAGACAGTGTCACCGGACGCGGTCACGGCACCGACCCCGAACTCGGGATGCCCCGGCGCACCAATCTTCCTGGCCACGACGACCTCCCACGGCGCGTGAAGCACCTCCGCGACGGCTTGAGCCACCACAACCCCACCGCGTGCGATGCCGAGTACGACCGGCTCGTGCCATTCGCGCCGCGACAGCTGCTCCCCCAGGCGGAGCCCGGCGGCGCGACGGTCCGGGAACCTCGTCATGACTGTCGGCGATACCCGGTCCTCCCGAGGGAGAAACCTCGTACCACCAGCACGAAATCCAGCAGACAGCCGACGGCGACGATGGACAGCACGCCGGAAAGCACCCACAGATCGAAGACACCGAACAGGACCGCGACCGCCAGGCACAACACGACGGCCGACAAAGCGAGCGCGAGACGGGTGCTGTTCGCCCTGATCGCCGCGGCGTCTTCGCCCGCCGGATGCGACTTGCCGGACTTCGCACGCGCCTCGAACTCCGCGCGCGTCAGGGCCATCTCTCGCAACATCATGCCGCGCGGGGTACCCGGCTCGGGCCTTTCGCACACCTCGCGCCCACTGTCCTAAGTGGACGAAATGGCGACTACCTGCGAAAACTCCGTTGCAGGGGACCGAAAAGCCGGATGCGCCGGCCGGCCACTTCGACGCTGAAGTGGCCAACCGGCACACCCGGACCGAGACCGCCAGAGGCGGCACGTTCGACTTGCCAGGACCTCGTCGTCCGGCAACCTCGGCAGAGTTTACATAAAACTTGCGTTCTGACTTGTTCCTGTATTCAAATCGAGACCCCTTGGCTGTATACGAGCTGTATACAGTCAGGCCGCACCGTGCATGATCTCGTGCCGTTGCGGCCAGTGCGACCAGAACGCCCCGGTGTAGCCGAGCTGGATCAACCGCAGCAGGAAGGGGTTGTCGGCGTAGTTGTTGTCGTCCTCCGTGATCCCGGGCAGGGTCGGCAGCATGACCCGGTGCAGCTCGGACTCGGGCACCATCTGCCACAACAGTTCCACTGACTTCTCCCAGCGCCCGTTGGGCCGGGCGAAGGTCGCCGGGTCCTCCGGCAGCTCCGGCGAGAGGAAGTAGACCGGGCGGAACCGGCCTGCTTCGTCGAACACGAACTGCCGCTCGTACTCGACCACGCTCGCGCACTGGGTACGCGGTTTGAGCACGATCGGCGCGAGCGCGGAATCCGACTGCAGCCCTGGCACCGTGCGCACGCCGTCACACTGCGCGGCGAGCTGGATACCAAGCGGTGAATAGGGAAACGCGCGAATCCCGAGGCTGTACCCGGCCACCGTCACGTCCAGTGCGAGGGTCTGCTCGACGGCGTCCCGCATCGTCTCCAGTGTTTCGCCCGGCATCCCGAGCAGCACCTCGACCATCACCGGCAGGTTGTATTCCTTGGTGCGGGCCACGAGTTTCTCCACATCGGAGAAGTCGTAGTACCGCCGCCCACCGCCGGTGACCTTCCAGTCGTCGAGCATCTCCTCGCGGACATGGTCCGGCGCGAGGTTGATCCCCGCACAGCCGGCCTGGACCAGCAGTTCGAGCAGCTCGTCGTCGAACGGCGTCGGCTGGGCGTAGATCCACAACCGAAGCTGCCGCAACGGGGTGTGCGGATCGGTCTCCCGGCGCCGGACCACCTCGCGCAGCACGTTCTTGCTGTGCGCCACGGCCAGGTTGAACTCACTATCGGTGGTATGCAGATCGTATACACCTTGTGCACACAGTGCTTCCATCTCGTCCACCACCGCGTCCACCGCGCGCCGGGTGAAGTGCGTGCCCTTTGCGTCCGGTTCCACACAGTGTGCGCACGAGTAGGCACACCCGTTCTTGGTCAGGATGTTGCCGAGCCCGCCGCCGCGGTAGTAGCGCAGGTTGTCCACCTTCAACGCCGTCCCGGACCTGCGGGTATACGAGGTCGCGGTGTTGAGCGGGGAGAAACCCGCCTTGCTCCGGCGGCTCGCGGCGTTGATCGGCACCTGCACCACCCGGCCGCCACCGCGGTTGAGCAGCAGGCCGGGCACGGTCTCCGGCGCTTCCCCTTGGTAGAGCGAATCCGCCAGCCGCACCAAAGTGTTCTCGCCCGGCCCCTTCACGCCGAACGGGATGTCGAAGAAGTCGACCAGCGCGAACGGCATGGACGAGAAGCCCACTCCGCCGGCGACGATCGGCGCGGCCGTGTTCGCCTTGATCTCCTCGAAGATCGCCAGGTGGTCTTCGAGGAAGACCCGTTGCTGCTGGGCATAGATCGTGTCGGTGTTGCGCACCGTCACACCGACCAGCATCGGCTGCCTTGTCGCGAAGTACTCACGCAGGACGAGCCACCAGTCATCACGGCGGAAGGTCAGGTCGACGACCTCCACCTCGTAGTCGGCGGACTCCAGGGAAGTGGTCAGGATGTCCAGTGCGTACGGAGTGATCGGGGGGTGGACGAGGTTCGGGTTTACCAGGGTGATCAACGATTTGGCCATACGGACTCCCACTCCAAAAATGAAACAGGTTTCCCCGCTGGCGAAATTGTGCCTTGTATGAGACGGGAAGTCAGGGGGCCATTTCTACCGCTGCCACCTGAGCTCTTTGGCCAGTCGCGCGGAGTCGCGAAGCTGCTCGGGGGCCAGGTCGAGGACGACGCCGAGCCAGCGTTGCCAGTACGGCCCCGGTACACGTTTGCCGCGCTCCCAGCGTGACACTTCATCCCGCCCCAGGCTCTCGTTCCCGGAAGCGGCGGCCAGTGCGTCCGCGAGGTCGTACTGGGTGAGGCCACGCTCAAGGCGAGCCGACCGGATCAAATGGCCGATCGGCAGGCAATCGCCAGGTCTGGTTCGAGAACCCACGGCAATCTCGCGGGTCAACATGCGTTTGACGTTAGGGTGCGGACCTGAGGCGAACGATCCGCGGGACGAACACTCTTATCCCTTTCGCGCATGCTGCCGACTCAGTGTCTGCTTTGGCGATTCGCCGAAACGCTCCCGGTAAACGGCCGCGAACCGACCGTGATGAGCGAGCCCCCACTTGCTGGCGATCTCACCGACCGTCGTCGTGTCGCTCTGCGCCGCACACAGTTCGTCGTGCACCCGCTGCAGCCGTACACCGCGCAGGTACTCGCTCGGCGACGAGTCCAGCTGTTCCCGGAACGCCTTCTGCAGTGCGCGCACGCTGACGCCGGCGGAACGTGCGAGGCTGGCCGGCGTGTGCGACCACTCCGGGTGACCTTCCATCAGGTCGACCGCGATGCCCAGCAGCCGGGAGGGCACCGGCCGGTCGTCCCCGTTGAGCATGGCCGTGTAGTTGTGCGGCTGCGCCAGCAGCAGGCCGGTGATCAGGTTCTGCTCGAACTGTTCCATCGCAAGCGGATGCGCGAGCATACTGTCCGGCCGGTCGAGGTCGGCAACGCTGTAGGACAGCGCGTCATACCAGGTGCGCGCGTATCCCCTGGTGACGTCCATGCCGAGCTGGAACCGGATCGGCTCGCGCAGCGCGCCGTCGATCATTTCCGACAGCCGCGCCTCCACCGCCGCGCGCTCCACCCGGAGCACGAGATTCCCGCAATCGGCGGACAAGCGCATGCTCAGCGGTTCCGTCGGCGAAGCGACACAAATTCTGTCACGCGATGCTTGAACCTGTTCGAAACCGCTCTGAAAAGTGCCCTTTCCTGTTTGCGGGGCCAGTACGGCGAAGAAACTTTCGAGCTCTCCCGGATTGACCCGGACATCCCAGCCATAGGCCACATAGGTGACCGCGATATTGCGCAGTCGCCGACAGTGCATGAAGGCATTGAGCCGGGCGTTCGGGCCGACCGTGTCCATTCGATGCGGACAGAAGATCTTCGTGACCTGCGCACGGGTGTCGTCAAGGTCGCCGGACTCGAAGAGCCGGTATCTCTCCAGCGGTAACAGCGTCATCGTCCCGGGCAGTCGTGTCGATCAAGTTCAGGCGAGGTCGACTCCCACACACCTCCAGTCTCTTACTCTCCGACTTTTCCGGCAAAAAAAGTACCGACGAACGGGTGTAGGTTTGCCGACTGCAACTTGCAGCCCGTTAGAAGATCCATACGGTGCGGTTATCAGAGTGGCGCGAGTACAGCCGTGAACTGCCGTAATGCCCCACCCTGCCGCTCAATTCGATAACCGCGCAGCTGCGCACTCTTTGCGCACACTTCCTCCGTCGCGTCGACGACGTACTCCAGATGGCTCGCGGTGTAGACGCGGCGTGGCAATGCGAAACGAACCAGTTCGCGCGGGGCCGGGATGTCGGGGCCGCCGTCGGGGTTGCGCCGGCCGAAAACGAGCGTGCCCAGTTCGCAGACCCGCACCGCACCGGCGAGATACAGCTCGTTGGCGAAGGCGGTCGCGGGCAGTTGTTGCGGCGGGATGTGGTCCAGCAACAGGCCCGCGTCCACATACACGGCGTGACAACCGGTCGGCTGCAACACCGGCAGACCGGCCAGCCCGAGCTGCTCGCCGAACCAGCGCGCCGTGTCCGCCCGGTACCGCAGGTAGTCGGGCTCGGTCACTTCGAGCAGGCCCTGTGCAAGCGCTTCCAGGTCGCGGCCGGCGAGCCCGCCATAGGTCGGGAAACCCTCGAACGCGATCAGCTGCTCGCAACATCGCGAAGCCAGCTCCGCGTCGCGCAGCGCGATCAGCCCGCCGATGTTCGCGATACCGTCCTTCTTGAGGCTCGCCCAGCAGCCGTCGGCGAGGTCGAACATCATCCGCGCGATCTCCCGCGGGGAGCGCTCCGCGTAACCGGTCTCGCGCTCGGTGATCAGGTAAGCGTTTTCCGCGAACCTGGAGGCGTCCAGATACAAGGGAATACCGTGCTTGTCGCAGAGCTTCCGGGCGCCTTCGATGTTGAGCAGCGACACCGGCTGCCCGCCGTTCGCGTTGTTCGTCACCGTCATGACCACACAGCGGATCCGGTGCCCGGACCGGCCCGCGAGCAGTTCGGTGAGCGCGTCGAGATCCAGATCCCCGCCGAACTGGTTCACCACTCCTTCGTAGGCGGGCACCGGCAGGTCGACCGCTTCGGCCCCGGCGGCCTCGACACTGGCTTTGGTGCTGTCGAAATGGGTGTTGCTGACCGAGATGTCGCCCAGCCGCAGCACGTTGCCGAGCACGATCCGTTCGGCGGCGCGGCCCTGGTGCACCGGCAGCACTTCCGGATAGCCGGTCAGGTCGCGCACGACGGATTCGAACCTTTCGAAGGAGCGCGCTCCGGCATAGGATTCGTCGCCGGACAACATGGCGGACCACTGCGCCGCGGACATGGCAGCGGTTCCGGAATCGGTGAGCAGATCTATCGTGATGGTCCGCGCGGGCACCTTGAACAGGTTGTAGCCGGCGGCCGCGAGCGCGGCGCGGCGTTGCTCGGGAGTGGGGAACGGGATCGGCTCGACGGCCTTGATGCGGAACGGCTCCATAAAGGACGGCATACGTGAACTCCTAGCGCCGGTGCGGCCCAACTACTCCAGAGTGACCGCCCGACTACCGATTAGGTAGGGGCCAGTTCGCCGTTGGACAATCACCAAAAACGTGACACGAGCCACATTCTTTATCTGAACGTTATTCGCATGTAACCATTGAGGCACGGTTTCCCGGAAGGCCGATCCGGAAGGGCGAAAATCTGAACGTGAAGGCTTCCGTCGAGCAGGTCCGGTTCGCGTTACAGCCGCTGTACAGCCTGCAAACAGGTGGAATCGTGGGCGTGGAGGCGCTGGCGAGGCCGGTCCGCGGAAACATCGGCGAACTGCTCCGGCATGCGCAGCGAAAAGGCCGGCTCGTCGCCGTCGACGTCGGTTTGGCCACACAGGCCGTTATGTCCGAAGCGTCGCATGAAACGCTCCTTCCGCTGCATTTGAACCTGACCGCCGCTTCCGTGGCCGCGCCGCAACTGGTTCTCGAACCGTTGCTGGAGACGCTCGGCCGCGCCGGCAGGCGCACCCGCGAAGTGGTGCTCGAGGTCGGCACGCCGTTCCACGGGGTTCCCGCCAATGCCCTGCTGGTAGGAGCGCGCCGGTTCACGGAGCTGGGTTTCCGGCTCGCCTTCGACAATCTGGGCCACGGCGACCTGCCGCTCAACCTGCTCGCCGACGCCCGGCCGGACATGCTCAAACTGGACCGCGTCACGCTGGACCGGCTGCGGTCGGACACCCCGACGATCGCGCTCGTCGAGGCGCTCGCGCTGTTCGCCGCGCGCACGGACATTCGCCTCGTGGCAACCGGAATCGAGACCGAAGAAGAACTCTCGGCGGTGCAGCAGCTCGGAATCCTTACCGTACAAGGAAATCTCTTCGCTCCGGCAAGCGAACACGGCGTCCCGACCGGCTTGACCACCCAGCCTGCGCCCCCGCCAGCGCCGAAAATACCGTCGAGCGGGCCGAAGGTGGATGACTTCATGCATGACGCGACGACGGTGTCGGCCGATTCGACGTGCGAAGAAGTGCGGCGCGTACTGCTGGATCAGGACGCGGTGAACGGGCTCGTCGGCCTGGACGAGCGCGGGCGGCCGCGCTGGTCCATCGACCGCACCCGGTTCCTGCTCGAACTCACCGGCCCGTTCGGACATGCCCTGCACGCGCGACGCCCGGCGGCCCGGCTCGCCGATCAGCCCCGCACCATCCGTACCGGCGCCGGCGCGCTCGAACTCCTCGATCTGGTGGCGGAGAACGACATCGGGCGCAGCAACGACGACATCGTGGTGGTCGACGGGCAGGGTCGCTGCCTCGGCGTGGTGCTGGTGCACGAAATCGTGCGCGGGGTCGCCGAGGTCAAAATCGAGCAGGCGGCGGCGCTCAACCCGTTGACCAGACTGCCCGGCAGCGACACCGTGGCCCGCGAAGTGGACCGGCGCCTCGAGCTCGGCGAGCCGACAGTCGTCGCCTGGCTGGACGTAGATTCGTTCAAGGCGGTCAACGACAACGAGGGGTTCGCGGCAGGCGACGACCTGATCCGCGCGCTCGGCCGGACGCTCACGAAGCTCAGCACGGAACTGCGCAGTGTCACGGTGAGCCATGTCGGCGGCGACGACTTCCTCATCGCCTGCGATATCGACGAAATCACCGCTGTGGCGGAAGCATTGGTCGACCAGCCGTGGTCCGCGGAGGACAGGGCCGTCACGGTTTCGCTCGCGACGATCGTCTGCGCCGGCGACGTGACGCGAGGCTATCGGGAAGTGTCACGGTTGTTGGCGCCGTTGAAGCAGCGCGCGAAAAAGGTGCGCGGTTCCAGCTGGGTGAACGGCTGGCCGGGAGCACCCCGGCCGGAAGTCCTGCGCGGCCGCGGCAAACACGCGAAAGCCGAGCCGGTACCCGCCCATTAGAGTGAAGGCGGATAATCGGTAAACGAATCCACAGTCGATACCCTTTGCGTTTCACCGCGGTCTACCGCGCGGGTGCAGCGATACGCCGTTGAAGGGCGCACCCTCGGAAAAAGCGCAGTTCAGGCGGTTCTAGCGTTGTTCCCGTGAACGTGCCCAAATTCGAGCCGGGCGACACTCCCGGCTACGTTTACGAAATGATGGCGAACCATCTCGCGGCCCGGATCGAGGCCGGTGATTTGGCGCCGAACACACCGCTGCCGTCCGAGCGGCGACTGGCCGAGGAATACGGGGTATCGCTGGGCACTGCCCGGCACGCCACCAGGCTGCTGCGCTTTCGCGGCCTGGTGGTCACGATCAGGTCCAAGGGGTCCTATATCGCCGACCGGCGTCCACGCGAATGGTGAAAGAATCATGGAGACAGCGCGACTACCACCCAATCGGGTTAATTCGTGGAGTGGCGCGGACACGCGGCGCGACCACCATCCTCGCGGCCGAACGCGAGTGATCATGCAAATCCCCAGCATGTTGTGGCAGCGGACCGGACGACTTCTGGAATATTTCACTTCCGCTGCTATTCTGAGAGAGATGCTGTACGGAACGTGGTCATTGACTAACACCGCGAATTTCACTACAACGGTGCGGGTGCCATCAATCGGAGATCATCTGCCCACTTCCACCTGGTCGTGCAGATGCACGTGCAATCAGAATCGGGGCCGGTGAGCGACCGTGATTCCCGATCTCCCCGCCAATCCCCTTTCCATCGAACTCACGATCTCGCACCGTCGCTTCTGGTGGCAGATCGACGATGAGGACGAACAACCGGAGCAATGGCATGTGTCCGCGGATGTCACCGCACTCGACATGTGCCCGGACGAACTACGCCACGTCGGCGACATCTCGCTGGTGATCGCGGATCTCACCAAGGAACGCAATCTGCTCGATTCCGTGGTGCTCGGCGAATGGGCGCTGGAGTTCATCGCGGAGACGGTGATCGACCCCGACCAGGGCAGGCTACATCCGGAGCTGGACGCGGAAATCGCGCCCGGGCCGCCGCGAATGGTGATCCTGCGCCGGATCGAACTCCTGGAAGCCTGGCGCGGGCATGGTCTAGGTGCCTCTCTGATAGCCAGCGCGCTGCGTATTCTCGCGCCGGACGCGCGAATCGGCGCCTGCCGCGTTTCCCCCTTGGATTTCCCGTGCCCCGGCGACCGCGTTTCGGCCGAACTCGCCAGCGTGCGCGCCGGCACGATGCTCGAACGGATCGGTTTCCACCGCTGGCGCGGGGTGCACGTGATCGACCTGCGCAACCCGGCCCTGCTCGACGCGCGAATGGATCTACTCGACCAGTGGTGGCCGGAATCCGACAGCGGCGACCGGTGACTCAGAACAACGTCTGCGCGGTGCCGAGTACGCGGTAGTCCTTGTCCACAACGGGAAACAGCCGCCATTTGTCGAACGTCGTGCACGGATGCGAAATCCCGAAGCCGACCCGGTCCCCCACCTCGAGCAAGCCCCGGAAATACGCGTGCTGGTCGTTGCAGGCGAAAATCTCCCCCGGCGGCGCCGGTTCGATTTCCGTGCAGCCTCTCCGCAATCGGTGCAGCGGCACCGGAAACCCGGAATCCAGTCCCGTGTCGCGTTTTCCGAAGTCCAAAATGGCCAGTCCCGGCTCGGGGCTGGACAACACACTCGCCCACAGTTCCAGGCTCGGCCGCAGCGGCAGCGCCTCGTATTCGGTGCCGATCAGGCTACGAAGCCGCTGGTACGCCAGGGAATCGTGCGTCACGTAGCAACCACTGCGGAGCACCACGCGAATCGGGCGCCCGGCCTGCCATTCCGGGCCGAGCACGTCCGCGACCAGCTCGATGAACGCGCTCCCGCCGACCGTCACGATGAACTCGCCCCGTGCGGGCAGCATCCCGTCGGCGAGATCCCGCAGCCGGCGCAGGTACGTGCGGACGCGTTCGAGCAGGTGGGCGTCCGGCTCCCCGCCGATCACGCCCTCGAACCCGCCCACCCCGGCCAGCTCCAGCACCGGCGACGCCGCCACTCGCTCGGCAAGCGCGAGCGCTTGGGCGGCGTTCCTGGTACCTGTCCGGCCACCGGCAATCCCGAACTCGATCAGCACCGGAAACGGGCGAGCGCGCCCGTCGAGCCGCTTCTCCAAAATATCGATGCCTTCGGTGGAGTCGACGTAGCAATAACCGGCGAAGCCCGGATCCGCCGACATTTCTTCGGCGAGCCAGTCGATCGCGTGCGGTTCGACAAGCTCGTTCGCGAGCAGGATCCGCTCCGCGCCGAGATCGCGCAGCGCTATCGCCTGACTCGGCGTGGCCACGGTCAACGCCCAGGCGCCGTGCTCGATCTGCGCGTTCACGATCTCCGGCGACATAGTCGTTTTCACGTGCGGGGCGAGCGAAATTCCGCGTTGCGCGCAGAACTCCCGCAAGGTGGCAAGATTGTGCCGAAGGGCGTCGTGGTCGAGCATCAACAGCGGGGTCAGGAAGTTGAGTACGCCGGACCGGCCTGCCACGCCGGCGCCGGGTAGCCCGATCATCGACGGCGGGAAACCCTTGTGCTGAGCCGAGATCCTGGTCTCTGGAAACCGCAGTGGGCGCACTCTAGTCCTTTCCGGTGCGGCGCAGCGTATCTGCGGGCCACTCCCCGAATCGCTTGCGGTACCAGCTGCGGAATTCGGTCCCGTTCCGGAAGCCGTGCTTGCGCGCCACGGTCGCCACGTCCATTTCGCCCGCCCGCGCTCCTTGCAACACGCCATGCACCATGTCGAGCCGGACGCCGCGGAGATACATGTGCGGGAACTGGCCATTCGCCCACTGGAATGCGCGGATCAGTTCGGGGTAGGTTACGCCGGCCTGCACCGCGTAGCTTTCCATCGAGTCCTTTCCCAGCGGGTTCGTGTCCATGAGCAGTTTGACGAAGTCGACGATCGCACGTGACTTCTCCGCCGACGGGACCGCGCTCAACGCGTCGGTGTACTGGTGCGGAAGCTGCCGCAGCAGCCAGTCGACGAGCCTTTCCTCGACGAACCGGTCCAGCCGTTGCGCATTCTGGTGACCGAGGTAGCGCGCTACGTGCCTGGTCACCGGCGCGTTGTTGTCGGCGACGAACGCGGGCACCGCGCCGAAGGTGAGCAGGCCGACCGCGTCGCGGCCGAGTAACGCGAGGGCGCGCGCCCGGACCAGCCACAGCGGTAACCGGACCACCCGGACGACACAGTCACCGGAGAGGCAGATGGCGAATTCCTGCTGGGGCCCGGCCGCGAGCACGGCACGCCGGTTGAGCTCCAGACAGCTGCCGTCGAGCTGGCCGACCGCGTGCCCCGTCAGCACCAGCACCGCCGTGTAGTCCTCACGCAGACCTTCGAGGTGGACCTGCGCCGCGCAGCGGTAACCAAGGAACCCGGCGGTGCTCGCGAACCCCTTTTCCGCGCGCATCCACATGTCCAAGGTGCCCTGCGTGATCCGCAGGTCATGGTTGCCGAGCACCGTCGAGGCCATCGCGCGGGCGTGCTCTGCGTCCGGGGTACGTCCGTAGGAAAAAGCCGGATCCACCGTGATCACCAGTTTTCGGTAAACAAAATCAGGATTTCATAGGGGGTCAGGCTAACCGCGTGGGATGCACTCGTCAACGGAACAGTGTCTGTTGTGGATGCTCGTGGTAGATCGCGCGATAGAGCCTGGTGAAACCGGGATCGGCGAAGCCCCATCGCGTCGCGATCTCCTGCACCGTGACCTCACCGGGATACGCCCAGCGAAGATCGAGATAGGCCCGGTGCAACCGGGCCAGGACAAGCTGCTCCGAAATAGAGCTGTCGATATACTGCCGGAATGCTTCCTGCAACGCGCGCACGCTCACGTCGAATCGCGCCGCGATACTCGATTCGGTATGCGGTTCTTCCGGCACGGACTCGATGAGATCGAGAGCTTCCCGGAACATGCGCGGCGAAACGGGGCACGGCCGCGCGGCCAGGATCTCGGTATAAGTGTTGCCCTGCAGGTAGATCAGGTCCGAGACCAGGCGTTCCTCCAGCCACGGCAGGCTCATCGAATTCGGGAACCAGACCTCCGGACGGGCCACCGACGACATGAACTCCATCAGCATGCGATGCCAGCCGCGGGCGCGTTTCGAGGTCACGTCCAGCGCGAGGCGGAACGAAATCCGCCACGGAATCTCCATGCCGAGCAGGCTCCCCATCGTGCGCTGGACGAACGCCCAGTCGATGCGGGCGAGGACCAGCTCGGTGTTCCTCGACAGTTCCATGTACAGCGGCTCGTGGGGATCGGTGACGACCATCAGCCCTGGCGTGGAGACCACGGCGCGGTTACCGTTCCGCACCAGCGCGCGGCCGCGGAGCGGGATCTGGAGAGCGGTGAAGGTCCGCGTGCAGCCGGGATCCACGTTGACCGGCGGGCCGTACCGGACGAAGTTGAACACGAAGTGCCGAGACCCGCGGGAGTTGATGATCGCGTCGAGCGGCTCCGCACCACCTGCCAGCGACAGCCCGTGCCTGCACATGATCCGGCTCAGCTGATCCCGCATCTCGTCGAGGTCGTGCGACCTGAGCACATTGAACCGAGCAAGTGGGTGTTCCATCACTCGTCCCTTTGCGACAGTATGTTGCGCTGCTAAGGAAATTACGTCGACGGCCTCGGGCAAAGCTCGGCGCGAAACCGAAATGGACATTTTACACAGCCAAACCCATTCGGGCTGCTGAGTTTACCCCATATTGGCGATCCGGCAAGTAGTGACAACGACAGAGAGTAGAAGATCAATTTCGCGCGTCCGCCAGTAACTCGGCCAGCGGCACCGCTCGCACTTTCGATCGTCGTTTTCGCAGGCCTTGGCGCAATTGACGCAGGCAGCCCGGGTTCACGGCCACCACGAAATCGATCTCCGCCGCCTCGATCGCGTCGAGTTTCGTGGCGAGCACGCGGCGACTGTCCTTGGGGCGCAACAGGGAATACGTCCCCGCGGCACCACAGCAATCGCCGGCACCGGGAAGTTCCACGTAGTCAGCGACAGCCGCGAGCAGTTTGCGGGGTTCCGCCGTGACACCGAGCGCGTTGCGCAGATGACAGGAATCCTGCAGCCCGACGCGGGCACGGCGGCCACGCACCCGCACTTCGCCGTCCGGGCGATAGCCGACCTCGACCAGCCATTCACCGAATTCCCGCACCCTGTCCCTGCCGAGCCGCGCAGCCAGGTGCGCGGCACAGCCACCCGCCGTGGTGATGATCGTGCCGGGCAGCTGTTTTCCCAGTGCCACAGCCATTTCCGCACCCTTTTCGGAGTCACCGTTGTGCGCGTGCAGTGCCCCGCAACAACCTTGTCCGCCGGGCACCGAGATTCCCGGCGCGAGCCGCCGCACGGCGCGGCTCACCGCCGGGTACAGACCTCGTTCCACACAACCGAGCATCAATGAATGCACCTCGCCCCCGTTACCGCGCGCATGCCGACGAACCATGCCCTGTAATCGAAGCACCCATTCGCGGGACACGACGGCCATCAGCGCCCGTGCGAGCAGGGGGCGATTTCCGCCCTGCCACTGGACATCCCGCCACTGTTCGAGCAGATCGCCATACTGCACACCGGCGGGGCAGACCGGCTCGCACGCCCGGCAGCCGAGGCAGAACGACGACTGTTCGGCCAGGGTCGGATCGGTCGTGTCCAGCTCTCCCGTCTCGAGCGCGCGCATCAACGTGATCCGCCCACGCGGCGACGACGCCTCCTCGCCGGTCAGCCGGTACGTCGGGCACGCGGGCAAGCAGTAGCCGCAGGAAATGCAGCGATCCAGCAGTTCCTTGTCGAAGATCACGAGCCGACCTTCCCGGGATTGAGAATGCCTGCCGGGTCGAAGGCGGTCTTGATCCGGCGCAGCAGCCGGACCTGTGCCACCCCGAGTCGTTCGGTGAGATACGGCAGTTTCGCCGCTCCGACACCGTGTTCGCCGGTGATGGTGCCGTCCAACCGCAGCGCGGTCGAGAAGATTTCGGCGAACGCCTTGTGCGCCCGCTCCACCGCGTCGTTGTCGTCGGGGTCGAGCACGCAGGTGGGATGGAGGTTCCCGTCGCCGGCGTGCCCGAAGGTGGCGATCAGCAGACCGAACCGCTGGGCGATCTCGTCGATGCGGTCGACCATCTCCGCCAACCGCGGCCGCGGCACCGTGACGTCCTCCAGGATCGTCAGGGAACCGAGGCGGGACAGCGCGGGCAGCGAACAACGGCGTGCAGCGAGCAACGCGTCCGAGCGGGCGACGTCCTCGGCCAGCGTCACCTCCAGCGCACCGGAATCCGCGCAGATCTTCCGCAGCCGCACCAGGTTCCCGGCGACCACTTCGATCGGCCCGTCGTCACCGAACAGCAGCAGCGCACCCGCGTCGGTGCGCAGGCCGAGTTTCGCGTAGTCCTCCACCGCGCCGATGCACTTCTGGTCCAGGAATTCCAGCGTGGCAGGCACTATCCCGGCGGAGATGATCGCGGCCACCGCGCGGCAGGCGTCGGACAACGTCTCGAAGTACGCGATCCCCGTGCCGACTTCCGCGGGTTTCGGCAGCAACGCCACGATGATCTCGGTGAGCACGGCCAGCGTGCCCTCCGAGCCGGTGAGCAACCTGGTGAGGTCGTAGCCGGCGACGTCCTTCCACAGCCGGCCGCCGGTGTGGATGACCTCGCCGGTCGGCAACACGGCCTCCAGCCCGAGCACGTAGTTCCGGGTGACCCCGTACTTCAGCCCGCGCAACCCGCCCGCGCAGGTGGCCACGTTGCCGCCGACAGTGGAGGTGACCCGGCTACCGGGATCGGGGACGTACAACAGATCCTGCGCCGCGGCGGCGTCCGCGAGCCGGGCCGTGGTGACGCCCGGCTGCACACGCGCGAGCAGCTCGTCACCGCTCACCTCCAGGATCCGCGTCATCCTGGTCAACGCCAGCACGATCCCGCCCGCCAACGGCACCGCTGCCGCGCACAGATTGGACCCGGCCCCGCGCGGAACCACCGGAATCCGGTGCGCAGTGGCCAGTTTCAGTACCTCGGCGACCTGTTCAGTGGTGCGCGGGAACACCACGACATCGGGCACCGCGCGGAACAACGGCGTGGCGTCACGCGCGTACGCCGCCAGCTCCCCCGGGGCCCGGCGCACGCCATCGGCGCCGACGATCTCCGTCAGGGCTTCGAGCACGCCGGCGGAAAGTTCCATCAGGCCTGGTCACACTCCGTACGCTGGCGGCCGAGCCCGGCCACCTCGACCTCGATGACGTCGCCCGCGCGCAGGTACTCGAACCGGCCCGACAACGCGACGCCTTCCGGCGTCCCGGTGTTGATCAGGTCGCCCGGTTCGAGCACGAGGAACTGGGACAGGTTCCAGATGATCTCGTCCACGGAGAAGATCATGTCCGTCGTTTTCGAGTCCTGGCGCGGCTCCCCGTTCACCCACGAACGCAGCTCCAGGGCCTGCGGGTCGGGCAGCTCGAACCCCGGCACGAACCAGGGCCCGACCGGGTTGAACGTCTCGCAGGACTTCCCCTTGGACCACTGGCCGCCCGGCCTGCCGAGCTGGAACTCCCGCTCGGACACGTCGTTCGTCGTCACGTACCCGGCAACGCACGCCCGCGCCTCGGCCAGCGTTTCCAGGTAGCGCGCGGGTTTCCCGATCACCACGCCGAGCTCGACCTCCCAGTCGGTCCGGGTGGAACCGCGCGGGATCAGCACGTCGTCGTACGGGCCGACCACGGTATTCGGCGACTTGTGGAACAGGATCGGCTCGCCCGGCGGTTCCGCGCCCGATTCCGCCGCGTGCGCCGCGTAGTTCTGTCCGATACACAGGACCGCGCCGGGGCGCGAGATCGGCGCACCGACCCGCAGCCCGCTGACGTCCAGTACGGGCAGCTCGCCCGAATCCAGCGCCACCCGCGCCCGTCGCGGCCCGTCCCCGGCGAGGAACCGGCCGTCGATGTCAGCGGCCAGCGGGGTCAGGTCGTAATGGCGTTCGTCCTCGCACACGACCGGCCGCTCCGCGCCGGGCGGGCCGACCCGCATGAACCTCATCGTCATGATTGCTCCGGAAACTCCGCATCTTCGAAGGGGTACAACGGTTTCGCCCGGTTTTGGTAGGTGAAGCGGTCCAGGCCCATCGCGGTCACCCCGTCGGTGTCCACGACCACGAGCCGCTTCGCGATCGGCCCGTACGCGGCCCGCGGCGAGTTGACCCCTTTGGCCACCACGATCCGGTAGCCCGCCGGGTCGACACCGACGCTCAGCAGCTGCTGCAGGCTGGAGTTGATCACCGCTTTCGAGTTCAGCACGAGCGTGTGGCCATGGGTGGTCTCGAAAACCGCCGTCGGACCGGCATCGAAGAACCGGAATCCGGAATGGGTCGGCGTCGGCTCCTCGAAACGTCCGTCCGACACCGCCCGAACGTGGCCGACGACGCTGACCGGCCGGCCTGCGGAATGCGTGTGCTTCGCGCCGACTTCGAGCCGGAGCCGCGCACCGACGCCCGCCTCGATGCACCGTTGGGCGGACTCGGGATCCCACAGCGTCTGCACCAGTGAATCCATCCCGCGTTTCACCGCGGCCGCGAGGATCTCCGTGGAATCCCCCGGCGCGCCACCGCCGATGTTGTCCCCGACGTCCAGCAGAACGACCGGCCCGTCGGGCGTCTCGGCGACGATGTCCAGCGCTTGGTGCACGGTGATTCCCTTGGCCTGCAAGGAAACTCGCTGCTCCCATATCGAGCGGGCCAGCTCTCTCGCGGCGGCTTCGGCCTTCGCCCGGTCGCCGTCGTGGATGGCGATGCAGGACATCCCCATTTCCGCCACGTCCGCGTAAGGGAAGCCTTCCACGACGCTCGCCGACAACATGCCGGGCCGGGCCGCGAGTTCACGCGCCTTCGCCACCAGATCCGCCATCGGCTGCTCGGCGGTGTCCTGCCGGGCGATGTTCACCACCAGCGGCAGCCGGACGAGCGCCTGCTCGGGCCGTATTTCCCTGCGCGCGGCCGCCGCCACGAGCTTCGTACAGTCGACCGCGCGAGCACCGGGGTCGACGTGGGGATTGGTCTGGTAGACGAGCGTGACCGTGAGCTCGTCGATCAGCTCCTGGGAAACGTTGGCGTGCATGTCGAGCACCGCGCCGACCGGCACGTCCGGGCCGACCACCGAACGCACCCGCGCGGCGATTTCCGCGTCGGCGTCGGGAAAATGCTCGGCGACCGCGGCCCCGTGCACGTTCAGCAGCACCCCGTCCCACGGGCCCTGGCGCACCAGCCGCTCGATCATCTCGCCGACGAGCGATTCGAAGGCCTCGCGGGTGATCGAACCGGTGGGCGTGACGAACGCGGCGAGCAGCGGCACCAGTTCGATGTCCAGCTGCTCGCAGGCGACGAGATACCCGCCGTACGTCGTGGCAGAGCCGGCGTACTGCTCGACGATCTCCTTGCCCCGGAACACTCCGCCGTCCTCGAACAGGCGCAGGTCCGCAGGCAGCGGGGCGAAGGTGTTGGCCTCGTGGAAAAGCCCGAGTGTGGCGAATCTCAACTCGGTCCGCCTCCCGAGAATGCCACGACGTCGATCTCGAACTTCACCACGTCGCCGAGGCAACTGGTGAGCGTGGTGCGCGCGGGCAGCGGCTCGGCGAAGTACTCGCGGTAGATCCGGTTGTACTCCACGAGATCCGCCGGGTCCTGCACGTATGCGCCGACCTTGACCACATCGGACAGTCGCAGGCCGAGCCCGCCGAGTATGCTTCGCACGTTCTCGATCGAGCGGCGCATTTCCTCTTCGAACGTGCCCGGCACGATGCGGCCGTCCTCGTCGACCGCGGCCTGCCCGGACAGGAAGACGAAGTCACCGGCGCAGTAGTACGGCGAGAAACTCGTGCCGCTGCGGGCTGCGCTGACCGGCCGCGTCATCGGCTGGTCCATGAGGCCAGCGCCTTGTCGAACCGGGTGAGCGCCGCGTCGAGCTCGCGCTGCCCGTGCGCGGCCGAGACGTACCAGACGCCGCGGCCGGCGACCCACAGGCCGTGGTCGACCAGCGTGCTCGCGAGTTTCTCGTAGCGCGCGAGGTCGAGCTGTTGCAGTGTGCGGTAATCCGTCACTTCCGCGTCGCCGAAGGAAACGTGGAACGCCTGCGGGAGGCCCGCCACGCGCAGCGGCAGTTCGTATCCCGTGCCGATGTCCAGCAGGCCGTCCATCAACGCCTTGCCGTGCTGGGCGACGCGTTCGTACGGCGGGTCGTCGATCAGGCTGGAGACCGAAGCGACGACGGCGGCCGTGGCCATCACCGAGGAGTTGAAGGTGCCGGAGTGGTTGACCTCGCCGGTGCCGAAGCGGTCCATCAGGTCCTCGCGGCCGACCAGCGCCGCGACCGGGAACCCGCCGGCGATCGCCTTGCCGTACGTGGCGAGGTCGGGGGTCACACCGTAGCGCCCGGTCGCGCCGTCGATCCCGAGGCGGAAACCTGAGATCACCTCGTCGAAGATCAGCACGATGCCGTACTGGTCGCAGAGCCTGCGGACCCCTTCGAGGAAGCCGGGTTTCGGCTCGATCACGCCCGCGTTGATCATGAGCGGCTCCATGACGACCGCGGCGATTTCCTCGCCTTGGCGCGCGAGCGCGTCGGCGACCAGGTCGAGGTCGTTCCACGGCAGCAGCACGAAATCGTCGAGGTGGCCGGGGAGCTGGCCCTTGCTGGCGGTGCCCCAGCGCCCGTCCCGGTTGGCGAGCAGCACGTTGTCCAGCCAGCCGTGGTAGTGCCCCTCGAAGCGGATGATCTTCGTGCGCCCCGTCGCCGCGCGCGCGAGCCGGAACGCCGCCTGCACCGCTTCGGTGCCCGTCATGCTGAAGCGGATCTTGTCCGCCCAGCCGACCGCTTCGCAGACCAGTTCCGCCGCGCGGACTTCCAGTTCGTGCTGGCCGCCGAAGATGACGCCGTCGCGGCAGGCGCGGAAGACGGCGTCCACCACCTGGCGGGGCGCGTGGCCGAGGAAGTTCGGGCCCTGGCCGAGGAGGTAGTCGACGTAGTCGCGGCCGTCCACGCTGTAGAGCCAGGCGCCCTGTGCGGAACGGATGAACTCGCGCGAGCCCGCGAGCCGGACGTTGGAGTGCACGCCGCCGGGCGTCCTCTTGAGCGCGCGCTCGCGAAGCTCGTTGGACTGCTTGGGCTCCTGCGGCTCGTCGTTGTCCATCGAACGTCCCTTCGACACCTGTCGCACTCCCGATCCGTCAGGACCGGGACTCCTGGAGTTTCATCTAGTGAAACGGCAGATCTGCCAGATGTGTTCACGGTAGGACTGGGGGTGGTTCGCGTCAAGGGGGCCACCAGGACCACCCGGACCCGGTGATTGAATCTCCGGACGGGCCGAAAAGTGTCTTCTGGCCCCCTGACGCAGGGGTTCCGGTGGCGGTAGCATCTGAAACGCAAACGTTGACGCCCGAAACGAGGTAACAAAGTGGCCCGGCGCAGGAAGCAAGATCCCGATGAGATGACCACTGGAGAACACGAGGCGCCAGAGGAGGAACGCGATTACTCCGTTCGCGCCGTGGAACGTGTCTGCCTGATCTTGAACCTGCTGCAGGAATCGGTCGACGGGATCACGCTGAACGAGGTTGCCCAGACCACCGGCCTGCCGAAGTCGTCGGCCTTCCGTTACCTGTGGACGCTGGAAAACCACCGTTATGTGGAGCGCGATGAGGACGGCGGCCTGTTCCGGCTGGGCCTCGGCTTCGTCGGCATGCAGTCCCGGCACCTGGAGATCCTGCGCGAGCGCGCGCGGCCGTCCCTGGAGCGCCTGCGCGACGAGTTCGACGAGACAGCGAACCTGGGGCTGCTCGATGGGGACCACATTATTTATCTGGACATCGCGGAGAGCCGGCGGGGCGTGCGCCTGGCCGCGTCGAGGGGCGACCGCGACCCGATCCACTGCACGGCCCTCGGCAAGGCGATCGCGGCGCAGCTGCCCGAGGACCGGGTGCGGGATCTGCTGCGGGATGCCGGCCTGCCGAAGCGGACGGGCAACACGATCACCGCGGAAGAGGCCTATTTCGAGGAGCTGACAAAGGTCCGCCGCCTCGGCTACGCCGTCGACGACCGCGAAAACGAGGACGACGGCCGTTGCGTCGCCGCCCCGCTGCTCGGCACCCACCTTCCGGTGGCCATCAGCGTGAGCGGCCCGTCCTCCCGCTTCAGCCTCGCCGAGGCGAAGAAGGTGGCCAAGACACTGATCGAAGTCGCTTCAGGCATCGCGACGAATCCGGTCACGGCGTAAGGGGAATCAGATCAGCCACGGATACCAAGGGGCGGATTCCAGCAGGTCTTTCTGTTCGCGCAACCTCCGTATCGCAGGCTTGATCTCGCGGACGAACACCCAAAGTTCGCGTAGCACGATCGGCACTAGGTGCGCTGGCTTGCCGCTCGCGACCGAACGCAGCAGCGAGTCAGCGCTTTCGAAAAGCCGAGTGAGTTCGCTCTCATCCGGCTCAGTGGGTTGCCGGACCACCGCTAGAACATCAAGGAACAGTTGCAACGTGGCGGCTGTGCGAAGCATCTCTTGACGCCAGACGTCGACGGGATTCCCCCACAACGAGTCGTCACGCCCTGTAGGCATCCGCGCGACGGCCTCTTGGAGGGTATCTGCCGTCTGCCGGACGACCTCGACCAACGGTAACGCCGTCAGAGCCACAGCACGGAACTGATCATCCGGATACGAGGAATCTCTCGAATTCGCACTGGAGAAGAATGGCAATATTTGCTGAATGACGTACATCATTAGCGGATAGCAGGCCGTGATAGTGCCGGCCAATGACAGCGCGGACTCGGCCTCATCGACGGCACCAGGACAAATTCTGGCAGCCCAACGCTGCCGGAACCCAGTCATCCCGCGTGAACCTTCGAAGTTCCACGACAGATCGGCAAGCCCTGCGTAGTTCTCACAGTCCGCCGGATCTCCAGAGCCGTAGGCCAGCACACCGGTAGCTCCGCCAGCGATCCCGCGACGCAGCATCGAGTCGATATTCGAAAGAAAGTCCTGATGAAAAAGGAATGGTGCAAGTCCAGTTGTCGGGCAACACCAACCCTCGGCCCGCTCCGTCCGCGGGCGTGGGACCGGATCATTGTATTTCCACCATGCAATGACGGGGCTCGGAAGTCTCTCCGCTTCGAGACGGTCGAGGTATTTGTCCAACACACCTTCGCGCACCAGCGAGTCCTGCCAATGGATCATCTTGACGTCGAACTCCGCCAGCACCTGACCGACCTGCACGAAGTACTCGATGAGCATCTCGCCGGCCGTGAGGTCACTGCATCCGGGGCACGAACAATACGGGGTGACCAGCCTATCCCGGTCCAATGGATCCACGTTCTTCACGGGATAGTATTCATCGCCGGCGACGTGTAGCTTACGAATTCCGTTCGGCACCAAGTGTCGGATGGTGAGACCGCGCACGAGGCAACGCAAGGAATTTCTGGCCGCTTCCTGCGACACGCAGTATCCATAACCGGTTCGTTTCCCTGCAGTGTCGCGTGCAGACAGGTCTGGAACCACCCGAGGGATGAGCGATGAATGCCCCGGCCCGCCGAGGTGCGGAATTACCTCGACGCCAAGCTCTCTCGCATGATTCACGACTTCACCGAAGAAGTCCTCACTGAACATGCGAGGCACATAGTTGTGTTCGACCTCGTCACCAGTGGCCGGATCCCAAGAAAGCAGATGCTGCGGGGAAACCGCCTCGGGGAATTCAGTCAACGGGGTGAACAAATACTCGCTTCGGTCACCACCGTGATGAATGTCCCAGCAACCGTATATCGAAACTCCCACCGTGTTGAACTTGAACCGCGCCACCCGGTCGAGGAGCGCTTTCCAGTCGTCCAGTCCCATCAGATCGGTTCCGCCAAACGACTCGATGAACACGCCGCGAGTCGACAAAGTCGGACAGTCATCGATCTGCAGCGCTGGGAGAGCGCCGCCGCCAGCACCGTCCCAGAGGTCGACAATGGTCCGCATCGCTTGGAGGGCACCCAGCGATGAACTCGCACCCACCTGAATGCCACCGGACCCTACAGACAGGTGATACCCCTCGGCCACGACGTCGGAATCGACGAAGGTCAGCGGCAGCATCCTCCCCCCGGCAGAGCCTGCCATCAAAGATGCCAGCCGGATAATTTCCCGCCGATAGCGCCCCAGCCCAACCGGGAGTCGAGCAATCGACAATTTTCGCACCGCAATGTCAGGTCCGTCACGAACCAATATCCGCGGTTGCGGAATCACACCATATTCCAACGAGTTTTTGTCCACCAGTATCCCATTCATTGTGCCAAAACCACATCGCAGAATGCGATACTAGCGAAAGTCCCCCATAATTCAACGGGGCCGATTTGCGCTACGCCGGCCCAGCGCGACGGAGACACCGCTTCACCAAATCGTCCATCCATCATCTACGATGACTTCGACGCCGGTCATGAAGCTCACCTTCGCCCGCTCCGAGAGTAGTTTGTCGGCGTACCTGTCGACTTGATCAATCCTGGAGAAACTGTGTTGACACGCACGCCGAGCTTGGCCGTGGCGACCCCAAGCGCGAACACTGAGGGCTCGCCCTCTTCCGAAGCCATACCAGCATCAACGACGAGAGTCTCCCTGGACCGTCATACAGCGCGCCATCCGACGAGTACACAACGCGCGTCCGGATTCGCTGAGCGGTGAAATCGCACGGTCAATACTTGTCCCCGCTCCAGTGACGACGACCAGGCTCGCAGTCGTTGATGTCATTGCAGCCCTCCTGAAAGAACGAGGAATCGGGCAGATCTCGTACCTGGGAACTCCGGCAGCTCCGCGAGGCGTGCCCAAGCGGTTGGCCATGGGACGCCGACCTCAGTCAGCCTCGGCCGACGTCCCATGCATGGCCACCTCATTGCTCGTGCGCCCGGAGCGTCAGGGCTATCTCGGTTCGATCACCCGGCTTCAGGTGAAGCGAGCTGTCCTCGTTGGCATGAGCTTTTAACATCGGTACTGTCGATGGCTCCACTGCGAGCACGCCACGGTTTGACGCTCCCGGATACACCCATATATGCAGGTACCGCAGTACCGTGGATTCCCAGCTCAACTCCAGCACCGTGCCTGAAGCGGGTGTTCTCAGCTCAATCGCGATCGTGCTGTTCTTCTGGATCTCCAGCTCGATCGTTTCTTCAACACCACCCAAATCGTCTGTCACCATCTCTCCGTCGAGCAGCACTTCAGGTGGCCGACCATTCCGAAAAGGGAAATTGAAGTGGTATAGCAACTCGAGCGGTTCCCGCACTTCACCACTGTTCGTCACCACGTCGCGCACTTCGACTGCTCCCGTGCCGGCGCGGGTGCTGACTGTCCGTTCGAGCTCGAGCAAGCAGCCGAACGAGCCCGGCTCGGATATACGTGCGGTCGCGGCCACGGCCGGCACTCCGTCTAACGAGGTCTCCCAGCGACCGAGCACTTCGGCACGCTGGTGGGAAAAACGACCGTGCAGCCCGTGCCCGTTTCGCGGTTGACCGACGTGGCGCAGACCACAGGTGGTGAGTAGCCCACCAGCGAAACTTCGCAACCATTCAACCCCGCTGACGTTGGGCGTCGGCAGCGCTTCTCTACTCGGATCCGACCACGCGATCGGAACACCCCGCCACCACGCCTGTGCTATGTCAAAGCCACGGTCCGGAGAAATCCGCAGATCGATACCACCCTCAACACGCATTTCCACCTGACGGGCACCGGTCGCCGGACCGTTGGTAAGCACGCTCTCTCGCACCTCACAACCAGGCAGGTGGCCGCGTACAGTCACCTCCTGGCCCATCATCGACATATCCTTCCGACGCCGCGGCATGCGTCCCACCAGCCTGTCCGGCCAAACGATCAGATCCTGTCGAAGACAAGCAGCCCACGAAGATCGAGACCCTCAGCCAACGCCGTCGATGCCTCGTTCACCTGGTCGACCGGGTAGCGACGACTGATCAGTTCGTCCAATTTGAGCTTGCCGGCGAGGTACAGGTCGACGAGCTGTGGAAACGCCACGTGCGGATTCGACGATCCGTAACGCGAGCCCACGACTCGGCGTTCACCTGTCAGCAGGTGGAACGGGTCGACGGCGACGGACTCTCCGACACGCGGCCCTCCCACGAACACGCAGGTACCGGACTTCCCCAGTGCAGCGATGGCCTGCTCCATCACGGTCGTGGATCCCACAGCGACGATGGTGTAGTCGGCACCTCCACCGGTGAGATCACGGACTGTGTCGACAACATCCGCCTGATCGGCTCGGATCGTCTCCGTGGCACCCAGTCGCCGTGCCATCTCCAGCTTGTGGTCCACGACATCGACCGCTATCACCGGGTTGGCCCCAACCAAAGCAGCACCTTGGACGGCGCTCTGGCCGACGCCGCCACATCCGAACACGACGACACTGTTGCCCGGCCGCACGCCGGCGGTGTTCGTCACAGCGCCGAGCCCGGTCGTGACAGCACACCCAATGAGCGCTGCCTTGTCCAGCGGCATATCCCTCCGGATCGAAACCGCTGCACTCTCGTCGACGACGATGTACGGGCTGTAGGTGGACGGCCCCATGTGAAACACAGGGTCGCCGTTCATCCGAAACCGCGGTGTGCCGTCACTCATGCAACCCGGAACGAGTATTCTCTCGCATAAACCTGGCCTGCCCGAGGTGCAGAAACGGCACCGACCACAGCTCGGGGCCCACGAGACGATGACATGGTCACCTGGCCGCAGCACGGAACCACCGGGTCCAACGGCGTCGACAACCCCGGCGCCCTCGTCGCCGAGGATCGTGGGAAGTGGAACATCCCCGAAGGATCCGTCCGCATGGCTGAGACAGCTGTGACAGATTCCAGCGGCAGCCATGCGGACACGAACCTCACCCTGCTTGGGCTCTTCGAGAACCACTTCCTCCATAGTCTGTTCACCCTTGACCCGGTGAAGGACAGGCGCCAGGAACTCCATCAAATGCGTTTCCTTCCTGATCAGTGCGATGTTGGGACCGAGATCGACTCGCTTCAGCTACGAGGCATGTATCGGTGGTGTCGGCCGGGAGCCACTCATTTCCTGGAGAACTTGGCCGACCCTGCACCGCAAGGAAGGCTCAGCGTGCGGGGAACAGGAATGGGCGCGGCGGTTACAGCGCGCCCACGCCCAGCAGACTGAGGCCCTCGGCCTCGCGTCCACGAGAATTTCCGGTCTGACGACATGAGGCAACGCGCTAATGACGGACGGAACTGAAATCATACGGAACCAGCAGCATGTCCCGCGGGATTCCTGCAACGTCCGGAGCGTCTCGACACGTAAACGGCACTGAGTGCCACGGACGATTCGTCTCCCATCAGCCGCCGCAGCGAGGCCGACCCCGATCAACATCATTTCGTTAGGGAAATCATCTATTTCAATGTAGAAGAGCAGGTTACCTGCGCTGGTCGTACGAGACAAGCCAACAAGCCCGAATCCCAGCCGCGTCCACCCATCCGTCATCCCTCGTCGCCCCGATGCTTTCGCGAGCAAGTCACCCGAACGGGAACGGCTTCGTCCTCGACAAGGAAGACCTCCTCGGCTGTCTGGCAGTCACGTACCGCGAGCTGCCTCGCCCGCATCCCCAGCCGACCAAGGAAGAGCATCCACGACCCTAACCAACGGGCGTCACCCCACCAGAAGAAAACCCACGTACGGAAGCGAACGACCAGTCGTCGAAGCGGTGGGGGTAACGAGTGGGACCCCGCTCCCCTGGTACTTCTGCCGGCGTCAGCCCGTGGTCGGCGGTTGAACTCGCTGCCTGCTTCACAAGGACGGCACTCAATAGCCTTGTTCGAGGAATCGGAAAACTCGCGATTCGCAGCCCCAACGGTTGCCCAAATACGCTTCGAATCCAACAGAATGGGTCGCCGAAACCCTGACAATACTTACATCGGAAAACCGCGAAAAGCCTTCCGAAGTACGGATCACGTCAAGATACGATTCTTATGTCTTGGCGGGCTTTCAACTGAGCACTTACCGATCGAAAATGAAAAAAGAGGAAACAGATGACCACTTTCTGCGTGACCGGCGCCAACGGCCGCATCGGCCGGGTTCTGATTGAAGAACTGACCGACGCGAGCGAGCATCGGGTTCGTTGCATGGTTCGCCCCGGCGACCCTTTTGCCGACCGATTGGGCACCAGCGTGGAGGTGGTGGAGGCATCGCTGACCGATGGTGACGCCATCTCCCATGCCGTGTCGGACGCGGACGTGGTGGTGCACTTGGCGGCTCAGATGGCCTTGGCGGACACGCCGATCGAGCAGTACTACGACATCAACGTGATGGGGACATTACGCGTACTCGAGGCGGCCGTGGACCGAGCACATCCCGCCAGGCGCTTCGTGTACGCGAGTACGGACGCCACTTACGGCCCGATGCGCCCAGCTTTCACACCGATCACGGAGGACCACCCACAAATCCCGGGGGACTATTACGGGACATCGAAGTTGCTGTGCGAACAGTTGGTGCGCAACTACGGCACACTTCACGACCTTCCTTACACGATTTTGCGTTTTGGCACAGCCCTGGCACCGCACGAGTCCGTGTCCTGGTTCCGCCTCGATTGGTTGCGCGCATTACTGAGTTCGCAGATCTCCATCGGCAGGCGAAGCAACATCTGGCAGTTGTTCGACGAGGTTGATGACGTCATGGGATCGCTGGAGCGACAGGTCGGTGGACGTACGGACAATCCTGCGGTAGTGGTTGTGGGCCCGAGTGGCGAACCGTGGTCAATGCAGATGTCAGATGTGCGCGACACAGTCGCGGGAACGTTGCTGTCATTGGAACATGATCGTGCGGTAAATGAAGATTTCAACATCGTTGGGCCAGGTACGACGACATTTTCAGAAGGCGCAGCCGTCGTGGCAGATCAGTACGATTTGGACACGGTCACAGTGGAAATGCCGATGACGATGGCATTCGAATTGTCAATTGACAAAGCGAGTCGCCTGCTAGGATACAAACCGCAACATGACTTTGCTTCGATGGTCAAAACTGGCGCTCAGAACGGTTAGCGACATCCAATGAACAGGACGCGATTCATCCTTTCGGACTCGTGACATGGAAGACTATCTCGTTGGTTATACCGACCGTTTCTCGGTTCGCCCGGGTCAGTCGCTGGCTTGCATGGTTTCGACCACTTCTGCTCGTTATGTCGCGGAAATCGTGGGGCCCTTACCTCGACCCGGAGCTCCCGATGTCTGGACATACGACGATCTGACCGCTGTTGAAGGTGTATCGAAAATCGAGGGGGCAGGACGACAGCAACACACGCAAGGCGGCTCATTCGCACATGTCGCAGGCCTGGGAAACGATCTGCGCGAACTCCGCCGCCTACGAGTCTCGCTGTGGTGCCAGCCGACCCTGCTCCCAGCACGCTCGGACCAAGTAGTACTCGGCAACATCGATCCGGAATCTCACACAGGCTGGGAACTCACCTTGACCACCACCTCGTACGCGGCGGTGCGAGCCGTGGGCACGGCCCGGGCTGTCGAGGTGTCTGTTCCATTGAAGGACGACGCTGCCCGCTGGTATCATTTGGAATTCGACTATGACTCGACATCCAGGCAGCTGATATTGACATTGATAGGGCCTGGCCGCTCCGAGCCGATCTCGGCCTCTGTCGTGTGCGAGCCGGATTTCCTCCGCCAGTGCGCTGACGACTTGGTCGTCGCCGCACGTCGCACGTCCGATCGCGACTCGGATGTCCGGGTGTCTGCAAACTTCACCGGCAAGATCGACAGCCTTCATGTTTACGGATTGGACTCGAAGGCTGCGGACTGCCAGGATTTGCTTCTGTCGCACTGGCGCTTCGGTGAAACGCTGACCACCGAATGGGTCGCCGACACCGGTCCGATGTCGCGTGATGCGCGGCTTGTCAATTTTCCGACTCGCGCGGTGCGCGGCCATCTCTGGGATGGTTCGTGCACCAGGTTTGCTGATGCGCCCGAACAGTACAGTGCGGTGTATTTCCACGCGGACGACCTAGGCGGCGCGGGCTGGGACCGCGACCTCGAAATCCAGATCCCAGCAGACCTGCGCACCGGGGTCTACGGCGTGCGGTGCACCAACGAGAGTGCCGGCGACCTTCTGCCGTTCGTCGTGCTGCCCGGATCCGACGACCGGCGCCCAGCCACCGTCGTCGTGCTGCCATGGCTCACCTATTTGGCGTACGGAAACAGCCGTAAGGGATTCGCGCAGGAATTTCTGGACTCGGCTGGACTCGAACCCATAGCCGACCTCGTGCCTGAGGTCATGCTGCAACATCCCGAATGGGGTAAGTCGCTCTATGATGTGCATGAGGATGGCAGCGGCGTGGTGTACGCGTCATGGCAGAGACCGCTGCTCGATGTCAGGCCCTACTACCGGAACTGGTTAACCGGCGGTCCACGGAATTTCAGCAGTGACATGTACATCTTGTGGTGGCTCGACCACCTCGGCGTTCCGGTCGATGTCATCACCGATCGCGAGCTGGACGCAGACGGTGCGGCCGCTCTCGTTGATTACGAAGTCGTCTTGACCGGGAGCCATCCCGAGTACGTGACCCAAGGGATGCTCGACGCCTTGTGCCACTACACGGAGACGGGTGGAAACCTGATGTATCTGGGTGGCAACGGCTTCTACTGGGTGACGTCGATACATCCGAGCCGGGCCGACGTGATCGAGGTCCGACGGGGCTACGCGGGCACGCGGGCATGGACCTCTCATCCCGGCGAGACCTACCACGCAACGACCGGCGAACAAGGTGGTCTCTGGCGCCATCGAGGGCGCCCACCGAACGAGCTCGTCGGTGTCGGTTTCAGTGCGCAGGGTTGGGACAAGAAAGCGGCTTTCTACCGCCGCACCGCAATTTCGTTCGACCCTGCCTACGACTGGGTGTTCCGGGATGTCGACGACGAGCGTATCGGCGACTTCGGCCTAGTCATGGATGGCGCCGGAGGTGATGAGATCGACCGGTACGACGCGATGCTCGGTGGGGCAGACGCCGCAGTGTTGGCCTCGGCGTGCGGTAACTCCGATCGTTACTGCCTGGCTGTCGAAGACGTCATGGAGTCGACTACGGAGATCACGGCGTCAACGAACGAGAAAGTTCGCGCTGACATGGTTCTGATGCGGACCTCAGGTGGCTCCGTGTTTTCCGTCGGTTCTATGGGATGGGTCCCGGCGCTTCCCGTCAACGGATTCAAGAACAACGTAGCAACGGTGACCGAGAACGTCCTCAGAGCTTTTCTAGATAATCAGGGCGGAGCTGGAACGACCTCGGCGGCACGAGACACCACAATCCGAAGGAAGCGTTCATGAAAATATCGTTACCCACCGGTTGTGAAATGGTCGAAGTGACATCGGCGGACTACCCTGAGTGGCTGGACCAGGTCTTCCTCGGCTTCGGACACGAACCCCCACGGGACCCCCAGATCCTCGATTACCTTATGTCCGCCCGTCGCCACGACCACGCGGTAACCGTGACCAAGAACAACGCATGTGTAGCCACCGTAGGCGCGTTCGCTTTCGACATGGTCATGCCAGGAGCGCAGACGATTCCGGTCGGTGCAGTCGCCAGCGGGACAGTCGTTCCCGCCATGCGGCGGCAGGGACTGCTCGCCGCAATGATGGTCGACCTGCACAACTGGTGCAGGGAAACAGATCTGGCAGCCGCGGTCGGCGTGGTGGCCGAGTGGCCGCTGCATGCGAGGCGCGGATATGGGCCTGCGGCGTGGCACGAGTCATTGGCGATCGATGTCCCAGGCGCAGGCTGGCGCACAGACCTCGATAACGGCGCAACTGCCTCCTACGACCTTCCCCGTGCCAAGGCACCTCTGTTCGCACGTCGTCTCTTCGAAGCCGGGGCACGGTCTACCCCCGGGCAGGTCATTCCCACGCCCAGCTACTGGGAGCGCTTCGACCTGGCTGAGGACGATTCGCTGCTGGATGCCTTGCTTGGGTTGGCTGACGAGAACGCAGGTGTCCAGCGATGCGCCGCCGCAGGCGAAGACGGGCTGGTCGTCTACCGGGAATCGGCAGGGACCGGTGGTCAGGTGCTGCACGTAACCGATTTCCTGGCGACGACCGCGTCCTCGTCCGCGACACTGTGGCGGCACTTGCTGTCTCTTCCTGATGTCAAAGAGATCCGAGTCTCCCGGCATCCGGTGGACGACCCATTGCGCTGGTGGGTCGTCGACGCTCGGCGGCTTCGTCCAGATCGCCAGGACGGGCTCTGGCTTCGCCCGTTCGACGTCCCGAAGCTGCTCAACACGCGGTCCTGGTTCGGGAACGGCAACTTGGTCCTGTCGGTGCACGATCGTGAAGGCTACGCGGAAGGAACTTTCCGGCTCGAGGTCGTGGCCGGCCGAGGCAGCTGTTCGCGCAGCGAATCCCACCCTGACCTGGAGATGGACGTGTCCGCTTTGGGCGCGATCATGCTTGGCGGGGTTTCAGCCACGAGCCTCACACGGAGCGGCCGGATCGCGGCTCACCGAATGTCATCCGCTCAACTCTGGGATTCGCTGGCGAAGTCCGAACGAGAACCCTTTCTCGCTTACGGTTTCTGAATGTGGTTGGCGTGCCCGACTTGACGGAGGTGGGCCACGATGCGGACGTGGTGCGACGCCGTCACCCTGCCCGTCGCAGAAACCTGCCTGGCCGGGACTGAGTCTGCCGGCCGTCCTCGACCACGAACTCGCCGTTGACCAAGACATGGACGACACCTATGGGCGGGAGGGTCGGATCGAAGAATGTAGCCTGATCGACGATCCTTACGGGATCGAACACCGCGAGGTCCGCGAAGGCGCCTTCCTCGACGCGACCGCGATCAGCAATCTTCAGCCGGTCAGCGACAACTCCGGTCATCTTGTGGACAGCATCGCCGAGACCGAGGGTCTGCTTGTCCCGCACATAGCGGCCGAGGATCCGGGGGTACGTGCCGAACGACCGGGGATGTGGCTTCCGCCCTTGCTGCTCGAAGGGGAATGCCATCCCGTCGGAGCCGATGGCCGCCAGTCGGTGCGCCAGGAAGACCGACATGTCCTCTTCGGTCCGATAGAACAGAACGATGTCGACGCTGTTGCCGTGCCTGAGACACAGATCCAGTACCACCGCGGCCGGATCCACCCCGAGCTCATCAGCGATCCGCTCGATGCTCAACCCGGTGCACCACGTGTCAGGTGCACCCGCCCTGCTGACAACAACCCGGTCCCAGATCCAGGGAATGCCGCCGAAAAAGCCTGTACTGAGTTCGGCCTCGGCACGGGCCCTGGTCGATGCGGAAGACATACGTTCACGCAATTCTTCGGTTCCGCCTTCCTGAACCCAACCAGGAAGGTACTGGACCAATGGTGATGAGGACGCGGCATAGGGATACACGTCGAACCCCACGTCCAAGCCTTTGCTCTCGGCATCTTCGAAGAGTGCGACCACACGATCCGCCTGTCCCCAGCGAGCTGGTTCGTTGATCGCCAGATGAGAGAACTGCAGACGTACGCCGGCCGCGGTCGCGGTCGAGAGGGCGTCCCGGATGTCTGGGAAGTCCTCGCCGACCGGTGAACGCGAATGTGTTGCGTACAGCGCGTCGCGGCCTGCTACAACTTTGGCCAGTTCGCACACTTCGTCAGGAGAGCCGAACGACGACGGGACGATCGTGAGTCCGGTCGACATGCCAAAAGCACCTTGGTCGAGGCTCTCGGCCAGGAGCGAGCACATAGCCGCGAGCTCTGCGGCAGTCGCAGATCTCTGGTCAAACCCCATCGCTGCGATCCTGATGGCGCCGTGACCGACAAGCGGCGCGACATTGAGGGCCGGTGCTCCGCCGTTCGAAAACTGATCGGCATATCCGTCCAGGTCTCGCCAGTCCAGATCCAGGCCTGCGGTGTCGCCGATCCAATCCAGATGATCTCGGTGCAGGGACAGGCGTTCCGACGCGAACGGAAACGCCGAGATGCTGCAGTTCCCGGTCACTTCAGTGGTGACGCCTTGCAGCACCTTGCTCGCACCCGCTCGGTCGTGCAGCAGGGTCAGGTCGGAATGGGTGTGGATGTCGATGAATCCGGGGCAGAGCACCAAGCCTTGAAGATCGCACTCCCTGGCGGCCGGCAGATCCGGCAGGATCCCGACTGCAACGATGCGATCGGACCGAATGGCCACATCCGCCAGAGTCGGAGGCGCGCCGGTGCCGTCAACGAGGGTGGCCCCACGCAACAGGAGATCAACATCCATCGGATCCTCCAACAACGGGCAGTCACGGTGACCCGGTGCGCCGAACAGCGGCAACCGCCTGGGCCAAGATACCGAGAATCGCGCCCAGGCCCGCCGCGCGGCCAGGTGGGATCGGACTTGGCATCAACTCTCTAAGTGTATGCATGTAAGTAAGCACGCCGGCCGTCGTGAGGCAAGTGATCACCAACGCCGTGGGTTCCGGTGCAGGACCCGGGTCCGGACACTGGTTCGCGCACAGCCGCGGGTACAGAAGCGATTCACGGGCTTCGACGCCCAGCCGTGCGCTTTACTTCGCGGCGAGACCTCTTGGTCAATTTTCACTGAGTAAGTCGAACATTCAGCTTGGCGAATCACCCGGCTCGAACCCCGGCAGTCGTGTCTCGGTCGCCACTCCCACGCTTCCAGGCCCGCGCGATCACGGTGTCGCACCTGTCAGTTGGAGCACGAGCAGAGCCATGGCAAGCGACTTCTCCGCGCCCGGTGGCTTGCCGGTCCCGGACCATGCCCAGGAACGGGTTCGTCATGGCAGCCATCGCACCGGATTCGTCACGGACTTCCCTGTGGCGTGAACCGTCAGACCGTCGAACAATCGCCTGCTCCGAAGGACCGAGGTTTGCCAATATGCTATCGAGCGAGGCCGTCGTGAACAGGCGAACCTTCGGATCCCATCAGCGTCCGATCCAAGCGGCTTGTCCACGAAGGCCGACAGGCCGACTCGCAACATCAGTGCAGCCCACTGGAATCAAGCCGTCCTGGACACCGCAACAGGGACAGCGAGGTCACAATCTTGAGTCGATTGCACCAAGTCATTGACATAGGAATCGCGAGACTCATCCGGCATAAGTAGCTGGTCCATTGACCCTGAGAAAAGAACTTCGCCCTTCCGCAGTACCACGACGTCGTCGGCGAGAATTTTCGCCACCGCCAGATCATGTGTGACCAGAACAGCGGCAAACCCGCTTTTCCGTTGGAGGTCGAGGAGCAAATTGATGATCTGCGCCTGAATAGACACATCCAGCGCCGCAGTAGGCTCATCGCAGAGAATCACCTGCGGGCTTGGGGCGAGCGCACGTGCAATAACGATTCGCTGGAGCTGGCCGCCGGAGAACTGCGCAGGACGTTCGCCTGCCCGCCTCGCACTGATGCCCACCAGCGTCAGCAACTCCTCCACGCGCGCCTTTCGACCGGCTCGCGACATACCCCGCAGCGGCTCGGCGATACTTGACCCGATCGTCCGCATCGGATCAAGGGCGTCTCGCGGATTCTGGAAGACCATCTGAACCGGGTTCGTTTTCCCGTGGCGCAGCTTCAACGGCCGCCCGTCGACGCGGATCGTGCCAGAGGTAGGTTCTTCGAGTCCTGCGACACAGCGGACAATAGTCGTCTTGCCCGCACCGCTCTCGCCAACCACGGCAAGGGTTTTACCAGGTTCAACCGCGAACGACACTGCCGAGACCGCCAGGTGGGCGGACCCGCCCCGTCGACCCGAAAAAGCCTTACAAAGATCGACAACCTCTATCGCCAATCCGCCAGATACGTGCGTCTCGCTCACGACAGTCCTCCTATCCCGGAAAATGGCAGGCGACTTCACGGCGCCCAATTTCCATGAGCGCCGGCCCTTCCGCCGCACACTTCTCGGTAGCGCGTCCACAACGCGGATGAAAATGGCAACCCGATGGCCATTCGCCTGCCAGCGGAGGTTCACCAAAAACCGTTGGCAACTTCTGCCGCTTGCCACGATCAAGACTCAACGAGCACGAGAGGAGGGTTGCGGTGTACGGATGAGCTGGCGCACCGAGCACGTCCGTGGTTACTCCCTGCTCTGCCACCCGTCCGGCATACATCACCACAAGGCGGTCACAGAACCGACTCACCAGATTCAGGTCGTGAGATATGAGCAGGATGCCAACGTCGTGGTCTCTCGCGATCCTCTGCAACAGTCGTAGCGCCGCAACTCGGTTCTGACCATCGAGGGCCGACGTCGGCTCGTCTATCACCAGAAGACGGAGTTCCGGCATCAAAGTCAGGGCAAGGGCCGCCCGCTGGCACATACCGCCGGACAACTCATGCGGGTAACGACGGAAGAGCGTATCCCCGTTGCCCAACCCAAGGTCTTCGCACAACATACGAGCCCTGACCTCTGCCGCCGTCTTCGACATCAAGCCGTTGCTTACGACCGCTTCCACGAGCTGTGCGCCAATGCGCTGCAACGGGTCGAACATTCCGACCGGGTTCTGGAACATCAGACCCGCGGTCGTGCCAAGGCGACGAGCGAGCTGCTCTGAATCAGATACGTCGAGTATCGCTCCATCACTGTATTGCAATTGACCCGACCCCTGCAGTCCGCGAGGCAGGAGGCCGAGCGCCGCGCGCGCCGTGAGAGTCTTTCCCGCGCCGGTTTCACCCACAAGTCCCAGCAGTTGGCCTTGGTACAGAGTCAAGTCAACGCCGGAAATCAATTCCGCGGAACGGGCTGTAGTGACGGTCAGGTTCTCGACTTTCAAAGCAATGTCAGTCATGCGTCACCCCGTCACATTCACTCGAAGTCGGTCTCGTAAGCCGTCTCCGACCAGGTTGGCCGCAACAACTAGAAAAACCACAAAGAAGCCTGGCACAGTTGCGACCCACCAGGCACTGCCGAGCTGATCACGGCCTTGTGAAATCATGTACCCCAAACTGACAGTTGGCGGAGTCAAGCCTAATCCCAAGAACGATAGCGCCGCCTCGGACAGAATTACAAATCCTATGTGCAATGAAGCAAAGACAACGATCGGGGTTGCCGACGCCGGCACAAGGTGGCCGAACAAAATACCAGTCCTGCGAGCGCCGGCCAGCCGTGCGGCTGCAATGTACCCCCGTTGCCGTTCCACCAGGACCGTAGCCCTGACCAACCGCGCATAGGGAACCCAGCTGACTGACGCCAATAAGACGATCATGCCGACCATAGTCGCGTGGATGACCATCGACGCAGCCAGGAATATCACAAGTGGTGGCACTGCGAGTTGAAGGTCGACAAGCCGCATCAGCACGGCATCGATCCAACCTCCCGAGTAGCCTGCCCAGGCGCCGACAAGGACCCCAACAAACGCACTTACGAAAACTACTGCACAGCCGATTATCAAGGATGTCACGACGCCACGTGCACACCACGCGAGCAAGTCACGTCCGAGCACATCCGTGCCAAGCAGGTGCCCCTCGGATAATGGCGGAACAGCACCGACCGATAGATCCTGCTCATTCGGATCACCTTGAGTGAAATATGTGACGAAAACGAGGAAGGCCAAGAGTCCGAAAACTATGATTCCCGAGCGCAGGGACGCGACCCCTGGCTTAGCCCGCTCTTGCGCGGACCGCTTCTCAATCCTGGTGACGCGACCGGATAACAGCATCCTCAGCCTCCCGCCCGAACTCGCGGATCATTGGCGAACATGATTACGTCCGCAATCAAGTTCAGCAAGACGTAGAACAGCGCAACAACTATTATTATTGCCTGAACCACTACGAAGTCTCGAGCAAGTACCGCGGAAACCACCAGGTTGCCGATGCCTGGCCAGGAAAATATTGTTTCCACAATAATACTTCCGGAAATAAGGTAGCCAAGCTGTAGCGCAATATAGTTACTTGCAGGACCCAAAATTCCTCGAAGTGCATGTCGGAACATTATTCTGTTTGTCGATATCGCCCGGGAATGCATTGCCTCGACGAATTCACTGGACAATACCTCGAGCAACTGGCCCCTGAACAATCGATACATGATCGGAATAACCGGCAGGGCCAGCGTCGCAGCCGGGAGCACGATCGAACTTGGTCCGTAGAAACCGAAGCTTGGAAGCTTACCCAACTTTACGGAGAACAGCAGAATCAGCATCAGGCCGAGCCAGAAGTCTGGAACCCCCTGGAGCACGCCAATGGTACGGCGAACCACGCGGTCGCCAAGCATGTCCGGGCGACGAGCGCCGAGCATCGCCAGCGCGAGACCCACGAATACGGCGACCACTATGGCGACAAGTACAAGAATCAGAGTGTTTGGAAGCGCGGTAAGGACACTTGATATGGCCCCCTGATTTGTCCTATAGGACACACCGAAGTCGCCGACGAAGATCCTCGAAATATAATGCATAAATCGATAGAAAAGTGGCCGATCGTAACCAAGTTGAACATTCAAAGCGGCCCGTTGGTCGGCGGTTAGGAACGGGCCACCGATCACGTCGGAAGGCTTCCCGATAACATTCGTCAAAAGGAAACTGATGAGGACGGCACCCAGAACGACAACCAGCCCCTGCAGTATCCTCGTCACAAAGTAGCGAAGTGTCACAGGACCCCTCCCTCGGCACGTCGTACGAGATCAGCTTTACAAGAATAAAACTCCATAATTCGGCGCGAATCCGTCCTGTGGAGTTTTGTACCCGTGGACGGACGACTTATGCGCGTCTATGGCCATGACTGTGTACAAGGGAATAGCCGGTAGCTCCTGAGCATATTTCTCTTGTATCTGCGCGATTACGGCAGATCGCTCAGGGCCATCAGCCATGTTCGACATCTGTTCGACCAGATCATCGGCCGCCTTGAACCCAGAAATTGCCTGAATTCGCTGGGTTTCGAAAACAAACGGTCCACCGTTCACCCAGCCCAAATCACCGCATATGGCATGGTATTTGATATGCGCAGGATCAGCCAACTCTTTGGAAACCTGACCTATCGGTTCTTGGGTAACCGTCAGGTTGATGCCGATCTTTTGAACCATGCCGCTAATCGCCTCTTCGACTCGGTCCAAGTTCGCACCGAGTCCTGGCGCCCAGACAATTTCCATATTGATCGGTGTGGGCAGGCCGCTTTCGTTGATCAGTTGCTTGGCCCGATCGAGGTCCACGGGGTACTGCGTCGACGGCGCCTTATATCCGTACAAGCCTGGCGGCATGATGCTGTCGGCTGCCTGGGCGACACCACCGAGGATCGATTTCACGATCGCATTCCTGTCGATCGCGAAAGATATGGCCTGCCTGACTTTGATGTTACTAGCAGGACCGGTACCACTCAAAAAGAAGATCAACTGATCCTGAGTCCAGGCCAGTTTCTGACTGACGACAAGGCTGGGGTCAGACTTCAAGCTGGCCGAATCAGACGGTGTCATGCCCAGCACCAGGTCGACGCTGCCGGATTTCAGTGCCGCCGCTCGCGCCGAAGCATCGGGAATGATTTGAAATCGGATCTGTTCCAGATATGGCCCCGGGCCACGGTACTCGGTGTTCGCTGAGAGCACGACGTTCTGTGCCACGGTATAGCTGATGAATTTGTAAGGGCCAGTCCCCGTTGGAGTCTTTTTCACTGCGTCCGGTCCCGCATCGAGGAGCTTAGGCGAAATGATCCTTATAAAAGTCGAATTGCGCCCTAGATCCGGCATAGGGCTTTGACTCGTGATGCGTATGACGTTCGGGTCCGAGTCGTCATATTTTGCATTCTTGGGAACAAGATTTGCCCAAGTGGCTTCGGTTCTTCCATAGTACTCATAGGATTTTCGAACGGCAGTAGAAGTCAAAGGTTCGCCATCGTGGAACTTTACCCCTGGATTCAGGGTGAACGTCCATTCACGAGCGTCCGGCGAAGACTCGAACTTGGCAGCAAGGCTTCCTTCGATATCACTCGTGTCCCCACTGAAACGTGTGAGACCCTCATAAACGCTGTTCGCGATGATCCCAAGATCTTGTCTGTCCGCGGCGACGGTCGGGTCGAGACTCAACGGCTCGCCGTTGCCCGCGATATTGAGGATTCCTATCGGACGTGCAGGAGGCACATCATTTCCGGACGATGCCTGCTCTGGGCTTCCGAGAGAGCACGCGGCCAGGCCCTGTGCACCGACAGCGCCGATCGTCGAGAACATCAGTATCTTGAGCACATCGCGACGCGTCGCGCCCGCAGCGGACGGCGGAAAATCGACATCACGGGCTAATTTGTCGGCCATAACTTCCTCACAGTGATTTCAGTTAACAGCGCATGGACTACTAAACCTCACCCCTGAAGAGGAATACGTTCTAGAATCGGATTGTGGCGCACCCGATTTGGCCACGGAGGCGAAATTATGTTCTGGCGTGTGCTCCAGCAACCGACCGCGTAATCCGGAAGCGACTCCGATGCCATGATCATTGGCGCGTCGGCCTTCGCCCCCTCCAACGCAGGCCAGTCAACCGACGTATCAGTCGAACCGACCCAGCCTGCTGCACGAGCAATCAGCACCGTAGGCACTCGAGCACCTCACATTCGGAGTAGACCGGCAAACGGCCAGACGGCGCTTTCGGCGTGTCCCTGCTGACGCCCACACCCTCGTCAATGCGAGTACCACTCACCTGTCGTCAATATGAAATACTAGTCTCACTGGTCGAAATCAAGAGTGAATGGTGGACGACGTCATGTCAAGGGGAGGCCCCTCCGGCGAGTCGAGACTCGGCCTGACCACGGGTGCTCCCTCAGCCGCCCGTCACTGCGGCGACATCGTCACGTGCTGGACAGCGCTTGCTCCAGGAATACGCTGTGTGCTTACTTACATACCTACAACCACTGCGCCTGGACCGCCAAGCATCTGACGTACGGCAACTTCGACGTCCCGTGTCACCGCACCCCGGCTACTACTGCGGTGGCGGCGGCCGTTGTCATAGGAGACCCAGACCGATGTCGATCTTCTTTCCGCGTTGGCGCGACGGGCGAGATCGGTGGAAGGCCACCGACATCGTCGGCTCGTAGTGATCACCTGGCCGCCGTCGGATCGTTACACGCCCCTGGCTTCGTGGACAAGACACTCATTCCGATATCGGCCTGTTGCTGATGCAGGCAGCGAGAGCAGGGCCGTCGGTACATCACCGAGTTGGCAGACGCTTCGCGTTACCTCAAGCACCAACGCACCGTCCTCTACGCCGAGCCGTCTCGATCTGGCAAGGCGATATCATCGATCACGGCCTGACCTCGTGAAAGTCCGGTGGTTGCGCGGCAACCTCAGGCCGAGGACTCGCTGGCGGCACCTTCGCCTGACAAACGTGCCAGGCCACACCAGCACATCAAGCCGCGAGTATTGACTCGCCAATCTTCCGGACCGCGACACCAGAGATGCCCGACCGGCCTAAACGACTCATCCTTAGGCACTCCCATTACGCTGCCAAAATCAACAAGCCTCAGTCTCGGCAATCTTATTGAATGACTTTGCCAAAACTTTTCTGCCCCTCAGATTTTTCAAGGTTTCAAGGATAACGTCATTGTCGTCATCCGGGTCCACAAAACAGGGATTACGTGGATTACTCTTCCCAATAGAGAGTGCGCGCTTAATTCCCGAAGTTATTTCGGTCGCGTCACACGCCACGTCGACCACCGAGCTCGCGCGGCGGCGACCGGCCTGTCGTGATCCGACATTCACGCTTGGTACGTGTAGTCCTGGCGCTTCGATAATCCCGCTCGAGGAGTTCCCGATCACGGCGTCGCTGTAACTCAACAGACTCATGTAGCGCCGCCGCCCAAGCGATGATATGAAGGCAGCACGATGCGCCGTCCGCGAGACGTAATCCTTGATCGCCGAGGAAATGTAGCTTGAACCTATGTCAACATTTGGCGATGTGAAAATAAGGGTAGAATTCGTGAATGACTCGAGGCCTGACAGAAGCTCCTCTATGCCAGTTCGCGTCTCCGCTTCATCAGCCGTAACCGGATGAAAAGTCACCGTGAAGACGGGCGGACGAAGTGGCAGCCCGACCACTCGTTCAACCTCCTGCCGTGACAGGAGATCACCGATCGCAAGCCTCGCGCCGACAACATGCACCATTGCCGGATCCTCGCCCATCTGGACCACTCGCTCTCGGTCAGCGGAGTCAAGAACGAAGTGGACATGGGCCAATTTCGAGATGGCGTGACGGGCGCGTTCATCGATCGACCCATAGGTCAACTGCCCACCACCAATGTGGGCGATCACCACCGGGTGGGGCAATGCGGCCACCGCAGCGGCCAGTGTTTCGTACCGGTCACCGACAACCAGTAGCACGTCCGGCCGCAGCCGCGAAAAGGCTTCCGTGTAACCAATTATGGCCAAGCCGAGGGACTTTCCGACTCCAGTCGGTGTCTCGCTCGCCAACACCATCTCAATCCGCTCGTCTACAGGCACGCCGTCCTGTTCAATCTCATGCACAGTCATTCCTTGGCTGTCCACGAGGTGACCGCCTGAAGCCAAGACATGCAGCTGGATATCCGGGTCGTCGTGCAGACGCCGTAAGACGCCGGATAGATGGCTGTAGTCAGCTCGCGAACCGGTGAACGCACACACGCGGATCTGCCTTGTGACAGACAACTGCAACTCCCAGTCGTTGCGGTGAGGCAACAAGCCCTGCTCACCGAGGATATGGCATTCGCGCACTCACTCCGGCCAGGCATGACTTTATTAAACGGCTAAAAACCATTGCAGACAGCGAGTTCAACCGCCGGACTCACAACTGCCGGAAAATACTAATTCTCACCTCGCTATCCGTATCGGCCGGCACCGGGTGCCTAAATAAATTCTCTATCTCGCACACGAAATACCAGTGCTCGCGAAGGGTTATCAGGCGAGATATCGACCGCGCCCCGGAATCAGATCGTGCACCCAGTCGGCGTGATCGCACCGACGAGTTCGCTGCGCGGCACGACTAATGAAATCTTACTCACTGGCGTCGTTTAGCCACTCCGATCAAAGCAGGAGTGTCAAAGGCCTGGAGTAAGCTTCTTTGCTCTTTTCCTCCGTCCAATCACCAGCACCGCGATCCCCAACAGCGCGACTACGGCCGCACACCAGACCGATGCTACGGAGAATCCCCTTGCCGTCTCGGCTCGATCGCCGGTCGAACCGTTTGCAGTGACACTTGCAGCGATAGTGCTGAATAGAGCACTTCCCAATGTCGCCCCGACAAGCTGCGATGCTGTGACCAGACCCGACGCGGCGCCGGCATTCCCGAGCCCTACGCGCCGAGTCGCGGTGTCCATTACTGCAGGCATCGCGATGCCGACTCCCGCACCGATGAGCAATTCCGCAGGAAGGATGAGGACCAAGTAGGACGCAGAATCCGTCAGGTGCCCCAGGAAGAACATCGCGATCGCCACAAATAACAGGCCGCTGAGCATCCTTGATCTGGGCGCGACTTGTTGCCGCAAACACCGGAACGCAAATGTCGATATTACAATGTTTGCTGCTAGGATCGGCACCAACGCGAGCCCGGTGTTCAACGCACTGAGACTCAATACTGTCTGGAGATAGTAGGTCACAAAAAGAAGCATTCCGTACAAGCCGAAGCTGACCGCTCCTCCCGCGACAAACGCAGCGATCCGGGCGCTGCTCGCAATGACCTGGCGAGGAAGAAGAACGTCGTGCCCGCGTACATGTCTTACCGTATAGGATCCCAGCAAGACAACACCCATGGCCAGCGATCCGACTCCACTCGGCAGTCGCCATCCGTACGCCGCCACGTCGGTCAATGAATAGATGATCAACGCTATTCCGCCACCGCTCAGCAGGGCTCCCAGCCAATCAAGATCGACACTATGGCGCAATTCATCGACGTTCAACACGATCCAGGCGGCCAACGTCGAAAGCACGGCTATCGGAATATTAATATAGAGGCACCATCGCCAGTCGAGAAACTCTGTCAACGTTCCGCCGAGCACGGTCCCCAGTGCGGCACCACCGGCAATCAGGGCGTTGAAGATACTGAACGCTCTTGCTCGATCTGCGCCTGCCGGATATGACACAGACAGTACCGACAGGGCAGCAGGGGCAAGAGTGCCAGCGAGCGTGCCTTGCGCTACGCGCGCAACGATGAACATCCACGTCTCACCCGCGGCACCGCCGAACGCCGAGGCTGCCGCGAATCCGAGAACACTTGTGATAAGCATTCGCTTACGACCGAATCTGTCGGCGAACCGGCCGCCGAGCAACAACGTCGCACCAAACGGTAGCGTGTACGCGCTAATCGCCCATTGCCTTGTCATGTCCGACATGCCGAGATCACGTTGCAGTGTGGGCATCGCGACGCTGACCACGGTCACGTCGATATTTACCATCAGATGGGAGATGCCGACCACCCAGAGCGCGATCCACTTCCTTCGCGCGGTCACCGACTCGATTTCAACCTGCTCGGTAGTCATGAGATATCTTCAACTGTCCCGATTCTTGTCATAAAATTCAGTGACCAGTTCTCGAATGGCTGGCAGATCATCTCAATGAATCAATTAGGTTTACGGCCACTCTTCGTATTTCGTCGGCTGTCAAGTCGACAGAACTCGGGAGCGACAGGCCCCGATCGTAGATACTGTCTGCCACTCCTGCGCCCAAGCGTGCGACTGTGCTGTATGGCTTCTGCTGATGTACAGGCGGCCATAGCTTCCTGGCCTCAATTCCTTGTTCACGTAACCTGTCAGCGACAACAGACGGCCCGAAGCAATTAAGATCCAGAAGGATCGAGTGCAACCAATAAGAGGGGTTCGCCCAGTCAGCCACAGGCGCGCATTTCAATGGCAACCCGGCCAGCAGCTGACGATAAATGGCTGCATTATGCCGTTTGATGTCCAGCACTTTGGACAGTCGTTCCAACTGGGCGAGCCCGAGCGCGGCTGCGATATTGGTCAGCCTGTAATTGTACCCGATCTCATCGTGGCGATAGTCGCCATCGGATTCTTTCGCCTGGGTTGTCAAATATTTCGCCTTAGCCGCCGATGGCTCGTCGTTACTCACGATCATCCCGCCGCCGCCGCTGGTGATTATTTTGTTACCGTTGAACGAGAAACATCCAAAATCACCTACGGTGCCGACTTGACGGCCGGCGGCTGGCCCTCCTGTCCAGGAGGCACCCAGCGATTCCGCGGCATCTTCGACAATCCGGATTCCGAATCTCTCGCGCAGGTCTAGTAGAGGCTCTATGTCAGCCGGGTGGCCAAGGACATGCACCACTTCGATCACATCTGGTATCCGGGCTCCGGCAGCCGAGCGCCGCACGACTTCATCATGCAGAAGCGCTGTATTCATATTCCAAGTTTCAGGTTCGCTATCGACCAGCATAAGATCGGCACCGGTGTAGGAAGCCGCGTTGGCCGACGCTATGAACGTGAAGTCCGAAACCGCCACCAGACGACTCGGCGCCGCCCCAGCCAGACGCAAGGCCACGTGCAGAGCGGCTGTGCCGCTCGCGCAGGCCACTGCGTGCCCAACGCCGACCGCTGCAGCGAACTTCTGCTCGAATCGACTCACGAACGCGCCCACGGACGATACGAATCCGCTGCGGACACACTCGTTCAAGTACTCCGCCTCGTTGCCCGCAAGAACAGGCACGGCCAACGGTATCTTGCGATAGGCAGTCACCGTTGGTACCTCGAAGCGCGGATCCGATCGACACGTGTGCGTAGCCAATCAGCCGTCAGTTTCAGTCCACTGCGCAGGTCTGTACGCGGGCTCCACCCGAGCAATTCAGCAGCTCGCGCGGGCTCGGAGAGCAGCACTTGCACTTCGCTGTTGTCGGGCCGGATCCGCGCCTTGTCGTCAACGGCCTTCGCATCAGAGTCAGTGACCTCGCAGCACAAGTCGAACAACTCGCCTATCGATACTGCATGCCCAGTCCCGAGTTGGATCAGCGATCCGGGCTTGTCAGCTGAATTGGCCATCCGCACAAAGCCGTCAACAGTATCATCTACAAAAGTGAAGTCACGCTTGGGCGAAAGACTTCCGAGACGCACCTCCCGACATCCCGTCAACAGTTGGCCAAGGATCGTTGGGATTACGGCCCGCGCTGATTGCCTCGGGCCGAAAGTATTAAATGGGCGCAAGGTAACGACATTGACGTCGAAGGAACGCGCATATGCCTCACAAAGTTGGTCGGCGGCGATTTTTGACGCGGCATATGGCGACTGGCCGCACAACCTGTGACGCTCATTGATCGGGACTGAATGTGGAGTTCCGTATACCTCGCTCGTCGAGGTGTGCACCACCCGGGTCGAACCATTGTCCCTGGAGGCTTCAAGCACGTTTAGTGTCCCGTTGACGTTGGTTTCAATAAACGAGGAAGGCGCCTGGTAGCTATAGGGAATCGCAATCAACGCGGCCAGGTGGAAAACCGTCTCAACTCCGCGTGCCGCCTCTCGGACGGAGCGTGCATCACGGATGTCACCAAGGCGGATGTCGATTTGATCCACAGCATTCTGATCTAATTCATCGAGCCAGCCGTAGGACCCGTTGGAGTTGTAAACACAGAAGGCACGTACATTTGCACCTTCCCTGATCAGCCGTTCCACCAGATGGCTTCCGATGAAGCCATCTGCGCCGGTAACAAGGACACGTTTGCCTGAAAAACCATTCACAGACTTTTTCCGTTCATTGATGTTCTTCGTCCGGGCGCCAATGGCCATCGATGACCGGTGGTACGTTGTTGCCTGCCGGCTCGACTGCAATGGGCTTAGTCTCAAATATAGACACAGCGAAATATGCCGGGGAGGAGTCCGGTTCAAGCGGGTTCTCGCATCTTCGGATATCGGCTTCAAGTGTCAGTTACACCTGACCACGCGCCTGAGCAAGCTCGGCTGGCCGGCCGATATCCTGCCAGTCTTCCTGCAGCGACCAAAGGCCTACCTTGTCTCCAGCTACCAGGCATTGGTCGAAAAGCTTGGTGATGGGAAACAGTTCGGCGCGCGGAATCCGCGAAAGAAGTCGGGGTTCGATTACGTATATGCCGGCATTGACAGCCCACGAGCGCGTCGGCTTCTCAACGATCCGCACGAGCTGGCCGCCAGCGGACTCGAGTACGCCGAATGGAACCTGGTGTTCGTACTCGCTTACTGCGATCGTGGCCGCAGCCCTCAGTTGCCGGTGCGCCTCCAGGAAAGAATCAACCGAGAAGCTGGTAATCAAGTCGCCGTTCATCACAAGAATTGGCGCTTGCGGGGTATAACCCAGGTCTTCGAGCAACCGGAGCGGTCCTCCGGTGCCGAGTGGGGTATCCGTCTCCTCACGTAAATACTCGATGGAACAGCCGAATTTGGATCCGTCGCCGAAATGCTTTTCGATAATATCTGCCAGATAATTGACTGAGAGAAATATTCTCTCAATACCAGAGCCGACAAGGTGGAGCACAAGACGTTCGAGAATTGGTCGGCCGGCGACGGGTAACATCGGCTTCGGCATGTTCTTGGTCAACGGCCCGAGTCGGGTGCCCTTACCGCCAGCCATGATCACGGCCCAGTTCTCACAAGGACGCGGCCCGATCACGGCATCATCAACGTGTATGCCAGTCACCCGCCCTCGCGGGTCGAGCACCGGTACTTCGTGCAACTTGAGGGCGTGCATAAGGTCCAAGACCTCCGCGCGACTCTCTGTTGCGCCAACCTGGGCTCGCGGCTTCCGCATGATCGTTCTTACGGTGTCCGTCAGATCCGAGCCGCCGAGAAGCGCTTTCCTGATGTCCTCTTCCGTGACAACACCGACGAGTAGCCCACCCGGCTTCACGACGAAGACGCTCTCGACACATAGCTGGTCGATGATCGACAGTGCTTTTCTGACGGTTGAGTCCTCAGAGATCAACAACTCTGAGAACTGCAAATTCAGGTTCGTCACCATCAGTCACTCCCTGATCTCTAAGACTGAGATCCAGGCTCACCGTGCCCCCACGGTGGCAGCCAGGGGGCGGGTTTCATCCGTCCTGACCCCCTCAGGCGCCGACCTGCGGGCCGAGCGGCACCGTGCGCCAAATCGCCAAAGGCGTGCGCAAAACGTACAGCCGAGGGGGTCACAGCGGAGCTAGCGTCAGAGCTTCCCAAGGGCCAACGAGGGAGCACGGAGCCAATCATGGAAGTGGATTTCAACCAGCCGATCTCACACGTCATCCGAGCGGCCCGGCGTCGGCGGCAGCTCAGCCAGTACTCGCTGGCCCGCGAGCTCGCCACGGTCTCCGGTCGCCCCACCATCACCCGCGACCTGGTGGCTCGCTGGGAACGTGGGCACCAGATCCCCCGGCTCGGTACCCGCCAGTGGCTGGCCGTGGTCCTACAGGTCCCGCAGGAAAGACTCGACATCGCGGCCGCGGCGGCGCGGCGCCGAAGTCGGTTGGGGCACGCGGTTGTCACGGAGAACGCTCCGGCATCGCCCGGCCCGGCCCGCCGCGCGCAGGGCACGCCGGCGCTGCTGCCGGTGTTCCGTTCCCGTGTCCAGGCCGGGATCCTCGCGGCGACACTACTCAACCCCGACCGTTCGTTCAGCCTCACCGAGCTGGCCGAACACGCCGGCAGTTCGCTGGCCTCGGTCGACAAGGAGAACAAGCTCCTCGAGAAGGCCGGCATCCTGACCAGCCGCCGCGAGGGCACGATCCGGCTCATGCGTGCGGCCGGCGACCGCGGCCCGCTGGTCGGCCCGCTCACCGAGCTGATGCGGCTGACCTACGGAGTCCCCCAGGTCGTCGGCGAGGAATTCGGCTGTGTGCCGGGCGTGGCACGGATCGTCGTTGGTGGCGTGTGGGCGGACCGGTTCGCGGGCATCGCCGGCCCGTCGCCGGAAAGCATCGAGCTGCTCATCGCGGCCCAACCGGGCAAGAACCTCGACAGCCGTGCGCTCACGACCGCCGGGCGGCGCACCGAGCAACGGCTCAAGCGGCCGGTGCACTTCTCCGTCGTCCCGCTCGAGCAGGAGATCGACACACTGAAGATCCCGCGCCAGCGCCCTGGCCACCCGGTCGTCGAGGTCGCGCCGATCCGGCCGCGCGTGGTACCGCAGATCGCGGGCGTCGAGCTGGACGGGCAGGACGTCGTGCGCAGGCTGATGCGCACGGGCCAGCTCGAACTCGTCAGCGGGCCCGCCGCGAGCAGCCAGCCGTTCCTGCAACTGGCCAGCAAGCACGCGGCAGCGGCCGAGCACCTGACCGACGCCTCGCCGGACTCCGCGTTCGTGCTGCTCGCCAAGGCTGCCCAGCTCATCGGCTCCGCTCTCCTTGCGCAGCAAGGCATCCGCGCTTCCGCGTCGGCGCCGGACCACGTGATCGGCACCGTCGTCGCCGCCCAGTTCGGGCACCAGTTCGCCCAGGTCGAGATGCTCCGGCAGCGCTCGCGCGAACTGGACGCCCCGACCAGCCGCGACAGCCACGTCGTACCCGCCGAGGCCAAGACGTACCTGGGCACGGTCCGTTCGCTGCTGGCCGCGACCGCCGAGATCATGCCCAAACTGGGCCTGTTCAGCTGAGGTGACGACATGCTGCGCACCGCAGCCGCCGAACTGGCAAGCGTGCTGACCCACCTCGTCCGCTACCCCTCGGGCATCGGCCACCGGTGGCCGGCCGTCCCGGTTTCCGAACGCAGACCGCTGGTGGTCCTGCCGGGGTTCGCGGACAACGCCTCCATCTTCACCGAGCTCAAGGCAGCGCTCGATGCCCGGCGCGCCGGGTCGGTCGTCTCGTTCGGCTACAGCCCGCTGGTGGGCAACGTGCAGACGGCGGCGGCCCGGCTTGCCGAGCAGGTGGAGCTGTTGTGCGAGGTCAGTGGTGCGGCCAAGGTCGGCGTCGTCGGGCACAGTCTCGGCGGGCTGATCGCGCGGTATTACGTGCAACGGCTCGGCGGGCACCAGCGTGTCGAAACCGTCGCCACCCTCGCGACCCCGCACAACGGAACCCTCGCCGCCTGGCTGCCTTCGCCGCTGCCGCTGGTCCGCCAGCTGCGGCCGGGCAGCGAACTGATGACCGAACTGGCCGAGCCCGCGCCCGGCTGCACGACCGAGTTCGTCGCCTTCGGCGGCGATGGCGACCAGATCGTGCTGCCTGCCCGCAACGCCCGGCTGACCCACCCCGACCTGCGGGTGCGCAATGTGGTGGTGCATGGTGCCGGGCACCTCGGCATTGCCGCACACCGGCAGGTCATCGACGAGATCTGTGCACTGTTCGAACCAGTGGATCCGGTCGAGGTACCGATGCCGCGATCGGCTTGACCGTTCGTCGACAGCAGCCATAGACTGTTTCACTGACCGAATTTGACGTACCGGCAAAAGAAACACTAGTCGAAGCGTCAGTGACCCGACCACCGCTCGTTCTGGCCACTGAAGGTGACTGGAAGGCGGTCACGAACATGAACAACACGCTCCCCCGCCGAGCACTGGCGATGTTGAGAGCGGCCGCGGCCGGCCGCGCGGAGATGACCTGCAGCTGCGAACCCGACCTGTTCATCGACGGTCTTGCCTGCTGCGACCAGGTGACCGCCCGGCTGCTCGCGCACACCGGTCTCATCCGCCCCGCCCGCCCCGGCACCCTGGGCCAGCGCGTCCCGGTGCGGCTCACCGCGGCGGGGCACGCGGCCCTGCAGGCGACTCCGGAAGCGGCCTGAGCAGTCGATCTTCCCGGTATGTTCGCCGGATGACCACGTCCGGGTTGGCCGCCATCGAGCCGTCCCCACTGCGCGTAGATCCGGGCAATGGCAAGGGAATCGCCGAACTTTCGCTCCAGGCAAGGCTTTCCGACATGATCGCGGTCCCGGTTCGCCGGCACCTGCTGCCCGGGTTCGCGACGAACGTGCGGGATTCCTTCAGCGCCGAGGCGATCGGCGAAGCCTCGGCCGAACAGAGTTCCCTGCGAAATCGAGGAGGTCGAGCCCGTCTTCGATCTCCAGCCGAACGTCGGCGCCTGCGGCGAGACGTGCGTCGAACACGGGAGGGCCACCAGCAGGCAGTGCGCGGCGTTTCGCGGGGTCAGCAGTTCCACCGCGAGGCCGGACCCCGTAACCGCTGGTCGAGCCGGGCTCCTGTACCCTCTCCCACGGAGGATTGGCCGAGCGGCCTAAGGCGCACGATTGGAAATCGTGTTGGGTGTAACAGCCCTCACGGGTTCGAATCCCGTATCCTCCGCCAGCTGAAGGTGAAACGCCGGGCACCCGCTTCATGGGTCGCCCGGCGTTTTCCGTACGCGGGTGCCCGCGATGATGGCCCTCGCGGGAGACGTGGCCGGCCAGCGGATCCTGGCCGGGGGCAGGCTGATCGCGTCCGTCGACCACCCCTTCACCGCCGCCGGTTTCCGACTTGCCGTCATCAGCGAGCCGCAGCCCGACCCGGCCGCCCGTGAGCTGTTTCCCGACGGCTTCGTCGTAGCGGCCCCACCAGACGTCGACAAGTCGGCCCGGTAGCAATTCCCGGCCAGATCCGAGTGGGTTTCGGGCATTTCTCACCCGAACGGTCTAGTGACCGCCCTCATAGCCGGATCGACGCTACCGATAGTTTGGTAGCAGTCGCCGAGAACGGCGACCGAAGAACCGATGATCCGAGGAGAACCCGCGCCAATGGCCGGAGTGGAAGAGATCCGCGCTGGGATAGCGATGGCGAACGAGAAATGCAACGCCAGCGTCGCCGCCCTGCAACAGGCCGCGCAGGCACTGGAAGAAGCACAACAGATCCTCGGGCAGGTCACGTCCGGCAGCACCCAGCCGGAGGTGACCCAGGCGCACGGCCTGCTCGCCGAGGCAGTGCAGGGCATCAACGGCCAGCAGAGCACGATCCAGGCGGCCGTCTCGTCGGCCGAGTCGTACTCCGCCCGGCTGTAGATGTACTCACTCTCCGAACTGCATGCGCAACTGAGCGCATTCCGTGCCAAACTGGCTGAGGCAACCGAACACACCAACCGCGCGGTGGAGCTGCTTGATGAAGCTCGCGAAACGATCGTCACCGCTTTCGAGCAGGCGGAGCCGTGGGTGCCGCCCGAGCTCGCCGTCGCCGAGGACCGGCTCCGCCAGGATGTCGACCGCCTGGTCGCGGCCGACGACCTGGTGAACGGCTACCAGGCAAGACTGTGAAGCTCGGCAGGTCCAACGAACAACGCGGGCGGGTGCTCACCGCCCTCGGCAACATGCGTCAGCAGCTCGGGCTGGTGCTCGGTGCGGCCCGCTCCGCGCGGGAATCGGCCGAGACCAACCTGGCACGCCTGGAGCTCGAGCGCCGGATCCTCGAGGTCGGCATCTCGCGGGCGAGCGCCGACCAGGAGCTGGCCGACGCGTTGCGCAGCCCGGCGATGGCCGGTGTCCGGGACCAGCTCAACGCGGTGCACAACGCGTTCTACGCCGACGCCGGCACGGTGCCCGCCCGGCTGCGCGAACTGGTCGAACAGGTCGCGCCCGGCCCAGCGAGCCGGCCACCCAGTGACTGGCTCGGCCGGATCGGCACCGAAAACCTGACACCACCGCCACTCTGGCGGATCGGATCGTCCACAATGGACTCCAACGGGCCGTTTCCGGTGGCAGTCCCCCTGCTGGAGGAATCGCACCTCGCCATCACCACCGCGCCCAAGACCAGGGCCGCGGTGGAGGCGATGGTCGAAGGCCTGCTGTTGCGCGTGCTCAGCAGCATGGAGCCCGGCGCGGTCCGGGTACACCTGTGGGACGTGGGGCAACTCACCGCGGTACTGCCCAACCTGTATCCGCTCAGCCGCACCAGCGCGGTCACCGTCTACGACCCGGCGCGGCTGGAGGATCTGCTCGACGAGCTCGCCGGGCATATCCGCCGCATCCACGCCCAGACCATGCAGGCGGGCCACCATTCCCTGCGCAGCATGCGGGAATCGCTCGGCCAGCGCACCGAACCGTGGCGGATAGCGGTGCTGTTCGGCAACGGCGAGGAGTGGGCGCGCGAACCGTTGCGTGAGCTGCGGCGGATCGCGGGCGGGGCACTGGCGGCCGGGATCTCGCTGATCGTGGTCGATCTGCCGACGGTGCTCGGCGGCGGCGTGGAGAACATCCGGCTGCTCGACGACCGGCACGCGGTGACGAGCATGACCGGCTCGGAGATCGTCGTCGACCTGGATCCGCCGATCTCCGCCTCCGACGCCGGCGGCACGGCGAGCAGGCTCGCCGAGGCCCTGGTCGCGCGCCAGGGCGGGCCGCGCTCGTTCGCCGATCTGCTGCCGACCGAACGCGGTCAGGAGAGTTCGGCGCGGGAACTTCGCGCCCCGGTGGGCTTTTTCGAGGGTGACCCGGTCGAGGTCGTGATCGGCGACGGCAGCCCGCACGCGCTGATCGGCGGGCCGAGCGGTTCGGGCAAGACGAACTTCCTGTACGCGCTGATAGGCAGCCTCGCCGCCCGCTACCCGCCCGACGAGCTGGCGTTGTATTTGCTGGACTTCAAGGAGGGCGTCTCCTTCGCGGGGCTGGCGCCCGGCAGGCGCGACGCGAGCTGGCTGCCGCACGCCCGGCTGATCGGGGTCAACGTCAACACCGACCGCGAGTTCGGCTTGGCGCTGCTGCGTTTCCTCGCCGACGAGCTGCGCCGGCGTTCGGCCGCGGCCAAGGAACACGAAGTGACCGACCTCGCCGCGCTGCGCCAGCAGGATCCGGCCGGGCACTGGCCGCGGATCGTGGCGATCATCGACGAGTTCCAGTATCTGTTCGCGGGCCGGGATTCGGTGACGAACCAGGCCACGGCGCTGCTGGAGGACATCGCCCGCCGTGGCCGTGCGCAGGGCATTCACCTGATCCTGGCCAGCCAGGACATCGCCGGGATCGACGCGTTCTGGGGCAAGCCCGCGGTGTTCGAGCAGTGCACACTGAGGATCGCGATGCCGAAGGCGCGCCGCGTGCTCGCCGAGACGAACAACGCCGCGGTGGCCGCCCCGAAGTGGCACTCGGTGATCAACCACGACTCCGGGGTGGCGCACGGCAACCAGCTGGCGCACGTGCCCGACGCCAGCGGCAAGGACATTTTCGCTTCCCTGCAAAGGGAACTGTGGGAGCGCTACGCCGACGAGCACCAGCGCCCCCGGCTGTTCGACGGGGCGCACTCGCCGGTGCTGGAGCAGGTGCCGGCGTATGTCTCGTTGACCCCAGGCGTGCGGCCGCATGCGCTGCTGGGCCAGTCGATCGACGTCGAGGACATCGCGTGCTCGTTCGAGCTTTCCCGCTCGCCGGGCCGGAACCTCGCGGTGCTGGGCACGGCCGCGGCGGAAGCACTATCCATTATGGACGCCGCCGCGCGGTCGCTGGGCCGCCAGTTCGCGCCCGAGGACGTCGAGTTCCTGGTGTGCTGCCTCGTGGACAGGTGCAGGCCCGCGGTCGAACAGGTCGTCGACGGGCTCAAGGCGGACGGCCACCTGGTGGAGCAGCTCCGTGAGGACGAGCTGGCCGCGCGGATGGTGCGGCTCCTCGAAGAGCCGGCCGCGCACCCGCGGCTGTTGCTGCTCTACGGCGTGGACGCGGCGCTGCCGACGCTGGAGGCCAAGAAGCCGGGCGAGCTCAAGAGCGGGCTCGACCATTTCCGCGCCGTGCTCAAGCAGGGCCCGACCAACGGCGTGCACACGCTGGGCTGGTGGCGCAGCACGGCACGGCTGAAGGACACGCTCGGCTTCGGCGGCCCGGACGACATCGGCGCGTGGGCCGCCCTGGATGTGCAGGGCAGCGAGCTCAGCCAGTTCGCCGCCGGGCAGGTGGTGCACTGGTCGCCGCGCCCGGGGCGCGCGCTGTTCTTCGACCGCAGCACGCACGTCTCGCCGGAAGTGATGATCCCCTTCGACCGGCCGGAGCACTGATGACGTCACCAGCCATGCGCTACAAGGAAATCGTCGGCCTTGCCGGGAAGGCGGCCGAGGATCTGCGCGCCTGGGAGCTGCACCGGGTGGACGAGCTGCAGTCGGAGATCGCGGGCGCGTCCGCGGGCGTCGCCGCAGCGCAGGAACGCGAGCAGCGCGCAATCAAGACGGCGCAGCACTGGTGGCGGATGGCGCGGGACAACGTGTCCCGGCTGCCCTGGCTGGAGGTCGCCGAAGATCCGGAGCCCGCGTTGAACGCGCCCGCGTCCCGGCTCGACAGCTACCTCAACGAGGTGAAACCGCTCTACCAGGAACTCGTGGACGCCGTGCTGCGCCTTGGCTGGCGCGCCCGGCGCTGATCACGCCTTGGCCGCGTCCTTCAGCGCCGCCGCCCGGTCCGTCCGCTCCCACGGCAGATCCAGGTCCGCGCGACCGAAATGGCCGTACGAAGCCGTTTGCGCGTAGATCGGGCGCAGCAGGTCGAGGTCGCGGATGATCGCGGCCGGGCGCAGGTCGAACACCTCGGTCACGGCGCCCTGGATCCTGCCCGGGTCCACCTGCTCGGTGCCGAAGGTCTCCACGAACAGGCCGACCGGCGCGGCTTTCCCGATCGCGTAAGCCACCTGGAGCTCGGCGCGCTCGGCGAGCCCCGCGGCGACCACGTTCTTGGCCACCCAGCGCATCGCGTACGCCGCCGATCGGTCCACTTTGGACGGATCCTTGCCGGAGAACGCGCCGCCGCCGTGCCGGGCCATCCCGCCATAGGTGTCGACGATGATCTTGCGCCCGGTCAGCCCGGCGTCGCCCATCGGCCCGCCGACCACGAACCGGCCGGTGGGGTTGATCAGGATCCTGGCTTCGCCCACGTCCAGGCCGAGTTTCGCCACCTCGGGCCGGATCACCTGCTCGATCAGGTCGGGCGTCAGCATGGCGTCGAGGTCGATGCCCTCGGCGTGCTGGCTGGAGATGACCACGGTGTCCAGCCGCACCGGCGCGTCCCCGGCGTATTCGATGGTCACCTGCGTCTTGCCGTCGGGGCGCAGGTATGGCACCGCGCCGCTCTTGCGGACCTCCGTCAGCCGGCGGGCCAACCGGTGCGCCAGCGCGATCGGCAACGGCATCAGCTCGGGGGTGTCGCCGCAGGCGTAGCCGAACATCAGCCCTTGGTCACCGGCGCCCTGGCGGTCGATCTCGTCGAGCGCGTTCTCCAGACGGGACTCGTACGCGGTGTTCACGCCCTGCGCGATGTCCGGGGACTGCGCGCCGATCGCGACGTTGACCCCGCAGGACGTGCCGTCGAAGCCCTTCGCGGAGGAGTCATAGCCGATGTCCAGGATTTTCGCGCGCACCAGCGTCGGCACGTCCACGTACGCCTCGGTGGTCACCTCCCCGGCCACGTGCACCTGACCGGTGGTGATCAGCGACTCGACCGCGACCCGGCTGCGCGGATCCGCGGCCAGCAGCGCGTCGAGGATGGTGTCGCTGATTGCGTCACACATCTTGTCGGGATGGCCCTCGGTCACCGATTCGCTGGTGAACAGGCGTCGGGTGGCAGTCACGGTGCCGTCTCCTTCTCGTGATGCGTGCGTCGCCTAGGGATCGGCAACCACGCGGCCGTGTTACAGCCCGGCCGCGTGGCAATCCCTGACACGACGCACGCCACGTCGAGTGAAACCCGAACGAGACGGCCTGTCGAGATCCGAATTCAGCTGCACACCCCTGGCTTGAACCGGACGATCTGCGGGTCGTGGTCGCTGGCCTGGGTGGCGAACTCGGAGTTGATGTGCACCACGTCGTAGTCCACGTCGCGGGGGCTCTTCGAGGTGAGAATGTGGTCCAGCACCTGGGAATTGCCCTCGTAGACATAGCTGTAGCGCTCGCTGGGCGGGAGCGTCCCGATGAGGTCGGTCAGCGTTCCGCCCTTGGTGAGCGTCTGCACCGCCGGGGAGAACTGGTAGTCGTTCAGGTCACCGGCCACGATCACGTTGGCATTCCGGTCGGCCGCGAGGATCTGGTCCACGAACCCGCGCAGCACCTGGGCCTGCTGCCCGCGCTGTACCTCGGAACTGCGCGTCGGCGGCTGGTAGCGGCCGTGTGTCGGCTGGTCGCCGCCCTTGGAGTTGAAGTGGTTCGCGATCACGAACACCGTCTGCCCGTGGAAAACGAACTCGCCTGCCAGGGGTTTGCGACTGTCGGTCCACGCTGCGTTCGTCGGGTCCACGCGACCGGGCGAGGCTGACAGGTGCGTCTTGCCGCGCTCCGGCACCACCGAGACCGCGGTGGTCGCATCCCCGCCCGGGCGGTCCACAAAGGACACTCGCTTCGGGTTGAACAGGAAACCGACCCGGATGTTCCCGCCTGGCTCGCCGCCGTCCGTGCGGTCCTGCGGGTCGATCTCACGCCATTCGTAGCGTGGCCCGCCGGCGGCGGCGATCGCGTCGGTGAACTTCTGCAGCGTCTGGTCCGCCGCGACCACTCCGTCGCCGTTGCCGTCGGCGCCGTTGTTGTCCTGGATCTCCTCCAGCGTGACCACGTCCGGCGAGCGCAGGTTGTCCACGATGCCGTGCGCCAGCCGGTCGAACTTGTCCTGACTGTCCACAGCGGACAGATTCTCGACGTTGTAGGTGGCCACCGCGAGTTCGTCGCCGCGCTGTTTGCGGGTGACCTCGGGTTGCGTGCCGCCGTCCTTGACTCCGCCGAGAACGGTCGCCTGCAGGGTGTAGCCGCCGAAGGAGTCGTACTCGACCGGGCCGGTGGTGATGCCGGTCAGCGTGTCACCGGTGTTGACGACCGGGAAGGGCCGCTGCGCGAACGGAATCAGCGACTCGACCTTGAGCACCCCGGTGTTGTTCTGGTCGTAGCCGGAGTAGACGGTGCCACCGCGGGCGTCCGGGTGCTGGTTCGGTTTGGTGGTCACGTAAAGCTCGTTGTAGGCCGTGGTCGGGCCGACCACGCGAGCGTCGGAAATGCTGACGTTCTCGCCCTCGTGCGCTTCCCAGAAGTCCAGGGAGTACTTGGCGGGTTCCAGCGCGAGGCCCTCGATGTTGCCGCCGATCTGTGGGGCCAGCACTTCCGGGACGGTGTCCGGATTGATGACAGTCGGTGCCGGCAGGGGATTTCCGCTCGACTGGATCGTCCACTGTGGACCGGCCAGCTCGGTGGTCGACTGGTAGATCGAGTTGTTCGGGTCGTCCGGGTAGTACTCGCTGACGGTGCCGCTCGCGGTCACCGCGTCCCCGACGGCGACCTGCGGTGTGGTCGAACCGGTGAAGACGAACAGGCCTTCGCTGGTGCGCGGATCGGTGTCGGGCTGGGGGTCGGTGAACCAGAAACCGCGCGAGGAGCCAAAAGTTCGCAGCGCGGTGACGACACCGGTCACGCCGGTGACCTTCTGGCCCTTGAGCGGGGAAACCCTGGTGGTGCCCTGGATGTCGTGGATACGCGCGGCGACCGGCGGGGTGCCGCCACCCGGAGTATCGCCGTTTCCGTTGACCGGGGTCGGCTCCCCGGCGGTGAAGTCGGCGGAGTTGTCGTCGGTGTCGGCGCCGGTACGCGAGACGGAGGTGGTGTTGCTCGCCGCCGGCGCCGGGTTGGTCTCCCGGACGACGGCCGTGCCGTAGCCGACGAGGTCGTGGATCGTGGTGTCCGCGGCGCAGTCGGCGGCAGTGAGGCAGGTCAGCGCGGTGGTGCCGTGCACGAGCGCGACCGTGCCCGCGCCGGCCGCGAGCGCGATGCTGCCCGTCGCATCCGGTGTCGGCAGCTCGACGGTTCCGCCGGCGCCCTTCGACTCGCCGACGAGGTAGCGGCCTCCCGCGGCGACGCTCCCGGTCAACGGCGTGACCTGCCATTTGCTCGACGCGCTCGGTGACGCGGGCAGGTACTGCACGCTCCAGCCGTCCAGGCTCGCCGCGCCGCTCGCGTTGGTCAGCTCGATGAAGTCGCTGGTGAGCGTGGCCCCGGCGTTGCCACCGCCGCCGTAGACCTCACCGATCAGGACGTCGGTGCTCGGCGTGGCCAGCGCGGGGGTGGCGACCCCCGCGGCGGCGATCGTCAACGCGGCGAGCACGGC
>NZ_DASZWC010000029.1:0-8749 GCF_035546795.1 Amycolatopsis sp.
GGTGGGAACTTCGAGCCCAACACCCCGCCGGTCGTTACCGGCACGGTGCCCACGCCCAACGGCGGTGTGGTCACCACGCCGGCCGCTTCGAACGGCTGGGTGGCAGGCCGGCTGATCCAGAACGTCTGGAGCGGCAGCACGCAGCCCGGGGTGTGGGCGCTGATCGGAGGCGAGGGCTGGAAGCGGCTCGCGGGCTCGGAATCGGGCCGCAACCCGCTCACCACGCTCGCGTTGCTGGCCAAGGTCAACGGTTTGCCAGTGTCGTACCACCAGGACGCGAACGGGCAAATCGACCAGCTGTTGGTCTGACGTCATGAAGCTGGTGGTGGCCGGCAGCCGAGGGGGCCGCCGGCCACCACCTCCCAGCGGACCGTGAGGAGGAACCGGTGGCACTGGTCCGGCTGGCACAGGCCGACGCGGGGGAAACGGCCGAAGTGCGTGTCGGGGACACCGTGGAGCTGCGGCTCCCGGAGGCCAAGACTTCGGGTTACCAGTGGCGCTGGCAACTTCCGGACACGGTCCGGGTGGTCGCGGACGAGCACGTCCGGGGGGACGGCCACCTGGGTGTGGTGGCGCGGGGGGAGCGGCCACCGGGTGCAGGGGGGATTCGCCGGCTGGCGTTCGACATCGTCGGCGCCGGTCGGCATCTGGTGCGGGCGGAGCTGGCGCGGCCTTGGGAGGGGGAACCGCGCCGCTCCGTCACGTTCATACTGTCCGCAACCGAGGACGTTGGACCGAACGAGTGACTTTTGTATCTGGTGGTGGCTGACCCGCTCTGTTTCCGTCGAGAGCGGGATACTGCCTGCGCTGACCGAGGAGCGTAAATCTGAGAGCGGGGGCGAATGGGGTGACGGAAGTCCATACCGCCGAGGCGGATCCTCCATGGGAGGGACTGCGCGGTCCCGAGCTGTTCGCCGCCTGTCTCAACGCGGCGCGCGAAGGGAACAAGAAGGGGCTGAACCGCCTCGTCCGCGAGCTGACCCCACTGGTGTGGAACGTCGCCCGCGGCCAGGGGCTGGACAAGCACACCGCCGAGGACGTGGTCCAGACGGTGTGGCTCGCCCTGCTCAGCCATCTCGACCAGCTCCGCGAACCGAAGGCGCTGGCCGGCTGGCTGGTCACCACCGCGCGGCACGAGGCCCAGCGGGTCAACGGCCGGAAGGCGCCGCCGGTGCCGCTCACCGACGAGATGACGGAGTCGGTGCCGAGCACCCTGCCCGCGCCGGAGGCCGAAGCGCTGCGCACCGAACGGGATCGCAAGATCTGGGCGGCGTTCAGCAAGCTTCCGCAGCGCTGCCAGCACCTGTTGCGGCTCACGGTGCTCGACGGGCGCGCCGAGTACCGGGCCGTCGCCGAAACGCTCCAGATGCCGCGCGGCAGTATCGGACCCAATCGCGGCCGCTGCCTGAAAACGATGCGTGAACTGCTGAACAGCGAAGGGGGCAGCGCGTGAGTGAGACACAAGTGCCGGAGGGCGGCGCCCAACCGGACGACGAACTGCTGCTCGCCGAGCTCGGCCGCGTCATCGCGATGGCCGACCCGCCGCCCGCGGGACTGGTCGAACGCGTGGAATTCGCGCTGGAGCTGGAAAACCTCGACGTGGAAGTGGCCCGCTGGGTGCGCGACGACGAGCTCGCGGGCGTCCGCAGCAGCGTCGACCAGGGCACGATCACCTTCACCGTGAGCGATCTGACCGTGATGATCAACCTCACCCGCACCGGCAGATCGCACCGGATCGACGGCTGGCTGGTGCCCGCCGGGGTGCACGGGGTCGAGGTGCGGGTGGCCGAGCACGGTTCGTCGCAGACCACGGCCGACGAGGGTGGCCGCTTCGTCCTGGAGGAAGTGCCGCGCGGCACCACCCAGATCGTGATCTCGGTCGGCGGTGCCGGATGCGACCGCACAGTGGTCACTCCCGCGGTGGTTCTCTAGGGTTACCGGCCGTACGCCCGGATTCAGGGTGTGCTCAGATAGGTCGTGTGTCCCGCCAGCAACGCGTGCTCGCGGCCGCAGGCCGGCTGTACCGACGTGGCCGAGCCGCCGCGGCCGATCACGGTCCCGCGCAGGCCGCTCGCCTGTTCACCAGGGCGCTCAGGCAACTCGATGCGTCCGGTGTGGCGGATGAGGACTGGCTGGAGTTACGCGCGCGGATCCTGATCAGCCTCGCTTCGGCCGAGGTGGAGACCACGTCGATGAAGGCCGGGCTCGTCCATCTGGAAGCCGCGCGGAGTCACCTTCGGCAGCTGCCCGAGAACTCCCGGCGCGCCACGATGGAGGCGATCGCCGGGTTGCAGCACGCGCTCATGCTGTTCCGGGTCGGCAGGCCCGCCGAATCGCTGGCGCAGTTCGACGCCGCGCTGCCGGTGCTGGAGCGCGAAGCCCCGGACGACTGGTTGTTGTTCTCGAACAATCTGATGAACCGGGCGTACGTGAACCTCGCGGCGAACCGGCCGGACGCCGCACTCGTCGACCTCAACCGGTGTCTCGAACTCGCGATCCGACACGGAAACCGGCGGCTGGAAGGGAAAGTCCGGCACAACCTCGGTGACAGGGCACAGCTGGTCGGCGACATCCCGGCCGCGCTCGACCAGTACGAGCAGGCCGCCCGGATGCTGGCCGACGCGGGCCCGGGTTCGTTGCCGCGCCTTCGGATGGATCAGGCAAGGGCGCTGCTGACGGCCGGGCTCGCCGAGGAGGCGGCCCGCCATCTGGAGGAGGCGTTGCCCGGTCTGAAGAAGAACCGGGTGATGCAGGACTACGCCGAGGCCGAGGTGACCCGTGCCGGTGCGGCGATCCTGGACGGCGACTACCCGCTGGCCCGGCAGTTCGCGATGTCCGCGCGGCGGCACTTCCTCAGGCGCAGCAACGAAAGGTGGGCCGAGGTCGCGGCGCTGGCCCGGTTGCGTGCCGATGCTTTGGAGGCGTTGGAGGGCACTCGTCGGCCGTCGGCGCGGTTGCCCGGCCGGCTCGTCGAGCACGCCGGGCGGCTGGGCGAACTCGGCCTGCGGGACGAGGCCGCCGCGGCGCGATTGCTTGCTGTGCGGTTGCTTCTGCGCCGTGGCGCGGTGGGCGAGGCGGAGGAACTGCTCGCGCAGGTACCGAAACCGCGCCAGACCACGCCGATCGACCACGTGATGCTGCTGCGGCTGTGCCGGGCGGAATTGGCTGTGGCGAAGGAAAACTCACGCGCCGCGCTGGCGCAGGCGCGGGCCGGGTTCGTCGAGCTGAGCCTGGTGCGCGACCGGATGGGTGGGCTGGATCTGGTGTGCGGCACCGCGGTGCACGGCCAGGAACTGGGCAGGCTCGCCGCCGGCCTGGTGCTCGAACGGGCGCGCGGGCACGCCGGTGCACGACGGCTTTTCGTTTGGCAGGAACGAACTCGCGCACAGGTGTACCGCTACGAACCGCTGCCGGCGATCGCGGATCCCGTGCTGGCGCGGCTGATCACAGAGATGCGTCACGTGCAGCGCGCCGCGCAGCAGGACCGGCTGGAAGGCAAGCCGGTGACGGCGCTGGAGCAGCGCTACCGCCAGCTGCAGCGCGAAGCGGGCCGGTTGGGCTGGTACACCAGCCAATGGGGCAAACCGCGGCCAGTGTCGGCGCCGGAGGATGTCGCCGAGCAGCTCGGCGACCGGGTGCTCGTCAGTCTCGTCGGGCACGGCGGCTCGGTGTGGGCGGTGGTTGTGCGCGACGGCCGGTTCCGCTTGCTGCGCCTCGGTCCGCTGGGCGAGACCGTGGAGATCACCAAACAGCTGCACGCGGACCTGAACGTGCTCGCCCCGGATCACCTGGCCGCGCCGTTGGTGGCCGCCGTGACAGCCTCGGCGGAGAAGCGCGCGAAGCTGCTCGACGAACTGCTGGTCCGCCCGCTGGCCGACGCGATCGGCGACCGCGAGCTGGTGATCGTGCCGTTCGGGGACCTGTACGCCTTGCCATGGGCCGCGCTGCCGACGTTGCGCGGGCGCCCGTTGTCCATCGCCCCCTCGGCCACGGCGTGGTTGACCGCGGCCGAGCGCAACCGCCCCGAGCCCGTCGTGCTCGTCGGCGGCCCCGGCGTGCCCGGGGCGATCGGTGAGGTGCGCGAGCTGCGTTCGGTGTATCCCGACGCCACGCTGGTCGACGGGCACGACGCGACCAGCGAGGCGGTGCTGAAGGCGCTCGACGGTTCCGGCCTGGCGCACCTGGTCGCGCACGGCGCACACGAGCCCGCGAACGCGCTGTTCTCGCGGCTCGACCTCATCGACGGCCCGTTGTTCGCGCACGAGGCCGCCCGGCTGGAGCACCCGCCGGAGCGGGTCGTGCTGGCCGCCTGCGAGCTCGCCATGAGCCACATCCGCCCGGGCGAGGAAGCGCTGGGCTTCGCCGGGGCCCTGCTGGCGAGCGGCTCCCGCGCCGTCGTCGGCGCCATCGCCCGCGTCGGTGACCGCGCGGCCGCCGACGCGATGACCGACCTGCACCGCCGCATGGCTTCCGGCACCTCGCCCGCACTGGCCCTCGCGGAAGCCACCGCCGTCGACCCCCTGCGGCGGCCTTTCCTTTGCCTGGGCGCGGGTTAGACCGGCCTTTTAGGACGAACGCTCGGCGGCGCGCACCAGTTTCGCCGACACGAAAAGGATCGCGCCGTGCAGGAGCCGTCGTATCACCGGGCCGGTTCCGGGCAGTTTCTCGGTGAACGACCCTCGCCAGCGCAGCTCGGTGCCGCCATCCGCGGTCGGGGTGAACAGCACCTCGGAGCGATAGTCGTTGACCGGGGCGGAGCGGGCCAACGTGTAGACGTGGCGCCGGTCCTGCTCGTACTCAAGCGTTTCCTCGAACATCAGCACCGGGAAGAGCCCCACGCGCCGGATCGCACCGACCCCGCCGACCGGATCGGCCCACCTCTGCCAGGAGCTCTGCGGGACCAGCGGTTTCGCCCAGTCCGACCAGTGCGCCCCGTCCACCTCCAGCGCGAACAGCTTCGCCGGCGGCGCGCTGCTGGTGCGGACGACTTCGAAGGAGAAGGTGTTCGGCATCGGAGCCCTTCCGCTCGTGGTGCATTTCCGGGGAGTTTGGGGTGTGATGGTCGCATGGGCATCAATTTCGACGAAATCAAGAAGAAGGCGCAGCAGGCGCTGGACGACAACGCGGAGAAGATCGAGCACGGCATCGACAAGGCGAGCGGTTTCGCCAAGTCCAAGTTCGGCCAGCACTCCGGCAAGATCGACAACGTGAGCACGAAGGCGAAGGACTTCCTGCACAAGAACCAGAGCGACCCCGGCCCGGAATAGGCCGCCCGGCTACGCGACCTCGCCGATGGCGGTGTCATCGGTGATCGAGGTGATGCGGCCGCCGCGTTCGCCGAGCGCGCGCAGGCCGTCGCGCGCGTCCGGGGCGTCCAGGCTTACCCGCACACCCGTCGGCGTCGCCTCGCGAGCCCGCGCAAACGCTTGCGAACCCTCGTGACCTGCGTTGATGGTCGCTGCCAGGCCGCCCGTCGACGCCAGCGAGCCGCGCATCGCGCCAAGCCGGCCGAGCGCCTCGTCCAGCACCGGCAGCAGCGCGTCGCGGTTGCCCTCGGTCATCGCGCGCACCAGTTCCGGGCGCGTGCCGGCCACCCGCGTGCCATCGGTGTACGAACCCGCGGCCAGCGCCATCGCCAACGGGCCGCCCTGCGCGCCGACCGTCGCCAGCACGGCCGCGAGCAGGTGCGGCAGGTGCGAGATCCGTGCGACGGCTTCGTCGTGCGCCTCTGCCCCGAGCGGCACTACGTGGGAGCCCACTTCGAGCGCCAGCCGCGCCACCTCGGCCCAGGCGTGCAGATCGGTGTCGTCCTCGACGCACACCACCCACGCCGCGCCACCGAACAGCGCTGAATTACCGGCGCGCCAGCCCGACTCGGACGTGCCCGCCATGGGGTGCCCACCGACGAAGCGCGCTTCGGGTGCGAAGCCGCGTACGGAGGCCCGAACGGCGGACTTCACGCTCGTGACATCGGTCAGCAGGCACTTCGGAGCGTGCTGCCCGACCTTGCGCACCACCTCGTCGACCGCGGTCAGCGGTACCGCGAGCACGACCATGGCGTCCTGCTCGGCGGCTCTTTGCAGCGCCGCCTCCAGGTCGGTCGTGGTGTCGAAACCGTCGGCGGCGGCCGCGGCGGCGTCGGCTTCCGACTCCGTCGCGCCCCACACCTCCCGGCCGACCGCGGCGGCGGCGCGCAGCAGCGAGCCGCCGATCAACCCGAGTCCGATCACGCATACGTCTCGCACGGGGCGTCATCCTGCCAGTGTTCGGCTCGCCGGGCGCAGGGCGTCCAGCGCGAACGCCGCGTACATGGCGACACCGGCGGCGAAAGCGCTTTCCTCATAGGTGACGCGGTTGGAGTGGTTCGCGGCGGCTTCGCTGGGATCGGTGCCAGGCGGGCAGGCGCCGAGGAAGGCGAATGCCCCGGGAACCCGTTGCAGCACATACGAAAAGTCCTCGGCACCCATGATCGGGTCGCGCATCACCACGGCCTGGTCTTCGCCCAGCACCTCGCGGGCGAGCGCAAGCACGCGGCTGGCTTCCAGCGGATCGTTCACCGTCACCGGGTAACCAGGCTCGATGTCGGCGTAGACGCGGCAACCGTGCGCCGAACCCACCGCTTCGCACACCTTCGGCAGCTCGGCCCGGACGAACGCCCTCGTGCTCTCGGACAGGGACCGGATCGTGCCCTCCAGCTCGGCGGTTTCCGGGATGATGTTCGTCGTCGTGCCGGCCGCGATCCGGGTCACGGACAGCACCGCCGGATCGAACACGCTCACCCGCCGGGTGATCAACGTCTGCAGCGCGCCGACCATGGCCGCGGCCGCGGGCACCGGGTCGATGTTGTGGTGCGGCGCCGAACCGTGCCCACCCTTGCCGATCACCTGCACGCTGAACGTGTCGGCGGACGCCATCAGCGGCCCCGGCCGGGTGTGGATCTGACCGGCGGGCATGTTCGCGTAGGTGTGCAGCCCGAACGCCCGCTCGACCCGTTCCCCGGCCGCGTCCAGCACACCTTCATGGATCATGTGCCGCGCGCCGTGGAAGCCTTCTTCGCCGGGCTGGAACATGAAGACGACCGAGCCGGCGAGCTCGTCGACGTGCCGTGTCAGCAGTTTCGCCGCAGACACGAGCATCGCTACATGGGTGTCGTGTCCGCAGGCGTGCATCGAACCCTCGACGGTCGACGCGTACTCCAGGCCCGTTTCCTCCTGCAGCGGCAGGGCGTCCATGTCCCCGCGCAGGAGCACCGCGGGCCCTGGCTGCCCGCCGCGCAGCACCCCGGTCACGGAGGTGGTGCTTTTGCCGAGCGTGATCTCCAGCGGCAACCCTTCCAGTGCGCGTTGGATCTTCGCCTGCGTCCCGGGTAGCTGGAGGCCTCGTTCGGGGGAACGGTGGATCTCGCGCCTGAGCGCGACGGTGTCCGCTTGGAGGGCTTCCGCCTCGGCCCGCAGCCCGGCGAGACGGGCGTCCGGCAGGGAAGGCAGGTCAGTGGGTCCGGTCATAAGTCGATCCTCACCCATGGTGGCTTTTGACAGGTATACGGTGTGCGGCATGGCGGTGAAGGAGCCGGTCGCGGGGTTCGCGGTAGCCGTGGTTCGGGAGGACGGCCGGTGGCGGTGCAGCGCGCTCGACTCCGAGGCGCTCGCCAGCCTGGACGCGGCGATCACCGAGCTGGCCAAGATGCGTTCCACCGGTGCGGTTTTCGGGCTGCTGGCGGTCGACGACGAGTTCTTCGTGATCGTCCGGCCGAGCCCGCGCGGGCCCTCGTTGCTGTTGTCGGACGCCGCGGCGGCGCTGGACTACGACATCGCCGCGGACGTGCTCGACCTGTTGCGCGCGGATCCGCCGGACGAGGAGGACGAGTCGATCTGGCCGGAGGGCGACCTCGACATCCTCGCCGACGTCGGATTGCCGGGGCCGGAGCTGGAGGTCATCGCTGGTGAGGTGGACCTGTACCCGGATGAACAGCTGCAGATGATCGCCCAGCGTTGTGGCTTCGACGCCGAGTTGACGCCGCTGCTCGACGAGCTCTGATGCGGGACGCCGAGCTGATCCGCGTCGCACTCGACGCCGCCCGCTCGGCCGGGCCGGACGTTCCGATCGGCGCGGCGGTGTTCGCGCCGGACGGCAAACTCCTGGCCGGCGCCCGCAACGCGCGCGAAGAGCTTGGCGACCCGACGGCCCACGCGGAGATCCTCGCCCTGCGCGAAGCGGCGCGCGTATACGGCGACGGCTGGCGCTTGGCGGGCTGCACCCTCGCCGTCACCGTGGAGCCCTGCACGATGTGCGCCGGCGCGCTGGTGCTCGCGCGGATCTCGCGGGTGGTGTTCGGTGCCTGGGAGCCGCGGACCGGGGCCGTGGGTTCGCTCTGGGATGTGGTCCGGGACCGGCGGCTCAACCATCGTCCCGAGGTGGTCGGCGGTGTGCTGGCGGACGAGTGCGCCGAGCTGATGGACGCGTTCTTCGCGAACCACCGCGACGTGTGACCCCGGCGCAGGCTGGGTAACCGGATCGTGCAGTGGTCATAAGGAGGACTGATGAGCGTTCTGGAGAGGGCCAAGAGCAGGTCGCGCCAGCTGGTCGGCAATGCGAAGCAGGCCGTCGGCCGGGCGACAGGGAATCGCAGCATGAGGTCGGAGGGCCGCCGCGACCGGATGGCCGGCTCAGTCCGGGAGACGACGAACGAGGTCAGGGACTGGGCAGCGACAGCCGCCCGCGACGCACGTCGGCGCTTCGGCAACCGTCG